>CAVVBH010000010.1:0-217081 GCA_963746365.1 Ilumatobacteraceae bacterium | reverse complement strand
CCAAGGCCCAGCTCGAGCGCGGCTATCGCCTGGTCGAGCTGCTGAAGCAGCCGCAGAACAGCCCGATGCCTGTGGAAGAGCAGGTCGTCGTGGTGTTCGCCGGCACGAAGGGTTATCTCGACAGCATTCCCGTCGAGGACGTACGTCGCTTCGAGGCCGAGCTGCTCGACCACACGCGCAGCACGCACGGTGCGTTGCTGGCGGCACTGCGCAGCGACCCAAAGGCCGATGTGCCTGCTGAGCTCACCGACATCATCGCCGAGTTCAAGGAGGGTTTCGTCGCGGCCAGTGCCGAGGCGGCCCGCATTGCCGATCCGACAGCGACCAATGCCGCCGAGCTCGGCGACGCCGCGAGCCACAAGACGTTGGCTACCGAATGATGGTCGGGACTGGCCTCCGCTGCGCTTCGGCTGCTCCCTCCGTGCGCCTCGTCGCTGGCGCTTCCCTCGGCGCGCGCGCCGAAGTAGGAGATTTGTAAATGGCTGGAGGGCAGGAGCGCATTCTTCGGGGACGTATTCGTACGGTCCAGGCCACGAAGAAGATCACGCGCGCGATGGAGTTGATCGCTGCCTCCCGCATCGTCAAGGCGCAACAACGCGTTGCCGCCGCAGTGCCCTACAGCGATCAGATCACCGAGGTCGTCAAGGATCTCGCAGCCGCCGGCGGGTCCACAGCCTCGCCACTGCTCGCCGGCCGCGACACGGTCACCAACGTCGCCTATGTCGTCATCACCGCAGACCGCGGCTTGTGCGGCGGATACAACGCCGGCGTGCAGCGCGCTGCAGAGGGCGAGATCAAGGGCGACGTGCTGCAGGGCCGCGACTACTCGGTGATCGCCGTTGGTCGCAAGGCCGAGAGTTACTTCAGGTTCCGCGGCTACAAGATCAAGGCCAAGTTCGCAGGGTTCAGCGACGCGCCGAGCTACGCCAATGCCAAAGAGATCGGCCAGCTCGTCGTCGATCTGTTCGTCAACGGCGAGGTCGACAGGGTCGAGTTGATCTACACCCGATTCATCTCAGCCGGTTCGCAGGAAGTCGTGCAACGTCCACTCGTTCCTCTCGAGCGCGACACGGTCGCGGGCGGCGACGGTCGCCCGGGAGTGGCTGACGACGCTGCGCCCGCAGCCGATTTCGAGTACGAGCCGGATCCGACGACCATCCTCGATTCGTTGCTGCCGAAGTACATCGAAGCACGTATCTACGCAGCCCTTCTGAATGCCGCAGCAAGCGAGCACGCGTTCCGTCAACGAGCGATGAAGAGCGCAACCGACAACGCCGACGAACTGATCAAGAGCCTCAGCCGCATCATGAACCGTGCCCGCCAGGACTCGATCACCACCGAGATCATGGAGATCGTCAGCGGCGCCGAAGCGCTGGCCGGTGGCGACAAGGGCCTCGTCATCGATTTCGAAGTACTCCACGACGGATCACCAGACACTCCCGCGACACTCAGCGCGGTTCGACAATGAGAGAGCACCTGTCATGACCATGACCAACGACTCACCCACAGCCACGGAAACGGAATTCACAGACGGTCGCGTTGTCGGCATTGCCGGCCCCGTGGTCGACGTCGAGTTTCCTCGAGGCACGCTGCCCAAGCTCAACTCTGCGCTCGAGTTCACCGTGCAGGTCGACGGCAAGCCGGTCATCGTTCTGGCCGAGGTCGCCCAGCAGCTCGGCGACAGCCGCGTGCGTGCTATCTGCATGAAGCCCACCGACGGCCTCACCCGCGGTACGCCGGTCCGCAACCTGGGCCACGGCATCCAGGTGCCGGTTGGCGACCGCACGCTGGGTCATGTGTGGAACGTGTGGGGCGACTGCCTCGACGACGATCCGAAGAACTACGCCGACATGGAACGCTGGGACATCCACCGCGACGCACCGTTGTTCGACGCGCTCGAGCCGTCGCGGCGCATGTTCACGACCGGCATCAAGGTCATCGACCTGCTGACGCCATACCTGTCCGGCGGCAAGATCGGCCTGTTCGGCGGCGCCGGCGTTGGCAAGACCGTGTTGATCACCGAGATGATCAACCGGGTTGCCTCCAAGCACGGTGGTGTGTCGGTGTTCGCCGGTGTCGGCGAGCGCACTCGCGAAGGCACCGACCTCCGAATCGAGATGGAAGAGTCCGGCGTGTTCGAGAAGGCCGCCTTGGTCTTCGGGCAGATGGACGAGCCGCCGGGCGTGCGCTTGCGCGTGGCCCTGTCGGCGCTGACGATGGCCGAGTACTTCCGCGATGTGCAGAACCAGGACGTGCTGCTGTTCGTCGACAACATCTTCCGCTTCGTGCAGGCCGGCTCCGAGGTGTCCACGCTGCTCGGTCGCATGCCTTCGGCCGTGGGGTACCAGCCCACGCTGGCCGACGAGATGGGGCAGCTGCAGGAGCGGATCACCTCCACCCGCGGGCGCTCGATCACGTCGCTGCAAGCGGTGTATGTGCCCGCCGACGACTACACCGACCCGGCACCGTTCACCACCTTCACGCACCTCGACGCGACAACCGAGCTGAGCCGTCAGGTGGCCGCGCTCGGCATCTATCCGGCCGTGGACCCGTTGGCATCGACGTCGACCATTCTTCAACCGGACGTCGTCGGTGACCGCCACTATCTGGTGGCCCGCGGTGTGCAGGAGAACCTGCAGCGCTACAAGGAACTGCAAGACATCATCGCCATCCTCGGTCTCGACGAACTGTCGGAAGAGGATCGCCTCACGGTGTCGCGGGCCCGCAAGATCCAGCGCTTCTTGTCGCAGCCGTTCTTCGTCGCCAAGGTGTTCACCGGCATCGAAGGCGAGTTCGTGGAGGTCGAGGAAACCGTCGAGAGCTTCGAGGCGATTCTTCGTGGCGACATGGACGAGGTGCCCGAGCAGGCGTTCTTGAACGTCGGCGGCGTCGAGCAGGTGATGGCCAAGGCCAAGTCGCTGGCCGACCAGGTTGCGTGACAGACATGGCGACGATGCAGGTCGAGCTGGTGTCACCGGAGAAGGTCGTGTTCTCCGGTGAAGCGACGCAGGTGATCACGCGCACCCTCGGCGGCGGCGAGATCGCCTTCCTGCCGGGTCATGCGCCGTTCCTCGGCGCTCTCACCGAGAACCACACTCGAATCACGCTGGCCGATGGCGGGCAACTCGATGTCGCCGTGCACGGCGGTTTCGTACAGGTCGGCAACAACAAGGTCAGCATCCTCAGCGACATCGCCGAGCTCGGTGATCAGATCGATCGCGGCCGAGCGACCGCGGCCAAGGAGCGTGCCGAAGCAGCGCTGCGTCAAGAGCCCGATGCCGAAGCCGAAGCGGCACTGAGCCGGGCCAACGCCCGCCTCAACGCCTCCGGCGGTCTCGGCACCGCCGCCCCTCACTGAGCCCTCACCCAGCGTTTGGCGTGTGCGGACCCGTATAGGGTCCTGCGACTCCAAACGCACCCCTCACCACACGGCGTTTGGCGTGTGCGGACCCGTATAGGGTCCTGCGACTCCAAACGCATCAGCGCGGGGGCGGCGTAGCCTCGACGGCATGGCCGCAACCACCTTTCCATTCACGTCAGCGCTGATCACCGGAGCGTCGAGCGGGATCGGCGAGGCCATGGTGCAGCTCCTCGGTGAAGCTGGGATACCTCAGGTGATCGTCGCCCGCCGTGTTGACAGGCTCGAGGAGCTGGCCGCACGCTACGAAGGCGTCGAAGTGATGGCTGCGGATCTCACGACGGCGGACGGCGTCGGCGAGGTCGTGGCTCGCGTCACCGACGAGCAACATCGCATCGATCTCGTCGTCAACAACGCCGGGTTCGGGACGTCGGGAGAGTTCCACACCCTCGATCCCGATCGGCTCGACGACGAGATCGCGTTGAACATCTCGGCGCTGACGCGCATCAGTCGAGCTGCGCTCGGCGTGATGGTGCCGCGAGGGCGTGGATATCTTCTCAACGTCAGCAGTGTTGCCAGCTTCCAGCCTGCCCCGAAGCTGGCTGTCTACGCCGCAACCAAGGCATACGTCACCTCGTTGTCGGAGAGCCTGCACGAGGAGGTGCGTGGCACTGGCGTGCACGTCACGGCGTTGTGCCCTGGCCTGACGCGTACCGAGTTCCAGAGTGTCAGCGGCAGCGATTCGTACACGGGCGAGTACCCGTCGTTTGCGTGGCTTTCTGCCAACGATGTGGCGCGCAGCCGGGCTGCACGATGTCGCCAAGGGCCGGGCGTTGTCGATTCCTGGCGCGCTCTACAAGTCGATGGTCGCTGCCTCGAGCATGGCTCCGCGCGGTCTGACACGGCGCATCGCCAGCCTCGTGCAGCGTGGCTGACGCTCCGGAAGATCACGCTCACGATCGGCCCAAATAATCAGGCCCAAACAATTAGGCATAGTCGACGGCGGCGAACGCCGACAGCTTGTCGATGCGGTGGCGTGCATCGATCATTCGTACCGTGCCACTCTTCGAGCGCATGACGAGGCTCTGCGTGCGCGCGCCGTTGCGCTCGTAGCGCACCCCTCGCAGCAACTCGCCGTCGGTGATTCCGGTCGCCGCGAAGAAGCAGTTGTTGCCCCTGACCAGGACGTCTGTCGTCAGGACCTCGGACAGGTCGTAGCCGAGGTCGATGGCCTGCTGACGTTCGGCGTCGTCGCGCGGAGCAAGGAGCCCCTGAATCTCGCCGCCCATGCACTTCAACGCGGCAGCGGCGGTGACACCCTCGGGCGTGCCGCCGGTACCCAGCAGCACATCGACACCTGCGTCGGGCCAGCCCGTCGCGATGGCACCGAAGATGTCGCCGTCGGTGATCAACTTCACCCGGGCGCCGCTGGCGCGAACCTCGGCGATCAGGTTGGTGTGACGCTCGCGGTCGAGGATGACGACCGTCAGGTCGCGCACCGACTCGCCCTTCGCCTTGGCGATCCAACGAAGGTTCTGCGTTGGTGTCGCAGTGATGTCGATCGAACCGGCGGCCTCGGGACCGACGGCGATCTTGTGCATGTACACGCACGGACCCGGATCGAACATCGTGCCGCGTTCGCTGACCGCGATGACCGCGATGGCGTTGGCTCGACCGTAAGCGGTCAAGGTGGTGCCGTCGATCGGGTCCACCGCAACGTCGGTCTGCGGTGCAGTGCCGTCGCCGACGTGTTCGCCGTTGAAGAGCATCGGCGCTTCGTCCTTCTCGCCTTCGCCGATGACGACGATGCCGTCCATCGGCACGGTCGACAGAACGGTGCGCATTGCGTCGACTGCGGCCTTGTCGGCGCCGTTCTTGTCGCCCCGGCCGACCCAGCGCGAGGCGGAGAGGGCTGCCGACTCGGTCACGCGCACCAGCTCGAGTGCCAGGTTGCGATCCGGCTGTTGTGGGGACTGATTCGGGGCCATCGCCCGTCCACCGTACTGCTTTGCGGTGGACAGGCGAAGCCCGATGTACTACGTCTTGATGTGTTGGTGTCGCCTGATGCGTTTGACGTCGTGCAAGAGACGTGTGCGCTGGCTGACCTGACGAAGGCGATCTTGACGATCATTGCGCAGGTGCTGGGCGACATAGGGGTGGTTCGACCACATGGGAATCTCCTTGAAGTGTTGTGCCTTGAGTGTTGTGAGGGGTTGGGAATCGGGCGCACGCGCGTCGGCACGTTCGATGTCGGGTGGCAGGGATCCGCCGCTCGCGATGAAGCGGTCGTCAGGCCGTGCGGAGCCCGTTGCCGAAGGGGCGCTCGGCAACATCGAGCAGGTTGTCGTTCATAGTTCTCAGCATTGCGGCACCTCCTTCCGGTCTCGGGTTGCGAGGGAGACTGCCAGGGGGCTGCAGCGGTTGTCCAACGAATTAACGCGGGTACAGTCCGCGCCATGGCGATTGCTGTGGAGCGGTGCATCGTCTCTCGGGACCTGACCGAGCCGAGACTGAGTCCCGACGGTCGATGCGTCGTGTATGCGATGGCCTCGGGTGGTTCCGCTGCGTTGATGATCCAGATGCTCGATGGCTCGCCCGTTCGTCAACTCACGGCGTACCCGCCGCCGCGACCGGGTCGCGGTTTCGGCGGCGGTTGTTGGTGCTGGAGCGCGGATGCTTCGGCGGTCATCTACGTCGCCGTCGATGGTGATCTGTGGATGCAACCGGTGCCGACCGGAAGTGTGAGGCAACTGACGCGACACGGTCCCGTCGGCAGTGTCGCGGCGCCCGCAGCGGTCGCCGGCGGGCAGCGCATCGTGTACGTCGTCGACGAGGCGCAGTTGTGGTCGACACGGCTCGATGACGGATCGACCGAGCGCCTCGACGATGGTTCTGCCGACTTCATCTTCGACCCATGCGCGACACCCGATGGAGCCAGCGTCTGGTGGCAGGCGTGGAACGTGCCGGACATGCCGTGGGATGCGTCGCGTATCCAGCGCAGGGTCTTCGGGCGAGATGAGGTCGACGAGCAGCGACCGAGCGGATCGGTTCAACAGATTCGCTTCCTGCCGGATGGTACCCCGGCGTGTCTGCGTGACGATGGGGGCTGGCTCAATCTCTGGGTCGGCGATGCGCCCCTGGTGGACGAGCCGTTCGAGCACGGCGGTCCGACCTGGGGAATGGGCCAGCGCTCGTTTGCCGTGTCGCCGGATGGGGCGCAGATCGCGTTCACCCGAAACGAAGCGGGCTTTGGCCGGCTCTGTGTGGTCGACGTCGCGCACTGCAGCGTGCGCGAGATCGCCCGTGGCGTGCACGGACAGATCTCGTGGCAGGGCGAACGGATCGCGGCGTTGCGATCGGGAGGACGCACACCGACGCAAGTGGTGGTCTACGACGCGGTGACGTCGACCCGCGAAGTCATTGCGATCGGACCACTGAGCGGGTGGGAGGACGCGGCGCTCGTCGAGCCCGATCTCATCGAAGTCACAGCAGCGGACGGCGTCACGCTGCACGCCCGCCTCTACCGCAGCAACGCGCCGACGGATCGGCTGTTGTGCTGGCTGCACGGAGGTCCGACGGATCAATGGCAGGTCACGTTCATGCCTCGCATCGCGTATTGGCGGGCGCAGGGTTGGAACGTGTTGGTGCCTGACCACCGCGGGTCCACCGGACACGGCCGCGCCTATCAACAAGCATTGCGCGGTCGTTGGGGCGAGCTCGACGTCTCCGACACGGTCGATGTCATTGGTCACGCGCATCTCGAGGGTTGGGGCTCGCCATCGCACACCGCCATCGTGGGGTCATCGGCAGGGGGGTTCACGGCTCTCGGCGTCATCGCCAGCAGCCCGGGACTCGCCGCGGCGGCGATCGTCGCATATCCCGTCACCGACCTGTTCGATCTCGCGGAACGCAGTCATCGGTTCGAGCAGCACTACACCGATTCGCTCGTCGGGCCGCTGCCCGCCGCTGCGCCGTTGTACCACGACCGTTCACCGGTCAACCTCGTCGACCGACTGACGGCCACTCCGTTGCTCGTGCTGCACGGCGACACCGATCCGGTCGTGCCGCTCGAGCAGAGTCGGGCCTTCGTGGAGCGATGCCGCGGCAGCGGCGGCAACGTCGAGTTCGTCGTCTACGAAGGCGAGGGTCACGGTTTTCGCAAGCCTGAGAATCAGCTCGATGAATACCGTCGCATGCAGGGCTTCCTCGCCACGTTCGTTCCTGGCGGATAGCGTCACCGCTCGTGACCGACGACTGGAACCCGAACGATCCCGATGCGACCCGGGTGCATTACGACCTGACCAACTGGTCGTTCGAGCAGATGGCCGAGCTCGCCGCCGCCCTCGCGGATGCCGAGATTCCGCATGCTTGGGATGGCAACGAGTTGATGGTTCCAGAGTCGGCCGAGGCGGCGACCGACGACATCGTTGCGCAGGTGGAGATGAGACTGGGAATACCCATCGACGCCGACGTCGAGGCACCGGCACGCGAGCCGATCGCGCTGGCCGAGGATGCCCCGTCGACCGAGTACGACCTCGCTGAATGGGAGAAGGGCGAGCGCGAACTGGTGACGTCGCATCTGGTCGCTCGCGGCCTTCCGTTCCGGTGGGAGGAGGACGTGTTGCTGGTGGGCACCGACAACGAGGAATTGGTCGACGAGATCCTCGACGACGTCGAGAACGACGAAGGCATCGAGCTGCCCGACGACACCGGCGACGATGCCGATCGCCTTCCGTTCGAGACGTTAACGACGTTCTTTCTCGCCGGCGACCGCCTCCAACGCAACCCGCTCGATGCCGACGGGCTCGAGCAACTTCTGCAGGCCACCGATGTCGCCGATCCCGACCGGCCACCGTATGGCGTCGACAAGCGGCTGTGGTTGCGCACCTGCGAGCTCGCCGACAATCTTGCCGCAGCGCTCGTCGACGGCGACGAGCCCGACGTCGTCGAGACGCAGGCGGTGGCCGCCGAGTTGCACGACCTGCTTCGACCGTACGTGTAGCGGAGCGACGTCGTGCTGTTGGCCGAGCTGGAGGTCTGGCATTCGCGTCCGGTCACTCCGACGCGCCGCGTCTCGCTCGGCCACCTCGTGCTGCCCGTCGATCCGACGCCCGGGTTCGGAGGATTGCTGCTCGGCGCGGTCATCGCCGCACACCTGCCCGATGTCGACGAGGATCTCCTCCCTGATGTGCACCGATTGCTCGATCAGGTCAGTCGGGGCGAGCGTGTCGTGCAGCCGCGGTTGCTGTATCGCTACCAGGTCGACCGGCACGGCCTTGCTGTCAGCGTGCATCGGCTCGAAGGCGAGGGCGACAGTGTGCGCTTCAGCCTCAGCCCGCAGGGCGCGCCGCTTGCGCAAGTGCTGGGAGCGATCTATGCCGTCGAGCGGCTCAGCCTCGAGGCGCGCCGAGCACTCAATCCTTCTCTGCACAAGGCGATGCGCTGGCGTGGCGCGATCGGGCCGTCGTTCATCGCCAACCTGGCCGGCGCCGCCGGCTCGATGCTCGCAACCATGGCCGACCCGAAAGCCTGGGCGTTGGAGCTGTTGGGCTTTCCGATGGGCACCGGCAAGGTCACGAAGAAGCAGGTGATGGCCCAGTTCAGGGCGCGGTTGCGCGAGGTCCATCCCGACTATGGCGGCAGCGAGGACGTCGCCGGTGTGGAGATCGAGCGCCTCGGCGAGGCACGTCGGATCCTGCTCGCATGAACCTGCTGCTGTTCCCTGGGGCAGGTTCCAGCAGCACACATTCCAGCCTGCTGGCTATCGAGTCGGCGGTGGCGCCGATGCGCTGTGTGCGAGCCGACTTCCCGTATCGCAAGGCCGGGCCGCAAGGCACCCGATCGCACGCCGGTGCTGTTGCAGACGGTTCGCGACGAGGCTGCGCCGCTTGTTGCGGATGGTCTGGTGCTCGGTGGCCGTTCGATGGGCGGGCGGATGTGTTCGATGGTCGTCGGCGATGCCGACGATCCGCTGCCGTCGGTCGGTCTCGTGCTGATCTCGTATCCGCTACACCCGCCTGGCAGGCCCGACTCGCTGCGTACCGAGCATTTGCCGCGCCTGAAGGTGCCATGCCTGTTCATCCACGGCACCCGCGATCCGTTCGCTTCGCCCGCGGAGTTGCAGCATTGGACGGCGACGATTCCGGGAGAGGTCACGCACCACTGGATCGAGGGACGCGGACACGACCTGAAGGGCTCCGACGCGGCGATCGCGGCGATCGTCGCGTCGTGGATCTCAGCCCTCGGCTAACGAATCCTGCGGGTTGATCTGCTCGAGCTCCAGGTGCGCCGTCTCGGGATAGGCGACGAATGCGATGGCGGCGGCGAGGAGTTGGCCCAGGCCGACGAGCAGCATCGACTCGCCATAGCTCCATCCTCGATGCACCAGGGCTCCCACCAGCAACAGACCGACGCTGCTGCCCGCCAGCGACAGTGCGGTGATGAAGCCGTTTGCCGCGGCCGCGATTTCCTGTCGGAAAGAGCTCCGTCCGGTACACGCTGAACGCGGGATACGCGGCTCCGCCGAGCACCCCACCGACAAGCGCCAGGAGCCACATCGCGGATCCGCCGTACGTGAACGAACCGACGAGCGCCAACGTCGACAGTGGCATGCAGATGGCCAGAACGGCGCGGCGACCGACCATGTCCGCGATTCGTCCTCCGACGATCAGGCCCAACGACGCCGGCGTCGCTGTGGACAACGTGAACAGGGCAATGCCTCCGCCGGTGTAGCCACGCACATCGTCGAGATAGCGGTTCTCGAAGAACGATGCCGGCGCCACGAACAGGTTGGCGCAGATGGCCACAATCGCGATGATCGCGAATCGCCTGCGGTCGAGCCGCGGCGCTATGGGATGGCGTTGCTCGAAGCGATGCGTCTCCGGGAGTTGCCGCGTGAGGTGGTACGCCGGTAACAACCACACCAGCGAGAGCAGATACACCAGCCGCCACCCGTCGGGACCGAGGTCGGCAAGTCGCAGGGAGCCAACGGCTACCCCTGCGCCGAGCCCGCCCGCAAGGGCGAGCACGCTCAACGCATAGCGCGCGGCTGTTTCGCGGCATCTCTTCCGCGGCGACGACACCGATCAGCAGCGCCAGCGCGAGCCCGACCGGTCGGCCGATGGTCTGTGTGCCGACCAGCACCCAGAAGTTCGGGGCGATGGCACCGAGCGCACACCACAGGGGAGCGACCCACGCTGTCACGACGATCATCTGTCGGCGTCCTCGGCGGTCGGCGAGCATCGCGAACGGGATCGCGATCACGACCCCGAGTCGCACGATCACGCCACCTACACCTTGGCCGCGCTCGTCGATACCGAACCCGTCGGCGGCGAAGCTGGCGGTCTGCGTGAACAGCGTGTTGGCGAATGCCGCGGCCATCGATGCCGCGGCGAGCAGCCCGAGCGTGGCGACATTTCGTTGTGTCAGCCGATCGGGCGGCGACCACCACGGCACGGCATCGTCGGCGTGTGGTCGGTGGCGCAAGGTGCCGCGCACCGGCAATGCGAACAACCATCCGAACCATGGGATGTAGATGCTGTAGCGAATCGTCTCGCCGACCGTCGTGTCCGTTGCAACGACAGTTCGCTCGTAGGTGGTGAACGGACCTTCGGCCTGGGCAAATGTCGTCGTCGTACCGTCCGAGTCGGTGATGACTTCCTCGACCATGTCGTTGCGCGGCGCGAGGGCGCGCTGCGCTTCCGGTGTGCCCGCTGGCCACGACTGGTGCAACGTCCGTTCGCGGCGGGACACGCAACGAGGCTACTGGTGGCGGCTGCCTTACGGTTCCCGCGACAACGCACGATGCCGGCGGCCGGATGGGCCATACTTGGTGCGCATGGATTCCGACCGGATCGTCATTCGCCGCGCCGCGCCACTGCACGGCGAAGTCGTCGTCCCCGGTGCGAAGAACTCGGTCTTGAAGCTGATGGCGGCGACGCTGCTCGCCGACGGCGAGTTCCGGTTGACCAACGTCCCAGCCATCGCCGACGTGGTGATCATGGGCGATCTGTTGGCGGCGATCGGTGTCTCCACGACGTTCGACTGCGCCGGGTCGATCACGATGAAGAATGGCGGCGACCTCATCCCGGTGGCTCCGTACGAACTGGTCGAGAGGATCCGTGCGTCCATCAACGTCCTCGGTCCGCTGCTCGGTCGCTGCGGTCGGGTCACGCTGTCACTTCCCGGAGGCGACGACTTCGGCAGCCGTCCCATCGACATGCACCTGAAGGGCCTCGAGGCGATGGGTGCCACGTTCGAACTGCGGCACGGCTACGTCGAGGCCACCGCCGACCGGTTGCGTGGCGCCGACATCACGCTCGAGTTCCCCAGTGTCGGCGCGACGGAGAACATTCTCACCGCGGCTGTGCACGCCAAGGGCACGACGGTCATCGACAACGCGGCGCGCGAGCCGGAGATCGCAGACCTGTGTGCGATGTTGACGTCGATGGGCGCCGATATCGAGGGTGCCGGCTCCTCGACGCTGGTGGTGCACGGAGTCGAGCCCGGGTCACTACGCGCCGCCGACCACGCCGTCGTCGCCGACCGCATCCAGGCAGCGACGTACCTTGCAGCGGTCGCCGTTTGCGGTGGCGAAGTGGTGCTGCGCGGTGCGCGCTTCGACCACATGGAGATGCTGCTGCGGCGCTTCGACGACATGGGTGTCACGGTCACATCGCTGGGCGATGGCCTCGCCGTCTGGTCGCACGAACGCCTCCGATCGATCGACGTCGCAACGTTGCCGTATCCCGGGATCGCCACCGACTACAAGCCGTTGATCGTCACCATGTTGTCGGTCGCCGACAGCGTCGGCATCGTCACCGAGAACCTCTACCCCGGCCGGTTCCGCTACGTGGAGGAGCTGCAACGGCTCGGCGCCGACATCCGCACCGACGGTCATCATGCGGTCGTGCGCGGTGTCGAGCGATTGAGCGGTGCGCCGGTGCGTGCGCCCGACATCCGTGCCGGCGCGGCGCTGGTGGTGGCGGGGCTTGCTGCCGAGGGCGAGACGATCGTCAGCGGTGTCCATCATGTGGACCGCGGGTACGACGATCTCGTCGGGCGTCTGGTCGGCATCGGCGCCGATATCGAGCGTGTCTAGCGCGGCACCTTCGGCGACGTTGGCTTCTGTCCGTCCGCCGCTGCCTTCTGCTCGGCGGCGTCGACACGCTTGCGGGCCAGCATCAGCAGACCGATGATCACAGCGATCGGGCCGAGCACGAGGAGGATCTCGTCCCAACCTCCCTGGTGAGCGATCATCGCATGGCTCCGTGCCATCTGACACTCGCGGGAATGAGGAGTGACGAACGAGACGTTGTCATAAGTCGCAATCCTATGGTCGATGCTGCTTCAATGACAGACGGCCTCCCAGCGAAAGAACGTCGACCCCATGCGTGCGCAAGTCGAAGAAACCATCGAAGTCATCAGGCCTGCGCTGCAGGCCGACGGTGGCGACATCGTGCTTCGTGACGTCAACGAGGAAACCGGTGTGATCTCCGTGACGCTGGTTGGTGCCTGCGGAACCTGCCCAGCCAGTACCGGCACGTTGAAGGCGGGCATCGAGCGAATCATGCGCGATCGAATCGACGGTGTCACCGAAGTCGTCAACATCGACTAGATGGCCGGTCGCACCCGACCCGTCGCCGAACTGTTCGGCGCTGCGTGTGACGGGGACCGCTCCGCGCTCGCCCGTCTGTTGTCGCTGATCGAACGCGGTGGCGAGGAGGCCAAGGAGATTGCCCGGCTGGCTCATCCCCTCAGTGGCAAGGGCTACCTCGTCGGTCTCACCGGTGCGCCGGGCTCGGGCAAGAGCACGCTCACCAGCGCGACCATCGGCCATCTCCGCAGTCAGGATCTGGAGGTCGCGGTGTTGGCCATCGATCCGACGTCGCCGTTCACGGGTGGCGCGATCCTCGGCGACCGCGTGCGCATGCAGGATCACGCAACAGATCCCGGCGTGTTCATCCGTTCGATGGCGACTCGGGGTCATCTCGGCGGCCTCTCGCTGGCCACGCCTGAGGCGGCGCGCTTGCTCGATGCGATCGGTCGTCCGTGGACGCTGATCGAGACCGTTGGTGTCGGTCAGGTCGAGGTCGAGATCGCCGGCAAGGCCGACACGACCGTTGTGGTGGTCAACCCTGGGTGGGGCGATTCGGTGCAGGCGAACAAGGCCGGCCTGATGGAGATCGCCGACATCTTCGTGATCAACAAGGCCGACCGCAACGGCGTCGCCGATACGCGGCGCGATCTGGAGCAGATGCTCGAACTCTCCAATCTCGCCGACAATGCCTGGCATCCGCCGATCCTGCCGGTGGTGGCCACGACCAACGACGGCGTCGCCGAATACTGGGAGGCCGTCGTGGCCCACCGGTCGCACATCGAGGCGTCCGGAGAATTGACCCGTCGCCGCCAGTTCCGTGTCGGCGAAGAACTGCGCGAGATCGTCGCCCGACGCCTCCAGCAACGAGCCCGCCAACTGGCCACTGGCGAGCGATGGGAACAACTGCAACTCGACGTCGCCGAGCATCGCCTCGACCCCTGGACCGCCGCCGACCAAATGCTCGAAGGAATCGACGGCTGACGCGACTCGGATTCACCTGTGAGTCCGACGTTGCAGCACGCGCGATATTCGACTCACACCGCCGCTGTCTTCTGTCAGCTGTGAGTCCGATGTTGCAGCAGGCGCGTTATTTCGACTCACAACGAGGCGGGCCGGCGTTCGGAAATGATGACGGCGAGTGTGGCGAATACGTCCTCCATGCGGCCAAGGTCGCTCCACCAGAGGTCGAGGATCTCCCATCCGAGTCGGCGAAGCCTGCGCTTGCGCGCTTCGTCACGTCGCTGCGCTGCGGGTGTGGCGTGCCATTCCCAGCTCTGGCATTCGACGCCGATCCGAAGCTCAGGAATTGCGAGGTCCAGCTCAGCTAGCAACCGCTGACCCTCAAAGATCGGGAATTCATCTGTAGTTGCGACTCCCATATCAGCGAGCAGCCGTGAGGCAAGTCGTTGGAACCAACTCCTGGGCAGGGCACCATCGACTCGTTCATCCAACGCTCGAATGAGGCGCCGCGTGGCCGAACTACCAGGCCGGTCGTACCTGGCGGCGACTTGGCGGATCCACGTCGGATTGATTCCATCGCGCATGGCGCCCTCGAGAGCCTGGATCATGTCGTCGTTCGACTTCTCGGCGATCTGGATGAGGCACACCGGCACGATCACGGTCGGAATACCCTGGACCGGAATTTGGTCGCGGATATCCAAGACCCGACTGATGTGAACTTCCGCGGGCGGGTGAGAGTGTCGGCGCTGGTTGTAGCGCAGCGTCACGTGGATCTCGTCACTTCGACTGAACCCATCGAGGCCGTGCAATCTCGCAGCGGACCCGTGCGACGCGACACCACGTGTTGCCAGCGTCGCGATCATGACGCGTTGGTGCCATGTCGACGGTGTAGAGCGGCTGGTCACGACGCGGGGATCGTCCTGTCGCCAAACTCGCGCGTCAATCAGCGAATTCTGCTGACGCCAGCCCAGACTCTTTCGGACCTGAGTGGTCGCCGCAGCGCCGTGCTGGCGGGCCATGAGCAGGTGGATGTCGGGTGGTGACTCGTCGTCGTTCACCAACCAAAGAATCGCCAGCGAAAAGCCGAAGGCGGAATCCTTCGGCCGCGACCAGCTGTGAGCCGGATGTCCACTAGGCGCAAACACTGGACTCACAGCTCGCGGCCTGGCGGCGCCACGTGAGTCGGTTGTCGCGGTGTTCGACGGATCGGGCTCACGACGCCGTGGCGAGCGCGTGGGAGGCAGCGCGTAGGGTGAGCTCATGGGAGAACTGGTGCTGGTCGAGCGACGTGACGACGGGGTCGCCGTCGTCACGCTGAACAATCCGAAGGTCAACGCGCTGTCGCAGGCGTTGCTGGCGGAGTTGCGCGCGGCGGCCGAGGACATGATCGCCGATCCGCCTGGCGCAGTCGTGATCACCGGTGGCGAGCGGATCTTCGCGGCGGGTGCGGACATCAGCGAGTTCGGCGGCGCCGAGCACGCTCGCTCCATCACCGCCGGTTTCCATTCGGCGTTGAACGCGGTGGCCGACATCCCGCGGTTCGTCATTGCTGCGGTCAGTGGCTACGCCCTCGGTGGAGGATGCGAGTTGGCGCTCGCATGCGACTACCGGATCGTCGGCGAGCGGGCGGTGTTCGGTCAACCCGAGATCCTGCTCGGGATCATCCCGGGCGGCGGCGGCACGCAGCGACTGCCACGCCTGATCGGGCGCGAGTCGCGCCAAGGAGATGATGATGACCGGTCGCCAGGTGAAGGTCGACGAAGCATTGCGCATCGGCCTTGCCGACGAGATGGTGTCGACCGAGACCCTGCACGAACGAGCACTCGAACTGGCCGTCGGAGATCGCTCGCGGTCCGTTGAAGGCCCAGGCGCTGGTCAAGCGGGCGGTCGACGTCGGGTTGGACGTGCCTCTCGCCGATGGGCTGCACCTCGAACGAAGCATGTTCGAGGAGGTCTTCCACACGACCGACAGCGACATCGGCGTGCGGAGCTTCCTGCAAGCACGGCCCCGGAAAGGCCGAGTTCACCGGCTCGTAGGTTCCGGCAGCTAGACAGCCCAGGCGACCATTCCCATCTCCATCGGGCTGATCAGATCGGGGTGCTGCGGCATGGCTCGCACGGTGACGCCGTAGGGGCCAGCCTCGCCGACCTCGTACGTGCCTTCGAACGCACCATTGCCCGTCGGGCGCATTGTGACCGTGGCGGGTGTCGAGATGTACGAACCGGCCGAATCGATCGGGCCGTGCAGGGCTTGCACCGTGATCTCGTCCTCGTCGAGGCCACCGAGCTCGACGTGAGCTCGCACGGTTCGCTGGTCACCCTCGTGGGCGGCCGATGTGTCGACGTCGAGATCGACGACCTTCACCTCCGGCCAGGTCTCATTGACACGGCGCTTCCATTGCGCCAACGCCTTGCCCCGTGCCGCGTTGTCGCCGAGCATCGTCACCGCGCTCGCAGCCGCCGGCTCGTACAGCTCCGAGGTGTAGTCGCGGACCATCCGCGCCGCGGTGACGAACGGGCCGAGGGACGCCAGTTGTGCTTCATCTTGTCGATCCACTCGACCGGGATGCCGTGCGACGTCGCGGTGGTAGAACAGCGGAACGATCTCGCGCTCGAGCAGACCGAACAGGCTGGTCGCCTCGCGCTGGTCGCGACGACCGATGTCGGCGTCGTCGTCGGCCGAAGCGATCGCCCAGCCGTTCTCGCCGTCGTAGCACTCGTCCCACCAGCCGTCGAGGATGCTGCAGTTCAACGCGCCGTTGAGCGCGGCCTTCATCCCGCTCGTGCCGCACGCCTCGAGCGGGCGACGCGGGTTGTTCAGCCACACGTCGCAGCCGTGGTACATCATGCCGCGCGACGGCCATGTCGTAGTCCGGCACGAACACGAAGCGGTGGCCGACGTCGAGGTCGCGGGCGAACATCTCGATGTCGCGGATCATGTCCTTGCCCGGCTGATCGGCGGGGTGGGCCTTGCCGGCGAACACGAACTGCACCGGCCGGTCGGCGTCGAGCAGCAGACGCGCGCAGCCGATCGGGCTGCGACAGCAGCAGCGTCGCCCGCTTGTACGTCGCGAACCGGCGGGCGAACCCGATCGTCAGGGCATTCGGGTCGAGCAATGCCTCGCCGAGGCTGCGAGCGGACGAACGACGACCAGCGTCGGCTCGACCCGTGCGCGCGGGTGGCCCACACCTCGGTCGGGCGGCAACGTGCGCGACGCCGGCCCACGAGGCCTCGTCGGCGCCGTCCCACACGCCGTCCGACGCTGCTGGACAGCAGGTCGGTCGATGCCGTCGCTGACCCACGTGTGCGCGTGCACGCCGTTGGTGATCGCGCCGATCGGCACCTCGTCGACCGGTGACGTCGGGCCACAGCCCCTGGAACATCTCGCGGCTGACGGCGCCGTGCAGCTGGGCGACGCCGTTGCTGCGGCCGGCGAGGCGCAGACCCATGCACGGCCATGTTGAACCGGTCGTCGTCGGGCTCGTCGGCGCGCCGGCCGAGGGCCATCAGCTCGTCGAAGCTCGATGCCGAGCGACGCCGCGAACTTGCGCGAAGTACTTCTCCATCAGATCGCGCGGGAAGCGGTCGATGCCGGCCGGCACCGGCGTGTGGGTCGTGAACACGCCGCCGGCCCGAACGGCCTCGACCGCCTCGGCGAACGTCAGACCCGACTCGACCAGCTCGCGGATGCGCTCGAGCGAGAGGAACCCGGCGTGGCCCTCGTTGGTGTGGAACACCTGCGGGTGCAGGCCGAGCGCGCGCAGCGCACGCGACGCCGCCGATGCCGAGCACGATCTCCTGGCGCAGCCGGTGCTCGACGTCGCCGCCGTACAGCCGGTTGGTGATCGCCGCGACCTCGGGGCTGTTGCCCTCGACAGCGGTGTCGAGCAGGTACAGCGTGACCCGGCCGACGTCGACCTGCCAGAGCGTTGAGCCTGGCCACCGTCGTCGCCGGCGACGTCGACCGATGACCTGCACACCGGTGGGCGGTCAGGGCGAGGCCGTGGGTGTCGAGGCGCGGGAAGCGCTCCTCCTGGTAGCCGTCGGCGTTGAGCCGCTGGCGGAAGTAGCCCTCGGCGTAGAGCAGGCCGATCGCGACGAGCGGAACGCCGAGATCGGTTGCCGCCTTGAGGTGGTCGCCGGCGAGGACGCCGAGGCCTCCGCAGTACTGCGGCAGCGTCTCGGTGAGGCCGAACTCGGGCGAGAAGTAGGCGACGAGCTCGAGCGGCGATCTCGGGCCGTCGCCTGGAACCAGCGTGGCTCGGTGGTCGCCTCGTGCAAGGCGCTCGGCCGCGGCGTCGGTCAGCGAGGCGATCGTCGTCGTCGTCGGCGAGCTCGGCCCATCGCGATGCGGCTCGATCCCAGCGATCAGGCGCAGCGGATCGTGCCCGCTCGACTCCCACAGTGCCGGATCGAGCCGGGCGAACAGCGCCTGCGTGCGCGCGATCCCACGTCCAGTGGATGTTGGTGGCCAGCGTGGCCAGAGCCGACGAGGCGCGTCGGGATCGCGGGAACGACGTTGAACTGGCGGACGGCACGCATTCGGGCGAGGTTAGTCGGGTGCGTCTGGAGCCCACCCGGCCAGATCGGAGCTCGATGCTGCTCAGCCGCGCTTGGCCTTCCCGTAGACGCCGAGGGTGGTCGCAGCGATCGCATCCCACGTGTACCGGCTGGCGAGCAGCGACGCCGCCTTCGTGCGCATCGGCGTCGGCAACGTCCGGGTCGGCTCAGCACCTCGTCGATGCAGTCGGCCAGGTCGTTGTGGTTGCCCGGCTCGAACAGCACCCCGGCGCCGGTGCCCTCGACGATCTCGGCGAGCCCGCCGGTGCGGGCGACGATGGTCGGCGCGCCGGCCGCCATGCCCTTCGAGCGCGACGATGCCGAACGGCTCGTACAGCGACGGGATCACGACGCAGCCGGCGCGCTGCAGCAGGCTCGCAGCTCGTCGTCGGGAACGAAGCCGGCGAGATGAACGATGTCGCCGACGCCCTCCATGTCGATCTGGGTCTGCAGCTCGGCCAGGTAGTGCCGCGGCCGGCGATCACGCAGCGGATGTCCGGGACGACGGTGGCGCAGGTGTCCGATCGCCCGGGTCAGGACCTGGAAGCCCTTCTCGTACTGGATCCGTCCCCACGCCACGACCAGCGGTTCGCGGCCGTTCTGACTGGCGGGCGCCGGCGAGAGCCCACTGGCCGATGTCGACGCCGTTGGGCACGAGGTGGACCTTCTCCGACGGCAGCTCGAAACCGTCGATGACCTCGCGCACCATGAACCGCGAGCAGGCGATCACCTGCTGGGCCTGGTACGTGAGCCACCACTCGACCGCGTTGATCGCCGCCGGCATCCCCGGGGGCACGTGGCCGCCGTGGCGGCCCCGCTCGGTCGCGTGGATCGTGGCGACGAGCGGCACGCCCCACAGCGCCTTCAGGGTGTCGGCCGACCAGGCCACCAGCCAGTCGTGGGCATGGACGACCTCGGGTCGCCAGGATCCCGAGCGCGCGGCCAGCTGGGTGAGCTGATGGTTGGCCGACGCCATCCGGGCGACGAGGTCGTCGTCGGGCAGCCACGGCAGATCGGCGTTCGCCCGCAGCACGCGGACCCCGTCGACCATCTCGTCGTCGCCGACCTGTCGGATGGTGCGAGGCTGAACACGACGACGTCGTGGCCGGCCCGTGCCATCGCCCGGGCGAGGCCGTCGACGTGGGCCGCGATGCCGCCGACGACGCAGCGGCGGATACTCCCACGACAGCATCAGCACACGCATCAGCCGTGACCGTAGTCCGGCGGTCGGGTCACGTACGCTTCCGTCGTGCTGCTCGGTGAACACGATCTCCACTTCTTCGGCGAGGGCACCCACCGGCGCCTGTGGCAATGGCTCGGCGCCCATCCGCTCGCCGACGGAGGCGTGCAGTTCTCGGTGTGGGCCCCGAACGCCAAGTCGGTACGTGTGGTCGGCGACTGGGACGGCTGGGTCGACGGCGACGCGTTGGCGCCCCAGGGGCAGTCCGGGATCTGGGCAGGTATCGCCCGGTCGGCCGCGCCCGGATATCGCTACAAGTTCGCCGTCGAGTCGGCGAGCGGCAACGTGGTGCTGAAAGCCGATCCGATGGCGTACGCAACTGAGCAGCCGCCGCGACTGCCAGCGTCGTGGCGGCGCCGACCAAACACGTGTGGGGTGACGGCGCCTGGATGTCGGCACGCGGCCACGGGCCAGGCCACCCGCTGCGGATCTACGAGATGCACCTCGCGTCGTGGCGCCACGGTGTGTCGTCGTATCGAGAGCTCGCCGGGCAGGTCGCGGATCACGTCGGCGCGCTCGGGTTCACCCATGTCGAGCTGATGCCAGTCGCCGAGCACCCGTTCGGCGGGTCGTGGGGATATCAGGTCACCGGCTACTACGCGCCCACGGCCCGGTTCGGTTCCCCCGACGATTTCCGTGCCTTCGTCGACGAGCTCCACCGGCGCGGCATCGGCGTGATCCTCGACTGGGTGCCCGCCCACTTCCCGCGCGACGAGTGGAGCCTGGCGCTGTTCGACGGCACGGAGCTGTACGAGCACGACGACCCCCGCCAGGGCGAGCACCCCGATTGGGGAACGCTCGTGTTCAACTACGGCCGCAACGAGGTGCGCAACTTCCTCATCGCCAACGCCCTGTACTGGTTGGAGGAGTTCCACGTCGACGGTCTTCGGGTCGACGCCGTGGCCAGCATGCTCTACCTCGACTACTCGCGGGGGCCCGGAGGCATGGGTACCGAACAGGCTCGGCGGCCGCGAGAACCTCGACGCCATCGAATTCGTGCGGCAGCTCAATGCAACGGTCCTCGGCCGAGGTTCCGTCGGCGATGATGATCGCCGAGGAGAGCACGGCGTGGCCGAAGGTCACGCATCCCATCGAGCACGGCGGTCTCGGCTTCACCCACAAGTGGAACATGGGCTGGATGCACGACACGCTCGGCTACTTCAGCACCGATCCCGTCCATCGTCGCTGGCATCACCGCGAGCTCTCGTTCGGGTTGCTCTACGCGTTCAGCGAGCGGTTCGTGCTGCCGATGAGCCACGACGAGGTGGTGCACGGCAAGGGAAGCCTGCTCGGCAAGATGCCTGGGGACGACTGGCAGAAGTTCGCCAACCTGCGTGCCATGTTCACGTGGATGTGGGCGATGCCCGGCGCGCCGCTGGTGTTCATGGGTGCCGAACTGGCGCCGTGGACCGAGTGGAACGACGCCGGTGGTCTGCCCTGGCACCTGCTCGACCATGCGCCGCACCGCGGCGTGCGCGATCTGCTGGCCGAGCTCAATCGCGGTCGCGACGCAGTGGAAGTCGCTGTGGGAGCGCGATCACGAGCCGACAGGTTTCCAATGGCTCGACGCCGACGATGCACTGCATTCGGCGTACGCGTTCCTGCGGTGGGGTCACGCCGGTGCGGAGGCTGTGGCTTGCGTCGCCAACTTCACGCCCGTCCCTCGGCCGGGGCACCGGGTCGGTCTGCCGTGGCCGGGCGAGTGGCGTGTGCTGCTCGACAGCGACAGCGGCCAGTTCGGCGGATCCGGGTATAGCGGTGGCGTAGGAACGGTGACGGCCACGACTGAATTCACCTGGCAAGGGCAGCCGGCGTCGGCCGAGTTCGATCTGCCACCACTCGGAGTTGTATGGCTCGGGGCGGTTCGCCCGTGATAGCAGCGTGGCACGATCCACGCTTGCGCCCAGTCATCACCGCCAGCCTCACGCTGAGCTTCGCGGTCGGGGTCTTCGGCTTTTCGTTCGGCGTCGGTGCCGTCAGCGCAGGTGCCACGGTCCTGCAGGCCTGCGTGATCTCGCTGTTGGTGTTCACCGGAGCAACGCAGTTCTCGGCGGTCAGCGTGATCGCCGCAGGAGGTTCGACGGCATCGGCCTTGGGCGGCGCTCTGTTGCTGGCAGCGCGCAACGGTGTGTACGGCCTGACCATGTCGCGTCGGCTGACCGGTTCCCTCGGAAAGCGTCTGGTCGCGGCGCAGTTGACGATGGACGAGTCGACCGCGATGGCGGCGGCGCAGACAGACCCCGTCGCGCAGCGCGCCGCCTTCTGGATCACCGGGCTCAGCCTGTACGTGTTCTGGAACGTCGGGACGTTGCTGGGCGCGCTCGCCGGAAGCGCCATCGATCCGAAGACGTTCGGGCTCGACGCCGCGTTCCCGGCTGGCTACGTCGCGATGTTGTGGCCGCTGTTGAGAGACGGCCGTGGCCGCTTGGCAGCGGCAATCGGTGCAGCGATCTGTCTCGCGCTGATCCCCTTCGTGCCCGTCGGTATTCCCATCCTCTGCGCGGCGTTGGCGGTGCTGGTGGGTGTGCGCCGATGAGCTGGACGCTCATTCTGTTGTTGGCCGTCGGCGCATACTCGTTCAAGGTGTTGGGGCTGGTGATCATCGGTGATCGTCCACTCCCGGCGGTTTTGGAGCGATGCCTCATCCTGATCCCTGCCGCGTTGATCGCGGCGTTGATCGTGACCAACACGTTCAGCGTCGGCCAGAACCTGCAGATCGACGCGCGTGCAGCCGGCGTCGCCGCCGCGGTTGTCGCCGCATGGCGGAGGGCCCCACTGATCCTGGTGATCGTCATCGGTGCCGCCGTGACCGCCGCTGTCCGCGCCCTCGGCTCCTGACCTGGCGCGGGAATCGCGGTCAGATCGACCCGCTCGGGTGCGGCGGAAATAAGCGCAGCCTCGAGTCGCGGACGCGGTCAGCGATGGTCGACGTTGGGTTTCGACGATCCGCTTCAGGGTTCGCAGGTTTCGCTTCCAGATCGAACGCAGCACGAGGCGACCTCCGATGAGCGCGCCGATCGGGCCACCCAGCCACCACGGGAAGATCAGTGACTCGTCCCAGCCGAAGCGGGTTCGCCGGCCGAGGTCGATCGGCATCAGCGTGAACCGACCGGTCCCCGTGACCACGCCGACGTGGCGAACGCCCATCGCCGCGCCAGGCGTCCACTCGGTGATCTCCATGTGGTCGACGAGCGTGAACGGACCGACCTTCGTGTCGCACAGGAACGCCGTGCCGACGCCGCGACTTTGTTCCGTCCGGAATCGGATCGCCACCGCGTCGTGCATCCACGACACGTGGTCCTCGATCGGCTCGACGACCGACCAGACCTGCGCGGGTGTCGCGTCGATGTCGATGGCCACGCTGAGCCGTGACACGTGGTTGCGGATCAGGCCTTGACGGATTGGCGGCGAAGCTGTGCTGCTGCCGACTCGGGCGAGCACGATGTTGATCATCACGCCGGTGCCGCGCTCGAAGCCGGCCGTCGTGACGAGCTTCGGCCACAGGTGCACATGCCAGTGGAAGGAGCCGTTGTAGTGATGCGGCGCGGTGTGGAAACCGATGTTGTACGCCACGTCGCCGTGGGTGTCGCGCAGCACTTCGATCGCGTCACGGATGGAACGTCCGACGGAGGCCAACGACTCGTCGCTGGCGTCGGTGAGGTGCAGTTCGTGGTTGCGCGGGATGATGAGCAGCTCGTACGGAGTGCCGCTCCAGTACGGGCAGACGGCGACCACGTCGTCGGTGGAGAACAGGATCCGCTCGCCCTCGCCGAGCTCGGCCTCGATGGTGGCGCACAGGATGCATCCGCCCTCGAACCTGCTGAATGCCCGCTGCTCTTCGAGCAACTCGCCGGGCACGAACGGAAGCCCGAGCAACTGTCCGTGGGGATGAGCGATCGAGGCACCGGCCTCGCGACCGTGATTGATGATCGCTTGCGTGTAGCGCACGTTGGCGGTGGCCGCGTGCTCGAGGAAGCGACGCTTGAGCACCAGCATCATCTCGGCGGCATCGGCATCGCTGATGGCGTGGATGCCGGCGTTGTGATCGCGTGTGAGCACGAAGACCTCGTGCGTACCACTGGCCTCGGCCTCGACGTGCACCGGGCCACGGTGATGGACGGCGAACGGCTGATCGCCATCGAACGCCGGGTAGATGTTGGGGATCACGCGCATGCGCCACGTGCCACCCTTGTCGACGGTCTCGAGGGCCGGCGGCGTCACCTCTTCGTTCCCAGGGCAGAACGGGCACGGTCGAGCAGGGTCGGCTTCGACCTGTACGACGCGTGGTGCGAAATCGGTCGGGCGCTCCGCACGCTCGGCCACGATCGTTACCCACCGCCCGGTAAGGGGATTCAGACGCAGTTGACTCACAGCGCTCTTCAGCTTAGGACGTTGCGCTGCCTTCGGGGCGGACGGGGCTGTGAATTGTGCGATACACGCTGACGTGACGTGGACTGTCGGCGGTGAAGTGCGTACGTTCAGCGTCTTCCCATCGGTCTTCCAGACGGAATCCAGAACCTGTTGCCATCGCGTCGAGTTGCGCGACCGTCGCGTAGCGAATGGCCCACGGTCGCATCCGCACGCCACCCGACTCGCTGAACGAGATGTACTGCCCCTGCGCGGTCTGTGTCGCGTCGTCGTGTGTTGTGACTGCGAGCACCACCGAGTTGGCGGTCATCGACCGCACGTCGACCGACGAGCCGGGATGCGGCTCCGGCACGAATGCCTCGATCACGAAGGCCCCGCCGTGCACGAGCCGTTCGGCCACAGCCGCGAAGCAGGCTCGCTGACGAGCTTCGGTGAGCAGGTTGAAGAACGTGTTGTATGCCACGAACGTGAGGGCGAACGGACCATCAGGTTGATCCTCGACCATGTCGCCCAGGAGGGCGCGAACCGATTTCGTCTGATCGTTCTCGTCGAGCTTTGCAAGCATCGCCGTGCTCGCGTCGAGGCCGACGACCTGCACGCCCCGGGCGGCCAATGGAATTGCCAGACGGCCCGTGCCGACCCCGAGCTCGAGCACCGGCAGGGGAGCGAACTCTCCGGCGAGACGCGCCAGAAGATCGACTGTGGTGGCGACATCGCTGATGCCCTGGTACCACTCGTCGTAGATGTCGGCGAACGCGTCGCCATAGGTCGAGTCGGTGTAGCCATCCATCGCACCATCTTCGACCAAGTCGGCTGTCGGCGGCCAATGAGTGGGCCTAGCCTGGATGCCGTGCAAGACGGCTACATCTACCTCGATCACGCGGCGACGACGCCGATGCGCGCCGAAGCTGTCGAGGCGATGCTGCCATTTCTCACCGAGCAGTTCGCCAATCCATCGGGGTCGCATCGGTTCGCCAGGCAGGTGCGCAAGTCGATCGACGAGGCACGCGACGACGTCGCCGAGGTTCTGGGCTGCCGTCCGGGCGAGGTGATCTTCACCAGTGGTGGTACGGAGGCCGACAACACGGCCATCTTCGGCACGCTCGATCGTCTCGGCGGTCAGGCGTTGTGCACAGCCGTCGAGCACCACGCGGTGCTGCACGCCGTGGAGAGTCGCGAACGGTCGCGTAGTCGGCGTCGACGCCGCGGGCCGTGTGGATCTCGAACGTCTCGCTACCGCGCTCACCGATGTCTCGCTCGTCAGCGTGATGGCGGTCAACAACGAGGTCGGCACGATCACCGATCTCGCCGAGGTCGCCACAGTCGTCCACAAGTCCGCACCCAACGCGGTCATCCACACCGACGCGGTCCAAGCGGCGTGCTGGCTCGACCTGCGCGCCATCACCCCGCATGTCGACCTGCTGTCCCTGTCGGCGCACAAGTTCGGCGGACCGAAGGGTGTGGGAGTGTTGGTGGCTCGCGGCCGTTCGGCGTTCGCGCCGATGCTGGTGGGCGGCGGACAGGAACGCGAGCGTCGCAGTGGCACACACAACGTGGCGGGCATCATCGCGATGGCTACGGCGTTGCGGGCCACCGACTACCGAGCGCGCCGACGAGAACCTCCGGATCGCAGCGTTGCGCGACACGCTGGTCGATGGCTTGCGGATTGAGCTCGACGACGTCCACGAGACCGTCGACCGCGCGTTCAAGGTCGCCGGTTCGGCCCATGTGTGCATCGATGGGATCGAGAACGAGGCGTTGCTGTACCTGCTCGACGAGGCGGGCGTGTGCGCCAGCGCGGCGTCGTCGTGTGCGAGCGGTGCCATGGAGCCTTCGCATGTCCTCGCCGCAATGGGGGTTGCCGACGAGCGCGCTCGGGGCGCGTTGCGGTTGACACTCGGCCGAACGACGACCGCCGACGACGTCTCGCGGGCGACCACGGCCATCGTCGAGGCGGTCCATCGCCTTCGCAAAGGACGAGCCGCATGAAGGTCCTCGTCGCGCTCAGCGGTGGCGTCGATTCATCGGTTGCCGCCGCCGAACTGATCGATGCCGGTCACCACGTCGTCGGTATCACGATGCGCCTGTGGGGCGGCGAGAGCGATACCGGCTGCTGTTCTGTCGCCGATGTCGACGACGCCCGGCGTGTCGCACAGCAGTTGGACATCGACCATCTCGTGTTCAACTTCAGCGACGATTTCAACACCCACGTCGTCGATCCCTACGTGCGTGCTCACCGCGAAGGCTTCACGCCGAACCCGTGCATCGAATGCAATCGACACCTGAAGTTCGACCGGCTCAGCGAGCGCGCCGATCTGCTGGGATTCGATGCCATCGCGACGGGTCACCACGCACGTATCGACATCGTCGGCGATCGACGCTTCGTGCATCGCGGTGCTGATCCCGCCAAGGATCAGAGCTACGTGGTGCACATGCTCCCGCAGCGCGAACTGCGGCGAACCATGTTTCCGGTCGGGCACCTCACCAAGGCACAGGTTCGCGATCGAGCACGTCGCGCTGGGCCTGCGAACCGCGGAGAAGCCCGACAGCCAGGACGTGTGCTTCATCACCCAGACCGGCGGTCGCGAGACTTTTCTGGGAGCACGAATCCCGTTTCGCCAAGGGACGGTCGTCGACTCCGCCGGCACCGTTCTCGGCGGTGTTCCTGCGATCGAAATGGTCACCTTGGGACAGCGCCGCGGCATCGGTCTGCCGGGTGGCGGCCCGAAGCGCTATGTGACCGCGATCGATCACGCCACTGCAACGGTGATGGTCGGCGACGAGGCCGACCTCGACGACGATCGAGCTACGTGTCACCGGCGTCGTGTGGGCCGATCAGCCGTACGTCGGCGATGTGATGGTGCAGTGCAGCGCACACGGCGCGGCCGTTCCCGCCAGCGTCGACGGCGACACCGTGCGGTGGCGCAGCCCGCAACGCCGCGTGGCGCCCGGGCAGAGCGTGGTCTTCTTCGATCCCACCGACAGCTATGTGCTGGGCGGCGGTATCGCCCAACAGAACCTAGTGGAGTGTCCTGAGGCACCCAGGCGGGCGTGAAACACTCCACACGTCATTGGCGGCGAGCTGTTCGCAGAACCATGCCCGGTCTGCGTCGGAGCGATGATGAAGGCCTGCACGTGCAGTGCGGTGCCGCGTGGGCTGGCCTTCGTCGGCGCCAGCAGCACCGTGGCCATCGATCGCAACGTGATCTCGACCGCGTGACCCGCAGCCGGTCCGGTGATGTCGGCGGCCTCGGTGTCGGCCAGAGCCAACTCGATCGCCACGATGTCGCGACGCGCCACCATCACCGTCTCGGCCAGCACGACTCGGTCGTGCACCACGATGCCTGCGGGAACGAACACCAGCCAACGACGAGACAGCGCAGCGAATCGTGGGAGCAGCAGCCACGTCGAGAACGCGGCGAAAATTGCAACGACCACACCGAGGATCCAGTTCGAGCTGGCCAGCAACAACGGAGCGCCCGAGGACCGCGGCCGTCCACACGAGGCCGGCGATCGCCACCGGCAGCAGGAACGCAGCGGGCGGCCGCAGCAAGAAGCGCTGTTCATCGCCGTACGCCGACGCCTGAACGCAGCGCTGGCCGAAGTCTGCGCCGCCGATCAGAAGGCCGCCGACCAGCGCGCAGGCGACGAACATTGCCCCTGCGGTCGGCTGAGCACCGCCGATCCAACTGAGCACCGCAGCACCGAATGCCAGCGAAACGACCATGCGCATGACCGTGAGCCCGAGCGCAGACGGAACCACGAGCGCCACCACGCCGACGCCCCAGAGCAGCCAGGCGCCGACCATCACGGTGGTGCGAACCGCCGAGGATCGACCATCGAGCGCATCGCCGATGGACCATGCACCGGCCAGGCCGATTGCCAGCCAGAGCACTCGCGGGCCCCACAATCCGGTCAGCGCAGCAAGCAGACGTGACCTGTTGGAGTGCATGACCCAAGACTTGCCGATCGGCCGGCTGTTGACCAACGGCCCGCGTGGTTCGGCTCGTTCGCCGGCCATCGCGGGTGGAACTATGTCGCCCAGGAAGTGATCTGGGGTGAATCGAGCGCAGCTACCAAGTGGCATCGCCACAGGGATCGGCAGCCTTCCTCACCGCGACGCAACGGCGGCAGCGGAGTTCGCGTTGTCGACGCTCGAGCTACCGGCGATCCCGACGTTGCCGAAGCGTTCGCCCGCCGAGGGAATGATCCCGCAGGGTCTGGTCGGCCTCGCCGGCATCACGGTCGGTCAATACGGCAGCATCGCATTCGACGCGACCAGCTTCGATCCCGACGCTCCTGTCATCACCGACCTCCAACACGATGCGTTCGGTGGTTGGCGGGCGTTCCTCGCGGCCGCTGCAGGTCGTCGTGCTCCGGTGAAGTGGCAGTTCGTCGGCCCAGTCACTCTGGGTCTCGCGCTCGTGCGCGCCGGCCTCAGCAGCGACGTGGCGTTCGAGGTGTCGGGCCGCGCCGTTCGCTGCCGCGTTCGCCAGTTGGTCGATCATGTTGCCGAGACCCTTCCGGGATGTCGCCAGGTGGTGTTCATCGACGAACCGACGCTCGACGAGCTCATGGGCGCCAACTTCCCGATCGCGCCCGACACCGCGGTCGATCTCGTCTCCGCTGCACTCGCTGCCATCGAGCCGGTCGCCGTCACCGGGCTGCACGTGTGTGCGACCGCCGACATCGCCTCACTGGTGGCCATCGGGCCCGACGTGTTGTCGGTGCCGGTCGACCTGCGGTTGCTCGAGTCGGCCGGCTATCTCGCACGCTTCCTCAGCGACGGCGGCACGATCGCGTGGGGTGCGGTGCCGACGGAAGGGCCCATTGCGACGTCGGCCGAACGACCGTGGCGCAAGCTCAGCGAGCTGTGGTGCGAGCTCGTCGAGCGGGGCGCCGATCCTGCGCAGCTCCGTCAGCAATCGATCATCACGCCAGAGTGTGGTCTCGGCATGCACACGCCGGCGGTTGCCGAGCGGGTGCACCGCCTCGCGGCCGACATCAGCGAGCGGGTCAGGGATCAGGCGTCGGCGACGCGCTTCTCACTCGGCGCGTAGCTGCTTACACTCGCACGCATGACCGAGTCTGCCGAGCTTGCTGCCCGCGTCGCGGATCTTCGGCAGCAGATCGCGTATCACAACGAGCGCTATCACACGCTCGACAGTCCCGAGATCGCCGATGCGGAGTACGACATGCTCGTGCGCGAGCTGCTGCGGCTCGAGGAGGAGCACCCCGAGCTGGCGTCTGCGGAATCGCCGACCGGCCAGGTGGGCGGCGCCCCGCTGTCGGCAACATTCGCTCCGGTGATCCACCGTGTGCCGATGACGAGCCTCGACAACGCCATGGACGAAGCCGAGCTCGCGCTCTGGGGTGATCGGGTCGCGCGTGGCCTCGGTGGGGCGCCTGCGACATACGTCTGTGAGCTGAAGATCGACGGCCTGGCGATGAGCCTGCGCTACGAGAACGGAGAGTTCGTGCAAGCGGCGACCCGCGGCGACGGCAGAATTGGCGAAGACGTGACTGCCAATGTGGCGACGATCTCCGCCCTGCCGAAGCGGCTGCCGCGTGGTGCACCAGAAGTCGTCGAGGTGCGCGGCGAGGTGTACATGCCGATCGCCAGCTTCGAAGCGCTCAACGAACGTGCGGCTGCAGCCGGGCAGCCGCTGTTCGCCAACCCGCGCAACGCCGGTGCGGGCAGCCTGCGGCAGAAGGATCCGCGTGTTACCGCCAGCCGCGAGCTGAGTTTCTGGTCATACCAACTCGGGGAGGTCATCGGGGGGCCCGAGTTCGGCAGCCACCACGAAACACTCGAGTTTCTCCAGGGCCTCGGCTTCCCGGTGAATCCCGAGGTACGTGTGCTCGGCGACCTCGCCGCCGTCTTCGGCTTCGCCGGGCATTGGCAGGAGCATCGTCACGATCTGCCGTACGAGATCGACGGTGTGGTCGCCAAGGTGGATCACCTGGCACAGCGTGAGTTGCTCGGCTTCACATCGCGAGCGCCACGTTGGGCGATCGCCTTCAAGTTCCCGCCGGAGGAGCGCACGACGATCCTTCGCGACATCCAGGTGTCGGTGGGCCGTACCGGACGCACCACCCCGTTCGCCGTGCTGGATCCGGTGTTCGTCGGCGGATCCACGGTGCGCATGGCCACGCTGCACAACCAGGATCAGGTCCGCGCCAAGGACGTCCGGCCCGGCGACACGGTGATCGTACGCAAGGCGGGCGACGTGATCCCCGAAGTCGTCGGCCCAGTCCTCTCACTGCGAAAGAAGGGCAGCAAGCCGTGGGAGTTCCCCAAGGTCTGCCCGTGCCCGCTGGCCTCGACGCTGGTGCGACCGGAGGGTGAAGCCGACACGCGCTGCGTGGAGCCGTTGTGTCCGTTCCAGCGTGATCAACGGGTGATCTACTTCGGCTCGCGCGGTGCGATGGACATCGAGGGACTTGGCGAGCGCACCGTGTTCCAGCTCAGCGACGCCGGTCTGATCACGGATCCGGCCGACATCTACTCGCTGACCGCCGAACAGCTGCTGGGCCTCGAGGGCTTCGCCAAGATCAGCGTCGACAAGCTGCTGGCAGCGATCGAAGGATCGAAGACCAGACCGTTGCCGAAGTTGCTCACTGCGCTCGGCATCAAGGGCCTTGGGCCATCGGCGAGCGATGCCTTGAGCCTCGCGTTCGGAACGCTCGACTCGATCCTCGCCGCCGACGAGACCGAGCTCGCCACGACGGCCGGAGTCGGGCCGGTGATCGCCCAATCCATCCGCAGGTGGTACGGGATCGAGGCCAACAAGACGTTCATCGAGAAGCTGAGGCGTGCGGGCGTCGACTTCGGCAAGGTCGAGGTCAGTCGCCAGGCCCAGGTGCTGGCAGGCAAGGCGGTGGTCGTCACCGGCACGTTGCAGCGCTATTCACGCGAGGAGGCCGAGTTGGCGATCAAGGCCCGTGGCGGCAAGAGCCCCGGCAGCGTCAGTGCCAAGACGTTCGCGGTTGTGGTCGGCGATTCGCCCGGCGCGAGCAAGCTCAGCAAGGCCCAAGACCTCGGGCTGCCGATCCTCGACGACGACGGGTTCGACCAGTTGCTGGCCACAGGCGACTTGCCCACGTGAGCGTTCAGAAGACCGAGAACGTCCAGGTGTACGACTGAGAACGCTGGCGCGATTCGAGGATCTTCCAGAAGATGACCGTCGCGGTGTGCGGGCCCTGCGTGAACGATTCGATCGGCGCGCCCTCGGTCGGCACGAACGTCAGCGTGGCGTTGCCGCGCTCGTAGATCGTCGTTGCCGGCAACGTGACCTGCTGCCCGGGCACGACCTGCACCGGGGCGCTCGCGTCGGTCGGACCGCTGAGGTCGTTGGGATCCACGGTCTGCAGTTCGACGCCATCGATGACGAGCACACCCGTGTAGCCGGGAAGGAGGTCGACGAACACCTCGGTCTGCGACGGAACTCGCACGGCGCCGCGCACGGGATCGATGCCTTCGATCGTCGCCGGAAGTGCCAGCGCCTCGCGGCCGGTGATCGAGGATCTGAAGCCGAGAACCACCAGCACCAGCCCGGCCGCAATGACGAAGCTGCATGCCAAAAGACGTCGCTGCTGCGGGTCGAGGTGCTGTCGTTTCATGCGTCTGGATCTTCCGCCATTCGACAGACATTCTGGCGGCGCTCGAGCCGATTTCGCGCATGAACGCCCTCCGCGGCCGTGCCGCGGTAACGTTCAGTACCCCATGACAGTGATGGATACACAGTTCAACGGTCGGGTCGTGGCGGGTCGCTATCAACTCGGGCCCCGCCGGGGCAGCGGAGTCGATGCGGCGGTCTTCGATGCCTTTGACCTGGTCGATCAGCGCGTCGTCGCGATCAAGGTCGTGCATCCTGATCTCAGCTCGGGCGAAGGCTTCGAGCGTGCGTTCCGTCTCGCCGCCGAGCAGGGCGCGTCGATCAAACATCCCGAACATCGCCGAGATCTACGACTGGGGCGCCGACTCGTGGAACCAGCGCAAGGCGATGTACGTGGTCGTCGAGCACCTCGGTGGTGGCAGTCTGCGCGAGTACCTGGATCGCGGCCGAACCCTGTCGCCGTCGCAGGCATTGATGGTCGGTCTCGAGGCCTGCAAGGCCCTCGACGCCGTACATCGTCACGGCCTGGTCCACGGCGACATCCGTCCCTCGACGCTGGTGTTCGGTGACGACGGACGACTACGCATCACCGACGTCGGACTCGCCAACGTCGTGGGTGAGGCGCTGTGGACCGACCGGGTGCATGTCAGCAATGCGCTGGCGATGTACGCCGCGCCGGAGCTCGCCGAGAGCGGTCGGCGAGGGCCGAAGGGCGACGTGTATTCGTTGTGCCTCACCCTGCTCGAATCGATGTCGGGTTCCGTGCCGTTCGCCGGCGACTCGACTGTGGCGACGCTGTCGAACCGCATCGGGCGGTTGATGCCGGTTTCGGCCGACCTCGGTCCGCTCGCGGCCGTTCTCGAACGCGCCGGCCGGCCGTTGCCGGAGGATCGTTACTCGGCCGCCGAGTTCGGCAGGGCGCTGGTGCAGGCGGCGGAGAAGTTGCCGCGACCTGCTCCCGATCAGCTTGCCGAACCTCGGGCTGTTCGGCGACGCCTCCGGGAGCGATCCAGCGTCCCACGATGCCGCCGCGCTGTTCCTGTTGCGGGCCCGCCGATGGGCCCGTCGCCGGTCACGACCGAGTATGTCCCTACTGCCAAGGAGATGCAGCCGTATCGGGCCCGACCTGCGGCCACCGTCTCCGATGAATCGACCGCCCGCGGCGCCGTGGTGGCTGGCTGAAATGGGTGGTGCCGCTCGTGCTCCTGCTGGCTGCTGCCGCGGGCGGAGTCGCCTACGCAGTCACCAGGGAGCAGGCGCACAGCCATCAGGTGCCGCATCTCGCCGGCCTCGCCGAGGCTGAGGCGCTGAACCAGATCTCCGGATTCGGGTGGGACACCGTGGTCACGCGCGAGGCCAGCGATGTGGTGCCGATCGGCATCGTCATCCGCACGCAGCCCGACGAAGCCGTGACGCTCGAGGAGAACAGACCATTTGAGCTCGTGGTCAGCACGGGTCCGGCACCGCGGCCGCTTCCCGATTTGGTCGGCCTGACACTCGACGAGGCGACGGCCGCGCTCGAGTCGCTCGGCCTGGTGGTGCGGCAGGACGAACCTGTCTTCGACGAAACGATCCCGGTCGGCACCGTGGTCAGCTGGATGGTTCCGGAGCAACCCGGGTTGCGGGCCGGCGACACGGTCACACCGAACACCTTGGTCGCTGTCGTGCTGTCGGCCGGGCCGCAACCGCGTGTGGTTCCCGACCTGACCGGTATGACCGTCGAGCAGGCCACAGCGGCGCTCGGCGAGCAGACGCTCGTGGTGGCACAACTGCGCGCCGGAGTTCAGCAGCTCGATCGCGCCCGGCCTCATCATGCGCCAGGATCTGGTGACCGGCACCGTCGTCGACCGTGGCGCGGTGGTCAGCGTGGTGCTGTCGAAGGGTCCCGATCTGGTCGCCGTCCCACCGTTGGGTGGCCTCAACCAACAGCAAACGATCGACGCCCTCACGGCAGCGGGGCTCGCGCTGGGCAGGGTGGACGGCATCCCCGAAGGTGTGTTGGTCGGTGCGCAGTACCAAGGCGTCGACGTACTGCCCGGACAGATGCTCGTGCGCGGTTCCCTGATCGACATCACCCTGGCTTAGAAATTCACGGCGGTCGGCGGCGCTGACTAGCGTGCCTTCGTCTGGAGGAGGAGGCATGGGATCGCTTGACGGCCGGGTTGCAATCATCACCGGCGCCGGCCGTGGGATCGGCCGCGAGCATGCGTTGCTGTTCGCCCGCGAAGGTGCCCGTGTGGTCGTCAACGACCTCGGCGGAGCCAACGACGGCACAGGCACGGATCTCACGCCGGCACAGCAGGTGGTCGCCGAGATCGAGGCCATCGGTGGCGAGGCCATCGTCAACGGCGACGACGTTGCGGAGTGGGAGGGCGCGCAGCGACTGATCAACAGCGCGATCGACGCGTTCGGTGACCTCGACATCCTCGTCAACAACGCCGGCATCCTGCGTGACCGTGTCATCGTCAACATGACCGAAGAGGAGTGGGACGCGGTCATCGCGGTTCATCTGAAAGGTCACTTCGCACCCACTCGTTGGGCTGCGGCCTACTGGCGTGAGCAGCACAAGGCCGGAAACGGAAGGCCGCGCAATCTCGTGCACACGTCCAGCACGTCCGGTCTGTTCGCGAACCCCGGCCAGAGCAACTACGGGGCGGCGAAGACCGGCATTGCCACCTTCAGCCAGATCGTCGCCAAGGAGTTGATCCGCTACGACGTCAAGAGCAACACCGTCGCTCCCGGAGCGCGAACCCGCCTGACGCTCGCAACACCCGGGCTCGACGCGATCATGCAGCCGGCCGAGGGCAGCTTCGATGAGTGGGACCCCGCCAACATCTCACCGCTCGTCGCGTATCTCGCGAGCGTGGACTGCAAGTTCACGGGCGAGACGTTCTTCGTGCAAGGCGGCAACGTCACGCTGATCGAGAGTTGGTCACGAGGTGCTTCGGTCGACCGCGACTCGATGTGGTCGGTCGCCGAGTTGGCCGCGGCGTTGGCGCCGCTGGCCCGTACCTAGACGACGGCCCGAGCTCGATCGAGCCGCCGCCGATCGATGTCGAGAAACGGGCGGCGGCTTCGTCCCAATGTCGAGAACACCTCCTGAATGAAAGGACCACCATCATGACCAAGGAAGAGATCGCCGAGATTCTGGCCAAGCCGTACGCGCAGCAGCTGCTCAACGGCCCCGAGCCGGCTCGCATGGCGTACGACGGCCTCGACGGCGACCCGCGGGTCATTCCGATCGGCTTCTGGACCGAGGGCGGGCGGATCCTGATGGGGACCGTGCCGAAGTCGGCCAAGGTCGCCGCGCTGAAGCAGAACCCGAAGGTCGCGCTCACCATCGATCAGGGCGCCTTCCCGCCGAAGGTGCTGCTGATCCGCGGCACCGCCGAGGTCGAACTGGTAGAGGGCATCCCGGACGGCTACCTGACCGCCGGTCGGAAGGTGATGACCGATGAGCAGTACTCGGATTGGGTTGCTGGCGTGCAGGGCCTCTACGACGAGATGGTCGTCATCACGATCACCCCGCACTGGGCCAAGCTCCTCGACTTCGAAACCACCATTCCCAAGGCCGTCGAAGACCTCATCAAGGAGAAGCAGTCGGCGGGCTGACGAGCGGTAGCCCGCGTCCCACCTGACACCCGCAAAAGCCGGCTGCGTTCGGGTCGAGTTGACGCCGTAGGTTCGGGGAGTGCGCGCACTGCGAGAAGAGCATCGGGTCGGTCTCCACTACTTGGAGGACGCGACGGCGCTCCTGCAGCGAATCCGCAGCGCTCACCCCACTGCAGGGTTGTACGAAGCCGCCGACCTGCAGTGGTGGTGGCGGACGCCGCGCTCGACCGACAATCTCCCTCAGCTCTTCTGGTTCGATCACCTCGGTCGCCCGGAAGCTGCAGTGATCGCAACCGACTGGGGCGACCGGATCGCGCTCGACCCGATCGTCATGCCCGACGCAACTCCCGACTGGGTTGCCCATGTCATCGAGCGCGGGCTTGCTCACGCCAGTGAGTCCGGGTTCGAGCCGTCGAGCCTCGAGGTCGACCGTGCCGATGACGTCCTGCGTGAGGTGTTGGTCGGCCATGGCTTCGCGATCGAGGAAGACGGGCGTGGTCGAAACGTGGCTGGCTGCAGACGCTCGACCAGAGATCAGCCCGCTGCACGAGGACTATCGGTTGTCCAGTCGCCTCGACACGATGCAGCGTCCGCATCACATGATCAGCCGAAGCGGAACCACCCCGACGTCGAGACGCGCCTTCGTCAAACGTCGCTGTACCGCCCCGACCTCGACCTGGTGGTCCACGACAGTCGCGACAGCGTCGCAGCGTACGGGTTGTTCTGGTACGACCCCGAGACCGCCACGGGTCTCGTCGAACCCATGCGCACCGAAGACGATCACCAGCGACGAGGACTTGCCCGCCACATCCTCACCACCGGCATCGACCTGCTCGCCGAGGCCGGCGCAGAGCGCATCAAGATCTGCTTCGAACCGGACAACCCGGCATCGAGGAGCCTCTACCTCAGCGTCGGCTTCGAACCCGACAGGCAGACCGTCGTCTTCTCACGCCGGGCGCACCTGCGTGATGCGAGCGTCTGATGACTGGCGCCCCTATGCGGGGCCGCAGTCGTCAAACGCTGGACCGTAGCGCATGCCGAACTACTCGGTGATGGCCTTGATCTCTTCCGCGATCGTCTTGGCGATCTCGTCCTGGGGCATGCCGGTCTGCATCGCCATCATCTTCATCATGTCGCCCTGGACCTTGATCTTGCCGGCCATGAAGGCCTGCATGCCGGCGGCTTGATCCTGATCGACGAAGATCTTCTTGGCCGTGTCGTAGTCGGTGGTCAACGTCAGGTCGGGTGTATCCAGCTCACCGGGTTCCATCACCAAGCTGCCCGACGACGTGTCGAGGTACAACTTCACGTCATCGTCGCCGAACGGCACGTCGGTGATGACCTGGTTCATCTTCACGCTGATGGTGATCGCTGAGGACTGATCCGCGTACTTCTCGCGGATTGCCTTTGCGGCCTCCATCCACTCTGCGGACAAGAAGGGGTACGACATGGAACCTCACTGTTTCGTTGGGTCTGACCCGTTTGGTACGGCGCCGGTCAAGATAGCCGTCCACGAACACCGCGTGAACAGAACGTTCAATTCTTTTCGAAACCACGGTTCCGGCGGTAACGATGGTTGCCATGGCGCGGATCCTCGTCACCGAAGAAATCGCTGAAGGCGGCCTCGATCGGCTGCGCGCTGCGGGCCACGAGGTCGACGTGCAGCTCGATCTCGAGGCGCTGTCCGAGAACATCCGTCGGTGCGGAGGCGTTGATCATTCGTTCGGCGACACAGGTCACCGCCGAGGTCCTCGAGTACGCCGACGAGTTGCTGGTCGTCGGGCGCGCCGGCATCGGCCTCGACAACGTCGACGTCGACGCGGCGACGCGGCGCGGTGTGATGGTGGTCAACGCGCCGCAGAGCAACATCATCTCGGCGGCCGAGCACACCATGGCTCTGCTGCTCGCGCAGGCCCGCAACGTCCCCCAAGCGCACGCCGCGCTGACCGCGGGTCGGTGGGAGCGCGCGCGTTGGGAAGGTGTCGAGCTCGCCGACAAGATCCTTGCCGTGATCGGTCTCGGTCGCATCGGCAAGCTCGTCGCCGACCGGGCGAGGGCGTTCGGGATGCGCGTCGATCGCCTACGACCCGTTCGTGTCCGTCGACAAGGCGCGGCAGATGGGTGTCGAACTGCTCTCGCTCGACCAGGCTGATGGCCGAGGCCGACTTCCTCACGATCCACCTTCCGAAGACCAAAGAGACCACCGGGCTCATCAACCGCGACCTGTTGCTGAAGGCGAAGCCGACGATGCGGCTCATCAACGTCGCCCGCGGCGGGATCGTCGACGAGGCCGAACTGGCCGAGGCGCTCCGCGACGGCGTCATCGCCGGCGCGGCGATCGACGTCTTCGCCACCGAGCCGACCACCGAGTCGCCGCTGTTCGGCCTCGAGCAGGTCATCGTCACGCCGCATCTCGGCGCGTCGACCCGAGAGGCGCAGGACAAGGCCGGCGACACGATCGCCGACATGGTGCAGCTGGCGTTGGCCGGCGAGTTCGTGCCGTTCGCCGTCAACGTCGACGCGGCCGAGGCCAACGAGACGATGCGACCCGTTCCTGCCGCTCGCCGAGCGGTTGGGTCGTCTGTTCGCCTCGCTCGTCGGCGGCGCACCGAAGCAGATCGAGGTGTGCACGCGAGGGCGACATCGCCGGCTACGACACGCGCATCGTCACGTTGGCAGCGTCGAAGGGCTTCTTCGGTTCGATCACCGACGAGCCGGTGACGTACGTCAATGCGCCGCAACTCGCGAAGGACCATGGCGTCGAGATCCGCGAGACCAACTGCGCGACGTCCGCCGACTTCGTCAACCTCATCACCCTGCGCGGCGGCGGGCCATTCGTTGTCGGGCACGCTCGTCGGGCGTCGCGGCGAGCAGCGCATCGTGATGATCGACGAGCACGTCTTCGACGTGCCGCCGGCCGATCACATGCTGATGGTGAAGAACGACGATCGGCCCGGTGTCATCGGCATCGTCGGAACCCTGCTCGGCAACGCCGGCGTCAACATCGCCGACATGGACGTGGGTGCGGCCGCCGATGGGGACACGGCCGTCATGCTCATCGCCACGTCTGGCGAGGTCGCCCACGAAGTGCTGGGCCGGCTGCGCAGTGCAGCCGGGATCATCTCGGTCGACGCCCTCGACCTGCTGACCATCGGGATATCGGGCCGGCGGGTTAGCGGGTGCTGTAACGCCTGATCGTGTCGCGTGTCGCGACGGCCTCACGGCGCGCTGCCTCGGCGAAGTCGGCGCCGTTCGACGCGTACAGGATCGCCCGCGACGAGTTGATCACCATCCCGAAGCCATCGGCCGTCGCGCCCGCTGCGACGGTCGCTTCGATGTCGCCACCCTGGGCGCCGACGCCTGGCACGAGCATCGGCATGTCGCCGACGATCCCCCGAACGGTGCCGAGCTCGTCGGGGAAGGTTGCGCCCACCACGAGCCCGCACTCGCCGAGTTCGCTCCACTCCGTCGCCACCCGACGGGCCACGTTGGCATACAGTGGCTCGCCCTCGACGTCGAGCGATTGGAAGTCGCCGCCGCCGGGGTTCGAGGTTCGGCACAGCACGAGGACGCCGCGTCCTGCGTAGGCCAGGTACGGCTCGATCGAGTCCGTGCCGAGGTACGGATTGACCGTGACGACATCGGCTCCGTAGCGATCGAACGCCTCGCGCGCGTACTGCTCGGCGGTCGGCCCGATGTCGCCGCGCTTCGCGTCGAGGATCAACAGCAACATCGGGATAGGTGTCGCGGATGTAGCTGCACAGCTTCTCGAGTTCGGGCTCGGCGCGTTGGGCGGCGAAGTAGGCGAACTGTGGCTTGAATGCGCACACGGTGTCGGCGGTGGCGTCGACGATCGCCTTGCAGAACTCGTAGGTCGACCGGGCGTCATGGTCGAACGATGCCGGCAGACGGTCGGGGTCGGGGTCGAGCCCGACGCACAGCATCGATCGTGATGCCTCCCAAGCAGCTTTCAACTTGGTGTGGAACCCCATGCGTCAACGACGTTAGCCCGTGCCGACTCGATCCGAGCCCTTCGTCGCTACAGATCAGTGACCGTGATGGCAGCGGTCGGGCACATCTCCTCGGCCATGAGGACCTTCTCGCGCAATTCCTCCCCTGGCTCTTCCTGGAGGATGTAGAGGTAGCCGTCGGAACGCACCTCGAACACCTCCGGGCAGGCCTGCATGCACGAGCCCGTCGACGCACACACGTCGAAATCAACACTGACCTTCATCGTTTCAGCTCCGTTCAGGCCTTGGCCGGGCGATAACCATCGGCAATCGCGTCATCGGCATTGGCATAGCATCGCTCAGCAACCGTGCGTTCATAGAACCGGCCGCCGGGCGAGTGGAAGATCCTGGAGTTGTCGTTGGCCTTCAATGGGTAGCCCTGCGGACAATCGCCGTTGACCGCCGGCTTCCAGCGTTGCCCGGCGGGCGCCTCGTCCGTCGTCGGCTCCGTTCCTGTCGCTTCTGTAGGAGTGACGGCCTCTGAAGCGGTCGCTACTTTGGGCGATGGTTGCGCCGGTTGCGTGGGCAACGGCGGCCACTCCGGCGTCGCCGTTGGCTGGGACTGCCGCTGACCCACGACCCGGTAGACGCCGTACCCGCCGCCCGCCAGCAGACCGAGCCAGAACAATCTCCGAAGCCAACGCATCATGGGCGAGACATTACAGCCGATGCCGTTCGTGGGCGTTCAATACCGCACGCAGCGACGCAGTGATGATGTTCGGGTCCACGCCGACACCCCACAGCACGTTGCCGTCACCCTCGGACGTCTCGACGTAGGCGACCGCATTGGCCTCGGAACCCTGCCCGATCGCGTGCTCGGCATAGTCGACGACGTTGAGTGTCGGCATCGACCCCGTCACGCAGCGCGTGGACGAATGCGTCGATCGGTCCGTTGCCCTCACCGATGATGGTCAGCGGGCGAGCCGTCGACGACGAGCTGTGCGGTGATCGACGTGCGCCCCGTCGACGAGTCGCTGCGCAGCTCGTGGCTGTTGAGCCGGAACCGCGGCTCGTCCGGCGAGGTACTCCGCTGGAACGCCTCCCACATCACCACCGGGCTGATCTCGGTGCCGGAGTCCTCCGTGATGTGCTGGATGGTCTTGGAGAACTCGATCTGCAGCGCCGCGGCAGCTCGAAACCGTGCTCCGCCTTCATCATGTAGGCGACGCCGCCCTTGCCGCTCTGGCTGTTGACGCGGATGACTGCCTCGTACGTCCGGCCGACGTGCTTCGGATCGAGCGGCAGGTACGGCACGCCCCACTGGTCGTAGTCGCGTTGCGGCAGCGCCTCGAAGCCCTTCTTGATCGCGTCCTGGTGGCTGCCGCTGAACGAGGTGTAGACGAGATCGCCGACGTACGGGTGGCGCGGATGGCACCGGCAGGCGGTTGCAGTACTCGGCGACGCGGCGCAGCGCGTCGATGTCGCTGATGTCGAGCTCAGGGTCGACGCCGTTGACTGAACAGGTTCATCGCCAAGTTGACGATGTCGACGTTGCCGGTGCGCTCGCCGTTGCCGAACAGCGTCCCCTCGACGCGATCGGCGCCGGCCATCACGCCGAACTCGGCGGCGGCCACGCCGCAGCCGCGATCGTTGTGCGGGTGCAGGCTGAGGACGACGCGAGTCGCGATTGCGGATCGTGCGGCCGAACCACTCGATCACGTCGCCGTAGACGTTGGGCGTGTAGCACTCGACCGTGGCCGGCAGGTTGAGGATGATTGGCTTGTCGGGTGTCGGTTCGACGACGTCCATCACCGCCTCGCAGATCTCGATGGCGAACTCCGGCTCGGTCAGCGTGAAGCTCTCGGGCGAGTACTCGTAGCGGATGTCGGTATGCCGGCATCGTCTGCTCGAGCTTGCGGCACAGCTTGGCCGCGTTCACGGCGATGTCGACGATGCCCGTCCTTGTCGAGGCCGAACACCACCTCGCGCTGCAGCGGGTTGGTCGAGTTGTAGAAGTGCACGATCGCCCGCGGTGCACCCTGCAGGCACTCGTACGTGCGCTCGATCAGCTCGGGGCGGCATTGCACCAGCACCTGGATCTCGACGTCGTCGGGGATCAGGTCCTCTTCGATCAGCTGGCGGATGAAGTCGAAGTCGGGCTGGCTGGCCGACGGGAACCCGACCTCGATCTCCTTGAAACCCATCTTGACCAGCTGCGTCGAACATGCGCCGCTTGCGCTGCGGGTCCATCGGATCGATCAACGCCTGGTTGCCGTCGCGCAGATCGACGCTGCACCACAGCGGCGCCTTGTCGATGACGACGTTGGGCCAGGTGCGGTCGTGCAGCACGATCGGGACGTACGGCTTGTACTTCTCGAACGTCATCTTCTTCGGGGTGGCTGGTTGTGGAGGCATGATTGGCTTTCTGGGACGAGTGCGGACGACGAGATCGAGCTGGTGAAGCGAGCTTGAAAAATGAAGAACCCCCCGGCCATGGGCGGGGGGTACGGGCAAGCGCGAGAATGCGGCGCTTGCCCTACATAAGCAGAAGGAGGGTTCGGGCGGCGGACATCGACAGTCAGTCTGCCTCCGATCGGTGGCGTTGTCAACACGTTACGCGACGAGGAAGTTGACGAACTGCCAGGGGTCGGTCGCGATCGATGCCGTCGGCATCGTTGCCGAAGCCGGCGAAGACATCGTTGCGCGTCGACAGCGGGTCCCAGTCGGCAGACGCCGAATGCATGCGTGCCGAGGTAGCGCGTCGCGACCTTCAGCACGTCGCGCCACGGGAGATCGTCGGGCACGCAGACGCCTTCGTTGGGGTGCTCGATCATCCACGTGACCGCGGCGATGATCGAGCCGGCGACCTGCAGTGTCGTCGCGTTCTGGTGCGGCACGACGGCCCGCGCCTCGTCGATCGACAGCAGCGAGCCGGTCCACCACGACGCGGTACGGATGGCCCATCAGCAGCACGCCCAGCTCGTCGCGGCCGCTGATGATCTCGTCGTTGAGGATTCGTTGCCGCGGCTGCATCTCCCAGTTGCGCATGCGCAGTTCGAGCACGCTGTCAATCGCCGCGTCGGCACGGGCAGTAGGCGTAGTGCACCGTCGGCCGGTACATGCGGGTTGCCGATCGTCGCCCCACACCGTGAGGTGGTCGACTGATCGTCAACGCCTCGCCGTGTCGTATGACCATGCCGCGGATCTCGCCGGCAGGCACCCATGATCGCACCCACGTCTCCATGCCCGGGCGGGCGATGCAGATCTGGTTGCGCGGACCCTCAGCCGTGGTGGACGTACGCGTTGGGCGGCAGTCGCTTCTCGTGCGTGCCCCACCCGAGCTCGGCCGGCGCGATGCCTTCCTCGTAGAACCCGTCGACCGACCACGTGTTGACGAACTCGTCGACCTCCTTTCGGGACGTCGGTGATCTGGGTGTCGCGCTCGGCGATGTGGATGACCTTCGTGCCGGTCAGCATCGCCAGCGATGCATAGTCCTCGCTCGCCAACGCCTGCCTCCAGCGGCGGCACTTCAGCCGGCGAGGCCGTCGTGCAACATCCGCGTGGCGATCTCTGTGCAGCGCCTGCTTCGTGAAATGGCTGACGAGGCCCGGGTTGGCGCCGTGCTCGACCACCGCGGTCGGCCCCTTGTTGTCGCCCCACGCCGTCATCATCCGGCGCAGATCCATGTGGCGCACGTAGAGCGTGCGGTCGAGGGGATGGGTCGACGCCATGTCGTCGTACGGATCCCACACCTCGACACTGGTGTTCAGGTAGCGCACGCCGTGATCGCGGCACCATTGCAGGATCGTCGGGTTGTCGATGTTCCACGCCAGATCGAGCAGCAGATCGCCGTGCGACGACGCGGGCCGAGAGGAACGCGTCGATGTTCTCCGGGCGTGACCTGATCCTGCTCGTAGGTCACGCCGAGAGCGATCGAGTCGGCGATGCGGGCGCGATTGTCGAGCAAGTCGACGACCGTGATGCGATGCGGATCGATCCCCAGGTCCCGGACCAGCAGCGGCAACGTGCACTGGGCCACCGAACCGCAGCCCAGTACAGTACCCGCTCGGGGCGCATGGTTATTCGGCGTACTCCGGGGTCATCGTTGACCAGCTCGTAGTCGAGCGTTGCAGCCTCAGCAGCAACCAGCAGTGACTGCCAGTCGTACGGCGACTCCCTTGCGGCCGGACGTCGTTGTCCCGTCGAATGCTTCCATGACGTGCGCCTCCTGAGACGGATTGGGGGTGAGATCGTTTCCTTTCTGGCCGGGCCCTCCGGACAGGGTGACGGACGCTAACGGCGACGTGCGCGGACATCTACTATTTGATCCATCAGGCGGTTTTTCTGCTCGAACGGTCAGCGCGGCTGACTCGTCGTGCAGCGCGTCGTGTGCCGTTGATGGTGGCTCAGTTGACCCGCTTGCCCTGACCGTCCCAGTACGGCTCGCGCAGCTTGAACTTCTGCAGCTTGCCGGTGGCGGTGCGGGCGAGCGCGTCGCGGAACTCGACGCGCTTCGGGCACTTGTAGCCGGCGAGCTTCGTCTTGGTGTAGGCGATCAGGTCCGCCTCGGTCAGCGCGAGCCTTCCGGCGCTTGCACGACCAGCGCCATCACCATCTCGCCCCACTTCTCGTCGGGCACGCCGATGACCGCGACCTCGGCGACGGCGGGGTGGCTGAACAGCGCGTCCTCGACCTCGATCGAGCTGACGTTCTCGCCGCCGGTGATGATGACGTCCTTCTTGCGGTCGCTGATCGTGACGTAGTTGTCGTCGTCGATGTATGCCGCCGTCGCCGGTGTGGAACCACTCGGGCCCGTTGGGGTCATCGTCGGCCGGACGGATCGGCGTCGGCGGTGGCCTCGGGCTGGTTCCAGTAGCCGGCCATGATGTCGTTGCCCCGGGCGAGGATCTCGCCGTCGGGCGAGACGCGCACCTCGACGCCGATCGCCGGTGCCGCCGGCGCGGCTGAGCTTGGCCGCACGCTCGCCGGGTGACGAGGTCGTCGAACTCGGCCCGGCTGTCGGTTCATCGTGAGCAGCGGCGTCGTCTCGGTGAGCCCGTAGATCTGGATGAACTCCCAGCCGAGCTCGGTCTCGATCCGCTCGATCGTGCGTGTCGGCGGCGGTGCGCCGGCGATGACCATGCGCACGCGTTCCGTTGCCGGGGATCTGTCCGTCCCAGGTGGCGGCGGCGTCGAGGATCGCGTTGGCGACCGCAGGCGCACCGCACATCACCGTCACGCCGTGCTGGTCGATCCGGCGCAGGATCTCCGCGCCGTCGATCTTGCGGATGATGACGTGCTTGCCGCCCATCCCGGTGACGGCGTAGACCACGCCCCAGCCGTTGCAGTGGAACTGCGGCAGCGTGTGCAGGTACACGTCGCGATCGTTGACGCCGAGCTGCCAGCCGAACGTCGTCGCGTTCAGCCAGATGTTGCGGTGGGTCAGCTGCACGCCCTTCGGCCGTGCCGTGGTGCCGCTCGTGTAGTTGATCGTCGCCGTCGCTGTCCTCGTCGTAGCGCCCACGGCTTCGGCTCGACGTGGTCCAGCGGCGCGTCGGTCGTCGGCACCGATCACGAAGCTCGTGCTCGCACTCGACCGACGACATCGCCTCGTCGAGCTCGGGGTCGACCATCAGCACCCGGGCGCCGCTGTGCTCGACGATGTACTTCACCTCCTCGGCGACGAGCCGGAAGTTGATCGGCACCAGCACCCGGCCCGATCCGCTGACACCCGAACAAGCGCGGTCAGCAGCCGCGCCGAGTTGTGGCTGACTGATCGCGACCCGCTCGCCGACGCCGATGCCCGAGCTGTCGAGTGCCGCTGCCTGGGCACGTGCCCTCGCGGCCATCTCGGCGTACGTGATGCGAGCCCCACGACTCGGCCGGCTGGTCGGGCTCGTCGATGACGCCGGTCCGATCCGGATAGATCTGCTCGGCGCGGCGGAGGAAGTCGTTGACGGTGAGTGCGACCTTCATGCCCACGAATTGTTGCCGCCCGCACGTCCCCTCGCACCATCGTGCGATGAGAGATGAGCCGGTGCCCTCCGCACATCTCTCATCGCGGCTCGCGTGACCCTCCGGGCGATGAGAGATATGCGGCGCCGGGCGGCTCATCTCTCATCGCGCAACCTGGTGCTGGGTGGCGGTACCCTGCATGCTCGACATGACTGAACACTCCCGCCCACCTGGGGCACCGCGGCGTCGGCGCCGCAAACCCACACCAAGTCCAGCCCGCAGTCCGGTCGAATCAGCAACCGTCACGATCGATCCCGATGCCTACATCCCCACCGGCTTCGCCGACCTCGGCGTACCGACGAGGTCGACATGGGTCTCGCCGCGGCCGGGTTCACCACACCGTTCGCGATCCAGACGAAGGCGATCCCTGTCGCCCTCACCGGCCGTGACGTCTGCGGCAGGGCCAGGACCGGTTCCGGCAAGACGCTGGCGTTCGGCGTGCCGATGCTCGCCCGGCTGTCGGGCGAAGCCGAGCCGCGCCGCCCGCTGGCGCTGGTGCTCGTGCCGACACGCGAGCTGGCGCTGCAGGTGGCCGACGTCCTCGCCCCGGTTGCCGCCGGCTGCGATCGCACCGTGCTGGCCGTCTACGGCGGCGCATCGCGTCATCAGCAGATCGACGTGCTGCAGCGCGGTGTCGACGTGATCGTGGCCACCCCGCTGCGGCTGATCGACCTGCTGAAGGAGAACGAGCTCGACCTCAACGAGATCGAGATCGTGGTGCTCGACGAGGCCGACCGCATGGCCGACGACGGCTTCACCCCGCAGGTCGAGTGGATCCTGCGCAAGTGTCACCGGCACCGCACCAGACGATGCTGTTCTCGGCGACGCTCGACGGCGACGTCGGGCACCTCGTGCGCCGGTACATGAACGACCCGATCGAGGTTGCGATCGACTCCGCCGACCGACACGGTCGGCACGATGCACCACCTCTTCCTCGCCGTGCATCACATGGACAAGGACAAGGTCGTCGCGGCGATCGCGTCGAGCATGGCGAAGACGCTCGTGTTCTGCCAGACCAAGCGCACGTGCGATCGCGTCGAGCGCTCGCTGCAGGACCTCGGCGTGCAGCGCGATGGCGATCCACGGCGATCTCGCCCAGGTCGCGCGGGAGAAGGCGCTGCGCCGGTTCACCGACGGCGAGCTCAGCGTGCTCGTCGCCACCGACGTCGCTGCGCGTGGCATCGACATCGACGACATCGGCGCGGTCATCCACTACGAGCCGCGCCGGCGACGGCAAGGACTACCTGCACCGCAGCGGCCGCACCGCTCGCGCCGGACGCGACGGCTGGGCGGTCACCCTCGCCGAGTACAACCAGCACACGCAGGTTCGCATCCTGCAGCGGGCGCTGCGGCTCGACGTCGCGCCGCCGGTCGAGGTGTTCTCGAACAACCCCAAGCTGCGCAACCTCGCCGATTTCGAACGCCGCCCAAGACACCGTTTGACGTCCTTCGGCCCGTATGCGGGGCCTGCGACGTCAAACGCCGGGGTCTCAGTGGAGCCAGGCGGGGCGGTGCTTCTCGAAGTCGGTGATGTCGTCGACGTGAGTCAGCGTGATGCCGACGTCGTCGAGACCGTTGAGGAAGCGGTGTTGCGTCTGCGGGTCCATCGGGAACGCGTGGGTGATGCCGGCCGACGGCACCTCGACGTTGAGTCGTTCGACGTCGACCGTGATCTCGGTCGACGGGTCGGTCTCGATGGCGGCCCAGATCGACTCGACGGCGGCCTCCGGCACGATGACCGGCGACGAGGCCGTTCTTGGCGCAGTTGTTGCGGAAGATGTCGCTGAAGCTCGGCGCGATGACGGCATCGAAGCCACCCTGCTGGATCGCCCACACGGCGTGCTCGCGCGACGAGCCGACGCCGAAGCTGGGCCCGGCAACCAGGATCGATGCGCCGGCGTAGCGCTCGTCGTTGAGCACGAAGTTGCGATCGTCGCGCCACGTCGAGAACAGGCCCTTCTCGAAGCCGGTGCGCTCGACGCGCTTCAGCCACTCGGCCGGGATGATCTGATCGGTGTCGACGTCGCTGCGGCGCAGCGGCACCCCGCGACCCGAGATGACATGTACGGACTTCATTGCGCTGCTCCGAGATCTGCGGGGCGTGGCGAAGTGGCCGGCGACGGCCGTGGCCGCGGCGACGGCAGGGGAGACCAGGTGGGTTCGACCGCCGCGGCCCTGGCGACCTTCGAAGTTGCGGTTGCTGGTGCTGGCCGAGCGCTCGCCCTGCGCCAGCTTGTCGGGATTCATCGCCAGGCACATGCTGCAGCCCGGCTCGCGCCAATCGGCTCCGGCGGCGCAGGAAGACGTCGTGCAGGCCCTCGGCCTCGGCCTGAGATTTCACGGCGTGGCTGCCGGGCACGACCATCACGCGCTTTGCACGGTGACGGAGCGTCCCTTCAACACATCGGCGACCGCGCGCAGATCCTCGATGCGGCCGTTGGTGCAACTGCCGATGAAGACGGTGTCGACGGCGATGTCGCGGATCGCGCGTGCCGGCCTCGATCCCCATGTACTCGAGCGACCGCAGCGACGGTCTCGCGTGTTGTTGCATCTGCAAAATCATCGGGCGATGGAACGCTGCCGTCGATGGTGGTGACCTGAGCCAGGATTGGTTCCCCATGTGATGTGCGGTCGAAGGGTGGCCGCGTCGATGACGACTTCCTTGTCGAACACCGCGCCGTCGTCGGTCACCAGCGATCGCCAGTCGTCGACCGCCGCATCCCACGACTCGCCGTGCGGGGCATTGGCGCGGCCCTTCAGATATTCGAACGTGGTCTCGTCGGGCGCGACCAGGCCGGCCTTGGCGCCGGCCTCGATCGACATGTTGCAGACCGTCATGCGCCCTTCCATCGACAGCGAGCGAATTGCCGAGCCCCGGTACTCGATGACGTGGCCGATGCCGCCACCGGTGCCGATGTGGCCGATGATGGCGAGGATGACGTCCTTGGCGGTGACGTCGGGGGGGATCTGACCGTCGACCGTGACACTCATCCACTTCGGTCGCTGTTGTGGCAGCGTCTGCGTGGCCAGCACGTGCTCGACCTCGCTCGTGCCGATGCCGAAGGCAAGCGCCCCGAATGCTCCGTGGGTCGCCGTGTGGCTGTCGCCGCACACCACCGTCATCCCGGGCAGGGTGCGGCCCTGTTCGGGAGCGATGATGTGCACGATGCCCTGACCGGGATCGCCCATGGGGAAGTTGACGATGCCGAACTCCTTGGTGTTCTCGCGCAGCACCTCGACCTGGCGTGCGGAGATCGGGTCGGCGATTGGCTGGTCGATGTCTGCCGTCGGCACGTTGTGGTCCTCGGTGGCAACGGTGAGATCGGGCCGGCGGACCGAGCGGCCGGAGAGCCGCAAGCCATCGAACGCCTGTGGGCTGGTGACCTCGTGCACGAGGTGCAGATCGATGTACAGCAGGTCGGGTTCGTCGATGCGCCTCGTGCACCACGTGGCGCTCCCAGATCTTCTGGGCGAGTGTTCGAGGTGACGATTCTGTTGCAGACATGTCATCTCACTTTCTGAGATATGATTCTCGTTGTGGACAGTGTAAGCGGCGTCGGCGTCATTGACAAAGGGGTTGCTGATTCTTCGAGCGCTCGCCGCGGGCCCCTCGATCTGGCAGCGCTGCAGGCCGCGACCGAGCTTGCCCCGGGCCACGGCTCACCGGCTGGCCGTCGCCCTCGAACTGCACGGCCTCGTGCGACGTGATCCGCAAGGCCGCTTCTGCCTGGGGTTCGAGTTGATCCGGCTCGGTCGTGCCGCCGAAGACCAGTTTCCTCTGGCCGAGCTGACGCGTCCGATTCTCATGGCACTGCGCGACGCAACCGGCGAGAGCGTTCAGCTCTACGTCCGCGACGCTGACGGCCGTCGTTGCGTGCGTCTCGCTCGAGTCGACGCACGGACTGCGCTGGATCGTTCCGCAAGGTGCGTTGCTGCCACTCGATCGCGGCTCTGCCGGCAGGGTGTTGAAGGGTGACGACATCGCCGAGAGTGTCGAGGAACGCGAACCCGGCGTGGCGTCGGTCAGCGCCGCTGTGCGCGACCGCAGGGGACAGGTCATCGCGGCTGTCAGCCTCAGCGGTCCAGTCGAGCGGTTGAGCCGCCAGCCGCGCCAACGGTTCGGCCAAGCGGTCAGCGCCGCCGCCGATGCCGTGACCGCAGCACTGGCCCGATAGTCGATCCCAAGTAGGCGACTGGGCGCGGGAATACGCACCCATATGCGGCAGGTATCGAACCCGGTGAGCCTGGTTGGGCGCGGGAATACGCCATATGCGGCCGGAATCGCACACAGGCGAGTCAGGTCACTAGTACGCGGCAATCAGGTCGATCACCATGATCAGGTCGGTGGAACCGGGGAGTCCGATCTGCGGGTTGCCTTCGGCGCCGAACGCGTCGGCAAACGGGATGTCGACCTGCCGGCGACCGCCGACCTTCATACCCGCCACGGCCGCGTCGAGGAACGGCAGGGATTGTCCGCCGCCCGGAACGAACGTGAGCGGTGCGCCGGTGTCCCACGATGAATCGAGCAGCTTGCCGTCGGCAGCACTGAAGGCCAGCAGCTGAATGGCGACGGTCTGGCCCGCCTCGATTCCAGGACCGTCACCGACGATCAAGTCGGTGAACGTCTGCTCGGGCTGGTTGGGTGTCGCCGGGATCGAGATGTCGGGCGCGTTGGCGGGATCGGGCTTCGGGATGATGCCGACAAGATCGACCACGAACGTCAATGCGTCGCCGGGTTGGATGACCTCGGTCGACGGTGGCTGATCGCCGTAGGCAAGGTCGGCCGGGATGTCGAGTTGCCGGCGACCACCCTGCTTCATTCCGATGAGCCCTTCGTCCCAGCCCTTGATGACCTGTGCGACTCCCACCGTGACGGAGAACGGCTCGCCGGTGTCGAAGTTGTTGTCGAACTCAACTCCATCGACCGACCGAACGCCGACGTAGTGCACGATCAGCGTGTCACCGCTGACGGCGGCCTTGCCCGTGCCCTCGGTGACGTCGGTGATCACCAGTTCGGTCGGAATCCCCGCCGGCAGCTTCACTTCCGGCTTGGGGATCGCGTCCTTGGCCGGAACCCCGGTCGCGACGGGCGCAACGGTTCCGGCGGTGGAGCTGTCGGAGGTGACCGGGTTGTCCCCGCATGCGGCAAGCACACTGAGCGCGGCCACGGGAACGAGAAGGGTGCCGAAACGCATCCGGACGACGCTACCGCCCAACACCTGGGTCCCGTATTCACCCGGGAGACGTCGACAACCCGACGAAACTGTCCGGTGTGGATGAAGTGGTCCCAGGTGATCGGGTGCAAGATGACTCGGTGGTTGTCGAAGAAGCGATTGCGCTGGCCGACACGCTGTTGCGTGAGGCGCTCGCCAACTCGACCCGCCGCGAGCGACGCCAGTTGCGCCGCCTCGGCCGGCTGGTCGCCGATCCTGCCGGACGCGAGTTGGTGCAGCGGCTGACCGACGAGATCCTGCGAATTCCTTCGAACGGCCGAGCTGCGCGTCGATTTGCCGATGTTGTCAGAGAACACGGGCTGCCATCGTCCCTGAGCCACGTCGACCGTGTGCTCCTCGCCGTGGGCGCCAAGGTCGCCCCGCACCTTCCACAGGTCGTGATGCCACTGGTGCGCCGCCGGATCCTGGGCGAGACGAAGGGCGTCGTCCTGCCTGCGGAGGACCCGCAATTTGCGGCTCATGCCGCACGGCGACGCATCGACGGCATCGGGCTCGCTCGTCAATCCTCTCGGCGAATCGATCGTCGGAGACGACGAAGCCCGCCGACGCGTCGACCAGGTTCTCGACAAGCTGCGACGGCCCGACGTGGCAGCCGTGTCGATCAAGGCATCTGCGTTGGTGGCCAACCTCGACGTGCTCGACTTCGATCGCAGCGTCGAGCGGATCTCTGAACCGCTTCGGGAGATCTATCGCGCTGCGTTGGCGAAGATGCCGTACGGGTTCGTCAACCTCGACATGGAGGAGTATCGCGACCTCGAGCTGACGGTCGCTGCCTTCACCCAGGTGCTCGACGAGCCCGAGTTCGACCAACTGGAAGCTGGGATCGTCCTGCAGGCGTACCTGCCCGACAGCCACGCGGTGCTCGAACATCTCGGCGAGTGGGCGGCCGCTCGCCGCCGCAATGGCCGGGCGGGCATCAAGATCCGGATCGTCAAGGGTGCCAACCTGGCGATGGAGTTGGTCGAGGCCGAGTTGCACGATTGGATCGCCGCGCCGTACCCGACGAAGGCCGACGTCGATGCGAGCTACAAGTTGATGGTCGAGTCCGCCCTTCGCCCGGAATGGGATGGCGCGGTGCGGATCGGCGTAGCCAGTCACAACCTCTTCGACGTTGCCTGGGCGTTGGTGTTGCGCAGCCGGCTGCCGTTGGAACAGCGCTCGCGTGTCGAATTGGAGATGCTGGAGGGGATGGCGCCCGCGCAGAGCCGCGCCGTTCGAAAGATGGCCGGCGGCTTGTTGCTGTACGCCCCCGTCGTGCAGCACGACGAGGTCGACGCCAGCATCGCCTACCTCGCGCGGCGGCTCGACGAGAACACGGCGCCGGAGAACTTCCTGCGGGCGCTGTTCACGATCACGCCGGGATCGCCTGAGTTCGCCGAGCAGGCCGAGCGGTTCCGCCAATCGGTTGCGCAGATGCATCTCATCCCAACGGCACGACGCCGGTTCCCAGCACCGGCCGAGGACCGGGCGTTCACGAACGAGCCCGACAGTGATCCAACCGACCCTGACGTCCGCGGGCGGCTGCGGGATGCCGTGCAAACCCCGCCCGACCGCACCGAACCGACGCTGATCGACACCGTCGAGGGGATCGACAAGATCGTGGCGACGGCGGTCGATGGCACAGCCGACCTGGTGTGCCGCCGGCGCGTCGGGGCGGCGAGAGATCTTTGCAACGGTTGCCGACGTGCTTCGACGCGAACGTTTCGACACGATCCAGGTCATGGCCGACGAGGCCGTCAAGGTTGCCCGCGAGGGCGACCCTGAGGTCAGCGAGGCGATCGACTTCGCCGACTACTACGCATCGGTCGGCCTCGATGTGCTCGAGCAACAACAAGCCGAAGGCGCGGTGTTGTCGCCGCGTGGTGTCGTCGTCGTGGCCTCGCCGTGGAACTTCCCGTATGCCATCCCTGCGGGCGGGGTGCTCGCCGCATTGGCAGCGGGAAACGCGGTGATCCTGAAGCCGCCTCCCGAGGCGCGTCGTACCGCACAGCATCTCGTCGAGCAGTTGCATCGCGGCGGGAGTACCCGCCGACGTGGTGCAGTTCGTTGCGTGCCCCGACAACGAAGTGGGCCAACGTCTGATCAGCCATCCGGATGTCGACTCGGTGATCCTGACCGGCGCGTACGAGACCGCTGAGCTGTTCCGGTCGTGGAAGCCGGCGATGCACCTGCTCGCCGAGACGAGCGGGAAGAACGCGATCGTCATCACCCAGGCTGCCGACCTCGATCTGGCAATTCGCGACCTGGTGCGGTCGGCGTTCGGTCACGCCGGGCAGAAGTGCTCTGCAGCGAGCCTGGCGATCGTCGAGGCGCCGGTGTACGACGACGCGTCGTTCATGGCGCGACTGGCCGACGCCGCACGCAGCCTCGTCGTGGGGCCGACCCAGCGACCTCGGGAGCGTCGTCGGCCCGCTGATCGGTGACCCGTCAGCAAAGCTGCAACGCGGCTTGACCCAGCTCGACAGCGGCGAACGCTGGCTCGTCGAGCCGCGTCAGCTCGGCGGCAACGCTGTGGTCACCGGGTGTGCGCGTCGGCGTGCAACCCGGATCGTGGTTCCACGTCACCGAGTGCTTCGGCCCGGTGCTCGGTGTGATGCGAGCCGATGATCTCGATCATGCGATCGAGTTGCAGAACGGGACTCCGTTCGGGCTCACCGGTGGCATCCACTCGCTCGACGACGCCGAGGTCGACCGCTGGCTGCGAGGGCGTGCAGGTCGGCAACGCCTACATCAACCGTGGCATGACCGGCGCGATCGTGCAACGCCAACCGTTCGGTGGCTGGAAGCGGTCGTCGGTGGGCTGCGGCCCGAAAGCAGGCGGTCCCGACTACGTCGCCGAGATGGTTGCCGGACGGCCCTCGGCCATCGATCCCGATATCGCCGAACGGTCGTATCGGGATGCGTGGAAGCAATGGTTCAGCGGCAGCCACGATCCCACGCGGCCTGGCGAGCGAGCGCAACGTACTTCGCTACCGACCGCTCCATGGAGTGCTGGTTCGGGTCGGCGCCGGACGCTCCGGAAGGTGCGCTGGCCGCTGCGCGTGGTGCTGCCGAGCTCTGTGGCGACGAGGGTGGTGGTCTCCGACGTGTCGACCGAGTCGGAGTCAGCCTTGACCGAACGACTCAACGGCGCGGGCATCGATGTCGAGCGAGTGCGTCTGCTGACCGCTGCGAGCGACGCGCTTCGGGCGACCTGTCATCGCTCTCGGCATCGAGATCGACACCGAACCGGTGTCGGTCAGCGGCCGGCGCGAGTTGCGCCGATGGGTGCGCGAGCAGGCGATCAGCCGGACAACGCACCGTCACGGCCGCGTCGCGCCGTGAGCCAGGGCTGCTCGGCTTCGGCCATCGGCGTGCTCGGCGGACCCTGCACGAACGGCCACAGCTCCTCGGCCATCCGCCGGTAGTTGCCCGGTCGCCCGCAGCTCGCCGAGCAGCGCGTACAGGCCCGAGGTTGATCCGCTGGATGAACACGAACTGCTTGCGGCACGGTCGCGTACTGCGAGATCGGGCTGGTGCGGTCGAACGTGTGGCGCACGATCCTGCTGGCGTACTCGCGCGACCACGTGACCACCTTGTCGGTGCTTGACGCTCTCGTAGAACTGGCTGAAGTAGTCGCCGATCGCGTCGTCGTCGGCGGGTGCGCCACGGCGCAGCATGCCGGCGTCCTCGACGATGCGCCGGAACGGTCGGACGTCGTGGTCGTAGGCGGCGGCCCTGACCATCGCGATGAACGTCGCCATCTCGGTCGTCGGTGAAGTGCTTGACCAGCCCGAAGTCGAGGAACGTCACCCGGCCGTCACCGTGGAACAGGTAGTTGCCGGGATGCGGGTCGCCGTTGAACGCGTGCATGCCGTACAGGCTGCGGAACACGAAGCGGAACAGCATCTCGCCGGCGAGGTCGCGCTCGTCCTGGATCCCACGTCGAGCATCTCCTGCCACGTCGCGCCGCTGACCAGCTCGGTGGTCAGCACCCGCGGCGTCGAGTGCGATGCCAGCACGTCGGGAACGTGGATGAACGGGTGGCCGCGGTAGTAGTCGGCGAAGGCCTGCTGGTTGCGCGCCTCGAGCTCGTAGTCCAGCTCCTCGGTGAGCCGCTCCCTGATCTCGTCCACCATGTCGTCGGGATCGAGCCCGCCGAAACCCTGTTTCAGGATCGCCCCGAGCAGGCTCGGCGTTGCGGAGGTCGGCTGCGATCGCCTCGCCGACGCCGGGGTACTGCACCTTCACCGCGACGGCGCGCTCGAGCCCCGTCTCGGGGTCGACGACGACGGCGCGGTGGACCTGGCCGATGCTGGCCGAAGCGATCGGCTGCGGGTCCCACTCGACGAACAGCTCGTCGGGCGGCGCACCGAGCTCGCGCTCGATCACCTCCGGCGGCGAGCTCGGCGCTCATCGGCGGTGCGTTCGACTGCAGCTGCGCCAGCGCCTCGCGCATCGGCTCGGGCAGCCCGTCGTTGACGTAGCTGGCCATCTGGCCGAGCTTCATCAACGCGCCCTTCATGTTGCCGAGCCGCTCGGTGATCGCCTCGGCCGTCTTCAGCTCGCGCTCGCGATCGAGCTCGACACGCCGTTCGGCGGTCGCGAACAGCTTGCGCGCCGCGGTGGTGGCGTAGGTGCCGCCGACCTGCGCGCCGAGCGCGGCGATGTCGAGGTTGCGCTTGCCCCGAACACTGCGGCGCACGAGCGCTGATCGCAGCGACTCCCGCCGCAGCGACGCAACAGCGAACGCTTGCCCGTCATCGCGTCGTTCGACCACCGAGCGCACAGGCTCGCAACAGCGTCGGCACGAACTGCTTCGCGTTGGCCACGCATGAGTCGTGGTCGCCGTCGACGCGGAACGCCTCGGCATCGGGGATCGACTCGAACAGTCGCACCTGACGCCGGACCGGCACGACTCGGTCGCGCATCGTGATCACGATCGACGTGGGCACGTCGACCTCGCCGATCCAATCCCGCGACGAGAAGTTGCCGATCGCCCGACCGGCCTCGAGCACCGTCCGCCAGTCGTGTGCCGACTGCCTCCTCGATCGCCCATGGCTCCCATTGCCCGGCCTTGCGCTGCAGGTAGAGCTGCTCGGTCAGCCACTGCCGCGCCTGCAGCGGCGTGAGCCTGGCGACGGCGGCGAGCCCGGTGATGCCGAGGAAGCTCAGCCGCTCCTCGTCGCGACGTGGCGAAGTACGCAGAGGTCGCGCACAGCACCAGGCCCGCCATGCGCTGACGGTGGCGTTGCCAGATCAGTTGCGCGATCGGTCCGCCCATCGAGTAGCCGACGGGGATGAAGCGCTCGATGCCCAGCACATCGCACACGGCCACGGCGTCGTCGGCGCAGTCGTCCAACCGGAAGAACTTGCGCGACCGGATGCCCCGGCCGTGGCCGCGATGGTCGAGGGCCACGACGCGGTACTGCTCGGCCAGCGCTGTGTAGCACGTGAACCAGTTGAGGTCGGCGGTCGCCGTCCAGCCGTGCAGCAGCACGCACCGTCGGCGCGCCGACTGGTCCGTTCGAGCGTGCGCACGAACGTCGTGCCGCGACCCGGCAGCTCGCATCGCTGCACCGGCGGCAGCTCCGGTGTGACACACCCGGCTCGGGCGATGCCACTAGGCGGTCTCCACCTTGACGACCTACACGCAGCTTGCCGGTCGGCGCCTCGTACTCGACCCACGTGCCGGCGCTCGACCCGAGCAACGCAGCACCCAGCGGCGAGTCGGGGCTCATCACGTCGAGGTCACCGTCCTTCTCCTCCAGGTGCCCGACGAGGTAGCGCTCGGCCATGCTGTCGTCGTCGCCCTCGTAGACGATGGTCACGATCGAGCCGGCGAGACGATTCCTTCGTCGTCCGCCCTCGATGATCTCGGCGGTCTCGATGATGTACTCGAGTTGGCGGATGCGGCCTTCCATGTGGCCCTGCTCGTCCTTCGCCGCGTGGTAGTCGCCGTTCTCGCTGAGGTCGCCCAGCAGTCGGGCCGTCTCGATCTTCTGGGCGACCTCGATCCGACCCCGGGTGGTGAGGTCGTCGAACTCGGCCTGCAGCCGTTCGAATGCGGAGCGGGAGAGCTGGGTCGTCGCCATAGTGGGAAAACGCTACCGCCACGTAACATCTCGGGCCATGGCTTATCGGATTGCAGTGATCGGCGGCGACGGCATCGGCCCCGAGGTGACGGCCGAGGCGCTGAAGGTCGTGCGCGCTGCCGGGATCGATCTCGACACCACGGACTTCGACCTCGGCGGCGCGCGCTACCTGCGCGACGGCGAGATCCTGTCGGATTCGACCCTCGACGAGCTGCGCGGCTTCGACGCCATCCTGCTCGGCGCCGTCGGCACGCCCGAGGTTCCGCCCGGTGTCATCGAGCGCGGCCTGCTGCTGAAGATGCGGTTCGACCTCGACCTGTACGTCAACCAGAGACCGTTCGTCGGCACGGCGCCGGGCCACACGCGAGCCCCACGACTTCGTCGTGATCCGCGAGAACACCGAGGGCCCGTACGTCGGCGAGGGCGGCGTGCTGCGCAAGGGGACGCCGCACGAGGTGGCCACGCAGGGCTCGGTCAACACCCGCATGGGCGCCGAGCGGGCCATTCGATTCGCCTTCGAGTTGGCGGTGCATCGAGGCAAAGCGGATCCACCCGGTCGTCAACACGTCACGCTCGTGCACAAGACCAATGTGCTGACGTTCGCCGGCGATCTGTGGCAGCGAGCGTTCAACGACGTCGCAGCTGACTATCCGCAGGTCGGCACGGCGTACAACCACGTCGACGCGGCGTGCATCTACTTCGTGCAAGACCCGCACCGCTACGACGTGGTCGTGACGGACAACCTGTTCGGCGACATCCTCACCGACCTCGGTGGGGCCGTCAGCGGCGGCATCGGGCTGGCGTCGTCGGCCAACCTCAACCCGGCCCGCACGGGCCCGTCGATGTTCGAACCGGTGCACGGCTCGGCGCCCGACATCGTCGGAACGGGCAAAGCCAACCCGATCGCGGCGATCCTCAGCGCGGCGCTGATGCTCGACTTCCTCGGCGAAGGAGATGCTGCGACGCGGATCCGCTCCGCATGCACTGCCCACAGTGGTACCGGCAGCACCAGCGAGATCGGTTCACAAATCGCTGAAGCCGTGGCAGGCTAGGCAACCAACTAAAATTCGGCCTTCAAATCTGCAGCGGCAGGAGTCTCAGCGATGCCTATCCAACCCACTCCGAAAATCTGGATGAACGGAGACCTTGTCGATTGGGACAAGGCCCAGATCCACGTCCTCACCCACACGTTGCACTACGGCACCGGCGTGTTCGAGGGCATCCGCGCCTATCCCACCTCGCAGGGACCGGCCGTGTTCCGCCTGACCGAGCACATCGAGCGGTTGTTCCGCAGCGCCCACATCATGGGCATGGAGATCCCCTACACCGTCGCCGAGATCATCGCCGCGACGAAGGCAACCGTCGTCTCGACCGGCCTGCCCGGCTGCTACGTGCGGCCGATCGCCTACTACGGCTACGGCGAGATGGGGCTCAACACGCTGCCCTGCAGCACCGATGTGGCGATCGCCTGCTGGCCGTGGGCGCCGTTCCTCGGTGAGGACGCCCTCGACCACGGCGTGCGGATGAAGGTTTCGTCCTGGACCCGCCACGACCACAACACCATGCCGCCGGCGTCGAAGACCACCGGCAACTACGTCAACTCCTCGCTCGCCAAGGTCGAGGCGCTGAAGGGCGGGTACGACGAGGCCATCATGCTGGCCCCCAATGGTCTGATCGCGGAGTGCACCGGCGAGAACATCTTCGCTGCGCGCAACAACATCATCATCACCCCGCCGATGTCAGCGGGTGCGCTCGAGGGCATCACGCAGAACTCGGTGATGCGTATCGCCGAAGACCTCGGATTCGAGTTCCGGGTCGACAACCTGGCGCGCAGCGACCTGTACATCGCCGACGAGGTCTTCGTCTGCGGCACGGCCGCCGAGATCAGCTCGGTGAAGTCGATCGATGATCGCGACATCCCGTGCCCCGGCCCGATCACCAAGGCGATCGCCGAGGTCTACGCCCGGGCCGTGCGCGGCGAAGAGGATCAGTACAAGGACTGGTGCGAGCTCGCCGTCTACGGACTCGCCCGCACGTCCCCACACGGCTCTGGGCGCGTTTTACGCCACGGTTGGCCCCGGTCGCGCCCGCGCAGACCTACTGGGCACGCTAATACGCCACGGTTGGCACGAGTCGCGCCCGCGCAGACCTGCTGGGCACGCTGATACGCCAGGGTGGCACGCGTCGCGCCCGCGGGCGGTCAGGGGAAGCGCCAGCGGGTGGCACGCGTGGCGAAGTCTTCCTCTCGCTCGATGATCGCGAACGCCCTGGTCGGCGCGACCTCGAACATGGCGTTCTGGGGCAGGAACTCCTCCAGACCTGGCTGGTCTCCTCCGTACTTGTTGACATAGCGCTGCACCCAGGTGTCCATTCGCGCCGGATCGGTGATGGGCGCAGCGGTGCCTTCGACCGAGATGCATTCGACGGTCTCGTCGACCGTGAACACGATCCGTGGATTGGCTGCGATGTTGCGGGCTTTCTGTGAGCTCGCAGCGCACGAGAACATGAACCGCAGGTCGTCGTCGTCCCAGACGCCCCAGACCGGCAGCGCGTGTGGCGCTCCGCCCGCCGAGACGGTGACCACCCAGTAGTTCCTGTTGGGTATCAACCGCTCCGCCGCCCACTCCCAGGGCAAGGCGTGCCAATCCGGCGAGTCGGTGCCGTACGCGGCCATGCCTGGCCGCTCGCCGATCGGTCGAGTCCTCATCCGGACGATGGTAGATCTGGCCGGAGAGGCGTCAGCGTGCCGGAAGACCGGGGGCGGTGCCGGCTGCATCGCGTCGTTTGGCGGCGAGCCCGGCGAGGCATTCCATGAACAACCGATTGGCAACGTTGACCGTGCAATCGGCTTGGTCGTATGCGGGGGCGACTTCGACGATGTCCATGCCGACCACGCGGTGCTCGTACGCCAGCTTGCGAACCATGCGCATCAGATCGGCGGCGACGAGGCCGCCGGGCTCGGGAGTTCCTGTCGCCGGTGCGTAGGCGGGGTCGAGCGAATCGATGTCTATAGAGATGTAGAGCAGGTCGGGGCCATCGAGTGCTTCTTGGACCGCGTCGGCCATCACCGCGTGAAATCCCCGCTCCCAGATCTCGTCCATCAGATGCCAGCGCATGCCCTGATCGGCCATCCACTCCCAGACATTCTGCGGGGGCCAGTAGCTGCGCAGACCGATCTGGATGAAGTTGCGACCGGGGATCGCTCCGCTCTCGATCAGGCGGCGCATCGGCGTGCCATGACTGGCCAGGTTGCCGTCGATGGTGTCGGCCGTGTCGGCGTGGGCGTCGAAGTGCACCATCCCGACGTTGCCGTATCCGTAGACATCGGCGACCGCAGTTGCCGCCGGCCAGGTCACGGTGTGGTCGCCGCCCATCGTGAAGGGGATGATCCTGCGGCTGGCGACCTCGTGCACGCGGCTCTTGATGTTCTCGAGGCCGGCTTCCACCATGCCGTGCGGGCAGTGGGCATCGCCGTAGTCGACGACTTCGACGTGATCGAAGATCTCCAAGCCATAGGTGAGGTGATACGTACCCGATTCGTACGCGTTGCTTCGAAGTGCCCGAGGGCCGAAGCGCGCCCCGGGCCTGTTCGTGGTGCCGAGGTCGAACGGCGCACCGACGATGGCGACGTCGGGCCGCCACGAATCGAGTTGTTCCGGCGAGGTCAGCAGTGGCCGTTGGCCGAAGGTCATGACCGACCCGAACGCGTAGCCCTGATCGAGCTGCTGCTGGTAGCCGGCGGGTAGATCACGCTTCGGTTCGCTCATGGTCGGCACGGTAATCGCTGGTTCCCGCTGCCGCCGCCGACGCCCAAACGCGAAGCACCCCGGGCTGCGCAGCCAGCCGAAGCCAGCGCGCCGCCCGGGGCGACTCCTTTCGGGTCATGATCCACCACTGGTCGACCTGCCGGCGTTAGCCTGTAGCTCGACTCAATGTCATCGCCCGTCAGCTCACGCTGGCGGGCGATTCCCTTTGCCGAGTTCACTCCCCGTTTGCACGGTTCGTTCCCCCGACCACTGATTCGGTCTCCACCGGCGAACCGGCTTCAACCGACCCAGCTGCTCGTTCCGCAGCCCCGGTTACCCGGTTCGCTTCCCTCGCTGAACCGGCTCGTAGCGGCCTGGTTGCCCAGTCCGTTCCTCCCCGGCCCCGCCACTCGGCCCGAAGGCCTCCTGGCAGGATGGATCATTCCCCTCCCGAAGCCGCTCTCGCCTCGTGAACTCGGTTGGCCCTCCGATCCTTGTGACGACCATTCCTGGTCGCCACGGTGTTCGGCACCGTTCCTCGAGTTCCGGTTGGCGTGCGCTCTCCGGTACTGGGGTAGCTTGCGCCAACTCAATCTCGCAGGTCAAGCGGTATTTTTGAAGTCACAGGGTTATCCGCAGACTTTCTTGAGAATCCCCAGAAGTTTTTGATCTGTCCACCTTTTGCACACAGGTTTTGCACAGAGTTCACGTTGACGCTTCCGCGAAAACCGGGTTGAATGGCTTTCGTGATCTCTCGCCTCGCCGCCACGATCATCATCATTGACTAGCGCACCTCGGCCTCTGCCGATGTGCGCTGCGAGCCGCCCACCGGGGCGGCTCTTTCATTTCCAGGGAAAGGTTCCACCATGAGCAACGAATCTGTCGAGGTGTTCGACACCACGCTTCGCGACGGCATGCAGGTGGAAGGCGTGTCGGCGACGGTCGACGACAAGCTGCGCATCGCCGAGCAACTCGACTACCTGGGCGTGCACTTCATCGAGGGCGGATGGCCCGGTGCCAACCCGAAGGACATCGAGTTCTTCGCCCGAGCCGCGACCGAATTGCAGCTGACCACGTCGACGATGGTGGCGTTCGGCTCGACGCGGCGCCCGAAGGGCAAGGTCGACGACGATGCCACGTTGCGCAACCTGCTCGATGCCAACACCAGCGCGGTGTGCATCGTGGCCAAGAGCTGGGACTACCACGTGCTCAACGCGCTGCAGACGACGCTCGACGAGGGCGAGGCGATGATCGCCGACTCGGTGGCCTTCCTCACCAGCAACGGCCGGCAGGTGATGGTCGACATGGAGCACTTCTTCGACGGCTTCAAGCGCAACCCCGAGTTCGCGCTCCGCGCCTTGGAGGCGGCCGTCGTGAAGGGTGCCAGCCATGTGGTGCTGTGCGACACCAACGGCGGATCGCTTGCCGCACGAGGTCGAATCGATCGTTGCCGACGTGCACCGGCACGTGGGTCGCGACGTCATCATCGGCATCCACTGCCACGACGACACCGGTTGTGCCGTCGCCAACTCCATGGCGGCCGTGCGGTCCGGGGCACGCCACGTGCAGGGCACGCTGAACGGACTCGGCGAGCGGACGGGCAACTGCAACCTGACCACCGTGATCCCCAACCTGCAGTTGAAGCTGGGCATGCCGTGCCTGCCGGAGGGTCGCATCGAGCGGCTCACTGCGGTCAGCCATCACGTCGCCGAGGTGCTGAATCGCCCGCTCAACCCGCAGGCGCCGTACGTCGGCGGATCGGCCTTCGCACACAAGGCGGGTCTGCATGTCAGCGCGATCGTTCGCGCCAAGGACGCGTACGAGCACGTCGATCCCGAGCTGGTCGGCAACGGCACACGTTTCGTCGTCAGCGAGATGGCCGGCAGAGCCACCATCCAGATGAAGGCCGACGAGCTCGGTCTGCCGATGGACGGCCCGGCCGTGAACCAGGTCATCGACGACCTCAAGCGCCTCGAGCACGAGGGTTTCCACTTCGAGGCGGCCGATGCCTCGCTCGAGCTGCTGATGCGCCGCGCCGCAGGTTGGGAGCAGGAGTTCTTCCGGGTCGAGAGCATGCGGGTGATCACCGACGAGCTGGCGACCGGCGATTTCACCACCGAGGCGACGGTCAAGGTGTGGATCGGCGAGTCAGCGGCACGTGCAGACAGCCGAGGGCAACGGTCCCGTCAACGCGATCGACTGCGCGATGCGTGCTGCGGTCGGCGCGGCGTATCCGTTGCTGGCGAAGGTGCATCTGACCGACTACAAGGTGCGCATCCTCGACGGAGCGACGGCCACCGGCGCCGCCACACGAGTGCTGATCGACGCCACCAACGGAGATCGCACCTGGACGACCATCGGTGTGAGCCCCAACATCATCGAAGCGTCGTGGCGGGCCCTCGAAGAGAGCCTCGTCTACGGCCTGCTGCACTCCAATCCCTGACCCAAATCTGCGGCGTTTGACGTCTCCGGCCCCGTATCGGTGGCCGGAAACGTCAAACGCTGGGTGGGGACGGGTTGACGGGCTGCACGGGGTGGGGCGTCGGGGAGGTAGAAAGGTGTCCATGGCAGCGCCGAAGTTCGCCCCCGTGTCACCCGTCGACGACTCGAGGGTGTACGGCTCGCCCGACATCGTGCCCGGGTCGTGGAGGCCCAATCGTCCGGGCGACCTCGTCGGTTTCCAGCCGGAGGGCGCCCGGCTCGGTTTCCAAGGTCCCGATCAGGGCTTCGCATTGAAGATCGCCAGCGGGTTTCGCGATCGTCTGCGGTTGCAGCCCGGCGAGCACGCCGCGGACGCGATCCAGGGTTGCCTGGGTGTCGCCCTGCGCCGCGCGTCGATCTTCAGCCGGGCACCGGTCGTACACGACCTCACCATCGCGTTCACCGTCTGGGGCCTCCTCGACGCCGATCCGCCAGCCGAGTTGAAGGCATTGCGGGCCCGCCTCTTCGAAGGCGTCAGCAACACGCTGCATCACTACGACGAAGCCCGATCAATCGTCGACATGGTGCCAGAGGCCACCCTGCGCATGACGCCGGCACAGGTCGCCGCCGCGTATCCGCAGCGATGGAAGGAGCTGTTGGGAGCATGACTCAGCCAATCAATCTCACCGAAGAACAGCACGAGTTCCGCGCCGTTGTCCGCCAATTCGCCGAAGACAAGATCGCGCCGCGTCGCTGCTGCTACCGACGAGAAGGCCGAGTACGACTGGGAGGCGTTCAAGGCGCTCGTCGCCGCAGACCTCACGTCGTTGCAGTACCCGGAGGAGTACGGCGGGCAAGGCGCGCCGCTGGTGACGCAGGCCATCGCGACGGAAGAGCTGGCTCGTGCGTGCGCATCGACCAGCCTGATGTTCCTCATCTCCAAGCTCGGCATGCTGCCGGTGATCAACTTCGGGTCCGACGGCGTGAAGGCCGAAGTACTGCCGCGGGTCTGCGATGGCAGTAGCCAAGCGAGTTACTGCCTCAGCGAAGCCGACGCCGGAAGCGACGTGGCGTCGATGACCACCCGCGCTGTTCGCGATGGCGACGACTGGGTGCTCAACGGCACGAAGTGTTGGATCACCAACGCGGGCATCAGCGACCTGTACACGGTGTTCGCCCGCACCTCCGACGATCGTCACAAGGGCATCACGTGTTTCCTCGCCAAGGCGGAGTGGGGCGTGCACGTCGACAAGCTCGAGCACAAGCTCGGCATCAAGGGATCCCCGACGGGTGTCGTTCGATTCGCCGACTGCCGCGTGCCCGACGCGCGGCGTCATCGGCGAAGTCGGCCAAGGCTTCGCCATCGCGATGCACACGCTCGACCGCAGCCGCCCGACGATCGGCGCGCAGGCTGTGGGCATCGCTCAGGGCGCGCTCGACTTCGCGATCGGTTACATGAAGGAGCGTCGCACGTTCGGCCGCCCGCTCGCCGACAACCAGGGCCTGCAATGGATGGCAGCCGACTGCGCGATGCGAATCGAGGCGGCGCGCGACTGGTCTACCGCGCCTGCGCGATGGTCGACGACGGCGACCCGACCGGCGAGTTGGGGATGGCCGGCGCGATGGCCAAGTGCTTCGCCAGCGACGTGGCGATGCAAGTGACCACCGATTGCGTGCAGTTCCTCGGCGGCTACGGCTACACCAACGAGTTCCCGGTCGAGCGCATGATGCGCGACGCGAAGATCACCCAGATCTACGAAGGCACCAACCAGATCCAGACGCATCGTGATCGCCAAGAAGCTGTTCAGCTAGCGTTTTCTGTCCATCTGGTGCTGTCCTGTGTTGCCCTGTTCGGTGGTTGTCCCTAGTCGCTTCCCTAGTTGATAGGGTCGCCGACATGGCGACACTTCGTGAGCGCAAACCGGGCGTGTGGGAAGTGCGCGTGTTCGTCGGCAACGACGAGCGTGGACGTCCGAGGCAGGTGAGTCGGACCGTGCGTGGGACCAAGCGTGCAGCGCAGCGTGCGGCCGCCGAGTTGACCGTGGCGCCGCCTGTGGCGAGTGATGGCCGCACCGTGGCAGATGCGTTGGACGCGTGGATCGAGACGCACACGCCCACGTGGGCGGCTTCGACGGTGCGCGATCAGACCAGCCGGGCCTCGCTCGTGAAGAACGACAAGATCGCCCGCACGCCGCTCGGTCGCCTGACTGTGGCCGACGTCGATCGCTGGCACACACGCCTGCGCGCGGCCGGCGTGGGTGAGTCATCGTTGCGCAACCAGCACCTCGTGTTGCGGGCCGCGTTGTCGCAGGCGGCTCGCTGGGGATGGGTGAGCACCAACGTGGCCGCGCTGGCCACCCTCGGCCGGCGCACGACCAAGCCACGGGCGGCGATGACAGCGGCCGATGTGCGCGCCGTCATCGAGGCCGGCGAGCGCTTCGACCCTGCAGCCGGCACTCGCCTTCCGTCTCGCCGCGATCACCGGCGCCCGTCGCGCCGAGCTCTGTGCACTCGTCTATAGCGACCTCGACGGCGATCGGCTGACGATCGACTCGAGCATCGCGATCGAACGAACTGGTTCGGTGATTGACAGACAAGTGCCCGCGCTCGTCGATGCGGCCACGAAGACCGGCAACCAGCGGGTGGTGCGCCTCGACGAGCGCACAGTCGCGGCCATCGAGGCGCTGCGAGCCGAGCGCGAGCGCTACGGCCCGTGGATGCTGCAGCCGGGGGAGCGGCCGTTGAACCCGGAACGGCTGACCGGCTGGTGGCGCCTCGCTCGCCGTGACGCAGGGATCGAGACACGGTGGCGCCTGCACGACCTGCGCCACTGGTCGGCCACCGAGGCGATCGGTCGCGGCCACGACATCCGCACCGTGGCCGGCCGTTTGGGACACGCCAACCCGGCGATGACGTTGCGGACGTACGCCCACGCAATGGACGGAGCCGACGCCGGCGTTTCTGCAACGTTGGCGACCGCGCTTGAGGGCCACGATGCGACCTCCTGAGCTACGCGACGAGCAACCACCTGACGATGCTGTCGTCGTTATCCGCGGCGGGCTTCACAGCCTCGACTTCGAGAAAATCATCGAGGTGTGCGAGGACTCATTCGCTGACTTCGGCTTCTACGGCTTGTCCGTGTTCGCTGCCCTTGACGGCGATGTCGAGGCGCTCTGCTCGCGACTGGATCGGCTGCGTAGTCCTCGAGCGATCTGGGTGGCGAGCTGCGGCGTGCTGCGCGCTGCCGGCTTCGAGCTCGCTGCGACTGACGCTTCGCCACACTTCGATGTCGTGCTTCCCTCGCTCGATACGGGTATCGTCGAGTCGGTGAGGGCCTGTTTCGAGGCCCGTGGCAACCCGGCCAAGCATCGGTGAGGAGGTCCACTATGGTTCGGCAACTGACAGTCGACTTCAACCGAGTCATCGGTGGCGATCTGATCCGGGCGAACTCCAGGCGCGCGATCCCCGGCACCGTCCTCGACGTCGGCTCCGTCGTGGTCGTCGGTGACGACGACTGGGGTGTCGTGCAGGCTGAGGTCGTCGAGCACGATCTCGCGTCCGGTTCGCTGGTTCTGCGCCTGCTGGGTGAGCTCGTTGAAGAGCGGCCAAGTGAGCTCTCCCACCCCGCATGATGCCCGGCTTGGCGAGACGATCGATCTCGTCGCTGATCTCAACGCGCAGGACGACGACGGCCTCGGATGGAGCCTGCTGAGCAGCGCCCTGGATCCGGCCAACGTGAAGGTCGGATCAATGCTGCTTGCCGGCAACTCCGAGGCGATTGCCGTTTTGCGAGTGGTTGCGGTCGACGACGAAGGCCGAAGCATCGCTTCAGACGCGGAGTCGGGATGGAGGTCAGGCTCGAGGGGTGAGGCGGACCAGTTGGAGGTTGTGTTCGACGATCAACGAGCCGTCGGGCAGCACCGCAGGTAGCAGCAAACTTACGAGCGATGAGCTCAGGGCGCTACCGATGACGTAGTGGTCGATGGTGCCGTCAGGCAACAGTTCGAGCAGCTTGTTCGGCTGAGCGGTCTGACCGAAGTCGAGCACCATCACGACTCCGCCGTCGGATCGAGGGAGGAGGAGCCCCAGCCTCCGTGGCGGACAACGTTTCTCCGGCGAGCAGCCATCGCCGTTCCCCGAGACCGACCTCGATCCCGGCATCGGTTTGCTTCGCCGTGGGGTAGGGCCTGGTGTCGGTGATCGGGTTCCCATCGAGGTCGACCCACGGCATCACCAGCACAGCGTTCGGCGGCGGCCACTCACCACTCGAGCAGCAGTGCCCGACGAGGCCTGTCGCTGTCGGGTAGACCGGCCCGGCGTGGCGGGTTTCCCAGTCCGCTCGCGTGATCTCCGCACCGGAGGGGGCGACGGCGATGAGAAAACCTGGGGGTCCAGGCTCATGAAGTAGGCAATGTCGTGCGGCCCGATCGCGATGAGGTGGAGGTCCTCGGCGACGCCGTGCGGTAGCTCGGCCTCGAGTGGTACCACGCGTGGCTCATCCTCGTACCAGGTGAGCGTGTCCGCCGTCGTGTCCCAGGCGACCAGCGTGCCCTCGGGCGAGACAGCTAGCTCCGGGCAAGTAGAGAAACGGCGAGCGGTTGCAGGCGATCGGGGGCTCGAACGGTTGCACCGTCAGCTCGGGTGCCAATGCCCCTGGCCATTCGGGCGGCGGTTGCGGCGGCGAGAGGCGGACGAGCTGGCCGTCGCGCCACACGACCGCCGACCCGTCGGGCAGCAGGGCGTGCACCGTCTCGTCGCCGAGCCGAAGCGCTGGACGGACCCGTCGGGCAGCAGTTCGATCAGCTCACTGGGAGCATCGGCGGACTCGGGGACCAATGACAACACGGCTCCGCCGTCCCAGCGCGGGGCGACCTGCGTCGGGTGCTCAGCGTGTGCGGCCAGGCGATCTTCCATCGCAGCTCGGCGTACTGCACTGTCACCACTCCGGTGGTCTGAGCGACGTCCGGGTAGGTCGATGCCCAGTCAGTGACCTCCCAACCCATCAACGAGCGGGTGGCTGGTTCACATCCGCTCCAGCAAAAACGCTCGCGGAGGCCGCGGCAGTGGGTTCGACGTCGGGGCTCGACGGCATGGCTGCTCGCGACGGGCGTTGAGCCTCTTCACCCGCCAGCCGCTGCCGATCGCCACGAGTTCCCACGACTCGCGTGTCAGGCGATCCGGCCAGGAGGTAGGCGACGTCGCTCGGCCCGATCGCCACCAGCCGGACCTGCTCGGCGTCGAGGTCGGCGGTGACGGGCACCACGTGCGGCTCGGCGTCGTACCAGGTGAGCGTCTTCGCTGCTTGGTCGTAGGCGACAAGGGTGCCCCCCGGTGATACGGCCAACGACGGGCACAGCTCCAGCTCGCACTCGATCGGCGGGTCGAGGGGCCGCACCACCAGCTCGGTCGATGAAGTGCACCGCAGTGTCCGCCGGCGTGATGACCTCCGGGTCGATTGCTCGGCAGAAACGACGAGCGCTGCCACGACAGCGGCAGCGGCGGCGACGCCGACCAGGACAGGGATCCGCCGCCGCACCGACACGGGATGGCGGGTGACCGCCAGGCGGCGGCGGTCTTCGCGGTGCGTGACGAGCGGAACGAGGACGTCACCGTCGAGCACAGACTGCAGGGCCGTCTCGGTGTCGGCTATCCGGGCAGCCTCCTCGCGAAGCAGTTCGGCCTCGTGCCGGCCGCGGGCATCGACGTCGATCATCAGACCACATCCTCCTGTGGAGCGAGGGCCACCGCCAGCTTCTGGCGGGCCTGGGCGAGCGTGGCGCGGACCGTCCCGGCAGCGATCTCCATCACTGCCGCGACCTCGCCGATCGAGTAGTCCTCCACGTAGTAGAGGGTGATCGCCAACCGCTCACGAACGGGCAGTGCCCGCACCGCCGCCCACCACTCGCCGCCGACCCCGTCGATCCCTTCCGTGACCTGTGGCCCGAGGCGTGCCAGCGCCGCCTGCTCCTGGTGGGCCTTGCGACGAACGTCGACCGCCAGGTTGATCAACACACGACGCAGCCAGGCGGCCGGCAGCTCGTACGTCTCCACACGGTCCCACGACCGGTACGCCCGGGCGAGTGTCTCCTGGGCCAGGTCGCAAGCCGTCGCCCGGTTGCCGGTCAGTGCGAGGCCGAGCGCCACCAGCCGGGGATACTCCCGGCGGAACATGCTCGTGAACCCCTCGACCTCCACCACCACCTATTACACGTCCGGGAGCAACGATCCGCTTAGTCCAAGTCCTGGATTTCTCGCACTCGTCGCTGAGGCAACCAGTAGTGTCGATGCATGCGCCAATCGGGCCCCGACGAGCCATCGTCTGACCCGTTCCGACTCCTCATCCCTAGTTCCATCCCTAGTACTGGGCGGCACGAGGGAACACGGCCCAACACGCGACGGACTGTCATTGCAGCTCAGCAGCACCGCTTAACATGAGGCAGCACTAGACGGACGTACCCGCCAGACCACCCAGATCTACGAGGGCACCAACCAGATCCAGAGAATCGTGATCGCCAAGAGGCTGTTCAGCTAGAAAGGCCTTGCGCCGAACAGACCGCGGGTAATGACGGCAGGCGTGCGACCACCATCATCGACTCGGGCGGTCCGTTGCGGCGGACTGGCTCGAGGGCGACGTGCACCATGCGCAAGCCCTGCTGTTCCATGATCTGCCGGAACGACGGCCAGACCGGTTCGGCGATGACCCACGCAACCACGGCCCCCGGTTGCAACAGGTTGACGATCGCTGGGATCGCGTCGGCACCGACGTGCCCGGTGGTGAAGGTGCCCGCCGAGACGCTGGCGCCATAGCAATGCTCGATGGTCAATGACTGCGTCAGGTCGGCGGTGAACAGGTGCCGGTACACACCGAGTCGGGCCGCGACGTCGAGCATGGCCGGGGAGATGTCGACCCCGTCGATCGACCCGAACCCGTGGTGGGCCAGACGCACGCCGGCTGCGCCCGTGCCACAGCCGAGGTCGATCACCGGCTGATCACGGTCGGGCGCATGAGCGGTCAACAGGTCAACGATGCGGTCGGTCCCGATGAATCCCATCACCTCGAACACGTCGTGGTCGTAGTCGGCAGCCCACGAGTCGTAGAGCCGCACGGCATCGTCCGGCGTCCGCAACGAACGCGGACACGTGACTCGGTCGGCCGACGTCATCGCACCAGTGTGCCCGATCTGATCGAGGCTTGGAAGATCCTCCCATGTCGCCGATCGAGGTTCAATCGACTGACGTACCGAGCATCTTCTTGCTGCGAGTACCGTGCTGCCGTGAGCGACTTTCCGCCTCCACCTCCTCCAGCGCCACCGCCTCCTCCACCGCCACCTCCGCCATCTCCACCCACGCCCCCGACGCCGCCCGGTCCCCCGACTCCGCCGGTTCCGTCGGATGCCAAGCCCCAGACGACGATGTGGCTGGCGCGGAAGACGTTCCACACGCCGCGCTGGCTGCTGCTCGCTGCAATCATCCTGATCGCCGCGGGAGTGACCGTTGTGGTCGCCAACGACGACAACGACGATTCTTCGGACACTGCGATCAGCACGGCGACCACGGAGGACGACTCCTCCGACACGTCGACGGAGACGACTTCGCCGCCGGTCACCGATTCCCCCGTCGAGAGTGAGCCGACCGAGCCCGAGTCGACGACCGAGGCGACCGACGAACCAACAACCGTCGCGGCAGCGCCAGACGTCGGGGGAGACGAGGTGGCGGGCGCTCCGGCTGGGGCTACCGGAGACCGGGCCAATCCCGTGGCCGCCGGCGCGATCGCGAACGTCGGTAATGGATGGCGCCTGCAGATACTGAGCATCAATCCCGACGCTGTCGGCGTCATCATCGAGGAGAATTCCTTCAACGAGCCGCCGCCTGCTGGTAGCACCTTCACGCTCATCAACGTTGCCCTTGGCTACTTCGGTCTCGAGGATCCGAAGTCGTCATTCGAGACGACCATCTCCGCAGTAGGCGCTTCGAATGTGGAGCTCGGCTTCGAATGCGGAGTTATTCCGCAACCGCTGGATGTATTCGGCGAAATCTTCTCCGGAGGAGTCATTGTCGGAAACCTCTGCTTTGTCACGACTCCCGAAGATGTCAGCAGCCTGCAGCTCTACGCGACGGGCAGCTTCTTCGGCGAGGACGAGGTCTTCATCGATGCGAGGACGTCACCTGCCAGTGTCGTGCCGATGGCTGCGCTTCCTGGCCCGCAACCCGGAGCGCTGTCGACCCCAGCTCGTCCGCGCCGACTCCCCTTGGTGTCGCCGCGGATGTCGGTGAGGGTTGGAAAGTCACCGTCAACGGCGCCGCATCCGACATCACCGACGCTGTGATCGCTGAGAACCAGTTCAACGAGTTGCCGCCCGAAGGGCATCGCTTCGTCGGCGTCAACGTCACCTATGCGTACGACGGTGCCGGTGCTGCCTCGGGGTTCGCCATATCGACCAGTGCTGTCGGAACCTCCAACGTGTCCTTGTCGACCAATTGCGGTCTGACGCCCGGCCAGATCGATCTCTCCGCCGACATCTTCTCCGGTGGGAGTGTCAGCGGCACGGTTTGCTTCGTCGTGCCTGATGGCACGGCGAACCTGGTCCTGTCCGCCACGGCCGACTTCAGCGGCAACAACGTGATGTTCGCCACCGCCTGAACTGATCGCTTTCAGTTCACATAGACGTTGTGGATGACCTCCTCGATCGTGGTCACATCGTTGGCCACGAGTGCCATCGCTTCGTGGCTCATGGTGCGCATGCCCTGCGAGACAGCGAGCTCGCGCAGCTCTTGAGGCGGGGCGCCTGTGACGATGAGCTGACGGATCTCGTCGGTCACGGCCAGAACCTCGTACACGCCGACGCGTTCCCGATAGCCAGTGTGCGAGCAATAGTTGCAGCCAACGCCGTGGACGAACTTGTCCTTGGCCGTGCCACCGAAATGGTCGTACAGCTGGCGTTCCTCAGCCGGCGGCTCGTATCGAACCACGCACGAGGGGCAGATCTTGCGCACCAGCCGCTGACCCGACGACCCCGACGAGTGACGATGCCATCAGAAACGGCTCGATCCCCATGTCGACGAGGCGATAGAGTGCCGAGGTCGCGTCGGTGGCGTGCAGCGACGACATGACCACGTGGCCGGTGAGGGCCGATTGGATCGCAATGCGGGCCGTCTCCTCGTCACGAATCTCGCCGACGAGGATGACGTCGGGATCCTGTCGCAGGATCGACTTGAGCCCGCCGGCGAACGTGACGTCGGCCTGCAAGTTGATCTGCATCTGGTTGATCGCCGGGAAGACGTACTCGACGGGATCCTCGATGGTCATCACGTTGAGCTCGCTTCGGCTGATCTCCGCCAGCGTCGCGTACAGCGTGGTGGTCTTGCCGGAGCCGGTCGGACCGCTGCACAGGATCATCCCGTACGGCTTGCGAACGATCGACAGGTATCGAAGGTAGGTATCCGTGGGCATCCCGAGCTCCGACAGGTGCTTCATCGACCGGCTCTTGTCGAGCAAGCGAAGTACTGCGGTCTCGCCCCAGATCGTCGCGCCGGTCGCGACGCGGACGTCGATGCCGGAACCATCGATCGTCGTCTCGAACTGTCCGTCCTGCGGACGCCGCCGCTCGACGATGTCCATGTCGGCCATGATCTTGATGCGGCTCACCAGCTCCGGACCGGTGGAATCCGGAAGGCTCAGCACTTCGCGCAGCGCCCCGTCGATTCGGTAGCGGATGCGGATCCGCCCATCGGTGGGCTCGATGTGGATGTCGGAAGCGCGGTCACGAAGTGCCTGGGTGACGATCTTGTTGACCAGTTGGATGATCGGAGCCTCGTCGGTTGCACCGACCTCTGCTTCGATCTCTCGCCGCGCTGCGGCCGTATCCCAGAACTGCTTGATGTGGTCGTCGCTGTCGGACAGCACGCGGTAGTAGGTGTTGAGACACGTCAACACGTCTTCGGGCGGGGCGAGGTAGATGCTGACGTGGTCGACCTTCAGCCGCGTCAACGCTTCGCGCACCACAGCGCTGGAGCCGTCGGAGATGGCGACGTCGAGCGTGCGGTCATTCAGTCGCAACGGTACGACCCGCAACTGACGGGCCATCTCCTCGCTGACACACGCCAAGGCTTCGGCAGTGGGGCGAACCGTACGCAGGTCGACAGTCGGCAATCCGAGCTGGGTCGCCAGCGCCCGGGTGAGGGAACGGGCGTCGAGCAGGCCCTGTTCGACCAGGATCGCGCCCAACTGACGGCCGGACTCCTGCTGCAGGTTGAGGGCTTCGGCAAGTTGTTCTGGCAACACCGTCTGGTCCGAGAGCAGCACGTCGCCGAGCCTGGACCGGGATTCCGCCGAGATCATGGGGGTCACCTGAGCTGCGGTGTTGACCACTGGGGCAAGTGTTTCGTTCTTCTTTGTCCGTCTGCTCACGCGAGGTAACACCTCATTTCTCGATCATCACATTTCAACTATTACTGTGCCCAGGGCCATCAGTCCCGTCTTAATTCTTTGGACGGACCTCGCTGTGTCAAGGATTCCTCAAGGTCCCGCCACGAATGACGATACCTAAGACGTGAGCTTCCTGCATGAGATCGCCCTGAATATCAGGGACTTCCGCGCCGGCATCACACCCGTTCTGACGTCGGCATGACGCGCCGAGCAGTCCCACCCCTCACGAAATACGCGCGATGCGTATCGACTGAATGGGCACTAATACCTGAGTTCTCGCTGCGACTTCAGGGTGTAAATGGATATGTCGAAGAAGTGAAATGGCGGAAAATGTGACCACCAACTATCAGTCCCTGGATCCTCCTGACGAATCAGCGACCGGCGAGCAGGCGTTGCCGATCCAACCCGCTGCCGCCGTTTACGGAAACGACCCACTGACCGCTGAGCTCGAGCAGCCCGGTGCACTCGTTGCTGCCCGCCCGGTCAAGACGAAGAAGCCGCTGTTCAGCGTAGGGAAGTCGATCAAGGCCGAGGTCGTCATGGCCTTCTCGCGGCAGTTGTCGTCGTTCCTCGAGGCCGGCATCTCGGTGCTCGACGCACTCGAGATCGTCTCCCAGCAATCGGCGTCGCCGCAGATGCGGATCGTCATCAATGACATCCGGGCGTCGATCCAGCGCGGCACCAGTTTCGCGGCTGCCATCGATGCGCATCCAGATGTGTTCCCGGCCTTCTACCGAGCGATGTTGACATCGGCCGAATACACCGGCGATCTCGACATGGTGCTGTCGCAGTTGGCGGAGTACCTCGAGCGAGACATCGCTGCGAAACGTCAGGTCAAGAGCGCGTTGACCTACCCGGTCATCGTCCTGGTCGTCGCCTTCGCCGCGATGATCGTGATGTCGGTCTTCGTGCTGCCGAAGTTCACGGGTCTCTACAGCAGCCTGGGCGCACAACTTCCGTTACCCACGCGAATGCTGATCGGTTTCACCAACTTCATGACGAGCTACTGGCTCTTCGTGCTCGGCGTGATCGCGGTCTTGATCGCGATCGCTGTAGCAATCCTGGGTGGCGCCCGTGGCAAGAGCCGCCGCGACTCCCTCGCGATGAAGTTGCCCGTGATCGGAAATCTCTTTCAACTCATCTCGCTCGAGCGGTTCTGCCGGGTGCTGGCGTCGCTTTCGTCCGCAGGCGTTCCGCTTCCGGTCGCGATCGGTCTTTCCGCCGACAGCACGAACAACACGCTCTTCAAGACCAGCATGGTGACGGTGCGAGAAGCACTTGTGCGCGGTGGCGGTCTCTACGAGCCAATGGCGGAGACGGGCCTGTTTCCCATCGCCGCCCGCCAGATGATCCAGGTCGGCGAGCGCACCGGAATGCTCGGCAACCAACTCGGCAAGGCAGCCAGCTACTACGAACGCGAGGTCACCTTCACCATGAAGAAGGCAACCGAGCTGTTCCAGCCGGCCGTCATCCTTCTCGTCGCTGCTGTCGTCGGTTTCATCGCCGTCGCACAGGTCGCAGCGATGTACAGCATCTTTGGGCAGATCAAGTGAGGCACAACCTCGTGGTCGACCCTGGAGAGCAACACACGTGTCGCGGATTCGCGACACCAACACCAATAAGAGGACACATGAACATTCACTCAAACATCCAGGGCCAGATTGACGGTGAGCAGGAAGACAAGGGCTTCACTCTTATTGAAATCCTGATCGCCATCGTTCTGGTCGGAATCCTGTCAGCGGTTGCCGTTGTCGGCATCAGCAGCTTGGTCAGCAAAGGATCGGCGTCCGCTTGCGGCGCTTCTCTCGATGCGGCGAAGGCTGGTTCGGCCGTGTACTTCGCGGAGAATTCCACCTATCCGCCCACGTTGACCCTGCTGGCCAACGGCACCTACCTGACGCTGCCCAGCGGTGTCACCGTCAACGTGGCAGACGTAGTTGCGGCAGCACCGCACCCAGCGGCGACGGCCGGCATGCAGACTGCCGGGTCTGCCAGCTGGAGGCTGACGATGCTGACGGGCGGAACCTCGACCACAGCACCGACCTTCAGTTGCAGCTGATTTGACCCATCGTCTGTTGGCTTGGGACGCGAGAGCGTCCCAAGCCAACGACGTCACCAACCGCCAGCCACCCAACTACCTACGAACCAAGTGAACCGAGTGATGATGCGCGCGAGAGGAGATGTCGGCGAGACGCTGATCGAGATCGTGCTCACCATCGTCATCATCGGTCTCACTGCCACTGCATTGCTCTCGAGCCTCGCGACTGCCGGCAACGCCGGGAATGCGCAACGTGCGAGCGTCCAAGCCGACGTCGTGTTGCGCAACTACGCCGAAGCCACGAAGGCCGCTGCCCAGCAGTGCATTCCCGATGCCACCTACACCGTCAACTACGTGCCGCCCACCGGGTTCGGCACATCGGTCGTCCCAGCCGGCAGCATCTGCCCCGCCCTCGCCGCTCCGCAACTGTTGACACTCAATGTCACCGGGCCACGCGGCTTGCACGAGAGCATGCAGATCAAGGTCAGTTCGCCGTGACCGGTCGACCCCGTCCCCACCATGAGGATCGCGGCGCAGCACTGATCCTTGCCATTGGATTCGTGGTGATGATCGGCGCCATCAGCGGCGGACTCGCTGCACTCGCGACGTCAGGTCTGAACAACCGAAACACTCTCGAACTGGTGCGAAACCGCGAGTACGCGGCTGATGGTGCGATCGAAAGGGCGATCTCGCTCGTGCGCCCACTGTCCTGTTCCCCCGCGACCGGAAGCATCGTCGATTCGACCGTCAACGGCGTCGCGATCAGGGTCGATTGGATCAACGCGTGTGGGGTCGTTCAAAGCGGAGACCGCGGTGCGACCGCGACGGCATCCGCTTCGGATGGAGCCGTCGTTTTCCAGCGCAACGTCATCTTCTCCGCGTGCGTGGACCCGAGTCCCAGTTCGGCATGTGACCCAGCGAAGGTGATCATCCGTGCGCAGGTCAACTTTCAACAGGGACTCGTCGGAGCGGTGACCAAGACCTACGTGCAGTCGTGGAGCGTCAACCGATGAGCATGTCGCCCTCTCTCGGCGTCCGGGTCCGCATCGAGCGCGACGCCGATGGCGGATTCACCCTGGTCGAACTGCTGATTGCCCTGGTGCTCAGCGCCCTGATCGGTGGCGTCGTGGTCGCGGCATTGATCACGTCACTCAACGTCTCCAGTTCCACGGCAACGCAGGTCGGTGACTCGTCCGACGCCGCATTGATCTCGGGGTTCCTCGCCCGTGACGCACAATCCGCCGGTGCCACCGATCCGATGACGGCCGCACGTGACGCAAGCGTCGGTGTCTCCAACGACGCGGCCGCGCCCGCGATGAGCGATTGCGCACCGCCCCACTCCTTCATCCTGCGCTTCAGTTGGATCGACCATGAAGTCCCTGTCTCGATCACCCAGACCGGGATCAGGGTCGTTGCCTACTACACCTTCGACCCGGCTACCGCAGAACTGACTCGTCGCCTTTGCAAGAACGGCGTGTCCTCCGATGTCCTGCTCGGCCGCCATCTCAAGCAGGCCGTCGCCGGGTGTGACACAGCCTGCGCAGGCAACCCCGCGTCCGTTTCCCTCACGCTGACAGGCCTGGGCACGCGGGCCCCGCTCGTGTACACCCTGCGGGCATCGCTGCGCGTCGACGCCCAAGCCACGCCGACGTCTGCCAACTCGTCGCCGGTCCCGCTGCTCGCCTTGGGCGCCGGCGCGTCGGTGGCGTGCCCGAACCTGACCCTGTCCGGAACCGGAACGATCACGGTGATCGGCAAGGGACTGATCGATGGCTCCTGCGGTGCAGCGCCGATCAGTGGAACTCAGAGCCTGTTGCAACCGAGCGGCGCCACCAGCTCGCTCCCCGGGCTCGTCGACCCGTTCGTCGCACGACAGCCTCCGGCCGACACGTGCCTGGCCGGCGGGCCGAACCCCCCGATCGGCCAGAGCGCGAACCGCGACGTCATCACCGTGTACCCGCAAGTGGTAACGATCTCGACGGGAGTCGTCGTCTTCCAGCCCGGTCGACATGTCTTCTGCAATGGTCTGAGCATCACCGGCGGGAACGTCAGTGGAACCGACGTCCTGGTGTATGTCAAGACAGGAGCGGTGACGGTCAATGCTGCTGCCACCGTGGACCTCACTGGTCGTGCGACGGGAGTCGACGCCAACTTGGTGATCTGGGTCGCCAAGCTCAATCCGCAAGTCATCCACATCGACGGCGGATCGCATGTCAGCAGCCTGCGCGGCGTGATCTACGCACCGACTTCGACACTGAGTCTCTCGAGCGTGCAGGCGGCCAACATCGGCGGGATCGTCGTCAAGGACATCACCATCGCTGGTGCGGGCGCTGCCCGCATCGGTCTGCCGTTGCCCGTGATGACCCTCAGCCCGCTGACGGTCCCGGCCGGCCTGGTTGGCGTCCCCTACTCGACCACCCTGACCGCTGGCGGCGGGACGGGACCTTACGTCTGGTCGACGCCGTGGACATCGGCCACCGGTCTCCCCGGTGGGCTGAACATCAACGCCGCGGGCGTGATCTCGGGAACTCCGACGGTCGGCGGCACGTTCACGGTCACCGTCACCGTGTTCGACTCCACGAAACAAGCAGCCTCGATGGACTACATCCTCTCGATCACCAACCCCGCGCCCGTCGCCGTCGCCAACAGCTACACCACGGCCGAGGACACTCCTCTCAACACTGCTGCGCCAGGCGTCCTCTCCAATGACACCGATCCGCGGAGTTTCCCGCTCACTGCGGTTCTCGTCTCAGGTGTGGCCCATGGGACGCTCACGTTGGGCTCCAACGGCTCGTTCACCTACACCCCGACCGCTCAATTCAACGGGACTGATTCGTTCACCTACAAGGCGAACAACGGGCTACTCGATTCGAACGTGGTCACGGTCTCGCTGACCGTGACCGCCGTCAACGATGCGCCGGTCAACAGCGTGCCGGGCGCACAGGAGACGCCGAAGGACGCCAACAAGGTGTTCTCAGCGGCGAACAACAACGCGATCTCGATCAGCGACATCGATGCAGCCGCCGCGGCCGTGCAGGTGACGTTGACGGCCACGAACGGAACGATCACGTTGCCCGTCATGACCGGCCTGGCATTCTCGGTGGGCGACGGTACCGCCGACGCCACGATGACATTCACCGGGACCATTGCGAACATCAACCTTCGCCTGGCCGGACTGACATTCACACCTACAAGTGGTTTCAGTGGCGCAGCGACTCTCACCGTCATCACGAATGACCTGGGGGCGACTGGATCCGGCGGCGCATTGACCGACACGGACGCCGTGGGCATCTATGTCAACCCGCTGGGCATCTTCACTGGCTTCGTGGATGTTCCGTCGACGGGTCGACCCGGCGCGACCACGTACTCGAATTCCACCTACACCGTCACCGCCGGCAAGGGAACCATCGGCGGCACCACGGACGAGTTCCAATTCGTCTACCGCTCGATGACGGGCGACGGTCGCCTGACCGCCCGGGTCGTCTCGATCGTCGGAAACGACAGCGGTGCGCAGGCGGGCGTGATGTTCCGGGAGACGCTGGCCCCCGGAAGCATCCAGGCAACGATGGACATCACGCGACTGAACGGATGGGAGTTCCTCGACCGGCAGGTCACGAACCAGGCAATTACGTCCTCGCAGGGCGCAGGCCCAGTACCTCCGTATTGGGTGCGGCTCACCCGTGTCGGCAATCTCGTGACCGCTGAACGGTCGGCCGACGGTGTGACCTGGGTCGGGTCCTCGAAGACGGTCACGATGACGCCGACGATCTACATCGGGCTGGCGGTGTCGTCGCACAACAACAGCAACAACCTCAGCACCGGTACGTTCGACAACGTCACAGTCACGTAGACAACCCCCGGCGTGTCGAGCGCCGGACGTAAATTGCGATCTCAGTCGTCGATTGCGTGGGCGCGCAGGTCGGCGAGCGTCGAGTACTCCAGCGCCGAGAGATGTGTGGCTGCCAGCCGTACCTTCGGTGCTGCGCCGGCCTCGAGCGCCTCTTGCCAGCGGGCCGCGCACAGGCACCACTGATCGCCCTCGGTGAGACCGGCGAACCCGTGCTGAGGCATGGGTGTTGACAGGTCGTTGCCAACGGCTTGCGAGTACGCGAGGAACTGCTCGGTGGCCACCACACACACCACGTGGAGACCAGGATCGTCTCCGCGATTTTCGCAACAGCCGGTGCGGTAGTAGCCGGTCAAGGGATCGAGCGAGCACGGCTGCAGCACCTCGCCGAGCACATTCAGTTGACGCATACCGCTATCGAAGCACGTATGGTGATCCCATGCTTGATCCAAAGATTCGTGAGCTCGCCCAAGGCAAGAACTTCGGCTCGATCTCCTTTCATCTCGGCGGTGACCTCATTGCCACCCACGTGATGTGGGTCGATGCCGACGACGAACATGTGATGATCAACACCGAAGTCGGTCGGGTCAAGTACAAGGCGATTCAGGCAAACCCGAACGTCACCTTGGCGATCTGGAAGTCCGACAGCCCGTACAGCTACGGCGAGGTACGGGGCACGGTTGCCAGCGAGGTGCGCGGCCCCGAGGCTCGCGCACACATCGATGCGCTGTCCCAGAAGTACATCGGTCAGGACTATGGGAACGAGATCGCGACCGAACGAGTGATCCTGAAGATCGCGCCCGTTCGCCAGCGCACTCAGGGCCTGTGATCCCGATCAGTTGATGCTGACACCCAACGCCTTGCCGACCAGGTAGGTCACTCCACACGCGATCAGCAGGATCAAGACCTGGCGGACGGCGCTCCAGAGCTTGCGCCGCTCGGCGAACCTGCCGATGGCAAACCCGACGAACGCTGCCGCCGACAACGCCGATGAGGACCGATGCCACCTCTGCCGCGTTGCCGCTGCCGGCAAACCATGGGATGACCGGCAGCAGGGCTCCGACCAGGAAGCAGATCAGCGAGAGGCCCGCTGCGCTCCACGGAGAGCTCAGAGCATCGGGATCGACGCCGAGCTCTTCCCGGGCGTGAACCGCCAAGGCGGCCTCGGGTACCCGCATGACGTCGGCGGCCGCATCGAGTGCGATCTGGCGGGTCATGCCGTGGCCTTCGTACATCGCCGCCAGCTCGGCAGTCTCCGACTCGGTGTTGTGCACCAGTTCGCGGCGCTCGATGTCGAGCTCGCGGTAGATCAGCTCGTTCTGTGCGGAGATGCTGACCCACTCCCCGGCGGCCATGCTGGTCGCACCGGCGATCGCACCGGCCAGTCCGGCGAGGCGGACAACGGAGGAGTCGACACCCGCGCCCGCGAAGCCGATCACCAGCGAGACATTCGACACCAGGCCATCGCTGACACCGAAGACCGCGGCACGGGCGAGCCCGCCGGTAACGGAGCGGTGACCGGGGTGCGACTCTGCCCGACGTCGGAACGAGCGGCGACTCATTTCCTAGACGCTACCGACTAGTGTCGCTGAGCAGGGAAACTGCCGCCATCGTTGCCGGGAGACCAATGACCACGATCAAGATCGCCGACGATTGGCTCGATGCAGTTCGAGCCTCGTTGGGGGCGCGCTCCGAGGTGGTCGGCCGGGTCGAACCGGCGATGCCCGCCGGTTACGACGAGCTCAACGATCCATCGGTCGCCGCGCTCGACTTCGTCAACATCGACGCCTTGGCCGAGGGTGCCGCGGAGATCACCACCGATCTGCTGCAGCGCTCCGACGGTACGTGGCGGTTCCGCATCTATCGACGTGGCGAGTCGATCCCGCTCGCCGACATGTTGCCGCTGCTCGATCAACTCGGCCTCCGTGCGCTCGACGAGCGTGCGTTCGGGTTCGTGTTCGACGGCGCAACGGTGTGGCTGCACGATGTCGGTGTTGCCGTACCGCCGGGCGCCCAGCTGAACGACGCGATCAAAGCCGAGGTGCAACGGTCGTTTCTCGCCGAGTTCAGCGGTTCGATCGAGGTCGACGGGCTCAATCGTCTCGTCATCCTCGGCGGCTTGACCTCGCGCCAGATCGAGATCTTGCGCGCCTATTCGCGCTACCTGCGTCAGATCGGGTTTCCGTTCAGCCAGCAGTACATCGAGGCAGCGATGGTGCGCCATGCGCACATCAGCAGAGTGCTGGCTGCACTGTTCACCGCGCGGTTCGATCCCCTGGCCGTCGACGACATCGTCGAAACCGAGTCAGCGTTGCGCGCCGAGCTCGACGAGGCGCTGGATGCTGTGCCGAGCCTGGACGACGATCGAACGCTGCGCACATTGTCGGCGCTGATCGATGCAACCGTTCGCACCAACGCGTTCCGACCGGGCGAATCGGGCGGCTATCGGCCGGTGCTGGCATACAAGTTCGACACTTCGAAGGTTCCCGACCTCCCTCTGCCGCGCCCCATGTTCGAGATCTGGGTGTGTTCACCGCGCGTCGAGGGTGTGCATCTGCGCAACGGCCGCATCGCCCGCGGTGGCATTCGCTGGAGTGATCGTCGCGAGGACTTCCGCACCGAGATCCTCGGGCTCGTCAAAGCACAGATCGTCAAGAACGCGGTCATCGTCCCGACCGGGGCCAAGGGTGGGTTCGTGCTGAAGAAGCCGCCGGCCGGCGCCGAGGAGTTTCGCGCCGAGGGCGTGGCCTGCTACCGCGAGTTCATCAGCGGCCTGCTCGACCTCACCGACAACATCGTCGGCGGCGCCATCGTGCCGCCGCCCGACACCGTTCGTCTCGATGGCGACGATCCGTATCTCGTCGTCGCGGCCGACAAGGGCACGGCCAGCTTCAGCGACATCGCCAACGAGATCTCCGGCGACTACGGATTCTGGCTGGGCGACGCGTTCGCGTCGGGCGGCAGCGCAGGCTACGACCACAAGGCCATGGGCATCACCGCAAAGGGCGCATGGGAGAGCGTGCGCCGCCACGCACGCGCGTTGGGTAAGGATGCCGACAACGACGAGTTGACGATCGTCGGCATCGGCGACATGTCGGGTGATGTGTTCGGCAACGGGATGTTGCGCTCACGCCACGTCAAGCTGGTGGCGGCGTTCGATCATCGCCACATCTTCATCGACCCTGATCCTGATCCCGCACCATCGTTCGAGGAACGGCAACGGTTGTTCAACCTGCCACGGTCGAGTTGGGCCGATTACGACGCGTCGCTCCTGTCGGCAGGCGGCGCGGTCTACCCGCGAACCTTGAAGACGATCACGATCAGTCCCGAGGCCGGCAAGCGATTGGGCACGACTCGAAGCGCTTTCACGCCCAACGAACTGTTGTCGACCATCTTGCGAGCGCCAGTGGATCTGCTCTGGAACGGCGGAATCGGCACATACGTGAAGGCTTCGACGGAAACTCATGCCGACGTCGGTGATCGGGCCAACGACGGCCTACGCGTCAACGGCGTCGACCTGCGCTCCCGCATGGTCGCCGAGGGTGGGAACCTCGGCCTCACGCAGCGCGGACGCATCGAGTTCGCGCTGAAGGGCGGTCTCGTCAACACCGACGCCATCGACAACTCGGCTGGGGTCGACTGCAGCGACCACGAGGTCAACATCAAGATCCTGCTCGGAGCCGTGATGGCCGAGGGTGAGATGACCATCGAGGAGCGCAACGAGTTGCTGCAAGCGATGACCGACGAGGTCGGCGAACTCGTGCTCGACGACAACCGCTCGCAGACCCTGACGTTGGCGATCGCCCGCCGACAGGCACTACCGATGGTCAACGTCCACGCGCGCTATTTGCACGTGCTCGAGTCCGAGGGTTGGCTCGACAGGGCTTTCGAGGCGCTGCCGACCGACAAACTGCTCGCCGAGCGACAATCCGCGGGGATGGGACTGACGACTCCGGAATTCGCGGTCGTGTTGGCGTACACCAAGAGCGTCAACATGAGCGAGATGGTTCGCACGGAGTTCCCCGACGACCCGTACCTCGAGCCCGATCTCGTTCGCTACTTCCCGACCCCGTTGCAGAAGCGGTATCGCTCGGAGATCCTGGGCCATCGGCTGCGTCGCGAGATCATCGCCACGCAGGTCGCGAATCAGATGGTCAACCTGTCGGGTATCTCGTTCGACAACCGCATGACCGAGGACACCGGCGCGGGTGTCGTCGACGTCATGCGCGCTTGGGTCGCAGCGCGCGACATCTTCAACTTCCCGACGATGTGGGAACAGATCGAAGCCCTGCCGACGCACGTCAAGCTCGACACGCAGCTCGAACTGTTCCTCGACTGCGCGGCGAATGGTCGAGCGCGGAGCCCTCTGGCTGCTCCGTCATCGTCGTCCGCCCCTGGAGATCGCTTCCGTGGTTGCCGAGTTCAAACCCGGAATCACCGAGCTGATGAGCTCACTCGAGACCCACCTGCAGGGCAGGATGCGCGACCAGGTCTTCGCCAACGAGGCGGCCCGGCTCGCCGCGGGGGTTCCCGAATTCGTCGCCCAGCGCTCCGTCGCCTGGCCCCTGATGCACACCTCCTTCGACATCATCGATCTGGCCAGCCGGCGGAACCTGACCGTGCACGAGACCGCTGCGGCGTATTGGGACGTGTTCGACACGCTCGACCTCGGCTGGCTCTGGGATGCGGTGGGCATGTTGCCCCGCAACGACCGATGGCAGACACAGGCTCGTTCGGCCTTGCGCGACGATTTGATGGGCGCGTTGGCCGATCTCGCCGACGATGCGCTCTACGTCGGTAGCGCCCGCAGTGGGCGGCCGCGAACGAGCGTGTCGTCTCGCGGGCCATGGCGATGTTCACCGACATCCGCCGCGCCGATGCGTACGACCTCACGACCCTGTCGGTGGCCTTGCGCCAGTTGCGCAACCTGGTGCTGATCACCCAACGCCCCACGGCCACCTGACCACCACTGCGCAGGCGGTGGTCGGCGCGCCCGAGTCGGAACGGCTCGGCCGGTAGGGTGGATGACACATGAGCAGCGGCCCTCGATTTCGATTTGCGCCGTCGCCCACCGGGTTCTTCCACGTCGGTGGGGCGCGCACGGCGCTGTACAACTGGGCCCTCACGAGGCGGCTGGGCGGCACCTTCGTGCTGCGAATCGAAGACACCGACGAGGCGCGCAACCGACCCGAGTGGACCCAGGGAATCATCGACGCGCTGGCGTGGATCGGTATCGACGAGGATGATCCGGCGTTCGAGGGGCCCTACTTCCAGAGCGAATATGCCGAGGCACATCTCGCTGCCGCGCAGCGGTTGTTCGAGGCCGGTGCGGCCTACTACTGCGACCTCACATCGGAGCAGATCCAAGAGCGAGCCAAGGCCACCGGCGTCAGCGGATACGACGGCTATTCGCGCGACAGGGGTCTGGGCCCCGGGCCCGGCCGGGTGCTGCGATTCCGGGTCCCCGAGGGCGCCACGACGGTGCACGATCTCGTGCGTGGCGACGTGGTGTTCGAGCACTCGTCGATCGAAGATTTCGTCCTGCTGCGCGGCAATGGCACGCCGATGTTCCTGCTCGCCAATGTGGTCGACGACATGGAGATGCGCATCTCGCACGTCGTGCGCGCCGAGGAGCACCTTCCCAACACTCCCAAGCAGCAGTTGATGTGGGAGGCGTTGGGACAACAGCCGCCGGTCTGGGCGCACGTGCCGCTGCTTGTCAACGAGCAACGCAAGAAGTTGTCGAAGCGGCGCGACAAGGTGGCCGTCGAGCAGTACCGCGCCGAAGGGTATCTACCCGAGGCGATGGTCAACTACCTGATGACGCTCGGATGGTCGCCGCCCGGTGATGAGGAGATCGTTCCGTGGTCGACGATCGAGTCGGCCTTCCGCTTGGAGGATGTCAACCATTCGCCAGCGTTCTTCGACGTGAAGAAGCTTGCGGCGTTCAACGGTGAGTACATCCGCAAGTTGCCGATCGACGAGTTCATTGCCGCGTGTGAACCGTTCCTTCTCGCCGATGACGCGCCGTGGCCCGCCGAGCGCTTCGATGCAGCGAAGTTCGCCGCGCTCGCGCCCGTCGTGCAGTCGCGCGCCGAACACGTTGGCGGAGGTGCCGGGAGTGATCGACTTCGTGTTTCTCGCCGACCCTCGTCTCGACGAGCAGGCGTGGGAGAAGACGATGTCGGCACCCGGCGCACATGAGGTGCTCCACGAGACGACCGACGCATACCGTGAGTTGCCTGACTGGAACGCGGTGGCGTTGAAGGACACACTCGAGGCAGTGGGCGAGACAGCACGGTCTGAAGAAGGGCAAGGCGCAGGCACCGATTCGTGTCGCCGTCACCGGTCGAACCATCGGCCCACCCTTGTTCGAGGCGCTGGAGGTCTTGGGGCGGGATGAAGTTGTCAGACGATTGAACATGGCGGCATCGATGTGAGTGACCTCGATCCGCTCATCAGCGTCACGCCGCCGACCGGCACACCGGCGGTCGCGCTCGTCGACCCGACGCCCGCGGGTGGCATCCCGATCCTTCCGCGGCGGCGCTGGCCACGTCGTGTCGTTATTCGGCGCCACCGGCTTCGTGCTGGTGGCCGTCGGGTACTACCTGGTCACGCTGTATCAGGTGCACAGCACGGGTCGCAGCGACCAGACCCGCCGCGTCGATGCGATCGTCGTGATGGGGGCCGCCCAATACGACGGTAGGCCGTCGCCACAACTGGCTGCTCGGTTGGACCACGCCGCTGATCTGTGGGCGGCGGGCGTTGCCGAAGTGATGGTCGTCACCGGCGGGAACCAGCCCGGTGATCGATTCACCGAGGCAGAGGCATCGGCCAACTACCTGATCGAGCTCGGTGTGCCGGCGGAGGCGATCTTGCAGGAGAGTGCGAGTCACAGCACCTACGCATCGCTCGACGGTGTTGCCACCCTGCTGCATCAACGCGGGCTGTTCCGAGTGCTGCTGGTCAGCGATCCGTTCCACTCCTTGCGCTCGCGGTTGACCGCCCAGGAGCTCGGGCTCGTGGCCTATGTCTCGCCGACGCGAACCAGTCCCGTGCAGGGCAGTTCAGCGACCGGCAGAGAGCTCCAGGAGGCCGCCGGGATCGCGCTCGGTCGGATCATCGGGTTCAAGCGATTGCTGTCGATCACCGGCTGAACGTCGCGTGTGACCGATCGCGGTCGGTTGTTAGACTTCCGGTTCCACGGGCTCGCCCGATGGGGAATGGTGTAATTGGTAACACAGCAGTTTCTGGTACTGTTATTCAGGGTTCGAGTCCTTGTTCCCCAGCTCTTCGCAACACGTTCACCAGCTAGTTCGCCAGCACGTCAGAGGTCGGCCACAGTGGTCGGCCTTCGGTCGTTTTGGTTGGCACCTCACAGCCCCGTTGGTAGTGTGCTGGGGCTACCGGGCCCCATCGTCTAGTGGCCTAGGACACCACCCTCTCAAGGTGGCGGCACGGGTTCGAATCCCGTTGGGGCTGCCAAGAAAAGTCCCGGTTGCCGAGCGTGTCAGAGCTGCGACAGGATCGTTGCGACGACGGGCCAGATGGTTTCGGCGAGTCGTGACTGGCCTGCGGCGGTGAGATGATTCCAGTCGCCGGGGATGAGGTCGTCGACGTCGTCGACGAATCGCGCCAGCGCACGATCGGGGCGGTGGCACTGTGGGACCGGGGTGCAGACGCGGTCGAGTTCGGTTTCGTACAGCTCGACGATCTCGGTGATGGTCTTGACGTGTTCTTGGTCGAGGTTGCCACTCGGCTCGAACAGGTCCCCGCTGCCGTTCCCAGTGCCCCGGCCTCCATTGTCGCGGGCTGCCGCGAGTGTCGGGGCCGCTGCCCGATCAGCAGGATCTGGCTGTCCGGCGATTGCGGTCACGAACCGTCTCGGACCGCCGCGTCACAGACCCCCGTGATCAAACGCAATCGCGGAAGCCCACGCGGGCGTCGGAATGGTCCGCACAGGACCGCTTCGCCGCCCGCGTCGATCAAAAGGCCCACCCTCGGCGGACCGGGCTGAACCACCCTCGGGGTGGGTGCTATGTCGTCGTGGTCAGGGTTGGACGCGGCGACCCAGATGACCTGACCACTTCGACTGTCCTTGCCAACTCACCGGTAGTTCGTTGTTGACTATTCTCGCGTGAGCACCAGTACCCAGTCGGCCTGTCCAGCGCTGTTGTCGCCGGGAGTTGTGAAGGCCCTCGTCCCGGTATTGGTGAACGGTGAGCCACTGACGGCGCTGTAGGTACCGCTCGTCGGGTCGTACCACCGAGCGGTGACACTGCCGCTCAGAGCTGTCATGTCGATCGTCACGCTGCCGGTGTGAGCCGGAGGAACATAGGCAATCAGCAGCGTGCCGTCCGGTGTCGCGGAAGCCGCCACAGCCGTGGCGTTGTTGCCTCCACCTTCGCCACCACCGGCCGTTACCAAGGTCTTCATCCCACCGAGTCCGGACGGGACCAAGTCGTACCAGTGGTAGGACTGCATGAACGCGTTGAGCCGAGCCATGTCCTGAGCTGTCTGGGTGTTGAGGTGATCCTGCCAACCGGGCTGGAAGGGCCACAGGTAACCGTTGCCAGAGATGTAACCACCAATGGACCCGAGCCATCCCCACCATTGGAAGCGCCGAGTGGGTTGGGTCGCACTGGGGTTGACGCTGTTGCCGTCTGGGCCTTCCTCGTCGTAGGGCTCTTCGAGGAGGAAGGCTGGTGTAGTCGGACTATGGCTGTAGGCAGCTCGCGCTTGATCGAGGATGTTGCCGCCCCAGTCATACACACTGTTCAGGTTCAGCTGGCTACCAAGGTCGGGCTGGTCGGCCCCGTTGACGGCCGAGTTCCATTCGGCGCTGAACAAGGTGGACTGGCCACTGATGCTCTTCAGACCGTCCAGCAGGCCGATTTCGGCGGCCAGCTGGCTTGTGTCGAAGTGGCCGTAGTCGCCACCCATCATCCAGACGATGTTGCCCCGATCCTTGTAACGGTCAGCGATGAACTCTCCGTAGGCCTGCATCTTGGCCTGACCATTGGCTGTCATCTCGGTCATCCATCCCTGGCTGGTGCCACCACCAGCTCCTACATACGCCGGGAACATGAACACCGCCATGTACTTGGACTCGGCATAGTCCAATAGACCGTCGACATAGCTCCAGAACTCCGGGTTGGGGGTCGTGAAGTCTGGAGCCAACCCCGAGGTGTAGCCATCTTGATCAGCGCGAAGGCCTGTGTACGTACCGCCGTCCAAGTTCTTCAGGAATGGCAGATCACCATTCCCATTGAACGGTGGGTTGTTGCCGCGTCCGTCATGGTTGATCACGTGGAACTCGATCGAGTTGTAGCCCTTGGCCACGGTGTCGTCGATGAACGTGCGGTAGTCAGCGGGCGTCAGCGAGGTGATGAACCACGCCGTACGGCCCATGATGGGGAAGGGGGCTCCATTGCGATCCACGACGTAACGCCGATTCGAGCTGACGGAGAGCGGGAACACACCCGTCGTCGCGGTCGCTGTTGGTGGGGTCGTCGTCGGTGGGGTTGTCGGCGGGGTTGTCGGTGGAGTCGTGGTCCGTGGGGTTGTCGGCGGGGTCGTTGTCGGCGAGGTCGTCGTCGGCGCGACGGTGGTCGAAACGAGATCGGATTGCTCAATCGGTGGGGTGGTATCCGCCCCCGCGGATTTGAACGTGGCCATCTGCAGCACCCAACTGCCTGTCCCAAGAGCGCTGACGTTGTACGAGCCAGCTGCTGGGGCGACCATGTCAAAGACGATGTCGGCGTCCGGCGAAGTGATGACGCGGGTGGTGAAGCCGCTGCCGGCACCAGTGAAAGCCCCGGTTGTCATGCCGGCACCGAAGACGAGCTCGTTGTTGGAAGTGGTTTGCACCGCTGCGGTGGTAGCACTGTTGGTGCTACCGGTGGCCGAGGCGGTCTTGTCGAACGGGTTCACCTTGTCGAGATCGGCGTACTCGGTGATTCGCAGATCGACGTAAGGCGTCGACGTGTTGAACACCACACGGACGGTGTTTCCGTTGGCGGGGGCCGCGGCGATGTTGTTCGCGTAGTAGATCGCTTGGCTGAGTCCGTCGCCCCGTGTGACCGGTGCGGCAACTGCGTAGGTGTTGCCGCTGCTGTCGGTCAATGAAGTGATGTCCGAGGTGTCATTGTTCCAGCCGACCGCCACGATGTTCGTGTTGCCGGCTGTCTGGGCGCCGGCATACGTCGCGTCTACCATCGTTTGATCAGTTTGGGGTACGGCGCTGGCTTGCTGAACGAACGTAGGTGCCGCCGCCGTGCGATGGACGGCGGAGCATGCCAGCGGCATCAAACTGACAATCATGAGGGTGCACACACTGGGGACGGCTCGGCGCCGATGCGTCCGATCGCAGGCTGGAAAGGTGAGTCTCGTCGTGGGACGTGATGGCATGGAAGAACGACCTATCTCTGTGACTCGTCAAGATAAGCGAAGGTGGGAAGATTCCGACCGCGTCCCTCCACATCGTTCCAATCTGCGTCGGTTGGGGCTGCGGACCACGTTTCGAACACGAGTCGTCGCGGCCGCCGTCGGGGCGCTGGTCACCGTGGCGGCGTGCGCTTCCGACGAACCGACGGCTACGCCCGACCCGACGGCGGCAACGCCGGGCACGACGGCGGCGACGCCGGGCACGACCGCGGACGGCGGGACGTTGCTCGCGGCGCCCAATGGCACCGATCCCGCGACCATCAGCGCAGCCGTCGAGATCGTCCGCGGCCGTCTACAGCGTATGGGCGTCACCGACGCCGCGGTTGTCGCCCGACCCGAAGGCGTCAGTGTGCGGTCGTCGGCCGACCCCTATCAGCTGCGCGCCGCTGCGCAACGCGGAGCGACGTCCATCGCTGCAGTCACGTCCAGCGAACTCGGGCCGTGCAGTGGTCCGGGTCTCGGCTCGGTGGGCGATGTGATCCGCTGCGACACGGTGGGCGCGACGCTGACCGGCGTGGAGGCGGTGACCGCCGCGGAGGTCCAACTGACCGCGGGTGCGGGCTGGAAGATCGTGATGACGATCGACCCGACGATGTACAAGGCGTTCCGCGCCGCTCTCGAGACGGCTGCCGGTTCGCCGCTGGCGATCGTCGCCGACGGCTCCGTTGTGCTCACCTTCGGCTCGGGCGTGCCCGCGCTGCAGTCGGCAATCGGTCCGCCGCTCGCCGAGGATCGCGCTCGCCATGCGGCCGCCGCCCTCGCCGTCGACTCGGAGCTGCCGGTGGCCCTCGAGGCACCGGCACTACCACCAACCGCCGGCGCCCGCGTCGGCGTCGACTTCTGGACCGCCGCACTTGGGGTGCACGTATGCGGTGCGTGGCTGCCGAACGCTCCATCGTTCGCGTCGGAAACGGGCGTGCACTCCCACGGAGACGGTCTCGTCTACGTCCATCCGGCGGAGGCCGACGAAGCCGGCGATCGCGCCACCCTCGGGCTGTTCATCGAGCGTGGCGGCTGGAACGTGTCCGCCGACGAGCTGCGCCTGTGGGACGGCGCTGAACACCGCAGCACCTGCCCCGACGGGCGGCCGGCGGCCGTGCGCTGGTGGGTCGACGGTGTCGAGCGACGCGGCGACCCGGCCGGGTTCGTTCCACGAAACGGTCAGGTCATCGTCCTCGGCTTCGACAGCGACACGGCCCCGCCCGGCGCCCCGCCGCAGATGAGCTCCCTGTTCCTCCCGCCCCTCGGCGCAGACACGTGATGTCCGGGTACTCCTGACTGGCCGCTTCGTGGCAGCTACCGTTCAGCCGTGGGAGATCGGCGTTCGTTCTGGGCGTGGTGCATGGAGTCCGAAGAGCCGACGGACGCGGACCGGGCGGCGCTAGCGGCGAAGCTGTCCGATCGGTATGGCACCGAGATCACGGCCGGCCCGGTCCCGCGGGCCGAGGACGCGCCGTTGCGGGCCTCGCGCATCGCGGTGCCCGATCGGCTTGCGGAGTGGTGTGAGTCGTCGACCTACGAGCGGGCCTTCCACGCGTATGGCGCGAGCTTCACCGATCGCACCAATGCGTTCAACCTGCACTTTCCGAATCCGCCCGATGTCGTCGCCCATCCTCGCGACGAGCAGGACCTGGAGATCACCCTCGAGTGGTGCGACACCAACGGGTATGTCGCCATCCCGTACGGCGGCGGCTCGTCGGTGGTCTGGGGCGTGAACCCGCCCGACGACTGCGGTCCGTGTGTGACGATTGCTCTCGACCGACTCGACCGCGTCATGGAGATCGATGAGGTGTCGCGCGCGGCGCGCATCCAAGCAGGCGTGCTCGGGCCGGCGCTCGAACAGCAGTTGAAACCGAGCGGTCACACGCTGCGCCACTTCCCTCAGTCGTTCCGCTTCAGTTCGCTGGGAGGGTGGATCGCCACCCGGTCCGGCGGGCACTACGCCACCAACCACACGCACATCGACGACTTCGTCGAATCGGTTCGGATGCTGACGCCGCAAGGGTGGTGGGAGAGCCGCAGGTTGCCTGGTAGCGGTGCCGGGCCGAGCCCCGATCGGATGGTGATCGGCTCGGAAGGCATCCTCGGTGTCGTCACCGAGGCGTGGATGCGCATCCAGAAACGCCCGACGTTCCGCTCCACCGCCGGGATCACCTTCGATTCGTGGGCGGCAGGGTGCGAAGCGGTGCGGATGATCGTGCAGGCCAAGTTGTGGCCGGCCAACCTGCGAATCCTCGATCCGGCCGAGGCTGCGCGCGCCGCAGGACTCGACGGATCCCGAGCGCTCGTGATCGTCTCGTTCGAATCCTCGGAACTCTCCCAACGCCACAACATCACCGAAGCCGTTGCCCTGGCGCGCGCCGCCGGCGGCCAAGTCGCCGACGACGAGATCAACGTCGACGATGGCGGTGGCACCCCGACGGGACGCGGCGGCGCAGTGGGCGCATGGCGGGACGCGTTCATCGGTGTGCAGCTCGGCGTCGACACGTCCCTCGGGCTCGTTGCCGACACATTCGAGACCGCGATCACCTGGGACCGCTGGCCGGACTTCGACGCGACTGTTCGTGCGCGAATGACCGACGTTCTGCGCGAGGTCTTCGGCGAGCATCACTCGCTGTCATGTCGATTCACCCACGTCTACCCGGACGGTCCCGCCCCGTACTACACGTGGACGGGCGTCGGCCGACCCGGTTCGGAGATCTCGATGTGGTCAGAGATCAAGGCGGCCTCGAACGGTGCCGTGGTCGACGCCGGTGGCACCGTCACACACCACCATGCGGTCGGACGGATGCATCGACCCGACGGGTACGACCGACAGCGGCCCAACCTCTTCGCCGACTCGCTGCGTGCCATCAAGAAGACCCTCGACCCCAACGGCCTCCTCAACCCCGGTGTGCTCATCGACCCCTGAGGGCCTGGCGTAGCTGCCGGTGAGGCTCCGCCGGCGATCTGTCAGGGAGCGGTTGCCGCGCTGACGACCAGGTCGCGGATCAGCTCGATGGACAGCGCGTCGCTGTTCAGTGCGAGGTCGTAGTGCGTCGGGAGTTCGGCGGCGACCCCGTAGAAGCGTTTCAGGTAGGCGGCTCGGGCCGCATCGCCGTCGGCGACGGCCTTGGTGGACTGCTTCATGTCGAGCGAGTTGTCTTGCGCGGCACGGGTGGCACGCATCTCGGGCGACGCGGTCACCAATACGCGCAGAACGTCGCTGCGCCCAGAGAGTGCGTAGGAAGCGCCATGCGACACGATCACGACGTCGCCGCGTTCGGCGGTCTCGTGGATCGACCTCTGGATGAGCCCGCGCAAGGACTTGGGGTCCGTCCCATCGTTGACGGGGATCAGGCCCGCCCCGTGGCCCACGAGGCCCGCGGCGCCTCCGGCGAGCGCGAGGTTCCTGAGAAGCTTGTCGATGACCGTCGTTCTTCGCTCCGCGTCGGCGAGCTCTTCGACGGACACGCCGTTCGACTCAGCTGCCTGCTGCACGATCTCTTCGTCCACGAATCGGTAGTTGAGACTGTCGGCAACCATCCGGCCGACGTCGGCGCCGCCTGCACCGAGCAGTCGCGAGATGCAAATCACTCGTCGGGGCATCGAGGCAACGTATCACCCGACGCGCCGTCAGTCCTCCTCGTTGTCCTTGGGCGGCTTGCCGCGACCCTTCTCCTTCTCCGTCGTGGGCGGGCTCGTCTCCGCAGGTGCGGGGCCGACGCTGAGCGTCACCGTCGCTCCCGCTGGCACCTGTCCGCTGGGTTCGACACCTGTGACGACACCCGCCGCGACGTCAGGACCGCTTGCGGGATCTGTGACGACCACGAAACCTGCGGTGGACAGCACTTCGGATGCCGTCGCCGTGGGAAGACCTATCAGCGCGTTGGCGTCGACGGTGAGGTAGGTCACGCTGGGTACGGTCGTGGTCGTGACGATTGGTGTCAGGTCGTCGCCGGCGCTGCCGAGTTGAACGAACACGAGTACGGCGAGAACCGTGGCGACAAGGCCGATTCCCAGTCTGCGACGTCGGCGTCGCATCTCGTAGGGCTCGCGCGAGATCCCAAGATCGGGGATGATGGCGCCAGGGGGCATGATCGCGGTTTTCGACCCATCTCCGGCACCCATCACCCGCGTGGCTGGGATCGTGTCGTTGTCGACGCTTGCGACGACGGTCGACGTGCCGGCGGCATCCGGAGTACCCGAGGCCGTTCCCGGTGGCGGCATCGTCGACAACTGCAGGCCGCGAAGTTTCGCTGCGAAGGCGTCGGCTCCCTGAGGTCGTTCCGCGGGATCCTTGGCAAGGGCCTCGTTGATCGCATCCCGAACCGGGGCGGGCACCGTCGACGGGAGAGGCGGCGGATCCTGATGCACGTGAGCCATGGCGAGCGCGCCGGCGTTCTCCGCGGTGAACGGGGGACTTCCTGCGAGCATCTCGTACCCGATGACACCGAGTGAATAGACGTCGCTCGCAGGGGTCGCCTCGTTGCCCGTGGCCTGCTCGGGCGAGATGTACCGAGCGGTCCCGATGATCTGGCCGACCTCGGTGAGCGCCACTGAGTTCGCGGCGCGGGCGATGCCGAAGTCGGTGACCTTGATCGTTCCATCGGCGAGCACGAGCAGGTTGCCCGGCTTGACGTCGCGATGGACGACGCCCGCGACGTGTGCGGCGTGCAGGGCCTCCGCGGTCTGAGCCAACAACGAAAGAACCGTGTTGACGGGCATCGCACCTCGATCGTGCATGACCTTCGAGAGCGGCTGGCCCTCGACGAGCTCCATGACGAGGTACGCAACGCACCCAGAGTCCCGGCGGTCCTCCCCGTAGTCGAAAACGCTGGCGATCCCGCGGTGGGCGAGTCCTGCCGTGTGCCGCGCCTCGGCTCGGAACCGCTCGAGGAACACGGCCGAGTCGACGAGGTCGTCGCGAAGGACCTTGACCGCCACCTGCCGACCGAGCACCGTGTCCGTGGCTGCCCACACCTCGCCCATGCCTCCGATCGCAAGGCGAGTTGTGAGCGAATAGCGCTCACCCAGCAGTGTCGAGGCTGATGTCGAGGTCGAATGACCGCCCCGGGGATGGGGCGACGGGGCAACGGCTGGCATGTCGGAGGCGATACCCATTTCTAGCCTCGGCGACACCTGCCGGGCCGTCGCCCGCCCGTTACGCGGTTCTTTCGGCCATTGCCATGGCGCGTGTTCGGTGTTGATGCGGACTGATCCCGTACCGGCGCTTGAATGCGGTGCTGAACGCGAATGGGCTGCCGTAACCCACTGATCGCGCCGTGTTGGTGACGGTTGCCGTTGGTTGGCAGAGGAGGTCGGCCGCAAGGCTGAGCCGCCACTTCGTGAGGTAGGTGATCGGTGGTTCGCCGACAAGTTCATTGAAGCGCCGGGCCAAATTGGCTCGCGAGGTCCCGGTGGATCTGGCCAATGTCGAGATTGTCCACGCCTCCTCGGGCGAGTCGTGAATGAGGGCGAGCACGGCACCGACGAGTGGGTCGTGGTGTGCGTCCCACCACGACGAGGCATCGGATTGTTGCTGGTACCAGCTGCGCAGCGTGTCGATGACGAGAACGTCGAGAAGGCGGTCGAGCACTGCTTGCTGCCCCGGCAATTCGCGCTCGACTTCCTCGGCGAGGAGTGCGGCGATCGGATGATTCGATTCGTGGCGGACCACGACGACGGGGGGCAGAGGTCCGAGGAGGTCGCTTCCGAGCGCACTGTGATGCTCGTAGGTACCGGTGAGCAGCGCGGTCGGGGCGTCGAGAGCGTGGCCCCAGGTACGCACGCCGAGGCGCATCGACAACGCCAGTGATTGTCCGCTGACGTTCTCGCATCGTTGTCCGGGATGGATGACGATGTCGGGGCTCGTCGCAGGATCATCGGCGACCGTGTAGTGCTGAGGTCCGCGCACGATGGCGATGCTGCCGGCACCGAGCCGGGTCGACGTTTGGTTCTGGATGACGCACGCCTCGCCACGGATGACGGCGAGGATGGTGAGTGGTGCCTCATCGCAGATCCGCATCGACCACGGTGGAACCAGCAGGCTGCGGAGCACGAACGCTCCACGCGCTCGGGGCCCGTCGAGCAGTGCGGTGATGCGATCCATGCAACATGTCTAGACGATGGCGAATGTATTTGAGAAGCTGAGCTATTCACAATCTCAGCCCTCCGCGGTTCAATGGCGTCATGAGTCAACTTCGCAACATCATGAGCGTGACCGGATTCGCCACAGTTGCCGCCGTCGGAGCGGGTCTGGCCGGCGGTGTGTTCTTCGCCTTCTCGTCGTTCGTCATGCCGGCGCTCCGTCGGCTCCCGAGCGAGCAGGGCATCGGGGCGATGCAGTCGATCAACAAACAGGCACCCACACCGGTTTTCATGACGCTGCTCCTGGGAACCGCCGCCGTCTCGGCCGGCCTCGGCATCCATGCCATCCTCAACCGAGACGAGCCTCGGGCCGCGTGGCTCGCGACCGGGTCAGCCACATACCTGGCTTCGATCGCGATCACCGCGGCGTTCCACATACCGCGCAACAACATGTTGGACGGGCTCAAACCCGACGGAGCTGACTCGCAGCGCTACTGGGCCACGTACGTGTCGCAGTGGACAGCAGGCAACCACTTCCGAACGGTGACGTGTGCGGCAGCCGCTGTCTTGTTCACGATCGCTGCCCGCCGTGGTGGCTAGGCGGGTGTGTAGGCGAGCGTGCTCCCCAGCAGCGATTCGGCGGCTCGAACCGTCACACCCTTGCGCTCGGCGTAGCTCTCGATCTGGTCGAGCTGCAGCCTGCCGACCGCGAAGTAGCTGGCATCGGGATGGGCGAGATAGAGCCCCGACACCGACGAACCCGGCCACATCGAGAAGCCCTCGGTCAGACCCACTCCGATGCGGGCTTCGGCGTCGAGGAGCTCGAAGATGGTCGCCTTCTCGGAATGATCCGGCTGGCACGGGTAGCCCGGCGCAGGTCGGATGCCTCGGTAACGTTCGCTGATCATCTGTGCCGGGGTCAACAGCTCGTCGGGTGCGTAGCCCCAAAGCGTTCGTCGGACCAACGCGTGCATGTGCTCCGCGAGGGCTTCTGCAATGCGATCGGCGAGAGATTTCACGAGGATCGACGAGTAATCGTCGCCGGCGGCCGCGTAGCGGTCGGCGATCGCCACCTCCTCCGGCCCTGCCGTCACGACGAAGGCGCCAGCGTGATCAGCCACGCCGGCATCGGCCGGGGCGATGAAATCGCTGATCGACAGGTTCGGCTTCCCATCGCGCCGCTTCAACTGCTGTCGCAAGCCGTGCAATCGGCGGGCATGTTGTGGCAGGACGATGTCGTCGCCCTGAGAATGTGCAGGCCAGAACCCAACGACAGCCTTCGGCACGAACCAGCGACCGGTGACGATCTGTTCGAGCATTCGTTGTGCATCGTCGAACAGTGGCCGCGCTGCATCGCCGAACTCGGCGTCATCGAGGATGTCGGGGTATCGGCCGCGTAAGCCCCACGTGTGGAAGAAGGGTGTCCAGTCGATGTACGGCACCAGATCGGCGAGGTCGATGTCGTCGAAGGTGCGAGCACCCGTGTAGGACGGGGCGGTGACCGTCGACTCGTCGAATGTGAACACTCCGGCGTTGGCGCGCGCGTCGCCGAGCGGGACGCGGTTGCGCTCGACCTCGGCGCGCTCGTGGGCCTCGATGACCCGGCGGTATTCGACATCGAGGTCGGCGAGGTACTCGCCTCGTTGGTCGTCGGACAGCAGCTTCGAGATCACCCCGACGGCACGGCTTGCGTCGGCAACGTGCACGACCGGGCCGTTGGAGTACGCGGGCGTCACCCGCAGCGCGGTGTGGATGCGACTGGTCGTCGCACCTCCGATGAGCAGCGGCACCGTGAACTCCTGGCGCTGCATCTCGCTGGCCACGTGCACCATCTCGTCGAGAGACGGCGTGATGAGGCCGGAGAGACCGATGATCTCGGCATTGTGCTCGCGGGCCGTGTCGAGGATCTTCTGCGCCGGCACCATGACACCGAGATCGATGATGTCGTAGTTGGCGCACCCCAGCACCACACCGACGATGTTCTTGCCGATGTCGTGCACGTCGCCCTTGACCGTCGCGAGGACCGCGGTGCCCTTCTTGTTCGAGGTGGCCTCGCCACCGGCAGCGATGAGTGCGGCACGGTCGGCCTCGAGAAACGGAGTGAGGTAGGCGACTGCCTGCTTCATCACCCGCGCCGACTTGACCACCTGCGGGAGGAACATCCGGCCCGATCCGAACAGATCGCCGACGAGGTTCATGCCGTCCATCAATGGTCCTTCGATCACCGAAACGGGTGACTGGAGACGCAGGCGCGACTCCTCGACGTCCTCCTCGATGAACTCGGTGATGCCGTTGACGAGCGAGTGTTCAAGTCGCTTGTCGGTGTCCCAGTCGCGCCATTCCTGCCCGGCTCGTTCACCCTGATCGGACCGGCCGCCGTCGTAGCGAGTCGCAGATTCGAGGAGGCGCTCGGCCGCGTCGGTTCGCCTGGCCAGCACGACGTCCTCGCAGAGGTCGCGCAGCTCGCGGTCGATCTGCTCATACACCGCGAGCTGGCCGGCGTTGACGATGCCGAGACGCATGCCCTTGGCAATTGCGTGATATAGGAACACGGAGTGCATGGCTTCGCGGACTTGTTCGTTGCCGCGGAACGCGAATGACAGGTTCGACACACCGCCCGAAACGTTCGACGTGGGAAAGCGCCGGCGCAGTTCTGCCGTCGCTTCGATGAAGTCGAGCCCGTAGCGGTCGTGTTCGGCGATGCCCGTGGCGATCGCGAAGATGTTGGGATCGAAGATGATGTCCTCGGGCGGGAAGTCGAGCTCGGTCCTCAACAGCTCGAACGCTCGCGGCAGATGTCGACCTTGCGAGCAGCCGTGTCGGCCTGGCCGTCTTCGTCGAAGGCCATCACGATCACCGCAGCGCCGTGATCGCGACAGACGCGCGCCTGGGCGAGAAACTGGTCGACGCCCTCTTTCATCGAGATCGAGTTGACGACAGGTTTGCCCTGCACGCACTCGAGCCCGGCCTCGATCACCGCGAACTTCGAAGAGTCGAGCATCACGGGGACGCGGGCGATATCGGGCTCGCCGGCGATGAGATTGAGGAACGTGATGATGGCCTGCTTGGAGTCGAGCAACCCCTCGTCCATGTTGACGTCGATCATCTGTGCACCGTTCTCGACCTGCTCGCGGGCGACCTGGAGCGCCTCTGCAAAATCGCCGTTGGTGATGAGACGGCGAAACTTCGCCGAGCCGGTCACATTGGTGCGTTCTCCGACGTTGACGAATGGGATCTCGTCGGTGAGCGTGAATGGTTCGAGTCCCGAGAGTTGCAGAACACGGCGGCGCTCGACCGGGACGCGCGGCGACTTGCCGGCGACGGCGTCGGCAATCGCCGAGACATGGGCAGGCGTTGTGCCACAGCAGCCACCGACGATGTTGACGAAACCTGCGTCGACGAACTCGCCGAGGATTGCCGCTGTCTGGTCGGGCGTCTCGTCGTAGCAACCGAGAGCGTTGGGCAGACCGGCGTTGGGATAGGCGCAGGTGAGCGTGTCCGCAATGCTCGCGAGCTCCTCGATGTGGGGCCGCATGTCGGCGCCACCGAGCGCACAGTTGAGCCCGACGGAGATCGGGTCGGCGTGCCGGACGGACTGCCAGAACGCGGGAGTGGTCTGACCCGACAGCGTGCGACCTGATTTGTCGGTGATCGTGCCGGAGATCATCAGCGGTGTGGTGATGCCGCTTTCGGCGGCGTGACGACGTGCAGCCCAGATTGCCGCTTTGGCATTCAGGGTGTCGAAGATCGTCTCGATCAGCAGCACGTCGACTCCGCCGTCGACCAGACCCGCGATCTGGTGCCGATAGGACTCCGCGACCTCACGGAAGGTCATCGTGCGATACCCGGGATCCTCGACACGTGGTGACATCGACAACGTCACGTTGGTTGGTCCGATCGCGCCGGCGATCCAGCGCGTGCGGCCATCTCGTCGCCGGGCGTCGTCGACAGCTGTGCCGGCCAGTTGAGCGGCCGTCCGGTTGAGCTCACCGATCAGGACCGGGTCGTCGAGGCCGTATTCGCGCTGAGCCACGGTCGTGCTCGAGAACGTGTTGGTGGTGATGATGTCGGCCCCGGCCAGCAAGTACGACAGGTGCAGATCGATGACCAGACGGGGTTGGGTCAACACCAGAAGGTCGTGATTCCCGGCAAGTGAGCTCGGATGGTCGCGGAAGCGGGTGCCGCGCAGCTCGTCCTCGGCGGTCTTCAGGGACTGAAACTCGGTACCGGTGGCCCCGTCGAGCACCAGCACTCGCTCGGCGGCAGCGGCACGCAGGCTGCTGACGGCTGTCATGCCGCGGCGATCCTCGTCGACACGCCGAGTTGCCGGCACACAGCGACTGCGAGGTCGGCGCGGTTGAGGGTGTAGAGGTGCACCTCGTCCACGCCGTTCGCGGCAAGCTCGTTGATCTGCTCGGTGGCAACCTCGGTCGCGATCTTGTGGGTCGTCTCGACGTCGTCATCCAATCCCGCGAACCGGTCGGCCAGCCGCGTCGGTATCGAGGCACCGCAGCGATCGGCGAACCTCGCCACTGCGGGGAACGAATGGATCGGAAAGATGCCCGGCACGATCTGGACTGCGACGCCACGTGCGTGTGCCCGATCACGGAAGCGGAAGTAGTGATCGTTGTCGAAGAACATCTGGGTGATCGCCTTGTCGGCGCCTGCGTCGCATTTTTCGGCCAACACGTCGAGGTCGTGGTCATCGGTGGGGGATTGCGGATGACGTTCCGGATATGCCGACACGGCCACCTCGAACCCACGGCGCTGTTTGATGCTGCGGACGAGATCGGCGGTTCGCTGGTAGCCATCCACGTGAGGTTCGTACGGCGTTCCGGCGCCCGTGGGTGGATCGCCGCGAAGTGCAACGATCTGCGTCACTCCCAGCATGGAGTAGCGCTCGATGACGACGTCGATCTCCGACCTCGACTGACCTACACACGTGAGGTGCCCGGCGACGTCGATCCCGGCCGATCGAACGGCATCGATCGCGGCGAACGACCGCTCGCGGTCCGATCCACCGGCCCCATATGTCACCGACACAAACGCCGGCGACACCTCGCCCAGGCGGTCCACGGTCGAACGGAGGCCTTGGAGCGCGTCGGCAGACTTCGGTGGGAAGACCTCGAACGAGATCGACAGCGTCATTGCCGCGCCTGCTCGTTGGAGCCGGTTGGCACATCAGCATGGCGACGGTCGAAGCCGAGCCACAGCGACACGGTGAGACGCTCGCCGCCGACAGCATCGTCGTCATCGACGGGAGGAGGCGCGATCGTTCGCACGGTCGCTACTTCGAGTCCCGACTGTTCGAGCCAAACCTCGATGGTGTCCGGTCGGAAGCCGAGACGAACGTGGGCATGGTCCGAACGCAGGAACTCGAGCGAGTGGGGAGCGAAGTCCACGATCAGCAGTCGGCCTCCGGGTGTCAACAATCGGGCGATCTCTCGGATCGCGCGGGCCGGGTCGTCGAGGAAGTGCAGCACCTGATGAATCACGATCAGGTCGAACGAATCGTTGGCGAACGGGGGACCATAGATGTCTCCCTGGCGAAGGTCGATGCCACGGATCTCGGCGCGATCGAGGTTGGCCCGTGCGACCGCGAGCATCGAGTGGCTGCTGTCGAACCCGACCGCACGCTTCGCCTCCCGGCCGAGAAGCTGCAGCATTCGGCCGGTTCCCGTGCCGACGTCGAGCACCGACTCGTACTTGGCAGACCCGATCGTGTCGAGGATCGTTTGCTCGACGGTCGAATCCGACGCGTGCAGTGAACGCTCCTCGTCCCATCTCGGCGCGATCCCGGCGAAGTACTCCTGCGCCGACGCAGTGCGCCGGCTGCGCACGATGGTGAGCCGGTCGAGATCGGCCGCGAGCACGGCGTCTGCGACGTCGGTGAGCGCGAGCACTTGGCCGACGAGCTGGCCGATCGGCCCATGTGTGACCAGGTCGAAGAACGCCCACGTGCCTTCCCGGTGTTTGTCGACCACGCCCGCTTCAGCGAGCAGGTTGAGGTGCCGCGACACCCTCGGTTGCGACATGCTGAGAATGTCGGTCAGATCGGAGACCGTCAGCTCCCCGTGCTGCAACAGCGCAGCTATTCGCAGACGGGTCTCTTCGTCGAGCGCCCACAGGACGTCGAGCATCGTCGACAAGCGGCATGTGCATCGAACGACCATATAACGATATCTACATATAAGCAAGTCACTTGGCGGATTGCGCCTCAGCGGGGCTCGTAGCGCTTCCCGTTGGACTTCGCCCGCTCGTGGTGGTCGGGCTGCACCGGCGCCGCCGGCGTGGACACGATGGTGTACTCAGGGTTGAGGATGGCCCGCATGCCGTGATGTTCGCCGGCAACGCCGGTGACCGACATGATCGTGCCCAGTCGCACGCCGCCGATCTCGCGGCGGCCGAAGAAGACGACGGTGATGCTTCCGGTCTCGTCGGCAAGGGTGCACTCCAGCGCAGGGTTGCCACCCCACGGCTGCACTCTGAAGGCCCGGACGCGCCCTGCGACCGTCGATCGTCGGCGTGGGGCGAGGTCGGCGATCCGTGTGCGGTCGGTCGGCAGATCCTTGGGCACGACATTGGTCGCCGCGGGGCCCGTCCTGCCAACCCTGAAGGTGGGGGGCGTCGACGTTGGCGGGGGAGGAGCGATTGGTTCGGCCACCGGACGCCCGCGACCGAGGTGATACGGCACGATGGTGACGTTGCAGTGCGGAATGTCGTCCAGCACAGCGACGATTGCATTCGACGACCGGTCGTGCAGCAGGCGATGCCAGACCTTGGTGTACTCGCGACGAGGGATGAGAATGGTCAGTTCGGTGTCGCAATCGGCAGTCGTCTGGATCGCGAGCTCGAGCGCGGCGCGTGGCATCCGGCGGTCGGGGCATTCGACGATGTCGAGCGGGAATCGGGTGAAGCCGAGATCACCCCACGCCTCGATCAATTGACTCGTCCGCCACGAGTCGAGATCGAAATGCACCGCGCGCAGATCGTCAGGCTGCAGTGTGCGTGCGTATTGGATCGCGCGGGCGGTAGCGACGTCGAGGTTGTCGACCAGCACCACGACCGAGTGCAGGCGCATGGTGTGCGCCTCGGCCAGTGCCTGGGCGTCTTCGTGAAGCTCGACGTCCTCGGCGTGGTACGTGCGATTGAGCCGCACGACGCCGTAGACCATCACCGGCACGAGCACGATGATGACCCACGCCCCATCGCGGAACTTCACGACGGTGACGATCAGGAGCACCAACAGCGACAGCAGTGCGCCGATGCCATTGATCACCAGCCCGCGCTTCCACGATGGCTCCTTGTGGGTGAGGTGGTGCTTCGCCATGCCGGCACCGCTGAGGGTGAAGCTCGTGAACACGCCGATTGCGTAGAGCGGGATCAGTCGGCTGACCTCTCCACCGGTGGCGAGCAGGGTCGCGATGGCTGCGGCGGCGAGGAAGATGATGCCGTTGGAGAACACCAACCGATGGCCGCGGATGGTGAGTTGGCGGTACCGCGGGCGGCGCGACGAACGCCTTCTTCGACCATGGCGTACGACTTGCCCACGCCGGGCGCAGCACCGAGATACACGCGGAGCCGGCCCCGTGCCATTCCCCTGGATGCTCCTACGTTCGCTTTTGGATGTTCGCCCACTCGTCGCGCAGGCCGACTGTCCGGTGGAACAACAGTGGGATGGTCGGATCGTGGGCGAAGTAACCGAGCCGTTCGAACTGCACGACCGACCCCGATGGCGTGTCGGCCAGCGCCGGCTCGACCTTGCAGTCGAGCAGGAGCTCACGTGAATTGGGATTGAGGTCGTCGAACGGGTCGCCGGTGGCCTCGCCCGGCACCTCCGCCGTGAAGAGCCGCTCGTACAGCGCAACGGTGGCATCGACGGCGTGGTCGGCGGACACCCAGTGCATGGTCGATTTCACCTTGCGGCCGTCGGGTGCGTTGCCGCCGGACGTCGCCGGGTCGTACGTGCAGTGCACCTCGATGACGTTGCCGTCGTCGTCCTTCACGCAACCCGTCGCGGTGACGAGATAGGCCGAGCGCAGCCGCACCTCTCTGCCAGGTGTCAGCCTGAAGTACTTCGGTGGAGCGACCTCCATGAAGTCGTCGCGCTCGATGTACAGGACCTTCGAGAAGGGCACCAGGCGCGAGCCGTCGTCGGGGTTCTCGGGATTGTTGCCGACCTCGTGGTGTTCGACGACCGGGTTGCCGTCGGCATCGTCGGGCCAGTTCGTGATGACGAGCTTCAATGGGCGCAGCACCGCCATTCGGCGCTGCGCCGTCTCGTTGAGCTGTCGGCGGATGAACGACTCGAGCAGCTCGATCGAGTGCCGACTGTTGGTCCGCGTGACGCCCGTGTAATTGCAGAACGCGCGTATTGCCTCTGCCGGGTAGCCGCGTCGTCGCACACCACGCAGCGTCGGCATGCGCGCGTCGTCCCAACCGTCGACCACACCATCGGCCACCAACCGGGCGAGACGACGCTTCGACGTGATGGTGTGGGTGAGCTCCAACCGGGCGAACTCGGTCTGGCGGGGCTGATCGCCCGGCAACGGTAGGTGGTCGAGGTACCAGTCGTACAGGGCACGATGGCTGTCGAACTCGAGCGTGCACAGCGAATGGGTGACGCCCTCGATGGCATCGCTCTGGCCGTGCGCCCAGTCGTACGTGGGGTAGATCACCCATTCGTCGCCGGTTCGCCAGTGGTGCCCACGACGGATGCGATACATCACCGGATCCCGAAGCTGCATGTTCTCGTGCTGCATGTCGATCTTGGCGCGCAGCACTCGCGATCCGTCGGCGAACTCGCCGTTGCGCATCCGCTTGAACAGCTCGAGATTTTCCTCGACGGGGCGATCACGGTATGGGCTCTCGATGCCTGGCTTGCCGTAGCCGCCTCGCTGTGCCGAGATGGTCTCGCCGTCCTGGTCGTCGACGTAGGCCAGCCCTTGCAGGACGAGGTGCTCGGCCCACAGGTAGAGCTGCTCGAAGTAGTCGGATGCGTACAGCGGAGTGCCTGGCGGGAATCCCAACCAGGTGAGGTCTTCGACGATCGATCCGGCGAACTCGATGTCTTCGGTATCGGGATTGGTGTCGTCGTACCGCAGGTTGCAGATGCCACCGAATTCGGCCGCCGTGCCGAAGTCGACGCAGATCGCCTTGGCATGACCGATGTGCAGGTAGCCGTTGGGTTCCGGAGGGAACCGTGTCTGAACACGACCGCCGAATGTGCCGGCTTCGATGTCGGCCCGCACCAGGTCTCGAACGATATCGAACCCCACGCCATTGGGATTTTCGGTTGTGCTCATGCGTTAGACATTCTTGTCAGTCATTCCTACCGTGGAACATTGGAACCACGAACGTATCGGGGATCGTATGGATACCGTCAAGGCCGTGGAGTCCGTGTTGATCAAGCCGCTGCTGCGTGGATGGTCGCACGTGCTGGCATTCACCGTCGTCGCCGTGCTGGGGATCATCATGACCTCGGTCGCCGGTGCATCGTTCAGCGAGCGAATGTGGCTCCTGGTCTACGTTGCCGGGACGCTGACGATGTTCGGTATCTCGTCGCTGTATCACTGCCTGCGTTGGCGCGACCGTGGGCGGTCGATCATGCGCCGCCTCGACCACTCGGCGATCTTCCTGGCCATCGCCGGGGCTTACACGCCGATCATGGCGGTCGCTCTCGACGGCTGGCAGAAGACCGTTGTGCTCTGCGCCGCGTGGGGCGGTGCGATCATCGGCATGTCGCTGGAGTGGTTGCCGGTCACCGTGCCGCGGTCGGTCTTCACGGCGATCTACGTCATCGTCGGATGGTCTGCAGCGGTCGCGTTCTCCCAGCTGCATCGCAACCTCGGCGGCGTCGGTTTCGGGCTGGTGCTCGGCGGTGGGCTCCTGTACACGTTCGGTGCGGTGGTCTACGCCCTGAAGCGCCCGGATCCGTGGCCGCGAGTGTTCGGCTTCCACGAGATCTTCCATCTGTTCACCATCGCCGGCGCCGGGTGCCACCTCGCCGCGATCGCGTTCTACGTCGTGCCCCTCATGTAGACACTCACGGTGCCAGCCGGCGCAGCCGATCGATCCGGCTGTCCCACTGACCCGCGGTGTCGAGGATCCACCCGACCGCCGACGCCAGCGGCTGCGGCGTCACTCGGTAGTGCACTTCGCGGCCGACGCGCTCGTGCGCAAGGAGGCCGGCGGCTTCCAGGACCTGCAGGTGTTTGAGGATGGCCTGTCGCGTCAGAGGCGTCGTCTCGGCGAGGACCGTGGCAGTGGTGGGCCCCTTCAGCAGCAAGCGCTCGACCAGGACCCGACGCGTCGGATCCGACAGCGCGCCGAACAGTGTGTCGAGGGCGCCGCTGTCGCCCTGGCGCACCGTCTTCTCGTCGGCCGTGGTCGCCGATCGAGGCGACGGCCGGGTCACGCCAGCACGGTCGAGTGCAGCGCCAACAGCCACAGCGACGCAAACCTGACTTCCCAGGAGATGCCCGAGGCGGTGCCGTGCGAGCACGACATCGTCGCGTTGGCGGTGGCCCCGAGGAATCGCTCGGTGACGCGGAGTTGCGATCGTCCGTCGGGCAACTCGACGACGTCAAGTTGCACATACGACGCAGACGACGGATCAGCACGGTCCCACCACGAGAAGTTGATGCCGCACCCATCGATGACGGCCTCGACGTACACGGCGCGCTCGACACCATCGGTCGTGGCCGTGCCGGTGCAATCGGGAGCGATGGTCATGTCGGATTCGTCGACAAGCCAGGTGCGCCAACCTTCTGCAGTGGAAATCAGTTCCCACAACCGCTCGACATCGATGTCGAGATCGGTCGTGCGTTCGATGACGAGATCGTCGGATTGTGACATGCGCAAACTCTAGCGCAACTAATGGGTTGCACCTCGCCGCGCCTGTAGGTAGTCTTCGATCTGCAACCTACTAGTTGCACCTCAACAATCAACAAGGAGCGCGCCCAGTCATGTTGGTCCCAACGGTCATCGAGAGCACCAGCCGCGGCGAGCGGGCGTTCGACATCTATTCCCGGTTGCTCGTCAATCGCATCGTGTTCCTCGGTGCCGCCATCGACGACAACGTCACCAATCTCGTCGTCGCCCAACTGCTGCATCTGGAGAGTGAGAATCCCGACGCCGACATCGCCATCTACATCAACAGTCCTGGCGGCGACATGAACGGGCTGTTCGCAATCCACGACACGATGCGCTTCGTCAACCCCGACGTGGCCACGATCTGCGTGGGGCAGGCAGCCTCGGCTGCCGCCGTCCTGCTTGCTGCCGGCACGCCGGGCAAGCGGTACGCCCTGCCCAACGCCCGGGTGCTGATCCACCAACCGCATGGCGGCGCTCAAGGTCAGTCGACCGACATGGAACTGGCCGTCGCCGAGATGGTCGAGATGCGTCGCCGAATGGTGCAAATCCTCGTCGAGGCAACCGGACAGTCGGCGGAGCGGATCACCGCAGACATCGACCGCGACTACATCGTCCGGGGCGAGCAAGCCATTGCATACGGTCTCGTCGACAGTGTGATCGAGCGACGCCAGTTGCCCAGCGCGACGATTGCTGCCATCGCGGCTGCCTGACTCTCCAGGCCCCCCGAATGGCGTGGGATGATTTGACGATGCTCGATCATCTCTCCATCCAATGCGCAGACACCACTGCCAGTGCGGCGTTCTACGACGCCGTGCTGGCCCCACTCGGGGGCAGCCGCGTCATGGATTTCGGTCCGGTCATCGGCTATGGCGTGCCGCCCATGCCCGACTTCTGGATTGGTCCGCACTCGACCGGCATCGGCTTCAGAGAGTCGCACGTAGCGTTCTCCGCGCCGGATCGTGAGGCCGTGCGAGCATTCCTGGCGGCCGCCGTCGCAGCCGGCGCCGAGGTACTCCACGAAGCCCGCGTCTGGCCGGAGTACCACCCGAACTACTACGGAGCGTTCGTCCGCGACCCCGACGGCAACAACGTCGAAGCGGTGTGCCACTCACCCGAGTGACGACCGGCGTTACGACGCCATCGGGAAATCGGGCGCACTGTCGCCGCCACGTGGCGCGACGACGACCGGCACGGGACACGCCTGGAGCAACCTCGACAAGCCCGTGGCCTCGAGACCCGGCAGGCTCGCCGGAACGATCACCCGGTTGACGGGCCGTTGCTGCAACACATGAAAGATCTCACTGACCGCATCGGTTCCCGAGGTCGAGATGGTTTCGATGTCGTCGGTGTGGATGCTGACGCGACACGCCACCTGGTCCAGATAGATCAGGCCCGCCATCGACACGTCGATGTCTTCGGCCTTGGCGAAGTCACGCAGCGATTCCGCGGAACGTCCGTCGAGAGTGAGCAGCAAGGTGACGGCCTGATCGGCGTCCGTGAGAATGTCGAGACCGCCCTCGCCATGCGGGCTCGAGGGGTCGATGAGGATCAGTGTTCTGGCCATGATCATGGGTTCGTCCATCTCAGCAGGGTACGTGGACAAGGTTTCGCCATGCTTGCCGCCAGATGAACACTCCGTCTGTCGGTGTTTGTCATGTCCGAATCCCGACGCCGACCGTTTCGATCCCACGAAACATCAGCTGGTCGACAGTTCCGTGTGCGTCGTTCCACGCCCGCCGACCGACGATGAGCCCGACGGGAAGCTTGCCGGCGGCTCCCAGATCGTGCTCGACGAGATCGTCGACAAGCTGAGCGAGATCGGTGGCATTCATAGCCTCGCCCCAGCCCGTGTCGTTCAGCGTCTGGAAAAGCCGAGTTCGCCAGTCGAGCTCGGTCATTTCGAGTTCGACAACCATCGCAGTCGTCGTGCTCTTATGCGTGTCGAACCCGCCGAAGGCTCGTCCGCAACCGCAGCCAGAGCCATCCGGTCGTTCGCCGTCGCAAACCATGGAATACCGGCCGACGAGCTCGGCGGGCGGAACAAAGCAGAAGTCACCCGGCACATCGCCCTGTGTCGACCTCGTGGCAACAAACACCTTCAACATGGGAGATACCTCCTGATCAATGACGTTGGTGGTCAGGCCGCTCATGCGGCGAGTGCTTTGGGTGGGCCGTGGCACTTGGTGGTGCCATCGGGGAAGGTGATGGTGAGGGTGCGGTTGGCCGAGAGGTGGAACTTCCAGCCGCCTTCGTGCGCGCAGTGGTGGTGCTTCGTGCAAAGAGGCAGAAGGTTGTCAATGTCGGAAGGGCCCCCAAGTTCGAAATACTTCAGGTGGTGGATGATGACGTAGTCCCACGCGACGCAACAGCCGGGCACAGCGCAGCCGCGATACATCGCACGTAGGGCTCGGCGCTGTTCGCGGTTGGCGAGGCGTTCCGTGGTGCCGAGGTACAGGTTGACGCCGTTGGCGCCGACGATCACAGGGGTGATCTCGGCGATGCACGCCATGCGCCTGATGGTTTCGATGGGAAGGTCGAACGGCAGTCCGAGATCGATGACGCTGTGACTGTGCTTACCGTCGAGCAAGGTCAAGGCATCGATGAGGATCGTCATGTCGACGCCGCCCGGCTTGGCGCCGACACCGTCGATCAACGCCGCGAGCGAGAGGGCGCGGAGGTGGTGTTGCTTGTCGACCGGATCGGCCGGCGCGGTGTCGGGGGTCGTGTCGTGGAACAACTTCTCGATGGTGCGAGTGAGCCGAGTGTTGAGCCTGGCACCGGTTTCCGGATCGAACTCGCCGTGCAAGCACCACATCCCGCTGGTCTGGTCGACCCACGTCTTCAGATAGGTCGCCTTCTGCTGGCGCCGCAACACGTCGAGACCATCGCCGCGTTGTACTCGAAGCACTTCCAGTCGAACTGTCCGAGCGAACTCCCCGGGCGTCGACCGCTCGCGCGACCCCGGCAAGAAAGTCACCGCGGGCAACGAACCGGGCGCGTTCGTCACCGTCGAGCTTGCTGAGAGCGGTCGCGATCACATCGACATGACCGACCGAAACTGCACCCTCGGCCAGCGCCGACCCGAAGGGCGGCACCGACTCGATCGCGCCGGCGCGTTTGAACGGCTGCATCGCCTGGCCGAGAGACACCCGGGTGGCAGTGGCGACCACATGCTCGGGAAAGATCTCCGGTGAGGCGGTTGCCAACACTTCCAGCCGGGAGGCGACATCGACCTTGCGGGCCTCCGCCCACGCGATCATGCGCGAGAGGTCGTGTAACACCTGCGTGCAACAATTGACATCGCCGCACGAGACGTCAATGGTGGCTACCTGGCCAACCAGCGCAATGATCTCCGACGACCTCATGGATCGAACACTAGTTCGATCAAGCGGAGATTGTCAAGTCCTGATCAGGATTTTCTTCTAGTCCACTATGTGCATCAGGCGCAGCAGGAAGCTGTGGTATTCCGCCGTGCCCGCAATGGCCTGAGACGGCGCGTAGTCGACACCGGACTCGAACAGCGCGAGGCATGCCCGGTTCATGCACGCCTTCTTGTACAGGTTGAAGGCGTCCCAATACCGCCACTGCTCGGCGCTGAGGCGAACACCGGCCTCGCGCTCGAACAGGCCCAGCCACAGTTGGCGAGATGCGGTCGGCACGCCGCGCGTTGCCAGGTAGTACGACCAGTCCTCGGCCGGATTGCCGACGTGGGCCGTGTCCCACTCGGTCATCGACACGACTGCCCCGTCGGCGATCACGATGTTGCCGGGCCGGGGCGCGCCGTGCACGAACGCGATGGGGTTGTCGAGCGGTGCGTTCTGGTGCAGCCAGATCTCCGCGGTGTCGAGAAACGGCACACGCGAACCCCCGGCAGACTTGCCGACGTTGCGCCAGCGCTCGATCTGCATGTGTGTTGCCTGCGCCGGGTCGACTGGCGGCAGGTGCGGGGGGACGTCGAGTTGGTGCAGAAGCGCCAATGTGCTCACGAACGCGGCCGCGGCGGTTGCGTCGACTGCTTGCTGGTCGACCGGACCAACATTCGGATGATCGATGACGATGAACGGTTGGCCAAGGACCTCACCTGTCTCCTCCGCCCACAGCGCGTTCGCGACGGGAAAGCCGACGTCCCGCAAGGATTGCATCAACTGGAACTCGTCACCGCTCGACGTGCGGGGTGCATCACCGTGTTCGAGTCTGACGATGAAACGGCCGGCACTGGTGTCGACGGTGTGGCTGATCCTCGAATAGCTCGAGGCGAATCGGCGTGTGTTGTGCACCTCGACCGGTGCACCGGCTTGCGAGCTCAGGAAGTCCGCCAGCCGGAGTTCATCCACCAGACACCTGCCCACGGCGTGCCTCGAGCAGCGCCGCCTCTGCCTCGAGGTCTTCCGCGAGGTGACGCTCGAGGAGCTCGCGCAACGGTTGATTGGCGGTGTGACGCGGATCGGCGAGCACGGCAAAGCACGAGCGCATCAGATCTTGGCCGGCGGCGCCACCGAGCACACCGGCCAGCTCTTGGAGTCGTTCGCCGCCCGGATCCGGGCCACGGCGACTGGCGTAGGTGGCCAGCGCGATCAGTTGTAGGGCAGAGGAGCGCGCCTGCGGATCGGTGACGTGGGGCAACACTGCGGTACGCAGCGTGTTGGCGACGGATGCCCAGATTGCGTCGTCGCTCGGTCGGTCGGTCATGCAGACGAGTTCAGCACATCTGCGAACCGAGCAGGGTTATCGTTCGAAAGTGGCCGGCGTCACTGACAGCTCCACGATCGTGACGGAACGGCTTCGGTTGCACCCGCTGCGGCTCGAGGACGCGGACGAAATGGTGGATGTCCTCGGCGATCCGATGCTCCACGAGTTCACCGGTGGGAAGCCCGCCACGCTCGCCGAGCTCCGGGATCGCTACCAATCGTGGGTGCAGGGCTCTGGATCCGACTCCGAGCTGTGGCTCAACTGGATCGTGCGCATCGTCGCCGATGGATCTCCGATCGGCGCGCTTCAGGCAACGATCGCGAACCCTGAGACGACTCCGGAAGCGCTCGTGGCGTGGACGATCGGCAGTGCTTGGCAACGGCGGGGCTATGCGTCGGAGGCGACCATCGGGCTGATGCAATGGCTTGCCCGACAAGGCATCCGGTCGGTGGTGGCGCACATCCATCCCGATCACGTGGCATCGGCCAGGGTGGCCGCGAGTGCCGGGCTACGACCGACCGACGACACGGTCGACGGCGAGATCGTCTGGCGCCTCCCGGATAGCGACCATCAGTCGGTGTAGCGCCTGGCGTTGGGTCGCTTGCCCTTGAGCATCGTCCCCTTCAGCGAGGTGATCACGTCGTCGACTCGCGCTTCGGGAACCCCGACGATCGAGAACTGCTCGGTGATCTTGATCGGACCGATCTCGCGACCGCTGAGGTTGCTCTCGTTGGCGATCAGCCCCACGAGGTCGCCCGGCCGAATGCCACCCTTGCGTCCGATGCCCACGTAGATGAATGCGGTTCCGGCGGTTCCACCACCGCGATGACCAGGCGATGCTCGCGGTCCCTTCTGGCCGGGACGCGCGGCCCGATCCGCTCGGTCGGGCCGCGGACCGCGGTCGAGCTTGTGCGAGAAGTCGGGGATCTCGGCCTCGTCGAGCGTCGCCCCGCCCGCTTCGTGCGCAAGCTTGACTGCCGCGAGCGCGATGGTGCGCATGTTGTGATCGCCGGCCAACGCGTTGAGCACATCGTTGTAGTCGTCGAGGTCGTCCGACGCCAACGCCTCGCGCACGGATGTGACGGTCTGCTCGATCTGGCGGGCGCGCAGGTCGGCGACGGTGGGCACCCTCTCGATCGCGATCTTCTGCTTGGTCAGCTTCTCGATGTTGAACAGCAGCCGTTGCTCACGAGGCTCGGCGAGCGTGATGGCGACACCTTGACGACCGGCTCGTCCAACACGACCGATGCGGTGCACGTAGCTCTCGGCGGCCGATGGCACGTCGTAGTTGACCACGTGCGTAAGCGTGTCGACATCGAGCCCGCGCGCTGCGACGTCGGTCGCGACGAGCAGTTCGGCGGTGCCATCGCGAAGGCGGCCCATGACGCGATCACGCTGTGGTTGATCCATTCCGCCGTGCAGGGCTTCAGCGCGATAACCGCGACCGTTCATCGTCTCGGTCAGTTGGTCGACCTCGATGCGCGTGCGGCAGAAGACGAGTGTGGCTTTTGGCCCTTCGATGTCGAGGATGCGACCGAGCGCGGCGGGCTTGTGCGAGCGCTGCACCATGTACGCGCTCTGCCGGATCAGCGCGGTACCGGGTTGAGTGTCCCCCCGGCCGATCTGGATGCGAACAGGGTCGTGCTGGTACTTCCGGGCCAGGGCATTGATGCGGGCGGGCATCGTCGCCGAGAAGAGGACCGTCTGACGCTCGTGAGGCGTGGCTTGCAGGATGGAGTCGATGTCGTCGGCGAAGCCCATGTCGAGCATCTCGTCGGCCTCGTCGAGGATCACCGTACGAATGGAGTCGAGCCGCAGCGAACCTCGGCCGATGTGGTCGAGGGCGCGGCCAGGCGTGGCCACGACGATGTGCACGCCACGATCGAGCGCTTGCAGTTGCCGGAAGATCGGCTGGCCACCATAGATCGGAGTGACCTTCACGCCGAGCTCGCGTCCGTACCTGAAGATCGCCTCGCTGACCTGCATCGCCAGCTCGCGGGTCGGTACCAGGATCAAGGCAAACGGCACGACCTTGGCCGACGAGTCGATCATCTGCAGCACTGGCAACGCGAACGCCGCAGTCTTTCCGGTGCCAGTCGCTGCCTGTCCGAGCAGGTCTCGGCCGGCGAGTAGGTGGGGGATCGTTTCGCGCTGGATGGGTGTCGGCTCTTCGTAGCCGAGGTCGACGATGGTCTTCAACAACTCGGGACGAAGGCCAAGCGTGTCGAACCCGTCCACATCTACGGTGCCGGGTGAATCTTCTGGGTGGCCACCGTTCTCGTGGTCTGTCATGACGTCTGGACTCTCGTTAGTGAATTCTCAACGATAGAAGCCAGAAGCCCGAAAGAGGTGTGATGTGTCAGGCGTACGCGGCGAGCGCGGCGGCAACTTCGGCGACGATCTGTTCGGAGGTCGCTCCGGGCGTCAGCACTGCGGCAACGCCGATCTCCTTCAACTTGACGATGTCGGGCTCCGGCACGATCCCGCCCACGATCACCGGGATGTCGACACCTCTGGCTCGCGTTTCGCTGATGACCAATGGCGCCAGGGTCATGTGCGCTCCCGACAACATCGACAGCCCGATGGCGTCGACGTCTTCGTCGACCGCCGCAGCCGCAACGGTCGCGGGTGTCTGGAACAACCCCGTGTAGATCACCTCGTATCCGGCGTCGCGCAGAATGCGGGCGACCACCTTGATGCCCCGGTCATGCCCGTCGAGGCCGACCTTGGCGATCAGGATCCGCTGGCCCGGCATCAGATCCTCATCAGATCGTCGGCACTTCGACGTGGCGGCCGAACACAGTCCCCAGAGACGCCATGACTTCGCCGAGTGTGGCGTAGACGCCCACCCCATCGATCAGCGCCGGCATGAGGTTGACCTCCGGATCGGCAGCCTCGGCTTCGATCCGGCGAAGTGCGGCGTCAACAGCGGACTGGTCACGCGATTGCCGCACCTGCTCGAGGCGCTTCAGTTGGCGGGACTCGTCTTCGTTGGTGATCTGCAGCAATGGGATCTGTGCTTCCTCGCTACCTTCCGTGAAAGCGTTGACCCCGACCACGATGCGCCGACCGGTGTTGAAGCGTCGCTCGAGGTCGTACGCCGAATCGGCGATCTTGCCCTGAAACCAGTTGTCCTCGATTCCCTTGATCGCGCCTTCGAGCATCGATCCACCGCCGAGTTGGTCGAGGTACGCGAACAACTCCTCCGCCTGTCGTTCGACCTCGTCGGTGAGATGCTCGACGTACCACGAACCACCGAGCGGATCGACGACGTGGGCGACGTTGGTTTCGTGCGCGATCACCTGCTGCGTGCGCAACGCGATCCGGGCCGTCTTCTCGGTCGGCAGCGCCATCGCCTCGTCCATCGAGTTGGTGTGCAGCGACTGCGTACCGCCCAGCACACCGGCCAATGCCTCGATCGCCGTGCGCACGATGTTGACCTCTGGTTGCTGGGCGGTCAGTGACACACCGGCGGTCTGGGTGTGGAAGCGAAGCTGCATCGAGCGTTCGAGCTTGGCGCCGTAGCGGTCGCGCATCCAGCGCGCCCAGATGCGACGAGCGGCGCGGTACTTGGCGATCTCTTCGAAGAAGTCGATGTGCGCGTTGAAGAAGAACGACAGCCGCGGCGCGAAGGAGTCGACCGGCAGACCGGCCTGCATGGCCAGTTCGACATAGGCGAAACCGTTGGCGAGGGTGAACGCCAACTCTTCGACGGCGGTCGAACCCGCCTCGCGGATGTGATATCCCGAGATCGAGATCGAGTGCCACCGCGGCATCTCGGCAGCGGAGAACGCGATGGTGTCGCGCACCAATCGCATCGATTGGCGAGGGGGGAACACGAACTCCTTCTGTGCCTGGTACTCCTTCAAGATGTCGTTCTGCAACGTGCCACCGAGCCGAGATCGACTGACCCCGGCCTTCTCGGCCTGCGCGACGTACATCGCGAAGATCACCGCGGCGGGGGAGTTGATGGTCATCGACGTCGTCGTGGTGTTGAGATCGATTCCCGCGTACAGGTCTTCCATGTCGGCCAACGAGTCGATCGCCACGCCGCACCTGCCGACCTCGCCGAGCGCCATCGGATCATCCGAGTCGATGCCCAACAGCGTGGGCATGTCGAACGCAGTCGACAGCCCGTCGCCGCCCGACTTGATGATCTCCTTGAACCGCCAGTTGGTGTCGTCGGCGGTGCCGAAGCCGGCGAACATCCGCATGGTCCACAACTTCGATCGATACATCGACGCGTACGGGCCACGCGTGTACGGGAACTGCCCCGGATAGTCGGACGGGCCGTCGGGTGATTCGGCCTCGGGCCCGTAGACCGCGTCGAGCGGTATGCCCGACATGGTGGTGAAATCGGCATCGCGAACAGGCGAGTCGCCGAACGCCTGCTCCCATAGCTCGCGGTTGGTAGGCATGCCGGCAGTTTATTTGGAAGTCAAAGCATTGTTGCAGTTCAACGGAAATCTCCGAATGCACGACGCATGCCCTTCAGCACCGTGTAGAGCTGCAGTTGTTCGGCGGCGGGAAGGGGAACGGCCGAGAAGACCTTGGCATTGAGTTGCGACGTCGCCGCGTCCGAGATCCGCTTGCCGCTCTTCGTGATCTCGGCGAGCACGCCGCGGCCGTCGACAGGGTTCGTCATCCTGGTGACGAACCCGTCGTTCTCCAAGCGCTGAACCGCATTGGTGACACTGGCCGGATGGACCTGCAAGCGTTCGCCGATCTTGCCGACGGGCAGCGAGCCCCTGCGGCTGAAGCGCAGAAGCATCAGCACCTCGTAGCGAGCGAACGTGAGGCCGAGCGGACGGAGGATCGCCTCGACGCGGGCGAGCAGCACCTGTTGCACTCGCATGATTGAGGTGACGACGGCCATGCCGTCGGCTGCTTCCGCCCAACCCTGGTTGGCCCAATTCGAGTGGGCGAGATCGATCGGGTCCTCGGGTAACGGCTTCGCAAGGGGCACGGGTGACGTCCTGTCTGCTGCGGGTTTCGTCATGTCTGTCGGGCCAGCACGATCGGCGCGGCCTGTTCGAGGTGCTCGACCCAGTGCTGTGGAGTTGCGGGTTCGACGATCGGAAGGATCACGAACTTGGTCGTACCGACAGCCACGAATTTGTCGATGGTCTGCATCAGTGCATCCCAACCATGCGGAATCAGGACCGTGGGATCAGAGAGGTCTGGCCGTCGTTTGGCCAGCAGGTCGATGAGCGATTGCGGTATCGATCCGAACGAATATGAGATCAATGCGCCGTAGTGATCGGCGTCGATGGATCGGCCGTGCTCGGCCAGCACAGCCTCGATCGTCTCGCGGCCCCGCGCCGCGTCATCTGGTGTGACGAAGCTCGGCAGCCACCCGTCGGCCAGCCGACCGACGCGTCGCAGCTCCGAGGCGGCGATGCCTCCCAGCCAGACGTCGAGGTGCGACTGCAACGGCTTCGGCAACACGCGCAGATCGTCGTAGTGGAACTGGTCGCCGTGGTGGGTCAGTGTGCCCTCGGCCCACGACCCGCGCAGCACGGCCAGCGTTTCGTCGAACAACTTGGCCCGGGCACCGCGTTCGACGCCGAACGCCTGCTGTTCGTGCGGATCTGCGACCCCCAGGCCGAATGCCGGGAGCAGCCGCCCGTTCGACAGACGATCCAGCGTCGCGAGCTCCTTGGCGAGCACGATTGGGTTGCGTCCGGGCAACACCATCACGCTCATCCCGAACTTCAGCTTCTTCGTCCGGCCGGCGGCGAACGCCATGCCGACGAGGGGATCGGGCGCGTCGCCGCCAATGCGTTCGCTGAGCCACAGGCTGTCGAAACCGAGTCGCTCGAGAGCATCGACGACCGTTGCGAAGCCGTCGTCGTTGAGACGTGTGCGTGTGCCGAACGCGTAGCCGATGCGAACTCGTGCGGCGTCACCCACGGGCAAGCCGCCCTGGACCTACAGAGGAGGACGCGTCAGTTCGACGGGCTTCCCAGCACGAGGCGTCGTGCCACGCGGCGTGCGCCAGAGGAATCGATCGTGACAAAGCCATCGCCGCATCGTGACACAACCGTGAAACGGTGCTGCGAACGAACCCGAGCTGGTATCAGTTGGGTGCGGTGCCAGCTCAGCACTGATGTCGCAATGATGACGCCGACGATGATCACCGGCTCGGGAACGCGGCTGGCGAGCAGGGCCCCGGCGAGCGCAGCCACTGCGCCGGCTTTCAAAGCGAGGACGATCAACGAGAGCGAGGTGGGTCTGGCCACAGGTGCTGTGGCCATGGCTGCGGGTGAGGGAGTGCTCTGCATGGCGGTCACATTCATATAGACGTTCCGGAGGGCTGTTTGGATTCAAATTCGGCAGGATGTCTCGAAACTGCAGAGTTCGTCACACAACCGGAACAGAAGCCGGCGTTCCGATCACACAGGTGGGCGTCGATGCGCCCAGGGAGTGGCCGTCTCCACCTGTGCCGCCACTCTCAGTAGTACGTCCTCGCGACCGTACCCGGCGACGAGTTGAACTCCGATCGGCAGCCCCGCGCTGCTCCAGTGCAACGGCAGACTGATCGCCGGCTGGCCGCTGGAGTTGAACGGCGGGGTGAAGGGGACGTAGGCGGCGGCTCTGATCATGGGAGTCATCGGCGCGTCCAGATCGTTCGCGAAGGTTCCGATGGTCGCGGGCGGCTCGGCGAGCGTGGGTGTCAGCAGCAGATCCCAACCGTCGGCCCACCACTGCTGGATGCTGCGGCGAAACTGGACCGTCGCAGCCAGCGCGAGCGCGTAGTCGACTGCACTGACGCTGCGGGCGAACTCGACCTGCGCGCGATTGACCGGTTCGACGTCGTCGTCGTTGACAGGCCGACCGAGTTGCTCCCCGATGCGCTCAATCGCGACACCCATGTTGGTGCTCCACAGCGCCGAGAACCGGCGCCCGAAGTCGCGGTTGGCCAGAGCATCGGGAAAGCCGTGCTCGACGTGATGCCCGAGCGACTCGAGGAGCGCGGCGGCGGCTCGTGCCGCGTCGCGGCACTCATCGTGCAACTCGCCTCCCAACGGGTGGGTGTCGAGCAGACCGATTCGCAGCCGGCCAGGATCCTGTCCCAGTTCCTCGACGTACGGTCGCTGTGGCGCGGGCGCGATCACCGTGTCACCGATGCCCGGTCCTCGAACTGCATCGAGCAGCGCGGCGGTGTCGCGGACCGTACGACTGACGCACAACTCGACTCCGAGGTTGCTCTCGTCTCGGAACGGGCCGAGGGTGATCCGTCCCTGCGATGGTTTCAGACCCACCAGCCCGCAGCACGATGCGGGGATGCGGATGGACCCGCCACCGTCGCTGGCATGGGCGAAAGGCACCATCCCCGCGGCGACGGCAGCGGCGGAACCACCGCTGGAGCCGCCGGGCGAATGATCGAGGTTCCACGGATTGCGCGTGGCACCCCACGCGACTGGCTCGGTTGTCGGCAGGCTGCCGAACTCGGGACTGTTTGTCCGACCGGCAATGTTGAGACCGGCTTGGCGAAAGCGACCGACGAGAGTCGTGTCGGCCGGCGAGATCGGGAGCGCTTCCTTCAGCGCGCCGCAACCGTTTGTCAGGGGTTGTCCGGCGAAGTGCGCCCAGAGATCCTTCAGCAGAAAGGGCACACCGTGAAACGGGCCGTCGGGCAGGTGCGTCGCTGCGTCTCTCGCTTCGTCGAACCAGCGAATGATCACCGCATTGAGCTGTGGATCGATGGCCTCGATCCGTTCGAGCGCGGCCTCGAGCAGCTCGCTCGGCGACACATCGCCGCGTCGAACGAGCCCAGCCTGATCGGTTGCATCCATCCACCGTGTCTCCGTTGCAAGCGAACCGATCGGCCGAGCTGAACCCATGGGGCCTTGTGTAGCACGTGCAATTAGGGTGGCACTTCGTCGTGGCCACCTCGCAAGCAACCCCTTCGCCGATGACGACGCGACAGGTGTGGCAGTCTGCGCCGGTTCGCCGATTGCTGATCAGCAGCGGCATCCTCACGTCCGGTGTCGCCTTGCAGGCCACCGCGTTGTTGAAACAAGCGTACGACATCACCGGTCGCAAGTCGGATCTGGGCTGGATGGGATTGGCCGAGTTCCTTCCCATCTTCCTGCTCGTGCTCGTCACCGGTTCGGTGGCCGATCACTTCAATCGCAAGACGATCGCCATGATCACCATCGGCGCAGAGGTGTTCACCTCGGGCGCGCTGATGTTCTACGCGCTCAGCCGGCCGACTTCGGTGATCCCGTTGTTCGGCATCGCGTTTCTCTTCGGTATCGCGCGGGCGTTCCAGGCTCCTGTGACCCGAGCGATGCCACCGATGGTCGCGCCGGCTGGAGCGCTCCCGAAAGTGATCGCGCTGTACTCGGCGGTATGGACCGGCTCGATCATCGTTGGCCCTGCGATTGGGGGTTTCCTCTATGCCGTCGATCCCTGGGTGGCATATCTCGGGTCGACAACGTTGATCGCCGGCAGCCTCCTGGTGCTCTCGACGCAGACATTCGTTCGCGAGCCGTTGCCACCTGATCCCGATAGCCGGCCGACATTGCGGACGGCAGTCGAAGGTCTCGTCTTCATCCGCCGCACACCCGTGCTGCTCGCCGCCATCGCCCTCGATCTGTTCGCGGTCTTGTTCGGAGGGGCAGTGGCATTGATTCCCGTGATCGCCAAGGATCGGCTCGGAGTCGGTGACGTTGCCTATGGCTGGTTGCGCGCCGCGCCCGGGTTCGGGGCGGCCGGGATGGCGCTGATGATGGCTGCGCGGCCGGTGCGACGACACGTCGGCAGGACCTTGCTGTTCGTCGTAGCCGTCTTCGGCATCGGCACGGTCGTCCTCGGTGTCACGCGCAACTACTTGGTCGCGTTCCTCGCGTTGGTCGTGCTCTCTGCGGCCGACATGGTCAGCGTGTTCATCCGCGGTTCGTTGGTGCCCCTGGTGACCCCCGACGAGAAACGTGGACGGGTCCTTGCGGTCGAGTCGGTGTTCATTGGAGCCTCGAACGAGTTGGGAGCCTTCGAGAGCGGCATGCTGGCTCAGGCGTTCGGCACGTCGGCGACCGTGGTCGGCGGTGGTGTGGCGACGCTCGCGGTCGTCGGTGTCTGGTGGTTCGCGTTCCCGTCGTTGCGAAATATCGACCGCTTCGAGGAGCTCGAACGTGACCCGACCGGGTCACACTGACGCGTCATCAACCAGGGGCGGCGTTGTTGATGTCGCCGGGCAGCTCTCCGAACGCCGCCAGGACCGATCGGATCGCTGCGGTGTCGACGCCGGTCACCAATGGTGTTGCCGCAGAACTGACGATGTTCCAGATCCACAGATCGCTCGGTCCGGTGCACCCGGTGGCGCGAACGGAGAGCACCAGCTGTTGGGGGTCGAGCCAGCCGAGCGGTTCTGTCGACAGCGCGGCAAACGCGGCGGGCTGATCAACCACGGCAACGCTGTTGAACTGTTGTGTACGGGTGAGCCCGGTGCACGCACCAAGTCGCCATGCAATCGGGGCGCTCGCAGCACTGCCGACCGTGAGCTTGGCGATCGGCTCGACCGTCTGCGTGACATCGGTGAGAGTCAGTGCCGGCATGTCGAGCGAGTGCACGTGAAACGTTCCCGTGCGATGATCGTGGACGAAGTAGACGCGCGAACCCGACGGGTCCGGCTTGATCTCGGTGATGGCCGTAGTGGGTTGATCCAGCTCCGCGATCAGGCGGGGATTCTCGCCGCGATTTCCCGCAACAAACAGTCCCGCGGTGCCGTCGCTCGCCTGTCCGGCGGCGAAGATGTTCCTGCCGGCGGGGTGGTAGGCGGCGATGTCGGTGCGCTCGAGGAAGCTGATGTCGGTGCGAGTCTCGGGTTGGCCGGCAGTGCGCCAGAGCAGGTGGTTGTCGGCGACTGCCGGCGCGATCAACGCCGTGCCCCGCGGATACGACCATGTCACTCGAACGTTCGACGAGAAATACCCGCTGGGGAGTGCTTGGGTCCCGTCGAACACCGTCACCGAGTTCAGCAACACCCGATCGCCGGCCGGCGACCACTGAAATGGTCCGACATTGTCGAGGGTCAGCTCGCTGAGGCAACTCGTGGTGCCATTGCCGGGATTGACGCTGTACAGGCGCGTTCCGATCTCGAACGTGACCTCGGCAGTGGCAGCGGGTGCCGAGAACACGCACGCCCCGGATGGAAGGGCGATCGTGCTGGTCGAGATCTGCTCGACCGTCGAGGCGACGATCGTGGTCGTGGTGGCAGGCACCGTGTTGCTGGGCGTGCCGAGTGGCGCCAGCGTCTGCTCGGTGGTCGAGCCCTCGTCGACATTGCAGCCGGCAGCGAAGATCGAGATGCACACCGCGACGCACGCCATTCGCTTCATCGCGCCCAACGGTAGATCCCCCATGGCAGGCTGGCGAACGATGCTGGCCCTCCGCAACGCACTCATCGCCTGTGTCCTCGTTGCGGGATGCTCGGCGAGTGCTGGTAGTTCGAACGAAACCGCGCCCGCGACGGCGGCGGTAGCACCGACGACGACGCGGGCGACGACCTCGTCGACCGAGCCTCGGTTGGCGTCTACGACCACGTCGACCACCATCGCTCGCCCGTTGGTGTACGTCTTTCCCTTCACCGGCACGAAGGTCAGCTACGGCCATCGTCACCACGACTATCCGGCCTCGGATGTGTTCGGATGCGGGGCCGAGGTCGTCGCACCGATCGGCGGCACGATCGAAGAGACACGCACCATCGACCCGTGGGTACCGAAGACGGACGATCCCGCGACGCGTGGCGGTAAGTACGTCTCGATGCTGGGTGACGATCGCGTGCGCTACTACTTCGCCCACCTCGCGTCTGTTGCGGTGCAGCCTGGCGATGTCGTCGATGGCGGCGACTCGCTCGGCGTGATGGGCCAGACGGGCAACGCCCGGAAGTCGGCGTGCCACACGCATTTCGGTATCTCGTGGCCGTGCGACGCGACCGAGTGGGCGGTCCGTCGCGGAGAGATCTGGCCGTGGAAGTACCTCGACGCGTGGCGTGCGGGCGAACAGTTGTCGCCGGTCGCCGAGATCACAACAGCGGAGGCAGCCAACCCCGACGCGTGCAACCTGGCGGCCCTCGCTCCGGGCGCGGCTGACGCATAGCGTCGAGGGTCAGACCTGCTTCAATGGCGCGGCGGGTAGCGACGACTGAAAGGGGAAATCGATGAAGAGCTTTCTCAAGGAGTTCCGGGATTTCATCGCCACGGGCGACCTTGTCGAGATTGCCGTGGCGTTCATTCTCGCGCTTGCGATCAAAGCGGTGATCGACGCGTTCATGAACAGCGTCGTCAACCCGTTGATCGGTGCGATTGTCGGCAAGCCGAACCTCGACAACTTCCTGACCATCACCGTCCGCAAAGGCAAGCCGGACCAGGCGGTCATCTCCATCGGCGCCGTGTTGACCCAGATCATCTCGCTGATCATCGTGGGTCTGGTGCTCTTCCTCATGATCAAGGCGTACAAGAAGCTACGCAAGCCCGCTGAGGAGGGGCCGTCCGGGCCGACGGAGGTCGAGCTGCTGATCGAGATCCGCGACGCACTGCGGTCCCGCGACTGATCGGTTTGCCACGATTTGCGGACCTGACTTGCGAATTCGGGTGCCGCTACATTCAATGGAGGAATGAGGTTGCGGCGCGAGGTCATCCTGACTGTGATCAGCGCTGCTCCTGGTGGCCTGCTCCGCAGCAGCCTCCGCGCCCGAGGAATCCCTCGACCCGACGGTCGACGGTGTCGGTGTTCTCCCAGGTAACAACCCCGATCGCGCTGGTGCTTCCCTCCGAAGAGGCCACCGACTCGGTGGGCGTGTCGACCACCACCACCACACTGGTACCGCAGCCGGCGATCGGAACGTTGGTCACCGGCAACAAGCTGTTGATGATCGGCGACTCGATCACAGCGTCGGCGGCGAAGCGGTACGGCGACGAACTGTGTCAGGCCCTCGTACCGCTCGGGTGGCAGGTCGAGGTCGATGCCGAGCCGAGCCGGTTCGTCGATTTCGGCAACGAGGTGCTCGACAAACGGCTGGCGGCCAAGTGGGATGCCGCGTACGTGTTCCTGGGTACCAACTACCTCGGCGACCAGAACTCGTACCGCACGCAGCTCGAGAAGATCGTGCAGCGTCTGTCGCCCAGTCCGGTGGTGTTGTTGACCGTGACGTTGTTCGAGGAGAACCGGCGCGAGGTCAACGATGCCATCACCTTGGTCAGCGCACAGTTTCCCAACGTGCACGTGCTCGACTGGGGTTCGATCGCTGCGGCCGACGCCGAGAAGATCTTGCGTGGTGACGGCCATCACCTGACCACCGACGGTCGCGCGGTGTTGGCGGCGACGGTCGCCGGTGTGATGGGCAAGGCACCGGCAGACGAAGGCAAATGCCTCAGCACATCGTTCAGCAACGATGCGGGTGCGAGCGTCAATGGCAGCGATACGCCGTCGAAGAAGAAGGTCGGCGGCACCCCGACGACCGTCAGGCAAACAACCGCAACGACGGTCGCTGGTGGCGGTGGTTCTCCGACGAGTCAGCCCAGCGGCACCGTGGCATCGACCCCACCGTCGGCTACCACGGTGCCACAAGCAACGACGCCACCACCGACTGCGCCCCCTCCGATCGCGAACACGACAATTCCACGTCCACGGGTGACCAACCCGCCGCCCGGACCGCCGGGACCGCCGGACACCTGAGCAGCGCCGTCGTGCCCGGACCCGCGAGGATGGGTCGATGAAATACAGACGACTCGGCCGTACGGCGCTGCAGGTCAGCGAACTGTGCCTCGGCACGATGAACTTCGGGCCCGAGACGCCCGAGGATGAATCGCACGCCATCATGGATCGGGCGCTCGACCTGGGCATCAACTTCTTCGACACCGCCAACCGGTACGGCGGCAGCAAGGGGGCAGGCGCAACCGAGGAGATCATCGGGCGCTGGTTCGCGCTCGGTGGAGACCGCCGCGAGAAGGTCGTGTTGGCGACGAAGCTGTACGGGCGGATGTCGGAGTGGCCCAACGACGGCGGGCTGTCGGCACGACACATCCGTGTGGCGTGTGACGAGAGCCTTCGTCGCATGCAGACCGACCACATCGACGTGTACCAGATGCACCACGTCGACAGGACTGCTCCGTGGGACGAGATCTGGCAGGCGATGGACACGCTCGTGCAGCAGGGCAAGATCATCTATGTCGGCAGCAGCAACTTCGCCGGCTGGCACATCACGCAGGCCAACGAGCGAGCCAAGGAGCGAGGCAGCCTCGGCCTGGTCAGCGAGCAGAGCCATTACAACCTTTTGGTCCGCACTGTCGAGCTCGAAGTGCTGCCGGCGTGCCGCGACTATGGCGTTGGTGTGATCCCGTGGAGCCCGTTGTCGAGCGGACTGTTGGGCGGTGTGCTGAACGCCGAGGCCACCTCGCGCCGCCGCTCGCCGGCATCTCTCGAGCGAATCGAGAAGCTGCGACCGCAGCTCGAGAAGTGGGAGAAGTTGTGCGCCGAGTTGGGTGAAGAACCCGCTGCCGTGGCACTGGCCTGGCTGCTGCATCAAGACGGCGTGACGTGCCCCATCATCGGACCTCGAACCATGGCCCACCTCGAGGGAGCATCGCTGCGCGCGCTCGAACTGACGCTCGACGAGTCGACCCTTGCGACCATCGACACCATCTTCCCCGGCCCCGGCGGCACCGCCCCCGAGGCCTACGCCTGGTAGGCCCGCTTGTCGGCTGCGGCCCCTCGGGGCCGCTTGCCGACAACCGGCCCTAGGACCGCACTTGGGCCGCGACGAACTCGCCCCAATCGTGGGATGTCGGGTCGCGATCTGGAGTACGCCCGGTACCGGTATCGCACCCAACCTGGGTCGTCGGGTGCGATGTGAGTACGCCATGGCTACCGAAATCGCGCCCAACCTGGGGGTCTCACCGGCGTGGGTGGGCGCGGGCGCGGGATCAGGGGGCGAGTGACCTGAGGGGGTCGACGGGGATGTTGCGCAGGACTCCGTAGGCGATGACCAGGGCGGGCAGGGCGAACGCCAGCATGCGGGAGGTTCGCCGAGGCACGTGGATGGGCGCCGCGCCCCACGACACGCGGAGCCACACGACCCAGACGGCGAGGATCGCGGCCAGCACGATCGGCGTGAAGATGTTGCTGCTCAGCGCGGCGCCGATGTGGCCGTGGAGCAGCTGGTGAGTACCACGGGTGAGTCCACATCCTGGGCACCACAAGCCGGTGGCCTGATGGAACACGCAGGCAGGGAATCTCGAGCCGGGGGTGCTGGGGTCGTGGCTGGCGACGAAAGCCGCCGAGGCCACCAGGGCGGCGCCACACGCCACCGGGGCCGCCCGCCGAGCGAGGTCACCGTGCAAAGCCGCCGGTAGACCGAGTTCCATCGGCCCATCGTACGACGCGAGGCGTTGCGGACTCGCCGTTTCCACGCCACGATGGACGGCCATGTTGCAGGTGCAGGGGCTCTCGGTGGAAGTTGGTGGTCGCCAGATCATCGACGGCGCCTCCTTCACCATCATGTCTCGCGACAAGGTGGGTCTGGTCGGACGCAATGGCGCCGGCAAGACCACGCTGTTCCGTGTGCTCGGCGGAGCGCTCGAGCCGACCGGCGGCAAGATGCTGCGCAAGGGAGGGTTCGGCTACCTGCCGCAGGATCCGCGCATCGCCGGCGTCCTCGACGGGCGCACCGCAATCACGCACGTGCTGTCCGGTCGGGGGATCGACGAGGAGCTGGTCCGGTTGGAGAAGCTGCGCATCACGATGGAGGAGGACGCCAGCGAGCGCAACGTCGCCCGCTACAGCAGGGCCCAGGACGAGTTCGCGACATCCGGCGGCTACGGCGCCGAGAGCGAGGCCAGATCGATGGCCGCCGGTCTGGGTCTGCAGGGCGATCGGTTGGAACTGCCGATCGGTGTGCTCAGCGGCGGCGAACGGCGTCGGGTCGAACTGGCTCGCATCCTGTTCGCCGGCAGCGACATCCTCCTCCTCGACGAGCCCACCAACCACCTCGACATCGACGCCAAGATGTGGCTGCTGCAGTTCCTCCGCAACTATCGCGGAGCGCTGCTGGTGATCAGCCACGACATCGAACTGCTCGACGAGGCCATCACCCGCGTGTTGCACCTCGATCGGCCGGCCGAGGAAGCAGTCGGCCAACTGATCGAATACAAGGGCACCTACACCCAGTACCGAGTCGGCCGTGCTCGGGACGAAGAGCGCCTGGCGAAGAAGGCGGCGCTGCAGACCAAGGAGATCGCCCGTTTGCAGACCGTCGTCGATCGCTTCGGCGCGAAGGCCACCAAAGCTGCGATGGCGCACAGCAAGGAAAAGCAGATCGTTCGTCTCGAAGCGCAGCGGGTGCACGTCGGCAAGGGAGATCGCACACTCCGAGTCAAGTTTCCTGATCCGCCCGCTAGTGGCACAACGGTCGTCACCGCACACGGCCTCTCGAAGGCGTATGGCGGCCCGCCTGTCTTCGAGGACGTGTCGTTCGATGTCGGTCGCGGCGACCGGCTACTGGTGCTCGGACTCAATGGCGCCGGCAAGACCAGCCTGCTGCGCATCCTCGCCGGTGAGACCACGGCAAATCTGGGGATGTTCAGCTTCGGTCACAACGTCAACGTCGGCTACTACGCACAGGAGCACGACAACCTTCAGGCGGATGCATCGTTGCTCGACAACATTCGCGCCGCCGTGCCCACCGACGTGATCCTCACCGAGACGCAACTGCGCGGCATGTTGGGAATGATGGGGCTCAGTGGCGAGAAGGTGTACCAGGAGAGCGGCACCCTGTCGGGCGGCGAGAAGACCAAGCTGGCTCTGGCGATCCTGATGGTCGGTCGCAACAATCTGCTGCTTCTCGACGAGCCGACCAACAACCTCGACCCGCCGAGCCGACAGTCGGTCACCGACTCGTTGACGGCGTGGAAGGGCAGCATCATCTTCGTCAGCCACGACACCGAGTTCGTCGAACACCTCAGGCCCACCAAGGTGCTGTTGATGCCCGACGGACAGGTCGACTACTTCAACAAGGACTGGCTCGATCTCGTCTCGTTGGCCTAGGCGACCTCGTCAGCCGATCGTGACCGGGGTGCCGCTGAACGGCTTGTTGACCATCTCGAAGAAGTCGTTGCCCTTGTCGTCGACGACGATGAATGCGGGGAAATCGCGGACCTCGATCTTCCAGATCGCTTCCATCCCGAGTTCTGCGTATTCGAGCACGTCGACCTTGGTGATGCAGTCCTGCGCCAACCTTGCGGCGGGCCCACCGATGGAGCCGAGGTAGAAGCCGCCGTACGTCTCGCACGCCTCGGTGACCTGCCGACTGCGATTGCCCTTGGCGAGCATCACGAAGCTGCCACCCGCTGCTTGGAACTCGGCGACGTAGCTGTCCATGCGGCCGGCCGTGGTCGGCCCGAACGATCCGCTGGCCATGCCTGCCGGCGTTTTGGCTGGGCCCGCGTAGTACACGCAGTAGTCGCGCATGTAGTCCGGAAGCCCGAGACCTTGGTCGAGCCGCTCTTTCAACTTTGCATGTGCGATGTCGCGGGCGACGACCATCGGACCTGTCAGCATCAGGCGTGTCTTGACGGGATACCGACTGAGCTCGGCGCGGATCTCGTCCATCGGTCGATTGAGGTCGATGGCGACGGCCTCGTTGTCGAGATGTTCGTCGACCACCTCGGGCAAGAAGTGCGCCGGATCGGTTTCGAGTTGTTCGATGAAAATGCCATCCGCCGTGATCTTGCCGACGGCTTGGCGATCGGCGCTGCACGACACGGCCATCGCAACCGGGCAACTGGCGCCGTGCCTCGGCAGGCGGATGATCCGAACATCGTGGCAGAAGTACTTGCCGCCGAACTGTGCGCCGATGCCCGTCTGCTGGCTCAATGACAGCACCTTCGACTCCAGCTCGATGTCGCGGAACGCGTGACCGCTGATCGAGCCCTCCGTGGGAAGGCCGTCGAGATACTTCGTGCTGGCCAGCTTTGCGGTCTCCACCGCGAATTCGGCCGATGTCCCGCCGATCACGACGGAGAGGTGGTAGGGCGGGCAGGCGGCCGTGCCCAACGTCTTCATCTTGTCGAACAACCACGGCAGCAAGGCCTTCTCGTTGAGCAGGGCCTTGGTCTCCTGGAACAGGTAGCTCTTGTTGGCGCTGCCCCCACCCTTGGCGATGAACAGGAACTTGTAGCTGTCTCCGTCGACAGCGGCGATCTTGATCTCGGCCGGCAGGTTGTTGCCGGTGTTCTTCTCCTCGTACATCGTCAGCGGTGCCATCTGGCTGTACCGCAAGTTGGAGGTGAGATATGTGTTGTAGACGCCTCGGGCAATCGCGGCCTCGTCCCCACCACCCGTCAGCACGAACTGCCCCTTCTTCGCTTTGATGATCGCGGTGCCCGTGTCCTGGCACATCGGCAGCACTCCACCCGCAGCGATGTTGGCGTTCTTCAACAGGTCGAGGGCGACGAACCTGTCGTTGTCGCTGGCCTCGGGGTCGTCGAGGATGTTGCGCAACTGCTGCAGGTGCGCCGGCCGAAGGAGATGGGCGATGTCGCGCATCGCGGTCTCGGTCAGCAACGTCAGCGCGGCGGGCTCGACCCGCACGAACCTGCCGGCATCGGTGTCGATGGTCGAGACGCCATCGGTGGTCAGCAGCCGGTAGTCGGTGGTGTCAGGCCCGAGTGAAAGCATCTCGGTGAAGGCGAACTCTGGCATGACCTCACGTTACGACGCTGACGACCTTCGGCCGACAACTGCTACGGCGGTACTGGCTGACTCAACGCCGCATCGACCGCTGCCAGTTCTTCCGGTGTCACCGCCGTGTGGGGATGAATCGCACCGTCGGCAAGCAGTTCGGGAATGTCGACGATGCGCACATCGGGGCTGAAGGGCAACGGGGCGACCCCGCCCTCGACCGTGGAGAGCGCAGGCGACGCGGCGATCAGCTCGAGCACCTTGCGTTCGGCGATTGCCCGGTTCGCCCAGTCGTTGCCGTTGGACCGAAGTGCGCTGACGTTCATCGCTGTGGCTCCGATCAACAACAGTCGACCTGCCCAGATCGCAGGCGACCCGATGCGCGCCAACTGGTCGACGGCTACTCCGAAAGCCGGAATGAGCAACGCAGCGGCGACGTACACGTATCGCGAGTTCGCGGCGGTCTCGACGCCGAATCCGGCGCGTTCGATACCGAGCCCGACGTAGATCAAGACGGCGGTGACAGCAAGCGAAAGCATCAGATCATGTGCGACAGCGTCGCGGTGACGCCACAGCAGGACTGCGAGCGTCGCGATCAAGCAGATGCCGACGAGCGATGCCGTGGAGGTGAGGCCCTGGAACACCGCAGAGAGACCACGGTTGACGTACGCCGGCATCTGTGATGGGGACCGTGACGCCCCGCCGGCGGGGTCTTGGCCCCAGAACAGCCACCACCACGCCGATGCCAGAGCCGTGGGAATGGTGGCAATCGCCGCGGCCGTCCACCGTCGGCGAAGCACGGTGAACAACAAGGTTCCGACGATGAAAAATGGCCCGAATCCTGAGGACGCCACTGCGACGAGGCCGGCGACGACGCCCATCGCATCCCGCCGATCTGGTGGCCCCTCGTGATCGATCAGGACGAGGTGGACCAGAAAGGCGAGCAGCGACAGGTTGTAGACGAGTTGAATGGCGAAGACGATGTTCTCCCAACCACTGCCGAAAACGGCAAGCGTTCCGGCGAGGATCGTCGCTGTCCACGGTGTCACGCCGACTCGCAGGCTGAGCCTGCGGACCAGCACCACGATTCCCAGGTGGCATGCCATCGTCGGCACCAGGTACGGCCAGTACGAACCGGTTCCGAAGATGGCATGGATGATTCGGTAGATGACGATGGGAATGGTCATCCAGTGGCCGTCCTGCGCGATGAACAGCATGTCGGCGAGCCCGGTGCTCTGGTGGATGCGTTCGCGGGTGAAGACGAACGCCCAGTCGTCGCGGATGAACCACTGGTTCCGGCCTACGAGGAAGAGAACCACGACGGAGCATGCCATGACGACGCGAAACGCCCACGTGGCGCCATCGTCGGAACGTACCCACGTCGCGATGCTCCGCAGGCGCGATTCAGCGTCCACGGATCACCATGGTCCACCACAGCGCCAGGAGCTGGCGGATGCTTCGAGCGATCGCCGGCAGGCGGAAGAACTGCGACTTGCCGGACGGTCGGAAGTAGTGGTGAACGGGAACCTCGACGAACCTCGCGCCGGCTCGATGAAATGATCGCATCATCTCCACGCAGATCACTCCAGACGTGGATGTCAGCGGACGATCGATGATCAGCTGCCGGCGAAACATGCGGAAGTCGCAATCCGTGTCGCGCACCTTCAGATTGAAGAGTCGCTTGACCACGTGGTGATAGCAGCGACCGATCAACTTGCGATACCAGGAGTCACCGCGGCCGATCTTGTAGCCCTGGACGACATCGATGTCGTCGGTGGCCAGTGGCACCAGCAGCGCGGCCTCGCTTGCGTCGTACTGCGCGTCGCCGTCGGTGTAGAAGATCCACTCGTGCTGCGCCGCGGCGAATCCGCTGAGCAGCGCCTTGCCGTAGCCGCCGTTGGTCTCGTGGTGCACGACCCGCAACCACGGTCTGTCGATGGTGAGCGCGTCGAGCACCGCGCGCGATCCATCGGCCGATCCATCGTTGACGACGATCACCTCGACTGCCGGAACCAACGGCGACAGCGCTTCATGCGCGTCGTCGACGAGGCCGCCAATGGTTGTCTCGTCGTTGTAACAGGGGAACACCGCCGACACACTGGCCACAGCAGTCATTGGTCTAGACCGGCCAAAGCGGTGCTCACTCGATCGACTTCGGCTTCGGTCATTTCCGCAAAGCATGGCACGCTGATGCATTCGGCGGCCCACGCCTCGGCCTCCGGGCACGGCGCATGCGCTAAGCGCTCGATACGCAGGCTGCTGCGTGATGGCCAATGGGTAGTGGATCGCCGTCGCGATGTCGTCACGTTCGAGTGCGTCGCGTGTACCGGCGCGGTCGCCGCTACGAAACACGGCGAGATGGTAGGCATGGCGTCGATCCGGGGATTGCCAACGGAGCTGGGGAGCGGCCTGTCGATACGTCGTGACGATCTCTCGACGTCGTGCGACATCGGAGGTCAACTCTGCGAGCGCGATACGCAACCACGCCGCCTCCACTTCCGACATCCGAAAGTTCTGGGAGACGTATTCGTGCACGTACTGAGCAGTCATGCCGTGCACTCGCAACGTTCGGACGCGCGTCGGCGAGATCTGCCCTCGTGGTGACAATCGCTCCGCCATCGCCGATTCCCCCGAGATTCTTCGTGGGGTAGAAGCTGTACGCCGTTGCCACGGACCGACCCGGATCTTGAAGCGCGCCGTGCGCCTGTGCAGCATCCTCGATGACCAACAGGTCGGTTGCCGGGAGCTCGGCCGGATAACCGTAGAGGTGGACGACGATGACGGCCTTTGTCCTCGGTGTGCGCCCAGCCTCGACACTGGCGGTCGTGATGCAAGCGGTGCTCGGGTCGACGTCGATGGCCCGCGGTATCGCTCCGATCGACGGCGACCGCAGACGCAGTCGGCACCGCGGTGAAGGCCGGCACCAGCACTTCGTCGCCGGCTGCCGATTCCGGCCGAAGCGAGCGCCAACTGCAGTGCCGCCGCACCCGATGACACCGCCACACAATGAGGGGCATCGAGCCACTCGGCAAATTCGGACTCGAACGCAGACAGCTCGGTTCCCAGGAGGAAACTGCCACTCGCCGCGATTCGTTCCGCTGCTTTCGCGAACGTCGACGCAAACCGCTGCCCGCGCCGAGTCAGGTCGACGACAGGTACCACGGGTGACCACGATAGAAGGTCGCGGTCGTCCGAAGGCCTATATCGAGTGTGGTGGCCGGCTTCCACCCCAGGACCTCGGCGATGGTGGTGCCGTCGGTATGGAACGACCCGATGTCGATCCGCCGATGATCCTCTGGCCAGGGAACCAGCGTGAGGCCACCGTTGCTGCCTGTCGCTTCGATGATCGCTGAGGCGATTTCTGCCAACGAATGATCGATCACGTTGCCGACGTTGAACACCCTGCCGATCGCCTCGGGTGCGGTTGCAGCCAACAATGCCTCGACGACATCGTCCACGTAGACGCAGTCTCGACGTTGTAAACCGTCACCGAAGATGCGGATCTCCTCGCCCAACAATGCTTTGCGGATGAAGACGGGCAAGAAGCCCACTTCATCGCTCGTCAACTGCTGGCGTGGGCCGTAGACATTCGTCAATCGCAAGCTCGTCGTCGGCATGCCGTGGGCCGTGTTGTACACGAGGTGAAGTTGCTCACCGGCCAACTTCGAGACCCCGTTGACGTCCATCGGTCGGGTGGGGTGAAGCTCGTCCACCGGAGATCGAAGTGGCCGTCCGTACACCTGTCGCGTCGAGGTGTGCACGACGCGCGCCGTACGGTTGACGCGGCGCAGTATCTCCAAGAACGAGGCGTGAGAGACCGCGTTGACGTGGAGATCGTGCAGCGGTTCGCGCATCGATGCCAGATGGCTGACCTGACCCGCGAGGTTGAAGATGATGTCTGCATCGGCGACAACGTCGGCGACAGCAGCATCACCGATCTCCGTCGACGGTGATGTCGACATCGAGACCGTCGACGTTGCGGACGTCGCCACCGTGACCCTCGACCAGAGCATCGATGATGCGCACCGAGGCGCCGCGTCGGATCAGCTCATGGCTGAGGTTGGACCCGATGAAGCCCAAGCCGCCGGTGACCACGCAGACGGTGGACGAGAGATCGTTGCTGGGACGCATTTCGCGATGTTAGAGATCTCCCGTGCAAAGATCGATGACATGGACGATGACGAGTATCGGAGGATGGTCGAGGCTGGCGATCATCACTGGTGGTACCGGTCGACCCGATCGCTGCTGGAGATGCTGATCTCGCCGTCTCTGGCAACCGTCGACGACAGCTCGGTGTATCTCGATGCAGGTGGGGGGTCCGGCGCGACCGGATCGTGGCTGGCCGACCGGGGAACGACCGTCCTCGACGACTTCGAACCCATCGCGTTGAAGGCTGCGGAACACGATCATGACGGCTACCGGGGAGTCCAGGCCGACATCAATCATGTTCCGCATGCATCGGGTGCATTCGATGTAGTGCTCTGCGTCACCGCGCTGTGCCACCGCATGAACCCCGATCCGCAGGCGATTGTCAACGAGTTCGCCAGGGTCACGAAGCCAGGCGGTCTGGTGTGTCTGATGGAGCCGGGAGGGAAACGGTTGTGGCGGGGCCACGACGACGTCACTCATACGGCGAGACGATTCAGCCTCGCCGAGATGCGGGCGATGGTCAGCGGCGCCGGATTGGATCTCGTTCGTGCAACGGGTGCTTATTCGTTTCTCGTCCCACCAGCGGCGGTGATGGGCATCGTCGAGCGCGGCAAGAAGAAGAGTGACGTGGGTCGCAATCAGGGTGGCCTTGGTGGGTTGCTGGGCCAAGTCGCCCGCGCCGAGCGTTTCTTGCTGCGGAGGGTCAGCCTGCCGTTCGGGCTCAGTGTGATCGCGATCGCACGGAAACCGACCGACGGTCACTGACGTCAATCAGCCGCGCTCAATCAGCTGGCCGATCCTTCAATCGCTTCGGCGCGGCGGCGGCCGGATCCGCAGGCCACTGATGCTTCGGGTACCGCCCGGCCAGGTCCTTGCGTACCATCGACCACGAACCCGACCAGAAACCAGGTAGGTCGTTGGTGATCTGGATGGGTCGATCCGCGGGTGAGAGCAATTCGATGGTCAACGGCAGACCGTTGGCTACCGTCGGGTGGGTCAACGTGCCGAACATGTCTTGAACTCGCACCGATACCGTCGGGTTGTCTCGCTCGTAGTCGATCGCGACAGTGCGCCCAGCGGCAGTCGTCAGGTTCGCGGGGACCAACGTGGCGAGTTGGGTCTGTTGATCCCACGACAACATCGTGGTCAGCACCATCTCCAGGTCGATGCCGGCGATGTCGGCACGATTCGTGGCGCGGTGGAGGAACGGCACGAGCCATTCCTCCAGCGATGCGAGCAGCGTCTTGTCGTCGACGCTCGGCCAGTCGCCGCCGAGGTGCGTTGAGGCGAAGGCCAGTCGCTGGCGCAACTGCCGGGCCCTGTCGGTCCAGTGCAACACGCCTAGACGCGTCGCACGCACACGTTCGACGATGGCAGCGACGGTTGCGTCGCCGGGTGCAGCCGGGCGGAACTGCTCGTCGAGCAACATCGATCCCAGTTTCACCGTCTCGTGTGACACGAGATCGTCGCGCTGCTTGTCCCACACGAGCGTTTGCAGACGCTCGACCTCGTTGCCCAACGAACTGATCAGGTCGGAGCTGTCGATGCCAGCGCCGATGCGGACGCGGGCACTGCTGCGGTTGCCATCGAGATCGGCGGCGACGATGAATCGCTCGTCGGCGAGGGTGTCTGTTGCTGCGACCCACGCACCTGTGCCTGTGCGCATTTGAAATTGCCCGGCCTGCCGTCGTCGCACGGCCACCCGGTCGGGAAAGGCGAGCGCAAGCACGGCCCCTGCGTGCTCCGGTGCGATACCGTCGAAGTCAATCTGAACGTTGCTGCGTCGGGCAATGTCTGTGGCGCGGTCGCGGATGCGGGCGACGTCGCGCCTGTCGGCACGGTCGTGGTAGTCGTGCCCGCACACGACCCGAACCCGCAGAGCGAGATCCGCCGGTAGTTCGTCGGCCCTGCCGCGGAGCACGTCGCGCTCGTCGAGGATCGCGGCGACAACACAGGCGAGGCCCGTGTCGGCTTCGGTGGCTTCGACGACCATTCTGGCCAGGCGTGGATGCAGGGGCAGCGTCAGCATCGCTCGCCCGGTCGTCGTTGGGCGACCATCGCCATCGAGCGCTCCGAGGCGTCGCAGCAACTCATGCGCCTGCTGCAGCGCCCTCGGGGGAGGTTGATCGATGAACCGCAGCTCGTCGATCGGCGTCCCCCACGTGGCGAGCTCGAGGGCGACGCCCGCCAGGTCGACCTGAGTGATCTCGGCCTCGAGATGGGCTCGACGGGTGGCGTGCTCGAGTTTGCTCCACAATCGGTAGGCAACTCCCGGCTCGGTCCGCCCGGCTCGCCCGGCGCGCTGGTCGGCTGACGCTCGACTGGTGCTGACGGTCGTGAGCCGAGTCATCCCGCTGCCGATGTCGTGCCGTGGCACCCGAGCGAGGCCGGCGTCGACCACGATGCTCACGCCGCTGACCGTCAACGATGATTCGGCGATGTCGGTGCTCAAGACAACCCGGCGCCGCCCGGTCGGGGACGGCAACAACGCGAGATCTTGCTCGGCAAGCGACAAGGCGCCGGCCAGCAGGCGAACGTCGACATTGGACCCGACACGATCGGTCAAGAGCTGTTCGACTCTGCGGATCTCGCCGATGCCGGGCAGGAATACCAACACGTCGCCCGGCTCCTCGTCGAGTGCCCGCAAAACGGCGTCAGCGGTGGCCTGCTCAACACGCGTGCCCTTCATCATCGGGAGCCATCGCACGTCGACCCCGTACGAGCGTCCGACGCTCTCGATGGTCGGCGCATCGTCGAGCACCGCTGTCAGCTTGCCAACATCGGGAGTAGCAGACATCGCGAGAATCCGCAGGTCGGGCCGAACTGTGCTGCGAACATCGAGTGCAAACGCAAGTCCGACATCGGTCGGCACGTTGCGTTCGTGGACCTCGTCGAAGATCACCAGCCCGACGCCAGGCAACTCGGGATCGCTCTGCAGCCGCCGGGTGAGCACGCCTTCGGTGACGACTTCGATCAACGTCTCACGGCCGATTCGTCGCTCGTCGCGTGTCTGGTACCCGACGAGCCCGCCGACCTCGGATCCCATGAGAACCGCCATTCGCTGGGCAGCGGCTCTGGTGGCCAGTCGCCGTGGCTCGAGCATCACGATGCGGCCGCTGAGCCATCGCTGCTCGATCAGCCACAGCGGTGCGACGGTTGTCTTGCCGGCGCCGGGCGGTGCGACCAGCAACGCAGAGCCACGGCTTTCCAGGGCCGCCGACAGATCGGGGAGCACATCGACAACGGGGAGGTCGCGTGCTGCGGCGGGCAGCGCCACGTGTCAGCCGAGGGCTGGTGTGCCGTGGAACGGCCCAGGGTCACCGGCCACTGGGATGTTCGGGCTGATCCACGCCGTCACCGCGGCGATCTGCTCGGCGACCTCGCGCCACTCGGCAGCGTTCCATCCCTCGGCGCTGGCTTGCAGCGTGCCGTCGATGCGAATGAAGACGAATGCCGGAAGCTGTGTCAGTCCGAGCGTGCGCACGAACGCCCGGTCCGGGTCGCAGTAGACGAGGAACTCCTCCGCCAGCGGGCCGAGGAACGCCTTGGCGCCGTCGGCGTCGGTCGTCACGACGAAGTTGACCCTCGCATCGGTGCCGCTGAGGTTTGTGAGGATGCGTGCGGCAGTTCTCAGCACCCACGAGCTCTCGTTGGTGTAGGGATCGAGCACCACGCTGGCCAGGTGAAACGTGGTGAGCCACTCTTCCAGCGGACGTGTCTCGCCGCCGAGCGAGGTCAGCTTGGTATCGAGGGCCGGGTTGCTCGCCACGGCTGCAGACGGTAGCGCGCCAGCGCTACACACCCCAATGTGGCAGTAGCGTCGCGTTGATGCATCCGATCGAGCGGCTCCGCTATGTCGCCAGATCCTCCGGTGGGGATCAGCGCATGTTGGTACGCGAAACGGCCGGCGCGCTGCGCGGGTTGGGGTTCGATCCCGCTGGCCTCGTCGTTGCCTGTCGACGCATTGTGGAGCGACACCCGAACTCGGGCCCGATGTGGTGGTTGTGCGCTTCGGTCCTTGCCGCTCCGGACCCGTACCGGCATGCTGCCGCGTTGGCCGACGCCCTCGAGGCGGACCCGACGCCCGACGTGTTGGTCGATGCATTGCCTGACAACGCAACGATCTGCCTCGTGGGTTGGCCCGACCTCATCGGCGAAGCGGTGATGCGTCGGGGCGATTCCACCGTGCTGGTGATCGACACGGATGACGATGGGATGGGCGGGTCTGCCTTCGCTCGGCGACTGCACCGTTCCGACGTCGAAGCCGAGCTCGTGCCGGCTTCAGGGCTCGCTGCGGCTGTGCTGGCAAGCGATGTCGTGGTCGTCGAGGCATGGGCCGCATCCGGGTCCGACCTGCTGACCAACACCGGCTCGCGTGCCCTCGCGTCGGTCGGCTATTGCGCTGAAGTACCCGTTTGGGCCGTTGTCGGTCGCGGTCGTTGTCTGCCGGCCGCGTTGTTCGAGGCGATGGGCCAACGGCCCGACGACCTGCGCGCGCCGTGGGAAGCTGTGGCAGAGATCGTGCCGCTGGCTCTCACCAACTGGGTCGCGGGCCCCGATGGCGTTGTCGCCACCTGCGAGGCATCGTTGCAGCCCGAGTGCCCGATGTCGTACGAGCTGCTCCGCTCAAGCGCCATGTGACCACCCACAGTACTGTCGCGCCATGGCCAGCAAGCGTTCGCAGATCGCCATGAGCGACGAAGAGGTGCAGGCCTATCTCGAGTCCGAACGTGTGCTCAACGTCGCCACGATCGGCCCCACCGGACACCCGCATCTCGTAGCGATGTGGTACGCGATGGTCGGCGGCAACGCGGTGTTCTGGACGTTCGGCAAGAGCCAGAAGATCGTGAACCTGCGACGCGATTCGAAGATGACCGGCCTGGTCGAGAGCGGCGACACGTACGACCAGTTGCGGGGTGTCGAACTGCGCGGTCGTGGAGTGATCGTCGACGACTACAACGAGGTGCTGGAGATCGGCAAGGCGGTGGGTGTGAAGTACAACGGGCCATCGGCCCTCAGCGAGTCGGCCCTGCCGTTCCTCGAGGCGCAGGCCACCAAGCGGCTCGGTGTGGTCTTCGAGATCGACCACGTCGTCAGCTGGGATCACACCAAGCTGGCCGGAAGCTACTGACCCCAGTCAGACGCGGCGGTCGAGATCAGGCGACGTGGACGTCGAGCAGGGCTTGGCGGTGCTCGACCGTCACGACGTGGATCGCTCGCTCGAGCGCGGCGGGCAGATCGGCACCGTCGGTGACGGTCTCGGCGTGGGCGCGGCACGCCCGGGCGACCAGGGCGAAGTCGGGCGTGCGGCGACAGCGCCGTCAGCGGCATCTCGTCGGCCTTGGCCGCGTAGCCGGTCGGGTACAGGTCGAGCACCGAGTGGCGCACCGCGTCGTAGCCGGCGTTGTTGAGCACGACGGTGAGGACGGGGATGTCGTGGGCCTCGGCGACGTGGTGGCAGCGCGACCGGGTTGGCGAACATGTACGAGCCGTCGCCCATCGTCGCCACGACGAGCCGGTCGGGATCGGCGAGCTTGATCCCCATCGCGCACGGCAGAGCCCCACCCGAGCCCACCCGAGTGCGGTTCCTGGCGCCACGAGCCGTGGTCGGTCAGGCCGAGCTGCTCGAACGGGCAGCCGAGCTCGGAGATCACGGTGGCGACGTGCCCGCGGATCGCCTCGCCCACGCAGTGCGACACCCACGCCTTCGTCATCGGGGTACCGGCACCCGCCTCGACCGCGGCGCGCGACTGCTCGACGGCGGATCGCGTTGCGGTCGTCGACGAGCGCTCGCCGGCGCGTCCGGCGCTGCGAATCGGTGCCGGGATCGAGCTCGCTCATCGCCCGTTCGAGCGCCACGAGTCCGTCGCCGACCTCGCTCGTGATCGACAGGTCGGAGCGGAAGTTCCGCACCGGGAACCGGCTGTACAACGGGTTGGGGCCGAGGTGCACCACCTTGCATCCCGCCGGCGGCTCGTGGACGTCGGGCATCCACGGGGCGAGGCTGTCGATCACCAGGATCACGTCGGCCTCGGCGACCCACGGTGCCGGGTCCTGGCCGACGTACATCGGGTGCTCGGCAGAGATCGCGGTGGCGACCGCCCAGTACTGGCACACCGGGATCGACCACTGCTCGGCGATGCGGGCGAGCGCCTCGAAGCCGGCCGGCGATCCGGCGCCGCGCTGGGCCACGATCAGCGGACGCTCGGCGCCGGCGAGCAGCTCGGCCGCCTCGGCGATCTGGTCGGGCGAGGCAACGACCGACGCGGCGCGCATCGTGATCGGGGCCGTCGAGCTCGTCGGCCGGGCACGGCTCGCACAGCACCTCGCGCGGCAGGCTGAGGTAGACGGGCCCCTTGGGTGTCGACGTGGCGATCGCGTACGCGCGGTCGAGCAGTTCGGGCACCTGCTCGGGGAAGCGCACCTCGTACTCCCACTTGCTCGCCTCGCGCACGAGCGCGGCCTGGTCGCGCATCTCCTGGCCCCATCCGATCGGGACGGTCCGCGCTCCGAACCGGCCGCGCTCGACGGTGGGTGTGCGACCCGACATCAGGATCACCGGGACGTGATCGGTCGCCATGTTGATCGCCCCGATCGCGCCGTTGGCGAGCCCGACGTTGGTGTGCAGGATCACGGCCTGGGCGCGGCCGGACGCGAAGTAGTAGCCGTGGGCCATCCCCATCGCGACGTGCTCGTGCGGCACGACGATGGAGCGCGGCACGTCGATGCCGTGCGTCTCGGCCTCGGCCAGCCCTTCGATGATCGGCGGGAAGTCGGTGCCGGAGTTGACGAGCACGACGTCGACGCCGAGCTGGCGCAGCCGCTGGAAGATCGCGCCGCCCGCGGTGATCGCCAGGTCGTCGCTCATCCGGACCTCCGGGACCATCGTCGGTGGAGATGCCGTGATGGCCCTCGGCGCGGATGAGCCGGGCGACCTCGGCGCGGAGCTCGACGAAGCGCGGCAACGACTTGGTGTCGATCTGGTCGCGCGGTCGCGGGATGTCGACGGCGAGGTCGGCGATCACGCGCGCCGGCGACTTCGACAGCACGATCACACGGTCGGCGAGGTACACGCTCTCGTCGATGTCGTGGGTGACGAACAGGACCGTCTTGCGCCGCGTCGTCCACACCGACAGCAACATGTCCTCGAGCGCGGCCCGGGTCTGGGCGTCGACCGACGCGTACGGCTCGTCCATCAGCAGGAGCGCCGGGCGATAGGCGAGCGCGCGGGCGATCGCGACCCGCTGCTGCATGCCGCCCGAGAGCTGGCGCGGGTACTTCTCGGCGTGCGCCTCGAGCCCGACGTCGGCGAGCGCCTGCTCGACCCGCTCGGCCCGTTCGGCCTTGTCGAGCCCGGCGTCGCGCAGCGGGAAGTCGACGTTGGCCCGCACCTTCAGCCACGGATAGAGCGACCGGCCGTAGTCCTGGAACACCAGCGTGAGGTCCTTGGGAACCGACGCTGACCCGCTGGCCGTGCAGCGTGACCGTGCCAGAGCTTGGCGCCATCAGCCCGGAGAGACAACGCAACAGTGTGGTCTTGCCGCAGCCCGATGGCCCGACGACCGAGACGAACTCACCCTCGCGCGACCGAGAGTGAGACCCCGCCGAGTGCGTGGTGCTCCTGCGGCGGTCCCCGAGCCGAAGACGTGGCTGAAGATCGTTGGCGGCCAGGAACGACGCGGCGCCGGCCCCGCGTCGCGGTCGGCTCGGTGCTGGTGCTCATCGCCGCTCCCAACGCAGCACCCTGCGTTCGATGACGGTCAAGCCGGCGTTGAGGACGGCACCGATGACACCGAGCACGACGAGACCCGCCCACAGATCGACCATCCGGAACTGCCGCTGCGACTGCAGGATCCGGAAGCCGACGCCGTTGGTCGCGGCGACGAGCTCGGAGATCACCATCAGGATCACGGCGATCGACATGCTGATCCGCAACCCGGCGAACATCTTGGGCGCGGCCGACGGCAGGATCACGTGCGTGATGCGACGGAGCCGTGAGATCCGGAACACGTTCGCCGTGTCGAGGTACAACGGGTCGATCGAGCGCACGCCGTCGATCGAGTTCAGCAGGATCGGTGGGAACACGCCGGTCGCGATCAGGGCCACCTTCATCGAGTCGCCGATGCCGAGCAGGACGAGGAACAGCGGCAGCAGCGCCGGCGGCGGGATCGCCCGCACGAAGTCGATGACCGGCTCGACGTAGTCGCCGAGCCGGCGCGAGCGGCCGATCATGACGCCGGCCGCGATCGCCAGGGTGGCGGCGATGAGGTAGCCGGCGAGGAGACGGGTGAGGCTCGGTCGCAGGTTCTCCGACCAGGTCGTGGAGAACGGACGGATCCAGTCGTCCCACACCGCCGTGAACACCTTGTCGGGGGTCGGGAAGAACAACGAGTCGGCGCGGGCCGTGAGCACGTACCACAGCGACGATCGCCGCCGCGATCGCGGCGATCCGGATGCCGGCATCGCGGAGCCGCACCTTGATCGTGCTCGGCGCGGTCACGGGGCCTCGTCGTCCTGGACGTTCCATGGGAAGATCCGGCGCTCGACGCTCGCGAACACGAGGTTGAGCACCAATCCGATGAGGCCGGTGACGATCGTCAACGCGTAGACGCGCGGCTGATCGCCGATCGACGACGCCTCGAGCATGAGGATCCCGATCCCGGCCGCGCCGCCGGCGAGCAGCTCGGCGCTGACGGCGAGGATGACGGCGATCGAGGCGGCGATCTTCACGCCCGTGTACACGAACGGCGACGCGCTGCGCAGATGCACACGTGTCGCGGTCTTGACCCTGCCGAGCCCGAACACCCGGGCGGTGTCGGCGGCGACCGGGTCGACGCTGCGGATGCCGTAGATCGTGTTGAACAGGATCGGCCAGACGCACGCGTAGATCACGAGCGCGACCTTCATCTCCGTGCCCCGGCCGTACAGCAGGATGGCCAGCGGGATGAGCGCGACCGACGGGATCGGCCGGAGGAACTCGAGGATCGTGCTCGCCGCCTTGTGGACCGTTGGCGACAGCCCGAGCACGAGCCCGGCCGGGACGGCGACCAGCACCGAGAGCGCAGAGACCGATCAGGCACGCCTTGACGGTCAACCACAGCGAGGACCGGAACTCGCCCTCGCCGAACAGCCCGACCGTCTCGCGCAGGATCGACGAGGCCGGCGGAAGGTAGCTCGCGCTGACGAGCCCGGCGCGCGTCAGCAGTTCGACGAGACCGAACACGACACCGGCGCCGACCAGGCCGCGCATCCACTTCCCGCCACTGGACACGCGGCCCGGTCGCCGGATCGAGTGGTCGCTTGGACTGGACGTGTCCGTCTCAGTCGGCGACATACTCCGCGACATCGATGGGCTCGGTCAGGATGCCGGCTTCGACCATGAAGTCGGGCACGCGTCTGCAACACCTCGAGGTCGATGCCGGAGACGAACAACGGATAGTTCAGCGCCCGGGCGCTCTCCTCGGTGGCCGTCTCGATGTAGGTCGGCAGGATGGTCGGCACGGCATCAGGATCGCTGTTGGCGACCTCGACGGCGTTGTTGAAGGCCCGCACGAACGCGGCGACGGTGTTCGGGTTGTCGGCCAGGAACGAGTCGGTCACGAAGAAGCCGGCGACCGGGAAGTCCTCCATCCGGTTGGCGAACATGTCGATCACGAGCGTCGCGTTGAGCGTGTTGCGGGCGATCGAGCCGAACGGCTCGACGACCGCGATCACGTCGACGTCGCCACGCTCGAGCGTGGCGACCATGTCGGGGAACGGGATCTCGACGAGCGTGACGTCGTCGAGCGTCATCCCGGCGTCCTCGAGTTGGGCCTGCACGGCGAGCTGCACGACGTTGTTCAGCGTGTTGACGGCGATCGTCTTGCCGGCCATGTCGGCGACGGTCGCGATGCCGGAGTCGGGCATCGAGTAGAGCCCGGCGAACAGCGGTGCCGGTCGGTTCGCCTCGCTGATGATCTTCAGCGGCAGGTCCTGCGACACGGCGTTGAAGAACGACGGGTAGGCGCCGAACCCGATGTCGAGATCGCCCGAGGCCAGGGCCGGGATCGTCGCCGCGCCGCCCTGGGCGAACTCGGTCGAGACGGTGAGGCCCTCGTCGGCGAAGAAGCCTCGGTCGATGGCGATGAAGACCGGCGCCACGTCGGCGATCGGCAGGATGCCGAGCGAGATCTCGGCCTTCTCGGGCGCCGCCGCCGGCTCCGTCGCGTCGGTGCCTCGGTCGTCGCCGGCGCCTCGGTCGCCGCCGGTGCTTCGGTGTCGGCCGGTGCTTCGGTCGCGGCCGGCGCATCGGTCGCCGCTGGGGCTTCGGTCGCCACTGGCGCGCTCGGTGCTCGGCAGTCTCGGTCGTCGTCGTCATCGCCGCACGCGGCGACGACGAGTGCGAGGGCGCTCACGGCGCCGACGAGCCGCAGGGCGCGTCGCCCGCCGTTGCGATGATCCCGGCTCCGACGTCGGTGGATCGTCATGTCCTGCTCCTCTCGGGACAGAGCAGCGACACCAGCACGGTCGTGCGGCTCGCTCCCCCTGTGCCTCACAGTAACGATCTGATGTTTGGGGCGCAACGATCAGATGTCCGGCGCGCCGCGTGACTAGGCTGCCGCGCCGTGGCCAGCAAGCGCGTCGTCGCCTACGAGGCGATCGCCCGCGAGATCCAGGCATCGATCCTCACCGGCGAGTTCCAGCCCGGCGTCGCGCATGCCCGACGAGGGCGAGCTCGCCGACCGCTTCGCCGTCGGACGGTCGACGATCCGCGAGGCGCTGCGGCTCCTCGGCGGGCGCGGCTACGTCCGCATCGCGTCTGGCGCACGGCGGTGGCGCGTTCGTGAACGCCGGCGATCCGGGCGAGATCGGCCGCGGGCTTGCCGACGACCTCGAGTTCCTCATGGGTGACGAGAGCATCAGCCTGGCCGAGCTCACCGAGGCCCGCCAGATCCAGGAGATCAGTAGCAGCCGCCTGGCCGCCCTCCGCGCCGGTCCGGCCGAGGTCGAGCGGATCCGCGAGCTCGCCGAGCGCGGGCTGGCGCTGATCGACGATCCCGACGGCTTCCTGCAGGCGAACCTGGGATTCCACATGGCGATCTCGGCGGCGACCCACAACCGGGTCGTGCACATGTGGATGTCGGCCATCGGCCAGGCCGTCGAGGGAGCGATGCGCGAGGCCACGGTGACGCCCGACATCCGCCGCCACGTCGCCGAGCAGCACGTCGCCATCGCCGACGCGATCGCTCGCCGCGACGCCGACAGCCGCCGGCGATCTGATGCGAGTTCACATCGACGACTTCTGCACCGATCTGGCGCTCGGGTCGGTCGACGGGCCGGCCGCGCGCGACCGTGTCCGACGAGCGGCCCGGCACTGAGACTTTCGTGGCGGATCAGACGCCGACGATGCCGACGCCAGTTTCGCCGAGTTGATCGTTCAACTGCGCGAGGTCTTCGTCGATCAGCGCCTTCAACGCCGACAACTGTTCGTCGGCTTGCCCGCTGAGCTTCTGGTACACCTCGTACGACTGGGTGGTCGGACGAGCGTCCGCGCTGGCGACGACCGGTGGCAGGTTGCTGAGCTTCTCGAACAGCTTCTCGCGGTAGTTCAGCGTGTCGCCATCGGATGTGAACTCGCTCTGCACGAGCTCCGCCTCGACCGCTTCGAGCTTCTCTTTCAGTGCCTCTGCGTCGGAGATCGCGGATGCCGCCGAATCGTTGTCGGCCAACCGCGTGGCCCAGTCGTCGAGTTGTCGCTTCAACGATCGGATCGTGTTGACGCCGGTGACGATCTCCGACAACTTGTCGCGGATCTGGATCAGGAAGTCGAACTGCTCGGCAAGGTCGTCGTCGCTCGTGACGATCCGAGGATCCTTGATGAGATCGAACGACTGGGTCATCGACCAGTCTCCGACCGTCAGCGTTGCGCGGTATGTGCCGGGCTTGCCGAGTGGGCCGCTGGGCCGCTTGTGGAACTCGGTGTCGACCATCTTCACGCCGTTGGGATACGTCATCGGCCATTGGAAGGTGTTCATGCCAGCGGTCGCGGTGATGTACAACAACCCCTCGCGATCCTTCTTGTCCTCGGGAATGACGCTGGAGAACGTCTCGATCTCCTTGCCGTCGTCATCGCGAATCGTCAGGCTTGCCTCGCCGACGGCGGCCTCCTCGAGGAAGTACATGATGCGAACGCCTCGTTCGAGGTCGTCGCCGGCATCGATCACCCGCTTGCGCACGTGACCGGTCTCGAGCTCGTCGACGTAGAACGTCGCGTTCTGGCCGCTGGTGACGTGATAGTTCTTGCCGCCCGGCGTGCCACCCCACACAGCGGCGATGTGCGGAGGATTGCGCACCGCGTCGCGTGGCTTCAGCAAGTACCGGCTCGCGGACAACAGGTCGTCGTGCATCTGGTGCAGCGGTGTCAGGTCGTCGAGGATCCAGAACGACCGTCCGTGAGTCGCCACGACGAGGTCGGTGTCCTTGACGACGAAGTCGTAGATCGGCGTGACGGGAAGGTTGCACTGCAGCGACTGCCAGTTGGCGCCGTCGTCGAACGACACGTGGATCCCGAGCTCGGTGCCCACGTACAGCAGACCTTGGCGGTTGGGGTCTTCTCGAATGACACGGCAGAACTCGTGCTGTGGCAGACCCGGCGTCGATTCGGGTCCAGGTTGTGCCCAAGTCGGCGGTCTTGTAGACGTACGGCGCATAGTCGCCCGTCTTGTGGCGGGCCGCCGTCATGTAGATCGTGCCGGCGGTGTGCGGCGACTCGGCGATCATCGTCACTTGCGAGAACTTCGGCAGGTCGGGCGGGGTGACGTTCACCCAGTCGCCTCCGTCGTTGGTCGACAGGTGCACCAATCCGTCATCGGAGCCGGCCATCAGCACGCCCTGCCGATGAGCCGACACCATCAACGAGAAGATTGTGGCGTACATCTCGGCACCCGCAGTGTCCATGGTCAGTGGACCGGACACGCCCATGGTGTCGGGGTCGGCGTAGGTGAGGTCGGGGCTGATGGTCTGCCAGCTGTGGCCCTCGTCGGTCGTGCGGAACACCTTGTTGCCGGCGGTGTACAGCACGTTGCTGTCGTGCGGTGAGAACACGATCGGGTAGGTCCACTGGAAGCGGACCTCGGCGGTGTTGCCGTCGTGGTAGGACTCGGGCCACACGTTGACGAGCTGGACCTGCTTGGTTGTGTGGTCGTAGCGCTGCAGCGATTCGCCGCCTCCGGGCGAACTTCCGATTGCACCCACGTACACGATGTTCGGGTCGCCTGGCTTGGGTGCGACGTATCCGCTCTCGGCGGTACCCGGCGGATAGCAGTCGGCCCAGTTGATGGCGCCGAGACCGGTCTGGCTGGGCACCGCGATGCTGGAGTTGTCCTGCTGCGACCCGTACACCATGTACGGAAACTGGTCGTCGGTGGCCACGTGGTAGAACTGCGCGGTCAGTTGGTTGTAGATCGTCGACCACGACTCGCCGGCGTTGAACGACACCCATGCCCCGCCGTCGTCGCAACCGATCATGCGGTCGGGGTTCGTCGGATCGATCCACAGCGCATGGTTGTCGCCATGGGGTGTGTGGAACTCCTCGAATGTCTTGCCGCCGTCGATCGATCGCCATGCCTTCATGTTCATGACGAACACCTCGTCGGCATCGGTGGGGTGGGCGATGACGTGCTGGTAGTACCACGGGCGCCAGCCGAGATCGGGCTTCGATGACACCTTCTCCCACGTCTCGCCGAAGTCGTCGGAACGGTAGAGGCCGCGCTTGCGGCCCTCGGCTTCGACCATCGCGAAGACCCGACCGGATCGCGCCGGCGACACCGAGACGCCGATCTTTCCGAGGATGCCGTCCGGCATGCCGGGGTGGTTGCTGATGTTCTCCCATGTGTCGCCGCCGTCGCGCGAGCGCCACAGGCCGCTATCGGGGCCGCCGCTGTCGATCGACCAGAAGGTGCGACGGGTCTGCCAGATGGTGGCGAAGATGATGCGCGGGTTGTTGGGGTCGAGTGACACGTCGACGGCGCCGGCGCGTTCGCTGACGTGCAGCACGAGCTCCCAGTTCTCGCCGCCGTCCTTCGACCGGTAGAGCCCGCGCTCGGGGTTGTCCTTCGATGAGTGGCCCAGCGCGGCCACGTACACCAGATCGGGATCGTCAGGGTGGACGCGGATCTCCCCGATGTGACGTGACTCGGGCAGACCCATGTGCCGCCAGGTCACGCCGGCGTCGGTCGACTTGTAGACGCCGTCACCGTGTGTGACGTCGATGCGGATCGTCGATTCGCCGGTGCCGGCGTAGATGACGTTGCCGTCGGAAGGGGCGACCGCCAAGGCTCCGATTGATCCGGTGGTCAGGAATCCATCGGTCACGTTCTTCCAGAACTGGCCGGCATCGTCGCTCTTCCACACACCGCCGGCGACGGCGCCGAAGTAGAACACCGCCTGGTCGCTTCGGGTCGGCGGCCACTGCCACCACGCGCCCTCCGCGGGTCGGCCCGATGCATCGATATCGGATCTGGCTGAGAAACTTCGGATCAACGGTCGGCACGGCTGAATCCTGTCACCCAACAGCGCCGGACTCACAACGGCCTTGTGGAGGGTTTCGGCGTACCCAGGCGGGCGCCGGACACTCCACATGGGTTAGCGGTCTTGTTTCGGTGGGTCGATGCCGAGGCATGCCTCGATGGCGGCGCGGGCGACCTCGGCACGTACCTCCATCACGAAGATACGAGCCATCGGCTCACGCGCCGCGAACCGCAGCATGGAGGTGTGATCCTCTGCCATCGTCGCCGGGATCTCGTTCTCCCACAGATCGTGCAACGCCAACTGGCATTGCCACAACGGCAGCCAGGCGACCTCGACCACGTGATCGGGTCGCGGTTGTCGCGGCTTGATCTCGCCGAAGAGCCAGTTGCGGATGCCCATCGGGATAGATGCTCGCCTATCGATGCCCGCGGGGCGAACGTGAGCCGCCCGCCGCTGCGGCAAGTTGAGTAGCGATGCGTTCGTGGTCGGTCTCGATCAGGCCGACGGTGACCCGCAGATGGGGCGCGTCGCGACGGACCTGGAATGGCTCTCCCGGAGCGGCGCCGATGCCCTGCGCGGCCAACGTGACCAACGCGGAACGTTCGTCGGCAACTGTCATCCAGAGATTGATCCCGTCGGTGCCGGTGACCCTGACGGCTCTCGATTCGAGAACGGCGGAGACCAGTTGCCGGCGGCGCGCGTATTCGACTCTCGCATTGTTGACGGCGACGATCGTCGGCGCGTCGTCGAGCATCTCCAACAGGACCGCTTGGAGAATTCGGCTGCTCCAGCCCGGGCCCAGGAGCCGGCGGTTGGCCACGGCGGTGACCACATCGCCCGCGCCACCGACAGCGGCGAGTCGCAGGTCCGGACCGTGACTCTTGGAGTAGCTGCGGATGTGGACGGTTCGCTGCGGCAGCCACGACCCGATGCTGACCAGCGGGCCCGTGGCAATGTCGCCCGAGTGGTCGTCTTCGATGACGATGGCTGCGCTGGTTGCGAGTTCGGTGGCCAACGCTTGCATGCGCCGATCCGTCGTCGTGACGCCGGTGGGGTTGTGCGCGCGCGGTTGCAGGAAGACCGCGACGGGTCGCTGTCGAAGCGCCTCGACGAACTGGGCGACGACCGGGCCCTCGCTGTCGAGGTCGACACCGATGACGTCGGCGCCGAGCTCATCGAGCAGGTCGAGCAGGGGAGGGAACGTCGGATGCTCGACGATCACTCGATCACCGAGTCGCACAACGACCTGGGCGACGCGGTCGAGCGCGTCCATCGCTCCATCGACCACGGTCAGCGCCTCGGCCGGGAAGGGCCAGCCTGCGTGCAGACGGGCCTCGAGTTGTGGCAGCACCGGGTTGTCGAGGTAGCTGGAGGTCAACGACTGCTTGCTGACCTTCGCGACGACCGGCCCGAGATCGGGCAGCAGCGACGGAAGGTGGCGTACCGGTCGACAGGTCGAGAGCGAAGTGACCCGGACCCTCGGTGACCCGGCGATAGCGCCGAGGTGAGCCCGGGCCGGTGGGCTGCCGGACGAACGTGCCCTGGCGACCACGGGCATCGATCGCACCGACGGATGTGAGCGTCTGCCAAGCCTCGCTGACGGTGGTCGGGGAGACCCCCGAGCGACTTGGACAATTCGCGCACCGTCGGCAAGCGCGTGCCGACCTCGAGGTCGCCCCTGGTGATCATCCGTCCCACCGCCGCGGCGATGCCGCGGGCACTGCGGTCGTCGATCGAGTCGGTGAACGAAACGGCCATTGTGCGGTAACAATTATACAGTCTATTGTGCGGCCATAGTGTGACATTACGATCGCGGGCATGCCGAACATCGTGCGAGCAGCGCTTCTCCAAACCGACTGGGCAGGTACGAAGGAGGCGATGATCGAGAAACACGAGCAGGCCGCGCACGACGCGAAGGCGGAGGGTGCGCAGGTGATCTGCTTCCAAGAGCTCTTCTACGGGCCGTACTTCTGCCAGGTGCAAGACACCGAGTACTACAGCTACACCGAGTTGATCCCCGACGGTCCGACGACGCAGCGGTTCTGCAGCATCGCGAAAGAGCTCGGCATGGTGATGGTGCTGCCGATGTACGAACAGGTGCAGGCCGGGATCTACTACAACACTGCCGCGGTGATCGATGCCGATGGCTCGTACCTCGGCAAGTTCCGCAAGCAGCACATCCCCCAGACGAAGGGCTTCTGGGAGAAGTTCTACTTCCGTCCCGGCAACGGCGGGTACCCCATCTTCGACACGGCGGTCGGCAAGGTCGGTGTGTACATCTGCTACGACCGACACTTCCCCGAGGGCTGGCGCATACTCGGCCTCAACGGCGCCGAGATCGTCTTCAATCCGTCGGCGACCCACCGAGGCCTCAGCGAGTACATCTGGCGCATCGAGCAACCGGCCGCCGCTGTGGCCAACATGTATTACGTCGGCGCGATCAATCGCGTTGGAATCGAGCCACTCGGCGAGAACGACTTCTACGGCCAGAGCTACTTCGTCGATCCCGAGGGCAAGTTCGTCGGCGATGTCGGCGACGCCTACAAGCCGGAGCTCGTCGTGCGAGACCTCGACCTCGACAAGATCAAGTTGGTCCGCGACCGGTGGGCGTTCTACAGAGACCGTCGACCCGACGCGTACGACGAACTGGTCGAGCTGTAGGCCGGCGATGGCAACGACTCTGATCAAGAACGGCAAGGTCATCTCGACCACCGGCGTCATCGCGCAAGACGTGTTGATCACCGACGAGACCATCACGGCGCTCGGCTCGCCCGGGTACTTCACCGAAGAGGGCTGCGATCGGGTCGTTGACGCCGCAGGCAAGTACGTCATTCCCGGCGGCATCGATGTGCACACGCACATGGAGCTTCCGTTCGGTGGCACCTTCGCGAGCGACACCTTCGAGACCGGATCGCGCGCTGCAGCGTGGGGCGGCGTGACGACCATCGTCGACATGGCCGTGCAGCGCTACGGCGAGAACGTTTTCGACGGATTGGCGGAATGGCACCGCAAGGCCGACGGGCAATGTGCCATCGACTACGCCTTCCACCAGATCATCGGCGGCGTCGACGACCAGTCGCTGAAGGACATGAAGTACCTGACCGAGCACGAGGGCATCACCAGCTTCAAGCTGTTCATGGCCTATCCCGGCGTGTTCTACAGCGACGACGGCCAGATCCTGAAGGCCATGCAAACCGCAGCCGAGTGTGGCGCCGTCATGATGATGCACGCCGAGAACGGCATCGCCATCGACGTGCTCGTGCAACAGGCGCTCGCCCGCGGCGAGACCGATCCGAAGTACCACAGCTACACCCGGCCGTCACCCCTCGAGGCCGAGGCCACCCACCGTGCCATCGTGCTGAGCCACGTGGCAGGCAACGTGCCGCTCTACATCGTGCACATGTCGGCCGGCGATGCCCTCAACGAGGTCGCCGCGGCCCGCCATGAAGGGCGCAACGTGTTCGCCGAAACCTGCCCCCAGTACCTGTGGTTGACGCTCGAAGAGACGCTCGGCAAGCCGGGATTCGAAGGGGCGAAGTGGGTGTGCAGCACCCCGGTGCGCAGCCGCGAGCACGACCCCGACTACATCGGCCAGATGGGCCACGGTCACCAGGGCGATCTGTGGAAGGGCTTGCGCATGAACGAGCTCGCCATCGTCAGCACCGACCACTGCCCGTTCTGCATGAAAGACCAGAAGGAGCTCGGCGTCGGCAACTTCTCGGCCATCCCCAACGGGATCGGCGGCGTCGAACATCGCATGGAGTTGATCTACCAAGGCGTCGTCACCGGCGAACTGACCCTCGAGCGATGGGTCGAGACGTGCAGCACCACGCCGGCTCGCATGTTCGGGATGTACCCCAAGAAGGGAGTCATCGCTCCCGGAAGCGATGCTGATGTCGTCGTGTGGGACCCCAACACCAAGACCAAGATCGGGATCAACGACAAGCATCACATGAACATGGATCATTCGGCTTGGGAGGGGTGGGTTATTGACGGCAAGGTCGACACGGTCTTGTCTCGGGGAGTCGTAGTCATGGAAAATGACAAGTACACAGGCACCAAGGGTCATGGTCAGTTTGTGCGCCGCGGGCTCTCTCAATACCTCGTCTAGGTCCGTTCGTCGGCCGGCGCTCGGCGTTCGCTCCTCGACATGGCCGGCGAAACCCGCCCGGCCAACTGTCTCGTCGTCGAACCCCGACGCCGACTCCTCACTACTCACTCCATCAAAAGCATCTCTTAACAAACTGCACTCACATCACGGCCGGGTGTCCACCTCGCCGTCAATAGGAAGAAGGATCTGAAATGAACCGAATTAGTCACTGGGTCGACGGGAAGGTACTTGAAGGGGTCTCTGGGCGGTCGGGGGTGGTTTGGGATCCGGCTACGGGGCAGCAGGCTTCGGCTGTGGATCTGGCTTCTGCTGAGGAAGTGGACCGCGCGGTGGCGGTTGCCAAGGCAGCGTTTCCTGCTTGGCGGGCGACCAACCTTTCCCGGCGGGCTGAGGTCATGTTCCACATGCGGGAACTAGTCGACGCCAATCGCAAGGAGATCGCTTCCCTCATCAGCAAGGAGCACGGCAAGGTGCTGGGCGACGCGCTCGGCGAAGTGGCTCGTGGGCTCGAGAACATCGAGTTCGCCTGCGGCATCCCGAACCTCCTCAAGGGCGGGTACAGCGAGCAGGCAAGCACGGGCATCGACGTCTACAGCATCAAGCAACCGTTGGGTGTCGTTGCCGGAATCACTCCGTTCAACTTCCCTGGCATGGTCCCGATGTGGATGTTCGCCAATGCGCTCGCGTGCGGCAACACCTTCATCCTGAAGCCGAGCGAAAAGGATCCGTCGGCGAGCATGCTGATCGGCGAACTGCTGAAGCAAGCCGGCCTGCCCGACGGTTGCTTCAACGTCGTCAATGGCGACAAGGAGGCCGTCGACCGCATCCTCGCGCACCCCGACATTGCCGCGGTCAGCTTCGTCGGGTCCACACCCATCGCGAAGTACATCTACGAGACCGGTACCAAGAACGGCAAGCGCGTCCAAGCACTCGGCGGAGCGAAGAACCACATGCTGGTGTTGCCCGACGCCGATCTCGACATGGCAGCCGACGCCGCTGTCAGCGCGGCGTACGGATCGGCAGGCGAACGATGCATGGCCATCTCGGTCGTGCTCGCCAGTGAGTCGATTGCCGATGAACTCGTCGACAAGATCAAGGATCGCATCCCGGCGATCAAGGTCGGCCCGGCCAGCGAATCCGAGAGCGAGATGGGCCCGCTGATCACGGGCGAGCACCGCGACAAGGTTGCCGGCTACGTCGGTGCAGCCGAGGGCGAAGGCGCGACCCTGGTCGTCGACGGTCGTCAGGGAGCACCCGGCGGCGGCTTCTTCCTGATGCCATCGCTGATCGACAACGCCAAGCCGGGTATGGCTTGCTACGACGACGAGATCTTCGGGCCGGTGCTCACGGTCACGCGCATCAGCGGATACCAAGAAGGGCTCCAGCTGATCAACGACAACCCGTACGGCAACGGCACTGCCATCTTCACGCGTGACGGTGGCGCAGCACGCCAGTTCGAGTTCGATGTGCAGGTCGGCATGGTCGGGGTCAACGTGCCCGTCCCGGTTCCGGTGAGCTACTACAGCTTCGGAGGGTGGAAGGCCAGCTTGTTCGGCGACACCCATATGTACGGTCCGGAGGGTGTCAACTTCTACACGAAGACCAAGGTCGTCACGTCGCGTTGGCCAGACCCCAGCACCAGCACCGTCGACCTCGGCTTCCCCCAGAATCGATGAGTGCCTCGCGTCGAGCCGCGGCCTCCGGCTTCGCCGACCCTCGGCGTTCGTCACTCGACACGGTCAGGGGAAACCCGCCCCTGACCTATTGTCTCGTGATCGAACCCCGAGCTCGCTCGCCTACCCGCTCGCGCTCCTGCCTACAGCGAGGGGCGGGCCGTGGTTCGACGACGAGACAATTGGTCGCCCGGGCTTGGCGACCGTGTCGAGGAGCGAACGACGGACTGCCCCGACGCGGGGTGCCGCCGCTCGAGCTGGGGAGAGGGCTAGATGGACTTTGGGGTCGTTTTGCAGACAACTCCTCCTTCGCGCGGGTGGTCGATCTCTGGCAAAGACGTGCGGAGACGTTACGGGTTCTCGCATGTTTGGACGTTCGACTCTCACATTTTGTGGGAGGAGCCTTACGTCATCTTTAGCCAGATCCTTTCGGAGACTCGCAAGGTGACCGTGGGGCCGATGGTCACCAACCCGGCTACGCGGGACTGGACTGTTACCGCGAGCGTCTACGCGACGCTCAACGAGATGTTCGGCAATCGCACGGTGTGCGGGATCGGGCGCGGCGACTCTGCGGTTCGCGTCACCAACGGGGCTCCTACCACCCTTGCGACGCTGCGCGAGGCCGTGCACGTCATTCGCGAGCTCGCCAATGGGCGCAGTGTCGACTACAAGGGAACGCAACTTCGATTTCCGTGGTGCGTCGATAGTTCTCTCGAGGTCTGGGTCGCCGCGTACGGCCCCAAGGCGTTGGCTCTCACGGGTGAAGTGGGCGACGGATTCATCCTGCAGCTCGCTGATCTGTCGATCGCCGAGTGGACCATCGCCGCGGTCCGCAAGGCCGCCGAGGCAGCCGGGCGCGATCCCGCTGATGTCACCATCTGCGTTGCCGCCCCTGCGTATGTCACCAACGGCACGCCCGAGGGTCTCGCGCACGGGCGCGACCAGTGCCGCTGGTTCGGCGGGATGGTCGGCAACCACGTTGCCGACATCGTCGCCAGGTACGGCGACGAGAGCGGGGCGGTGCCCCAGGCGCTCACCGACTACATCAAGGGACGGCAAGGCTACGACTACAACGAACACGGCCAGGCCGGAAACGTGCATACCCAGTTCGTGCCCGACGACATCGTCGACCGGTTCTGCATCGTCGGCCCGGTCGATGCACACATCGAGCGAATGGAGGCGTTGAAAGCGCTGGGCGTCGACCAGTTCAGCATCTACCTGCAGCACGACGACAAGGACCACACCCTGCAGGTCTACGGCGAGAAGGTCATGCCCGCAATCGCGGAGACGGTCAAGGCCAGAGCGTGATCACTGGCAACGAGACAGAGATGCCAACCGAGGTGGTGCCTGCAGCGCCGGTCACGCGATATCGGAACCTCCGGCGCGCACGGCGAGCCGCGATGTTCGTGTCGTCAATGGTGGTTGTCGCCGCGGGGTGGGAGCTGTACAAACGGTTTGGCCCGGAGGACGGCGGCAGCGTGCTGGGCTGGAAGATCCTGCCGCGGGCGAAGGACCGGGTGATGCCCCACGTGTCCGACATCCTTGCCCGGTTCGGCGATCCGCTCAGTCGATCATCGGACGAGACCGTGTTCTCGGTCGTGTTGAAGGCGGTCGGATACTCGTTTCGACTGGTCCTGGTGGGGTTCGCCGCAGGACTGATCGCCGGCGTGCTGCTCGCCGTGATCATGACCAGGTTCAGGATCGCGGCGCGTGCAGTGCTGCCGTACCTGGTGATCTCGCAGACGATTCCACTCATCGCACTCGCACCGCTGATCGTCAGTTGGGGTGGCAAGCTGAAGCTCGGTGGCTTCGTGTGGGAGCGGTGGATGTCGGCATCGCTGCTCGGCGCCTTCCTGACGTTCTTTCCCATCGCTGTCGGCACCTTGCGCGGACTGCAATCGCCTTCGGCATCTTCGGTCGAGTTGATGAACAGCCTGGCCGCGCCGTGGCGCAGCACATTGTTCAAGTTGCGGTTTCCGGCCGCGCTGCCGTACATGATTCCAGCGCTGAAGTTGGGTGCCGCTGGCGCGGTGATCGGCGTCGTGGTCTCGGAGATCTCGACGGGCCTGCGCGGCGGTATCGGCCGGCTGGTCATCGAGTTCGGTCGCACCACCACCAGCGATCCGGCGATCGTGTACACCGCTGTCATCGGCGCAGCGGTCCTCGGCCTCGTGATGGCCGGCCTGGTGTCCCTGCTCGATCTGTTCCTCATGCGCAATCGTCCTCGTGAAGTCGTGGCATGAACGCGGTCGAGGTCGCGAATCTGCGGAAGGTCTTCAACCCGGGAAAGACCAGTCAGGTCGACGCGCTGGTCGACATCGACCTCGTGATCCAGCCCGGCGATTTCGTGACCCTGATCGGTCCGTCTGGATGTGGCAAGAGCACACTCTTGCGCTTGATCGCCAACCTGACCGAACCCACGGCCGGATCAGTCACGGTCAACGGGAAGAGTGCCAAGCAAGCCCGGCTTGACCAGGACTACGGCATGGCCTTCCAGCAGGCGGGACTGTTCGATTGGCGCAACGTCGCGAAGAACGTTGAGCTCCCATTGGAGTTGAAGGGCTGGGATCGCGCCAAGCGCAGAGCGCGATCTGCAGAGATGCTGCAACTGGTGAAGCTGCCAGAGTTCGGTGAGTACATGCCGTGGCAACTGTCGGGTGGCATGCAGCAGCGCATCGCCATTGCCCGTGCGCTCGCGGCGCATCCGCCGCTGCTGTTGATGGACGAGCCGTTCGGTGCACTCGACGAGATGACCCGTGAGCACATGCAGGCGGAGTTGCTGCGCATCTGTGCCGAGACGGGCACGACCGTGATCTTCGTGACCCACTCGATCCCGGAGGCGGTCTATCTCTCAAATCGGGTCGTTGTCATGTCGCCGCGGCCAGGTCGCATCACGAAGATCGTCGATGTGCCGCTCGGCTCTGATCGCAGCGAGGACACCCGAGAGGCTGCCTCGTTCTTCGCCAAGATCACCGAAGTTCGTGAGGCCTTGCGGGGTGCCGAGTTCGAACCCACGGCACGGGGACTCGAAGACCGATGAGCCGCCGCATCGCAAGGTTCGTGGCTGGGGTTGCCCCGCCGCTGCTCTTCGGAGCCCTCCTGCTGGGCATTTGGGAAGCGATCGTGCGCGGGTTTGACCTGAAGCCGTACTTCCTGGTGCCGCCCAGCGACATCGCGTCGCGCTTCGTCGACAACTGGGGCAACATCTGGGAGGCGATGCGTGTCTCGGGCACCAATGCCGCGTTCGGTCTCGTCTTCGGAGCGGTCTCGGGGGCACTGATCGCTTTCCTGCTCAGCCGGTTCAGGTTGCTCGACGAATTGGTCACGCCCATGTCGATCGCAGTCAATGCCATTCCAGCGTTCGTGCTGGTCTCGGTGTTCAGCAACATGTTCTCGACAACGAGCGTCGTTCCACGACGGCTGATGGTCACGCTGGTCGTGTTCTTCGTCGTGCTCGTCAACGTTGCCAAGGGCCTGCGGCAGGTCGACGCCACGCACGCCGAGTTGATGCGGTCATACGCAGCGAGCAACTGGGAAGTCCTTCGCAAAGTGCGGATACCGAATGCCATTCCGTATCTGTTCACCGCACTGAAGATCGCCGCGCCGCTCTCGGTCATCTACGCCTACGTGTCGGAGTACTTCGGCGGAGCGCAGGACGGGCTGGGAAGTCGCATCACGGGTAACATCGCCAATTCGAAGAACGCCGTGGGATGGGCATACGTAGTCGGCGCATGCCTCCTCGGGCTCACGTTCTACGTCATCGCCATCGCCATCGAGGCTGCCGTTACACCAGGCGGCCTGGCCCAACGAAATCGAGACGGCTCGTGAACCCACGAGCCGCAAGAGACCTGTCGGACACCGTCCGCAGGGGGAGGAAACAGCAATGAGGAAACAACGAATCAAGGGTGCAATCGTTGCAACGGTTGTGCTGTCATTCATCGCCGCGGCGTGTGGAAGCGACGACGACGACACGTCGTCGGCGTCAACCCCAGCAGCCGACACCGCGGCGGCACCCGCCGACACCGCAGCGCCTGCGGATACACAGGCGCCGGCCGACACCGCGGCCCCGACTGGTACGGACGGCGCAGCTGGTACCGCGGAGGAGTGCACCACACCGGATCCGGTGCGGTTCCAGATGCAATGGGTGACCCAGGCACAGTTCGCTGGGTACGTCGCAGCGCTCGATCAAGGCTTCTACGAGGCACAGTGCCTCGATGTCACCATCCTCGAGGGTGCGGTCGACATCGTGCCCCAGACCGTCCTTGCCAATGGCGATGCGGACTTCGCCATCACCTGGGTGCCGAAGGCGCTCGCCAGCCGCGAGGCCGGTGCCAACATCGTCGACATCGCGCAGGTGTACCAGCGCTCGGGCACATTGCAGATCAGCTTCAAGGACAAGAACATCACGTCACCATCCGACTTCGCAGGAAAGAAGGTCGGCAACTGGGGCTTCGGCAACGAATGGGAAGTCTTTGCAGCGATGACCAAAGCCGGTATCGATCCGGCCGATGTCGAGAACATCGCCCAACAGTTCGACATGATCGCGTTCCTCGAAGGTGACATCGACGCCGCAGAGGCGATGACCTACAACGAGTTGGCACAGGTGATGGAGGCGATCAACCCCGACACGGGCGCGCTGTACACGGTCGACGATCTCAACGTCATCAACTACGAGGAAGAGGGCGTCGGCATGTTGCAGGATTCGATCTGGGCCGATGGCGCTCGCCTTTCCGACCCCGCCTACGAGGACATGGCTGTCAGGTTCGTGGCGGCGTCGTTGCAGGGCTGGGCCTACTGCCGTGACAACGCGGACGAGTGTGCGCAACTCGTTACCGACAAGAACACGATTCTGCCGCTCACCCATCAGAAGTGGCAGATGAACGAGGTCAACAAGCTCATCTGGCCCGCAGAGAGCGGCGTCGGGTTCATCGACCCAGAAGCGTGGGATCGCACCGCCAAGCTGTCGCAGGAGACCAAGAACGCCGAAGGCGGCCAAGTCCTGACCAAGGCCCCCGACGCCGAGGCGTACACCAACGACATCGTCACCGCGGCGCACGCGCTGCTCGAGGAGATGGGCATCGACCTCGTGGGTGCCGACTTCACGCCGGCCACGGTCACCTTGACCGAGGGTGGCGTCTGACCGAACTACGAGGTTCGATCGTGGAAGGGCGGGTCGCCTCGGCGGCCCGCTCTTCTCGCAGCTGACCAGGGTGGCACTGGGCGGATTGCTCATTTCCTTGCTTGGTGTCGCCTTTGTCACGCATCAGGCGATATAACGTCTCTTGAAGCGGGAGGGCAACGAGGCCTTCTTGTCTGCGGGAGGAGGTGGCTATGACGGACACCGCAGAGCGCCCTTCCGGGCGGGAAGCCGAAACCATTACACGCGTCGTCGTGAGGTTCGCCGGTGATTCCGGTGATGGCATGCAACTCACTGGTGATCGGTTCACATCGGTCAGTGCGACGTTCGGAAACGACCTGTCGACGTTGCCGGAGTACCCGGCCGAGATCCGTGCCCCTGCAGGCACGGTCAACGGTGTGTCGAGCTTCCAGGTGCAGATCAGCGATCACGACATCACGACCCCTGGCGACGAGCCGAGCGTGCTGATCGCGATGAACCCGGCGGCGTTGAAGGCCGATCTCGGCAGGCTCGAGCCACACGGTCTCCTCATCGTCAACAGCGACGCGTTCCAAGAGCGCGATCTGGCGAAGGCCGGGTACGCGGCCAACCCGCTGACCGACGATTCGCTGCTCGGCTACCGAGTTGTCGAAGTCCCCATGACTTCGCTCACCCAGAAGGCCACCGAGCCGCTTGGAGTCAAGCCTCGCGACGCCGAACGTTCGAAGAACTTCTTCGCGCTCGGCTTGGTCTCGTGGCTGTATTCGCGCCCGATGCAAGGGACGCTCGACTGGATCGAGACCAAGTTCAAGGACGAGCTCGTCAGGCTCAGCAACGTCACCGCGTTCAATGCCGGCTACAACTTCGGCGAGACGACCGAGCAGTTCGAGCATCGGTTCGAGGTCAAGCCTGCCAAGCTCCCACCGGGCGAGTACACCAACATCAGCGGCAACGTCGCGCTCGCTTGGGGTCTGGTCGCTGCAGGCCAACTGGCCAAGTTGCCGGTGTTCCTCGGTAGCTATCCCATCACCCCTGCTAGCGACATCCTCCACGAGCTCTCCAAGCACAAGCACTTCGGTGTGCGCACCGTGCAGGCCGAAGACGAGATCGCCGCGGCCGGCATGGCGCTGGGCGCTGCATTCGCCGGTCATCTCGGTGTCACCGCCACCAGTGGCCCGGGCGTGGCCCTGAAGAGCGAGACCACCAGCCTTGCCGTTTCGCTGGAGTTGCCGTTCCTGCTCATCGATGTGCAGCGCGGCGGTCCGTCCACCGGCCTGCCGACCAAGACCGAGGCAGCCGATCTCAACATCGCGATCTATGGTCGCCACAGCGAAGCCCCGCTTGCCGGTCGTTGCTGCCTTCAGCCCCGCCAACTGCTTCGACGCGGCGATCGAGGCGGCTCGCATCGCATTGAAGTACCGCACCCCGGTCATCCTCCTCAGCGACGGCTACATCGCCAACGGCAGCGAGCCGTGGCGCCTGCCCGACGTTGCTTCGTTGCCCGACATCTCGGTGCCGTTCGCCACGGAGATGAATCACACCAACGAAGACGGCACCGAAGAGTTCTGGCCGTATCTACGCGACCCCGAGACCCTGGCTCGTCCGTGGGCTATTCCGGGTACGCCGGGCCTGATGCACCGCGTCGGTGGTCTGGAAAAGGAAGACGGCCGCGGCGACATCAACTACACCCCCGAGAACCACCAGCGCATGGTCGACCTGCGCGCTGCGAAGATCGCCGGGATCGCCAACGACATCCCGCTGGCGGTGGACGTCGGCGATGTCGACGATGCCGACATCTGCGTGCTCGGCTGGGGCTCGACCTGGGCTGCCATCGATGCTGCCGTGCAGCGCACGCGTCGACGCGGGCTGAAGGTCGCTTGGGTACACCTCACGCATCTCAACCCGTTGCCGCCGAACTTGGGCGACATCCTGAAGAAGTATCCGAAGGTGATCGTGCCCGAGCTCAACCTCGGCCAACTCTGCCGAATCGTTCGCGCCGAGTACCTGGTCGACGCGCAGGCGGTCACGAAGGTTCAGGGCCTCCCGTTCACGGCACGCGAGTTGGAAGACGCCATCGAAGGAGCGTTGAAATGAGCGACACCATCGTGCCGATCACGACCAAGAAGGACTGGACGAGCGACCAAGAGGTGCGCTGGTGCCCCGGCTGCGGCGACTACGGGATCCTGCTGGCAGTCCAGCAGTTGATGCCGGATCTCGGCGTCGCGCCCGAGAACACCGTGTTCATCAGCGGCATCGGTTGCAGTAGCCGATTCCCGTACTACATGAACACATATGGCATGCACGGCATCCACGGTCGTGCCCCCGCCATTGCGACTGGTCTCGCGGTTGCCCGGCCCGATCTCGATGTATGGGTCATCACCGGAGACGGTGACGGGTTGTCGATCGGCGGCAACCACCTGATCCACGCGTTGCGACGCAACGTCAACCTCACCATCTTGCTGTTCAACAACCGCATCTACGGTCTCACCAAGGGCCAGTACTCGCCGACGTCGGAAGTCGGCAAGGTCACCAAGAGCACGCCATACGGTTCGGTCGATCCGCCGTTCAACCCGCTGTGTGTCGCGTTGGGTGCGGAGGCCAGCTTCGTCGCCCGCACGCACGACCTCGATCGCAAGCACATGATGGAGATCTTCCGCCAGGCGCACGATCACCAGGGCTCGTCGTTCGTCGAGATCTTCCAGAACTGCAACGTGTTCAACGACGGTGCGTTCGACGACATCATCAAGCGCCAGGTGCGCGACGAGATGATGATCGATCTCCATCACGGTCAGCCGATCATCTTCGGCACCGACGGTCACAAGGGCGTCGTGATGGGAACCGACGGCATGCTTCGCATCGTCGAGGTCGCCGAGGTCGGCCAGGAAGCCATCCTGGTACACGACGCCGACTCGCCACGACCCGGGTCTGGCCTTCGCTCTGGCACGGTTGTCGCTCGAAGAGCACGCAGCGACCACCTTCGGCGTGTTCCGCTCGGTCAACCGGCCCGACTACGGCATGGCCGTCGGTCGCCAACTCGCGGAGGCATCCTCCAAGAAGGGCCCCGGCGACCTCGCCAACCTGCTGCGCAGCAACGGCACCTGGGACGTCAACTAACCCGCCCTTCGCTCACTGGGCGCGGAATACGTCACCAGTGGCTGGTTTCGCCCCCAGCCAAAGCCACTGGGTGCGCCAATACGCCAGCCGTGGCCGGTCTCGCGCCCGGCCAAGCCCACTGGGTGCGGGATTACGCCACCCGTGGCTGGTTTCGCGCCCAGGCATGCGCGGGTGATTCAGTCGGGGGTGCGTGGGACTCCGTGGGGATCTGGGCGCGTTCGCCGCGCAGCTCGGCGACGACGGCCACGAGACGGGCCATCACCAGATCGGCAGCGAGGCGTACCTCGTCGTTGGTGGGCTTGCGTGGCCGGGCCGATGTTCATCAGGCGACGGATGTCGATGGGAGCACCGACGCGGGTGTCGACCTTCGGGCGGCGCCCGAGGTTCCTCAGCAGCGTCGGCACGACCCTGTGCTGCCCGATGACGCGGTGCGCCCCGACCATGGCTACCGGAACGATCGGTGCTCCCGTGCGCAGGGCCAAGCGCACAGCTCCGGTCTTGGCTCGCTCCGGCCACATCATCGGATCACGTGTCAGTCGGCCTTCGGGAAAGATGCCGACCGCCTCGCCTGCTGCGAGCGCCACCGCCGCCTCGTCGAGCGATGTGGAGGCATCGGCTTCACCGCGTTTGACCCTGATGAAGCCGAGCTTCCGAACGACCGAACCCAACACCGGCGCGCCGAACACACCCGACGTCGCCAACAGCCGCAACGACCGTCCCATGCGGCGACACGCGAGCGCCAGCAGCACTCCGTCGGCATAGCTGGTGTGGTTGGAGATGACGATGATCGGGCCGCTCGGCAACTTGCGCGCCGCCTCGCGCCGGCCGCGCTGGCGCTCGATCTCGAGCCTGCTGACTGCAGCCGTCGCGGTGCCGACGACGGCAGCAAGTGTTGCATAGAGGATTGCTCCGGTGCGACCCGGCTTGCGCCACACGCGTGTGGCCGCGTCAGCCTGTGTAGAACGAGTCGGCGACCGTCAACGCTTCGTCGAGGATGGCCAAACCCTCGGCGACCTCATCGACCGATGCCGTGCACGGCGGCACCACATGCAGTCGATTGAAATGCGTGAACGGCCACAGCCCGCGCTGCTTGCACGCCGCGGCGAGATCTGCCATCGGCTTGGCATCGGCGCCAGAGGCGTTGTAGGGAACAAGCGGCTGGCGAGTTGCGCGATCGGTGACGAGATCGAGCGCCCAGAACACGCCGAGCCCGCGAACCTCGCCGACGCTCGGATGGTTGGCCTGCAGCTTCTCCAGTCCCGGGCGCGATGACATCGGTGCCGAGCATGCGGGCATGCTCGATGATGCCCTCCTCCTTGAAGATGTTGATGCTGGCCACGGCCGAGGCACAAGCAAGGGGATGACCCGAGTAGGTGAGCCCGCCGGGGAAAGGCCGGTCGCGGAACGTGTCGGCGATGTTGCGGTGGATCACGACGCCGCCGAGCGGTAGATAGCCGGAGTTGACGCCCTTTGCGAAGCACACCAGATCTGGTTGCACGCCCCACTTCTGGAAGGCGAACCATTCGCCGCAGCGGCCGAACCCGGCCATCACCTCGTCGCAGATCATCACGATGCCGTGCCGATCGCAGCGATCGCGGATCCCCTGGAGGTAGCCGTCGGGCGGCACGAGGATGCCGTTGGTGCCGACGACCGTCTCGACGATGATGGCCGCCACCGTGTGGCTGCCCTCGACCATCAGCACGTCGTCGAGGTGGGCCAGCGCCCGCTCGCATTCCTCGGCCTCATTGGTGGCGTGAAACGCGCTGCGGTATGCATATGGGCCCCAGAACTTGACGACACCGGGCATGCCTGGCTCGCTGCCCCAGCGACGAGGGTCGCCTGTCATCGAGATCGCTCCGTTGGTGCCGCCGTGGTAGCTGCGATAGTGGGAGAGCACCTTGAGCCGGTTGGTGTGCAGCCTGGCCATTCGCACGGCGTTCTCGGTCGCCTCGGCGCCGCCGTTGGTGAAGAAGACCATGTTGAGTTGGCTGTTGTCGATCTTCTCGGCAGCGACCTCGCAAATGAGGCGTGCGGCCTCGCTGCGTGCGTCGTTGGCGTGGAACGGGGCGACCGTGCAGAGCCGGTCGACCTGCTCTTTGATCGCCGCCACGAGCTTCGGGTGTTGATGGCCGATGTTGACGTTGACGAGTTGGCTGGAGAAGTCGAGGTACCGCGTGCCGTCCTGGGTCCAGAAGTAGCTGCCTTCAGCACCTTCGACGACCACCGGGTTCAGTGCGCCCTGCGCGCTCCAGGAGTGGAAAACGTGGGCACGATCGTTGGCGAACGCATTCTCTGGATGGGTGTCGAGCACGGTCATGGCGCCATCGTATTCGATACAGCAGATGGCGTACAGACTGCACTTTGTAACCGGACAATCACGTGGCGACGGGCGTTCGATCAGTCGAGTGCGGAGATGGCTGCCGCCGCGGCGAGGGTGCGTTGGGCGTTGGCGACGTGGAGGTTCTCGATCATCCGGCCATCGACAGTCACCACGCCGCGCCCGTCGGCCACGGCTTCGTCGAAGGCGGCGATGATCCTCCGGGCCTGTTCGACGTCGGATCGGCGAAGGCGCCCACGCCTCGTTGGCGATGTCGACCTGGCTGGGGTGGATCAATGTCTTGCCGTCGAAGCCGAACTCCACGCCTTGCAGCACATTCCTCGCGGAAGCCGTCGAGATCCTTCATGTCGTTGTACACACCGTCGAGGATCACCTTGCCGGCCTCGCGGGCGGCGAGCAGTGCGTTGGCCAAGTGGGAGAGCAGCGCCCGTCGACCGGGAGCCAGCGGTGCGCGTAGTTCGCGAGCCAGATCATTGGTGCCCATCACCAACACCGACACGCGCGGGTGCGCGGCGATGCCTCGCACGTCGAGGACGGCTGTCGGTGTTTCGATCATCGCCCACACGGTCATCGAGCGGCGGTGCGCCGGCCGCGTCGAGCTTGTCGGGAGACGTCGTCGAGGTACGCCACGGAATTGACCTTCGGAACGACGACTGCAGCGGCTGTCGACACAGCGATTGCGGCGAGATCGTCCGATCCCCATGGTGTGTCGAGACCGTTGCAGCGAATGGTCAGTTCCCGCCGCCCGTACTGCCCCGACGCAGCCGCGGCACACGCCGCCGACGCTGGCCGGTTCCTTGGCGTCGGGGGCAACGGCATCTTCGAGGTCGAAGATGATTGAGTCGGCGGCAAGTGCTTTGGCCTTCTCCAGTGCACGTTCGTTGGCGGCGGGCATGTACAGCGCGGACCGTCGCGGCCGACTGTCGCTCACGACGTGAATCCGTACGCCTCGGCAAGGTGCGGGTCGCGCTCGGCCAACTGCCTGGCGAGATCGACAACGACCTTGCACTGCTTCACCGACGCGTCGTCCTCCATCTTGCCGTCGAGCATGATCGCTCCGGTGCCATCACCCATCGCGTCGATGACGCGCTTGCGCGTGCTCGACCTCGGCGGGCCGCGGGCTGAACACTCGCTTGGCGATCTCGATCTGTACAGGGTGCAAGCTCCACGCGCCCACGCAGCCGAGCAGATAGGCATTGCGGAACTGGTCTTCGCAGGCGACCGTGTCCTTGATGTCACCGAACGGTCCGTAGAACGGCAGGAGCCCGAACGTGACGCACGCATCGACCATGCGAGCGAGCGTGTAGTGCCACAGGTCCTGCTGGAAGGTTGGGCGTACCGCATCGGGTTGATCCGGGTCGGGGTCGGATCGCACGAGGTAGTCGGGATGGCCGCCACCGACACGCGTCGTCTTCATCCTGCGGTTGGCAGCGAGATCTGCGGGGCCGAGCGACAGGCCCTGCATGCGTGGAGAGGAAGCGCAGATCGCTTCGATGTTCGCGACACCTCTGGCCGTCTCGAGGATGGCGTGCACAAGTATCGGGCGTTGGAGTTTCGCCTTGGCCTCCAACTGCGCGAGCAACCGATCGACGTAGTGGATGTCCTCGGGCCCCTCGACCTTCGGAACCATGATGACGTCGAGCTTGTCGCCGACTTCGCTGACCAACGTGGTGAGGTCGTCGAGGCCCCACGGGGAGTCGAGGCTGTTGACCCTCGACCACAACTGCGTGGTGCCCATGTCGACCGAGCGGGCCACGTTGACGAGGCCGGATCGCGCTGCCTCCTTGTCGGCCATCGGAATTGCGTCCTCGAGGTTGCCGAGCAGGATGTCGACGGTTGGAACGACCTCGGGCAGCTTGGAGACGACCTTGTCGATGTGCGGCGGAAAGAAGTGGATGACCCGGCTCGGCGGGAACGGGATCTCGCGTAGCGGTGCAGGCGCGCCGACGGCGAGCGGTTTGAAGAAATCTCTGGCGCTGCGCACACGTGCAAGGGTATGTGCCGATGCGTCGGGGAACGAAACGGGCATGATGGTCCCGTGAGCGATCGCTTCCAGGCCGTCCTGTTCGATGCCGGCGGAGTCCTTGTGCTCCCTGACCCGACGGTTCTCGGACCGCTGCTCGCGTATTACGGCGGCGACCCCTCGTTGGAAGCGAACCGTCGTGCGCACTACGCGGGTATGGCCGCCAAGTCGGCCGCCGGCAGCGGCGAGGTGTTCTGGGACGAGTACAACCATTCGTACGTTCGTAGCGTCGGTATCGCCGACCGCGACGCCGATGCCGCCGCTGAACTGTTGCACCGCACGCGAACTGCGTATCTGTGGCGGTGGCCAATTCCCGAGAGTCTGAGCGCGATGGCGATCCTGGCAGCGGCCGGGTTACCGATGGGCGTGGTGTCGAACGCCAGTGGCCAGATCGCCGACGTGTTGGAGAGGAGTGGTGTGTGTCAGGTCGGCGACGGACGGCATGTTGCCGTGCGAGTGGTGATCGACAGCCACGTCGTCGGCGTAGCGAAGCCTGACCCGCGAATCTTCGACCACGCGCTGGCGTACTTCGAAGGCATCGAGCGGAGTCGCGTCGCGTACATCGGCGACTCGGTGACGATGGACATCGGCGCCGCGCGCGCAGCCGGTCTGCACCCGATCCTGCTCGACCCGTACGACGATCATCCCGACGCCGACTTCGAACGAATCCGCAGCCTCACCGACCTGACGTCGAACCAAGCCGTCGTTCGAAGCTCGTGACTTCGAACGACGACGACACGGTGAGCGGGCGCTGGACGCAGTGGCGTTCGGCGAACGATCTCGAGGAGTACTACACGCGGTGGCAACGTCTCGAAGCGACCGGTCAACCGGCCCACGGAGAAGCCGACTTCATCGAGTCGCTGCATCCGGCGAGTGTGCTCGACGCGGGCTGCGGCATGGGTCGCGTAGCCATCGAACTGGCCCGACGGGGGATCGATGTCGTGGGTGTCGACCTCGATGATGAACTCTTGGATTTCGCGAGGCGGTCGGAGCCTTCATTGCGCTGGGTGCACGCCGACCTGTCGACGATGCGCCTCGACCGCACCTTCACCGTGGTCGCGATGCCCGGCAACGTGATGGTGTTCTGTCGACCGAGCGACCGTTCGGGGATCATCCACAACTGTTCTGCCCACCTCGAGCCGTCGGGCTCGTTGGTGGCGGGATTTCAACTCGAGTCCGCGGACGACTCCTTGAAACTCTCCGATTACGACGAGATGTGCACTGACAGCGGCCTCGAGCTCGCCGAGCGATGGTCGACATGGCAGCGCGACCCATACCGCGCCAACGACTACGCGGTGTCGGTTCATCGCCGTGTCTGAGAAATGGTCAGAACCTGTGGATGGTCCTCGGCGGGGTGACGTGACGCCGCCTGATTCCTCCCGGCTTGACATATGCCGATATCGGAATATGATTGGCGCCATGGCACGAGCAGCGACGACGTCGGACGTCTTCAACGCGATCGCCGAGCAGCAGCGCCGGGAGATCCTGGTGCTGCTGCGGGCGGGTGAGGGGCCGGTGACCGAGTTGGCCCAGGAGCTGGGGATGACCCAGCCGGGGGCGTCCAAACACCTGCGGGTGCTCCGGGAGGTCGGACTGGTGCGGGACCGCAAGGCAGGCAAGCAACGCCTGTACGGCCTTGACGCCCGCGGGCTGCGACCGGTTCACGAGTGGACCGGCGGGTTCGAGCGGTTCTGGAACGAGAGCTTCGAGCGGCTGGACGCGTACGTGCAGGACCTCACGCAGGCAAGGCAGAGGAGTAGCTGATGAGCGCGACGGGACGAGGAGCGCCGGCGCAGTCCGCGACGGCCGACCGCGAGATCGTGATCTCCCGGGTCATCAGTGCCCCACGGGAGTTGGTGTTCGAGGCGTTCACCGAGGTGCGGCACCTGTCGCGGTGGTGGGGACCGGAGGGGTTCACCACCACCACGCGGGCGTTCGAGTTCCGCGTCGGCGGGGAGTGGGACTTCGTGATGCACGGACCGGACGGGACGGACTACCAGGAATGGATCTCCTGGACCGAGATCGCCCCGCCGGAGCGGATCGCGCTGCAGCACGGTGAGTCCCGCGGCGACCCGAACGCCTTCGAGTCGGTCATCACGTTCGCGCCCGACGGCGCGGGTACCCGGATCGAGATGCGCACGGTGTTCCCCACCAAGGAGCTGCGCGACGAGGCGGTCGAGAGGTACCACGCGATCGAGGGCGGCCAGCAGACCCTCAACAACCTGGCTGCCTACGTCACCGAGATCGTTCGGACCGAGACCGATCGAAACGGTGCGGAGGACTGATGGCCGGAAGGGTGTTCTTCAGCGTGTCGATGTCGCTGGACGGGTTCGTTGCGCCCGGGTCTCTGGGAGAATTGATGGGGCAGCAGTGGATGGAACTGCAGCAGTGGGTCTTCCCGCAGCGGTTCTTCCGGGAGAACCTGAAGCTCGGCGAGGGCGGCGAGGAAGGGCGCGACAACGACATCGTGCGGGAGACGTTCGAGCGCACCGGCGCGAGCGTGATGGGCAAGCGCATGTTCGACGCCGGCGAGCAGATGTGGCCGGAGGAGCCGCCGTTCCACACGCCGGTCTTCGTCGTGACGCACACCAAGCGTGACCCCTGGGAGCGGCCGGGTGGGACCACCTTCCACTTCGTCAACGACGGCATCGAGACCGCGCTCGACCAGGCCCGCGAGGCCGCCGGCGACCGGGACGTCCGCATCGCGGGCGGCGGCGCAACGATCCTGGAGTACGTGAACGCCGGCCTGATCGACGAGTTCACGATCGCGCTCTCACCAGTGCTGTTCGGCTCCGGAATCCGCCTGTTCGAGGGCGTGGACGCGGGCCGCGTGGCCCTGGAGCCGGTCCGCGCGGAACACTCCCCACGGGTGACGCACCTGACCTACGCAGTTCGGGAGCGGTAACTGTCTCGACCTCAGCGCTCCCCCGCCGAGGTCAGCAGCGTTTCAACGATTCTGCAAGGAACGGGCGATCACCTTGAGGCACAACGTCTCGTCGGCCCCCTCGAAGATGCTCAAGACGCGCGCATCGACGAAAAGTCGACTCACGGTGTACTCCTCGGCGTACCCGTAGCCGCCATGAATCTGCATCGCTTCGCGCGTGACCCATTCGGCCGCCCTGCAGACGTAGGCCTTCACCATGCTCGCTTCGACTGATCCTTCGCCCTTGGCCATCAGCGTTGCAACGTGATAGCTGAACTGTCGCGCCGCCTGTATGAGCACGGCCATCCTCCCGAGTTTCACCCGGGTGAGCTCGTACTCCACGATCGGTGCACCGAACACCGTGCGGTTGCCTGCGTACTCGAGAGCGGCCTCATACGCCGCTTGCATCACACCGATGGCACGCGCCGCTGTCTGTAGGCGGCCGTTCTCGAACCCTTCCATTTGGAAGTAGAAGCCCTTGCCGAGTCCGTTCTCTTCTCCGATCAGGTTCTCTGCCGGCACCCACCAATTGTCCAGAGCGATTTCGTAGCTGTGCATGCCGCGGTAGCCGATGGTGTCGATCGGGCGTCCCTCCATCGTGCCGACCGTTCCGCTTTCGGCGGGGGGTTGAGTGAACTCGAACCCATGACCATCGCCGCGTGGCTTTGGGACGATGAACAGGCTGAGGCCGCGATGGGTCTTCGTACGGTCGGCGTCGGTGCGCGCCAGCAGCATCAACACGTCGGCGCGAGCGCCGAACGTGCACCACGTCTTCACTCCGTTGATCACGTATCCCGGTACGCCGTCAGGCCCCCCGGCGGGAGTCGCGGTGACCTTGATGCCTGCGACATCGCTGCCGTAGTCGGGTTCGGTGACGGCCACGGCGACCATCACTTCTGCTGTCGCCAGCTTCGGCAGCCAGTAGTGCTTCTGTGCCTCGGTGCCGCCCTTGATCAGCGCCCTCGTCAGGATCTCGGGACGCGTGATCAATGATCCGCCGATCCCCAACGAACCGCGGCTGAGCTCCTCGGTGGCGACCACCATGGCGATGTACTCGCCGTCGCCTCCTTCGCTGTAGCCGCCATACTCCGCAGGGACGCTGAGACCGAAGACCCCCATCTCGGCCAGGCCCGCGATCAGGTCTTCGGGTACGTCTCCGTTGTGGCGGTGCACGCCTTCGGCGCGCGGCACGATCTCGTTGTCGGCAAACGATCTGAACGTGTCTTGCACCATCTCGTAGTCGCTGTCGAGGTGACGCGGTCCCGGCTGATCCGCGAGCGACGCGATGAACTCGGTCGACCGAAACTTCTCGAGGAATGGGTGAGCATCGCGAAGAGGCGCCTGCTCGAGTCCCCACATCGCTTCGCGGCCGGCCAGTCGGGTGATCAGATCGTGGATCATGTCGGCCGCGAATGCGCAGGTGAGCCGGGCTTCGAGGTCGCCCTTTGCGCCGTAGTCGAGCATCGCTTTCGCCGTGGCGACCTGTGCCGCTGCGTGAGCGATGTCGTAGGCCAGCACCTGATGTCGGTCCGGACCGCCGGTAGCGGCCAGATGCCGAACGGCTTTGCCGACGATGCTGCCGGCGATCTCGATGTTGTCGGCCGCCGAGACGAGATCGGCGGTGGGCAACGCGGCCACGGGATCGTCACGATGTTCCTGCATCGAGTGCGAGGCTAGTGAGGCGACGCGAGTGTCCGAAACTATGAATGACGACCGCCCTACTCGTGTGAAAGGCTGACGTATGCGTTCAGAACCAACCACACGCGTCTGCGTGTACTGCGGGTCGAATGCGGGCACATCGCCGTCGTTTGGTGAAGCGGCTCAACAGCTTGGGTCAGCTCTTGCCCATCGTGGGATCGGGCTGGTGTACGGCGGTGGTCACGTCGGCTTGATGGGCATGGTCGCTGATGCTGCACTTGCCGCCGATGGCGAAGTGATCGGGGTGATCACCGAGCAACTGGTGCGCGCAGAAGTCGCACACGATCGTCTCACTCGCCTCGATGTGGTTCCGACGATGCACGATCGCAAGGCACGGCTCACTGAACTGGCCGACGGGTTCGTGGTGCTGCCGGGCGGTTTCGGCACCATCGACGAGTTTGCCGAGGCGGTGACGTGGAACCAGCTGGGCCTGATCGCCAAGCCGGTGGTGCTGCTCGACATCGACGGCTATTGGGGTCCGATCTTCGAGTGGATGAGCAACTCTGTCGCGGCCGGGTTCGTGCGCGACTCGCACCGCATGCTGGCGCAGCGAGCTCACACCATCGATGAGGCCATTGCCTTGGTGACCGGGCCCGTGCCCGACGTCGGTCACAAGTGGATCGACCGCGACGTCACGTCGTCGAGCGGCGTACCTCGTTCACCGTCCAACTGATCACATCGGCAGCGCCCAACATCAACGCTTTGGTCACTTCACCCTCGCCCTCTGTTCGAGCCTGGAGGGCGGCTCGCAGCGTCTCGTGCATCGAGTCGGGTGTGACGACGATCCCGTACTCACCTGCGCCCCGCTTCGATGTGACATCGCCGGTGAATGCCGTGTAGTGCATTCGTAACGGGCCAAGTGTGCAGAACTCGAATATCGCAAGATCGAATTCAGCCGCAGGCTCTTCGGTCGCCGCGACGATCGACGGGGCAAGCCGGGACCAGTACCCCAGCAGGTTGTCGATGACGAATCGCACGCGCTCTTCGACCTGGTGCCAGACGTTCAACGATTCGACCGAGGGGCCGCGCACCTTGACGCCGTAGGCGGTCAACAGGTACCAGGTGACGGGATTGATGTCGATGCACTCGCCATCGTGACGAAGTTGGCCGTCGAGAGTCCATGGCCGATGCAGGCCGGTGCCCGGAGGGACGACGAGGTCGGCCCAGGCCAGGTATGGCCCGTTGACGTAGGGAAGTGGCTGTTGTTCGTTGAGCAGTGCGTGCACCGTTCGCAACGTTCCGAAGACTTCGTCGGTCGCCGGCTCGGCCATGACTGCAATGATGTTGATGTCGCTGCGTCCTGGGTGCCAGTCGTCGAGGGCAAAAGAACCCACGACGTACAGACCCTCGACGAGTCCCGGCGCTGTGGAATCGACGATGTCGAGGTACGTTCCCAGCGTCGAAACGACGTCCATCTCGCCAGTCTTACCGAACGAGCCAACGGAGAGCGTTTTTGAACGACACAACCACACAGATCGCAGACGAACTGTTCGCTGCCGACGCTCCACACGGCGTCACCCTCGCTCTGCTCGTGATGCACAGCGGCGAAGTGGTGCTCGAACGGTACGGCGATCAACCCGATTCGATCTTCGGTCGCGGTGGGCCGGTGACCGCCGAAACCACCTTGGTGTCCTGGAGCATGGCAAAGAGCATCACCCACGCCGCGGTCGGCATTCTCGTCGGCGACGGCTCGCTCGAACTCGATCGGCCTGCCGCTGTCGCCGCTTGGCGCGGCACTCCGAAGGAGTCGATCACGTTGCAGAACCTCCTCGACATGCGTTCAGGGCTGGAGTGGGTCGAGGACTACGTCGACGACAGCGTCAGTCACTGCCTCGAGATGCTGTTCGCCTCCGGCCAAGATGACATGGCCGCGTACGCGGCGGCTCTGCCGATGGTGAGCCAGCCCGGTCTGGTGTGGAACTACTCGAGCGGCACGACCAACATCATCTGCAGGATCGTCGGCGACATCGTGGGCGGCGGTCGCGACGGTATGGAGACGTTCCTACGCGAGCGCTTGTTCGAACCCGTTGGCATGCACAGCGCCGTTCCGAAGTTCGACACCAGTGGCACCTTCGTCGGATCCTCCTACGTCTACGCGACGGCTCGCGACTTCGCCAAGTTCGGCGAGCTGTATCGCAACGACGGAGTCGTCGGCGGTCGACGCGTGTTGCCAGAGGGTTGGCGCGATCACGCGCGCACCTTCGTCGCGAACGACGAGGACGGCATGGCTTACGGCAGCCATTGGTATCTGTGGCGCGACCAACCCGGCAGCCTCGCGTGTCACGGCTACGAAGGTCAGTACTGCATCGTGGTACCCGACAAGGAGCTTGTCGTCGTGCACTTGGGCAAGTGCCCCGCTGACAGCCGGAGCGAGTTGACCGGCAGGCTGCGCACGATCCTCAACAGTGTGGATGCGTAGGCCTGTCACCCACTGACGAAGTCGCTCACGTCCTCACGTCCGTAGAACGCCGTCGCTTCGTCGGGGGTGCAGTTGGTGCCTATGGCGGTCATCAGCGCGCCAAGTCGAGTCACCTCGGTCATGGTGAGATCCTGCATCGTTCCTTTGGCCAAGAAGGGCTCGATCTCCGCGATCGTTCCGTCGCAGTCCGACGGTAGCGCTTCACCATCGCCGCTCGCGCTCGACGCCAGCGCGCCCAGGAAGTTGATGAAGCCGAGCGTGCCCGGCGCCTCGACTGCGGCCAACGCCGCCATCTGTTCGAACTGCTTCTCGTCGGATGCGTCGAGGTTGTACTTGTCGCAACCGGCCGCGGCGGCCTCTGTATCGAATGACGACGAGTCGGTTTCGAATTGATTCGCGATCGTCTCGAATTCGGCAAGGGTCGCCTTCTCCCAGTCGATGGCGGAGACTGTCGGCTCGAGCTTCCTCAGGAACGCGCCCAACAGTTCGACGCACTGTGGGGGCATGTCGCCGAAGTCGCTGACCATGATCGTGTCGTCGGAACCCTCGATCGAGGTCTCCGTCGAGTCGGCCTCGGATGTCGAATCGTCAGTAGCCTCCGCCGAGGTGCCGTCGGCCGAAGTGTCGTCTCCGCCGGTGCCGACCGACACGTCATTGCCCGAGCTCCCACATGCTGCAAGCAGCGCAAGAGCGCCGATCACGATGATCCTCTTCATGTCATTCTCCCTCTGTGTCCCTCACGAAGATACCGGCATCCCGGTTGTAGATACTTGAGTGCCAAGGGTCTCATCCCCTGTGCTGCGTGACGATTTGGGCTAAGCACTAGGAGATGGCCATCGAATCTGATGACCCAGCGACCGGCGAACTGCCGCGCATTTCACCGGATGACACCGGTGGACCACCGCGCCCTCGTCGGTTCCGGCCGTTCCGATTCACCCTGAAACTTCTGGCGTTCGTCGCGATCGTCTACTTCGCAATGGTCACGATCGTGCCCGGTGTTCGCGAGGCCGCGGGCAAGCTGCGCAGCGTCAATCCCGGTCTCCTCCTGCTCGGGCTCCTGCTCGAAGTCGCCGCGCTGTTCGCCTACACCTTGCTGACCCGGGCGGCGCTCGGCGACGAGGCGAGGAACATCTCGCGTGCTCGGCTGTTTCGCATTCAGATGAGCACGAAGGCGTTGTCGAGCATCGTTCCGGGTGGCAGCGCCGCCGGGTCGGCGATGGGTTACAGGCTGATGACGCTGTCCGGGGTCAACGGTCGCGATGCCGGCTTTGCGCTTGCGACCGCCGGTCTGGGCTCGGCGGTGGTGCTGAACCTCATCTTCTGGATCTCATTGATGGTGTCGATCCCGATTCGCGGCGTCAACCCGGGGTACACCACTGCTGCAATTGCGGGCATCGTGTTGATGCTGGTGGCCAGTGGAATCGTGTTCGGCTTGATGGAAGGCCAGGGTCGCGCCGAGCGCATCCTGCGCTGGGCGGCCCGAAAGCTGCACATGAGCGAAGACCGAGCCGCGGCGGGCGTGCGCCACATCGGTCTGCGCTTGGAGGATCTCGCCGGCGATCGCCGATTGCTCGGGCGGGTGCTCGGATGGGCCGCCGCCAACTGGCTCCTTGACGCGGCGGCGTTGTGGGTGTTCTTCCGCGCGTTCGGTGCATCGACCGATATCGACGCGCTGATGGTCGCCTTCGGCCTTGTCAACGTGTTGGCGGTCGTTCCCATCACCCCAGGGGGCCTCGGCATCATCGATGGTGGTTTGCCGTTGGCACTCATCGGCTTCGGCCTGACACGATCGACCGCAGTCCTCGGCACAGCCACCTATCGGTTGGCGCAGTTCTTCTTCCCGATCCTGCTCGGCGGCGTGCTCTATCTGTCGTTGCGCGTCGGGCCATTCAGCATCGGGCGTCGCGAGCGATTGCGGAGGTTGCGTGACATCGCGGCAGACCCGTCCAACAACGAACGCGCGCCTCGAGTTCTCCGTTCGGTTCGCTCAACGTCGCAAGGCCATGGAAGACGACACGTCGGACGACGTGTCGATGGACGACACATCTCCGTTACCGATCGATCGTGACGTCGCCGACGAGGGTTAGCTACTGTCGGCCCATGACATCGCATGAGCGACCGTTCGGGCGCTGCCTCGAGGATTTCGTCGTCGGCGATGTCTACAAGCACTGGCCCGGCAAGACGATCACCGAATACGACGATCACCTGTTCTGCATGATCACGATGAACCATCACCCACTGCACACCAACGATTGGTTCGCCGCGCGAAAGTGTTCAGGGTCGCAACGTGGTCGTGGGCAACCTCGTGTACTCGCTCGTGCTCGGAATGAGCGTACCCGACGTCAGCGGCTCGGCCATCGCCAATCTCGAGGTCGAGACGCTGCAACACAAGTTCCCCACGTTCCATGGCGACACGATCCACGCCGAGACCCGGGTTCTCGACGTGCAGCCGTCGAAATCGAAGCTGGATCGTGGCATCGTCACCGTCGAGAGCAAGGGCTTCAATCAACACGGCCAAGAGGTGTGCTACTTCCGTCGCCGGGTGATGGTCTGGAAACGCGACAACGCGCCGCCACGTCGCCGTCCACACGACGACGTCGACGTCTGGGGCACCTGAGCCCGGTGGAGTGGTTCACGCCCGCCAGGGACTGCGACGAACACTCCACTGAGGTCTTGCGGTGGGGGATGCCGAGGCTTCGTGATCTGCCGTGGCGACGCACCCGCGATCCGTGGGCGATCCTGGTGAGCGAGGTGATGTTGCAACAGACGCAAGCGCTGCGGGTGGTCAACAAGTGGCACGAGTTCATGGCGGCATATCCGACGCCGGCTGCGTGCGCCGAGGCTTCGTTGGGTGACGTGCTGCGAATGTGGCACGGCCTTGGGTATCCACGCAGAGCGAAGAACCTTCACGTCGCGGCGACGCGGATCGCGGCGCTGAAAGAGTTCCCCTCGACGCTCGAGGCGCTGCTCGAACTGCCGGGCGTTGGCAGCTACACGGCACGCGCGGTGCTGGCGTTTGCGTTCGAACAAGACGTCGCGGTTGTCGACACCAACATCGCCCGTGTCCTGGCGCGTGTGGCGGGGCATCGGCTCACCGCCAGGCAAGTCCAGGTCGCGGCGGACGCAATGCTGCCGGCCGGTGACGCGTGGGCGTGGAACCAGTGCCTCATGGACCTCGGTGCTGTGCTGTGCAGACCGGCATCTCCGTGCTGCGAGGTCTGTCCGTTGCAGAACAGATGTGCGTGGCGGGGGAGTGGCGATGATCCGTCGGTTGGGTCAGCGGGTGTCAGTGCTCGCCAGTCACGGTTCGACGGCAGCGATCGTCAAGCACGCGGTCGATTGATGAAGGCGTTGGTCGCTGGTCCGGTCCCGTTCGACCGGCTCGCCGAGGTCATGGCCTGTGACTCTGTTCGCGCTGAACGCCTGACCAATGACCTGGAGGGAGAAGGTCTGATCGTCAGGGCTCGAGATGCTCTACTTCTGCCGTACGCGCGATCGACTGTTCGCTCACCCCGCAGTGAGAGCCGCGACGATCTCGTCGAGAGCCGCGTCGGCGTAGGCAACCATTTCGTCGTCGGTGCGATCTTGGATCGGATGCGGGGTGAAGACCCGCGCAACCGTCGGGAAACCGAGAGAGTGAGATTGAGCGATCGCAGCATCGACGAATTGTGCCGAGGCGACGAACACTGCGGGTACGCCTCGGGCCTCGAGATCAACGATGTCGTGCACACTGCACGACGTACAACTGCCTCAATCGGCGAGTGCCTCGATCACCAGCTCGCACTGGGTCGCGATCTCGTGTCGCAGATCGACCGGCGCCGGCTTGGTGAAGGTCGGCTTCGTGTACCGAAGCACGGTGGCGCCGAGGTCGGTCAAGCGCTGCTCGATCCTGTCGAAGAAGACGTTGCCGCGCGGCTTGGAGATGTCGAGCAGCCCGACGGTCCTGCCCTGCAACGAGGCCGGGCGCGGCAGCAGCGAGCGTTGCAGCACCGTGCGCTCGTTGGTGGGATCGAGCAGAAACCTGGTCATCGCGCAACCTTCCGAGTAACCGGTTTGGAACCGGTGGAGCCGTTGGCCCAGCCGCCAATGATTGCAGAGAACAATCCGGCACCTCCACCGGCGTGCACCAGCAACAAGCCGTCGGATCGGAACTTGCCGAGAGTTTCGTCGGCCAACCATTCGGGCACGCCTTCTGCCATGTCACCCGCGCCGCGAACCAGTTCGCTGCCACGTATCTGGAGACGGTCGTGAAGCTCTGCGAGCAGGCGTGTCGCGGTCCCAGCCGGCCTCGGCGAACACACGACCGTGCTCGGGTCCGACCACGAGCATGCAGTCGAAGCCGATGACCAGTTTCGGGTGATGTGCGGTGCGCAAGCAGGCCGCGAACGTGTTGGCCAATTGGTCGGGATCGCGCGCCAACTGGTCGACGATGCACCGCGGACCCTCCCCGGCGAAGGCCGTGACCGTGTCGTCGTCGGCGGCGAAGCCGCGGCTGACGGCCAACGAGGTGAACGGCGATCCGACCTCGTCCTCGGCGAAGCAGAAGCTGAGCTTGCCGGGATTGCCGTGCGCTGCCCGGTCGACCTCACCCGGCCGGCCACCTCCGATGTTGCGCACCACCAGCTGCACCGCGCGACCGATCGTCAAATTGGTGCGGTGGCCCTGGCCGAACACGTTCACGCCGCTGTTCATCCCGATTGCTCGCGTGCCCGGACCGTTGCAGATCAGCACCGGTCCGACCGGCATGGTGGTGGCCAGAACACCGTGGATGTTGAACTCGTCGGTGCAGACCGCCTCGAGCGCGGCGATCACCCAGGGCAGGTGTTCGGGCTTGCAGCCGGCCATCACTGCGTTGATCGCAACCTTCTCCACGGTCACCTCGACGAGATCGGGCGCCACCACCGCGACGATCTCGTCGGGTCCTCGTGTCGTACCCTCCAACATCCGCAACACTCGTTGCTCGGTCGGTGGTGTGACGGGCAGGCCATCGGTCACGCCGCGTTCGAACAGCACCTCCATCTCGTCGTCGAGATCAGCGAGCTCCAGGCGGCGCGACCGCAGGACTCCAGCACCGAAGCGCGCTCGCAGCGAGTCGACGAGGTTGGGATCAACGCTCATCGATCCACAACCGGGCCGCATCGGCGGCAGGTCGTTGCCAAGCGACTCGATCCCGGTGATGCGCTGCCAATCGGATTGCAGCCAGCCGACCGTACGCTCGACTTCTTGACCGTCGACCACACGAATCAACGTCGGAACCGTTTCGATGTCATGATGCCAACTGACGGAAAGGTCGGCATCGTGAATCGGGTCGGTGTCGGGCGGGAAGGTGGGGTCGTCTTGCGTGTAGATCGTCGCATCGAACTCGGTCAACAGCGGCGCGACCATCTGACACGTTGCGCACTCGTGCTTGACGATCACGATCAATCCGTCTGGCAATCCACCTGGCAATCCATTCGGCAAGTCATTCGGCAATGCGGGTCGGCCCGCGTGGGGAGGGGAACTCTGCACCATCAACCGAAAGGTAGCCTCGTGCGACGCACGTCACGTTGCGCTCGCTTTTCCTTTGGGATGGCGACACGTATCGTGCCAGTCTTGGAGAACGACCCCGTGATGCGCATCTCGTTCCATGGTGTCAGGGGATCCACGCCGTGCCAGAGCGATGACATAAGGCGTTATGGCGGCAACACGTCGTGCGTGTCGATCGATGTTCCGGGACAACAGCCATTGTTGCTCGACATGGGCACCGGTCTTCGCTACTACGGCAAGCAGGTGCCGGCCGACGAGCTCTTCCAGGGAAATTGCCTACTGACGCATCTCCACTGGGACCACGTTCAGGGGCTTCCATTCTTTACGCCACTCCTGCGGGAGGGGTCGAGTCTCGACGTGTATGGGCCGGCGCAAGACGACGGTCGCACACTCGACGAGGTGGTCTCGTTCACCATTCGGCCGCCGCTCTTTCCTGTCAGCGTCGATGAGTTGCCTGGCTCCGTCAGGTTCCACGACACCGCCGACACCGAGTTCTCGATCGGCGGGTTCAACGTGATGTCACGGCTGATCCCTCATCTCGGTCCAACGCTCGGCTTTCGTGTCGAATACCAGGGACGCTCGGTCGCGTATCTGTCAGACCACCAGCAACCGTTCGACGGCAGCTACGCCGCGGATGCCGGTGCGCTCGAACTGGTCGACGGTGTCGACCTGCTGATCCACGACGCGCAGTACACGCCAGCCCGAGTTCAAGTTGAAGGCAACCTGGGGCCACTGCACGATCGACTACGCGGTGTGGCTCGCCACCGCAGGCTGGCGCAAAGCGGCTAGCTCTGTTCCATCACGACCCCTCGCGTCGCGACGACGATCTGGATGCGTTGCTGCTGTGCGCTGTCGAGGCCGGCGAGCCGGCGAGGCGTCGAGGTGATCGCTGCGTCAGAAGGGCTCGTCGTCGAACTCGCGTAGCTTGGTTCGGTGATCGTCGCCGCCAGCGTGCTTCTCGGCGCGTTGTTCGTCGCAGCGGGCGTGACAAAGGTGGCGGCCCCGCGACAGTGGCGTGCGCAGTCCGCCGACCTCGGCGTACCCGATGTCGTGGCGACCGTCGTGCCGTACGTGGAGTTGTCGGTCGGCGCGTTGCTGATTGCCCAGCTCGCTCGGCGACCCGTGGCTGTCGTCGCCGGTCTACTCCTGATCGCCTTCACCACCTTGCTGGTCGTGCGATTGCTGCAGGGCCGACGTCCGCCATGCGCATGCTTCGGTGCCTGGACGGCGAACCCCATCGGTTGGAGCAACGTGGCGCGCAACGCCGCCTTCGTCGCCCTCGCCCTCGCTATCGCCCTCCGCTCGTGATCCGCGATGAGCGATGAGCCGCCCAGACCGCAATCTCTCATCGTGGCGCGGCCACACCAGCGCGATGAGAGATGTGCGGAAGGGTCCGGCTCATCTCTCATCGCACGGACCTAGACGACGGTGACCAGGAACGTCAGGGTGCGCGCTTCTTCGCGCCAGAGGTCGTAGCGACCACTGGGGCCGGCGTGCCCGGCGCCCATCTCGCAGCTCATGATCAACGGTGCGTCGTTGGTGCGGACGGCCCGGAGCTTGGCGATCCACTTGGCCGGTTCGTGGTAGCTGACCGCGTACGTCGTTGAGACCGGCAGTGATGAACACCGGCGGATAGGCGCGGCGCGGTCGTCTGGTCGTACGGCGAGTAGCTGAGCATGTAGCTGGCGAGGGGCTCACTGGCCGGGTTGCCCCACTCGTCCCACTCGGTGATGGTCAAGGGCAGCGTCTCGTCGTACATCGTCGTGACGACGTCGACGAACGGAACCTCCGCGACGACGGCCGCGAACAGCTCTGGCCGCATCGTCATGCACGCACCGACCAGGAGCCCACCGGCACTGCCTCCGCGGATCGCGACGCGGTCCTTCGCAGCCCAACGATTGGCGACGACGTGCTCGACCACAGCGATGGTGTCGAGGAACGTGTTGCGCTTGTTGAGGAGCTTGCCGTCGAGGTACCAACGGCGGCCCAGCTCGCCGCCTCCACGCGGGTGAGCGAGTGCCCACACGAAACCGCGATCGAGCAGCGAGAGCCGTGCCGAACTGAACCACGGTGGCTCCGACGACTCGTAGCTGCCGTATCCGTACACCAGACACGGCGCCGTGCCGTCAATCGCCGTGTCGACGCGACGGACGAGATCGACCGGTACTTGCGTGCCATCGTGGGAGGTTGCCCACTCGCGTGTCGCCGTGTATTGCGACAGGTCGACGCCTGGGACGGGTGTCTGCTTCAGCATGGTGCGCTGGCCGGTGCGAACGTCCTCCTCATAGATCGTCATCGGTGTCGTCAGGGACTGATAGCGATAACGAAACGTGTCGCTGTTCCACTCGGGGTTGGCGTCGATCTCGACGTTGTGCGGTTCGGAACCGAGGTCGAAGACCCGTTCGCCGCCCTCGGCCAACAGCACGCGCAGGCGCTGCTGAGCATCGCTCCACTCGTGCAGCACCAGGTGTCGTTCGAATGGTTCGACGCGCAACGATTCGCCGCCCGTGCTGGTGGCCGACGAGCTCCTTCCACACGCTCGGCGCGTCGATCGGCGCGGTCATCACGCGGAAGTCCTCGGCGTCGAGGTTGGTCAGGATCACGAACTGGTCGCCCCAATGATCCACCGCATACTCGACGTCGTCGGCGCGTGGCCGGGCAACGAGTCGGCTCCTGCTTCGGGTCGTCGTGCGGGGACCAGCAGCACCTCGGAGGAGGTCTTGCTCCGTGTGTCGATGATCACCCACTTTCCGCTTCGGCTCAGCATGACGGTCACGTAGAAGCGCTCGTCGGTCGTCCTCGTAGACCAGGGTGTCGTCGGTCTCATCGGTGCCGAGGTCGTGTCGCCACACCCGGTACGGACGCATCGCCTCGTTGGCCGTGACGTAGAACAGCGACGTGTTGTCGTGAGACCACGCCGTGCCACACCAGGCGATGTCGTGCACGACATCGTCGGTGTCGGCACCGGTGCCGAGATCGCGGACGTGCAGCGTGTACTTCTCGCCACCTTCGACATCGGCACTCCATGCCAGCAACTTCTGATCGGGACTGACGTCGAACGCGTCGACCGAGAAGAAGTCCCGGCCCTCTGCCTCGAGGTTCTCGTCGAGCAGGACGTCGGACACCGCGTCGGTCGCTGATCGTCCTCGGCAATGGATGGGGTAGTTGCGGCCTTCTTCGGTGCGCGACGTGTACCACCACTCGCCGTCCCTGACGGGAGCGGTGACGTCGGTCTCCTGAATTCGCGACTTGATCTCTCCGAAGATGGTCTCGACCAGTTCCTCGTGGTCCGCGAACCAGGCCGACGAGTATGCATTCTCAGCGTCGAGATAGGCGATCGTGTCGGGGTCGTTGCGATCGCGCAGCCATGCCCATGGATCGTTGACATTGCCGGTCGGGCGACTCCACTGATGGTCGATCTGCTTCGCTCGGGGTTCCTGCACGGCGCACACAGTAACCGCCACCGGCGATTCGCCGTCGTGCCCATTCGGGGCGGTAGGGTCACGACTGTCATGCGGGTGTGGATCGACCAAGACTTGTGTACTGGCGACGGAATGTGCGTCGACCACTGCCCCGATGTCTTCGCACAGTTGGAAGACGGGATCGCGTATGTGGTCGAGGGGCAGTACGTGCTCAACGATCCCGGCGGCGGTCAGAGCCTGGCAAAGGTCGCAACCCGGAACGAACAAGCCGTCATCCACGCCGCCCTGGCCTGCCCGGGCGAGTGCATCTTCATCGACGTCTCCCACGAGGTCGCGGCCTGAGGTCTGCCTGCTCGGCGACAGAACTGGTGTCCCACGTGGGTATTACTCGTGGGAACAGTGTGTCGAATTGTTACTATGTGCGTAGGGGAAATTCCCCATCAGCCCTTTCGCGTGGATGGAGTCAGCGATGACGACTTTCGATCTCGATCTCAGCAAATACAGCCTCGGCTGGAGCGACGACAACGTCGAGTATGCCTTCAAGCCCCACAAGGGGCTCGACGACGCTGTCGTCGACCAGATCTCGTGGTGGAAGGGCGAGCCGACGTGGATGACCAAGCAGCGCCAGCGCAGCCTGCGCCTGTTCGAGAAGAAGCCGATGGCCGAATGGTTCGCCGTCAACATGCCCGACATCGACTTCCAGGACATCTACTACTACCTCAAGCCGGCCACCGACCAGGTCAGCGAGTGGGACGACCTGCCCGAGCAGATGAAGGCCACGTACGAGAAGCTGGGCATCCCCGAGGCCGAGCGCAAGTACCTCGCCGGTGTCACCGCCCAGTACGAATCCGAGGTCGTCTTCCACCGCAATCGCGAAGACCTCGAGCAGCAGGGCATCTTGTTCTGCGACATGGACACCGCGTTGCGGGAGTACCCCGACCTGGTGCGCAAGTACTTCGGCACGGTCATCCCGCCCGGCGACAACAAGTTCGCCGCGCTCAACACGGCCGTGTGGAGCGGTGGCAGCTTCATCTACGTGCCCGCCGGGTGTCGAGGTCGAGATGCCACTGCAGGCGTACTTCCGCATCAACAGCGAGAACGCCGGCCAGTTCGAGCGCACGCTGATCATCGCCGACGAGGGATCGCAGGTCCACTACATCGAGGGCTGCTCGGCGCCGGTCTACACCAACGACTCGCTGCACTCGGCGGTCGTCGAGATCGTCGTCAAGCCGTCGGCGCGAGTCACCTACACGACCATCCAGAACTGGTCACCGAACGTCTACAACCTCGTCACCAAGCGGGCCAGGGTCGAGGCCGAAGGCCACATGGAGTGGATCGACGGCAACATCGGCTCGAAGCTCACCATGAAGTACCCGAGCGTCTACCTGGTCGGCCCGAAGGCCACCGGTGAGGTCCTGTCCGTGGCCTACGCGGGTCCCGGTCAGCATCAGGATGCCGGCGCCAAGATGGTGCACGCTGCCCCCGAGACGACCTCGAAGATCGTGTCGAAGTCGATCAGCAAGGACGGCGGCATCACCACCTATCGCGGCCTGGTGCGCATCGAAGAAGGCGCGTACGGCTGCAAGAGCCACGTGCAGTGCGACGCGCTGATCCTCGACGAGGAGAGCGAGAGCCGCACAATGCCGTACATGGAGGTCGGCGAGCGCGATGCCGAGATCGGCCACGAGGCCACCGTCAGCAAGATCGCCGACGAGCAGCTGTTCTACCTCATGAGTCGCGGCCTGTCGCAGGAGCAGGCGATGAGCATGGTGGTCAACGGTTTCATCGAGCCCATCACCCGCACGCTGCCGATGGAGTACGCGGTCGAGTGGAGCCGCCTCATCGAGCTGCAGATGGAGGGAAGCGTCGGCTGACGCTTCCGGTGATGCAGGAGCGTCGGCTGATTCAGCCGGCTGGGCGGAGGCGGAGGGCTTTCGCGGCAGCACGGTGATCGCGGCGCGATAGTCGTCGGGGCTGATCTCGCCGCGAGCCAGGCGTTCGGCCAGGATGGCTTGGGCGTTGAGCGTGGGCGACGCGGCAGCAGGCGGCGAGCCGCCCGGTGTCACCGGATGACGCCCACGCCACAAAACGACCAGCAGGACTGCCACTGCAGCCAGCAACAGCAGCGGCAAGAGGAACATCATGCTCTCCGTCGCGATGGCGACGGCCGAAGCCATCACCGCGATCATGCGCGAACACGATGTTGGCGGTCAGCAATGCTGCCACCACGCCGCCGATGGCACTGAATGCAATTGCTCTGGCTCGTGGCATGTTGAGGAATCCCCTTCGTCGTGATCGCGATCGTAGGCCGATCGTCTGCCGGGCAGCCCGAGCAAGGGTGAGAACTTGGTGTGAAGGTTGCGCATCGCCGTAGCGGTTCTACGCTTCGGATATGCCAATGCGTCAGGAGTGCAAGAACTTCGAGAGCCGCACCTATGCCAATGGCGAGACGGTGCGCAAGTGCAACCTCGACCTGGCCCCCGACGCACCGTGGCGCTGCCCCGAGCACTGCCAGGCGTTCGAGCCGCGAATGGACGCCGGTTGGACATATGGATCGATGGTTGCCCCGCCCACACCGCCAGAGCCACCCGGCCTCGATGACGGCACTGCCGCAGCGATCCTCGACGAGGCCGAGAGACTTCCTCAACACGATCGGCGCACAGGTGATGTCGGAGTCGGGGGGCAGGCAGGCGCCACGCAAGAAGCGATTTCGCGGCATCATGCGCCGCTTCCGCGACACCTAGAAGCGATGCGTACGGCAGCCTCGATCAGCGGGGATTAGTCCTACCTGGGTAGTAGAATTTCGCCCGTGCTTGCGTTCTCCCCAGACCTGGTCGACCCCTCTGACCAGCAGCGCAGGTCTGCTGCGGAACGTGCCCAGGCAATGAACCTGCCGACCGCGGAACAAGAGGTGTGGCGTTACAGCCGCATCGGCGAGTTGCAACTCGATCGCTTCCACCCGGTCGCGCCGACGACCACTGTGCAGGGCGCCAACGGGCATCTGGTCGATCGTCACGATCTCGACACGACGGCCGTACACGACGTTTTCGACGAGCTCAGTGCATCGTTCTACGGCGAGACCGTCTTGTCGGTGCCTCGGGGCGTTCATGTCGCTACGCCGATCATGGTCACCCACACAGTCCACGGCAACGACGAAGCCACCTTTCCACGGTTGGTCATCGACGCCGGAGAGAACAGCGAGGTCACCGTCGTCGAGCGATTCGTCTCCGATGGAACCGGCGCGGCGCTGGTGGTACCCCGGCTGTTCGTGCGAGCACAGCAGGCTGCCCGGGTCACGTACGTCGCGATCAACGAGCTCAGCACGTCGGTGTGGCAGTTGGGACATCAGCAAGCCATCGGGGACCGCGACTCGACCACTCTGCTGGCGACGGTCGCCCTCGGCGGCGAGTACGCGCGAGTGCGCACCGACGTCAAGGTCGTCGGGCAGGGTGCCAGCACGCGCCAGGTGGCGCTGTACTACGCCGACGACACGCAGATGCACGATTTCCGGACATTGCAGGATCACGTGGCCCCGCGCACGACCAGCGATCTGTTGTTCAAGGGTGCGGTGCAGGACACCGCTCGCAGCGTCTACACCGGCTTGATCCGCATCGGTCACGAGGCGAAGGGCTCGGTTGCCTACCAGACCAACCGCAACCTCACCCTCAGCGCGGGTGCCTGGGCCGAGAGCGTGCCCAACCTCGAGATCGAGACCAACGACGTCAAGTGCAGCCACGCCAGCACGATCGGCCCGATCGACGAGGACCAGCGGTTCTACCTCGAGAGCCGAGGCATCCCTCCGGAGACCGCCGAGCGCCTCGTGGTGCTGGGGTTCTTCGACGAGGTGCTTGCGCAGCTGCCGGTCGGCACGATGGCCGCAGAACTGCGGGCACAGGTCGCGGCCAAGCTGGATCGGCGTACCCGATGAGCACGGTCGTTTGCGCACTCGACGATCTCGCGCCCAACAGCGCCGCGCGCTTCGAGGTCGACGGCCGCGCCGTTGCCGTGGTGCGGTGCGGTGACGATGTGTACGCCATCGGCGACGTGTGCAGCCACGCCGACGTGTCGTTGAGCGAAGGTGAAGTCTTCTGCGACACCAAGGAACTCGAATGCTGGAAGCACGGCAGCACGTTCAGCCTCGAGACCGGCGAACCGCAGACCTTGCCGGCCACACAGCCCGTTCCCGTCTACGTCGCGAAGGTGGTCGACGGCATGATCCAGATCGAACTGGAGACTCAGTGAGCACGCTCGAAATCCGCGATCTCGTGGCGTCGGTCGCCGGCAAGACCATCCTCAACGGCCTCACCCTCACGGTGAGCTCCGGAGAGGTGCACGCTGTGATGGGCCCCAATGGCGCCGGCAAGAGCACCCTCGCGGCGGTCGTCATGGGCAAGCCCGGCTTCGAGGTGCTGTCCGGTTCGGTGCTGCTCGACGGTGTCGACATGCTGGCCCTCCCCAGCTGGCAGCGCGCCCAGGCCGGTCTCCACCTCGTCATGCAGTACCCGACCGAGGTGCCTGGCGTTCAACTCCTCGATGTCATGCACCACGCCTTTGCAGCGAGGGGAATGGGAACGACGGACCTCGACACCAGGCTGCGCGCCGAGGCAGCGCGGATCGGCTTCGACGCCTCGCTGTTCCAGCGAGCCCTCAACGTCGACCTGTCGGGCGGCGAGAAGAAGCGCAACGAGACGCTGCAGGTAGCGATGCTCGAGCCGAAGATCGTCATTCTCGACGAGCTCGACTCCGGCCTCGACATCGACGCCTTGCGCGACTGTGCCCTGCGGATCGAGGCGTTGACCAACGAGCAGAACATCGGTGTGTTGGCGATCACGCACTACAACCGGCTGCTCGAAGTTCTGCGGCCCGACCACGTGCACATTCTGGTGAAGGGTCGCATCGTGTCATCGGGCGGCGCAGAGCTGGCCGATCAGTTGGAGATCGACGGGTACGCAGCCTTCGCCGGTGCCGAAGAAGAGCCGTCCAGCGACCCGCTCGCCGATCTTTTCGGATAGGCCATTTGGCTCAAATGAGCTGTGAGACCTGTCACCGCCCATGACCGTTGGTGGGGACGAACCACTGCGAGCGTTCGGGCCATCTTGTCATCGAGCCAGCCGGGACGGCACGACCCGGTCAGGTGCCGCGCTGCGTTCGATCTCCTTGATGAAGTCCTGAAAATCACTTAAGCATCGGCACCTAGCGGTCGATGATTTTCGTGTCTATAACAACGGTGCACGGTGGAGGTGAACGGCGGACGCCGCCGTGCTATGGACGGAACGCCGATAGGGAGGGCGCATCATGCGTCAGCAAGCCAAGACAGCCATCTACCGGTTGGCGCCGGTCGTGATGCTCGCCATCACGATCGCGGCACCATCGAAGTGGGGTAGCAAGTGAAGAACCTCACGCACACATCGGTTCGGGCCGCTGCGGCCGTTGCAACGTTTGTTGCTCTGGTCACATCGGTTGGCGCACCTTGGAAGTGGTACTGAGCTGAAGTTGCGGCGTGGGCACCGACCCCGTTGCCCGCGCCGCAAACGCTCATCCGAAATCGATCTGGATCAAGGAACTCCGCCCGTGCCTGAAAGCTCGTCTAACCAGGATTCGAAGCACAGGGTCGTCGATGTTTTCGTCGGTTCGGTCGCTCTCGTCGCAATCGCGCTGACGGTCCTGGTCTACCTCAACGGCGCCGACAGCATTGTTCCGCCCTCGAAAGGCGTCTACGTCGCCATCTTCTGTGCCTTGCTGTTCATCGGTGAGTCACGAACCAAGTGGTTCCGGTTCGGCGACGGTGGTCAGGTCACGCCCGGTTGGGCGTTCGCTTTCAGCATCGTGCTGTTGGGTGCCCCGGTCGTGGCAATTGCAGCCATGGCGGCGTGCACCCTGTTCGTCGACGTGCGCGACCACAAGAACACGACGAAGATCGTCTTCAACGCTGCACAGATCACCGCATCGCTCGCTGCCGGAGCGTTGGTTCTCGAAGTTCTCGGTCTCGGTACGCCGATCACCGATGTCGGCAGGCTCTCGATGCGATGGGGGATCGGGATCGTCGTGGCCGGAGCGCTCGTGTTCACGGCGAATGGCCTGTTGACCTGCGTCGTCCTGACGCTGCACTACAAGACCAGCCTGCGCTCGATGATGGGGCGCAGCTTCTTTCTCAGCATCTCGGCCGACGGTGCGCTGTTGGCCCTGTCACCGATCTTCGTGGTGGCAATTCACTTCAGTCTGATGATGCTGCCGCTGCTCGGAGTCACCGCATTGTTGATCTACCAGAGCACGCAGCAAGCGTTGAGGCGGGCGCATGAAGCCAGTCACGACAGCCTCACGCATCTCCTCAACCGGCGTACGTTCGACAACCACCTCTCCGGCTTTCTGGCGTCGAACGACGACGACGTGCGCGGCGCCATCCTGTTGTTGGACCTGGACGGGTTCAAAGAGATCAACGATCGCCTCGGTCACCAGACGGGGGACATGGTGCTGCTGGGGATCGCCAATCAACTCACCCGCTCGGCGCCGGAGGCAGCGGTGGTTGCCCGCCTCGGTGGCGACGAGTTCGCTGTGCTGATCCCAGGTGTCGGGTCCGACGCATCGACGATGGCAATCGTCGAGCAGCTCCGCACCGAGCTCACCCGGCCGATCGTTGTAGATGGGTTCCCCCTGTCAGTCGGGGTCAGCATCGGTCTCGCTTTCGCGCCGACCCACGGGCGCACGCCAGAAGACCTGTTGAGCGCTGCCGACATCGCCATGTACCGCGCCAAGCGATACCGCACCGGCGTCGAGAGCTACAAGGCCCTCGGGTCGCGCCCGGAGCGCGGCCGGCTCGGTCTGCTGGGCGAGTTGTCGCACGCCATTGGCGCGGATCAGTTGAAGATCCACTACCAGCCGCTGACTCGTTTCAGCGACGGTACGGCGAACTCCATGGAAGCGCTCTTGCGGTGGCAGCACCCAACCCTTGGGCCGGTCCCACCGGGCGACTTCATCACCCTTGCCGAACACACCGACCTCATCGGTCCCTTGACGCAGTTCGTACTGACTCAGGCGACGACCGATGCACGTGCTGTCGCTCGCTTCGACATGCGACTCTCGATCAACGTATCGGCCCGCAACCTTCAAGATCGACGCTTCCCGTCGAGCGTGCTGAAGGCCTTGGATGACGCCGGCGTCGACCCGTCTCGCCTCGAGCTGGAGATCACGGAGAGCGCCATCGCGAGGGAGCCCGAGCGCAGCTTGTTCGCGATCAGCGCGATGCGCGAAGCAGGCGTCCGGGTGGCGATCGACGACTTCGGGACCGGGTACTCATCGTTCAGCATGCTGCGCGATTTCACCGTCGACCGTTTGAAGATCGATGCAAGCTTTGTCGAAGGAATCGCCCACAGTGAGCGCCAGCAGCACCTCGTCAAGGCAATCGTCTCGCTGGCCAAAGGTCTGGGGATCGAGACCGTGGCCGAGGGAGTCGAGACCGAGGAGGCGTGGATCACGCTCTCCAACCTCGGGTGTGACGTCGCGCAGGGTTACCTCATCTGCCGTCCGGTGCCGCTGACGGAGTTGGTCGAGTGGCTCGACATCCGACAGTCGATGTCTGCGTTGGAGCACGTTTCGTCATGATCATCGTCGTCGCCTCGGTCCTCGCCATCTTGACGGTCCCGCTCACGGGTCGGTCGCTGTCTCCGATGGCAAGACTGGCTCTGCGGCGAGTGTGGTTGGTCTGGCTCAGCCTCGGGCTGCAGGTGCTGATCACGATGCTGCCGCGGTTTCCCAACTGGCTCGGCCAACCGCTGCACCTGTTCACGTTTGCCCTGTCGGGTGCCTTCCTGTGGAGCAATCGCCACATCCCCGGGGCGATGCTGGTGGCGCTCGGGGCCGGGATGAATCTTGCTGCGATCGCGGCCAACAACGGAACGATGCCCGCATCGGCGTGGGCATGGCGCACCGCCGGGTTCCCGGCGCTCGTCGGAGAATTCGAGAACTCGAATGTCACCGAAGGCGCACGATTGGCCTGGCTCGGTGACGTGTTCGCAGTGCCGAAGGCGTGGCCGCTCTCCAACGTGTTCAGCCCTGGCGACATCGTGATTGTTCTCGCCGTCGGCTATTTCGCCCACATGTGGTGTCGCCAGTCCGTTGTGGCTTCCACCTGCGAACCGACCGCGGCGGCGGTGCTGGTCGCATCCGACTGACGACTGGTAGCCGTGAGTCGCATAGCGCGTTCGATGCGAAATCGGACTCACAGTCGATGCTCGTTGGTGGCTACCTTTGCCGGATGACCTGGAACGAGTGCCACGGTGCATGGACCGAAATGACGTTGCCGTGACCGAAACTCATCCCAACGTCACTCGTGTTGCAGCGGCAGCGGCGGAATTCGGACTGGAGATCGCTCCGCGACGGTTTCCGGAAGGCACGAAGACCGCGGCGGACGCAGCCGCAGCGATCGGTGTTCAGGTAGGCCAGATCGTGAAGAGCCTGATCTTCGCGGTCGATGGAGAGGTCGTGTTGGCCTATGTCAGCGGCTCGAACCAGCTCGACGAAAGGAAGCTCGCGCGGGCCGCCGGTGGCTCGAACTGCGGTCGCGTCGATGCCGACACCGTCTACCAGACGACAGGGTTCCCGATCGGCGGAGTGCCGCCCTTCGGCCACGCCAAGCAACTCCGTGTCTTCATCGATCCCGACCTCCTGCAGTACGACGAGGTCTGGGCTGCCGCGGGCACCTGGCACGATGTCTTCGCCCTGACACCTGCCGATCTCGAACGGGTCAGTGGCGGGATCGTGACCGACCTCCGGCGAGGCTGATCCGCCTCCTCATGCAGAGGTGGCTTCGGCCAGTGCCTCTGTCAGCGTGTTCCAGGCCAGGGTCGCACACTTGATTCGCACGGGGAACTTGACGACACCCTGCAGCGCCTCGAGGTCGCCGAGCTTGATCTCGGCGTCGGGGACCTGCTCGCCGTCCGGCACCTCTTCCTCGATCGACATCATTCCCTTGAACTTGCGTACGAGCGCCCGCACCTCGGCCACCGAGTGGCCCTTGACGGCTTGGCTCATCATCGACGCCGAGCTCTGCGAGATCGAACAACCCTGACCGCCCACCTTCACGTCGGTCACGGTGCCGTCCTCGACCTGCAGGTACACGTCGATCTCGTCGCCGCACAACGGGTTGTGGCCGACTGCATGCGATGCCGGCGGAGGCAACTCGCCGCGATTGCGCGGCGTTCGATAGTGATCGAGGATGATCTCGCGATACAGGTCTTCGAGGCCTGGCATGGTTCTGACTCCTCTTCCTGGGCTCAGAGCCCGAAGATATCGCTGGCACCGTCGAGCGCATCTGCCAAAGCGTCGACGTCGTCGTGGTCGTTGTACAAATAGAAGCTCGCCCTCGCTGTCGCGTTGACGCCGAGCAGGCGCATCAACGGCTTGGCGCAGTGGTGGCCGGCCCGCAGGCAGATGTTTCGTTGGTCGAGGACCTGCGACAGGTCGTGCGGATGGATGTTGCGAAACCCGAAGCTGAAGGTCGCACCGCGGACCTCGACGTTGGTGGGGCCGTGCAGGCAGATGTCGTCGCCGTACCGCTCGACGAGCGTGGTCATCGCGTATGTCGCGATCTCCATCTCGTGGCGGCGGACGTTGGCCATACCGAGTCCTTCGAGGAAGTCGATGGCGGCGTGGAGCCCGATTGCCTCGCTGATCGGCGGCGTGCCGGCCTCGAACTTTGCAGGGAGCTCTGCGGGGGTGAACCCGTCGAGGCGAACGTCGAGGATCATGTTGCCGCCACCGAGGAACGGTGGCATGGCATCGAGCAGTGCCTCGCGTCCCCACAGCACGCCGATGCCCGATGGACCGCACATCTTGTGGCTGCTGAAGGCGACGAAGTCGGCATCCCAGGCCTGCACATCGGTGACGTTGTGCGGCACGTATTGGCAGCCGTCGACGATGGCCAGCGCCCCGGCGGCGTGGGCCGCATCGCACAACTGCCGGACGGGTGTGATGGTGCCGAGCACGTTGCTCATCGCGGTGAAACAGAACGCCTTCGCTCCGTCGAGCAGGGTGTCGAGGTTGGTGAGATCGAGCAGGCCGTCGACCGTCAGAGGGACCCAGCGCAGCTCGATGCCGCGTTCGGCGACCAGCATGTGCCACGGCACGATGTTGGCGTGGTGCTCCATCTGCGTCAGCACCACGACGTCGCCGCGCTGCAGGTTGGCGCGACCCCAGCTGTACGCGACCAGGTTCAATGCCTCGGTCGCGTTCTTGGTGAAGATCAGTTCGTCGGCGCGTGGCGCGTTGATGAACCGTTGCACCGCGCTTGCGTGCACCTTCGTAGGCGTCGGTGGCCTCTGCTGCCAGTTGATACGCACTGCGGTTGATGGGTGCGTACGAGGTCTCCATGAACTCCGTCATGGCGTCGATGACCGATTGTGGCTTCTGCGACGTGTTGGCCGAGTCGAGGTAGACCAGCGGCAGGCCGTTGATCTGACGCTGCAGGAGCGGGAACTGGGCGCGGATCGATGCGATGTCGAGACGTGCTGCTCATCGGAACGCCTCGTAGCCGTCGCGTTCGAGTTGCGCTGCCAACTCCATGCCACCGCTGGCGACGATCCGGCCGCCGACGAGGATGTGCACGTGATCGGGCTGCACCTCGTCGAGCAGGCGCTGGTAGTGGGTGATCAGGACGATGCCCATCTGCGGCCGGTCGCTGCGGATCTCGCGGATCCCCTTCGCGACGGTGCGCAGAGCGTCGATGTCGAGGCCGTGAATCGGTCTCGTCGAGGATGGCCAGCTCGGGCTCGAGGATCGCCATCTGCATGATCTCGTTGCGCTTCTTCTCACCGCCGCTGAAGCCCTCGTTGAGGTACCGGTCGACGAACGACGAGTCCATGCCGAGCCGCTTCATCCAATCCATCGTCGCCAGACGCAGTTCGAGCACGCTGAGGTCGATTCCCTTGCGCGCCGACAGGGCCTGGCGCAGGAACTGGATCACCGAAACGCCCGGGATCTCCTGTGGATACTGGAACGCCAGGAACATGCCGGCCTTGGCGCGGACATCGGGGGGCCAGTCGGTGATGTCGTCGCCCTGGAAGAAGATCCTGCCCGACGTCACCTCGTACTCGGGGGAAGCCAACAATGTGCTGGCCAACGTGCTCTTACCGGACCCGTTGGGGCCCATGATCGCGTGCGCCTCGCCGGCCTTGACCGTCAGCGACAGCCCTCGAAGGATGTCGGCGCCAGGCGCCAAAGTGCTGGCAAAGGCGTCGTTTGCTGCCGATTCGTTGGCTGCAGACTCGGTGAGCGCAGGCTTGGCGTGCAGGTCCTCGATTCGAAACAGCTCGCTAGCAGCCGTAGTCATGCCGCCCAGTGTATTTCCCCTATGGCCGTAGTGGAAACCCCGTTGTTCAGGATCTCAGGGCCCGCCAGATCGCAGGGTACGACTCATATTCGAAGGACGGGTCCACGTACCCGGCCTCGCCCAGGGCCTGGTGCAGCCGGGGCAGGTTGCGGAACGGGACGCCTGAATCGACGTGGTGGGCGAGGTGCCAGCCGATGTTGTACGGCACCAGGATGAACCTGGCCAGCAGGTGCTGACGCACCGATGTGTGGTCTGGCGCCGATCCTTCGACCGCTGCATCCCACCGTGTTCGGCGATCGAGCGGAGCCGGTTGATCACCCGCCACACCGTGAGGTACGGCGCCAGCCACAGCACGGGATACAGCCACCAGTGGCCAGAGGCGATTGCCGCAGCGAGCAGCAGGGCCTGCACGCCGAGGATCTTCCAGACGGTTCGCCGCGACCGGCGAGTCGGGCGAGCGGACATTGTCGAGCAGTTGGCGCATCAGCTTCAGTCCGGTGCGGCCGGTGGCGTCGCGTATCACCTTGCGGCGGAAGCTGGCGGGCCCGATCGGGTAGCCGGCGTACAACGCCATGTCGGGCTCGTCGGGGCCGAACTCGTCGCGATGGTGGGCCATGTGGACACGGCGATAGGCATCGGTCGAGGTGAACGCCGGATATCCGAGCATCCACCGGCCGACCCAGTCGTTGATCCGCTTGTCGGCGAACAGCAGTCGGTGCGCGGCCTCGTGCATCAGGGACGCGAACTGGGCGAACGCCCTGCCCATCAGCACAAACGTGACGGGCAGGGCCCACATCCACCGAACGGTGATCCAGATCAGCGCCGCGGTCTGCAGGTACAGGCTGAGGACCGAACCGGCGTTGCGCCACGAGGCGATGCGTCGCAGCTCCTCGCGAAGCGCTGGGGTCGGCCTTCCGTCGACGCGCACGTCGGCGGTGTCGTGGGCCAGTGGCAGAACGGCGGGAACCATCGTCGCCATACCAGTAATGCTACGACCGCTTCGCTCACCTGCCCAGTAGATCTTCCTTCCACGAGCGAAACTTGGCGTGCCGGCTGCCGCTCGGACCGAGGCCATCGCCGGTGTTGTCGGGGTACAGGCGAAAGGTGTGCTGCTTGGCCAGGTCATCCGCCCGACAGGCCCAGTAGCGGGCATCGCCGCCCGCGGCCGGCCCTGCCCGCCACAGCAACCAGTCACCGATTCGGCGCTTGTATTCGGCCTCAGGTCGATCCGGCAGGTCGGCACCGAGCGCCAGAAGTTCTGCGGGCGCCTCGACCCAGGCAGACGCGACGATGTTGCGATCGCGGGTCGGCGTCGCCGGGAGCGCGTCGGTGTGGATCGGCGTGTGGTCTGCCGGCCGTTGGTCGTATCGAAGTGCCGGTGGGTGGTCCTCGGCATCGCTCATCGTCGACGCATCCAGGCCATTGCCGGCCGTTCGACGATGAACCAACTGCCTGCGGCGCAGGTGGCTGCCATCAGCGTTGAGATTGCGATGAACGTCGCCGGTCGAGATGACCAGTGGTAGAGCGCAACGAGTTGCTGCATCGGCCACGCGTACAGGTACAAGCCGTACGACAGGTCCACGCCTCGAAGCAGTCGGGCCAGTGGTGTGACCAGAGCCGCGATCGGAGGCAGCACGAGTGCCATCGCGGCCTGCGTGATGTGCTCGCTCCAGAATGCCGGACCACGTCCGAGAACTACAGCGACCACGAACGCCGCGACGGGCACCCACCCGAAGAGGGTGATCTTGTGCGCCCACGCCGCGACGAGGGTGCCGCTGAGGAACACGAACAGGAACGCAGCAAGTTGCCGATCGGCGTACGGGCCGCTCACGAACGAGGTCAGATCCACCCGCTTCCAATAGCCGATCGCGATCACCAACGAGATGCACCACGCGACCGTGATCGTGCGGCGAGTCCCGAACTTGCGGGCCGCGATGGCGACGAGTCCGATCACCACGTAGCAGCGCACCTCGTACGGCAGCGTCCACAGCGAGCCGTTGATGAAACTGCCCTTGGTCGCGATGCCGTACGGCGTGTCGTTGACGAAGACGTCGAGGATGCCGTGCGAGAAGGACACCGGCAGGGTGGCCCCTCGTCCCACGTAGGCGAACGGTCCTTCCGGGCGAAGCGTGAAGAATCCGCTGACCTCATGATGCCGATGGACCCAGCCGATCAATGCGACGACAAACGCGCTGACGAGGATGGCGACCCACAGGGCCGGCATGATGCGCGCTACACGTGCCTTCGCGAACGCGCCCGATGGACGGTTGATGGCACTTCGGCCGACCAGCAACCCGCTGAGGGCGAAGAAGGCCCCGACCGCGAACCCACCGAGCGTGAGCACCTTTGGCGCGAGCGGCGACAGCGGCTCGCTGCCGAACCCACCGAGCGGCCACGTGTGGCTGACCAGTACGAGGAATGCGAGGACGAGGCGAACGACGTCGAAGCCTGCCGAGCGGGATTCGAGGAAGTCGTCGAACGTCAGCGAGCGGCGTGACGTCGGTGCGGCGATGGTCGCGGTGTCACCAGCCACGTGCGACCCAGGAAGCGAGCTGCGGGCGCTCGCGGGCGATGGTGGTGCTGACCCCGTGACCGGGCATGACGATGGTTTCCGGCGGCAGCGTGAACAGCGAAGTGTCGATCGAGTGGATGATCGCGGCGAAGTCGCCACCGTCGAGCTTTGTGTTACCAGGTCCCCCCGGGAAGAGTGTGTCGCCACTGAACAGCAACGGCGCGTCCTGCACCTTGAAGCTGACGGAGCCTGCAGTGTGGCCCGGGTTGTGGATCGCCTCGAGGCGTAGTTTGCCGACCTCGATGATCTCCGCGTCGTCGATGAACGCGTCGTACCCGACTTCCTTCAGGCGAGGAGCATCGGCTGCCATGACCGCCACCTCGTACCCTGCCTCGCGCATTGCCGGCACCGCTTGGATGTGGTCCCAGTGACCGTGGGTCTCGAGGACCCTGCGCACACCCAATCGCTGGCACAGTTCGAGCAACTGCTCGTGTTCGTTGGCGGCGTCGATCAACACGGCATCGCCCGTCTCGCGGCACCGCAAAACGAAGACATTGTTCTCGTAAGGACCAACGACGACGCGGTGGATCTCCAGACGGCTGTCGGCCCAGTGCAGTGTGGTCATGCACCGACGATAGCTACAACGGGTGTCGCTACGCTTCGCTGATGCCGGCGACCGATCCAACGCTGTGGTCGACGATCGAACAGGTGTCGGCCATAGGCCGCGGCGAGCTCGGCAGCGTCGAACTGCTCGACGCTCAGGTTGCTCGCATCGAACGCCTCGGTCGCGAGGTGAACGCCGTTTGCACGCTGTCGGTCGAGGCCGCCCGTGACCGAGCAATCGCTGCCGACGAAGCGACCGCCAACGGAACGTCATGGGGTCCGCTGCACGGCGTGCCGATCACCATCAAGGACGCGATCACCACGGCGGGGATCCGCTCGACGGGTGGCTCGCCGCAGCTGCTCGACAACATCCCTTCGGTCGATGCTCAGGTGGTGGCGACGGTGAAGGCGGCGGGCGCGATCGTCTTCGGAAAGACCAATGTGCCGCTGTGGTCGGGCGACTTCCAGACGTTCAACGAGATGTTCGGCACGACCAACAACCCTTGGGATCTCAGCCGCGTTCCCGGCGGGTCGTCGGGTGGCGCGGCCGCGGCAGTCGCATGCGGCATGACGAGTTTCGAGATCGGTACCGACATCGGTGGATCGGTGCGGGTGCCTGCGGCGTTCTGCGGCGTGTACGGACACAAACCGTCGTTCGGCGTCGTCCCGACACTCGGCTACCTCGACGAGCCGCACGGGGGTGTCACGGAGAGCGACGTCAACGTCTTCGGGCCCATCGCCCGCAGCGCCGACGACCTTGCCTTGCTGATGCGCCTGCTGGCCGGACCAACGCCGGATCGTTCAGTCGGCTGGCGGCTCGACCTGCCGACAGGCGACGTCAGCGACCTGCGTTCGCTGCGCGTGGTGGCGTGGTTCGACGAGCCGTCAGTACCGATGGATGCGGAGATGATCGACGTGCTCGATGGCGTGGCGGATCAGCTGATCGACGCTGGCGTTGCAGTGGATCGCGCAGCCCGTCCAGACATCGATTTCGTCGAGGCGTGGAAGAAGGGTGGATGGCTCATCGGTTCTGCCCTCGGCGTCAGCCATGGCGACAGAAGTGTCAGCCATACCGACTGGCTGTTCGCCGACCGCGAGCGGGCGCGTCGTCGTGCGCTGTGGGCCGAGTTCTTCGAAGGCGTCGATGTGCTGCTGTGCCCTGTGACCGCGACACCGGCGTTCACGCATCAGCAGGAGGGCTCGTGGGCCACGCGTGACATCGTGGTCAATGGTGCAACGGTGCCGTACAGCGTGCTGGATGCATGGCCCTCGTTGATCGGGTCCGTCTATCTCCCCTCGACCTCTGCTCCAGTCGGGCGCACGTCTGCGGGGCTCCCGGTTGGTGTGCAGGTCGTGTCGCCGTTCCTCCACGACTACCGCTCGATCGCTGTCGCCCGTCTCATCACCGAGCTGGTCGGCGGCTACTCAGTGCCGCCGATCGCAGCCTGAACGGCGGGGATCAGGCCGAGGTTCACCCGCTCACCGTAGTGATTCAGGTGGACGTGACGTCAAAGCCCATCGAGATCGCCACAGGGATCTGCGCCGGATCGAACGTCACGAATCGTGACGGGCGGAGGCAGTCGATCGGCAGCGGCGAGGTGGATGGCGTCAGCCAATCGCAGTGGTTGCTCACGCATCAGAGCGCCGGCGCGATCGAGGCAGCGCTGGTCGACCGGCACCACCGCCACCCTGTCCCACGACAGCCGGACGAGATCCTCGAGATCGGAGCGCAGCACCGGTTCCTCGGTGACCCGGTCGACGAGCGCCAGCGACTCCATCAGGGTCAGCCCGCTGCTGCACCAATCAGGGTCGCTCTTGAGCGCATCGAGCACGACCGCTCGCGCGGTCCCGTCGATGTGCAGGGCCACCAGGGCGCTGGTGTCCAGGTAGACCGTCACCCGCGGATCTCCCGCAGCAGACGGTCGAGCCGCACGTTGGCCCACGTCGTCACGGTCCCATCCGCGACCCGGCCGTCGGATCGCCGTGGCGCGATCACCGCACCCGATGCCACGAGCGATGAGAGATGTGCGTCGCCGGACGGCTCATCGCTCATCGCCAGGGGTGTCGAGCGCGGCGGCGGGGGTGCCGGCGATCGAGATCACGGTGGTCTCGCCGCCTGCCGCCCGGCGGACGTGGGCGGCGAGGTCGGCGCGCAACTCCCGTATGCCGATCATGTGTACCGGAGTGTACACACTCCGGATGGCGGATGGCTGGAGCGGTTCGGGGAGACTCGCGCCCTATGAACTTTGCCTTCACCGACGAACAAGAAGAACTGCGCAAGACCGTTCGAGCGTTCCTCGAGGCCAAGAGCCCGGAGACTGCCGTGCGTGAGCAGATGGAAACCGACAACGGCTTCGATCCGGCGGTATGGAGTCAGATGGGCGAGCAGATGGGGTCTGCAGGGCCTGCACATCCCCGAGGAATACGGCGGGTCCGGTTACAGCTACATCGAACTCGGCATCGTCCTGGAAGAGATGGGCCGCGCCCTGCTGTGCGCGCCCTTCTTCTCGTCGGTCGTCTTGGCGGCGAACACGTTGCTGCAGAGCGGTGACGACTCGGCGAAGAAGACCTACCTGCCCGGGATCGCCAGCGGCGAAACGACTGCGACCCTGGCGTTCACCGAGCCGTCGGGCAAGTGGGACGAGGCCGGGATCACGATGCAGGCGTCAGGCTCCGGCGATGGGTTCACGCTCGACGGCACGAAGATGTTCGTGCTCGACGGTCACACCGCCGCCCTGATCATCGTTGCTGCGCGGACGGGAAAGGGCGTCAGCCTGTTCGCGGTCGACAGCAACGCCAGTGGTCTCACCCGCACCCCGTTGTCGACGATGGATCAGACCCGCAAACAGGCCAAGCTGGAGTTCTCCGACCACCCCCGCGACGTTGATCGGTGTCGAGGGCGAAGGTTGGAAGGTGCTCTCCACGGTGCTCGACCTGGCAGCCGTCGGACTCGCTGCCGAACAGGTTGGCGGCGCCCAGAAGGTGTTGGAGATGGCCGTCGAATACGCAAAGGTGCGCGTGCAGTTCGGACGCCCGATCGGCTCGTTCCAGGCAATCAAGCACAAGTGCGCAGACATGCTTCTCGAGGTGGAATCGGCGAAGAGTGCGGCCTACTACGGCATGTGGTGCGCAGCGGAGATGAACGACGAGCTGCCGTCCGTGGCGTCACTTGCCAAGGCGTATTGCAGCGAGGCGTACTTCCATGCGACCGCCGAGAACATTCAGATCCACGGTGGAATCGGGTTCACCTGGGAGCACCCGGCGCACCTGTACTTCAAGCGGGCGAAGTCGTCGGAGCTGCTGTTCGGCGACCCGACGTACCACCGCGAACTGCTCGCGCAGCGCATCGGTATCTGATCGCCGCTCCTCCGCCCGCGGTTTGACGCATCACCCACTCGGGTACCCTTTTCGGGACTACCTGGCTGCTCACACGCGGCTGGAACGACGGACTGCTGACCAGCAGCCAACGAGAGGGAACAACATGCAGAGATCAAAAATGTTTGCTATTAGCGCGATCGGGCTCGCGGCCGCGATCGCTGTGCCAACGATTGCTTTTGGTAATGCTCGCAACGATCCCGCTGAACAAGCGGCGACAGGTCAGACGCCGTTTGTCACCCGCCTGCTCGGCGCCAACGAGGTGCCGAACAACGCGCCTGCCACCGCTACCAACGACCCCGACGGGTTCGGCGGCGCCGCCGTGACCTTCGACCTGACGCACCGTCTCCGAGAACGTGTGCTGGGACCTGTCGTACGGCAACCTCACCGGCACTCCCGCGATGGCCCACATCCACGGGCCAGCCGCGCCGGGAGCAAACGCCCCCGTCGTGATCGGATTCACGCCGTTCACCGACCTCGGACCGACGTCTGCGAGTGGGTGTCGGGACCTGACGGCCCCCGAGATCCTGGTTGCAGCCGACATCGTCGCGAACCCGGAGGACTACTACGTCAACGTGCACACCAGTGACTTCCCCGGTGGCGCGATTCGTGGCCAGTTGGCTGCCGCACCGGCTCCTGCCGGCGAAGTACACCTGCTGCCGGTACCGCTGCGTGCATACGACTCCCGTGACAACGCGGGCGCCAAGATCGCCCCGCTCGAGACTCGCACCATCAGCCTCGCCGCCGGCAAGAACGGCGCTGGTGTCACCACCATCGCGGTGCCGCCCGGCGCCACCGCTGCCATCGTCACCCTCACGATCACCGAGACCGGTACCGGTACCGGCGGTGCGGGTGGTTTCTTGACCATGTGGAACGCTGACGACCCGGTTCAGCCGTCAACGAGCAACATCAACTGGTCGGGTCCGAACGAGAACGTTGCGGTCAGCACGCATGTGGCGGTCAGCGCCGCAGGCAGCGTGAAGGTCGCGGCGGGTGCGAACTCGACGCACTTCGTGATCGACGTCACCGGTTACCTGTTCTGATCATTCGCTGATACAGCGCTGATCTGAAACGCCAGAGTTGGCGCCGGGCTTGCTTGTGAGCCCGGCGTCAACTCGCGCGTCCGGGCTCTGCCTCGCAGCTCGCGTCATCCTCGCCTAGGGTCCTCGAAATCATTTCAGTTCGATGACGAGCGCAAACAGGAGAGAACCCACATGCACAAGAGAACGTTGGCTGCAATGACCGCAGTCGGACTCACAGCTGCCATCGCGGTACCGACCATTGCCTTCGGCAATGCCCGCAGCAATCTGGGTAGTTTCAACTTCGAGCAGGTCGCAAACACGCCCTTCACAGCCCAACTCGTGGGGGCCAACGAGGTGCCACCGTCCGTCGATCTCGACGGTCGCGGCGCGGCGGCGGTCACGTTCGACATCATCACTCCCGGAGATGCCGTGAGCGGTGCGGAAGGGTGTTGGGACCTCAGCTACAGCGCTATCGACACGCCAACCATGGCACATATCCACCGGGGTGCGGCCGGGGTGGCCAACGGGCCGATCGTGGTGACGTTCAGCAACGTCGGACCAACCTCGTCGACGGGCTGTGTAGCAATGGCTCCCGCACTGGCGACCGAGATCATGACGACACCCTCCAACTTCTACGTCAATGTCCACACTGCCGCGAGTCCAGCTGGAGTGATCCGCGGCCAGTTGAGCGAAGGCCCGCCGCCTGCAGGCGAGGCACACCTGCTGCCGGTGCCGTTGCGTGCCTACGACTCGCGCAACAACAACGGCGCCAAGATCGCCGCGTTGGAAACCCGCACCGTCAGCTTGTCGAACGGAGTGGATGCCGCCGGCGTCAGCTTCATCGCCGTGCCGCCCGGAGCAACCGCAGCAATCGTGACGCTGACCGTCACCGAGACGGTCGGTCCGGGTGGCTTCTTGAAGCTCTACAGCGCGGCACTCGCAGCTCAGCCGGCCACGAGCGCGGTCAACTGGGCCGGAACCAACCAGAACCTGGCCACGACCACGCAGGTAGCGGTCGATACGACGGGTTCGGTGAAGGTCACCGGCGGAGCCAACTCGACACACTTCGTGGTCGACGTCATCGGCTACCTGTTCTGACACGAGATGGCGCCGGGCCCACAGTGGCTCGGCGCCAACTCCGAACATCGGTGCCGTCGCTAGGGTGACGACAGATGCCCGCCATCACGTTCGTCCTCATCGTGCTCGCCGCGTTGTGCACGTTCGTGATCGCTGCGGTCGTCGTCGGCCGCGAAGCGCGTCGCCTCGATTCCGTCGCGCCGCGTTCGGTGTACATCGTCGATGAGGCCGTTGAGTTCGTCGCCGAGTTCCTGCCGTCCGACACGCAGTCGCGGCTGACCCCCGACGAGCTCGAGCAACTGCTCACGTTCCACATGCGTTGGCTGCATGCCAAGGGTTTGCAGCCGACGAATGTGATCGATCGTCGCCAGGACATCTCCACGCCGGTCGTCGTCAGCGAAGACACGCTGACCGGCTACCTGCTCGGCGAGGCCGAGCGCAACGGCATCGTGATCCTCGACGACGTCGACGTGGTCAACGTCGTCGACGCCCATCACGCGTACTTCGAGGCCATCGGCGCAGTGGGCCCGCGAGCCAGCGACCCCGACGCCAAGTGGGATGCGGGCTAGATCATCATGTTGAGGTTGTCGACGACACGTTGGCCCAGCGCCTGATCGCCCGACAGGCCGATGCGTCCGGCCAACGCCGACGCCGGCCTGCCTACCGGTGGCGAGCACGAGGAACGTGTCGGAATCGAGGACGACGGTGGCCAACGGTTCCTCGGTCGCGGACTCGACGATCGCCGCTCTGCCACCCGTGACCTCGCAGACCACGTGACGACTCACCTCGCCCGTGATGTCGATGACCACGGCACCGCCTTCGGGTGTGGCAGCCCGCTTCCCGACAACGATCGGAATGGTGCGCAGCAGTCGATCGATGGTGTGCGCCGCCGCCGGACCGCCTCCGTGGCCGGGCTTGTCGAGCGCTCTGCGCATGTCTTGCTCGTGGATCCAGCAGTCGAGCACCCGGATGTGCAAGAAGTCGCTCATGGTGCCCGGGCCCGTCGGTGTCGGCATCTCCTTGGCGAAGTAGTCGTCGTCCGCGGCTCGCAGCGTTGCGCTGCGCAGCTCGGTGAGCGCCTTCCATTCGGCGAGCACGTCGGCGCCGGAGAGTCCGCGGCGGGCCTCGACCTCTGCCTCGTTGAACTGGCCGATCGGGTTCTTCACATGCTCGCCGACGACCGCCGGCGGATCGGCTGCCGGTAGGCCCTGCAGCATTCGTTCCGTTCCGATCAGGTGCGACAGGTTGTCTTGCACCGTCCAACCGGCGAGGTCTGTGGGCAGCTTCCACTGGCCTTCGTCGAGCTCTTCGCCGAGGTCGGAGACGGACTGCCAGATCGCCTCGAGTTTGTCGATGGTGTCGGTCGGGATCATGTGCTTCCTCAGGGCGCTGGGTTCTCGATGGTCGCCCACTGACGAGCTGTCAGGTACGGCTCGAACTGCGTGGCGATCATTCGCAGATCACTGCTGGTCTTCGGTGTCTTCATCTCGAAGAGCCCGTCGATCTCGGTGTAGGCCGTGCACAGGTCCCACAGCTTCAGTGCCGGCTCCCCGGTGGGGGCGGGAACGACGACAGGGCCGAACACGGTTCTCCCGTTGGCGAGGACGATGATGGGCACCCCGAACGCGCCGTACTCGCTGACGGCGTGGTCGTGGTCGTTGTGGACGTCGTCGTGCGTGGTGAGATCGGCGATGGCGTCGTCCCACGCCGTCTGCGGCGCGCCGATCGAGTCGAGCAGATCAAGCGCGACCTCGCGCTCGTAGAAGCGGCGGCCGTCGACATGAAGTGCCTGGCCACACGCCTCGTACCACCGATCGCACAGGTTCATGTCGGTGCGCCGAAGCCACGCAGCCACACGCATCGGTGTCCATCCGTAGGCCAGCGGCCGCTCCCACGGATGGCGCTTGCCTGCTGGTCGGTTGATCTCCTCCAGTGAGAAGAAGCGCCATTGGATGTCGAGCCCGATCTGCGACCGAACATCGCGGATCCACACGGAGGTCTGGTAGGCCCACGGACACATCGGGTCGAAGAAGAACTCGATGTGGGTGGGCACTGGCTCATCATCGCATCGAGGCATCTCCGCGATAGCGTCGGGCGTCATGCAGCGACCGTCCCGCTTCGAGCACACCCGATTCCTGGGCGACAAGCGCACGCAGCTGGTGTACGACCTCGATACGTGGGACGACCCGGCCGTCATCGACGACATCGTCGCCAGCGAGACGGGTCTGTGCTTCGGACCCGACACGCTCGTCGAGGCACGAAACCGCGGCTACACGTTGGCCCGGCGCGGCGTCAGCCGTCGCCACCGCAAACCGAGAGCCTAAGCGCGGGTGTGAACGGCGAATTCAAATCCGGCAATCTCACGTTGGCGCGCTACCTCGCACGGCCCGCAGGTCGTCACGGGCCACTTCCCGGCGTGATCCTGTGCCATGGCTTCCCCATCGGGCCGCTCGACGCTCGCCAGAGCGCCGGAACGTTCCCCGAACTGATCGACCGGATGGCGAACGAGCTCGGCTGGGCGGCGATGACGTTCAACTTTCGTGGCTGCGGCAACAGCGAGGGTGACTTCTCGTTGCAGGGCTGGGTCGACGATCTGCGCGCCGCGATCGACAACCTCATCGACGAGGCCGCACCAACGGGAATCTGGCTGGTCGGCACCAACACCGGCGGCTCGGTCGTCACCTGCGTCGCCGCCGATGACCCGCGCGTGCGAGGTGCCGCGCTGTTGAGCCCGCGTGCCGACTTCGACGACTGGGCAGCACAGCCGCGGCGGTTCCTCGAGCACGCTCGCGACATCGGCGCCGTTCGCACCCCCAGCTTCCCGCCGTCGTTCGACGAGTGGGCTCGCGAGCTCCGTCGGTTCCGTCCGGTCGACGCGGCCCGCCGCCTGGCGCCGCGTCCTCTGCTGGTGATGCATGGCGACGACGACGACAGCGTGCCGACCGTCGACGCGCGCCAGCTGGCCGAGGCTCATGGGGCCGCAGAACTGCGGTTGATCCCAGGTGCCGGCCATCGACTGCGGCTCGACCCGCGCGCCATCGCGGTGCTGCTCGGTTGGCTCGACCGTCAGCGTCAGGGAGAGGGCGATTCGTCGTAGCCGGCGAGATGCGTGCTGTGCCAGTTCCACGCCGAGGCGACGATGTCGTCGAGGTCGTGCTTGGGCTGCCAGTCGAGCACCCGTCCGGCCAGCGTCGGGTCGGCGAAGATGGCCACCGGGTCGCCGGCGCGACGCGGCGCCTGTTGCCACGGCACCGATCGCCGGTCAGTCGTTCGGTGGCGGCGATGACTTCCATCACGCTGCTGCCGATGCCCGTGCCGACGTTGAGCGCTGTCGATTGTCCGCCGGCAGCGAGGTAGTCGAGCGCCTTCACGTGCGCGTCGGCCAGGTCGTCGACGTGGATGTAGTCGCGGATGCATGTGCCGTCGGGAGTGGGGTAGTCGTTGCCGAACACCTGCACGGGCGGGCGCTTGCCGAGCGTTGCCTTCATCACCAACGGGATGAGGTTCAACGACTGGCGCCAGTCCTCGCCGATGCGACTGTCGGCGCTGGCGCCCGCGGCGTTGAAGTAGCGCAGGCTCACCGAACGCAACCCGTGGCTGACGCCGTACCAACCGAGGATCCGCTCGATCATCGCCTTCGACTCGGCGTAGATGCTCTCGGGTTGGATGGGTGCATCCTCGGTGACCGGCACCACCGACGGCGTTGCCGTACACCGAGCACGACGACGAGAAGACGATGTCGCTTGACGCCCGCAGCCAGCATCGCCTCGACCAGCTCCACGGTGCCCGTCGACGTTGTTCAGCCAGTACGCGCGACGGCTGCTCCATCGACTCGCCGACGCTCTTGTATGCGGCGAAGTGCACGACCTGGGTGATGTCGCGACGTGCTGCAGAGCTCGACGACGAGGTCGAGATCGGTGATGTTGCCCACGACCAGCTCCGCCTCGATGACGGCGCTGCGATGGCCGTACTCCATCGAGTCGAGCACCACCACCTCGTGGCCGAGGGCGGTGCAGCCGGCGCACGGTGTGCGAGCCGATGTACCCGGCGCCGCCGGTGACGAGCACGCTCATCCGCATGCCGCTCCGGCTCGTGTCGCGGAACAAGGTGATCATCCGCTGCAGACCCTCGCGCAGCTCGATCACCGGCTTCCATCCGTAGGCCGAGCTGATCAGGGTGATGTCGGGCCGGCGCTGCGCCGGATCGCCCTCGCGCTCCGGCGGCAGCGGCACGGTGATGATCTCGCTCGATGGAACCGGTCAGCTCGACCACCAGCTCGGCCAGCTGGCGGATCGTGAACTCGTCGGGGTTGCCGACGTTGATCGGACCGGTGAGGTGGCCATCGAGCACAGCCGCCAACCCGATGATCTCGTCGGCCACGTGGCAGAAGCTGCGCGTCTGCGATCCGTCGCCGTGCAAGGTGATCGGCTCGCCACGCAACGCCTGCACGACGAACGTGTTGACGACCCGGCCGTCCTCGGGGCGCATTCGCTCGCCGTAGGTGTTGAAGATCCGGGCGATGCGCACGTCGAGGCCGTGCACGCGGTGATATGCCATCGTGATCGCTTCGCTGAACCGCTTGGCCTCGTCGTAACAGCTGCGTGGGCCGATCGAGCTGACGTTGCCCCAGTACGTCTCCGGCTGTGGGTGCACCAACGGGTCGCCGTACACCTCGCTGGTCGAGGCCAGGAAGAATCGGGCGCCGTTGGCGACGGCCAGATCGAGCAGGTTGCGTGTACCAGTCGATCCCGACGGCGAGGATCTCGAGTGGCATCGTCGCGAAGTCGACGGGCGACGCCGGGCTGGCGAGATCGAGGACCGCGTCGAACGGTCGTGCCGAAATCGGGCAGGGACGCTGGTGATGTCGTGTTCGATCAACGTGAAGCGCTCGTGATCGGCGAGGTGGGCGATGTTGGACCGCCGTCCCGTTGCGAAGTTGTCGACGACCACCACCTCGTCGCCGCGGGCGAGGAACAGCTCGGCGAGGTGCGAGCCGATGAAGCCGCCACCGCCAGCGAGTAGATGGCGCATCAGCGATCGGTCGTTCGGGTCGGGGAGGGCATGTCAGCTTCCGGTGTCGTAGGTGAGATGAGTGGTGCCAGCCTCCTCGACCAGCGTCCAGACCTCGGACGTGGTGGTCGAAGTGAAAGAAACGGCGTCGGGCGCTTCGTCGAGATCCCAACCGCTGGTCAGCAGCGCGGACAGGGCGGCGGTTGCCTGGGCGCGATCACTGGCGATGGCGTAGCCAAGGCGTGTTCGATGTGCCGGCAGATCGCCCAGCGAATCGACACCGTATTCGTAGGCGATGCTCGTGAGCACGCCACCGACGTTGACCGCGATCGCGTCCGGGTTGAGCACCCGCGACTGCAAGGCGGGCGGCAGGTCGGAGAAGGTTGGCACGACCTTTTCGAACGCATAGTCGCTGCGTTTGATGCTGACGATCCCGAGCTGGTCGACAGCGCTGGCTTCGACCGTCCAGCCAGGTGGATCGCCCTGCACCGTCGTCGGCTGGGCATCGAAGCCGCGGATCGTGACGGTTCCCTCGGTCCGCATCGACGGAGTGACGACATACGTCGGGCTGGGTGTCAGCGAAGCTTGGAGGTTCGCCAACGCAGTCTGCGGGTCGATGGCGCCGGTCAGGAAGGTGGCCGTGGTCGAACTGATCCCGACAGTTCGTGCGAAGCCGAGCAGGCGAACGTCGGGCCCGCTCGGTACGGCCATCGGAGAGATCAGCCACGTTTGCAGGACGGCGTTCGGGTCACCCGTGAAGCCCTGGTGCACAGTCGCGAGCTCGTCGCCGTCGGCAGGGAAGGGCTTGTTGCCAAGAGCGATCGGGATCAGCTGCGTCGGGTCGACGGGCACCACCGTGACCGCCGGCGCGATGCTGGTCGCAGGAGCGGTGCTGGTAGGGGCGACCGTCGATGCGGTGGTGTCGGGAGGTGCGTCGGAAGCCAGAGGAGCCGACGCCGTCGTGACGGTTTGCGTGCTGGGAGCGCTCGAGCATGCGGCGATCAATACCGGCCCGGCGAGCCACAGCGATCGTGCCCTTGGCCGAGTCATGATCGCCGATTGTACGGCGTCAACGACCAATGCCCTGGTAATCGAAGGCGGCCCGTCGCCAGTCGTTGCGGTCGAGCAGGTTGCGCGCGTCGACCACGGCCCGACCCGCCATCGCGCCGACCACCTGGTCGATCTCGAGCCATCGAAACTCGTCCCACTCGGTCAACACGGCAAGCACGTGAGCGCCCTTGCATGCCGAGTATGGATCGGCGGCGATGGTGATCTCGTCGGGCAGGCCGGCCTTCGGCCCAGCAACGGTGGGGTCGTATGCCTGCACGGTGGCACCGGCTGCAAGTAGGCGCTTGATGATCGCCAGCGACGGGGAGTCGCGGAGATCGTCGGTACGCGCTTTGAAGGTGAGCCCCCACACGGCGATGGTTGCCGCACCGAGATCGCCTCCAGCAGCGACGCGAATCTTGTCGGCGACCCGGTCGAACTGCTCTTCGTTGACAGCGAGGACCCCATCGAGCAGATCGAAGTGATACCCCGCGTCGTGAGCGATCTTCAACAACGCCCGCGAATCCTTCGGAAAACAGTTGTGAGCAACGAGACCACCGGTCGCGACGACCGTGTGGTTGCGGTCGACCTCTACGGAGAACACAGTTTGCTCGCTGTGCTGCTTGACGACGTCGAGGATGCGAACCCACGCCGTTCCTTTTCGATCACGCCGATAGCCGGTCGGCGCGATTCGCTTGCTCTGGCCGTGAAGTTGGCGCTTCACGTCTTCGCGTTCGTGAGGTTCGAGTAGCCAGAGACAGTCTTCGATCTGGTCCGCCCCGGAGATCACCAGCCAGTGTGTATCCACCGTCGACTTCGTGGTGCGAGCGACCTTCTGGCGAGCGACGATCCCGAGTTCGCCCAGCAGGCGGAGCATCCCATCTGCAAGCTCCGGTGACACAGTTCCATATTCGAGTGCGACCGACGGTCCTCCGCCGAGGAGCGACCACGACCCGTCGCCCGCCCACAAGCCACGTAGCAGCGCCTGCTTCGCAGACTCCGATGCACTCCAAATCATGTCGGGAATTCGATGGGTGTAGCAGTTCGTCCCGACGCCCAGGACGTGTTCGAACCATGCCGCCAACAGCCGAGAAGAGATCGACACCTGCATGGTCGTGGTCAATCGTCTGACTGTCGTCTTGACGCCTAGGGCACGCCAGTAGTCAGCGACGAAGTCGACGAGATGCTGCTCGCCGGTGGGGTGAAACGCCCAACACACGCGCCGGCGAGCGCCGTCCGACCCGATGTGACCCTCCGCAAGGAAGAGACCGAGAATCTCCCACATCTCGTCTGTCAGATCGATGTGCGCCGGCACATAGGTGCCGTTGGTGGCAGATCCGAGCAAGGCGCCGGACAGGGGCAACCGAAGGCTTGCAGCCTCCGTGAGTCGCAGGGTCCTGCTCCGTCGATAGTCCCAGCGACGTTGCGGGGGAATGACATCGTCCACCTTGCGAGCCGAACTCATCTGCTCGTCCGTGAGCCGAACAATGATGTCTCGCCAGCTGAGCCCAGACGGCGCGATCGCTTCGATCATCGAGGCGTGGTCCGGGCCGACCACGTCGGGGAGTGGTGAGCCCAGCGAGACCGGCAACCAATCATTGGTCGTGAGTGCGCCGGCAGGCTTGATCGTTACTTCGTCGCCGGACGACCTGACAATCATCGGGTGATCCGAAGTCACCGTGAGACGACGACCCATCTTTGTTCGAATGCGCACCATGTCGCCGCAGTAGGGCCGCTCGCTGATCGCCAGTGCACGCTGGAACTCGGGAATCACCTGTCCGTTCGCCCAGCTCAAGATCTCGAGATTGTCGAGCGGCAGTTTCGACAGCTCGTCGAAGCGAGTCAGACGAGTGCCATCCTGATCACGCACGATGCATGTCTCCGCACCATCGAAGCAACTACCGCCCCATCCCGGGCCGGGGCGGAGGAAGTCTTGGCCGATTCGCTTGTCGGAGCCCATGCCGACGACTACGTCGTTGACGTCGGCACCGACGCCTTCGCAGATGGCTGCGATCGCGTTGATGAAGCTGAGCTTGGTGGCCAGGAACGCGTTGGCTGCGTACTTGATCGTCTCCGCAGACGCCGGATCGGTCACGATCACGGGTGCGCTGATGCTGTCGTACAGGGATGCGACTTTGAGCGCCGCGGCTTGATCGTCGCACCCGACCACGACGCGGTCGGGCCTCAGGAAGTCCTGAACCGCAGACCCTTCACGCAGGAACTCGGGGTTCGAGACGACTTTGATGTCGGGACGCCCCAACACCCGCTCCACGACCTTCGCGCTGCCGACAGGCACCGTCGACTTGTTGACCACGACCGCCTCGTACGGGAGTACGGGCCCGATCTGTCGCGCAGCGGCTTCGATGTAACTCAGGTCGGCCGACCCATCCTCACCTTGCGGAGTCGGGACGCACAGGAAGGCGATGTCGCAATCCGCGGCCGCGTTGGCGGCGCCGAGCACGAACGACAACCGACCCCCGGCGAGCCCTTCCACGACGAGCTCCTGAAGACCGAGTTCGACGATCGGAATCACGCCTCGCTTGAGGCTGTCGATCTTGGCCGAATCGATGTCGGCACACACCACCTCGTGACCCATGTGGGCGAAACACGCCCCCGTGGTCAAGCCCACGTAGCCCGTGCCAATGACAGCGATCTTGGTCATGGGGTGAAGAGGTTACAGCTGCGGCTCTGCCTTCATCGGGCCGCCGCGTTATTCGATTTCCATGGAGTCGAAGGTCAACGTGAGTTCTTCGACGACGATGTCGCTGCGGCCCGCATCGAGGGGCGTGATTCGATAGTTGACGGGAAACGCGTTGCGGAACTGCCAGGTCCACACCGGCGAACGTTCCTCGTCGAGCAGCGTGACGACGACGGTTCTGTCGACGTTGGGCTGGCCCTGCCTCGCCTGCTTCCACCAGTCCCACAGATCGGTGGAGCCGAGCAGGCCCCGCGTCAAGACCACATGGCTGTACTTGGCGAGGCCCGGTTGCTTGCGTGACTCATTGGTCTTGTCGTTGCCGCTTCGGTAGGCGACTTCGTCGACCACCGCGTCGGGCAACTCGACACGAAGGAACGTCGACCTGATGTCATGTGGATCGCCGGTTCCGAGATCGACGAGAAAGTTCGAACCCTCGTAGGGATGGTCGCGGAAAATTGCCATGAATCAATCATGACAGGTTGTCAACGATGCAATAACGATATATCGTGACCGCATCACCAAACAAGGAGACAACACCATGGATCCACGATCCAACGAACATGAACACGATCACAAACACAACCACCGCGGCCGAGGCGGCCAGTTCGGTGCCCGGCGCGAACGAGGCGGTGGTGGAGGACGACGAGGCCGAGGCTTCGGCTTCGGAGCCGACGCACCGATGGGTCGCGGCCCCCGCCGCGGACGCGGCGACGTGCGCACTGCCGCCCTACTGCTCCTGCTCGAGCGTCCGATGCACGGCTACGAGATGATCCTCGAGATCCGCGAGCGCAGCGGCGATGCGTGGAGCCCGAGCCCCGGCGCCATCTACCCCACGATTCAACTGCTCAGCGACGAAGGTCTCATCACGACCGACGATCAGGATGGCAAGAAGGTGTCGAGCCTCACCGAAGCAGGCAGGCTCGCCGCCCAGGAGCTCGCCTCGACCAAGACAGCACCGTGGGACGAAGCATCCAGCGACGCGGGTGAAGGTGCACCGAGCCTTCGGCACGCAATTCATCACCTGCTGATGGCCACCAAGCAACTTGCCATGGCCGGCAGCGATGCGCAGCGCCAGCGAGCAACGGAATTGCTCGACGAGACCCGGCGCAAGATCTACGCGTTGCTCGCCTCTGACGAAGCCTGATACGACGGTCGTCGAGGGCGACTCCTGCTGGTACTACGATTCGCGCGCACAGGGGGATTACGAGTACCAGGAGGGGACATGTCGAACATCACGTACGACGTCACGTATCAGGAGTCTCGCAATCGGCTGACGGTTGCGTTCCGAGTCATCCTTGCCATTCCACACCTGGTCGTGTCGACCGTGTGGGGATACTTCGCCGAGATCCTGTCGCTGATCCAATGGTTCATCATTCTGTTCACCGGAAAGCGCAACGAGGGGATCTGGAACCTGCAGAACGCCTACCTCGGGTACTACGGCAGGGTGATGGGTTACATCAGTCTGTTGTTCGATGAGTACCCCGGGTTCGGGACAGACACCGGAACGGTGCCGGCGCGCAGTGCGATCTCGTTCGAAGAACCGGCGAATCGCCTCACCAACGCATTGCGGTTCCTGTGGATGATCCCTGCCGCGATCATCTACATCTTCGTGGCCATCGCTTCTGCGGTGCTCGTGGTGATCTCTTGGTTCGCCATCGTCATCACCGGCACGCACCCGCGCGGGATGTGGGACTTCCTGCTGAAGTCGTTGCGCTTCAACCTGCAACTGCAGGCATACAGCTTGCTGATGACCGACGACTACCCCAAGTTCGGTGAAGGTGCGATGGCAGGCGAGTACGGGGGTTCACCGGCGCCGTCCGGCGCCTACGTGCCGCCGCCACCGCAGCCCAGCTGATTTCCATGTGATCAGATGTCGCCGTGGTGACCGACCGACTCGAACCCATTGTCGGAGGATTGGAGCACGGCGCTCGGCATCGTGGCTCACCCTGACGATCTGGAGTACGGCGCGGCCAGCGCCGTGGCCCGCTGGACCGATCAGGGCAAGGAGATCCGGTATCTATTGGTGACGCGCGGCGAGGCAGGTATTTCCAGCATGCCGCCCGATGAGGTCGGCCCTATTCGCGAGCAGGAGCAGCGGCGCAGCGCGGCCGAAGTGGGCGTCTCGGTCGTGGAGTTCCTCGACCATGCCGACGGGCTCGTCGAGGCCGACATTGCCCTGCGACGAGACCTCGCCGCAGCGATCCGACGACATCAGCCCGAGGTCATCCTGTCGATCAACCATCGCGACAGCTGGGGCGGGCAGAGCTGGAATCACGCCGACCATCGTGCGGTCGGTCGGGCCCTGCTCGACGCGGTGCGCGACGCGGCCAATCCGTGGATCTTTCGTGACGCCGGACCCGCCTGGGCGGGCGTGCGGTTCGCCGCATTCAACGCGTCCCCGCAGTCCACCCACGCCGTCGACGTCACGGGATACGTCGACCGGGGCATCGAGTCGCTGCGTTGCCACGAGCTGTACCTCGCCAACCTCGAAGGAGCGACCGATGATCCGGGCGAAACCCTCCGATCGGCTGCTGCGAGTGTCGGCGAACGGTTGGGCGTTCAGCACGCCGTCGCCTTCGAACTTGTCACGTTCTGAGGATGGACCCGACGACAGATATCCGACGCCCGCGCCGAATCGCGGTGGGCGTCGGAGCGCTCGTACTCGTTGCCGGGCTGGTTGTCGGAGTGATCGCGATGCGCGACGAGCCGGACGGTTCCACCGTCGTCGACGTTTCGACCTCCGACTCGCTGATCCCGTCGGAGACGGATGCCACCAGCGAATCGTCAACCTCGACGTCAACGTCGAGTTCGACGCCCACATCCAGTTCGACATCGACATCGAGCTCGACGTCTACGTCGAGCCCGACGACATCGGTTGTGGAGCCGACGCTCGTCACGATTGATCTCGCAGAACCCTTGCCGCAGCTCGAGCCGACGCAGATCCTGTCGTACCCGATTGCGCCACCAGGCGATCTGTTCCCGACCGCGTACGCCACGACAGCGCCAGGCGACCGGATCATGGTGCTCGACGACGTCACCGGAATCGTCCGCTTCGTCGACGGCGCGACCCTGGCCGAACTGGCTCAATTTCCGACCGACATTCCGACGATCGGCTCGCAGTCCTTCGTCGTCCGCGGCGAGATCTTCGTCGGCCCCGACGATGTGCTGTACGTGGACGAGGGAAGCGCCGAACCAAGCATCGAGATCGTTGCCTATGGCCTGAGCGACGGCAGGTACGTCGAGCTTTCCCGCGTAGAGCATGCAGCCGATGCCAGGGTGCGGCTGTTCCGGTCAGGTGTGGGTCTCGGTCCAGACCCTCTACTGATGCCCTACCTCGGAGTCGACGGGCAGCCCAGTGGAGCCACGATGGACATCGACGACCTGGTCGTCCTGCATGACAGCAGCGACGTGTACAGGGTGACTCGGGCGGGCAAGAGCTGGAAGCTGACCTACCTGTACCCGCCCGATTCTGGACTTCCCCACTCCGACACCTGCGTGCTCTGTGCCAGCGCATCGCTGGGACCGGGCAATACGGTGGTGGCGTTGAACCACTCGCCGACGCCCGACGGCGATCTGCAGGGTGTGGTCTCGGTGCTGTCCGACACAGTGATCACCTACCGCAGCGATTGGGACTACGTCGGAGTCCTCGGCGACAAAATGCTCTTTGCCCGTCTCGACCAGGATTCGATCGATATCGGCACCGTCGAAATCTGAAGCCGGATTGACGTTCCGCACGGCGTCAGACCAGGTAGGATGGGAATCCAGGGTCGGCCACCCTGAAGCGGCGATGTCCCCGGGACGAGGCACGCACGCTCATACGGACTAACGCGCTGCCTGCGCAGGACCAAGATTTGATACTCGACTCACAACAACTCGAAGCGGCGATCTGGTCGATCTCCGAAGGACGGGGATCTGACGACGAGCTCGAACTTCTGCGCGCCGATCAACGGATATCGCTCAGCATGCTCGACCGACTGATCCTCGACGCCGAAGCGGACCTCGCCTCTGTGCGAAATCTCACCGGCGATGAACGTGACCAGGTGGTCGCCGACTTCACAGACACCCTCGACGGTCTTCGATCGACAGCGGCCAAGCTTCGACCCCCGCCCGTCACACCACCGGCACCCGTGGCCGACGAATTCCTGTCGTTGACGTCGGAGCCGTGGGAGCCCGAAGAGGTGAAGCTGCAGGCTTCGTGGTCCGACGGTCAGGTGGTCGTGTGGGCCGGCGGGCGTGGCGCACCGACGGAGGGCAACGACGAGCTGGCGACGAGACTGGAAACGATCGGCGGCCCATCCGTCGGCTGGCAGTTGCATCCGGGGGTGCCATTGCCGGGCGGAGATCGCGCCGAGGCGGTCGCCATCCCCATGAAGGATGCGCTCGGATGGCTGGTGGCCATCGGTGGAGGACACACCTACGACGGCGTGGGCGCCAGCGTGCAATGGCTTGGGCGCGCTGCCCTCGAGGGCGTCCGTCTGGTAGCACGCGGAGCCGTCGTTCCCTCCTTGCGACTCGCCGGACGGTCGGACGGCGGCACGGTCGAGGCGAATGTCAAATGGACGCCGGCGCTGCTCGACAGCACGACCGTCAACGCGCTCGCAGCGGCCATGCCCGGTGCTGTCGCCGCCGTGGATGGCGGCAATTCGAGGGCAACGACTGTGTCGGTGATCACTGCGGCAGTCGAAGCCATCGTCGCCGAGAGCCTCGGTCGTACCGAGCTGCCGGCGGCGCCTCCCAGCGCAAAGACGGCGTTCGACCTGGACGACACCGTGATCGCCCGAATGGACGGATCGCCGTTCGGCGCCAACCTCGTCATGGCCACCACCTTGTCGAGGCGGCTCGAGCAGTGGTCGCGCAGCGTCACCGATGCCTCCCGCCCGAAGCTGGTCGTTCAACTCGACCCGCCGTCGGCCGGCGGTGTGTGGCTGGTGTCGGTCTCGGCGCCGTCAGGGAAGGGCGGCACCCTGGTTCCCATCGACACGGCGCTTCGAACCGATAGCGGTCGGCGATCGATCGGCGGGTGCTGGGGATGGCGCCGCGCTCCGGCCGGCTCGTGCGCCCGCTGCTCGGCGCGACGCGCGAGGAGACCGCTGCCTGGTGCCGCGCGCGCGGGCTGGCGTGGCGCGAGGACGCGACGAACGAGTCCGACAGGTACGCGCGCGGGCGCGTGCGCACGGGTCTCGTCCCCGCCCTGCGCGAGATCCATCCGGGCGCCGAGCGCAACATCGTGCGCACGGCCGAGCTGCTGCGCGACGAGGCCGAGGTGCTCGACGTCGTCGTCGACACGGCGCTGGCCGGGCGCGACCGGATCGCCGTCGAGCACCTGGCCGCGCTCCCGCGTGCGCTCGCCCGGCTCGTGCTGCGCCGCCTGGCCGAGGCGTGCGACCGGTGAGCTGTGCGCGCGCGCCGCCGGTCGCCTGGGCGACGTGCTCGCGCTCGGCGACGGCGCGCTCGATCTCGGCGACGGCGCGCGGGCGATCGTCGACGACGGCGTCCTGCGCTGCGAGCGCACGCCGCCGTTGCGACGTGGCCCGTCCATAGACTCCCGCCGCGATGCGCGACCCGCACATCGGCGAGATCCTCGTCCAGCCCGACGACCTCAAGCAGCGCGTGCGCGACCTCGGCGAAGCGGTCAGCGCCGACTACGCGGGCCGCGACCTGCTGCTCATCGGCGTGCTCAAGGGCGCGGTGTTCTTCCTGGCCGACCTCATGCGCCAGATCGTCGCTGCCCTGCGAGGTCGACTTCATGGCCGTCGCCGTCGTACGGGTCGGCGACCGACTCCAGCGGCGTCGTGCGGATCCTCAAGGACCTCGACGTGCCCGATCGAGGGGCGCGACGTGCTGATCGTCGAGGACATCGTCGACTCGGGGCTGACGCTGCAGTACCTGATGCGCAACCTGGGCGCGCGCAACCCCGCCTCGCTCGAGGTCTGCGCGCTGCTGACCAAGCCCGAGCGGCGCAAGGTCGAGCTGCCGATCCGCTTCGTGGGCTTCGAGATCCCCGACCGCTTCGCGATCGGCTACGGCCTCGATCATGCGGAGAAGTACCGAAATCTTCCGTACGTCGCCGCGTTGATCCAGTAGCGGCGCGGGCGCGCGCCGAGGCGGATCAACCGCCGGGGAAGCCCAGGAAACGCTGGTACGCTCTCCCTCTTGCCTAACGCCGCGAACGCCAAATACAGCGACGGCATCCTCGAGCTCACGCTTCCGAAGAAAGCCGCGGCGAGCGCGAAGCGCATTTCGATTCAGTAACCGGGATCCGCACGCACGAAAAAACGGCTGCCTGGGCAGCCTTTTTTTTTGTAAACCCCGTAAGCGGTGAGCGGTGAGCGGTAAGCGGTAAGCGGAAGATCAAAACCGGAAACAGAAAACCGAACCCTCAAGCTCAGGCGAACCCTAGACTCGCCCCCGCGTTGCTGTCACCCCCGCTCACCGCTCACCCGGTAGCCTGTAGAATAAGCGCTCACTCACATATGCCTTCCATGCCCATCACCACCGCGCTCGAAAGCCCATTGAAGGCCCGCATTCTTGCGGAGGCGTTGCCTTAGATGTGCTGACACGG
>CAVVBH010000009.1:0-26646 GCA_963746365.1 Ilumatobacteraceae bacterium | reverse complement strand
CGACGGCGTCGAATCCCCTGAGGTGGTGGGGGGTGACGTCGCGAAGATCCACGTCGAGCGTCTCGACCGCATCGGGCGGGCTCACGAAGTCGCACTCGTTGAACAGCCCGGTGTCGAGGCCGGCGACCTCGTGACCGGATGCTCGCAAGACCGAGACCATCTCGACACCGATGTAGCCGAGGTGCCCTGTCACTAGAACCTTCACAATGTTTCCCTCCGCTCAGATCGAATCTTCCGCCGCGCACCATCCGATGGCAAAGACGTTCACATCACCATCTTGCGCACGTGCAACGCTTCCGCGTACCCGCTCGCCGAGTTGCACTCCACGCCGCGAACCGCCATGATGCCGCGAAACGTCTCGGATCGAAACCACGAACGGTGACCCTGGGACGAAAAGTGCTTCAGAAGAAGATCGATCTTTCGTTCGGCGACCTCTGCCGAGACGGGAACGAACACGTTCGGCCGGCCGAGATCCCCTTCGTACTTCGGAATCTCATACTCCGCAACGACGTGGTTGCGAAAGGTGTTCCACGTCAGCTGGGCGACAGTTCGATGATCCTGATGGACGTCGTCGAGGTGATGCGACAACAGAGATCGGGATCAACCATTGCCTTGAGTTTCTCGAAGTAATCCTTGATCTCGGCGCCGATGTACGGGAAGTAGCTCTCACGAAACGACTCCACCATCACCGTTCGCTCTGCGGCATCTGCGAGAAAGTCCGCAGCGCTGCACCGAGCCTCACGTTAGCGCTCGGGGTCGCCCGACAGGACTGCCCAGACGCCGTGGACCCCGGCCGCTCGGCGAGCAACCTCAGGATCGTGGCACCACAGCCGATCTCGATGTCGTCGCTGTGGGCGCCGACACACAAGATGGTCAGCGGTCCGCTTCGACCGTCACCCAACGAGAACGGGAGCATCTAGGGAAGGGTCAGCTCGCCGGAGACGAAGCGAGCTGCAAGTCGGCGGGCTCATCGCTCGCAGCCAGCAGCTCCTCGAGCCACGTCTCACCCCGGAAGTGCCGATATTGCTCGGCGCGCAGTCGGTCGGCGAGGCGCCCCTTCGGAAGCTTGACGTCCGCGTACGTCAAACCTGATCGCCGCCCGACGTCCCGAGTGAGGATGCAACCTTCGACGAGACCCTCCGGAAGGTAACGACCACTGCTCATCTCGGCGACGTCGACAGCTTCGCCGTACGTCGTGTACATGCCGTATTCGTCGAGGATCTCGCCGGCTTTCAGGTCGCGCTTGGCGACTGCGCAGACCTCGACCGTCGGTCCGGCGAGCGGCGGAGCGAGCTCGTCGTTGAACAGGACGACGCGCGCGATCGAGAATGGCGTCTCGAAATGCACCAAGTGGTACGGGATCCAGAAGGGATACAGCGGACCCTCACCCATCTTGTACAGCTCCAGGTAGTGGCGTTGCTTCGGATCGTCGTGCTCGGCGAGGACGTACGCCTTCACCAGTGGCGGACCGACGGTGTAGTTCACCACGCCGCCGAGCTCACGGAGCTGCTCGACGTCGTACAGGGCCGGCGTGTCCATCACTGAGCCTTCGAACGGGGCGCCGCGGGACATCCCGCGGTCGAGGACGGTGAACCCCGTGGCGTTGGCGACGATCGTCTGTTCGAAGCTCATCTTGGAGCCGTCGGCGAACGACGTCACCATGGCCGCGTTCTGGCCCCAGCGCTCGGCCCACCCCTGTTGAGTCGTCGGGTTGCGATCGGGATCTTGGAGCCCTTTGATGTTGCAGACGACCCGTGGTGTCAGCCCGAGTCCCTGCACCCAGCGCACCAGATTCATCTGCAGTCCCGGCTCGTCGCCGTCGCACGCCGACAGGATCTGTCCGTGCCGGTTCCCGTACACGCGCAGAATGGGTCCAATCGTGGCATCGACCTCGGCATTCATGAGGACCACGGACTTTCCGTGCTGAACTCGTCGAGGATGACATGGGCGCCGAACTCGACGGATCCGGTGACGTCGATGAGAACATCGATGTCGGGACAAGCGCGACAAGAGGAACGGATCCTCGGCAACGACCGGGGTGCCCTGCCGTACGAGGTTGTCGAACGCCGATTGCGAGGAGGTCGTCGTGACGTCCGGGTGACCTGCATAGTCGTATACGTCGACGGCTCGCTGCGGATGTCGGTTGAAGATCCCAGCCATGCGCATCCCAGGCACGCTGTTCTCGACCTGGTTAGTGAGGCCTTGGCCCATGAAGCCAGCGCCGATCATGCCGACCCTGATCGGGCGCCCCTCTTCCTCGCGAGCCGGGAGCGCTCGATCGACGATGATCATGCTGCCATCCTCCCCTTCAGCTCCGGCTCGATCTCGTCGAGCGTGGCCCACTGGTTGTCCTTCTCCGACATATCGGTCACCGGGAGCGGCCACTCGAGTCCGAGTCGAGCGTCGTTGTACAACAAGCCGCTCTCCATCTGTGGGGCATAGAACTCCCCGACCTCGTAGCTCGTCTCGGTGTTGTCCTCGAGCACCTGGTAGCCGTGCGCAAAGCGTTCCGGTACGAACAGCGCCCGATGATTCTCGGCGCTCAGTTCGACTCCGACGTGTTGGAGATATGTAGGGCTCTCCGGCCGGAGATCGACGATGATGTCGAGAATCGAGCCCCTGATGGCACGTACAAGCTTGGTTTCGGCCGCAGGGGGATACTGAAAGTGCATCCCACGAAGAGTGCCCTTGAATCGGTTGAAGGCGACATTGGCTTGAGCAATGGTGGGCTTGAGGCCGTGTTCTTCGAACTCATGCTGACAGAACACACGTGCGAAGAAGCCGCGCGAGTCCTCCCGGCGCTCGACGTCGAGGATGAAGGCCCCCTTCAGCTTCGTTTCCGTGAAAATCACCAGGTTCTCCTCGCCCAATCGATCCAGAATCCCATCGCCGCCTGAAGGTCGGCGTCCGCGACCACCGTGTGGAGCGCGCCGGACGGTGCATACATCGACGCGGTCCACCGCAAAGCCGTGCCGTCCACCCGACCTCCTCGTCCCTCGTTGAGCGTACCATAAGCCTTCGAGTTCAGAGTGAGGCATCATAGTCCTTGTCCCCGAAAACGGGCGGCCGCTCCAACTGTCAACTCTCCAGCGCCTGCTGGCCGTCAACCTGGTCGGCGGCTGGCGGTTCGGCCGTCGCTCGATCGGACCGGCTCATCCAGCCTCTGATTTCCTGGACGGAGATGGTGTGCAGCAGGAAGGACGCCAGCGCGTAGGTGACCGCGCCAGCGCCGATCTGTACCCCGAGCGGAGCTGTGCGGACGAGCAGGACGACGGGGACCATGGCGCTGCTGGCGACCACGATGCGCAGCAGTCCATTGACCGTCGTTCGGTCGAGAACGCCTTTTGGCCGAAGTGCGATGCCACCCACGAGCAGAATCACTTCGGTCAGCACGGTGACAGTGGCTGCGCCAATTGCTCCGTTGTCGAACAGTCGCTGCGACTGGGGAATGGCTACCAGGTTGAGAAGCGGGTTGAAGATCGTCGCGATCACGCTGACGATGACCCACTGGCGTTGTCGATCCGCCGCCATCGCGATGGAGCCCAGAATGATGTCGAGGCTGACGATCGGGATGTGGAACGCAAGGATCCGCAGCAGAGGCACGCTTCGTTGGAACTCCGCGCCATACAGCAAGGTCAAGAAGGGATCGGCAACGAGGGCGATCCCGACAGCCGCGGGAGTCGCCACCAATACGGCGATTCGGGTGGCGCGGTTTGCCAATGAACTGAAAGCTGGCGCGAGCGTCACTCCCTCGGCAGACAGCGCAGGAAAGAACGCAGTGGCGATCGCAGCAGCGAAGAACGCCGGCACGCTCACCCATCGATACGCGAGCGAGTACCAGCCGACCTGCTCGCTCCCGGACAATGCCTGCAGCAGGGGAATATCGATGGTGCCGTAGACCACAAGTAGGCCGGCGAGAATGAAAAACGGAAAGCCACCCTTCATGATCAGTGGCCACAGCCTCGGTTCGATCCTGCGATTCCCTGCGATATAGGGCCAGAGCCTGCGAAGGTTGAACGGTATGGGGATGAGGAACGACAGGTTGAAGACGATTGCGTACGCGACCACCGAACCGTGGCCGAGGAGAACGAGCACGCCCCCGAACCCTCCGACATAGCACTGCACGATGTTCCACTTCGCCAGATCCGCCATGAACTGCATGCCGGTGAGCGCAGCCCCGATCGTCGTGCCTACGGCGTTGATCACCATCCCCCCGCTGTATGCGCCAATCAACAAAAGCATCGTGTGCGACAATCCCAGGGAAGCGCCGATAACCAACGCAAGACCAGTGAGGACGAGGGCCAGGCAAAGCTTCATGACAACGGCGTTCACGACGTAGCGCCCGAGACTGTCGACATCGCGAGCAATCGACTTGACGATGAAGGTGTTCGTACCCATGTGCGCGACCAGGTCGAAGAAGCTGACGAAGACGATGACGAAGCTCAACTGACCGAAGCTGCGATCGCCCAGCACCCGTGGTGCGACGAGTAACACCGAGATGGAAACGACCCAGGTTGCCGCCTGTGCGACGAGCAGCCACACGAGGTTTCGCCTGATGAGGTTCATCGTCCCGTCGCCTCAAACGCGTGTGAGGGCCAGCCCGCGCTAGGGCAGACGCCGCACGGTTGACACCTTCTCAAGGTCCGCACTCCACCCGTCCTCACCCGTCCGCGGTCCGCGCGCACACTGGGCGAAGCCTACAGCTCGCTTCCATCTGCGCGTCTGCGGAGCATCCTCGAACGACATCGCTGCCTCGTTTGTCAAGATTCGCTCAACAGGCCTCCAACCAGCCGGTTTTTCTGCACGTCGGCTACAGACCCTGTTAGCTTTAGGGGCTGTGCGGGCGGCACGGCATGAAACGTCACGGTGGCCGAAGTGGTCATCGTCTGGACGGGGGTTCACAACCTCACACGCTCGTCTGTCACGCTTCCAGTTACGACCAGCGACGCGGGTGCGCCGATCGCCGGTCGCCAGAGAGCGAGGTTGACGATGCCTAGAGAACCGATCGAGTCAGAGGAAGCCATCCCGACCGTGAGCGTCGGGCTGCCCGTGTTCAACGGCGAGAACTACCTCGCCGAAGCCGTCGAGTCGATCCTCGGCCAGACGTTTGAAGACTTCGAGCTCATCATCTGCGACAACGCGTCAACGGACCGCACCGAGGAGATCGCTCGCCGCTTCGCCGCACTCGACAACCGGGTTCGCTACCATCGCAACGCAACGAACATCGGTGGTGCGAGAAATCAGAAGCTGGCGGTCGACCTTTCACGGGGTCGTTACGTCAGGCTCGCCGCCCATGATGACCTCATCGCGCCGACCTTCCTCGAAGAATGTGTCCGAGAGCTCGAGAACCGGCCCGACGCCATCATCTGCTTCTCGGGCACCATCGTCATCGACGAAGACGGCAACCAAGTCAGCACATACCAATCGACCCGCGGGTGCGCCGACCGCCCGTCGAAGCGGTTCGCCGAGCTGGCGTTTCGGGTACACAACTGCGATGCCATCTACGGCGTGATGCGTACCGACGTCCTCCGAAGAGCCAAGCCTCTGAGCAACTACATCGACGCCGACAAGGTGTTCCTGAGCGGTCTGGCCATGCAGGGGCCCTTTCATGCGCTCGACCGTCCCTTGTTCTACAAGCGGTTTCATCCGAAGAACTACGTGGCCGATTGGCGGGACCGAATGGCGTGGTTCAACCCCGACAAGAAGGGCAAGCCGTCCCTCCCGAACTGGCTCGAGCTGCGAGACTTCGTGGGGATGGTCGCACGGGCCAAGATCCCGCTCCGCGAACGGATTCTCTGCGCAGGCGTAACGGCAGCGTGGGCGGTGCGATACTCGCCACAGTTGTCGAAGGACCTCTTCGTCTTCACCCGGACGATGTTGTCACGGTCGCGTCGCAACGCCTCGCCGTCAGGCATCTACAACTGGGAGTGATCCGACCGGCGAATCACTTATTCGCGGCGACGGCGGGCGGTTCGATACGTTCCAACCAGCACTCGCGAAAGTAGGGATAGATCTCCCTTGCGCAGAACCAGCGACCAGTGCTGCGCTCTCCAGAACAGAACGCGTCCTCGAGCTTGATGCAATCGCTCCCGAACTCGAGCATCTTGCCCGACGGTTCGTCGATGATCCGCGTGACCCGACCCCTGACCTGCATCTCCTGACCGCAAAAGGCCGCCATTTCCGTGTCGAAGTGCAGGCCCCGGTTCGCTCCCCCGGTCGTCAACGTCGCTTCCACGTCTTTTCTCAGTTTTACCCTGACCCACTCACCTGTCCGAAGATCGAGCGGCTCGGACTTCGGCGATTTGGTGTTCGGACCCTTCGGCCACGGCAGTCGCCCGAAGTGGTGCGCCGGCTGCCAGACCGCGGCGCGAGACATCACCCGAAGGAACTTGCCGAGCGACACGTTCCGCGACGTCAGCTCACGAAGGTATGGACGAGGATCGCTGTTCGACAGCGGCGTCGACGCGGCAGCCATCTCAGTGGCCTGACAACGGTACCGAAGGGTCTCGTCATCGGCAGTTCGCCTGGTGTTCGACTCGGTGCGATCCCGCAGCGCGGCAACCGCGGCCTCGTCATCCCGCAGATCGCGCACCGGACTTCCGGGTGAAACTTTCCGCAGCCACGCCTCTTTCCACAGGAGTCGGCACTCGGCTTGACATCCGTCGTGAGACGAGCCGTCACATCGCTCGTCACCGAGCAGAACGGTGTCTGGCAGTCGCCGGCTCTGCAGCGTGGTGTTGATCGTGTCGCACACCTTCTCTGCGCGCCGGTCGACTTCGAACCTTCGGCCACAGAGCCCGATCATCTCGGGCATGAAGGGGACACCGTCCAGTGCACCTGCGTCATCGAGTGTCTCGAGGATTTCAGCTGCGCTGCGAACCTCGACCAGGTCCCCTCTACGAAGTGCTTCCTTTCTCATCTCGCCGTCTCCTTCACTACTTCCGCTCGCCCGGGACGAGCCGGGACATGGGTCATGTTCGAGTGGTGCACAAGCACCCCGCATCCACCACACGCGAGCATGATCCGCCGCTCGACATGCTCATGCATCGAAACTCGCCTTCAACCGCACAATTGGCCGCTCATACTAGACGGGTCCTGGCACAAACTGTCATCCGCTCATGCGCCATCCAAGTCGTCGTGCTAGAACAGCCTGGGTGACACGGTGAACGCGAAGCAGGACCTCCGCGAAGAGTTGGTGAACTTCGACCCTCGGTTCGCACTCGGCCGACTGTTGATCAGCCTTCTGCCGCCATTGGTCGGCAACCGGACGAGGACCAAGCTCCTCCGCATGTCAGGTGTGAGGATCGGAAGCGGAAGCGCCGTTGGGGGCATGTTGTACGTGCACGGAGGGCGTCGCCCCGCATCGAAGATCTGTATCGGCCGGAACTGCTGGATCAATGACTCGTGTACCTTCGATGCGTCTGCAGAGATCACCCTCGGCGACAACGTCGCCCTCGGTCAGAGCGTGATGATCCTCACCAACAGCCACGAGCTCGGTCCTTCGGAGAGTCGAGCCGGGTCCGTGATTGGTCTACCCGTTTCGATCGGTGACGGCGTGTGGATTGGCGCGCGAACGACGGTGCTGCCCGGTGTCACGATCGGCGCCGGCGCCATTGTTGCGGCTGGCTCCGTCGTCAATCGAGACGTCGAAGCTGACACGATGGTGGCTGGCGTACCAGCACGACTGGTGCGCAGCTTGGACAGTGATTGAGCGCGACGACGAAAGATGTCGATCGGATCAACCGGTGGATCGAGCGGCGCTCGGCCCCATGACGTCGAGCAACAGATCGACGATCCGTGCCGAGTTCTTGGCCGCGTCGAAACGATCGGCCACAAGCGCGACAGCGTTGTCGCCGCACGTTTTCCGCAGGTTTGCGTCGGTGATGAGACGTGACAACGCTGCCACCAGACTGCGGACATTGCCGGGTTCCACGATGATTCCCGTTCGACCGTCCTGCACGATCTCGCGCAGGGCGCCGACATCCGTGGCAACCATCGGCAATCGCGCCGCCCCCGCTTCGGACAGCACCATTGGCAGGCAATCACCGAGTGTCGGCAAACAGAACACATCTGCGTCGTGGTACAGCGCGATCAGCTCCGCACTGTTCGGGCGAAGGCCGCGATGTACGACGATGCCTGGTTCGTTGGCGACATCTGCGCCCGTCGCCAGATGCAACTCGACGCTCGGTGCGCCTGCATCGAGCGCGAAAGTGCTGCGTAGTTGTCGCACGGCTTCGATCAGCACGGTGCCGCCCTTGCGTTCGAGGTCGCCACCGACGAAGAGGATCTTCACCGTCGAGTCATCTCTGACGCGCGACGACGGACGCGACCACTTGGCGAGCTCGACGCCCGGGGCGAGCACCGCCACCTTCGATGCAGGCACGTCGTAGTCAGCGACCAGGCTCTGCTTGGACCATTCTGACCAGCTGACGATGAAGGCCGCCTTGGCGAAGGCGTTGCGGTTGAGCCGCCACTTGATGCCTTCCGCTGTTCGACCGGAGTGCTCGTGGCCGTACTGAGCGCCGAATTGGTCGTATTGAACAGGTGTGGCGTCGACTGACACGACCGTGGGAATGCGCTTCATCCATCGCGTGGCAAGGATGGACGGAACCTGGGTGTGAATGAAGAGTGCACGCACGTCGTCGGCGCGGGTCGAGTCTCGAATGGCGCGTCGTGCTCGAACACCCGCTCGGACTGTCCAGTTCGAGTAGCCCGGAACCCTCGACGGCCATCCGCTGACCTCATACGCAATCGGATAGAACCTCGGCGTGATTCGCTCGTCTCGTGGCACGAGGTCGCGCAGGTTCTGGGAGTGGGTCACGTGACCCAGCGTCTGCTCCAGGACAAACGCCACCGTTGGGGCGGTCGGCTCATTCATCCGAGCTCAGATCAGCGTCCAGCGAGAACAACATCGACTTGAACTTCACAGGATCGCCGTACTCGTTCGCAGCCTCGGAGTAGTACGTCAGCGCGTAGAGGCCGCTCAAGGCGGAGCTGGTTACCTTCGGGATCGCCTGCTTCCGGTGACAGATGAGGATCAGAGCTCGTTTGAAGATCGCCGCGGTTCGCGGTCGAGTCATACAGAGGCGAACCAGGAGCCGTGTCAGAGGACTGCGCTCCCGGAACTCGACCGCCATCACGGGCAACAGCCACTGTTGGTCATGGTCGCGGGCAAACGTCACGTCGTTCCTGCCGTACGCTGCCGCGGCGGCCAGCCAGGATTCGAAGGAACGTTCCGCCAGATGATGCGCCGCGGCCGCCTCGTCGAACACGAACGTCGCCCCGAGACGGTCGAGGCGGTACGACAACTCGATGTCCTCAGCGCGTCGAAAGGCGGTGTCGAATCCACCTGCGCCGACCACCAGCTCGCGAGGAACCGACGCGTTGCCGGTGTAGAACTGACGGAACGTGGCGCTGTAGACACCGAGACGCATCGCTTCGTACTGCTTGTAGAGCTTGGCCTGCTCCCATGCGACCCACGGGCGGTATTCGAAGCCGGGAGCGTTCAACATCGGTCCGATCACGACGGTAGACGTCGAGTCGCCGTGAGCCTTCACGTGACGCTCGACCAGTTCGGGCGTCGCAAGCACGTCGTCGTCGAGGAAGAGGATGAGCCGACCGCGAGCGAGCCGAACGCCGTGATTGCGGGCGGCGCCCGGCCCCGAGTTGTCCTGGCGGAGGTGCACGACGGGCAACGGCGTCGCGTTTGAGAGGTACTCGTCGGTCCCGTCCGTGCAGCCATCCGAGACGGCGATCACCTCGAACTCTCGCTCGTCGAGGGTCTGCTGAGAGAGTGCCTGTAGGACCCGCTTCAAGCGGGCAAGCCGATTGAACGTCGGAATGACGACGCTGATGGTGGGCAAGGCAGCCTCAGTCATCCCCACCACCTTCTCTCCAGGGGAGGTCTACCTGCTGGCGACCTCACGCCATTTCCTGACCGGGGGATTCTAGGATCCAGAGAGCATCAACTGCTCGCCCGCGGGTGCTCGCGAATGCCCGCTGCCGGCGATCCCGAAGGCCGCGGGTACCAGGCCAGCTGGTGACGACATGTAATCTTCACAAAAGTAATAATCGAGAGACGGCGGGCGACGATCGGCATGAGAGGTGCAAACCGTGCAACGAACGATGTTCAGCCTGCTGCTGGCTCCACTGCTCACGCTAGGAACGGTGGTCGGCGTGTCGAACGCCGAACCACCGCGAGTTGAGAACGTCACCGCGGTACAGCCGGCCAGAGTGCTCGACACGACGGATCGGCTTCGGCGCGCCGGTCGGCCCGCTCCTCATCGGGGTAGACCTGGGAGTCGACGTCCATGCGCCGAGCGGAGCTACCTCGGTCATGGTCAACATCACGGCCGTCGACGCCCTCGCAAGTGGTTGGATCAAGGCCTGGCCGTGCGATGAGCCGCGTTCAAACACCTCGTCGCTCAACTTCACGCCCGGTGTCGTGGCTGCGAACGCAGCGATCGTCCGGCTCGCATCGGGCCGCATCTGCCTGGGCAGCTCCGCACCCGTGCATGTGGTCATCGACGTCACCGGCTGGTTCTTCGGCACCACGGACTTCGCCGCGTCCTCGCCCAACCGTCTGCTCGACACTCGTGTCAGCGGCGACCCACTGCTCGCCGGGCAGGAGCGTCGACTGAAGGTCGCGGGCACTCCTGGGGTCAACTCGGGTGCGACGATCGCCGGCTTGAACCTCACGGTGGATCGACCCGCTCGGTCGGGCTGGGTCGTTGCGTATCCCTGTGGCCAACCGACCAACGCCTCCACCGTCAACTTCTCTGCCGGTGAGATCGTCGCCAACTTCACCCTCGTCGGCCTGACGTCGGGCGACGTCTGCCTCAAGTCACTCCAAGACGTACAGCTCGTGGTCGACAGCTTCGGTTGGTCGACCGGCAGCGGGCTCCTGAAACTGCAATCGCCGACCCGATTGCTCGACACCCGCGACGACGTGTCGTGGGGTCAGGGGCCTGCCCCGTCGCAAGGGACCATTTCGCTTCGTGTTGCCGGACGCTCTGGGGTGCCGAACACTGCCGATGCCGCTCTGCTCACCGTCACCGTGGCAGACCCCACAGGATATGGCTACGTCGCCGTCTGGCCCTGCGACCAGATCCTTCCACTCGCGTCCACCATCAACACCTTTCCGAACGCGTTGCGGTCCAACCTGACGATGGTGAAGCTTTCAGTCGTCAACGGCGAGGCATGCCTGCGCTACGCGGCGTCCAACCTGACGCCGACCGAGCTCATCGTTGACGCCGTCGGTTGGGTGACTGGCACGACGATCCGTGCGGAGGCATCTCCGTGCGGTATTGCTGGGGCTGCGTTCTGTGAGACGTTTGATGCGCCGAGGGGTGGTGGGACGCGTACGGGTGACTTGGATCCGGTGTTGTGGGGTGTGTCTCGGGTGGGGTTGATCAATCCTGGTCAGCAGATGTTCAACGACATTCCGCGTGTGTCGATGACGGGTTGTGGGACGACGGAGTGGACGTATACGCCGGCCGATGTGCGGATTTGTAGCGGGAAGATGTTCGAGACTGTCAATGATGGCGGTGGGGTCATCAATTTGAACACGTATCCGAAGCAGCCGTTCGATTTCAGTGGTCGCACCGGGCGGGTGACGTTCGATGTGTCGGCGGACAGTGAGGGCAGTCATGCTGCTTGGCCTGAGTTCGTGATCACCGACAAGCCGGTTCCCGGCGTCCGCCGCAGCATCTCCGGGGGTACACCGGCAAGTGCTGCGAACTCGATCGGTTTTTCTCTTGACGGGTGTTCTGCGGGGCCGAGTGGTACGACGACGGGTGTGGGGACGATCTTCGTCACGAAGAACAACGTCTACAGCGAGCCGGCGTTCAATGGCGTTGGTTGCGTGACGAAGGGTTCGTTCGCGGCGATGAACCACTTCGAGGTGCGTCTCAGCCAGAACCGGATGGAGGTGTGGGGCACCAATGCCGGGTCGTCGGCGCTCAAGCAGCTTGCTGTTGCTGACAATCTCGGTCTGACGTTCACCAAGGGTCTGGTGTGGCTTGACGATGTCCACTACAACGCTCGGAAGTCGATCGAGCCGTGTGAGTGTGGCACGCAGTACAACCACACCTTTGCGTGGGACAATCTCGGTTTCGATGGTCCCAAGACGTACCGCGATCTCGGATTTGACGTGCCCGATGCCAATGTTGCCGGCGCTCCCAGCTTTGTTGTTGGTGACCCGACGCGCCGGGTTGGGTATTCGGTCGGTTCGTTGCCGGTGACACTGGTGGTGCCTGGTGTGCATTCTGTCCAGCCTCCGACCGGTGCGCTCGTGCTCTTCAACTCCTATTCGTTCGACCCGGCCACTCCGTCGATCAGCGTCAACGGCGGGGCATTCATCAACCCGCCATCGTTCGGCGACAGCTGGCAAAGCATTGCTGTACCCGTACCGCTCGACCAGATCCACGACGGCACCAACACGATCGCCTTCAAGGCCAACGGCGCCGGCACAGTCGTCGCCAACATCTCCATCATCCTCGTCGCCGGCGCCCCCGTCCCCTGACAACGCGACCGTCGAGGTTCAGCAGGGTTGGTCGGGCGCCGTGAACGTCAGCATCGTCGGTGCCCCCGCGGCGTTGGGATGGAATGCTCGGTCCATGCGCACGTCCAATGCCTCCCCGGGTACGACTCCCGAGAGTGCGGGAGGCGCTTCGATGCCGGACTTGAACACGCCCCAGTACTGCCACAGGCTCGGCGACGTCGCGTACCAGAGGTGGTAGCCGAGGGGATCGGTCTGGGACAGGGTCGCAACCGGCGAGGCGGTCCAACCTTGACCCGGTGCCGGACAGGTGAACTCGAGAGCGGGCAGCAGTTCAGGTTGGAGGGGAGCACTCTCAGCAGCGGGCGGCGAAGGCACCACCGCTGCCACGATGGTCTCGGCGGTGGTCTCCGCCGTAGTCTCAGCGGCGGCGGCTGCTTGTGCGATCGTCGTACTCGATCGGGTGAGTGCTCCCGTCGACCTGGAGTGCTCGGTAGCGTGGACGAACTGGTCGACTCCGCTGTCCGTCAGGTGAGCCAAGGCAGGCACGGCCCAGGCACCGACGATGCACACTGCGGTACCGATAGCTGTACCGATGATCTGGTGGCCGAAGAATCGCCGTCGCCTCGGAGAGGGAATGACGGTTGCGGTCGGCTTTGCACGGCGAAGTGGCGCAGTGCCTGGGGGCGGGAGCGGGACCGCGGTGATCGCCGCCGTCGAGCGCCCGCGGCCAAGTGTGGCGGCGCGATCGGCGAACAACTGAACCGACCTTTCGTCGAGACATCGCGGTCCCCCGTTGATGTAGTCCCGCAGGATGTCCGGCGTGCAGACGACGACGTGACGTAGATGGATAACAGGCGCGGGCAACACGGCATCGACGAAGCAGAGCACGGGTGTGACGGCGTGACGCATGAACTTGCCGACTTCGCCAGCTTTTCGCTGTGCGGAGATACATATGCCGAACAGGTCGTTACCGCCGAGCCACAACGTGTCCTGGCGCGCCTTCATCGTGCCCCTTGCGCGAACGACGTCGATGGCAAAGATGCCGCAGGGGCTGACGACAACGTGGTCGATCTGGGCGTCAGCGGAAGGCGATCGCAGTGAATGCACCACCCTGTTCGAGGCGGGCATTCGCTCGAGAATGCCCCTGACAATCCTCGAGCTGTCGGAACGGCTGTGCTTGAACATGATCAGATGTATCGCCGACTACGACGACCGTCGCCAGCCGAGCGCCGAAACCAGATGCGGCGCCTTGGCCCGCGGGTCTGGTGGCACACCGACGGAACCGGCGAGGTGCGGCTCGGGACGAGCACGCGCCCACGCCGCGAGGCGCTGCTGCCAGACGCTGCCCGACCGCGATGACTTCGTGTCGGCATTGGCGAACAAGCACCGCAACACAAGGGTCGCAGCCTGCAAGAGCGCCAAGAACAGGAGCATGATCGCTGGGTCGGTGACGACCTCCGCCGGCTCCCACGTGCGGACTTGGGGCACCAGCACGCCGGCGACGCACAGCAGCGCTGCCGCAAGCACGTAGGTCCGATATGTCGGGAGCGTTGGACGTGAACCGATCGTGCCCTCCGCTACGGCGACGAGCAACACCATCTCCATCACGAGGTAGAAGGCCGACGGGTTGACCGAACCACAGAGGATGAACGTGACGTTCAGCAAGAGTGTCCATCGCAGCGCCGCTCGCAGGGGGCGACCAACAACGATGGCGATGCCGCAGCCGATCTCTGTCGCCATGACGACGAACGCGACGACCACGACGAACGGTTGAATCGCGTGCTCCATCACCGGCTGGAACGAGGGAAGGGCTGCTGCATGGTGCTGGTCGAGGAACGCCCTGAGGTTGTCGCCGTTCCACCAATTCGCATCGATGAGCTTCTCGATTCCCGCCCGCAGCCATCCCACGGCCAGAAAGACTCGAATCGGTAGGAGGACCAGCAGATGAGATGCGGGCATCGTCGTTGACATTGCATGTCCGGATGACGCTGCATGCGAGGACGGCGGTCGCGAGGGCTGAGGCTGCCGATGCCGGTGGATCGGTTCGCTCAGGCGCTGTGCCGCGACGGGCGGTGGCCACGCAAGGGTGCCGAGGTCGGTTGCGGTCATTGTCGAGCCCTCTCCCTTGAAGAAGCGGATTTCTCCGTATCGGATGATCAGTGGCTCCTCTTGAGCTCAACGACGTCCGATGACGGTTACTTTACAATAGCATTACGAATTGCTATCTTAATGATGTCAAGTGCGTGACGTTTTGGGCGGAGAGTCAAAACTGTCGAAGTACCTGTCACTGCAATCCGGAACAACTCCTGACCAGAGACGGTCACGGCGGTGACACGCAAACCCCGATCGGTATCTCATGCGTATCAACTCCCGTGCAACTCGTACGCTCCATAGGCCGCCAGGTATCGAGCCTGGCCGTGCTCGCCCGAGCCTGTCCATGGCCTTCGCCACGGTTGCCGTGCTCGTCGTCACCACTGTCGTCTTTGCCAACGCGACATCGGACAGCGTCAGCGGCCGCTGGTTGGGCAAGACGAAGATCACCACGCTGTCAGCAGTTCCCGAGTCGACCACAGCGCTTCATGCGCAGTGGCAGCCGATGACTTGGGCTGTCTCCTACGATCTGACCTACTCCGGCACCAATGTGCCGAATCCCGTCTTGGTTCGTGGAATCACGACGCCGACACAGCGGGTGGGTTCCCTGTCTCGCGGGGGGACCTACACCGTTCGCGTCCGTCCGGTGCGGCTGGGTTACGTTGGTCCCTGGTCGCAGTCGACACGGGTGACCTTGCCGATGTCGGAGGACCCCACGACGACCACCACCACGGCTCCTCCCCAAACGACCGTGGCACCCACCACGACCACGGCGCCCACGACGACAACGGCCACCACGACGACCGCAACCACCACGACAGCGACATCGACAACGGCACCGCCGACGACAACGGCACCGCCGACAACACCGGCACCGCCCACTACAGCGGCACCGCCCACGACTGTTCTTGGAACATCAGGCGCGGGTCTGCCGTGCGGTATCGCTGGGGCTGCGTTCTGTGAGACGTTTGATGCGCCGAGGGGTGGTGGGGACGCGTACGGGTGATTTGGATCCGGTGTTGTGGGGTGTGTCTCGGGTCGGCAACGTCAATCCTGGGCAGCAGATGTTCAACGACATGCCGCGGGTCTCGATGGCCGGCTGTGGGTCAACGGATTGGACGTACACGCCGAACGACGTGCGGATCTGTAATGGGAAGATGTTCGAGACGGTGAATGACGGTGGTGGTGTCGTCAACTTGAACACCTATCCCAAGCAACCATTCGACTTCGCCGGGCGGACGGGCAAGGTGACCTTCGACGTGTCTGCCGACAGCGACGGCAGCCATGGTGCGTGGCCGGAGTTCGTGATCACCGACAAGCCGGTACCCGGTGTGCGCAGAAGCATCTCTGGTGGCACGCCGGCAGCAGCGGCGAACTCGATCGGTTTCTCGCTCGACGGTTGCTCGTCTGGGCCTGGTGGCAATACGGGTGTAGGGACGATCTTCGTCACCAAGAACAACGTCTACAGCGAGCCGGCGTTCAATGGCGTTGGTTGCGTGACGAAGGGTTCGTTCGCGGCGATGAACCACTTCGAGGTGCGTCTCAGCCAGAACCGGATGGAGGTGTGGGGCACCGATGCCGGGTCGTCGGCGCTCAAGCAGCTCGCCGTTGCCGACAACCTCGGCCTGACGTTCACCAAGGGTCTGGTGTGGCTTGACGACGTCCACTACAACGCGCGCAAGTCGATCGAGCCATGTGAGTGTGGCACGCAGTACAACCACACCTTCGCCTGGGACAACCTCGGCTTCGATGGTCCCAAGACCTACCGCGATCTGGGCTTCGACGTGCCCGACGCCAACGTCGCCGGGGGCAAGTCGGCCGTCGGTGAAGACACCCGCCGCGTCGGCTACTCGGTGGGGTCGAGCCCGGTGACGTTCTCGGTGACCGGCGTTCACCATGACCAACCACCCACCGGAGCCCTCGTCGTCTACAACGCTTGGTCGATGGACACGGTCAACCCGTCGATCAGCCTCAACGGTGGGGCATGGATCGACACACCATGGATCTTCGACGACGAGGCCTGGGGATGGCGCAGCCTGTCCCTACCCGTCGACCTCAACCAGATCCACGACGGCACCAACACGATCGCCTTCAAATCCAGCGGCAACGGCACAGTCGTCGCCAACATCTCCATCATCATCGTCGCCGGCGCCCCCGTCCCCTGACAACGGGAGCCACGAACCCTTATAGTGAATCCGTGGGCGGCGTCGAGTTTCCAGCCACGCCGTCGCCGTGACAACGGGTCAATCATCTACGGCCCGAATCGGCGTTCTCTTGATCCATAGCGCCACGCTGCCTCCTCTCGGGGCAGACACCTGGGTGCAGAGCCAGATCGTGAGCGGTCTCGACAAGGGTCAGGTCGATGTCCACGTTGCTTGTGCGTTCGGTCCGTCGGATGCGCCGACGCCGACGTTCGAAGTCATGAGACCGATCGCTGATATCCATCTCGTACCGATCGATCTTGGTCGTGAGCGGTCGACCTTCACCAGCGCCGTCCGTCTGCGAACGTTGTTGGCTGCGATCCCAGCAGTATTCAGCGTGGTCCGACTGGCGCGCTACATCCGCCGGCACAAGATCTCCGTGATCCACACCACTGATCGCCCCCGCGACGCCGCAGTGGCCGTCGTACTCGCTCGACTCAGCCGAGCGAGGTGCATCATCCACGCGCACGTAGCTTTCGATGCCGGTTGGATGAGCCGCATGCTGCAACGGGCCATCCACCGAGCCGATGCCGTCATCGCCATCTCCGAATACGTCGGATCGACCGTGCGTGCGGCGGGCATCGACTCGAGCCGCGTTCACGTGGTTCCCAACGCGATCGATACATCTGGATGGCTGCCGCGAGTCGGCCGTGACGAGCGCCGTGCCGAGTTCGGCTTTTCGCCCGAAGACACGGTGATCGTCAGCGTCAGCCGCCTCTTCCCTGCCAAGGGTCCGGGCGACCTCATTCGCTCGTTCGCGCTGGTGCATGAGCTGCACGCAGACACGCGACTCGTCATTGTCGGGCGCGAAGTAGAGCCGGGGTACGCCGCACAGTTGAAGTCGCTCGCCGCGGATCTCGGCGTCGACGAGAGCGTCGTGTTCACCGGCCAGCGTGGTGACGTGCCATCTCTCATGGCGGCTGCAGACATCTACGCGATGCCCTCGCAGTTTGAGCCGTTTGGCCTGGTGTACTTGGAGGCCATGGCAATGGAACTGCCGATCGTCGCTCTGGACAACGGCGGCACGCCCGAGGTTGTCGAGGCTGGAACAGTCGGCCTGCTCTCGCCTGTCGGCGATCTGCGTTCGCTGGCGGACCACATGCTGACCCTGATCGACAATCCATTGCTCCGCCAGGAGATGGGCCGGCGGGGCCGCGAGTTGGCAGAGACGAGATTCACGGTCGAGCGATTGGCGCGAGGCTGCGAACAGGTGTACAGGCTGTTAGCTTGTATGTCTCACGGACGGATACGAGGTGGACATGGGCGCGGTGAAGGTCCTTTCGCCTGAAGACATTGCCGAACTTCGGCGCGGTCTCGACGAGGATGGGTATGCAGTGTTGAGAGGCGTGGTCTCCGAAGACCGCGTCGCCGACTTCAACGAGATGATCATCGGGGAATATGAACGAGCGGACAAGTTCAAGGGGGGCGGCAGCTTCAGTGGTCACCTGAACTGTTTCCCGGGCGAAGGATCGAGGTTTTTCTACGACGAGATCCGTGATGCGGGCGTCGTCGATGTGATCCATGCTCTACGGCCGTCGGCGCCGAACGACGTACGCGCAACGCTGAACTTCAACCTGCCCGGCAGTGTTCCTCAGCACTATCACATCGACGGTCTGTACACCGAGGAGTTCCTGATCTGCAACGTGGCCGTCGTCGATACGGATCTCTTCAACGGCGCTATCGACCTGCTGCCGACTACGCATCGGAAGTTCTACAAGTTCTGGCAGTACGCCGCTGCAGCGCAAGTATCGCCTGAGCACCCGCATTCCCATGCGCCGTGGTGACCTGTTGGTGCGCAAGTCGACGGTGTGGCACCGCGGTATGCCCAACAACAGCACGACGCCTCGTCCGATGATGTCGTTGACGTTCGGAGAGAAGAGCGCGCCTGAAGGCGACCCATTCGTGGTCCACGACGGAAAGATGTTCTTCTACGCCAACTGGTTCAACACCAGCCGGCTCGGACAGCTCCGTGAACGTGTGTTCGTTGCCGCACCGCTGTCCTACTCGGCATATCGCTTCGTCACATCGTTGCGAGGGAACAAGGGATATTCGTCGTACTAGTGGTCTTGTTCAATTGGCGTCCGGGCATTAGCGATCCGACCTTCGTAGGATGGTTGACGGTCGCGGCCTACGCCACTGCAGCCTGGCTTGCCGCCAGAGCCTTTGCGTCAGCTCGGCGGGCGGAGATCCGCTTCCGCCCCGACGAGCCTGATGCCGCCCGCGACCAACGTTCCATGAAGCATCTGTGGCTCCTGATCACCATCACGATGTTGCTGCTCGGGCTCAACAAGCAGCTCGACCTCCAGACTCTGCTGATCCAGGTTGTGCGCGATCGAGCGTATGCACGACGGTTGGTACGACGACCGGCGGAGATACCAGGTGGACTTCATCGTCGTGATGTCAGCGGCCGCGGTGCTCTTCGCTATTGGACTGTCGTTGAGATTGCGGCGTGTCCTTCCGCGAGTGATCGTTGCCGTTGCTGGACTGGGGATGCTGGTCTTGTTCGTGCTCGTCCGGGCTTCTTCGTTTCACTATGTTGACCGGGCGCTCTCCATCGGCGGACGTGTCACGGTGAACTCGATCGTCGAATTGAGCGGCATCGCGTTGATCATTGGCGCCGCCCTTCAGTGGCAGGTCGCCGAACGAAGCCGGCTGTCAAACCACGCTGCCGGCACCTCACCGACCGGCGAGTTCGGCGCACTCTCCTCCACGATTGTCTGAGGCCGCAAATCCTGTGGATATTGTCAAGATCGTCGCGGGGAGTGTTCCGTTACCCCGATCTCGATAGCTTTGGGGAGCAGTTCGTGCCAGGGACGGGACGATCGACGACACATCAGACTGGCAGGGACAAACCATGACACGGCGGCAAGGGAGCGACATGGCGGAGACTGGATCGCAAGAAGGCGTCCACGAAGTCGACGTCGTCATCTGCACACGAAACCGAGAGGCGAACATCGGGTCAGCCGTCCACAGCGTGCTCGCAAACGATCATCCGTCCTTTCGCCTGACCGTCATCGATCAGAGCACCTCGGACGCCACCGGCGAGGTGTTGGCTCCGATTGCTGCGACCGACGATCGCTTGACGTACATCCACGTCGACGAGGCCGGCCTTTCCCGCGCATACAACACCGGCATACGATCCACCTCGGCCGACGTGTTGGCCTTCACCGATGACGACTGCCTCGTGCCCGTGAATTGGATCTCGTCGATCGCCGCAGCCTTCCGTTCGGAACCCGCCGGCGACTTGCTCTACGGTCAGGTGGTCCCGCTCGACGCAGACGAGGCGCTGACGCCACTGCTGCGGATCGAGAAGCCGGAGACATTGAGCCGTTCGACCGGGTATCGAGTTTTCGGGATGGGTGCCAACTTTGCGGCACGGCGGAGGCTGTTCACCTCGATCGGAGGCTTCGATGAGGTGCTGGGCGGTGGCGGGCCACTTCGCTCCTCGCAGGACTACGACCTCGCCTACCGCACCTACAAGAGCGGATCGTCCATCCTGCTGCGACCCGAGGTGACGCTTCGTCACGACGGCAGGCGCGAGGAAGGGGACTGGCCGGCCTTGTTGCGGAACTATGGAACGGGCGACGGGGGTTTCTACACCAAGCACGTTCGATGCTTGGATCCGTACGCGGCGTGGCTGTTCGCCAAGGTGTTGACGAAGTCCGCTGCACAGTCCGTGATCAAGCCGTTGGTCTTGAGGGACTCGGCAAACGTGCCGTACTTCAAAGGTCTCCTTGCCGGTGCTCGAGGAAGTTTCAGGTTCAAGGTCGACCGCACTCGTCGCCTCTACGTTCAGCCGGCAACCGCGCCCTGATGTCGACTCGTATCGTCATCGTTGGTGCCGGTCCGACCGGTCTCGGTGCCGCTCATCGGCTGGCTGAGTTGGGCCACGACGACTGGGAGATCTTCGAACGCTCGGACCACGTCGGGGGTCTCGCGGCGAGTGTCGTCGATCCGCATGGCTTCATCTGGGATCACGGCGGCCACGTGATGTTCAGTCACTACGGGTACTTCGACGAGTTGGTCGAGAAGATGCTGGGCGCTGATTACGACGAGCACATGCGCGAGGCGTGGGTCTGGTTGCACGGTCGATTCGTGCCCTATCCCTTTCAGAACAACATCCACCGCTTGCCGCCCGACGTGTTCATGGACTGCATCATGGGCATCATCGCTGCACAACGCGAGCAATTGAGCAAGGATACTTTTGACTCCTACATCACCGCTGTGTTCGGTGAGGGCATCGCTCAACACTTCATGCGGCCGTACAACTTCAAGGTATGGGCGCATCCCCTGGAGATGATGGGTACCAGCTGGCAAGGCGACCGCGTACCGACCGTCGACGTCCGTCGGATCCTGCAGAACCTTCTCGATGATCGCGACGACGTGAGCTGGGGACCCAACAACAAGTTCAAGTTCCCTCTGCTCGGCACGGGAATGCTCTACGAGCGCATCGCCGAGTCCCTACCTCGGCCCGTCGAGTTTGGCCGTGGCGTGGTGCAGGTCGACGTCGAAGCCAAAGTTGTGACCTTCTCGGATGGTACGCGGACGACCTACGACAAGTTGATCAATACGATGCCGCTGACCGAGCTGTTGCCGTTGATCCCGCAGTGCCCCGCCGAGGTGCGCGGTGCCCTCAGCGGTCTTCATCACACCGAAGGAATGTTCGTCGGAATTGGGGTTGCTGAGCCGTGTCCCAGTACCAAGTGCTGGATGTACTTTCCTGAGTCCGATTCACCCTTCTATCGGGTGACCTACCTCTCGAACTACTCACCTCAGATGGCGCCGGGGCCCGACCATTTCTCGCTCCTGGCAGAGGTGTCGGTCTCGCCGTACAAGCCCGAAAATCCGGACGACGTCATCGAGCGCACCATCGAGGGGATGGTCGCCAGCCAGCTGCTGACACCGCGAACAAGCCGACACCAAGATCGTCAGCCGTCAGCTTCTTCGTGTGCCTTACTCGTATCCGGTCCCGACGCTTGGACGAGACGCTGCACTGGCGGTGATCCAGCCCTGGCTCGCCGAGCACCACGTGTTCTCCAGAGGACGCTTTGGCGCGTGGCGGTACGAGATTGGTAACACGGATCATTCCGTGATGATGGGTGTCGAGGTGGTCGACCATCTGCTGAAGGGAGTCCCCGAGACGACGTGGGCCTTGCTTCCGGGGCAAGAGGCTCGAGCAGTCATCGCCTGATCGACGAGGCGATCAGGGAGCCGTCGGGTCGTAGTCGAGTCGCACGATCTGGTCGGGCTGAATGGCATTCTGCGTACTGAAGTCACACTCGGCGTGCCAGAGGTAGAACGCCTTTCGGAATGGGGCGTAGATCACGGACTCGGGCGTGAACGGGACGGGTGGACCGACGGGAATCCACGAGGCACCCTGATCCTTGGAGATGATCACGTAACCGACACCGAGCGAGGCGAGGCTGCCGTCAGGCAGTTCGACGATCGCTGGTCCGGCCGGCAGAATCTCGGTCTTCGGCGTGACCAGCGACCACGTCGCGCCATTGTCGTGGCTGACGATGACTCCGTTGATGCGCTCCGGTATCCAGTAGATCGCGCCATCGGACACAGCACGCAGGGGCGTGCGCACGACACCCGAGTCGAAGACCTGGGTCCATGACGCGCCGCCATCGACGCTCCTCAGCACTCCGGACCCCAATTCATTGCTTGTCCCGAGCAGGAACGTCTGCGAATCGATCACCACCGGGCCGGTTGCGTAGCCGATGTCCGCTGGCAACGATGCGGAGATGTCCTCCCACGTCTCGCCACCGTTCGTCGAAAGATATGTGGTGGTGCTCTCGTGAATGGTCGCGAGAAGCGTGCGGCGATTGGGATCTGTGAGGTCGATGCTGAGGGCCTCGACGTGTGCGATGTCACCGAGTCCACGGAAGGTCTGGCCATTGTTGTCTGTCCGGTACACGCCACCACCCGTGTAAATGCCGCTCTCCCAGTACCTCGCAGGACTTTCGGGGTCGAAGATGATCGTCGTCATCCGGTTGATGATCTTGGCAGAGCCTGGGCCTTGGCCGATCTTGGACCATGTGTCGACACCGTCTGTGCTCGTCCACAACCCCTGCAAGGCAATACCGATGATGAGCTGGTCCTGATCGGGTCGGGCCACCACCTTTGACAGGTTTCCGCAGTCCGAGGGAAGGTCGACGATGCCTTCGGTGACGTTCTGCCACTCACCCGCGGCTGGCGGTTCTCCAGCGAGTGAGCCGACCGGTTCCGTACCGACGCTCACCGACGTAGTCAAGGTCGACAACGTGGTCGAGGTCGCCGGCGAGGAGTCGATCGGCGGGAAGGTGACCGTGGGCAGAGCGAAATCCGACGAGACCGGGGTAGCGGCCGGCAGGGCTTCTTGGGCCGCACCGCACGCCATCGCGGTGAACACGAGCGCGGCAAGCAACGAGGGAATCCGGACATCACCCGCGTGTGGCATCGTCGGCACGATATCCGACGACAGGTTGGCGACACCAGGCGAGCAGATGACGGCATTCGGAGTGGGACGACTAGATCAGATCTTCGGCGAGGAGCCGTGCCGCACGTGCCGCAATCGCCATCGCAGTCAGGGTCGGATTTTTCTCCGGCCCGGTCGGGAAGCAACTCGAATCACAGACCACAACGTTGCGAACGGCGTGAAGGCGATTGCGCGAGTCGAGCATGCCGAACCTTGCCGAGGCGTGCATCCGAACGGTCCCGCCGAAGTGGACGGAGGAGCCAGGGTGCAGTTCGTGGAATGGACCCTGTGGCTCGGCATGGACGCCGATGTCGGCGAATATCTGTTTGAAGCGATCGCGTGCCGATGCGATGTCGGCACGCGCGTCATGGTCGTACCCCGTTGCGACGAGGATCGGCGCGTCGAGATCGTCGCCATGGTTCCGATCCAGCGAGACCATCGAGTCTTCGCGGGGCAACATGGTGCCGAAGACCTGGACGCCAAAGGTCTGCGTCGCCCCGCCGTACAGGGACCGAATGCGTTCGACACCGTTGTTGGCGAGACCGATGGTCATGCTCACCCCACGCAAGGGCGAAGACAGATCGTACGGTCCTCGCGAGACGTAGATGGGATGCGTCAATGCGGTCAGACGCCGGGAGACGTCCACCGGCCACCACTGTCTCGGATGATCATGCAGATAACGGCCGAGCAGTCCGTTGACGTTTCCCAATCCGTGAGGAAAGTCGGACGACACGGATCGCAGCAGGATCTGGGTCGAGTCGAGTGACCCGGCGGCGACCACGAAAGCATCGGCCTCGAGCGTCTTCGTTTCGCCGGACGCCGTGTCGACGTACTCGACGGCATCTGCCCTACCAGCGCTCGCGCGCCATCGGATCTGACGCACCCTCGCTGATCGGATCAATCGAAAGGTGGGCACACGAAGCAGCTGTCTGATGACGCAGTGGTAGCTGTTGAACCCAGTGCTGCGTAGCGCGACCATCCACGGCCGACCGTTGGCCATCGGCATGGCGCGCCATGCCGTGGCCCATGGAGGTCGCTCGATCGCACAGGTCTTGCCAGTCGGCGGGAAGCCGAGCCGTGTATCGGCGGACGTTGCTCGGCACGTTCGGGAGAGCGCTGCCGGACGTGACGACGAGCGCCTCCTCCGCTCGCTCGTAGAACGGGACGAGGTCGTCGTAGCCGATCGGCCAGGCGAACCGTTCGCCGTGCGCTGCGCCGTCGGTGAAATCCTCGGGCGCGAAGCGGGGAACGGCCGACGTCCAATAGTTCGACAGCCCGCCTTGCGTCAGACTGGAGTACCACTCCGTCGACGGGTCGCCCACCACGCGGTGGCGATCCGTTCGCATCTGTCCGCTTTCGACCCACCTGACGAGAGTTTTTCCGGCACCTCGGACGATCACGCCACGCGCAGCACGGGACCGGCGTCGAGCATCGTCACCTTCAGCCCCGGGCGACCAGCTCCTGGGCTGCCATCGCACCACATGGACCACTTCCGATCACCACGACACCGGCGACGCTCATCCGAGGCTGCCCGTGAGCGTGCAGTTGGATGAGCTCGTCGATGCGACGATGAGGCCGAGGGCGGGCAGGGTCGTGACGTACTTCATCGTGGAGCGGAGGTGATCGATCGAGTTGATACCGACGAGCATCGTCGCCACCGACAGGTTGCGCCAGCACCCACCAGACGGCCAACTGATGTGGCGTGGTCCCCACGGACTCGGCGAGCAACCGAAGAGCCTGACCAGGCGCAGCTTGGAGTCGTTGGGGTCGGTGCCGTCTCGTGACGGGTTGGCGTTGAAGAGCCCGCTGCCGAAGACACCCCGCGCGATCACCTGCACGTCGGCTCGGTCCGCCGCTGGGAACACTGCTCTCGGGCCTCGGGATCGAGGATGCCGAACGGCACCTGCAGCCTCGAGAGGTTCTCCAGGTTCAACCACACACCACGTTGTCCAGTTGTTCGAGCCCGACCCCGAACTCGCGGATCTTGCCGGCACGCACGAGCTCGCTCCATGAGTTGGAGCGTCTCGTCAGTGCAAAGGCTCGACGGTCCGTGAAGCTGGTACACGTCGATGTAGTCGGTTCGCAAACGGCGCAGGCTGTCGTCGACCGCGGCGCGCAGATACGAGGGTGTGAAGTCTTGCGCCGCGTACGCCGTTCTGGTTGTCGAAGCCTGCGGGGCGGTCGAGCTCCGTGCCGATTGGATCGCTCGCGCTCGTCCGAGGGCGGGCGCAAGGATCCGTCGAGTCGCTCGCACGAGCCTCGAGCGATCTCGGAAGACGTAGCCACCCTTCGTCGCCACGATCACATTGCTGCGATCCGAACCGAGGGCGGCACCAAGGATCCGTTCGCTCGTGCCGGCGCCATACGCATCGGCGGTGTCGAAGAACCTGACACCCGAGTGAATTGCCTCGCGGATCAACCGTTTCGTCGCCGGCCTGCCCGCGGCCTGCGACATGCTCCCGAGCTTGACGCAGCCGAAACCGAGACGTACCAGTTGCGAGTCGTCCGATTCGCGCCGATCGGCCACGGCGCATCGTCGCACAAAGCGCTCCTTCGACTCCAGCCTGAGCTCCGAGTGCAACCGACGATGCGCGCGACTAACGTCGGGATCGTGATGTCGGGCGGACGAGTTGAGGGTTGACCGCACCGGAGTCGCCGCCGGGTCAGGATCGAGGCGGCAGTGCTGGCGTGCTTGGCGTTGTTGTCGGCGTGCAGTTCTTCTCGGAACGGCCGGCTACCGCCACGATTGCCGGTCCACGGCCTCCGACGGGCTCGACCGCCGCGAAACTCGACACCGCCCGTCACGCGCACGTCGACGACCCCGCGGCCACCGTCCACGTCCGCCACCGCGTCACCTCGACGACCCGGACTGTCTCGCCGACGACCGTCCCGCCAGGCTCGGCACTGCCCACCGATGCCGAGTGCGCCAGTCGAGTGGCCGAGACCCCCGAGATCCGTCCAGCCAACGAGCCGTACAACCTGACGCCAGGCCGCCAGAAGAACATCGGCGAGAAGTGGCTCGATCGCGTCACCGGTGAGTTCACTGGCACGACCGACGAGATCCTGCAGTGGGGAGCCTGCAAGTGGGGCATCGATCCCGACATCGTTCGAGCCCAGGCGGCGAAGGAGTCGTACTGGACCATGACGAACCTCGGCGATTTCGGGACGGTCAGCGCCGACTGCCCGCCTACCACGGGCTCGGTGCAGACGGCCGTGCCGGTGAATGCCCGGAGAGCGTCGGCATTCTGCAGGTCCGCTATCCATATCACGGTCCGCCAGCCGGCCGACCGACGCGGCCCGAAGCCGCACAATCGACCGCCTACAACGTCGATTACACCTATGCGATCTGGCGGAGCTGCTATGAGGGCGACTCTCGAGTGGCTTGAACACGG
>CAVVBH010000008.1:0-232373 GCA_963746365.1 Ilumatobacteraceae bacterium | reverse complement strand
CGCGTGATCGCCGGTATCGCGCTGGCGGCGACCATCGGTGCGGGCACCACTGCCCAACTCGGGGCGATGCGCGTCGCCGAGGAAATCGACGCGGTCGAGTCGATGGCCGTGCACTCGGTGTCGTACCTAGTCTCAACCCGGCTGATGGCGGGGATGGTCGCGATCATTCCGCTGTACTCGCTGTCGGTGCTGGCGGCGTTCTTCGCCGCGCGGTTCACCACCGTGTTCATCAACAAACAGTCCGCGGGTCTGTACGACCACTACTTCAATACGTTCCTGGTGCCCACCGACCTGTTGTGGTCGTTCCTGCAAGCCATCGTGATGGCGATCGCGGTGATGTTGGTGCACACCTATTACGGCTACAACGCGTCCGGCGGCCCGGTCGGCGTCGGCATCGCCGTCGGTCAGGCCGTGCGCACCTCGCTGATCGTCGTCGTCACCATCACCTTGTTCATCTCGCTCGCCGTCTACGGCGCGTCCGGCAACTTCAACCTTTCCGGATAGGCGGGGACGATGTCGGACGGTGACGCCAAGCGCAGCCACGTGAGGATCGCTGCGGCGATCCTGGCTGCGATCCTTCTGGCCGCCACGGTCTTCACCTACCTCGCTTACACCGCCGCATTCACCGACACCGACACCGTGACGGTGACGTCTCCGCGGGCAGGCCTGGTGATGGAGAGCGACGCCAAGGTGAAGTACCGCGGCATCCAGATCGGTGAGGTCAAGTCGATCGAGTACGCCGGGGACCAAGCCAAGCTGACGCTGGCCATCAGAAGTGAGGAGCTGCGCTTCATCCCCGCCAACGCCGACGTCCGCATCGCGGGCACAACGGTTTTCGGCGCCAAGTCCGTCGAGTTCCTGCCTCCCGACAATCCGGCCGGCACGTCGCTGCGGCCCGGTGCTTCCGTGGCGGCGTCAGCGTGCAGTTGGAAGTCAACACGCTGTTTCAGACGCTCACCGATGTGCTGCACAAGATCGACCCCATCAATCTGAACGCGACACTGTCCGCTCTCGCGGAGGGCCTTCGTGGCAACGGCGATGATCTTGGCGCCACCCTCTCGGGCTTGAATTACTATCTGCAGCAGCTGAATCCGAAGCTGCCGACGTTGCAGGAAGATCTGCAGAAGACCGCCGTGGTGGCCAACATCTACGGCGACGCGGGTCCGGATCTGGCCAGGATCTTCGAGAACGCACCCACCATCAGCAACACCATCGTCGACCAGCAGGACAACCTCAACGCGACGTTGTTGGCGGCGACCGGGCTGGCCAACAACGGCACCGCGACCCTCGAATCTGCGGAGAACGACTACATTGCCGCGATCCAGCGCCTCCGGGCGCCGCTGAAGGTGACGGCCGACTATTCGCCCGAGTTCGGCTGCCTGTTCAAGGGTATCGCCAACGCCATCGACACCTTCGCGCCGATCATCGGTGGCATCCGGCCGGGCCTGTTCGTCTCATCGAACTTCCTGCCCGGAGCGCCCGCGTACACCTACCCGGAAAGCCTGCCGATCGTGAACGCGTCCGGCGGCCCCAACTGCAGGGGCATGCCCGACGTTCCAACGAAGCAGTACGGCGGCAGCTGGTATCACACGCCGTTCCTCGTCACCGACAATGCCTACATCCCGTATCAGCCGAACACCGAGCTGCAGTTCGATGCGCCGTCGACGGTGCAGTTCCTGTTCAACGGCGCCTTCGCGGAGAGGGACGAATTCTGATGCGCGGCGACCGCACACTGCTCAACGTCTCAATCTTCACGGTGGTGATGGTGTTGGTGGCGGCCGTGCTCATTGTTGTGTTCGGTGAGTTCCGGTTCGCCTCGGACAAGTCGTATCACGCCACCTTCACCGACGCTTCGAGGCTCAAGGCCGGCCAGGATGTGCGCATCGCAGGGGTTCCGGTCGGCAGCGTCAACAAGGTGACGCTGAACCAGGACAACACGGTCGACGTCGCGTTCGACATCGACACCCGGTACCAGCTGTACACGTCCACAAGGGCGGTGGTGCGCTACGAGAACCTTGTTGGCGATCGCTACCTCGAGATCACCTCGGGCCCAGGCGAACTGCGTAAGCTGCCGCCTGGTTCGACGATCCCGAAGCAGAACACCCAGCCCGCACTCGACCTCGACGCTCTGCTCGGCGGCCTGCGGCCGGTGCTCAAGGGACTCGACGGTGCCAAGGTCAACGAGGTGAGCAATGCGGTGATGGAGCTACTGCAGGGCCAGGGCGGTGCGCTGTCCAATCTGCTGTCGACCACCAGCGCGTTCACCCAGAACCTCGCCGCAAGAGACCAACTCATCGGCGACGTGATCAACAATCTGAACACGGTGCTAGGCACGGTCGATGAGAAGGGCGCCCAGTTCGACGCCAGCGTCGACCAGCTGCAGAAGTTGGTCACGGGGCTTGCGGAGGGCCGCGATCCGATCGCGGGCGCCATCGAACCCCTGGCTTCGGCCGAGAACGATCTGACCGACATGCTGCAACAGTCGCGCAGGCCGCTGCAGGGTGTGATCGAGAATGCCCGTCCGTTCGCCCAGCGCCTCGACGAGCGCAAGGGTGACATCAACAAGGTCATCGAGCCGTTGGCCGAAAACTACTTGCGGCTCAACGCACTTGGCGCGTATGGCTCGTTCTTCAACATCTACTACTGCTCGATCCGGATGAAGATCAACGGCCCCGCGGGCAGCGACATCCTGATTCCGTTCGGCGGACCGCCGGACCCGTCGAAGGGGAGGTGCTCGGAGAATGGCTAGGCCAGACGAGACGAACCCGCTGCGTACCGGGATCTTCGGCATCGCGTTGGTGGCGTGCCTGGTGCTGGTGTCGTTCGGATACACCAGCCTGCCGTTCTGGCCGCAGGGCAAGCCCTACGAGGCGTATTTCACTGATGCGGGCGGCATCTCGCCCGGCAACGACGTCAACGTGTCGGGTATCAAGGTCGGCAAGGTGACCGGGGTCGAGCTGGCGGGCGATGCCGCCAAGGTGACATTCACCGTCAACCGCGACGTCCGGGTCGGTGACCAGTCGCTGGTCGCGATCAAGACCGACACCGTGCTCGGCGAGAAGTCGCTGGCCGTCACGCCTCGGGGCGCCGGCGAGTCGACGGTGATCCCGTTGGGCCGCACCACAACTCCGTACACGCTGAACACCGCGCTGCAGGACCTCGGCCAGAACGCCAGCGAGCTGGACAAGCCGAGGTTCGAGCAGGCGCTGCAGACCCTGACCGATACCCTGCGCGACGCGACGCCGCACCTGCGCGGCGCCCTCGACGGTGTCGCCAACCTGTCGCGCAGCCTCAACAAGCGTGATGAGGCGCTCGAGCAACTGCTCGCCCACGCCAAGAAGGTGTCCGACACGCTGGCGCAGCGCGCCGGGCAGGTGAACCAGCTGATCACCGACGGCAACCTGCTGTTCGCCGCGCTCGATGAGCGGCGCCAGGCGTTGAGCAACCTGATCGCCGGCATCGACGATGTGTCACAACAGCTCTCGGGTTTCGTCGCCGACAACCGCAGCGAGTTCAAGCCCCGTTCTGGACAAGCTCAACGCCGTGATGGACAACCTGCTCGAGCGCAAGGAACACATCGGCGAGGCGCTGAAACGACTGCCGCCGTACGCGACCGCGCTCGGCGAGGTGGTCGGGTCGGGCCCAGGCTTCCAGATCAACCTCTACGGCCTGCCGCCGGCCAGCCACGGCCGAGGTGCTGCTGGACCTCTACTTCCAGCCGGGCAAGTTGCCGGACAGCCTCGCCGACATGCTGCGCGGGTACATCTCCGAACGCATGATCATCAGGCCGAAGTCGCCATGACCTATACAGATTCCGTCGCTGACCCGCAGCCGCTGGCTGCGGGTGGCCCTGGCCGCCCTGCTGGTGGTGACGCTGCTGGTCGGCGTCTACCTGGTGTGGCCGTCGCGCGTCGGGCACAGGTCGTCGGCTACTTCACCTCGGCGGTGGGTCTCTACCCGGGCGACGACGTCCGGGTGATCGGCGTTCCGGTCGGCACCATCGACTCGATCGAGCCACGGGCCTCCGACGTCAAGATCACCATGACGATCAAGGACGGCGTCAAGGTGCCTGCCGACGCCAAGGCACTCATCATCGCGCCGAACCTGGTGTCGGCCAGATTCGTTCAGCTCACCCCGGCCTACACCGGTGGCGCGCTGATGGCCGACGGGGCAGAGATCGGGCTGGACCGCACCGCCGTGCCGGTCGAATGGGACGAGGTCAAGGAGCAGCTGACCCAGCTGAGCACGCAGCTTGGACCACAGCAGGGATCGATGCAGGGTCCGCTGTCTGCGTTCGTCAACCAGGCCGCCGACACCTTCGACGGCAACGGCGATTCGTTCCGGCAGGCGCTGCGCGAGCTGTCGCAGACCGCCGGGCGGCTCGGTGACTCGCGCACCGACCTGTTCGGCACCATCCGCAACCTGCAGGTGCTCGTCGACGCACTGTCCAACAGCAACGAGCAGATCGTGCAGTTCTCCAACCACGTCGCCTCCGTGTCGCAGGTGCTGGCCGACAGCTCAACCGATCTCGACAACACCCTCGGCACGCTCAACCAGGCGCTTGCGCGACGTGAAGGGGTTCTTGAACGAGAACAACCAGGCGCTGATCGACCAGGTCGGCAAGCTGGCCGACTTCACCCAGATCCTCACCGACCACAGCGACGACATCGAGCAGATCCTGCACATCACGCCCAACGGCTTGGCGAACTTCTACAACATCTACAACCCCGCGCAGGGCACCGTGGGTGGCCTGCTGACCCTGCCGAACTTCGCCAACCCGGTCCAGTTCATCTGCGGCGGCACGTTCGACGTCGGTGCGTCGCCGGACAACTACAAGCGCGCCGAGATCTGCAGGCAGCGGATGGGCCCGGTGTTCAAGCGCATCACGATGAACTTCCCGCCGCTGCTGTTCCATCCGATCAACAGCATCACCGCGTACAAGGGCCAGATCATCTACGACACCCCGGAGACCGAGGCCAAGGCGCAGACGCCGGTGCCGTATCTCCAGTGGCAGCCAACCCGGGCGTGACACCGCCGCCGGCGTCGGCTGACACCGACCTCAGCTCGCTGATCGTGCCGCCGGCACCGGGAGGCGGCCCCGGCTGCGCCCGCGCCGTCGACGTCGCATGCGGGCGGCGCCCGAGGCCGGGCCGACGCCTGCGCCCGCCGCGCCGCTGCCCGCCGAGGCAGGTGGCGGATGATGCCGAAGCATCAGCGCGCGCACTTGCCATCTCATCGGCTAGCCGTGCTGCTGGCGGGCTGCCAGTTCGGCGGACTGAACTCGCTCAACATGCCGGGTACCGCCGGGCACGGCGAGGGCTCGTACACAGATCACCGTCGAACTGCCCGACGTCGCGACGCTGCCGCAGAACTCGCCGGTGATGGTCGACGACGTCACGGTCGGCAGCGTGTCCGGCATCGACGCCGTGCAGCGTCCCGACGGCACGTTCTACGCGGCTGTCAAGCTGTCGCTGGACAAGAACGTCAACCTGCCCGCCAACGCGACCGCCAAGGTGGCGCAGACCTCGCTGCTGGGTTCTCAGCACATCGAATTCGCTGCGCCGGTCGACGAGCCGGGCGCCGGGAGGCTCGGCCGAGGGCTCGAATATCCCGCTGAACCGCACCGGCCGCTACCCGACCACCGAGGAAGTGCTGTCGTCGCTGGGCGTCGTGGTCAACAAGGGCAATCTCGGTGCGCTGCAAGACATCACCGACGAGGCGTACAACGCCGTCGCCGGCCGCGCAGGGCACGCTTCACCGACCTGATTCCCGCGGCTCGCCGAGCTGACCGAGCTCGCTGGACCGGCAGACCAACGACATCATCGCCGCGGCCGAGGGGCTCAACCGGTTCGCGGGCATCCTGGCGCGCAGCAAGGACAGCCTCGGCCGCACCCTGGACTCCCTGCCTGCCGCGCTGAAGGTGCTCAACAACAACCGCGCCAACATCGTCGACGCGTTCGGCGCGCTGCGCAGCTTCGCCGACGTCGCGTCGCGCATCCTGTCGGCAGACCAAGGACGACTTCGCGGCGGACTTCAAGGACCTGTACCCGGTCATCAAGGCGTTCAACGACAACGCCGACGACTTCATCAAGGACCTGGAGTTCCTGCCGACGTTCCCGTTCCACTACAAGTACCTGCGCAACGCGGTGCGCGGCGACTACCTGAACGTGTTCGTGACGTTCGACCTGACGCTGCGGCGCACTCGGCGAGTCGGTGTTCACCACGTCGCTGGGCCTTGACCCGAACATGAAGCGCATCGACGAGGTCGTCAACCCGCCGGACTTCCTCACCGGCGCGATGGCGAACCTGTCCGGCCAGGCGGCCGATCCGTTCAAGATCCCGCCGGGCACGGCCACCCAGCACGAGGGGGCGCCGTAGATGCTCGACCGGCTGACCCGACTGCAACTGTCGATCTTCGCGATCGTCACGGTGCTCACCGTCGGCGCGATCTCGATCTTCTACCTGCACGTGCCCGCGGCCGTCGGCATCGGCTCCTATAAGGTCACCGCGAATTTCGTTGCGGGCGGCGGCCTTTACGAGAACGCGAACGTCACCTACCGCGGCGTGACGGTCGGCCGGGTCGAGTCGGTGGGGCTGTCCAACGACGGCGTCGTCGCGCACATGCGGCTGAACAGCGGCACGCCCGTGCCCGGAGAACGTCACCGCGACGGTCAAGAGCGTCTCGGCGGTCGGCGAGCAGTACATCGACCTGGTGCCGCCCGACGACCCGTCGCAACCGACGCTGCGCGACGGCTCCGACATCGACCAGACCACACCGCGATCGGTCAGGACATCGCCGGGCTGCTGACGAGAGGCCGACGGGCTGGTCAGCAGCGTCGGGAACAGCCGGATCCAGGACCTGCTGCGCGAAACGTTCAAGGCGTTCAACGGATCCGGGCCCGAGCTGGCGCGGCTGATCCAGTCGTCGCGGCTGCTGGTCGACGAGGCCAACGCCAACTACGGCCAGATCACCCAGCTGATCGACCAGGCGGGTCCGTTCCTCGACGCGCAGATCCGCAGCGGCGACGACATCAGGTCGCTCGCCGACGGGCTGGCCCGGTTCACCGGCGAGGTCGCCAACGCCGATCCGCAGCTGCGGTCGGTGCTGCAGAACGTGCCCGGGGCGACCGAGGCGGCCAACACCACGTTCGAAGGCATCCGGCCGACGTTCCCGATGCTGGCCGCCAACCTGGCCAACTTCGGTCGCATCGGCGTGATCTACCGCAAGTCGATCGAGCAGGCGCTGGTGATCTTCCCGGCGCTGATGGCGGCGCTGATCACCGTCGGCGGCGGCGTGCCGGCCGACGAGGGCGGCAAGCTGGACTTCAAGATCGACCTGCAGGATCCGCCGCCGCTGCTCGACGGGCTTCATCCCGCCGCCGAAGATCCGGTCGCCCGCCGACACCACGCTGCGTGAACTGCCGACCGACCTGTACTGCAAGACGCCGCAGAACGATCCCGCCGTGGTGCGCGGTGCGCGCAACTACCCGTGCCAGGAGTTCCCCGGCAAGCGGGCCCCGACCATCCAGCTCTGCCGCGACCCGCGCGGCTACGTGCCGATCGGCAACAACCCGTGGCGCGGGCCGCCGGTGCCGTTCGGCACGCCGATGGACCAACGGAGACAACCACTACGAGCCGCCCGGGCGAAACATCCTGCCGCACAACAAGTTCCCGTACATTCCGCCGCAGGTGGACCCCGATCCGGGGCCGCCGGTCGTGCAGCTGCCGCCGGGCGTGCTGCCCGGGCCGGGACCCGCGCCGCATGCGCCGTTCCCGCTGCCGGTGCCGCCGAACGAGCAACGGGCCGCCGCCGCCGTGGCCGTACTACGCGCCGCCGGACCAGGTGGTGCCGCCGTACGGCCGGCCCGCGCCGGAGCCGCCGCACCGCCGCCGGCCGCCGCCCGCCGCGCCTGCGCCGGTCGACGGCCGAGCCCGCCGCTGCCCGCCGAGGCGCCGCCGGCCGCCGGGGCCGTCGATCACGACGTACGACCAGAACGGTAAGTTCGTCGACCCCGCCGGCGGAACTGGCGTGTACGCCGCCGGAACTGACAAACTGGCGCCCGCGGAAAACTGGGTCGATCTGATGATGGCTCCAAGGCAGGCGTGATGGCAGAAGACACGGTTTCGACGACCGCCCGAAGCGCCGAAGCCCGTGCGCCGGCGCGCGTCGCGGGCGGCAGGCCCGGCGAGCGGCGCCGCGGCGCGGCGACCGTGGCGTCACGGTCGAGGCGCCGCAGCCGGTCAAGGTGCGGCTCGCCCGCCCGGCGCACCGCCGCCGCGCCGGCAGACCGAACCGCCATGCTGGTCGCCATCGTCGGGCTGGCGTCGTCACCGTGGTGGCTCGCCGGCGTGCTCGGCCGGGCGTGGTCGCAGTGATGTTCGTACCAGCAGCGCACACGCCGAGGCCGATGCAGGCCCGCGAGCAGCAGCTTCGTCGACACCGCGTCGCAGACCGTGGTCAACATGTTCAGCTACAACCAGAACAACATCGACGACAGCGTGAACCGGTTCGTCAACGGCACCAGCGGCCCGCTGCGCGACATGATGAGCCAGGCCGACAACGTCGACAACCTCAAGGCGATCTTCCGCGACACCAACGCCAGCTCCGAGGCCGTGATCAACGGCGCGGCGCTGGAGAAGATCGACGAGATCGCCAACAACGCCGCGGTGCTGGTGTCGGTGCGGGTGACGGTGACCGACATCGACGGCGTCAACAAGCCGTCGCAGCCGTACCGGCTGCGGGTCATCGTGCACGAGGACGACAACGGGCACATGACCGGCTACGACCTCAAGTACCCGGACGGGGGCAACTGATGGGCCGGCTGGACGCACCAGGCTGGCGGCGCTCGGTCGGCGGTGCTGCTCGCGCGTCGGCTTCGTCGCGCTCGGCGGCGTCGGTGGCTGCGCTGTACTGGAACCGGGTCGAGCTGCGCGGCGAGCAGGCAGACCCGCGCACGAACTGCCGCCGCTGGCCGCGCAACAGATCCCGAAGGTCTTCGGCTACGACTACCAGACGGTCGAGCGCAGCCTCACCGAGGTCGTACCACGCTGCTGACACCCGACTTCCGGCAGGAGTTCGAGGACGGCGCGAACAAGGACATCATCCCGCAGGCGCGGGACCGCAGCTGGTCAGCCAGGCCAACGTCGTCGGCGTGGGAGTGCTTGACGCGCAACGGGATTCGGCATCGGTGATGGTGTTCATGAACCGCACGGTCACCGACAAGTCCAAGACAGCCGTCTACGACGGCAGCCGGCTGCGCGTCGACTATCAGAAGATCGACGGCAAGTGGCTGATCAAGTACATCACTCCGATCTAGCCGCCGCTGTCGTCGTCGCTGCGTCGGCGGCCAGCGCGTCGAGGAACGAGCGTGCCCAGCGGTCGACGTCGTGGGCGAGCACCTGCCGGCGCAGCGCGCGCATCCGTCGCCGGCCCTCCTCGGGCGTCTGGTTCAGCGCGGCCTCGATGGCGTCCTTGACGCCCTCGAGGTGGTGCGGGTTGGTCAGGTAGGCCTGACGGAGTTCGGCTGCGGCGCCGGTGAATTCGCTGAGCACCAGCGCGCCGCCGAGATCGCTGCGGCAGGCCACGTACTCCTTGGCGACCAGGTTCATGCCGTCGCGCAGCGGGCGTGACCAGCATGACGTCGGCGGCGACGAAGAACGCGACCAGCTCGTCGCGGGGGACCGGCCGGTGCAGGTAGTGCACGATCGGGATGGCCGACCTCGCCGTACTCGCCGTTGATGTGGCCGACCTGGCGCTCGATGTCCTCGCGCATCGCCTTGTAGCTCTCGACCCGCTCGCGGCTGGGCGTGGCGAGCTGCACCAGCACGGTGTCGTCGCGCTTGGCGCGGCCCTCGGCGAGCAGTTCGCGAGAACGCCCGCAGCCGAACGTCGATGCCCTTGGTGTAGTCCAGCCGGTCGACGCCGAGCAGGATCTTGCGCGGGTTGCCCAGCTCGGCGCGGATCTCGCGGGCCCGCTGCCGGACGGCGCGGTCGCGCGCCTGCTGGTCGAGCGCCGTCGAGTCGATCGAGATCGGGAACGCGCCGACCTTCACGGTGCGGAAGCCGACCTGGACCTCACCGAACCGGGACCGCACGCCGACCGTGGCCGCGCGAGGTGTTCGCGCCGACCAGTCGGCGGGCCAGGATCAGGAAGTTCTGCGCGCCGCCGGGCAGGTGGAAGCCGACGAGATCGGCGCCGAGCAGGCCCTCGATGATCTCGGTGCGCCACGGCATCTGCATGAACAGCTCGACCGGCGGGAACGGGATGTGCAGGAAGAAGCCGATGGTCAGGTCGGGCCGCAGCATCCGCAGCATCTTCGGGACCAGCTGCAGCTGGTAGTCCTGGACCCACACCGTCGCGCCCTGCGCCGCGGCCTTCGCGGTGGCCTCGGCGAACCGCCGGTTGACCTCGACGTAGCGGTCCCACCACTCGCGGTGGTAGATCGGCTTGACGATGACGTCGTGGTACAGCGGCCACAGGGTGGCGTTGGAGAAGCCCTCGTAGTACTCGGCGACGTCGTCGGCGCGACAGCCGCACCGGGTACAGCTGCAGGTCGTCCTCGCCGATCGGGTCCTCGTCGCCGTCGGGGATGCCCGGCCAGCCGATCCACGCGCCCCGCCGACGGCGCAGCAGCGGCTCCAGCGCGGTGACCAGGCCGCCGGGGCTGCGTTTCCACGTCGTGCGTGCCGTCGGGCAGCCGCTCCATGTCGATGGGCAGCCGGTTGGCCACCACGACGAAGTCGGCAGTCTCCGGAGCCGAGCTGCCTGGCCGCCCCGCGGAGCCACTTAAGCCTCGAGCTTCGCCGGTCCGATGCCGAGCATCGACAGGAAGACCCGGCACTCGTCGGCGTCGGTCGCGTAGGCGGCGACGACGCGCCTGGCCTGGCGGGCAGTGCTGTCGGCCAGCGGTTCGACGTCGCCGAGTTCGGCGGGATCAGATTTCGCAGGCATAGGTACAACTCTAGGCGACGCGCCGGTCGCCGCCTGGTCACGGCCGGCTTAGCGCCGCCGGTGACGGTCGGGCTGCTGCCGACGGTCGATCGCGGCATCGGCTGCGGACCCGTCGGCCTGCGCCTCCTCGGCGAGGCCGATGCACTGCGCCGGAGTTGCGGCCGGTGCAGGGGATCGCCGCTGATCTCGGGCAGGTCGGGGTTGCCGGGGATGCTGCTGAACGCCGAGCCCGAATTCGGGCACGGTGTGCGGGATGCAGTCGCCGGTGTACAGGTCTTCTTCTTCGCCCGCCGGGCACTGGGCCAGCGGGACCGGCGTCGGTGGGCACGGCGAAGACGGCGATCGCGGGGGCCGCGGCAACTGCGACCGCAAATCCGCCGGCAAGGATCAGTCGTCGTGCTGAGATCTCGAAGGTCGCCATCGTCACGCTTTCTGTAGTTATTGACCGTCTCGTCGGGAGGATTCTATGGAAGCTGACAAGAAATCTGCATAGGTTCCACGAGTTCCCTGGGAATCCGCGCCCGACTTGCGACTTCCGGCAGCGGCCAGATCTAGGGGCTGGAGCTGATGGTGGAGCGCGGTATCGGCTGTGGCCCCGCGGCCTGCGGCTTCTCTCCGCCAGCCCGATGCACGCCCCCGAATCGCGGCCGGTGCAGGGGACCCCGTCGATTTCCGGAATGTCGGGATTGGCCGCGGTGGTGGTGAAGCCTCCGGCGAGTTCGGCACCAAGAACGGCGTGCAGCTCGTGGTGAAGACGTCCTCTTCCTCACCGGAATTGCATGCGGCGACGGGAACCCCGGGGTCTGAGTGGGCCAAGCAGCCCAACTGCCGGCGCGGCAGCGACCGCAAGAGCGAATCCGCCGGCAAGAATGAGGCGGGTTACGGGGATTGGGAAATTCGCCATTGCGCTGCCTTCTGTAGTGACATGTCGTCCAGCCGAATTATAGGAAATCTGAAAGGTTGCTGGACGCTTTCGCTTCAGGCGCGCACGAAAAAGCCGGGGCACCAAGGCGCCCCGGCTTTCGGTCGTTGGGCTACGGGCTGGAGCTGATCTCCGAGTGCGGCACGGGCATGGGACCTTGGGCCTCCTGCTCTTCGGCAAGACCGATGCACTGGCCCGAGTTGCCTCCGGTGCAGGGGATGTTGTCGATCTCCGGTAGTCCACCCGGGGAGGTTTGGCCGAACTCAGGTGAATTCGGCACGAGGTCCGGGACGCAGACGTTGGTGAAGGTGTCTTCGGATTCGCCGCCTGGGCAAGCGGCGATGGTCGGTGCCGACGTGCCCGCCGTCGGTACCGCGAACATCGCGACTGCCGGTGCTGCGGCCACCGCGACCGCAAATCCACCGGCAAGGATCAGGCGTCGCGCTGGAGGTTCAAGGTCGCCATTGTCACGCTTTCTGTCGTTTTGCTGACCGTACTCGGTGGCAACTCACGAGGGGCGTTGCGAGCTGTCTGGATACGCTCTTCGAGTTACCTGCCGATGGCTGTCTCGAAGTTGTGCCGCGACAGGCCATCTGCTACCGCAAACATTACGCCGAGTGGCACGGAATCGCCGTGCCATCGCAAAGAATTTTGGTGCGCATGTGCCATTTCTGAAAGGTTGCTGTGGAGTCGCTGTGGCACCCCTCGGGAGACGTTCGCCGTGGCACCGTAATGTGCTTTGAGATCGACGAAATCCAAGCGAACGAGGTGGTCCGCTGTGGCGAGCCCTGACCGATACCGAGTCTGCCGACGGCGATGCACCCCAACAGGTGATGTACGAGAAGCTCGACGAGGGCCGGATCGTGCGGATCTGGCTGAACCGGCGCGAGGCGCAGAACGCACAGTCGCGAACCCTATTAGTGCAGTTGGACGAGGCGTTCGGCCGCGCAGAAGCCGACGATCAGGTCAGGGTGGTGATTCTGGCGGCTCGCGGCAAGAACTTCTCGGCTGGACACGATTTGGGCTCCGAGGAGGCGCTGCTCGAGCGGAAACCCGGTCCGGCGCAACATCCGACTTTTCGTTCGCACGGGGCTACACAGCCGGCGATCGCGGAGAGAACGTATCTGCAGGAGTGGCACTTCTTCTTCGAAAACACCCGGCGTTGGCGGGATCTTCGCAAGACACCATCGCTTCGGTGCAGGGCAATGCGATCTCCGCTGCGCTGATGCTGATCTGGGCGTGCGACCTCATCGTCGCGGCCGACGACGCGAAGTTCAGCGATGTCGTCGCCGTACGCATGGGCATGCCGGGCGTCGAATATTACGCCCACCCTTGGGAATTCGGCGCTCGCAAGGCCAAAGAGCTTCTGCTGACCGGTGACTCGATCGATGCCGACGAAGCGCAGCGGCTCGGCATGGTTTCGAAGATCTTCCCGCGTGCTGAACTCGAGGACAAGACGCTCGAGTTCGCGCGCAGTATCGCCGAGCGCCCGACCATGGCGGCACTGTTGATCAAGGATTCGGTCAACGCGGCCAGTGACGCCATGGGGTTCACAGAGGCGTTGCGGCACGCATTCCACATCCACGAGCTCGGCCACGCGCACTGGGCGGCACACAACGAAAACCGGTACCCGGTCGGACTGCCGCCCAACGTCCCGGACTGGCGGACGCTCGGTCCGCCCAAGCCTGCGCGGCGCGACGAACCGTGACGTATAACTAGAACTTGTTCTAGTTGACCGAACGAAGGGGTCGCTTTGCAAGTGTCGTTGGCGGGTCGAACGGTACTGGTCACCGGTGGTGGCAGCGGGATAGGCAAGGGCGTGGCGGCTGCGGTCGTCGCCGCGGGCGGTAACGCGATGCTGGTCGGCCGCAATGCTGACAGACTGTCCGCCGCGGCTGACGAGATCAGGGCCCAAGGCGGCGCAGGCCAGGTGCTGTATGAACCCGCCGACGTCACGAACGAGGACGAGGTCGCCCGGGTCGTCGACGCCGCGACGGCATGGAACGGACGGCTGCATGGCGTCGTGAACTGCGCGGGTGGAAGCGAAACGATCGGACCGATCACCCAGATCGACTCCGAAGCGTGGCGGCGAACGATCGACCTGAACATCAACGGCACCATGTACGTGCTCAAGCACGCGGCCAGGGAGATGGTGCGCGGAGGGGGCGGGTCTTCATCGGGATCTCGTCGATCGCGTCGAGCAACACACATCGGTGGTTCGGTGCGTACGGGGTAAGCAAGTCCGCGGTGGATCACCTGATGCAGCTGGCTGCCGACGAGCTCGGCCCGTCATGGGTTAGAGTGAATTGCCTCAGGCCGGGGTTGATCCGCACCGAACTTGTTGCGCCCGTGCTAGATTCACCCGAGCTGAGCGCCGACTACGCATCCATCACCCCGCTCCCGCGCCCCGGTGAGGTCGAGGACGTCGCGAACATTTCGGTGTTCCTGCTCAGTGACGCGGCCTGCTATGTCACCGGCCAGGTGATCAACGTCGACGGAGGCCTGATGTTGCGACGCGGCCCCGACTTCTCCGCGATGCTCGAACCCGTCTTCGGAGCCGACGGCTTGCGCGGCGTCGTCGCCAAATAGCACTTAGGTTTGTGATCTGGCGCTTTCCACGACCTTCAGCGCTATCTCACGGGCTTGGGGCCGCCCGCTTCCCAGGCGGCCAATGCGCCGACTGCGGACCAGTCGAGTTCGCCACCGCCGTTGGCGAGCAGGGTGAGGAAACGGTCGCGCAGCAGACTGGCGATGGGCAACGGCACTTGCAGGGTTTCGCCCGCGGTGAGCACCAGGCGGACGTCCTTGCTCCCCAGTGCGGCCGCGAATCCGGCTGGCTCGAATTCATCGCGCGCGATGAGCCCGCCGTAGGTCTTGTAGATCGGCGCACCGAACAATGTAGACGTCAGCAGCTCCAGGTACTCCTCCTTGTCGACACCGGCCTTATGGACCAGCGCCATCGCCTCGCCGAGCGATTCGATCACCGTGGCGATGAGGAAGTTGCCGCTCAGCTTGACCAGGCTGGCGGCCTTCGGATCCTCCGCGACGGTGAACGTCCGCTGGCCGATCGCATCAAATACGTCCGAGACCGCCTGCAGGACAGCGGGTTCACCGGCCGCTACCACGAACAGCTTTGCCGCTGCCGCGGCCTCGGGCCTGCCGAATACCGGTGCGGCGACGAAGCCCTGGCCCGCCTCGGCATGAGCGGCGGTAAGCCGCTCGGCCAGTGCGACACTGATCGTGCTCGACGAAACGTGGATCGCGCCGGCCTTCAGCGAAGCCAGGATGCCGTCGTCACCGAACGTGACTGCCTCGACGGCCTCGTCGTTGGCCAGCATCGAGATCACGATGTCGCCGCCACACGCCTCCGCGACGGTCGTCGCGCGCTGTGCGCCCGCGTCGGCTAGCGCCGCGACCTTGTCCTGCGACCGGTTGTAGGCGGTGACCTCATGCCCGGCCTTCAACAGATTCGCGGCCATGCCCGATCCCATGTTTCCCAGTCCAATGAAACCAATCTTCATGGGATCCACGATGCCCGGCGTTCCTGTGCGGCGGTGGTGCGGGCCACTGACCATTGACTCTGCGCTCACGGCGCGTAAATCCGCCCGAGTAACCCCCGCCATAGGTGCAGAGTCAACGAATACGCGTCGCGGCGCCGGTCGGCTCGATGTACGCAGAGAATCCGAGGCCGATGTAGCGGCCCTGCTCGAGTGCGTCGCGCTGCTCCTTCCGAAACCCTTCGTGGTCAAGAATTTTCACGGCCTGCTCGAACGTGTCCGCTGGCGCAACGTGGTCGTAGGGCATTCCGTTCGGGGTGAAGTACGGCATCTCGTCGCTGCGGAGGATGTTGCGGCGCCGCACCTCGACGGGATCCATGCCCATCTTCCGCGCGGCGATATCGAGAACGATTTCTCGCGTCAGCGTTTCGTACTGCCATGGGCCACGGTAAGCCGCAAGTCCTGCGGTGTTGAGAACACCGTCTTGTAGTTGAAGCTCGCCTTCGGCACCCGGTACGGACCAGGAAAGAACATGCCGATCGCGGCGGTCGTCAACACCGGGTACGGCGTCGGATACGCGCCGATGTCCGGACGAAATCGATGTCCGCGGCCAGGATGTTGCCGTCTTCGTCGAACGCCATCCTCGCGGTGCCGTCGACGTGGCGAGCCTGACCCGCCGACATCAGATTCTCGCGACGGTCTTCGATCCATTTCAGCGCGGCGGGCACCTTGCGTGCCGCGAGCATGATGCACATGTCCTCGCATCGGCACGACCTTCTGGCCGAAGCCGCCGCCGGTGTCACGCATGATGACCCGGACGTTCTGCGCCGGAATGCCAAGCAGGCGTGCGCAAAACGCGCGTAGCTCGTGCGGTGTCTGAGTCGACGCCCACAGCGTCAGTTCGCCGGACGCCGCCTGGAACTCCACGACCATGCCGCGCGTCTCGATCGGCACAGGCGCGTAGATCTGTTGATACACGTTCGCGGACGCGACGTGGGCGGCCGACGAGAACGTCTCCTCGTCAGGTGGCGCGCCCCCTAAGCCGCCGGCGACATTGTCCGGATATGCCTCGTGCACAACCACATCGGAGCCAACAGCCTGAGTGAAATCGGCGACGGCAGGCAATTGTTCGTAGTCGACTTCCACCAGTTCGGCGGCATCCTCCGCGACGTACCGGTTCTGGGCGACGACGAGCGCGAGTGGGTCACCGACGAAACTTGACCTCGCCCTCGGCCAGCGGCGGGCGCGGAGTGTCTGCGACGTCCTTACCGGCGACCGCGTGCCAGGCCTGCCTGACCTCGGGGTTGAGATCCTCCGCGGTGAACACCGCGACGACGCCGGCCAGCTCCAACGCCGCAGATGTGTCGATGCGGTTGATCCTGGCCCGGGCGAACGGGCTACGCACGAAGCAGGCGTGCAGCATGCCGGGCCTGCTGACGTCGTCGACTAACGTGCCGTGCCCGGTGAGCAGGCGAGTGTCCTCAACACGCGGAACCCGGGTGCCCGCATAGCGGGGTGCGACGGTCTCCGTCATGGCAGCTCCAAGGTGCTAAGCGATCGCACAGCGTTAGCGTACTGGATACGAGATTCTCGCTTTACCGCATATGCCATTCTCGCCCGCTACCAGGGGCGAATCAACCTGCGTGGTGGATGCGTCCCATGGTCTCGGTCAGCGGTCTGCCACCGCCGCCCCACCGCCGCGCGATTATTTCCGCGACGATCGACACCGCGGTTTCCTCCGGGGTGCGAGCACCGAGGTCCAGGCCGATTGGGCTGGACAAGCGTGCCAACTCGGCCTCGGTCAGGCCCGACCTCGCGCAGCCGGCTCATGCGGTCGTCGTGGGTCCGCCGCGAGCCCATGCCCCGATGTAGTCGACCTCGGGCAGTCGCAACGCGACCTCGCAGCAGCCGGGACGTCGAACTTGGGGTCGTGGGTGAGCACGCAGATCACCGTGCGGGAGTCGATCGCGCCCTGCTTGAGCCTGCGCCGCAGGTAGCGGTCGGGCCATTCCACGATCACTTCGTCGGCGGCGGGAAATCGGGCCATCGTCGCGAATACCGGCCGGGCGTCGCACACCGTGACGCGGTATCCGAGGAGGGCGCCCTGGCGCGCCACTGCGGCGGCGAAGTCGATGGCGCCGAAGATCAGCATTCGAGGCGGCGGCGCATGGCTCGCGACGAAGACCTCCATCCCTGCTTCCTGCCGCTGGCCGTCGGGACCGTAGGTGAGTACCGCCGGTGCGCCCGGCGGCGAGCAGACCTCGGGCGTCGTCGGCGACGGCGTCGTCGGCCCGGGCGGATCCGAGCGATCCGTCGACCGGACTCCGGCCGACGATCAGCCTGCGACCGATCCACTGCGGGTCGGGGTGCTCGATCACTGTCGCCACCGCAACGGGCCTTGGCCCGCGATGTCGTCGGCGACCGCCTCCAATTGCGGAAAGGTATGCTGGACAACGGTTCAGCATAGATGTCGATGATGCCGCCGCAGGTGAGCCCGACCGCGAATGCGTCGTCGTCTGTGAGCCGTAGCGCTGGAGTTCAGGCCGCCCGGTCGCGACGACTTCGTTGGCGAGTTCGTAGACCGCGGCCTCGACGCAGCCGCCGGACACCGAGCCTGCGACGGTGCCGTCGGGGGACACGACCATCGCCGCGCCCGCTGGGCGCGGCGCAGACTTGATCGTTCGCACGACGGTGGCCACGCCCGCGGTGCCGCCGGAGCGCCAGACTGTCAGCAACTCGTCGATGACGTCGCGCACGCTGCGAGTCTAGGCCAAAGGCTGACGCTGTGCAGACGCTCAGCAGTGTGTGCGTCAGATTCCCGCGGCAAGCCCGAGGAACGCCTTTATTCGATCCAGCGCGACAGCGACTCCCGTTGCGTCTCTACCGCGCGTCGAACTCGATCGGAAGCACGGCAGGGCCGGTGATCCCCAGAATCGGTTTCCACTGCGCGGGCTCCGCAAGGCGGAGGTTCCGCATCCTGCGGGACATGATGATCAGCGCTTCTGCAAGCTCGCGACGCGCGAGATTCGCCCCGAGACAGTAATGCGGACCGGCGCCGAACGTCTGCATAGGCGCGGCGCCCTCCCGCGTGATGTCGAAGCTGTCCGGCTCGGCGTAGACGTCAGGATCGCGGTTCGCGGACGCCGTGTTGACCAGGACAAACGTGCCGGCCGGGATCACGACATCCGCCAGTTCGACGTCTTCTGTCGCCATCCGCATCGCGCCGAAGATGACGGGGTAATAGCGCATCACCTCTTCGACCGCCCTCATGGCGAGTTCGGGTCGCTGCGCGAGGAGCTCCCACTGCTCGGGGTGGTCGCAGAACACGTCCACCGCTGCCGCCACCTGGTTACGGGTGGTATCGGTGCCCGCCATTAGGATGCCCGCAGCGAGCATGCGGAGCTCGTCGCTGCTCAGCCGGTCGCCGTCGTCCTCGGCGCGAATCAGGTCGGACAGCAGGTCGTCGGTGAGCGATCTGCGACGGTCGGCGACCATACCGTCGATATAGGCGTCGAAGCTCAGCCCAGGCGGCCAGGATCACCGGTTGGTGTTCTGCGACGTTCCACGTGAACAGCTTGAAGAAGTCATCGGCCCACGCGGAGAACAGTTTCCAGTCATTGCTCGGGGCACCCAGCAGCTCGCAGATGACCGGGACCGGATAGGGACGCGCGATGTCTTCGACGACCTCGCAGCGGCCCATATCGGCCAGCGGGTCGATCAGTCCGCTGATGATGTCGGTGATCGTGGTGTCGAGCCGTGACACCGCACGCGGCGTGAAGGCCTTCGACACGATTCGGCGCAGCCGGGTGTGATCCTCACCATTGACGCTCAAGATGGTCTTGGTGGCCCGATCCCACAACGGTCCGGATGTGATGCCCTGGCCCTCAAGGTCGAACAGCGATGGCCAGGCCAGCCTCCCTGGCCCGCGCTGAAAAGATATCGGCTAAAAGCTGCTGGAACTGGTTGACCTCGATCCCGAAAGCATCGGGGCGGAAGGTCCGCTCGATCTCCATCGCCGTCTCCACAATCACCTCGCAGTTGCGGACCGCCAGGTCGGCATCCACGTACAGCACCTGATCCCGGCCCACAGCAGCATCACGAACGCCGAGTAGTCGCCGGACTTGGCGTCGCTCACGACACGGATTCGCCGAAGGGCGGAGGCCGATGCCGCCGAAACCGATGCCGAAATCGACCAGGAAGCCGTTGGGACTCCATCGCGCATAGAGCGCATGGCGGCAATACACCACAAACTGGGCATGTCGCCCGGCGATCGGATTCCTGGTCGCAACAGCCTCGGCCCTTGGTGACAAGGCGTTGAATCTGCACCGATTTTCTGCCAAGTGCCGGCTCACACGTCCAGCCGTCGCCAAGATTACAAGCCGACCTAGGAGTGGGCCGCCAGCTGCAGCGCATGGTTCGGCACAAAATGGACCACCGGCTCTCCCTAGCGATCAGCACCAGAATTCGCCCGGCCGACGGGTTGCTGAACCGCTGGGCCGGATTCAAAAACGTCAATGGACAGGTTCAGCATGCGGTCCGGTGCGTTCCCTGCTTCGTTACGGGTGACGAGGACGAGGATCTCCCCTGGCGTCGCCCCAACTTCATAGTTGAGTTGAAAGCCGCTCAGCCCCACCACGTCCACTGCTTTGCTGTCCCTCGACTGCTTGCCCCTCGCCTCGCGAGGGCCTTTGGAAGTTCATCTTTACTGATGGTTACCGAATTTACTACGCGGCCACCGTGCGTCTCGACGGCCTTACGAAGTTCAACCTTGAGGGCCTGCAGGAAGGTGTCAAGCGATTCTTGTTCACCTTGCAAGTCCCCATAGAAGGATTTGTATCGGTGGTAGCTTGACGGCGAACCACCGCCGCTACCGCCGCTACCGCGGACGCCCCACTTCACGCCTTGGGGGGCGCATTGGTCCACGACGGCTTGCAGATCGACGGCGGAGTAAAACGCGCTCGGGCGGCGAAATCGTCAGGCCCGAACAACCGCCGGCTGCTGTGGCAGCTATCCACATGACGAACCAAGCGAGCGATTTCACGATGACACCTCGCCACAACTTGAGGACTTGTGCCGAACTCGTTTATAGGAAGTATTTTACCTATCACCTGTAGGCGGCACATTTGCGGCCTGCCCGCAGCCATTCGATTGGGTAGGTCGAATTGTAGCCGATGGTTGCTCGTTCGTCATGGCACTGCGTTGATAGGCGGTTTCCGTGACGTGTCCTGAGCATTGGGCGGAGGTTGCGCGGCGGCGAAGTCGAACATGCGTGGCGGTTATCCGTGACCGAACCGGCTGGCGGCTGTATCTCGGCACAGAGGAGGGCGTGTCCTAAGGCGAACTGGTGTGGACGAGCCTGTCTCCGTCTCGACACGCCGGAGCAGCGTCCTCTAGCTGCGTTCGGTCGATGTGACCGAAGCTCGGAAGGAACACAGCGAGAAGCTTGCTGTTCAGCCTTTGGGTTCCGTGGCTAACTTTCGATCGGAAGGTTCCCGAGAGATTCTCGTAACGCCGTGCAAAATAACGAGTTGTCAATGAAGAACGGGCGCGACGACAAGGTTCGCGAGCTCACGCGACTGTTCCAAGACCAGCGTTTCATCACCCTCGTCGGTCCTGGTGGCGTGGGCAAGACGCGCCTGGCACTCGAAGTGGCTCGCAACGAGTCCACTCGCTTGTCGCACGGTGCGTGTCTGGTCGAGCTGGCGCATGTCGGCGATCCCGAAGGCGTCGCCGCGGCGATCGGGTCCGCCCTCGACCTACCCGATTCCAACCGGCTGGCGGAGATGATCGGGACTCGTGACCTGCTGATCGTGCTCGACAACTGCGAGCACGTGATCACCACCGCCGCGGAGATCGCCGAGGACCTGTTGCGTCGCTGCCCAGGTCTGCGTCTTCTCGCGACGAGTCGTGAAGGGTTGCGCGTGGGTGGCGAGACGATCTGGCCCGTGCCGCCGCTGGCCACCGACGACGCCGTGCAGCTGTTCATCGAACGCGCCCAGGCGGCGGGAGCGCCACTGGCGATGTCGGACGACGTGCGCGAGGTGGTGTCAGACATCTGCGTCCGCCTCGACGGGCTCCCGCTGGCGATCGAGCTCGCCGCGGCCCGCATCCGTGCGTTCCCGATCCAGCAGATCTCCTCCCGGCTCAACGATCGATTCCGCTTGCTCACCGGCGGGTCACGCACTGCGTTGCCGCGCCAGCAGACCTTGCGGGCCGTGGTCGACTGGAGCTACGAGTTGCTGTTCGACGACGAGCAGCGCGTGTTCGAACGGCTGTCGGTGTTCCTGGGCGGTTGCGATCTGGCGACAGCCGAGGCGGTCTGCGCCGACGAGACCCTCGATGCCTCGGATCTCGGCGACATCATTCAGACCCTTGTCGACAAATCGCTGGTCGTCGCGATCCCGAGGGGGGATGACCTGCGTTTCACCCAACTGCAAACGCTCGCGCAGTACGGCCGCGAGAAGCTGGCCGAACGCGGCGACGCCGAGCGAATCCGCGACGCCATGGCCTCGCACTACGCGCGCTTGTGTGCGCACTCTGCGGCCGCCTACGTCGGCGACGACCAGCGGGCCTGGCTCGTGACCGTTGATCAGGAGCAGGACAACCTCCGAGGAGCGCTCGAATGGGCAGTCGCCAACGACGACGCCGAGACCGCTCTGACGATCGCCGGCGGGGCGAGTTGGCCGCATTGGCTGGCGGGAACTGCTGTCGAAGCCAAGCGTTGGCTCGACGACGCCTTTCGCTGCAAGGGCGAAGCGAGCGAGCAAGCGCGCGCACTGGCGTTGACGGGCCGCGGGTTGATCGATTTCCAGTTGGGCAAACCAGAAGGCGTCGATGCCGACCTCAGCGCGGCACTGGCCATCTTCCGTGAGCACAACGATCTCGGAGCGATTTCCCTGTCGCACTCGTTCTACGCCGAAGTCGCCGCGACACGCGGCGACATCGCCGAAGGACGACGCCGCCGTCTCGAGCTGCTCGACCACTACCTGGCGCTGCCCGACAGCACGTTCGTGATCGCCGCGCGGGCGTACTCGCGGGCAAAGCTGGCCGGCCTGGACGGCGATCTCGAACAGTCCGAGCGCTACTACCGCGACGCCGCCGAATCCTTCTGCCAAATCGACCGGCCGATGATGCTCGCGATCTGCCGGGGGATCATCGCCGACTTCGACGAGCGGGCCGGCAACTATCGAGCCGCGATCGACAACCTCGATGAGGCCGTGGCGGCCAACGACGCGCTCGGGTTTCGCGGCTTCAACGGGTCACTGCTGGCGCGTCTCGGATGGGCGCTGCTCCAACACGGCGACCAGGCGCGTGCCGAGGTCGCCTACGACCGAGCGTTGGATCTCGCCCGCCGGCTGAGCAACACACCGACCATCTTTCTGGCCCTCGCCGGGCGGGCCGTGCTGCACCGTCTCGACGGTCGCAACGCATCGGCGGCCGAGGCGGCGATCGAAGCGCTCGAGCTGTACCTCGCCGGCGAGCCGCGCCGGCTGGCGAACCGCGTCGATCCGCGCGCGGACCTGCTGGCCGCTGCTGCGGTGTGTTGCACGGAACTCGGAATCCTGGCCGTCGAGGCAGGTGAGGCCGAGCACGCTGTACAACTGATCGGGCAGGCTGATCGTCTGCGGAGTGACGCCGGGGTTCCGGTTCCGAGGTTCCAATGCGATGCTCTCGAGCGGGCCATCGAGACGGCGTCAGCGGTGCTCGGCCCGGAGGCGTTTCAGGCCGCATTCCAGTTCGGGCAACTCGGTCAGCTGGGCCACAGCGTCGCCTTGAAAACCTGATGTGACCAGGCGCTGGACCGCCCAGGCCGCAGGGTTCAGCGAAAGTGCAGCCACACGTCAGCGGCTTCCTGGATGGTGGTGTCATACCGCAGTCGCGGGACACATCAGGAGGACTCACAATGAGCGCACTACTTTTCCGCCTCGGTCGCAACAGCGCCCGCCACCCGTTCCGGGTCATCGGCCTCTGGCTCGTCGCCGCCATCGCCATCGTGGCGCTGCAAAGCGCTGCAGGCGGCCAATTCGACGACAGCTTCCGTGTCCCCGGCGTCGAGTCGCAACACGCCGCCGACATCTTGACCGACCGGTTCCCCAGCCGCGCCGGCCAAACCGCACGAATCGTCGTCCACGTCAATGACGGCCGGCTCGACGACGCCGACCACAAACCCATCATCGACCGAGCCCGACAGGAGCTCTCGAGCGGCAACGATGTAGCCGGCGTCACCGACCCCTTCGCTGCACAGTCAGCGGCACTGAGCCAGGATGGACAGACCGCTTACGTCGACGTCGCCTACGCGCTCGACAAGCTCACCCTCACCCAACTCCACGACGCGCAGACCGCAGCGAGCAACGCTGAGGTCGGTGGCGTTCAAACCGAGTTCACCGGGCAACTCGCTCTGCTCGACGCGAAGGACCCCAGCAGCGAGCTCATCGGCATCGTCGTCGCCATCCTCGTGCTGTTGATCGCCTTCGGGTCCGTCGTCGCCATGGGGCTCCCGATCATCACGGCACTCATGAGCCTGTTCGTCGGCGCCGCAGGCGTCGGCGTGCTGTCCGCCTTCATGGACGTCCCCGAGTTCTCGCTGATCCTGTGCATGATGGTTGGTCTCGGCGTCGGCATTGACTACGCACTGTTCATCGTCACCCGCCACCGTCAGCACATGCACGAGGGCATGAGCGTCGAGGACTCGGCCGGCACCGCAAACGCCACTGCCGGGCAGGCCGTGTTGTTCGCCGGCACCACCGTGGTGATCGCCATCCTCGGACTCTTCCTCGCCGGCCTCCCGGCGATGACCTCCATGGGTGTCGCGGTCGCATTGACGGTGGTTGTGGCGATGTTGGCCGCGATCACGCTGCTGCCGGGCCTGCTCGGGCTGGCCGGAACCAGGATCGACAAACTCTCGATCCATCGCAAGTCACACGTGGCCAAGCCTGCGCACGAGACGTTCGCCGGCCGATGGGCCCACCATGTCGGCAGCCACCCGGTCCGCTACGCCGCTGTGGGCCTCGTCGCACTGTGCGCAATCGCTGCACCGGCACTCAGCATGCGAATCGGCACTCCCGACGACGGCAACGCACCCATCGACACAACCCAACGCAAGGCATACGACCTGCTTGCCGATGCGTTCGGCGCCGGTTTCAACGGCCCGATCCAGGTCGTCATGGAAATCCCAACGCCCGCCGACCGGGTCGCTGTCGACCGTGTCCTCGATGCTCTCGAGGCCGATCCTGGAGTTGCCGCCGTCACGGCGCCTGTGTTCAATCCCGCCGGCGACACCGCATTGGTGGTGGTCAACGCCACCACAGCGCCACAAGACGAGCGCACCGATGCACTCGTCCACCACCTTCGCTCCGACGTGCTTCCAGTCGCGGTGACGGGAACCGACGCCACCGCCCGACTAACCGGTCAGGCAATGGTCATCGACCTCACCGAGCGCATCACGAACCGTCTGCCCCTGTTCATCGCAGCGATCGTGGCGATGTCGTTCCTGCTGCTGATGCTCGTGTTCCGGTCGATCCTTGTTCCTCTGAAGGCCGCATTGATGAACCTGCTCTCGATCGCAGCTGCCTACGGCGTGATCGTCGCCGTGTTCCAATGGGGTTGGGGAAACGAGCTGATCGGGGTTCACCACACCATGCCGATCAGCCCGTTCGCACCGCTGATGATGTTCGCCATCCTCTTCGGGCTGTCGATGGACTACGAGGTGTTCCTGCTGGCCCGAATTCGTGAGGAATACGTGGCAACCGGTGACAGCCACCAATCTGTTGTCACCGGTCTGTCCGGTACGGCCAGGGTGATCACCTCAGCAGCGCTGATCATGATCAGCGTGTTCGGCTCCTTCGTGCTCGGCGACGATCCCATCGGAAAGCTGTTCGGAGTTGGCCTCGCCGCCGCCGTGTTCATCGATGCCACCCTTGTCCGCATGGTGCTCGTGCCGGCGACGATGAGCCTGCTGGGTCGGGCCAACTGGTGGCTGCCGACATGGATGGAACGAGTCCTTCCCCACATCGACTTCGAGTCGCTACCCACCGAGGCCGAAGTCACCGAGACCGAGACCGAGGACGAGGAGCAGGACGAGCGAGAGCTGGTTGCGGTCTGATCGAATCGATGCCGTCTCAGACAGTTGTGGAAGCCGTCCTTCGGGGCGGCTTCCATGGTTTTGCGTGCGGGCTCCCGGGGATGCCCACAGCTGTCGGGCATCAGTTCGTTGCCTGAACGGCCTCGAGTATCAGGTCGGCGACGGCACCCGGCTTCGAGATCATGGCGACGTGTGATGTGTTGACCTCGATGGTCGTTGCTCCGGCACGTTGTGCCATGAATCGCTCGGTCGCCGGAGGGATGGCGTGGTCTTGGGTTGCGACCATGTACCACGCCGGGATTGCCTTCCACGCCGGCTCGCCTGACGGTTCACCCAGCACGGTCGCATCGATGGGACGTTGCGCTGCCGCCATGACGGCGGCAGTGCTCGCCTTGACGTCGGCGGCGAAGACCTCTCGGAACGCTGCCGGCGCGATGTAGACATCGAGACCGCTCGGGTGTGGGCGGAAGAGCAACGTGGTGGGGTCGAGCTCACTGCCTGGGTTCATGGCGCCGAGTGAGCCGAGGGATTCGCCCGCATCGGGAGCGAAGGCCGCGATGTAGACGAGTGCCTTGACGTTGGGGTTCCCGGTCGCGGCGTTGCTGATGACCATTCCTCCGTACGAGTGACCGACGAGAACGGTCGGACCGCTGATCGTGGCGAGGATGCTGGACAGATAGGCGGCGTCGGACGCCAGGCCACGCAGGGGGTTGGCCGGTGCAATCACGGTGAAGCCGCCTCGCTGCAGGCGGTTGGTGACCTCGTTCCAGCCTGATGCGTCGGCCCACGCACCGTGTACCAGAACGATGGTCGGCTTCGGAGTGTTGTCGTGCCCGGTGGACGCACGGGCTGTGTTGGACACCAGGATCGATGTCACCACGGCTGTGGAGGCGATCGCGAGTGCGAGTATCGATTTCAGCGGCCTACGTTTGGTGGTGGGCATGGCTTTCCTTTCCTGTGCTCTGCGAAGTGCAGGGCTTGGGTGTGTCATGTGGTCTTGATGAGGCCGCCGTCGATGACGAAGTTCGCACCAGTCACGTTGGCTGTCCGTTCGGAGGCGAGCAGCACAACCAGAGTCGCGACCTCTTCGGGTGTTGTGAACCTTCCGGTGGGGATGCCGCCCATGCCCGCGACGATCTGTTGTCGCGCAGTGTCGGCGTCCACGCCCGAGAGAGCGGCCGACGGTTGCAGCCACGCCGTTCTCGCCAAGCCACAAGTCGGTGCTGACGGGTCCTGGCGACACGGCGTTGATGTGCACGCCTTGTGGCCCGAACTCTTGCGCCAACGACTTGGTCAAGTTCACGACGGCAGCCTTTGCTGCTCCGTAGTCGATCGTGTTTCCGTCGGGCTGATAGAAGGCGTTGATCGAGGCGACGTTCACGATCGCGCCGGAGCCCGAGCGACCATCGTGGCCAGGGCCGCCCGCGATGAGCGCACCGTGGTGTAGAAGTTCAGCTGCATCGCCTCGGCGAAGTCGCTGTCGGTCGTCTCCAGGAATCCGTTGAGGCGAAGATGCACGGCGCCGACGTTGTTGACGAGCACATCGATGTGACCGTGCACGTCGATGGCTTGCTGCACGAGTCGAGCCGGTGCAGGAGCCTCTGCCAGATCCAATGCCACGCTGGTCACGCCGGCAAGCCCGTCGAGGGTCGTGGTCGAACGGGCACCGGCAATGACGTGTGCTCCCTCCGCGGCGAGCGCTCGCGTCACAGCGAGGCCGATGCCGCGGCTGGCGCCCGTTACGACGGCAACCTTGTCGCCCAACAAGAGGTCCAACCGAGTCCCTTCGGGTCACCCGGAAAGCTGGACATTCGCCCGAGGCGCCGTCGTTGGCGCGGTCAGGCTCGAGACTGAGTACTTGATCGCCCAATCGAGTGCATGATCGGCGACCTGCTCCCAACCGTCCTGACCGAGGGTGAAGTGCGTGCGTTCCTCGAACAGCTTGTAGTCGGTGAACGCCTTGGACTTGCGGTACTTCTTGAGATTGGCGCGATTGAGCGACGGTGGACTGACGTGGTCTTTTCCACCGGCAATCAGGAGGAGCGGGGCCCGGTGATCGTTGCCGAAGTTGACCTTGGTGGGCGCGCCCGGTTTGAAGTTCGCGCTCGCCCCCTCGAACAGAACGCGACCCGTGGCGGGCACGTAGTAGCGCTCATAGACGGGCGTCGACTCCTCGACGCTCAAATGATTGGTGAACCGGTACTGGAACTGCTTCACGCTGATCGGCACCGCCCGGTGGCGGTTGCGCGGGTTGCGCAGGATCGGCCAGCCAGTGCGCAGTGTCGACCACGGCAGCTTCGAGATCCCTTTGACGGCGGCAGAATCGATCGCGACGCCGGCGGCACCGAGACCACGGTCGACGAGCACCTGGGTGAATGCGCCGCCGAACGAGTGGCCCATGATGATCGGCGCCCGGGGAAGACCTCGGATCAGGCCGTCGTAGTGATCGATGATCTCGTTGATGCTCAGCCGGGCGATTGGGGTGGGGTTCTGCCGAAGGTCCTCGACGCTGCCTTGCATGCCGGGCCACCCATCGTTGAGCACCGTGTATCCCTTGGCGCGATACCGGTCTGCCCAGCTGTCGAAGCTATGCGAAGTCATCCACAATCCGTGGATCAACACGACGGTATCCGGCTCGTTGGACATGGAAGGCTCCTTTGCTCGGTCCGTCGGATCATGAGCTACTGCCCAGGGCTTCGCATCCATGAGAATCCATAGTCGGGGGGTACGGTCGCGCCTGTGGTCCTCTTGGGACGGGTGACGGAGTGCGAGGCGGTGGAGGGAATGCTCACCGCGGCGCGTGAAGGGCTCAGCCGCACGTTGGTGATCCGAGGCGAAGCGGGCATCGGCAAGACCGCTCTGCTTGACCATGCCGTGACCGTGGCTGACGACTTCTTGGTCGTCCGCTTCACCGGTATCGAGTCCGAGCAAGCGCTGGCGTACGCGGCGTTGCACCGCTTGTTGACCCCGATCCTGCATCAGATCGCCCGGCTCCCGGAGCCTCAACGCGACGCGCTCAACTCTGCCCTCGGCCTCGCGGCCGGACCACCGGCTGACCGGTTCCTCGTCGGTCTCGGAGTCATCAGCTTGGCTGCGAATGCTGCCAAAGCACGGGAGCGACTGTTGTGCACCATCGATGACGCGCAATGGATCGATCGCGAATCACTCGAGGCTCTCGCGTTCTGGGGGCGAAGAATCCATGCGGAGGGCATCGCTCTGATCTTCAGCGAGCGGGTCGGTTCGGCGTCGCCGAGCCCGTTGGACGGATTCCCGATCCTGTCGATCCGCGGGCTCACGACCGAAGCGGCGCGCCAACTGATCGCCCAACAGGCGGGTTTTCCGGTGGACCACGAGACTGCCGACGCGATCGTCGCCAAGCTCGAAGGCAACCCCCTCGCCTTACTCGAGCTCTCGCAGCGTTTGACGGCTGATCAGCTCAGCGAGGCGGCCCTGACGCCCCGGCCGCTTCCACTTGGTCAACACCTCGAGGAACACTTCATGGGCCACGTTCGAGCATTGCCGATCGAGACACAAATGTTGCTGCTCGTCGTGGCAGCCGATTCGACCGGCGACTCGGACGTGATCTGGAAGGCGGCATCCATTGTCGGTGTGAGCCCCGTGGCCGCAGAGCCGGCGGAGAGTGCCCGGCTGCTGATCTTGGATCCCCCCATCCGACTGCGGCACCCGCTGATCAGGTCCGCTATCTACGGCAGCGCCAGGCCCGCCGATCGTCGGGCCGTACATCGCGCACTCGCTGTCACCGCCGAGGAGTGCAGCGATCGAGACCGGATGGCGTGGCATCGCGCCGCTGCAACCATCGGCTCCTGACGAACAGATCGCCGCGCTGCTCGAAGAGCGGGCATCCCAGGCAGGGGATCGCGGCGGTTACACGACACGAGCGGCCCTGCTGAGTCGTGCGGCGGAGATGACGCCCGATCCGGAGCGTGCCGCTGCGCGTCTGGTCGATGCGGCCGAAGCAGCGCTGGCCGGCGGCTCTCCGCACCACACTCGATCGCTAATCGACCGGGCAATGCCGAACCTGCACGACGGAACCCTGCGTGCACGAGCGGCACGCTTGGAAGGATCGGCGTGGACGATGGTTGGGAAGACCGGCAAGGCCGCGCCGGTCCTGTTGTCCGCGGCCAAGGCGTTGTTGCCGTCAGAGCCACAACTCGGGCGCTACACCCTCCTGGAGGCATTCGAGGCGGCCTTTCTGTCAGGACACTTCAGCAGCGAGAGCGCTGAGATCGCCACCGCTGCTGCGGCCGCCGCGCAGTGGTCCATACCGAGTCACGCCACCGCAGCGGATCTGCTCCTGGACGGACTCTCGACCTATGTGTCTTCCGGCTACCTTGCGGCGGTCCCACAACTGCGATCGGCGGTGTCGGCGATGACGGACCCCGATGAACCGGCCGAGCAGTTGATCCGGTGGTCGGTCTTCGCGTCCAACGCGACGCGTGCGTTGTGGGACCACGACGCACACGACCAGATCATGGGTCGCCTGGCGCGCATCGGTCGTCAACGAGGCGCTCTTGCGTTCCTCGGTGCTGTCCTGGAAGCTCAGGCGACCAGCGAGGTATGGGCCGGTCGCTTCAGCCCGGCGGAGCTGTTGTTCGCTCAAGCGGGCGAGGTGTTCGCGGCATCTGGATTCGGCGAGCTGGCCGGGAACCTCATGGGCCTGGACCTGCTCGTCTGCCGGGGCCAGCAGCCGGAAGCGAGGGGCAGAGCGGCAATAGTGCTCACCGTGGCCAGGGAGCTCGGCATGGGCACCCTGGAAGATGTCGTCGACCGGTCGCTTGCAGTGCTCGACCTCGCCACCGGTCAGTACCACGCGGCAATGCAACATGCCGGCGCCGTGTTCGACCGGGACCCGTTCCCGCTCGGCAACGAGGTTCTCCCCGAGCTCATCGAAGCGGCCGTTCACGTCGGGGACTTCGAGAAGGCTCAGACGGCTATGGATCGCCTCGCCGAACGCGCGCCAGCCAGCGGCACCGCATGGGCGATGGGTCTGCTTGCGCGTTCTCGCGCGCTGATGGCCGGTGAGAATGGAGAGTCGTTCTACCGCGAAGCCATCGAGTGCTTTGCGTCTACACGGCTGGCCATTGAACTAGCTCGATCGCAGCTCCTCTACGGAGAGTGGCTCCGACGAGCGACTCGCCGGGTCGATGCCCGCGACCAACTGCGCGCCGCGCACGACGCGTTCCAGACAATGGGTGCCATCGCGTTCGCCCAACGGGCCCGGACCGAGCTCCTTGCCACCGGTGAGCATGCTCGCAGGCGAACCGTAGAGAGCTCCAACGACCTCACACCGCAAGAAACGCATGTCGCCCAGCTGGCCGCAGCCGGTGAGACCAACACGGACATCGCAACCCAGCTCTACATCAGCACGAGCACGGTGGAGTATCACCTCCGAAAGGTGTTCCGCAAGCTCGCGATCACGTTCGCGACGACAGCTCAAAGGGGCGCTCCCACGCACGTAGAACAGCGTTGCCTCGGTGATCGCGAGGGCCGCGGTCAGGCGCCGACGTAGGCCGCGAGGTGCTCGCCGGTGAGGGTGGAGCGGGAGGCGACGAGGTCGGCGGGTGTGCCCTCGAAGACGATCCGGCCGCCGTCGTGGCCGGCGCCGGGGCCGAGGTCGATGATCCAGTCGGCGTGCGCCATGACCGCCTGGTGGTGCGCGATGACGATGACCGACTTGCCGGAGTCGACGAGCCGGTCGAGCAGGCCGATCAGCTGCTCGACGTCGGCGAGGTGGAGGCCGGTGGTCGGCTCGTCGAGGACGTAGACGCCGCCCTTCTCGGACATGTGTGTCGCCAGCTTGAGCCGCTGCCGCTCGCCTCCGGACAGCGTCGTCAGCGGCTGGCCGAGGCTGAGGTAGCCGAGCCCGACGTCGGCCAGGTGATTGAGGATGGCGTGGGCGGCCGGCGTGCGCGCCTCGCCGTCGCCGAAGAACTCCTCGGCCTCGGTCACCGACATCGCGAGCACCTCGCTGATGTCGCGGCCGCCGAAGTGGTACTCCAGCACGGCGGCCTGGAACCGCTTGCCCTCGCAGTCCTCGCAGGTGGTGGCGACGCCGGCCATCGTCGCCAGGTCGGTGTAGATGACGCCGGCGCCGTTGCAGGTGGGGCAGGCGCCCTCGGAGTTGGCGCTGAACAGCGCCGGCTTCACGCCGTTGGCCTTCGCAAACGCCTTCCGGATCGGCTCCAGCAGTCCGGTGTAGGTCGCCGGGTTGCTCCGTCGCGAACCGCGGATCGCGCCCTGGTCGATCGACACCACATCCTCACCGGCAGGGATCGACCCGTGCACGAGCGAGCTCTTGCCGGAGCCCGCGACGCCGGTGACCACGCAGAGCACCCCGAGCGGGATGTCGACGTCGACGTCTTGCAGGTTGTTGGCGGTGGCGCCGCGGATCTCCAGCGTGCCGGTGGGCGTCCGCACCGTCTCCTTGAGGGCGGCCCGGTCGTCGAGGTGGCGGCCGGTGATGGTGCCGCTGGCCCGCAGCCCTTCGAGATTGCCCTCGTAGCAGATGGAGCCGCCCGCCGTACCGGCGCCGGGGCCGAGATCGACGACGTGGTCCGCGATCGCGATGGCCTCCGGCTTGTGCTCCACGACGAGCACCGTGTTGCCCTTGTCGCGCAGCTGCAGCAGCAGGTCGTTCATCCGCTGTATGTCATGGGGGTGCAAGCCGATGGTGGGCTCGTCGAAGACATAGGTGACGTCGGTGAGCGAGGAGCCGAGATGGCGGATCATCTTGGTGCGCTGCGCCTCGCCGCCCGACAGCGTGCCCGACGGGCGGTCGAGCGAGAGGTAGCCCAGCCCGATCTCCACGAAGGAGTCGAGAGTGTGGACCAGCTTGGCGAGCAGCGGCGCCACCGATGGCTCGTCAAGTCCGCGGACCCAGTCGGCGAGGTCGGTGATCTGCATGGCGCAGGCGTCGGCGATGTTGACCTTGCCGATCCGCGACGAGCGGGTCGCCTCGCTGAGCCGGGTGCCGCCGCAGTCGGGACAGGCAGAGAACGTCGTCACCCGTTCCACGAAGGCGCGGATGTGGGGCTGCAGTGCGTCGACATCCTTCGACAGGAATGACTTCTCGATCTGCGGGATCAGGCCCGTGTAGGTCAGGTTGATGCCATCGACCTTGATCCTGGTCGGCTCCTTGTGGAGGAGATCGTGCAGCTCCTTCTTGGTGAACTTGCGGATCGGCTTGTCGGCGTCGAAGAAGCCGCAGCCGTTGAAGATGCGGCCGTACCAGCCGTCCATGCTGTAGCCGGGGATCGTGATCGCGCCTTCGTTGATCGACTTGCTCTCGTCGTAGAGCTGCGTGAGGTCGATCTCCGAGACCCTGCCCATGCCCTCGCAGCGCGGGCACATGCCGCCGGTGCGGCTGAAGGACGCCCTCTTCGTCTCGCCCTTGACGGTGATTGTGCCGACCGCCCGGACCGAGGCGACGTTGAAGGAGAACGCGTTGGGCGAGCCGATGTGCGGCTTCCCGAGCCGGCTGAAGAGGATGCGCAGCATCGCGTTGGCGTCAGTGGCGGTGCCGACGGTGGAGCGGGCGTTGGCGCCCATCCGCTCTTGGTCAACGATGATCGCGGTCGTCAGGCCGTCGAGGACGTCGACCTCGGGCCGCGCCATGGTCGGCATGAAACCCTGCACGAAGGCGCTGTAGGTCTCGTTGATCAGTCGTTGTGACTCCGCGGCGATGGTGCCGAACACCAGTGAGCTCTTGCCAGAGCCGGAGACGCCGGTGAACACCGTCAGTCGGCGCTTGGGGAGCTCGACGCTGACGTCTTTGAGGTTGTTGACGCGCGCGCCCTGCACTCGGATCAGATCGTGGTTGTCGGCAACGTGCCGCGGAGCTCCTGGACGCGCGGGTCTGCCGGTCACCTGCGAAATCGTGCCACACATGACCGCATGTCAGCCCTCACGCAGAGCAGCGGCGGGAACAACCGACGCGACCTTGCGAGCGGGGCTCACGGCGGCAACGAGCGCAAGCAGCACCGAGCCGGCCACGATCACGGCGACCGTGACTACGGGAACATCGGACGTGCTGACAATGCCGAGTCCCGATGCGAACTCGCGCCACAACTGGCGCGCTGCGATGAGACCAATGGGCACACCGATCGCCAGCCCAACGAGCACGATGGTCAGCGCCTGCCATCGCAGCGTGGCACGCACCTGCTTCGGTGTGCATCCGAGCGCGCGTAGCACGGCCATTTCACGACGCCGGTTGCGAGCTGCGCGATCGAGGCTGGCGATCAGGGCGATGGACATCGCCGCACCGATCGCCGCGACGATCAGATCCGGCGCCGATCGCATCGCCGCCACATCGGCGATCTGAGCTGGACGAACGGGCCGCGAGTACGCGAGCGGTTCCGTTGCGCCGGCATCCCAGCCCTCGAGGTCGGCGGCGATCGACTGTATGAATTGTGCTGGATCGGCTCCATCACGAAGGTCGATGGCGACGAATGACCCGATGTTGTTGCTGAAGGTTCCGGCTTCGACTCCCGCTGATGCCTCTCCCGCGGCGACGACCGACTTGTAGAAGGGCGCGGGCATGAGGATCCCGAGGCCGAGGCCCGCCCGATCCGCGTACAGGCTGCCGACAGGAGGCAAGACCACGATGCCGGTGACGGTGGCCTCGCGAGTCCCGAATTGGGTCGCGACGGTCACCCGATCGCCGACCGAGGCACCTGCGAGCAGCGCGGACCTCGCACCGAGTGCAACCTCGTCGTCAGCATGAGGCAGGGATCCGTCGATGGTGGTCACTCCGAGCTGCTCAAATCCCTCGACGTCCGCCACGACCGGCAACGTGACGTCGCCGATGGATGCACTGCCGTCGATTGCGGCGATGCCCCAAGATTGCACCTCCGGCCGGTCCAGTGTCGCCGTGACCGCGCTGGCGTCGACGCCGCCGTACCCATAGTTGGCAACCACTCCGGCGTCGTACGGCCATCCGTACTGCGACGGTCCCGACACCAGATCCCCGAGGCTCGTGCCGTACATCACCGCGGTCACGACGATCGCCACGGATGCGACCGACACAGCGAGCAGCGTGCCCGCGTCGCCCTTGCCAGGGCCAACGAGGGCCGCGCGAACGCCGAGCCCGAGCGAGACGTTGCCGCTACTCGTTGCCCGCTCCCACAGTCCCATCGGCCGCTGGCGCCGTGGGTCACGCTTCGACGCCGCTGTTGCTCGCCACGACGAGAACGTGATCGACGCCGCCAACGCGACCAACGTGGAGGCGACGACCGCGAGGAACAGCGTGAGCGGGATGCCGAGGTGCGAAGTGGGATCGACGGCGCGCACGCTTGCGACGGGACCCCATCCCGACGCCAACCATCCGGCCACGGCCGCACCAACGAGCCCCGCCGCAACTGTCGACCAGATCGGTATCGCGACGGCGACCGTCCGTTGCCCGTGTGTCGCTCCTGATCTCGCGCCACGAGCGCGAGTCGGTCTCCATGTCGCGTGCTGATCGATGCGCCGAGATCGCCGCCAACAGAAGCGTCGCTAACAGCACCGTCAAGCCCAGCAGACGTAGCGCGGTCACTCCGGGTTCGAGGGATCGTCGGATGCGGTTGGCCTCTTCTGACGTCACGGTGGGAATCACCGAGAATGTCGCGCCAACCTCTTGCAGTGCCGCGGGCAGCCGCAGGCTTTCGGCATCGAACCGGTCGCGCAGAGTCGTCAGCACCTGGTTCACCACGGCGTCTCCGCCTCCTATCGTCAAGGAGAACAAGCGCGCGTCGGCCGAACAGGTCGGCGGAAAGAACGTGGGGATGAGCTCCTCCAAGCTGCGTGGATCGTCTGGCGGGGGCTGCACTGTCAGGCAGAAGTAGTCGGAGGCAACATCGGGACTGACGACAACCCGTTGGCGGGGATACAACTCATCGGGCAGCACTTCATCAGAGAAGACACCGATGCCGACGACCTTCAACGAGCTGAGACCGAGGGGCACCACCGTCGCCTCACGGTCGACGCCGGTCGGAGCGGAAGGCCAAAACGTGAGAGGAAGAACGTCTCCTACATCCAGCCCAAGAACCTTCGCGGCATCGACGCTGATGAATGCCTCATCGCCACCGCGCACCATGCGGCCCTGATGTACCACCGGGCGATCGCGGTCGATGTAGCGACCATCGAGCGAGCCCAGCACCAACATCGGCGAACTTTCCACTTCGACGCGACGTTTCGGGCCGCTCTCGCCCGCCGTCGCCAACAGCAACACATCGCTGACCATGTGGTCGACGCCAGGAGTCGTGCGGATTGCGTCGATGAGACGGTCGGTCGCAAGACTCGGGTTGACGACGAGTTGGCCGACCTCGGCCCGACGGAGGTACTCGGGGTAGGCGTGGTCGGTCTTCCACGCCGCACACAGCGACGCCAGCGATGTACCAACGCCGACCACGATCAACAGCGCGAGAGCGAGGCGTGCGTAGGGCCGGCGACGAAACCCCGCCACCGCCATCAGCACGACCGCCTTCATGACGTCAAGATAGTTGTGCGCCCGAAACGCCGACATCGTGCTAACACGTCGACTGCCTGGGTGTTAGCCGTGCGAACCGGTGACGGTCAGTAGATCACTTGTCAACCGTGAACCGGAACGAGTCGAAGAAGGCAGCGACCCGCGGATCGTCGAACGCCACCTCTCCGACCGTCACCGCGATCACCTGATACACGGTGTCGCCGTCTGCGTACGCCCGTGCGAGGTACGTGACCGTCCCATCCTGCATGCTGGCAGTGAACTGCAACCCCTCCCGTCCCTGGAGTGTGATCGGCTCGCTCGACGTCTGCGTGCCCGAGACGCCGGCGATCGCGCCGTCGCGCAAACCTTCCAGAGACACGACCATGCCCGGCGGATACGTGAGGGCGCCGGTCCCGCGTGACATGTCGGCGGAGTCGGTTACGTACAACGTGAACGCCACGCTGCTCCCGTCCGCGATCGGCACCATCTGTTCGTGGGCTGTCGGCTCGGCTGGGAACACGACCGAGTAGTCACCCGCCGGTGGCGCAAACGTGAACCCGTCGACGGCCACGGCCGTTGATGCGCTGTCCGCGGACGTTGTCGTCACCGCTGAGGCGTCACTCGACTCTGTGGTCGTCGCGGTGCCGGAAGATCCGCAGGCGGCCAGGGACGATACGGCACACAGCAACGTCAATCTCAACGTCAGGTTCTTCTGCATTCGTGCTCTCCAAGTCTCGGCGGGCTCCCGTGGGATCACGAAGCGTACGGCGAAATCGAGCGCCCGAGGGGCGCATCAGCTCGGCTCGTCGGCCTGATCGCGGCTCAAATGCTCATCGGCCACTCGACAGCCGATCGAGAACGCTGCGTCCGAACTCGAGACCGCATCGACGAAGTCGCGTCCGTCGATGGTGACCAGTCGCGTCGGGCGTGTGGCGACGACGGTGGCCGTTCGATTCGAATCGCGCAGTAGGGCGACCTCCCCGAACTGCTCTCCCTGGCCCAGGGCGCCCTGACGCCGCCCACCCCGCGTCACCTCGACCTCGCCGTCCGCGATCACGTAGAAGAGGTCGCCCGGGTCGCCCTCGGTCACCACCACGTCTCCGGCCACCATGTCGGCCATGGCCGAGCGCGCCGCCAACTTCTCCAGCGTGATCGGCGGCAGCGGAGACAGCAGCTCGATCCTGGTGAGCAGCGACAGAACCTCCGGCAACGGCTCGGAACGTTCGTCGATCGACCTGAACCTCGGCAGGAGGACGAGCGCGAGGACCGGCAGGATCAACCCGACGATGATGAGAACGGGTCGCAGTCCGAGCCACGAGATCAGCGGGGGGGCGGCGAGCGAACCGAGGCCGCCCATCGCGATGCCGAACGTGTAGAGCACGCCGAACACCCGCCCGAGTGTGCGATCGATGCCGAGTCGTTGGATCAGCGTGAACCCCGAGACGTCGAGGAGGGCATTCCCGACACCGACGACGAGCATGGCTACGACGGCGATCACGGTGTACGGAAGAACACCGATCACGGCGATGGGGAATCCCCACAGTACGAGTGCAAGGGCGAACGGCCTGCCGAGGCGACGCTGTCCCGTCAACGTCACCGCGTACATGGCGCCGACGATTCCCCCGACTCCCATCGCCGCCGCCAACCATCCGACGCCGCTGCTGTCCAAGTCGACCAGGTCGAACGACACTGACACGATGAGCACGCCGAGGATGCCTCGAACGAAGATCTGAGCCACGAAGCAGCCGACGAGGATCGCCATGTCGACGTTGTGTCGCAATTCCATCAAGCCACCCATCAGCGCGTCACGCGGCCCATCGCGCGACCGTCGCATGGCCTTCGACGGATCGATCGTGATGTTGATGCCGGCTACGGCCAAGAGTCCGCCCAGTGCTGCGAGCGACGAGACCGCGACCACGACCCATGGATCGAGGCCGAGCAGGAGCAGGGCAGCGAGTGCTGGGCCGAGGAAGGTGACCAGTCCTTCGAGTGTTCCTGCGGTGACGTTCATCGCCACCAATTCGGCCGGCGAGCGCGCTGCGAGGGGCGCGAGCGCCAGGTGGGCCGGTCGGTACGGCGTGCCAGCCACGCTGTTGAACGCCACCAGCAGGTAGATCACGGCCGCGGGTGCGCCGGCCGCGAGCGCCACCGCAGTTGCGGCCTGCGCGGACGTCACCGCAACGAAGACGACGCACACCACGCGCCGGCGTGGGAACCGATCGGCGGCCCAGGCACCGAATGGGAGTGCCAAGGCGCCGGGAAGAAGTCGGGCGACGCCGACGAGACCGACCGCAGACGTGCCGCCCTCGCGGAATGCCCACACCGACAATCCGACCATCGAGATCCCATCGATGAGGAAGTACGAAGCCCAGCCGAGTTGCAGGCGGCGCAGATTGGGCGAGCGCATCACTTCGACGACCGCGTCGACGCGGCGTCCCAGTGTGCGTCTCCCCCTTCCCACGCGGGTCATCCTATGAAATCGTGATGACGAGGCGATCAGGCGGCGCCGGTGAGCTCGCGGACGCGCGCCAACAGCGCCGCCATGGCCGGTTCGTTGTCGCAGTCGAACGGCACAATTAGATCGGCATACCGCTTGCTCGGCTCGACGTATTGCTGGTGGCCCGGGCGAACTGTTGTGACGTACTGCGCGATGATGCTGTCGATGGTGCGACCGCGTTCGGCGACATCGCGCGTCAGACGACGGATGAATCGCAGGTCCGCGTCGGCGTCGATGTAGACCCTCAGGTCGAAGCGCTCGCGAAGCGCGGCGTCGTGCAGCACGAGAATTCCCTCGACGACGATGACCGGAGCCGGGAGCACTTCGCGAACGATCTCGCTGCGGTTGTGCACCGCGAAGTCGTACGTCGGCGACAACACCGACTCGCCACGGCAAAGCGCGGCGAGGTGCTGATTGAGCAGGTCCCAGTCGTATGCATCGGGATGGTCGTAGTTCGTCGCCGCTCGTTCGGCGACCGATTGATGGCTGTGGTCGACCTGGTACGAGTCGATGCGGATCACCGTCAACTGATCGCGGCCGGCCAGTTCGGCCAGGCGCTCGCATACCACCGTCTTGCCCGCGCACGTTCCGCCGGCGACGCCGATCAGGAATGGGCGGCTAGCCGGAGGCATCGCAGCGACATTAGTGGGGGTCCTTGTAATGACCCTGCTCCACCGGTAAGGCTTGCCGCCGTGACAGATGGATCTCCAACACTCAGCGAACGCGACGAGGCGATCATTCGCTTCGAGTCTTCGTGGTTCACGCTCGACGAGCACCGCTTCGACGCCATCCGCGCCCGGTTTGCATGCTCCGTGGAGGAGTACAACCTCGAGGTGAACCGGGTGATCGATCATCCGGCGGCGCTGCAGTTCGACCCCCTCACGGTGCGTCGGCTTCGACGCCATCGCGAGAGGCGTCGTCGTGAGATGATTGAGGGCGCGGCCAGTGGTGACTAGCCCGGGACAGGAGCACACATGAGTAACGAACAGCCGAGCCGTCCCCCTAAGCGGTCGGGCAGCGGCGCTTCGCCGATGGGCTCGACGCTGGCCATCGTCATCGCAATCGCGGCCGTCGTGGTCGGGTTCTTGATTCTGAGAAACATCCGCAGCGACGATGACGACGACGCGACGAGCCCGACGGTCGCTTCGACGACCAGCGTCGATCCGCTCACCACAACACCGCTGTCGCAGCTCCCTGTCGAAACCCAGCCAAGCGTGTTCACTCCGACCACAGCGGGCGCGAAGGTCTTGGTCGCCAACTCCTCTCACGCCGACGGTGTCGCCGGCACACTCACGACCGCGTTGCAGGGCAACCAGTTCACCATGGGTACCGCCACGAACGGCGCAACCAAGGAGGCGGTCACCAAGATTCAGTACCTTCCCGGTGACCCCGCGGCTGAGGCAGTTGCACGGTCGGTGGCGGCATTGATGGGCGTCACGACGGTCGAGCCGATGCCCACGCCGGTGCTGTTGCAGGACCCGACGTTGCTCGCCGACAACACCGTGCTGGTTCTGCTGGGCGACGACAAGGCCGGCAAGACGCTGGCGCAGATGGTCGAACCCGTCACTGCCGATACCACGCCAGCCGGCGCGACAACTACGACTGGTGCTCCGTAATTCGTTGAAGTAGCGAGGCTGCGGCCCGCTCGATGCACCACAGCGGCTCGTTCATTGCTCGCTGCGGACCGAACTCATCCACCAAGCTCACGTGGTCGATGCGCGCCACGACCTCGGGCGTTGCATCGCCGACAATCGCACCCACGGGCTTGCCCGCTTCGTCGGCCAGTTCCTGCACGCCCCCGACGACTTTGCCCTCGAAGCTCTGTTCGTCGAGATACCCCTCTCCGGTGACGACGACGTCGGCCGCGGCGATCGCATCGTGCAGATCGAGCTCGTCGGCAACCAGTTCGAAACCCGGCAGCAACTGCCCGCCGAGCGCCACGAGCGCGCCGGCAATTCCGCCGGCGGCACCAGTCCCATCGATCTCGCGCACATCGACGCCATAGTCCTGCTGATAGATCTGGGCGAGTCGCTGCAGCCGACCGGTGAGCAGCTTCACCTGGGCCGGCGACGCACCTTTCTGCGGGCCGAACACCTCGGCGGCGTCGAGGAAGCGAGTACGCACATCGCACGCCACGAGCAACTTCACGCCGCGCAGACGATGCGGCGCATGGATGGCGCGAAGGGCACCGTAGCCACCATCGGTCGTCGCCGATCCTCCCAGGCAGACGATGATCTTCTTTGCTCCGGCGTCCAACGCCATGTCGATCAGCTCACCGGTACCGATGGTCGACGCTGCCATCGCATCGTTGTTCGATGCGCCGCCCACCAATGTCAGCCCCGACGCGCGGGCCATCTCGATCACTGCCGTGCCGCGATGCATCCGCCACTCAGCGCTGACCGGATCGCCGAGCGGACCGGTGACCGTCGAATTTCGGTTGGGGCCGCCGAGGGCTTCGAGCGTGCCCTCGCCACCGTCGGCCATCGGAAGTTCGACGCAGTCGTGGCCCAGTTCCCAACACGCCGATCCGACAGCGGCTGCGACCTGCGCACCAGTCGCGGTCCCCTTGAACTTGTCGACCGCTGCCACCACGCGCACGGCCGCAGCCTAGGGTTCGACGCCATGGGAATTGCCAACGACATCGCCTCTCTCGACGCCACCGCTCAGGCCGAATTGGTGCGCAATGGATCGGTGTCCGCCGGTGAACTGGTCGAAGCGGCGATCGAAGCCGCGCAACGCGTGAACCCGACGATCAATGCGATCATCCATCCGCGATATCAGGCAGCCGCCGGAGAGGCCGCAGCAGCCCGAGGTCCGTTTGCCGGGGTGCCGATGGTGGTCAAAGACCTCGGCTGCATGATGAAGGGCGAGCCCTATCACCAGGGTTCGCGGGGTCTGAAGTCGGTCGACTTCCGCGCACCGGTCGACTCTGCGTTGTACCGCAGGTTCCGCGAAGCAGGCTTTGTGGCCATCGGTCGAACGAACGCCCCGGAGATGGGTAGCACCATCACGACCGAGCCGCTGGCCTATGGGCCGTCTCGTAATCCGTGGAACCTCGACCATTCCACCGGCGGGTCGTCGGGAGGCTCCGCAGCCGCGGTGGCAGCAGGCATCGTTGCCGTCGGTCACGCCAACGACGGCGGCGGCTCGATTCGCGTACCAGCCTCGGAGTGCGGACTGGTCGGTTTGAAGCCGAGCAAGGGCCGTGTCAGCCATGCTCCGTTGATCGGTGAGGCATGGGCCGGCGCCACCATCGATGGATGCGTCACTCGTAGCGTCCGCGACACCGCCGCAGTGCTCGACGCGATCTCCGGATACGAGCCCGGCGACCCCTACGTCGCTCCGCCGTTCGTGCGTCCGCTGCTCGACGAGGTCGGCGCGGACCCCGGCAAACTTCGCATCGGTGTGCTCGATCGTTCGCCGCTGGTTCCCTCGCACCCCGACTGCGAAGCGGCCGTTGGGGCCGCCGCAAAGTTGCTGGAGTCGCTCGGCCACCACATGGACGACAGCTCACCGGCAGCAATCGCTGACCTCGAGTTCCAGGATCGTTTCGTCACCGTCGTGGCCGCCAACACGGCCCACGATCTGCGGCTGATGGAGGAGAGCCTCGGACGGCCGATCGCCGACGGTGACCTCGAGCCCGACAACGTCTTCTTCGGCGAGCTCGGCAATTCCATTTCGGCAGCCGACTACCTGCTGACGGTCACGGCACAGAGCATCTGGGCCCGCGAGGTGCTGTCGTGGTGGTACCCCGCCGACGGCAGCGAGGGTCACGACGTGTTGTTGACGCCTGTCATCGCTACGCCTCCTCCGCTCATCGGTTACCTCTCGGGGCCCGAGGGTGGCATGCGGGTGCGCGAGCTGTTGCAGTTCACAGCGCAGTTCAACGTCACCGGTCAGCCGGCAATCAGCCTGCCCTTGTACTGGACTGCCGATGGCCTGCCCGTTGGTGTACAACTCGTCGCCGGGTTCGGTCGCGAGGATGTGCTTGTGCGAATCGCTGCTCAGCTCGAGGCCGCGCAGCCTTGGGCTTCTCGGCGGCCACCGGTCAGCGCTTGATGGAAGCCAGCCTGGCGCGTTCGGCCTATTGCGACGCGACGGTCTTTGCCGACGAGCAGCGGCTGGCGATATCCACTTCGTGGGTCTGTATCGGCCGCAGCGATGCGGTGGGCGCGGACCCCGGCTCGTATCGATTGGCGTCCGTCGCCGGCGAGAACGTGTTGATCGTTCGCGACAGCACCGGCGCGCTCGGCGCGTTTGCAAATCGATGCATGCACCGAGGCACCGAGCTGGTCGACTCGACCGCGCCTGTCTCGCCTTCGGCGTGTTTCGACAACGTCATCCGTTGCCCGTATCACTTCTGGGCGTACGGGTTCGACGGATCGTTGCGCGCGTCGCCGTGGGTCGACGACATCGATCCGGCCGAGTTCGGCTTGCGCCGTTTCGGGATCGCCGAATGGGGTGGGTTCACGTTCGTGCGACTGGCCGACGCAGGGCCGACGCTCGACGACGAGCTGGGCCCAATCGCTTCGCGGGTCAAACGATTCCCACTCGACCAACTCGTCGTCGGTGGCTCGATCGCCTACGACGTCGCGGCCAACTGGAAGGTCATCGCCGAGAACTACAACGAGTGCTACCACTGCGGGCCGGTGCATCCCGAGCTCTGTGATCTGGTGCCTTCCTTTCGTGTGCGCGGCGGTGCAGCGCTCGACTGGGAGCACGGCATTCCGCATCGCGCCGGAGCGGATACCTATACCGCCACGGGTATCAGCGAGCGAGCATCGTTCCCCGGCCTCAACGAGGCCGAGCGTGTCAATCACTTCGGGGAGCTGATCTACCCCAACCTGATGTTGTCGTTGTCACGCGATCACGTGGCGGCGTTCGTCCTGCGACCCGTCGCACCCAGTCGCACGAGCATCGAATGCCAACTGCTGTTCCATCCCGACGAGGTCGCCAATGCTCGTTTCGATCCCTCTGATGCGGTCGACTTCTGGCACATGGTCAACCTGCAGGATTGGGCGATCTGCGAGCGTGTCCAACGCGGCATGGCAAGCAGAACCTTCGACCACGGCTGGTACGCGCCGATGGAGGATCCCAGCCTCGACATCCGTCGCTGGTGGACCTCGAAGATGACCGAGTGATCGTCTACTGACCGACCGCCCCGTCGATCCCCTGGCGCAGCAGATCGGCGTGACCGTTGTGTCGGGCGTACTCCTCGATCATGTGAGTCAGCACCCATCGGAGCGAGACGGCGCCGAGCCACGAGTCGTTTCCCGCAACGTCGAGGTCTACCGAGTCGGCGACAAATTGGTCGGCGAACGCAACCTCGGCTCTCCACACCGCCCACGCCTCTGCGACGACGTCGGGATCTGGCGTTGCGTCATCGAAGTCTCCGTCGCGGTTGGTCGGCGAGGAGTAGTGCGACGGGGCATCCTGCGCCGCCATGACGTTTCGGAACCAGCCACGCTCGACGTCGGCCAGATGGCGCACCAACCCCAACAACGACATCGAGGAGAAGTCCACCGAGCGACGGGCGAGGTCGGCCGGTTCAAGGCCGGAGCACTTCAACTCCAGTGTTTCGCGCTGCCAGCGAAGGAATCCGGTGAGCGTGGCGCGCTCGTCGCCCTGCGGCGATGGCTCGAATCTCGAATCCTTGTCCGGGTCGATGAACATGTCGGCGAACCGTTCCATGACAAGCATCAGAGCAGGTTCAGGTTGGTGTGATCGCTGCGATTATCTCGTCGAGCCGGGGGACGAGGGGAGCGCTGACGATCAGCGACGCCCACTGGTCGGGGTTGGCGGTTGGCCACGCCAGTTTGACCTGCCCGTTGGGAAGGGTGATCGCGTACCCCGCAGCGCCGCAGATGGTGCGTTCGACTACTGACACCGCCGTCACATCCGCCAGTTGTTGGGCGAGCCCGCCAGTAGTCACAGCGAGTGTGAGGTTCGAACCATCGAGCGACCATTGCTGGCCCACGGATTCGTACGACTCGGAGGCACTGAAACCCACGAACGTCGTCCCGGCCTCGGGCAGCACGTACGGCAGACCCGAACCGGGCTGGATTGCCAAGGTCAGCTGCGTGAGACGTTCGGGCGTGACGTTGTAGTTGCTCACGATCCACTGGCGCCCGTCATCGCGCCACCACATCAGGCGAGTGGCGCTGGTCAGCGTCATCGGCTGACCGTCAGCGCCGTTGGCGGTCACCAGATACGCATGACCGTCGGGAACGTCGATGGGTACGGACGTGACGTCGCCCTCGGGTTCGCTCGCTCCGATGGCTTCGGGCAGTTCGATGAGGAGGAGATACCCGTCGGTGATGCCAGTTGGCCCCGTCCATGCACTCAACATCGACCTGAAGCCGCCGGCGTCGGTCGCCACCGGGTCGCCGACTGCGGTGAGGCCGTCGATGCCTGTGAACGTGTAGGGGAGAGTCGGAAGATCCGCCGCGATCGTCGTTGTCGTCGTGCTCGTCGTGGTGGTCGAGGCCGGCACCGCGGTCGTGCTGGTCTCGGTTGGAGTCGCTGGGGGCGATGGTCTCCTCCGAAGGACGGTTCAGCACGATCAAGCCGACGATGACGACGATGGCCGACGCGCCGGCCGCGATCGTGCTGCGAACGAACTGTTGGCGCCGGCGCACGGATCGCAGGCGAGCGACGCCGTCGCTCGGAGCAGGCCGTCGCAGGGCCGCGCCAGCGGTGCGCGCAAGTTGCTCGTACGCGTCGTCGGGTTGCTGAGCATCGGACGGATTGTTGGAACCCGCATCGTTGGTCATGACGTCGACTCCATTCGGGCGATCACGAACGGTGCGGGCACGGCTGAGATCGCTTCGTACGGTCCCTTCCGGCACGTCGAGAATGCCGGCCACATCCGTCACCGATCGGTCGCCCGCATAGAACAAGGCGACAGCGAGCCGTGGACGCTCCGGCAGCTCGCGTATCGCGTTCCAAAACGCCATCACATCGTCCGATGGTCCCGGCGTCGACGGCTCTTCGCGCCTCACTCTCGACAGGAACCGCGCCTTCGGTCATCAGTCTGCGCCATCGACTCCGACACAGGTTGACGAGCACCCGATGACACCAACCGCCCGGTCGTTCGAGACGCCGAACCTTGTCCCAACTCACCAGTGCCTTGACCATCGCATCCTGCACCAGGTCTTCGCCGTCGCGACCCGACAGCGCGGTGGCGACGGCGATCAGGCCCGGGTACTCGCGCAGGTACAGATCCTCGAAGCTCGTGGCGACGACTGCGAATTCGATTGGTTCGGTCATGTGTGTGCGGTCCGGTGATGTACGGGTGATGAGCATCACTCACACACACGCATCAGCCAGGAGTTTCGCTGCAAAGAATCGCAGGTCACGACCGAACCGATCACACCAGCCAGTTCGGCTCCCACGCGGGGTCGGTCAGTGCGGGTCGATCGAGGGTGAATGGCGCGAGGTCGCACCCCGGATCACGATCGTTGGCCAACGCTGCCAGCGTCTTGCCGAACCAGGCCACGAACTTGTAGCCGTGACCGGCGCCGAGCGCGACATGAATGTTGGGATGCCCTGGCAGTGAATCGACGACGAAGTCGCGGTCCGGGCGGAAGGGTGTAGAGGCACGTGGTCGTCGACAGCGCTGGTCCCAGTCGGCCGCCGAACGCTTCCCGAGCGAACGCGTCGGTGCGCGCCAGGATCGCCGGGTCGGGTTCGAAGCCACGAGTGTCGGGATCCACGGATGTCCCGCCGCAATCCTGGGCGATCTTCACGCCAGGTCGGCCGAACGTGGGGAATCCGTAGAACGACGGATCGTCCATCCAGATCCACACGGGGAAGCGGTCCCGCCCGAACCACGACGGCTCGTCGGTGTCGTAGTAGGTGACCTGTTCACGTGTCACCGTCAGCGGCAGGGACGTGGCGAGGGGCTCGAGCAGCGGTGCGGTCCATGCATCGGCTGCGACCACCACTTGCGCCGCGATCACGATGTCGCCATCAGCGAGACGGATGTTGACCTGGTCGTGGTCCGGCTCGATCGTCCATCGCGGTCGTGCCGCCACGAAGGACGGCTCCGCGATCGACAGCGAGTCGTTGCAGGAGCGGCACCGTCGCCGCCGGCGAGACGATGCCGGTGTCGGCTTGGTACAGCACTTCGGTGTCGTTCGCCACCTGCCATACCGGCCATCTCGTCGCCACGTCCGCGGCAGTCAACTCGTCGAAGTCGACCCCGCACGCCCTCATCGAATCGCGATATGTCCCGCTGTCGATTGCGGCGCCGCGTGGAAACAGATCGATGCCTCCGGTCACGTGCACGCACCTCTCACCACTCTCGGCTTCGACCTCCCGCCAGGCGTCGTAGGCAAGACGCGTCAGGCCGACGTAGTGCGGGGTGTGGTAGCTGTGCCGGATGATTCGGCTGTGATCGTGCGAGGCGCCGTGATGATGACCGCCGAGCTCGAAACGCTCGAGCCCGATCACCGACTGGCCCGACGCGTGCTGCGAACCAGGCGGTAGCGCTGCCGATGCCGCCGAGGCCGATCACGGCGATGTCGAAGTGGTCCACGGAGTGCACCGTAGGCGGTCGCTGTACTCTCAGCCCCCATGACAGAGCAACGGCGTCGCCCGCGCGATTGCGGCATCGAGATCGGCGTGCTGCCTACGGGCACGCACAACGCGATCACCGATGTTCCCGGGCTGCGCGTCGGACACTCGACCATCGCGGAGCATTGCACTGGCGTGACGGCGATCGTTCCCGACACGTTGGACTCGATGTTTCACCAGCCGATGGCGGCGGGTGTCGCGGTGCTCAACGGAGCGGGCGAGTTGACCGGATCGCTGACCATCCGCGAATGGGGCACGCTGGAAACGCCGGTCGTGCTGACGGCGACGATGAGTGTCGGCCTGGCCTACCAAGGGGTCGTCGAGGCAACCTTGCGCGAGGTTTCCGGCATTGACGATGACGTGGTCATCCCGGTGATCGGTGAGTGCGACGACTCCTGGCTCAGCGACCCGGCGGTGATGGCGGTGCAGCCGCGCCACGTCGCCGACGCTCTGGCCGACGCCGCCGACGGGCTGTTCGGGGCAGGCGCGATCGGCGCTGGATCGGGTATGACCTGCCTCGGTTGGAAGGGTGGCATCGGTACCTCCTCGCGTGTCGTCGATGCCCACGCTCTTGGTGTGCTGGTTTTGACCAACTTCGGCGCGCTCGAGCGGCTGTGTGTCAACGGCTCGCCCGTCGGGCGACGGTTCGCCGAACTCGGTCGTAGCGGCGAACGGGAGGCGCCCGACGGAAGCTGCATCGTCGTCATCGCGACCAATGCGCCAGTCCTCCCTGCGCAATGCGAGCGCCTCGCTCGCCGTGCCGGGCTCGGTCTGGCGCGCACGGGTTCGGTGGCCAGCCACGGCAGCGGTGAGATCTTCCTGGCGTTCAGCACCGGGTGTCGCTTGTCGCGCGACGGTCGTGGCCGGGTCAGCCACGATGTTCTTTCGGACCGCGACCTCAACGGGCTCTTCGAAGCCACCGTCGATGCAACGGAAGAGGCCGTGCTCGACAGTCTGTTCCGGGCGACGACGACGACCGGCCGGAACGGTCGGGTCGCCGAAGCGCTGCCGATCGACGAGATGCTGGGTTTGATGTGATCCTGTCCATGCCGGTGGTCGTCGGCCCCGACCACGTGCGCCACGATGTCGCGACGGGCGTGTGGTGCGGGGTGACCGAGGCCACCGACGAGCTGCCGGTGAGGGCCGAGATCATTGCCGCAGCGTGTGCCATGGCTGGTGCACCGATCGTCGAAGCGGTGGACCACGGGCTCGATGCGTTGCTGCGCGTGCACGATCCAAGGTTCCTCGCATTGCTGGAGTCCGCCTACCAACGCTGGGTGGCCGATGGTCACCTCGAAGTGCCCGGCGTCGCGTATGTCACGCCGTACTTCTTTCCGCCGGTGGCGGGCAATCACGGCGGATCCCGCCGTCGCGGCGCGGCGACGATTCGAGCCGAGATCGGCTTCTACGCGATGGACACCATGACGTGCATCGGCGAAGGCACGTGGACGGGTGCCAAGGCAGCGGCCGACGCAGCGGCAACTGCGGCCGACCTGGTTGCCAATGGAGCAGGCGTGGCGTATGCGGTCTGCCGTCCGCCCGGTCATCACGCCGGGCCCGCCTTCTTCGGCGGTAGCTGCTACCTCAACAACGCGGCCGTTGCGGCCGCCCAACTACGCGCGGACGGCCTCGATCGCGTCGCGATCGTCGACATCGATGCCCACCACGGCAACGGTACGCAGGCCATCTTCTGGAACGACCCGGCGGTGTTCTACGGATCGGTGCATGTCGATCCTGCTGCCGGCTGGTTTCCTCACACCGTCGGCTACGCGGACGAGGTCGACGACACCTCCACCAATCGCAACGTGCCGGTCGACCCGGGTACGACGGACGGCGTGTGGCTCGAAGCATGCACATCGTTGCTGGATGATGTCGTGAGATTCGAACCCGATGCGTTGGTCGTGTCGCTCGGTGTCGATGCGGCCCGCGACGATCCGAACAGTCCTCTTCTTGTCACCCACGCAGGCTTCGGTGCGGTCGGCCGGATGATCGCCGGCCTCGATCGCGCCACGGTGATCGTCCAAGAAGGCGGCTACGTACTGCAGACGTTGGCTGGCCTCACTTTGGTGGTGCTCGAGGGTTTCGAATCCTGACCCAACTGGTAAGCTTTCGCTCATGGCCGTCAATGTTCGAATCCCCACCACGATGCGTCCGATCTCGGGCGGTGCCTCGTCCGTGCAGGTCGAGGGCGTCAGACGCTCGGCCGACGTGCTCGCCAACCTCGACGCGCGCGCATCCCGGGTTCCACGAGCGGCTGTTCGACGACGCCGGCGCGCTGCGCAAGTTCGTCAACGTGTTCGTCGCCGACGACGACGTGCGCTACCTCGAGGGTTGACACGAAGGTGCCCGACGGCGAGACCGTCAGCATCATCCCCGCCGTCGCCGGCGGCTGAACGAGTCCTAGTACGTAGCGAAGGGGCCCGCATTGCTGCGGGCCCCTTCGTCGTTTTCAGTTCTCGTTCTGACTGGCTGGTGAGGACTAGAAGTCCTCCATGCCTCCGCCGCCGCCCATGCCGCCGCCGCCGTGTCCTTCTCGGGCTTGTCGGCGACGACGGCCTCGGTGGTGAGGAACAGGGCCGCGATCGAGGCTGCGTTCTGCAGCGCCGAGCGGGTGACCTTGGCAGCGTCGATGACGCCGAGCTTGACCAGATCCTCGTAGACGCCGGTGGCGGCGTTGAGGCCCTCGGCTGCCGCTCAGGTTCCTGACCCGCTCGACGACGACGCCGCCTTCCATGCCGGCGTTCTCGGCGATCTGCTTCAGCGGCGCCTCGAGGCTCTTGGCGACCATGCGGGCGCCCGTTGCCTCGTCACCGGTGCAGGCTGTCGGCGACCTCGATGACCGCGGCCTGCGCACGCAGCAGCGCGACGCCGCCGCCGGGCACGACGCCCTCTTCGATGGCGGCCTTGGTCGTGCGACACGGCGTCCTCGATGCGGTGCTTCTTCTCCTTGAGCTCGACCTCGGTGGCCGCGCCGACCTTGAGCACGGCGACGCCGCCGCTCAGCTTGGCGAGACGCTCCTGCAGCTTCTCGCGGTCGTAGTCGCTGTCGGTGTTGTCGATCTCGGCCTTGATCTGGTTGATGCGGCCCTTGATGTCGTCCTCGGTGCCGGCACCCTCGACGATGGTGGTCTCGTCCTTGGTGATGATGACCTTCTTGGCCGTGCCGAGCAGGTCGAGCGTGACGTTCTCGAGCTTGAGGCCGACTTCCTCGCTGATGACCTGACCGCCGGTGAGGATGGCGATGTCCTGCAGCATCGCCTTGCGGCGCTCGCCGAAGCCGGGAGCCTTGACGGCGCCGACTTGAACGTGCCGCGGATCTTGTTGACGACGAGCGTGGCGAGAGCCTCGCCCTCGACGTCCTCGGCGATGATGACCAGCGGGCGGCCGCTCTGCATGACCTTCTCGAGCACCGGCAGCATGTCGCGCACCGAGCTGATCTTCGAGCTGACACGAGCAGGATGTACGGGTCGTCGAGCGACGCCTCCATCCGCTCCGTGTCGGTGACGAAGTACGGCGAGATGTAGCCCTTGTCGAAGCGCATGCCCTCGACGAGGTCCATCTCCATGCCGAAGGTCTGGCTCTCCTCGACGGTGATGACGCCGTCCTTGCCGACCTTGTCGATCGCCTCGGAGATCATCTGACCGATCTCGTCGTCGGCGGCCGAGATCGAGGCGACCTGAGCGATCTGATCCTTCGAGTCGACTTCCTTGGCGAGCGTCCTTGATGCTGCGACGGCGGCCTCGACGGCGGCCTCGATGCCCTTCTTCAGGGTCATCGGGTTGGCGCCGGCGGCGACGTTGCGCAGACCCTCGCGGACCATGCTCCAGGCGAGGACGGTCGCGGTGGTGGTGCCGTCACCGGCGACGTCGTCGGTCTTCTTGGCGACTTCCTTGACCAGCTCGGCGCCGATCCGCTCGTACGGGTCCTCGAGGTCGATCTCCTTGGCGATCGACACGCCGTCGTTGGTGATGGTGGGTGCGCCCCACTTCTTCTCGAGCACGACGTTGCGGCCCTTCGGCCCGAGCGTGACGCGGACGGCGTCGGCGAGCTTGTTCATGCCCGCTTCGAGCGAGCGACGGGCCTGCTCGTCGAACGCGATCTATTTTGCCATTGCTTGTCCTCCAGAATGAGGGGATATGTCGTTCGCACTCGGGGTGCGAGACTGCTAGCACTCTAGACGCTCGAGTGCTAATCCGGCAACCCGCTCCCCCGCGTCACACCATGCGATGAGAGATGAGCCGCCCGAGACCGCACATCTCTCACCACGCCCCCGGGGCAGGCGTGCGCGATGAGAGATGTGCGGAAGGCACCGGCTCATCTCTCATCGCGGGAACTTGGGATCAACCGGCGAGGGGGTTCCTGCGTGTGTTCGAATGTGACCATGGCGCGCCAAGCCGCAACCTCGACCGGCGCGGCAAGCTTCGAGCGGCTCTATCGGCAGGAACTGGCGCCGCTCGTCGCCCTGGCGACGACCTTGACGGGGAACCGGGATGTCGGCGCCGACCTCGCCCACGAAGCGCTGGCGCGGGCCTATCGGGACTGGCGAACTGTGGGTGCGCTCGATCGTCCCGGCGCATGGGTTCGACGGGTCCTGATCAACTTGACGCATCGACGCGCATCGTCGCCAGGCGCGCGAGACACGGGCGTTGGCTCGGCTCGACGCCGCTCCGACAGCCGTCGCAGGCGAGGTGTCTGACGCTTCCTTCTGGGCAGTTGTGCGGGCGTTGCCGGAACGTCAGCGGGCCGCGGTCGTCCTGTACTACGTCGAAGACTTGGCCGTTGCTGAGATCGCCGAGATCCTCAGCGTCTCCGTCGGCACGGTGAAGACCTCGCTGTTCATGGCGCGCCAGTCGCTGGCCGCAACCCTCGGTGCCGAGGAGGTGCTCGATGACGACAATCGATGAAATTGGTCGGCGCGCCGCTGCTGCCGCCCGCGCCGATGCCGCCGACATGGCGGCGGCACGCGTGGAGTTGGGACTCGAACGGCTTCGTCTCGATGACGGTCCCGTCGTGGTCTCGCCAAGTCGGGGCCTTGGCCCGCGCCGGTGGGTTGCGATCGGTGCCTCCGTCGCGTTGGTTGCCGCGGCGGTCGTCGCGCTGTTCATCAACCTCAACGAGGACAAGAGCAACAGGCTGGTTCCTGGCAGCGCACCAACGACGCAAGTGCCGACAGCGTCGACCGCAGTCGCCACCACCAACCTGCCCGACACCACCGTGGCAAGCAACACAACGCCACCGACGACGCCGTTCCCCAGTGACGCAATCGGTGTCCGACACGACGCTCTGCCGCCGGCTTTCCCAGCTAAGGCATTCCTCGGCATGACAGACCAGACACAGGTTCCGCTCGTGGCGATCGGCGACACCCGAATCGTCACCGTCGCGCCAGGCACGGGAACGGCCACGATGTTCGACTCGTTCTCGCCTGACACGACCCCAGAGATCGTCTTGCTGACCGCGGGTCCGGTTGGCAACATCGCGGTCGGTCCCGGAGATGTGCTCTACGGCGTTGTACAGACCGACAGTCCCATCCTCAACCTGTTTGCATTCGCCCTGTCGGGCGATCGAGCAGGGCAGGTCATCGCATCGTCACCGATCGACTCGGCCGCGTTCGCTGAGGCTCCGACTGGCGTACTCGGGCACGGCGCGGATGGGATCATCGATCGGCGTACCGGTCAGCCGTTGATCGGATACGTCGACGTGAACGGCGAGCCAGTCTCTCTCGGTCGCCCTGCTCACGCCGTCGGGACCACCTCGGGCAGCGTGAAGATCGGTGATCTGACCGTCAGCGATCCCGACGGACGCCACGACTGGCATCTCGTCATCGATCGCGATCCTCGGTGGCCGGGGCCCAACGACGGCGACGAACCTCCAGCCCCGTCGTCCCATGGCGGCGCGATCGTGCGGACAACCGTCGGCCCGCCCACTGATGCCGCGTCCGACATTCCGACGCCTACGGAACCTGTGGTCGCGGTCCTGGCCGCGGACGGCACCGGCACGTGGTACTCGCTGGCCGACGGGTGGCAGGTGGCGGCGAGCGACCTCGACGGGACGATCCTGACTCGATTGAATGGCGGCACGGTCGAGCTCGCCCGCCTCGATCCTCCGCAACGCTTCGACTTTGTCGACCAGGCGGCGGCACCACACCAGCGGGTCCAGTTCGCCGAGACGCTTCCTACCACGTTGACGACAGCGGCGCCGTGTGCGCTCCAAGATCTCGACATCGTTCCGACGGCCGAAGGGGCGGCCGGCACAATGTACGGAGCTCTCAATGTTCGCAACAAAGGCGACCAGCCGTGCGAGGTGAGCGGCGTCCCCAATGTCGCTTTTCTCGACGATGCCAACAACGTCGTCTCGAGCACTGATCCCGCACTCCTCGGGCAAACAGCAGATCCGATCGTTCTCGAGCCGAGTAGCTGGGCGATCGCCCGGCTCGGACCCATCGCCAGCAACGTGTGCGGCGGAAATGAGTCGTCGCAGTTTCGGCTGACTACTACCGGGGGACTCGTGGAAGTCCCCTTCGCTGCCGGTAGTCCGGTACAACCGGACTCCTGTAGTCCATCCGGCTACACGCCACCTGGGCCAGGGACGCTGCAAGTCGAGGCATTCGCCCCGATTGAAGGCAGCAACGCGGCGGGCTTGCCCGAAAACCTCCAGATCGCACTGGAAGCGCCATCGAGCGTCCGTGCCGGCGAGGTCTTGCAGTACGACGTCGTGCTGACCGCGGTGGGCGACCCAGTGGTCATCTCGGATTCCGACTGCCCGATCTACGCCGAGACGATGAACAACGCCACCGGCCAGTTCATACTCGACTGCAACGGCAGCGACGGGATCCTGATCGCAGCCGGCGAGTCGGTCGTGTTCCACATCGAGTTGCCGATCCCCGCAGATGCAACGTTGGGCCAGTCGACGTTGTCGTGGGTCCCCATAGAGCCCGCCGGCACAGAACTGACCGCCACCGTCACGATCGTCGCCTGACCTCGCGAGTTACCCCGGCGGGACTGCCGTTAGTCTCGCTCAGGTGGATGTGGCGGTGGTCGGAGGAGGAGTGGCTGGTCTCGGCGCAGCATTGGCGCTCGCCAGAAAAGGCCACAGCGTGGAGGTGTTCGAACGCGACGACACGCCCATGCCGCATTCCGCCGACGAGGCCTTCGAGTGGGATCGTCGCGGCGCACCACAGGTGCGGCACAGCCATGCGTTCTTGGCGAGGTTGGTTCGCGTGTTGAAGTCGGACTATCCCGACCTCTACCAACAGCTGCTCGACGAAGGCGCCACCGAGATGCGCTTCGGCGACGACCTGCCGGCGACGATGTCCGACTTCGAGCGCGAGGCCGCAGACGACGAGCTGTCGATGTTGGCCTGCCGCCGCACGACGTTCGAGTGGGTGTTGCGTCGCGCCGCGCTCGCCGAGGGGCGGGTCGAGTTTCGAACCGGCACCGCTGTCGTCGGGCTGCTCGCCGACTCGACGCAAGCCGTGCCCAACATCACCGGGGTTCGATTGGCCGACGGCAGCACGTCATCCAGCGACCTCGTCGTCGTGGCCGCCGGTCGGCGAAGCACCCTGCCCGACTGGTTGGAGGAGATCGGGTGCGCGCCCATCGACGAAGCAGTCGACGACACCGGCATCGTGTACTTCAGCCGCTTCTACCGACTGCTCGACGGCGCGGCCTACCCGCCGCGCACCGGCCCCATCGGCGGCGACCTCGGATATCTCAAGTACGGAGTGTTCGTCGGCGACAACCGCACGTTCTCCGTCACTCTGGCAACACCGACCGGCGACGACGAGTTGCGCAAGACGTTGACCGATCCCGACGTGTTCGACACGTGCGCCCGGCAACTGGTGGCCACCGCCCCGTGGCTCGACGGACGTGCTGCGCCGGTCACCGAGTCGGTCCATGCAATGGCGGGGTTGATCAACAGGTGGCGGCAGTTCGTGGTCGACGGGCAAGTCGTCGCGACCGGCTTCATCCCTATCGGCGACGCGGTGCTGTGCACCAACCCGCTCTATGGGCGCGGGTGTTCGACGGCGTTCTGGGGTGCGCATCTGATGGTGGCAGCGATCGACGCCAACCCGGGTGACACGACGAAGATGCTGCTCGACTACGACGCGGCGTTGCGGGCCGAGATCTACCCGTGGTACCGAGCGAGCGTCGAGCAGGACGCCGAAGCCCGTCGTGTGGCAGCGGCCCTGCTGGCCGGCGAGGATCCTGACGGCGACACCTCGGATCAGCGGCGGTTCATGCGTGCCGTCTTCCGCGACGGTTTGTTGCCGGCCCTCCGTCGCGATGCAGTGGTGCTGCGCGCGTTCTTCCGCAGTCTCAATCTGTTGACAGCGCCCGACGCGATGATCAAGGACCCCGATGTGCGCTCACGCGTGTTGGCCGTGTGGCAGGACCGCGACAACCGCGCACCCGAGCCCGCCCTGGGACCCGAGCGACGAGCGGATCTGCTGGCCTTGCTGGCCTAGGCAGATCGACGTGTCAGATCACACGGTCAGTCGCCGAGGTCGTTGACACCTTTCGAGATGTTGCCGAGGATGTCGCGCAGCTCCGAGGCGCCCGGCAGTTCGACCAGTTCGGTCTCCTCGAGTCGTGACTCGTCGAGCATCAACCACACGATGACGCCGACCACGGCGCCGATCATCGGGAACAGGATGAACGCCCACACCTGCTGCAAAGCGTCGGTTCGCGAATTGGCGAACAACGCCGTGCCGAGGCTGCGCGCCGGATTGGCCGCGCCGTTGTCGACCGGGATGGAGATCATGTAGATCAGCGTCAACGTGATGCCCGCAACCAGCCCGCCCATGCCGAGTGCGAACTTCTTGGTGGTCGTGAACAACATCACCATCACGAGAAGCCCTGTCAGCAACACCTCGACCACGATCGTCGAACCGAGGCCGTAGTACTTGCCCGTCCACAGGTTGGCGGCGAATTGGCCACGCTCGAAACCGTCGCGGCCACTCGCGATGCCGAAGATGATCGCCGCTCCGCCGATGGCGCCGACCACCTGACCGATCCAGGCGTACACGGCGTGAACCATCTCGATCCTTCGAGCCAACAGCATTCCGAGCGTGACGGCCGGGTTGATGTGGCAGCCGGAGATGGGCCCGATCACGTAGAACATGATCAGGAGAGAGAAGCCGAAGCCGAGGGCCACGATCAGCAGCTTCAGCAGGGTTGCGCCCGTCGACGCATCCCCCTCTGGGAGCAGCCCGAGCCCGGGCAACAGGATGGCGACGCCCGGGCCGCCGAGCATCAACACGAGGGTGCCCACCAGCTCGGCGGCGAGGATTCGGCCGTTGTTTTGCGGTTCCATGCTGCGAACCATATTCCGTTACGCATCCCGGAATGACTGATCGTCGGGTACCTTCACCCTCATGGCCCGTCGTCGCAGTGAGTCGCTGCTGGTCACTGTCTACGAAGAGGGCGCGCTCCGGCGGCGTCCCGACGAGTTGATCGTCGAGGAGCCGATGACGATCCAGCTCGACGGCAACATCGTCAGCACCACGATGCGCACTCCCGGCAACGACTACGAGCTCGCCGCAGGTTTCTGTTTCAGCGACGGTCTGCTCGCCGGTGCGCCCGTCAAGGGTGTGCGCTACTGCGCCGACGGCGCCGCCAGCGAGAGTGAATTCAACGTGGTCACCGTGGAGACCGGTGGCATGGCTCCCGTGCCGACACCTCGGCTCGGCACCATCACCAGCGGCTGCGGTTTGTGCGGCAACGACGCCATCGAAGCGCTGAGTGATCGACTCGAGCCCCTGCCGGAGACGAAGCGGATCGATCTCGCCGTCCTGGCATCGATACCTTCTGCCGTGCTCGCCGGCCAGGGCCTGCTCTCCGCGAGCGGTGCTGTTCACGCCGCTGCCGCGTTCACCCCCGACGGCGAGGTGCTGTCGACCCGCGAGGATGTCGGTCGACACAACGCGGTCGACAAGGTGGTCGGCCGCATGCTGCTCGACGGCCAACTCCCGGCCACGGGCCTCGGTCTGTTCGTCAGCGGCCGCGCCAGCTTCGAGCTGGTTCAGAAGGCGTGGGCAGGCGGGTTCAGCACGCTGGTCGCCGTCAGCGCACCGACTGCGCTCGCTGTGCAGACTGCCCGTCGCGCCGGGTCTGACGCTGGCCGGATTCGTCCGACATGGACGGGTCAACATCTATGCGCCTGAGCGTGTGCAGCCCTAGCCTGAGGGCATGACAAGCGAACCTGTCGCGCCGTCGACCGGCGTCGGAGTACTCCATCTTTTCTGCAAGCCAACACCGCTCTTCGACGGCGAGGCTGTGGTTGCTGCAGTCAAGGCTGCCGAGAGCGCGGGTTGTCAGGTCGTCACCATCTCGATGCTCGGGCACAAGTGCGACATCGCCGTGATGGCCATCCACGAGAACCTCCGCGAACTGCGTGCCCTGCAGACCGGCATTCAACGCGGCGGGCTCGAGGTCGTCGACTCGTACGTCAGCCTCAGCGAGGTCAGTGAGTACGCATCGCAGATGCCCGAGGAGATGAAGCGGCCGCGCCTGTATCCCACGATCCCGCCCAACCACGTCGACCATGCCATGCCCGCGTGGTGCTTCTACCCGATGAGCAAGAAGCGCGGCGTCGACGCCAACTGGTTCACATTGCCGTACGAGCGACGCAGCGAACTGATGCAAGAGCACGGTGCCAGCGGTCGAAAGTTCGCCGGCCGCATCGCGCAGTACATCACCGGGTCGGCTGGGCTCGACGACTACGAATGGGGCGTCACGCTGTTCGGTGCGCATCCCGACGATTTGAAAGAGGTCGTGTACACGATGCGCTTCGACGAGGCCTCGGCGGTGTACGCCGAGTTCGGTCCGTTCTACGTCGGCATGGTGACGCCGGTCGAAGAGTTGATGAGCAGCTTCTAAGGACGGACCGGAACGAATCCCTTGTGGATGTCGCGACCGGTGTCATCGAAGCCGAACGTCTCGAACAGCGCCCCGGCGAGCTCGCCCTTGCGATTGATCGTCAGTTGCCCGCCCGGGCCGTCGTAGTTGATGTTGCTTCCTGCCAGGATGTCGTCGCGGCAATCTGCGAAGGACATGCACGGCGAACCGCTCTCGCTGACCGCCGGGATCTGTGCAGCGATGGCTACGGGCTGCGTCGAATTGCTCGCCAGCGCAGCGAGCGCGATGAGGTTGACGCAGTCGAACGCGTTTGCAGCGTACGGACTCGGGTTGTCGGGACTGGCACCCAGTTGCTCGAGGAACGCCTGGTCGGTGCTGTACGCGACGGGCGAGACTCCCGTGACCCGCCTGGCCAATGAAATGCCCATTGGCTCGGCGCTGGCCGTCGGACGGCGCATGGCGTCGTTGACCACGAACTCGGGCTGAGTCGGCGACTCTGCCGCGTCGATCGCACCGAGCATGACGGGTCCCGACGTGGCGTCGCCGATGACCACGACCACGCCGGCCGATATCGTCGCGACCTCCTCGGCCGCCGCCTCGATCGACTGGTTGTCGGCTGAAAACGGAATGGCTTCGCTCTGCTCGATGCGCATGGCCTCCAATGACGCGCCGACCGTGTCGGCGAACCTCTGGCCGAAGACATCGTCGATGTATGCGACCGTGGCTCGACTTGCTCCGGTGTTGTCGACCGTCTCGGCAATTGCGATGGCCTGCAACGAGTCGGATGGAATCGTGCGGAAGAACAGGTCGTTGTCGGGGAAGTCGTCGAGCAGGCTGGCAGAAGCCGTGGGCGAACATGCCACGACACCGGCGTCGATGATCTCGCCGAGGCCGGCGAGCGCATTGGTCGACGACGCCGGGCCGATGATCGCGTCGACGTTTGAATCGAGCAGCGTGGCTATGGCGGGGTCGATTCCCACCCCGGCCACGCCTTCGTCGGCCTGCACCAGCACGACGCCTTGCCCGCCATAGCCCCCGGCGGCATTGATCTTGTCCTTGGCGAGCTCCACGGCACTACGGATTGCCTCACCGATGTCGGCATTGGCGCTGCCCTGGGGGATCAGCACCCCGATGGTCAGGACCCCGTCATCGGGACGCGCGACGGGCACCGTCGCCGCAACCGCAATCGTCGTTGGAGGGCTCGAGGCATCGTCGGTGCAGCTGGCAGCCGTCACGGTCAACCCTGCGATGATCGTGAGACCGATCGGCAGGGTCCATGAACTGCGCATGGTCGGATTGTAGGGGGCGTCGACACGAGCGCTCTCGACCTGACGTCACCTCACACGCCACAATGCCGTAGTGATCCTCGCCGAACGCGATCGCCTGCTCGCCGACACGTCCCTGTTCGGTCGGGCTTGGTGCGAGGCGTGGACAGCGGCGATCGACGCCTGGTTGGTCGAACTGTACGACAACACCTTCGCTGGACGAGACGGTGTGTGCCTACTGGTTGTGGGCGGGACCGGACGACGTGAAATGGCGCCGCGCAGCGACATCGATGTGATGGTCGTGCATCGTGGACACGCGAAAGAGATCGAAGCTGGGCTCGCCGACCTGTGGTATCCGATCTGGGACACGGGTCTTCACCTCGGTTACGCCGTGCGAGACGCCAACCAGAAGTGGTCCGTCAGCGCAGACCAACTCGATACGGCAACAACGATGCTCGGCGGTCGGTGGATCGCCGGCGACCGCGTGTTGGCCGACGACGTGTTGCAGGCGGCGCACCGTGCGTGGCAAGCAGATGCCGGAACCTGGCTGTCGTTGCTCCGCGATCGCAACATGGCCCGGCATCGCGCCGACGGCGAGGTCGCGTTCCTGCTGGAACCCAACCTGAAGGAGGGGCGCGGCGGACTGCGCGACATGCACGAGTTGCGTTGGATCGATGCTGCCGGCCGCGGAATCTTCGCCGAAACTCCCGCTGTTCTGGCGGCCGCATACGACACGCTGCTGCACGCAAGGGTCGAGCTGCAACGTGTGGCCCCCGTCGCCGGCGAGGTCCTACGGCTGGAGGATCAAGATGCGATTGCTGCCGCCGGTCGCTTTGGGACCGCTGACGATCTGATGGCGGCGGTGTCGTCGGCAGCACGGACGATCTCGTGGCACTTCGATCGGGCGTGGCATGCCGTCACTCGCGCCTCCAAGACACCTGTGAAGCCGCGGCCACTCGCGTCGGGGGTCACCCTGCGCAACGGTGAAGTAGAGCTCGGTGTCGATGTGTGGCCTGAGCGCGATCCCACCCTGATGCTGCAAGTTGCTGTCGGCGCGGCCCGCAGCGAGTCGCCCATTGCCACACGTGCGTTGGAGACGCTGAGCGAACGCACACTCGAGTGGCCGCAACCGTGGCCGACCGGCGGGGCAGACGAGTTGGTCGGGTTGCTCCTCGAGGGTCCGCGGGCCATACCGGTGCTCGAGTCGCTCGACCAAGCGGATCTCTTCACCCGCATGTTGCCGGAATGGGCGCCGGTGCGTTCGCGTCCGCAGCGCAACGCCTATCACCGCTTCACGGTCGATCGTCACCTGTGGGAGGCCGCCGCGCAGGCGGCGTTGCTCGCCGACCGCGTCGCCCGACCCGACCTGCTGGTGATCGGCGCCCTGCTGCACGACATCGGCAAGGGCTATCCCGGCGATCACACCGAACGCGGCGTGGAGCTGGTGGCGATGATCGGTCCACGTATGGGCTTCGACGACCGCGATACCGCATCGCTCGTCGGGTTGGTGCGCCACCATTTGCTGTTGCCCGACATCGCGACCAGACGCGACCTCGACGATCCCGCGACGATCGACATGGTGGCCGAAGCCGTCGGCAGCGTCGTGTTCCTCGACCTGCTGCACGCTCTCACCGAGGCCGACTCGCTGGCAACCGGCTCGTCCGCGTGGAGCCCTTGGAAGGCGGAGCTCGTCGAGGAACTGGTCGAGCGCGTGCGGATGCGCCTCGGCGTCGGGGATGGCGCCGACCGCGCACACGAACGGAGATCGCCATTTCCCACTGCCGACATCCTCGAGATGATGGGCGCAGGTGAGACAGCGGTCGATGTCGATGGATCGCGGATCGTCGTCGTCAACGCCGACCGGCCAGGCACGTTCGCTCGTCTCGCGGGCGTGCTCGCGCTGCACGGCATCGACGTGGTCGGCGCTCGAGCGCACAGCGACGAACAGGGCATGGCGGCATCACTGTTCCGAGCGGCCGAGACGGCGCAAGAAGCCGATTGGGCGGCCATCACGGCGGACATCCGGCGGGCGTTGTCGGGTGAGCTGGCATTGTCCGCGCGCCTGGCCGAACGGGCACGGACATACCGACGGCGGAGACGGCCGGCAGCCGCATCCGTGCTGTCTCCTTCGGTGGTGTTCGTCGACGGCGCCAGCAGCAACGCCACGGTCATCGAGGTACGCGCCCCCGACTCGATGGGACTGCTGCACCGGGTCGCGAGCGCTCTCGCCGAGATGGGGCTCGACATCCGCCACGCCACCGTCCAGACCATTGGTCCGAGCGTCATCGACAGCTTCTACGTGCGCACGTCGAACGGTGCCAAGGTCACCGATCCGTACCACCGAGTCGAGATCGAACGGGCCCTGTTACATGCCGTAGGGTCGCCCGTGTGAGCGACGACGCCGCGCCCAACGACTTCACACGCGATCTCGTGCGGTGGAGCGAGTCGTTGGCGGCGATTGCCCGCACCGGGCTCGGCTTCACCGAGAGCCTTTATGAACGCGAGCGGTTCGAGGAAGTGCTCCACGTTGCAGCCGACATCAAAGGTGCGGCCGACGAGGCGCTGGAGATTCGTCGCGAGCGCGACCACTTCGTGCAGGAGTGGATGGACTCGATCGGCGAGGGTGTACCCGGCTACGTGACGCCGAAGGTGGCGGTCGGCGCAGTTGTCGGCAATGCGGCCGGCGAGATCTTGCTGGTGCAACGAGCCGATAGCGGAGTGTGGCTGTACCCGACCGGTTGGGCCGATGTCGGATACTCACCGGCCGAAGTCGCTGTGAAGGAGGTTCACGAGGAGACAGGCATCGAGTGCGAGCCGGTGCAGCTGCTCGCGGTCATCGACGGACAGCGGATGGGCTTCACTCGCTTCGCCATGTACATGCTGCTGTTCCATTGCAAGGCCACCGGCGGCGACCTCACCGGGCATCCGCTGGAAACCTCCGGCGTCGGTTGGTTCAAGCGCGACGAACTGCCGTGGCCCTGTGCGGGCGCGACGTGGTGGGGACCGATGGCGTTCGCCGCAATCGACGGCGAAGAGGTCACAACCGCTTTCGACGAGCCGCGCAAGCCGATGTGGCGCGGGCAAGGTCAATAGGCCCGACCCCTACGGCGCGCTGCCACCCTGATCGCGTAGGAAGCGCTCGACCTCTGCCATCAGTTCGTCGCTGTTGAGACGGGTGTCGTCGATGGGCGGCCCCACGGTGCCTTCGTCGTCATCGTCGTCGTCCTCATCATCATCGTCGTCGAGCTGACCGCTATCGGCCAGTGATTCGAGACGCGACACGTAGCCGATCAGGTCGTCGTCGTCGCCGACGAAGGCCGAGACCCTGGCGTCGTACTCGCCGGCATCGGCGACCAACCGTTGTGTCGATGCAGGGCAACCCAGCATCTCGCAGGCCCGTTCGACGAGGGCGAGCGCAGCCTTGGGTGACGGTACCTGCGATGCATACGCGGGCACTGCGGCCCACAGCGATGCCGAGGACAGATCGGTGTTCGCGAACGCGTCGTGCAACACGCCGACGATCCCCGTCGGGCCCTCGTAGCGCGAACGCTGCAGATCGAAGCGGTCGATGATGGTCTGGTCGGTGGCCGTGCCCATCAACTGAACCGGTCGCGAGTGCGGAACGTCGGCGAGCAGCGCTCCGAGCGTGAGCAACATCGACGCACCGAACTTGCCCGCAACCGCCACCACCTGCTCGCTGAACAACCGCCAGCGCAGTGCTGGCTCGGGACCGAGCAGCAATATGACATCGCCACCAGGTGTCGATGCGCTCCACAAGCCGACCGTCGGCCACACGATCGAGCGGGTCATGCCGGCACTCAGCCGCACATGCGGCCGAACCGTTGCGAAGTCGGTGAACTCCTCGGGATCGATCTCGGCCAACGGCTGCGCGTTCCAGGCTTCGATCAAGTGCCGCACACTGTTGCTGGCGGCATCGCCGGCGTCGTTCCAACCTGTGAACGCAGCAATGATCGTCGGTCGTTGCAGCGTCGGTTGGGCCAACCAGCGAACGTGGTCCATCGCCCACAAGACTACCGACGCAGCGTGCTGCGGCCTACTGAATGCGTGGGTCCGGCACCAGTCGTCGCGCTGCCCGGTGCGCGTGATCGCTTCGCCCGGTACATTGCCGCGTCGGCTGCTGCCATCAGTGCTGCAGCTTCGTAGCCGGTGGATCGGGTGTCGGCTACGCCGATGCTCGCCGGACAGGTCACCGAATGGCCGATTCTCACCGGGATCGGTGCGGACAGCGCCTCTTCGAGGCGTTGGACGAGGTTGTCCGAGCTCGGGTCGTTCGGCTCGTACACGATGACGAACTCGTCGCCGCCGAGCCGGGCGACGGTGTCCGCGCCGCGAACGGTTGCCAGCAATCTGCGAGCGGTTTCGCACAGCACGATGTCGCCGGCTTCGTGTCCGTGCGTGTCGTTGACGATCTTGAAGTCGTCGAGGTCGAGGTAGGCGACTGCCAGTGGCGAATGGCTGCGTTGTGTACGCGCCAGGTCGGTGTCGAGCAGTTCATTCAGGAGGCGACGGTTGGCCAGTCCCGTCAGCGGGTCGCGCAGCGCGAGTTCGACGAGGCTCGCTTGCAGCAGGCGAAGCTCGGTGACATCGCGACCGACTCCCTGGAGGCCGCCGTCGAACAATCGGATCTGTAGTTCGCCGACGACCATTGAACCGTTGGCATGCCGGAAGTGGAAGTCGGAACGATCGTCCAATGCCTCACCAGCGAAGGCGCGCTCGATCTTGTCGCGGTCCTCGTCGGCGAGGATGGCGAGGAACGCAGTGAAGTCGTCGAGGAAGAACGACGGTGGATACCCGAGGACGTTCTCGATCGATGGGCTCATGTAGTCGAAGTGTGGATGCGGCTCCCGGACGAAGTGGAACATGACGTCGGCCGACTTGTCGGCGAGCTCGCGGAACCGCAGCTCGCTCTCGGCCAACTTCGACTCGGCCCTGTAGCGGGCTGTCACATCGCGGCCGACGGCGAGCACCTCGTCGCCGTCGGGGTCGGGCATGTACCGATCGACCCACTCGACCCATTGCCCCGGGCGTGTTGGGCAGCGTCACGGAACACCGAATCGTGGAGAATCGGATTGTCCGGACCCAACCGGGCGAGCTGCGCCTTGAGACCCGCTTGACCGTCTGCCGAGAGGAAATCAGCCAACGTCCGGCCCACCGCGTCGGCAGGTTCATGTTGTACCAGGCGGCCCACGACGCATTGCAGTACACGATCTGAGATCGCGGAGGCGGTATCGCACGACCTGCTCGGGCAACGCGTCGAGCGTCTCGGCAAGTGTGCGGATGTAGTGCCCGCCGGCGAGCGTCGTCACGCCAGTAGAACCTCCGACACCGACGCTGGGGGCGCTCATACTGGACCTCCTTCGAAGACACGGAGCGCAACCAGGATCAGAGCAACGCGAGTGTCGAACGGGCAAACACCGCTCGGTAACACCTTACGGTGGCGGTTCGGCCACCAGACGGGCCTTTCGGCCCTGTGCGATCGCGCCTCAGTGCCTCGCTGCCGCATCAGCAAGGTCGTGCGGACCACTGGGCAGGTAGCCACGGCCTGCGCGCACGGCGACGCCCCACGGCTCCATGATTCCGAACAGTTCGTCGATGTCGTCACCAAGGGCTTCGAGAGCGGCTGTCATCTGGACATCCGTGTGCACCTCGATGTCCTCGCGTGCACTGCGCCCGGCATCGGTGAAGCCCGTGGCGTCGACCAGCCCGCGAGCCTGCAGGCGCTCGTGAGCGGCGGAGAACTGTTCATCGCTCCACGCCCGCGTGCGGCTGTAACTGCGCATCGGCAACCCCCAGTACAGCTCGGTCAGCAGACCAATCTCGGTTGCGTCGAACCCGGCCGCAACCCATGCCGCGGTGTGTGAGTCGCCGCGGTACTCGCGCAGCATGTCGCCCATCCGCCACACGGCGCCGAGTGGAGTGTCGGGCATCGGCAGCGAACAGACACCGGCAAACAGGGGTCGACCTTCCGTGTGCAGCGGCTCGACGGCGCGTGTCAGAAGCTCTCGGGCGCGACCGACCCCGTCGGGAGTCTCGCCGATCAGGCGTTGCAACTGCGCGATGGCGCCGTCGTCGTGTGCGGCACAAATGGTCGCTGCGTCGGTTCTCGTCCAGCCGAGCGTCACAGATGGTACGACGGTGGCCGGGTTGAAAACGGCGAACGCCGCCGCGACGACCTGGCCCGCAACCTGTCCCATGACCGATCCTCGACTGGTGAAGTAGGCAGGTCCGTCGGGTAGCGCGACACCGTTTGCCGTGCGAGTGCTGGGATCGAAGCCGAGCGCCGCGTAGTTGGCATGGCATTCCGGAGAGAAGTACACCTGGCCCACGACAGGCTCGAGAATCGAACCGAGCCGCCGGGCAGCATTCGAGAGGCGTGAGCGATCCATTGGTCGACCATAGGTTTCCGAATCGGACGAACTGGTGTCGTAGGTTGGTTGATCGTGACTGCGACCATCGAAATCGTCGAACACCCGACCGAGGAGGTGGTCGAGGCTCTGGCGCGGCTTCTTCCGCAGATGTCGTCAGCGCCACCACCGGATGCGTCGGAGTTGGCGGCAATCCTCGCCGCCGGGTCGACGCTGTTCATTGCCCGAGTCGACGGAGTGATCGTCGGCTGCCTGACGCTGGTGTTGTACCGCATCCCGACAGGCTTGAAGGCCTGGATCGAGGACGTTGTCGTCGACGAGGCGGCCCGAGGTCATGGCGTGGGTGAAGCCATCAACCGGGCGGCACTCGACGAGGCCCGGCGCCACGGCGTGAAGGCCGTGAGCCTCAGCAGCCGACCGTCGCGGGACGCCGCCAACCGGCTCTATCAACGCATGGGATTCACCCCCCGAACCACCAACGTCTACCGCTACTACCTGTAGGCGGCTGCACGGATCTCCGACCGTTGAGCAAGTCACGAGATATCCGGCTGCACCGGATATCTCGTGCCTGGCTTGCGCCGACGAGGTCAGTCGTTGCCAGCGCGCAGGACGTCCTCGGCGGCCTGGCGCACCTGCCAGTCGCGGTCGGTCAGGGCGGCTTGCAGTGCGGCGTCCACTGCGTCGCCGTCGAATGGTGCGAGCGCCAGAACGGCACGACGGCGCACGGCAGGCTTGTCGGTGCAGCCGTGCAGGATCGTCGCGCAGTCCCCGCACATCACCGATCGCGCCGAGCGCTGCGACGGCAGGCCTCGCGCACCAGTGCATCGTCGGATGTGACGCCGAGATCGATCAAGTTTGTCGAGCACATCGTCGTCGACCGACTCCTGCTCGCCGCATGCCCATGCCGCAGCTTCCACGACCGTTGCGATCGGGATCGTCGAGCAACGGTCGCAGCGACATGCCGGGTCGTTGGCCGGCGATCATCGCCGCCCGCCGGCGAACCGATGGCGCAGACATCCACCGAGCGCGGCTCGAGGTCGTCGTCTGTCAGCAACCCCGAGTCGCAGCAACGCGCCGAGGCCGAGTTCCCGCGCCACCGGGTCGCTGTCGGCGAGGGCACTCCGCGCGGCAACGGCATCGCCGGTATGCCCCGCAACGGCGATCTCGCGCCATCGTGAGGTCATTTCTTCAGCATGTGCGACAGCGTGATCACGACCCACGAGAGGCCGAATCCGACCAGCGTGGCCGCGATGGCACCCGATGACAGCTGCCATCGTGCTGCTGGCGACGAGTGCCCAGAGCTTGCGCCACAGCTGCGTGCGGCGGTGCAGGGGTACCTCGGCTTCGAAGACCGGCAGACCGATGCGGGCGCGCCTCGGTCGGAGGGCGCGTGCCGGATTGGCCGTGGCTCTGGCAGGCTTACGCCATCCTGCCGCAACGAGTGCCACAATGGCGAGGACGGCAATCCAAGCAGTAGCGATGGTGAGTTCCCTGGTCGACACGCAAGAATCAATCGTAATGGAGCCACGTGCCGAGGTTCGTTCGCTGAGCCGCCGCCACCTGTTCTGGGCCATCCCCCTCGCCGCAATCGGGTTCGCCGCGGTCCTCGGCGTGGCCGTCGCTGCGCGTGCTGCCCAGCACGCTCGTCGCCAGCAAACGCGACTGCACGGCGCGCGACGAGGCCAGCGTCTGCACGGCCAAGGGTCCATCGGAGGATGTGCAGTTCGCCGTCGTTCCAGCCGATGCGCAGCCAGTGGAGCCGCGTCTCACAATCGAGGGTCCGCCGACGTACGACAGCGACGGTCAGGTGCTGTTCGTCACGGTACGCACACCGGAGCTGAGCATGCTGGAGTGGTGGGTGGGCCGCAACAACCCTGCAGTCGACGAGAAGAGTTACGCCGATCTTTATGCAACCGAAACTCCGGAACAGCAGGACAATCGCGGCCAGCGCGACATGCGCACGGCAAAAGAGACAGCCGAGTACGTCGCGCTCAGCAGGCTGGGCTTCGACGCAGAACTGACACCGGGCGACGTGATCATCGACGAGTTGGTCTGTTTGAAGGCGAGTGACGACGGACGTACGTGCGTCGAGTACGCGCCGTCCGACAAGCTGCTCGATCCGGGCGACAAGTTGTTGAAGGTCGACGGCACGTCATTGTCGGTAGTCGATGACCTCGCCCCGATACTCGCGAAGCACAAGCCCGGCGACACGGTGACCATCGACTACGAGCGCGATGGCAAGACGGGAAGTGGAGAGATCCAATTGATCGCCTCGCCCGACGAGCCTGAACGCACGATCATCGGATTTCTGCCGAGCGACACCGCGTCGGTCAGGCTGCCCGAAGACATCACGATCAAGATCGACACCGAGTCGATCGGAGGGCCATCGGCGGGCCTTGCATTCACGTTGACGATGATCGATGAGTTGTCGGAAGGCGATCTGTTGGGCGGCAAGCGAATCGCCGTGACGGGCACGATCAACATCAATGGGCAAGTCGGTGCGATCGGCGGACTGTCGTCGAAGGCTTCGGCGGTGCTGCAGTCGGGTGCGAAGTACTTCCTGGTGCCGACGAACCAGGGCGAGGCCGACATCGCCAAGGCCCGCCTCGTGGTCGGCGACGCCGTCGAGATCATTCCCGTCGGCACACTCGACGAAGCGCTGGCGGCACTGGAACGGATCGGCGGCGGGCCGATACCCGCCGTGGTGGCCGACGCGCCGGTCACCACTGATTCCGTTCCGTAGCCGACCCACCGCGCCGCGTCAAGGGATTGCCACGATTTTCGTGGCTCGCCGACCTACGCTGGCGCTCGATGGCACTTTCGTTTTCACGTCCTGATCCGTCGTCGCCCGACGCGATCGCCGCGGCAGGCTTTTCGACGTCACGACGCGGGTACGACCAGACCGAGGTGCGGGATCTGCTGCGGATGGTCGCTGCCGAGATGGCCCGCCTGCAAGAGCGCGAAAAGTTCCTCGAACGCGAGTTGCGCACGGCGCAGCGTGGCTCCGCCAATTCGGTCGTGGCGCTCGACGAGGAAGTCGTCACCCGAATGCTCGGCGAAGAGGCCGCACGCATCTTGCAAACGGCACGCGAGGCGGCGTCGCAGATCAAGATTCGCACCGAGGACGCCGCGTCGCGGATGTTCCGCGAGGCCACCGACGAGGCCCAGCGTCTGCGCGAAGAAGCCGAAGTCGAGGCGGCACGTCGACGCCAGGATGCGTCTGCCGACGCCGAATCCGAGCTCGTCATGGCCAAGCAGCAGGGTCGCGAGATGGTCAACGAGGCCCGTGCGTATCGCGAGCGTGTGCTCAGCGAGTTGGCTCGTCGCCGCGAACTGGCCCGCCAGCAGATCGAACAGTTGATGCACGGGCGTGATCGGTTGCTGCAGGCATTCGAGCGTTCTCGCCTCGTGGCCGTCGATGTGATGGCTGAACTGACTCCTCTGGGTGAGCCGGCCGAATACGTCAACCTCGCGCCGACCACCGGTCCGGTGCCGTTGATGGTTCCCAACCAGCGCCCCACCGGCGAGCCCGAGCAAGACCTGCCGATCGCAGTCACCGTTGTCGAGCCCGAAGTCGAGCCGCAGCCAGAAGCCGAATCAGCGGCTCGCGACGAGACCGAGGAGGAGGTCGAGCCCGAGCAGCCGGTTGCATCCGTCGAAGAGGCCGACAACACCGTGCTGCTGATGCGTGACTCCCACCAGGTGCACGCTCACGACGAGCTCGAGCACGCGCGCAAGTCGGCGCCGGTCGTTGCATTGTTCGGGGCCAACGACGACGACGAAGCGGAAACGGTCGACGGTCCGGCCGGCACCGTCGACGATCTGTTCGCACGTTTGCGCGCCGCGCGCGCCGAGCAGATCGTCGAGCGTGCCCAAGAGTCCGACGACAAGGCCGACGATGCGGACGCGGTGGCGGCCGAGACCGAACCAACCGAAGACACCGAAACGACGGACGCCACCGTGTCGCTGACGATCGTCGAAGACCTGGCCGTGTTCCAGGCTTCTCCCGAGGCGCCCATCCTCGAGGAAGCCCTCGACGACACGCCGTTCGGTCGAGCGCGAAGCATCGTTGACGCCGATCATCGTGACCTGCGCCCGCAAGCTGAAGCGCGTGTTGGCCGACGAACAGAACGAGATCCTGCACACGTTGCGTCGCAACGAACCGGTGCGCTCGCTCGACACGATCCTGCCGTGGCAGACCGAACAGGCCGCACGCTATGCAGCCGCGATCACCGCCGAGCTCGACAAGGCTGCACTGATGGGTGCGGCCAGCATCGACAATGGCACCACCAAGGAGCACAAGGCCGACATCAACCGCGCAGGCGCCACCAAGGCAGCCATCGAGGCGTTGACCGACACCATTGTCGTGCCACTCCGCGATCGACTCGAGCGAGCTGTCGCCGATGCCGGCGGCGAGAACGACGAACTGGCAACCATCGTGCGTGGCGTGTACCGCGAATGGAAGACGCAGCGCATCGACGAGCATCTCGACGACGTCGCCCGCGCCGCGTTCGGCCGCGGCGCGCTGGCCGCCGTGACGCCTGGTACCAAGGTGTGCTGGGTGGTCGATCCCAACGGACCCGCGTGTCCGGATGCCGAAGACAACGCCCTCGCGGGCGAAGTCGGCGCAGGTCAGGCGTTCCCCACGGGCCACACGTGCGCGCCAGCCCACGAGGGATGCCGCTGCATGCTTGCCTTGGCTCCCCGCTAGTCTCGCTCGGGTGCGGAACCCGTCCGATCTCCCGCCTCGTGGTGCAGCGTCGACGAGCCGCCGTCGGGTGTCCGACAAGGGCCGCATCGCCCTGATCGCCGTCGCCGATCATCATCGTCGGCGTCCTGTTGTTCGGCCGGTTCTTTGCCGGATTCTTCACCGACTACCTGTGGTTCGACTCCGTCGGCCGCGCGGGTGTGTTCTCCACCATGCTTCGGTCAAAGCTGCTGATGTTCGTGCTGTTCGGCGGCACGTTCGTGGCCCTGGCCGTGCTCAACCTGGTGATCGCCGATCGCTTGGCGCCGTCCGCCTTCTCGGCCAACACCCACCCCGTCGTCGAGCGGTTCCACGAGTTCTTCGGGCATCGACTGCGCACGTTGCGCATCGCTGTCGCGACGGTTGCCGGGCTGTTGTTCGCCGCGCCCGCCGTCGGCCATTGGCAGGACTGGCTGATGTTCCGCAACTCGCAGCGATTCAACATTGCCGACGCACAGTTCGGCCACGACGTCGGCTTCTACATGTTCCGGTTGCCGTTCATCGCGTTCGTGCTCGACTGGTTGTTCGCCGCGCTGGTCTTCATCACATTGCTGGTGATCGCCACACATGTGCTCAGCGGCGGCATCATCATCCAGCCGCCGCGACCAAAGGTACGCAGGGCCACGAAGGCTCATGTCGCCGTGTTGCTGGCCGCCTTGGCCGTCGTGAAAGCAGGTGACTACTGGCTGACCCGGTACGAGCTGACGACCGACTCGCGTGGGTTCGTGCGCGGACTTTTGTATTCGGCGGCCAAAGCCCAATTGCCCGCCGTGATGTTGCTGACGTTGGTCGCGCTGTTGGTCGCCGGTCTCTTCCTCTCGACGTTGCGCACCAACTCGTGGCGCATCCCGGTCGTTGCGTCGGCGCTGTGGGCAGTGATCGCTCTGATCGGTGGGATCATCTATCCGGCGGCCATTCAGGCATTGGTGGTGAATCCCAACCAGCGCGACAAAGAGGCGCCGTACATCGTCCGCAACATCGACGCCACGCTTCACGCGCTCGGCATCGACAACGTCGAGCGCGAGAAGGTCAGCTTCGCCGACATCAGCGAACGCGCCCTCACCGACGACATCTCACCGTTGAAGGACGTTCGCCTGCTGAAGCCCGAGGCGATGATCGGGCGGTTCCGCACCGATCAGAGCCAGAAGGCCGGGTTGACGATCAACGACGTCGATCCCGATCGCTACGACCTCGACGGACGCGTGCAGCAGGTGTCGGTCGCAGCGCGCGAGCTCGATCTGTCGGCCATCGCGAACAAGTCGTGGCAGGGCCAGCATCTCATCAACACCCACGGGTGCGGGATCGTCACAGCGCCCTCGGGACAGATCAGCGATCGCCGGCCGGTCTATCGCGAGGTGACGCTCGACCGGCCGGAGATGTACTTCAGCGACGAGATCTCGGGCTACGCCATCGTCGATACCGGCGTCAACGAAGAGGACTGCCCGGGATACGAAGACCCCGGCCCCTACTCCGGCACCGGCGGCATCAAGCTCGACTCGGTGTTCAAACGGATGGCCTTCGCGCTCAGCTACCTCGACTACAACATGATCGGGTCGGGCGCCATCGACGACAACTCGCGTCTCGTCTCCATCCGCAGGGTCGAAGACCGAGCGAAGAAGCTGGCGCCATTCCTGTCGTTCGACAACGATCCGTATCCCGTCGCCCTCAACGGCCGGATCCTGTGGGTGATCGATGCCTACACGACGTCCGACCGCTATCCCTACGCCGAGAGCGGTGACCGCAAGCAGCTGAACCCCGGCAGTGGCCTCGACCATCCGTTCAACTACGTGCGCAACAGCATCAAGGCCGTCGTCGATGCGTACGACGGAACGGTCGACTTCTACATCATCGACGACGTCGACCCCATCACCAAGGTGTGGCAGTCGGCTTTCCCAGGTCTGTTCAAGTCACGCGATCAGATGCCCGCTGGGCTGGATCAACACCTCCGTTACCCGGAGGAGCTCTTCCGTGTGCAGACCGCGGCATACTCCAAGTATCGATTGTCTCCCGAGGATTTCTTCGGACGAACTGGTGCGTGGTCGGTTGCCCAGGCGCCCATTGCCCGACCGAGGGCCGGCACCGTGATCGCCACAGCGGACACCGCCGAGGAAGAAGCGAGTGCAGCGCAGGCCGACCTTGCCACCGAGTCGGGCACCGAGCGGTTCGTGCCCTACTACTCGATGTTGCGTTCGCCGGGTGAGGCGCAGGCTTCGTTCAAGCTGTTGCGGCCGTTCGTTCCGTTCTCCACCGACGACAGCAAACGCAACTTGCAGGCGTTCATGACGGCGAGCAGCGATCCACAGGATTACGGCTCCCTGGTCGCGTACGAGGTCCAGACCCCCGAAGACGGACCGTTCACCGTGTCCAACACGATGAACACCGAGTCGAGCGTGTCGCAGCAACTCAGCCTGCTCAACATCGAGGGCACCGATGTGGTGTTCGGCGATCTGCAGATGGTGCCGGTGGCCGGAGGTCTGTTGTGGGTGCGACCGGTTTACGTGCAGCCGACGGTCAGCGACAGCAGGGAAACACAGCCCACCATCGAATTGGTGCTCGTGTCGCAGAACAACAACGCGGCATTTGGCAGTTCGTTGAGCGGCGCGTTGGCGAAGCTGTTCCCTGGCTTCGACGCTCCCATCGGCGACGTCGTCGGTGATACGCCGGTCGACGAGGGTGACGGCACGGCCAATCCGCCACCGACGACCGACCAGACACCCGCCGATCTGCTCGACCAGGCCGAGACCTTGTTCGCCCAGGCCGATCAGGCGCTCGGCGATCATGATCTCGCCACGTATCAAGCCAGGGTCGAGCAAGCCCGAGCGCTGGTTCAGCAAGCGTTCGACCTGCTCGAGCAGGGTTAGTCGGTTCCAGGAGAGCCGCGCTCGCTGTCGTCGTCGGTGCGGCCGCGACGCAGTAGCTCGGCCAACGTCGCCAGATCTTGGCGGAACGCGATCTCGTAACGCGCCTGTTCGTTGGCCAGCTTGACCTGACCGCCACGCAATGCGTCGACGACTTCTTCGTTGACAGCTCCCTCGGCAACCTGCGGCACTCGCTGACCGAGTCCGTCGATGTCGCGTCCGAGTTCGCTGAGCTGGTTGGCCAGCTCGGTGCTGACGTTGGTCAGCCGCTGATCGAGCACGGCCATGTGTTCGCGCACGGCACGTGCTTCGGTGTCGTTCGACGTCGCCCGTTCGGCGAGCTGGCTGACCTGGGCGTGCAGCTCGTCGTGCACTCGCAGGCGCTCGCCGATCTCTTGGAGCTGCAGGCGGATGTCGTCGTCGCCGGTGACTGCTGGCTGATCGGTCAGTTGAGCGACCCGGTCGCGCAAGGTTGCGAGCTGCCCACCCAGCTCGGCCTGGGCGGCGACGCGCGCATTGAGTTGCTGCAGTTGCGCGGCCAATCCGTCAACGTTGGCCAGTCGCTCTTCGACGTCGTCGAGTTCACCGAAGCGTTGATGCAACGCTTCGACACCGGCCACGCGTTGGTGCAGATGATCGATCTCACCCATGCGCTGCTTGAGGTGGTCGATCTCGCCCATGCGATGGCGGATCTGATCGAGATCGTTGATGCGTTGCTGCACGGCCGCGATTCGTTCGAGTGTCTCCGGATCGGGCCCGGTGGGAGCGGGCGACAGCGGCGGGTGCGCGGCAGCCTCGGCGGCCGCCGCATTGGCCGACTCGACCTCGGAGCGGAGTTGGGCGATCTGAGCTTCGAACTCGGCGATCTTGGGAGAGTGATCTTGGAGACCGAACAGCCGGTTCTGGAGAGCGTCGACCTTCGCCGATAGTTCGTCGTGCGTGCCCTCACCACCGGCGCCCTCGCTAGCTGCGGAGCTCGCGTCTGCTCCTTCGGCGATCTGCTGCTGCAACTGAGTGACCATCGCAGCGATCTCGCTGATGTCGTTGCGTTCCGTCGTGAAGGTGGACGCCGCAGCATCGAGGGAGCTCAAGCGAGCCTCGACGACGGCACGCGCCTGCTCGCTTTCGTCGAGCCGTGCCTTCATCTCGATCAGCTCCGAACGCAGCTTGAGGAAGTCGGTCGGATCGACCCCCATCTTCCGGTTCATCTTGACGGGCTTCGGCGGCTTCGCAGGTTTCGGCGGCTTGGGAGGTTGCGGCGGCCTCGCAGGTTGCGGCGGACTGGCAGTTCGGCGGACTGGCAACGGGAGCGGGTTTCGGTGGGCTCGCGACCGTCTCGGGCGCAGGTGGCGTGGACAGGTGTGCGAGCTGCGGCAGGTCTTCGACTTTCGGTCGCAGTTCCTCGGGCCGGTCCTTCGGATCGACCTGCGGGGCCGGCGCATCAACTGGTTTCTGGACGATGATCGACTTCGGTTTCTTGCTGAACAGACCCATCGAACGCTCTCACTTCTTGGGGGTTGTGATCGAAATGGCTGTTCTCAACCGTACATGCTCAAATCCGACGTGGGTGGAGCAACGTCGGTATTCGCACGACCGCGCCTACTCGGCGCGCAACGCCTGTGCGGTCGGCAGTCGGGCCGCTCGCCACCCGGGATAGGCGGCGATCAGATTCGCGATCGCCAGTGCGGCGAGGGCCGCCACTGTGATGCCCACCAGCGGAGTCACTGGATTGCTGGCCACCCCGATCTGGTTTGCGACCACCCGCCAGCCCACCCGGCCGAGCACGACACCGATCGGAACGCCGATGAGGGTTGCTGCGACAGCCAGCGCGCTGGCGTGCCAGGAGACAGCGGATCGCACCTGCCCTCGCGGTGAGCCCGATGCTCTTCCACACAGCCAGCTGGTCTCTCGATCGGCGGATCGACAACGTGAGGGCGTGAGCGAGTGAGGCCATTGCCAGCACCCCGACGAGGATGGCCAGGAGGAAGGGGAGCGAGGCGATCCGCTCGACATTGCGGATGGCGCGGTGCGGTGCTGGCGTGCTGACATCGGCCGGCAACTGGCTCTCGACATCGGCTTTGAACGCGGACACGTCGGCCTTCTCGTCGAGCTGCACCACATACGGATCGGGAAACGTCTCCGGTGAGTTGGCATTTATCCACTCCAGGGCGACGACGCCGCCACGCCCAGGGCTGGTCTCGTACGTGTCGTTGACGATCGTCGTGCCAACCACCGTCATCGTGCTTGGAGCCCGCCCGGAGACCGTGCTTTGCACGACAAGTGAGTCGCCGATCTCGACACCGAGATTGCTCATGGTGATCGACCCCAATGCGATCTCATCGACAGCCCCTGGCTGGCGGCCGGCCGTGATCACCGGGGCAATTCCGGCGACATTGTCGATTGGACGGAATGCCTGGACCCAGAAGATCTCGTCGCCGATCTCGACGTCGGTGCCCACGATCCCAGCGGCTGCCTCAACTGCTGGGTGATTGGCCAGCGTGGAGGTGAAATCCTCGAAGGTACCCGCCGCGTCGCCGCTGATGTCCATGACCGAAACGTCCCAGGGTGCGCCGAACGACTCGGGCGTGCGGGTCAGCGAGTCGAGGCTCGCGGTGAGGCCAACGGCGGCGACGAGAGTCACGACGGCGAGCGAGACACCGGCGACGGCCGTGCCAATTGGGGTGGCTGTGTCATCGCGCCTGTTTGCTGTCGGCATGCTGAGGCCGGCAACGGCGGCAGCGGGCAAGGAGCTGTGGCCTCTGAGACGTCGGATCCGAGACAGGTCCGCATCCCGTTTCGGACGACTCCGCCGCGTCAGCGGAATGACGCTCGCTCCTGTGATGAGAACGACCAGGATCAGCGTGCCCATGACCAGGACCGGGACGTCGATCGATACGCCAGGGTCAACCTCAGCCCGCCGACCGACACCGATCGGACCAAGAGGCGAGAGCGCGACCGCCACTGCCACGGCCACGAATGCGGCGGCGCAACCGGTGAGCCCGCCACGAATGATCGCGGCCCACCTCATCTCCCGTTGCGCCATCCCGAGCGCGTGAAGGGTGGAGGTGTCTGACCACTCGCGTCGACTCTGACGTGCGACCGCCTGGCCGACGAAGACAGCCGCCGCGATCGACGCGATTGCTGCGAACGCCAAGGCGGCTCTGGCCTCGTAGTCGATTGCCTCGCGGATGGGTTCGATGTCGCCGTCCCCGATCACGGAGGCAATGTTGAACCGCCGGTTCGGGAAAGCCCGCTCGATCGCCGCAGCAACGTCTGCGTCGCCGCGGGCCCGAATGACGACTCCGCCGTATCCACCCGCATCGGTTGCGGCGATCGCCAATGCGGAACCACCCATCACCTCGGCCTCGTCGATCTCTCGGCTGTCACCGGTCGAAGCGGACAGGTCGAGCAGACCGCGGGCGACACCGACGACCCGGACGAGCGCCGACGGCCCGTTCAGTTTCTCGCCGTCTGCGGGCACCCTGCCGATCTCGTCGGCCCCCCAGAACGTGAGGACGATCTCCTCACCGATCGTGATCCCTGACCTCTCTTGGAACGTCTCGTTGACCACGACTTCATCTGCTGCCTGCGGCGAGAACCAACGACCGGCAACAAGGATCTGCTCACCCTCGATGGATGTGAGGTCGCCGGTCACCAGCGTGCTGATGGCCAGCCATGTCGCGTCGGGCGTGTCGGGGCGAGCAGCTGTCAGGCCATGAAAGGATGCGCGTGCCGCCACTTCGACTTCGGGGAGGCTGGTCAACACCCTGGTCTCGTCGACGGCTTGGTAGTTGAAGCACCTGTCGAGCTCCGCCTCGACGAGCTCCACTATGTCGGGCGGACAGAACGTGACCATCAGCTCCGGCGGGTCGGCGCGTTCGAGGAATCGGTCGAATGCCGTGACGGTACGGCGGCCAGCCGCGGACGCAGCCATGGCGACACCGCCGGAGAGCCCCGCCAGCAGAACCAGGAAGACCGTGGCACGCCAGCCACGGCGCACCAAGTGTCCTGCCCACATCCGAACCACTTCCACGCCGAGCTGTACCTCCTCGCGGCTTGTGCGTTCATTAAACCGCGGGGTGTCGTAGCGACGCAGCCCAGCTGACGCCACCTCGATGGGCGTGCTGGCACCACTGGGGGTTGCGTTCGAAAGCGGTGTTCGCTACCGTAGGTGGCTCACTCCGACGCGGGGTGGAGCAGTTCGGTAGCTCGTCGGGCTCATAACCCGAAGGTCGCAGGTTCAAATCCTGCCCCCGCCACTCGATGAAATGCCCGGAAACGTTGAGTTTCCGGGCATTTCTCATTTTCGGTTCGAGGGTCCGTCTACCGAGGCCGTCTACCGGATCGCGCGACGCCAAGTCGTTGACCTGGGAGTTCGCGACGTCGAATCCGGTAGATCGTCTACCGACCACCGACGCTGCGATTCGTTGGGCCTGTGTTCTCGCGTTGACCGCCGGCGGTGGTGAGCAGGGCGGCGAAGTTGGTGGCGGCGGCTGCGCCCATGCCGGGCAGCAGGTGTTGGTAGGTCGCCATCGTGAAGCCGGGGTGGGCATGACCGAGACGTTCCGATACGACCTTGTTGGGTTCGCCGGCAGCGACGAGTAGCGAGGCGTGAGTGTGGCGAAGATCGTGGAGCCGGATCTTCGGAAGTCCACTGCTGAGCGTCTTACGGTCGAACAGTTGGCTGATCGATTCCGGGTTGACGGGTTCGCCGTGTTCGTTCGTGAACATCGGATCGTGGACTCCGACGGCGTGTCCGCCGCGTTGTTGCCGGCGACGCCATCGGGCGAGGACGTGTTCCGTGTTGGCGTCGAGATCGACGGACCGTCGGCTCGCAGCGGTCTTGGTCGGGACTTCGACGGTGCCGCCCTGGATGCTTTGCCGGCTACGCGCAATCGAGAGTCGATGCGTGTCGGTGTGCCAGTCGCCCCATCGCAGCCCGGCGATCTCACCTCGCCGCATCCCCGTTGTCGCAGCGAGATGAATCGCCGGATAGAGGCGCAGGTGTGCGATGTGAGCGAGGAACGAGGCGAGTTGCTGCGCGGTCCAAATCTCCGGACTTGGCCGTGACCTCGTCGAGATCCGTGGTGGTCGCGCGTCGGCGGCGACGTTGTGATCGACGAGGTGACGATCGGCGGCGAACCGCAACGATGAGCGCATCACGACGTGAACGTCGTACACGGTCTTGGCGGACAACGCTCCGCCGCCGCGCCCGCCCTGTCCGAGCAGATCGACGTACATGCGGTCGAGATGTTCGGCGCGCAGACCGGCGAGCCGGTGCGCACCAATCGCGAGCGTGATGTAGTTCTCGACGTACCACTGGTATCGGCGTGCGGTCGATGGGCGCAGCTCGCGTCGACGCCGAGGCAACCACACCTCGAGCAAGAACTGCTCCACGGTCAACGACGACGTCGGCCGTTGGCGTATGCCCTGTCGTTCGGCGCTGAGCCGGGCGGCGATCGCTTCCGCGTCGACCCGACTGCGACCGGCAGCATGCCAACGCCGCCGTTCCTTTCCGGTGCGAGGATCGTTGCCGTCATAGGCGACGACATAGAAGCGGTCATTGCGTTCGATGATGTAAGCCATGCCGAAGTCATCGGCGGTGACCTGTTCGGAACCAACCCGAAGATCATCGACGGGGGAATCGATCGACCATCCGTTCGATCCCGCTGTGCCTGCTCAGAGGCTTGCGGACCTGCTCAGGCGTAGTTTCTCGAGTGACTGTCGATGACCGGAGTAACCGGGAATGACCGGTATGCCCCGTCCCTTTTCCGTCCAATCCGTCCTTCTTCCCGTCCTCAACCAGCGACGGCGTTGGTGCGTTTTTCCACGATTCCATCGTCCACCAGTGACGTCATCGATCACGTCACAGATCACGAGGCGGGACGCGGTGGCGACGTCGTCCTGTCGGTCTCGATCTCACCGGTTGGCCTATGTGTCGGGGCGGAACCAGTGTTCGATCTCGTCGAGATCCGCACCGCGGGCGGCGATGTTCGCGAGCAGCTCGTTCATGTCCCAGCTGAGCCAGCGGGTCGGCGTGACCACGATGGTGATGTCGTCGAGTTCGGCGAGGAGATCGCCGCAGGCTCGTTGGCCGCGGTCGGTGAGGTACTTGGCGCGGATGCGTTCGTTGAGCCGGCGGGCTTCGGCACCTCGCGTGATGGTGGCTGGCCCCGAGCCGAAGGCCCAGGCGGCGTCGGCGGTGTGAACGACCACCGAGGCCTGTGGTCGGGCTGCGAGGTTGCGTGCCTTGCGAGACGCGGTCGAGGTCTCGATCAGGATTCGTGCGCCGTCGAGCAGGAACATGACGGGGGCCAGGTGCACGGTCCGGTCATCGTTCTCGGTGCCGAGCACGGCATACAGCCGCCGGTCAAGGATCTGGCGGGCCTGGTCGTTGAGCCCATGTCGGGCCCGGAGCGCGGGATGGATGGCGCTTGCGGTGTCGCTCATGGCCGGCATGCCGCCACGATGTTGCACTCGAAGGGAGCTTCCACGTGGCCCTCGGGGGTGGTGAACGGTGCCAGGACCGTGTGGGCGTCGGCACGGATTCGCCGGTAGACGTCGTCGGAGATCCGTTCGAGCAGGGGGGTGCTCTCGACTTCGGTGGTCACGAACGCGTCGACCGACGGGGCGCGGTAGGTGCCGTGGCGGGTGTGGGCGGTGGTGATCCGCAGTCCGGCGGATTCGACGAGACCGGTGAGCTGGTCGAGGTTGCCGCAGGCGAAGTAGGTGCTCAGCAGGGACATGGCTTCGGGGCCGGCGTGGCGGGCGGCCATGTCGACGAATGGCGAGAAGGCGGCTGGGCGTCGAGCGCGGCGGGGACCAGGACGGCGACGGTCCCTCCGGGAGCGACGACCCGGGCCATCTCCTGGAGCGACCTGGGGCGGTCGGGGAAGAACATCAGCGCCATTTGTGACAGGGCGGTGTCGAAGGTTTCGTCGGCGAAGGGGAGGGCGGCGGCGTTGCCTTGGTGGAACTCGAGGTCTGGTCGGACGCGGCGGGCAACGGTCAGCATCGCCTCGTTGAGGTCGACTCCGACGACGGTGCCGTCGGGTGCGACGAGGTCGGCGGCGGTCCGGGCGACGATCCCGGTCCCGCAGGCCACGTCGAGCACCCGCTGGCCGGGGGTGACGCCGGCGGTGCTGCAGAGGATCGGCGCCCACTGGGCGAAGAACGCCGGGACGAACGCGGATTCGTAGAACTCGGCCGCTTCGATGGTGATCTGGAAGGACTCGGGCTGTTCGGTAGAGGTGCTCATGGGACCATCTTCGGACGATGTGATGCCCGGGAGCATCGGGCAACTGCCCCATTTCGCGTCCCGATCGGGATGTCAATGCCGGTCGGGTGGCGCTGTCGCCGGGCCGAGCACGCCGACGGCGTAGGCGGCCGCCTCGGACCGGTTGCGCAGGCCGAGCTTGCTGAGGATGCTGCTGACGTGGTGCGACGCCGTCTTGCGGCTCACGTGCAGGCGGGCTGCGATCTCGGGGTTCGACAGCCCGGCGCCGAGGAGCCGCAGGACCTCCTGTTCCCGGTCGGTGAGCACCCCGACCCGCTTCGCTCCGGTGCGGGCGGTGACGCCCAGCGAGCGCAGCAACTCCGCGACCCGATCGGCGTCGAGGCGGGCGCCGAGCGCTTCGAACGCGGACAAGGCGTGCCGGGCGTGGTCGATGGCGTCGTCGGGCCGGTGGTGGCCGAGCGCACGAGCCAGGTCGAACCGGGTGCGGGCCACCTCGAAGGGCCGCTCCAACCGGGACCACCCCGCGAGCGCCACCTCCAGGTAGCTGGCCGCTGCGTCGAGGTCGCCGCGCCCCAACGCCACTCGACCCTCGACGCCCGCGGCGACGGCCGCGAACAACTCGTTGTCAACCGACGACGCGACATCAGCCAGACGGCGGGCGGCGGCCGCGCCGCTGTCCACGTCGCCCGCAGCCAGATGGGCGTCGACGAGCAGGTCCAGAGCCGCGACCAGATGCGACCGGTGCTCCTCGAGGCGATGCAAACGTTGCTCGAAGCCGGCGGCCGGCCGCAGGCGCGTCGCCACGAGCCAGCAGCAACGCCGAAACCGATAGCGTCTCCTCCGCTTCGGCCTCGACCCCCTCGCCGAGATGGGCCAACAGCTGATCAGCCTCCTCGAGGCGACCCTGACGGATCCGCAGGGCGGCCAGACGGGTCAACGCCTTGGCGTGCAAGCCAGGGCAGGCGCCGTCGGTGATCCGCAGACCGGCGACCAACTCGCGCTCGGCGTCGTCCCAGCGACCCTTGGCCGCCAACACGCTCCCGTAGTAGATGCGGCACTCGGCGTACAGGAACGGACAGCCGTAGGTGGTCACGAACCCATCGGCCACCTTGCACCACTGCGCCGCCCGCTCCATGTCGCTCGCCAACTCACAGGCGTTCAACATGTCGCAGCAGGTGTACACGACGGTGTCCAACGTCGAGCGCTCACCTGCCAGCGCGGCGGCCATAGCCTCATCGATCAACGCGAACCCGCCGCCGGTTTCGCCCTTGGCGACCCTGACCAGACCGAGCTGCGACAAGGCGACAAGCTCCAAGTCCACGTCGCCGGACGATTGGGCCAGCTCGACGGCCGCAGACGTGAGACCCTCGGCCGCGTTCAGATCGGCCATCCGATAAGCACGGGCCACCGACAACCAGCCGTGCAGAGAACCCGGTGGAAGCGGCTTCACGAGCCGCTCGGCTCGCCCGATCCAACCGTTGGCCGCCGAGAAGTTGGCGAAGTTCGCCTTGTAGGTGATGGCCAACCACACCGCACAACGCGCTGCGCCCTCCACGTCCCCCGACCGGCGGAACAGCGCGTAGGCGTCGCTGCACCGATCGACGCAGGCCTGGTTCTCCCCCAACCACCACAACGACACCGCCAACCCGAAGCACCCCTCACCCGTCTCGTCGCCGACGAGCGCCTGCTCGAACGCGGAGCGCGCCTCGACCCAACGCCCCGCCGCAAGGGCGGCGAACCCGTCAACGTGCGACTCGTGGCTGCTCACCTCGACCATTCTGGTCCTCGTAGCCGGGAGGACGCAGCCGCGCTTGCGCCCGTCGTCCTGTGAACGATTCGGCCGAGTCGGACACGCACTGAGCAATGGGGTGGGGAATGGTTCCGAGCTTGCGCCAAACGGGACCGGTTCCGAGGACCCTGCACGTGCGAGTCACTCTGTCTCGCCACTCCAACGCGGGCTCCAACGACAGGCACCTCGGTGACGCGCTCGACGTCGCGACAATGAACCTTCGATTACGCCGGTTGTGACCCGAGTCGAACGCGCTGACGGCCTCATCGATGGACACTCTCCCGGACGCGGCCGCCAACTCCGCCGTGAGGATCATCAGCCTCTCACTCGATGACGCGGAGCGCGTGATGGCCGTGAGGTGCAGAGAGGCTCGGTGTGAGCGGGTGCGTCAGTTCGCGATGGCCACGGCGGCGTCGGGCTTGATGTGAGCGAACATGCTGCGGCTGTTCCAGGTTGGGAAGGCCCTGACGAGCCATGATGGACCGTGGAGCTGGATCCGCGAGTCGCGGGTGGCCTCCGCCCAGGAGAGCTGCCCGGCGTGCCATTTGACGAACGCCTCGGCGTCGGCGGTGATGAAGAGGTCCTCGTCCAGACCGGCATACGTCTTGCAGATCTCGGCCTCGCCGTGTTCGAGCAGCAGCCAGTACCGCTCATGGGCCCGGAAGCCGGTGAAGTCCAGCCGAACGACCACGCGCTGGTCGGGTAAGCGGTCCGGGCGGAGCGCGTTGCACATCGACCACAGCGCCACGAACGGATCGAGGTCCTCGGGGGCGATCTCCAGCCAACGAGCTCCCCACTCACCGAGGGACTCGCACACCTTGAACAGGTCATCGCCCGAGGTCGTGAGCCGGTAACGGTGACCGCGCCCGTGCGCTTTGGGTGTCGCCTGCACGATGCCCAGGTGTTCGAGATGGTGGAGGCGCTGAGCGAGCAGAGTGTTGGAGAGTCCCGGTGCGCCCTCGAGGATCTCGCCGAACGTCTCGCAGCCCAGATGCAGGTTGCGGATGATCAACGGGGTCCAACGCTCGGCGAAGATCTCTGCACCGCGAGCGATCGGGCAGTATTGGCCGTACGTCCTCATGAGTGCAGTATCCCGCACCTACCCACCGTTGTGAAGTTCAGATTCTTTACTTCGAAGTGCAGATCGCTGACTTCACATCGGTGCCCCCCGCTGTTGCGATGGAGCCCCGTATCGAGGAGGCACGATGACACAGCTAACGACGATCCAGATTCCCGGGTTCCGCGGCGACGTGATCACCCCGGAGCATCATGATTACGACGGTGCACGCACCGTGTGGAACGGCACCGTTGACCGCCGACCTCGGGTGATCGCCCGCTGCCGGGGCACCGCCGACGTGTCCACAGCGGTGCGCTTCGCTCGCGACTGCGACCTCGAGATCGCCGTACGAGGCGGAGGCCACAACGTCGCCGGCACCGCAGTGTGCGACGACGGGATCGTCATCGACCTCTCGTCGATGCGCGCCGTGTCGGTCGATCTCGTCGACCGCACGGCCCTCGTCCAAGGTGGTGCCCTGTGGGGCGACGTCGACCACGAAACACAGGCACACGGTCTGGCCACCACGGGCGGCATCGTGAGCCACACCGGCGTCGGCGGCCTGACACTTGGCGGCGGCATCGGGTGGCTCATGCGCAAGCACGGGCTCACCATCGACAACCTCGTCGAGGCCGAGGTGGTCACCGCGACAGGCGACATCGTGCGGGCGTCGGCCAATGACCACCCCGACCTCTTCTGGGCGCTGCGCGGCGGCGGCGGCAACTTCGGCGTCGTCAGCTCGTTCCGGTTCGCGTTGCACCCCGTCGGCCCCACCGTCCTGGCCGGACCGGTCTTCTGGGCGGCAGAGGACACGACCGGACGTCCTGCGCTTCTACCGGGACTTCGTCGCCGACGCGCCCGACGAGCTCATGACCGTCGTTCGGCTCGGCACGGTCCCGCCGCTGCCGGTCGTCGGCGACGAGCTACATTTCCGGCCAGCCATCGCGGTGGCCAGCTGCTACGCCGGACCCGTCGCGGACGGTGAACGTGCCCTCCGCCCGCTCCGCCAGTACGGAACTCCGCTCGTGGATCTGGTCGGACCCACGTTGTACGTCGACCATCAGACGCGGCATCGACGGCACCGTCCCGCATGGCTGGCACTACTACTGGAAAGGCACGAACCTCGCCGCCCTGTCCGACGCGGTCATCGACATCGTCGCCGAACACGCCTACGGCGCCACCTCACCGAGGTCGTACGCGGCGATCTTCCACATGGGTGGCGCAGTTGCTCGAGCCCCTCGCGGTGCGACGGCTTACCCGGAACGCAATGTGGATCACAACATGAGCATCGACGCTGTATGGCTCCCCGAGCAAGACGACACCGTCGCGTCGGCTGAGACCGCGTGGGCACGAGCATTCTTCGACGCCCTCGAACCCCATCGTGCCGGCGTCTACGTCAACTTCCTGGACTTCGACGACGACACGAGTCGCATCCGCGAGGCCTACGGCGACGCCAACTATCAGCGGCTCACCGAGGTGAAGGCCAAGTATGACCCGGAGAACGTGTTCCGGAATAACAAGAACATCCAGCCCGCGACGCCGGCGCAGTGAACGCCCGGTGCATCGATTCGGGTCGCGTCCCCGAGACGCCACCGGCCCACCACGCCGGGCTGGGTGGAGCGGCGCTGCCGCTTTCGCTGTGCGCACTCGCCGGCGCGAGCAAACCTGCTGGCGTAACTGATCGACGGCTCGGCACTCGGCCGGCCAAGTCGAGAGAGTCGTCGCCTCGACGGCAGACAGCCACACGCCCTTTTCACGCCCAGCGGGATCCGTCGATGACGGTGACGCGCTCGAATTGGGGCCAGCTGCCCGCATGTCGCCTGAACGGAGCGACCCGCGATTGCCACGGCGGTATCCGCCAGGTGCCGGTGGAGAGGTCGGTGGGTCAGCGTTCATACGAAAGATGCTCGTCGGAGGACGTCACCGATGATGTCACGAGCCGCGCGAGGAGGAGCCTTTCTCGGGCAACGTGGACGGCAGTGAAGGGGTTGTTGCCGGGTCTGGCTGTCGGTCGGGTCCGGCGAGAACAGGAACGGCACGCTTCTGTCGATCGTGCCTCGTGGCGAACGTAACCACGCGTCCGGCAGGAGAGACATGGAAGGGCGGAACTCCGTTGGTCGCGCTCATTGGTCGCCTCGCGTGAGCAGTCTCTGCAAGGCGCTGGCTGTGACGGCAAGCGTCATCGCCAGCGCCGCAGCGATCGGGCGCTGGTGCCGGAGGGGCATAGCGCTGCGCTCATGAGGCGACGAAGTCACGGACGACCGTGGTGACCATCGCGGGGTCGGACTTGTGGGCGAAGTGACCGTGCCCGTCGAGGACGTGGACGCGTGCGCGGGGGATCGCGGCCGCGGCTCGCTCTGTGGCGTGGACAATGTCGGCGACGCTGTCCGATCCGGTGAGCACCAGTGTCGGCGCGGTAATGGTGTCGAATTGTCCGGGCCGGTAGATCCAGTCCTGCTCGACCCGGCACTCGCGCGGGACGGTGGGGGCCGCCGCCAGCCGCGAGGGCCACAGCGGGTCGGCTCGAAGCGCGTCGACGTCGTCGGCTGTCATCTCCAGGATGTCGACGAGCACGGCCACGATCGCGGCGTCGTGGTCGCCATCAGCGAGGGCGGCCTCGATGCGTTCGATTGATCCCGGCGGATATGCGAGGCCGAGGCTCGGCTCGTACACGACGAGGTGGCTGACGTTGGCGCTCGAGGCGGTGCCGCCCATCGCGCAGTTGGCCCCGTAGGAGTGGCCCCACAGGACGATCGGTCCACCGGTGCGCGCCGCGACGGCATCCACCACGGCGGCGACGTCGGCGAAGTCGACCTCGATCGTGTAGCGGTCGACATCGGGGCTGGCGCCGAAGCCGCGGCGGTCCATGGCGTAGGTCGTGAAGTGCTCGCCGAGCACGGCAACGAACGAGTCGAAGGTCGTGTGGTCGGCGATCGAACCGTGGACCATGACGAGCGCCGGTCCACGGCCATTGACCCACACGGCGATCGGTGCGCCGTCGGCGGCGGTGACGTCGAGGCGATCGGTGTTCATCGCGGCGCCCCGTGCGCGGAGGTGGTGATCGTGTCGTGGAAGGCGAGCAGGGTGGCGACCCACTGGTCGGGGTGGGTGGCGTGGGGAATGTGGCCGGCGCCGGCGATGGTGACGATCTGGGCGGTCGGGACGAGCAACGCCAGCTCGCCGATCATGGCCGAGAAGAAGCTCGGGCTCTCGCTGCCGGATGTCAACAGCAGCGGCACGGTGGTCGCGGCCAGGGCGGCGGCGTCGATCGATCCGGAGGTCGGATCACGGGCCTCGTCGAGGAACGTCGGGGCGTTGGCCTCGAGGATCGCCCGGAACGGGTCGGGGAGCTGCTCCCATGAGCCTGGCCCGAGCGCTATCTGGTCGATGAAATGCTCGGCGGCGGCACGGTGGTCGCCTGATTCGATCAGCCCAGTCACGCGGCCGAAGGCCAGGTCGAGCGACGCCAGCACGGCGACGACGTCGAGGTCTGATGATCCTTCGAGCAGTGCCAGCGCCGGCGGCTCGTGGACGGCGGCACTGGCGACCAGTTCCGGTCGCGTGGTCACCAGCGTCAACGTCACGATCGCCCCGTAGGAGTTGCCGGCCACGTGCACCGGTCCGCCGCCGAGGTGCTCGATCAGGGCGGCCAGGTCGGCGGCGTCCTCGGCGCGGCTGCCGGGACCGGGCCCGGACTCGCTGCGGGAGTGGCCCCGACGGTCCCAGGTCACCACCTCGTAACGGCCGGCCAGCGCCGCCACGACCGGAGCCCAACCGGAGCCATCGGTCCACGACCCATGCGTCAACACCAACCGCGGTCCGGCACCGACGGTCTCGTAGTACAGCTCAACGCCGTTCATCTTCGCGGTTGTCATGATCGCTCCTGTCACCTCGCTGAGCTCCACCATGACGACCGCGAACGGTTTCCGCATCGGGTGTTCACCCGATCTCTCGCGGTGAACGCTCGCGTCCGTTCGGGTCAGCCGACGAGGTCGTGCTGCATCGCGAACAACGTCGCTGCCGCTCGGGAGCGCACCCCGGCCTTGATGTAGATGTGCTCGACGTGGGCGCCCACCGTTTTGACGGAGACCCCCAAGGCGGCGGCGATCTGGCGGTTGATGAGACCGCGGGCGAGCAAGCCGAGCACGTCGACCTCGCGTTCGGTCAGTCCCGCCGGGCGATCGACCCTGGCGCTTGGCGCGTCGAGCCCGGCCGCCTCGAGGACCGCGTGCACGTCACGCCGATCGAGCGACCCGGAGTCGGCGAGCCCGGCCAGCTCGGCGGCCACGTCGACATCCTCACGCCGACCGCCGATCGCGGTCAGCTCGTCGAACAGGACGACAACGGCCAGCAGCCCCGAGACCCGACCCAGGTCCCCGGCCAGCCCGAACGGGTAGCCCGACCCGTCGCGCCGCTCGTGATGCTGACCCGCCGCCAACGCGACCCGATCGAGACCGGAACAGCGGCCGAGCACCCTCGCGCTCCAATGCGGATGGAGCCGGACCAGCTCCGACTCCGTGTCGCCCGCTCGCGCGCCGCCGCGCCACACGCCAACCGGAACCGCCACCATGCCGACGTCATGCACCAGTGCGGCCAGCACCAAGACCTCGAGCTCGCCGCCGTCGAGATTCGCAACCTGTGCGACCGTGGCCGCAAGTCGCGCGACCCGCCTCGCGTGCCCGGCCCGCTCGGGCAGCTTCAGATCCGCGTAGTCACCCAGCGCAGCCAGCGCCCGGCGCAACGGCAAACCCGACACCCACCTCACCGCATCCGGTTCCAGGTCCAGGACCGCCTGCCAGAGCCCGTCCCCGAGGTCGCTCAGACCGTCGACCCCGACGTCGAGCGCGGCGTCGACCACCGCCGGGTCGTAGGCGAGACCGCGCCGCTGCTCCAGGATCTGGCGGGCCGCGTCGTGACCAGTCTCGCGTGCCCACAGCTCGACATCACGGGCCACGATCGACACGCGAACCGACACCGGGATCTCGTCGCCGGCAAGTCCCGCTGGTACGCCGCGCCCGTCCCAACGGGCATATGCCGCCCCGAGCGCCGACGAAACACGATCGGGCAGGCCCATCTCCGTCGCCAGTCGGGCCCCGACCTCACAATGTGCGCTGAGCAGCCGCTCACCACCCTTCGAGTCGGTCAACGCCCGCGCCAGCGTCCGCAGACGTCGCGGCCACCGCTCGCCCGCGCCGACGAGCCGGATTATCTGGGCGACCTCCTCGCGTGGCGAGCCCATCGCCACCGGAGCCATGCCCGCCAGGAACCGGACCTCGTCGCCGCCCGCCAGCGCCGCCAGCTCCGCGGCGTCGGCAGTGCAGCCGAGGAACCGCAACAGCGACACGTAATACACCTCCCCACGCACCGCCGGATCGAGCTCCAACGCATCGGCCAACCGCATCGCGACCAGGCACGTCCGCAAGCCGTGCTCGCTCGGCTGCCCGGTCCCCAAGTCGGTGAACAGCGACGTCGCCGCACACAACTCGGCCAACCGCACACGCTCCACAACTAGAACCGTAACGACACGACGGAGGCGACGATTCCTTGCGCGGCGTCGAGTCGGCGTCGACGCGACGACGTCGTCCGCGACAAGCATCGCGTCAGATTTTGCGCGTGCGGCGCGACGCGGGATTCGCCCCTGTGCCGCCCTCAACGATGAGAGCGCGGGCGGGCGCGTCCTTACGTCAGTAGGCGTCCACGTTCGTTCACATTGTCGTTCGGTGGGCGCAGATCGTGTCGACACCGGAACCAGCGCCGCGACGGGGAGCGACCCTGTGCAGGCTTGCCTCCCGCCGTCGGCGGCCCTGCTGCGGTCCCGTGTGGTCCACGCGACGCTGTCGGCCCAGAGCCGGTTGAGCATTTCGAGCGCCTCCCCGGCCGGCGTTGATCACCTCGCTTCGTTCCGCCGTTCAGGTCGACTTCCACCCCGTCTCCCGCCCTCTGCAAAGTGCGGGACGACTTCGATTCATGTCAGACAGGGAGGATTCGTCGTGTCACGGAACGCATCTCGGTTAACTCAGGATTCGGATTGTCAGAGTGTGGTTCGATCGCTGTTTCGGAGTTCAGCGACTCGTGCGCGGAGCTTGTCGATCGCCATCGCCCAGCCCTGTCCACCGGGAGAGTCGGCCGGCACGCCGATGTGTGTCATGACCATTTTGGTGCGGTCGCCGAGGTCTTCGAGTTCGACGACGATGGAGGTCTCCGTCGGCGCGCCGGCAGGCATGCCCATTTGCTCGGCGGGCATGGTGTTGCCGTCTGAGTCGGCGATGGCTTCGGTGTAGACGAGGCGGGTCTTCGGTTCGATTTCGCGGTACTCGCCCACGAAGTGCATCTGCATCGTGCCGTGTGGAGTCTCGATCTCCATGGCGATGTGGCGGTGGCCGCCGACGCGAACGTCCATGTCGGCCTTGGGGATCGTGGCGCCCGTCGGCCCGTACCAGTTGGCGAAGTGTTGGGCCTCGGTCCACATCGACCAGATCAGATCGATCGGTGCGTCGAAGGTTCGTTCGATCCGGACGTGGTTGTTCTCGGTCATTGGTCAGGGTCCTTCGTGTCGTGGGGGTTGCTGGAGGTCTCGGACGTATTCGTCGATGCGATCGAAACGGCGGTCCCAGATGTGTCGGTACTGCTCGGCCCAATCAGCGACCTGGACGAGCGGGGTGGGGTCGATCGTGCACGGCCGGAACTGGGCTCGTCGGCCGCGTGTGATCAGTCCCGCGCGTTCGAGCACCTTGATGTGCTTGGAGATCGCCGGGAGGGTGAGGTTGAACGGGGCTGCCAGATCGTTGACGTTGGATTCGCCTTCGGCGAGCCGAGCGAGGATCGCGCGGCGAGTCGAGTTCGCCAGTGCCGCGAAGGTTTCGTCGAGTCGCTCTTCGTCGACCATGGTGCTGGCTGCCGCCATCGAGCTACCTCTGCCTTCTGGTACTTTCTCTAGCGGTTAATTAACCGTAGCGGAAAGTACTACGGGCGCAGCTGCGTGTCAAGACGCATGTCACACGTCGACCGTGACGTCGCGTCACGGACTGCGATCTCGACGCCGAATGCAGCGCTGGACTTAGCGCTGCATTCGTTTGCGCATGCCGAAGTTCGACTGAGCGGTACGCGACTACACGTCCCGCGCGTCGGTCACTGGTCGTTGGCCTTCGAGTCGTCGTAGGCGTCGTGCCGCCGGAGCCATTGCATGGGCCAGTCGAGACTGTCCTCGTCGCGTCCGCGTGGCGCGAGGTCGAGGAGTTGATAGGCGGTGTTGAGTGGGTCGAGACCGCGCGAGTAGGTCGAGTAGGTGTGGAAGACCCGACCCTGTTCGTCGATGGCGAACGCGCTCAGTCCGGGTGCTTCGTCGGGTGGATGGTCGAGGCGAGTGAAGTTGTAGTCGCCGCCGTGCTCTTGCTGCTCCGGTGTGAAGGAGACGCCGAAGTCGGCGTTGAAGTCACTCGGTGAGGAGGAGTACCAGGGGAATGTCCAGCCCATCCGGGATCTGTACGCGGCGAGGTCCGGGTATGGCGCACGGGACACGCAGACGAAGCTCACGTCGCGATGGGCGAGATGCACCAGCGTGCTCTCGAAGCTGTCGGCCCAGAACGAACAGCTGGGGCAACCTTCGTCCCATCCGGGACCGAACATGAAGTGGTAGACGAGGAGCTGGTTGTTGTCGTGGAACAGGTCGCGGAGCGTGAGCTCACGTCCGGCCCTTCGAACCTGTATGGCTTGTCGACCGGTACCCAGGGGAGTTGACGCCGTTGTTCGGCGAGCTCGTCGCGGAGACGGTTGAGGTCCTTCTCGCGATCGAGCAGCTTCAAACGAGCCTCGATCCACTCATCGCGGCTGCCGATGTTTGGCGTTGTCACGGTTGCCGGCCGAGAAAGGCGACCAGCTGCTCGGTCGGTCCCGCGGTAGTTGGCGCGGATACTTGTGGGCCGAAGCGGCCTGGACGGATCTCCGGTGAGATCGTCGCACGGCCGGCCTCGAGCGCAGCTTGTGCGACGCCGGCGGGGAGCTGTGCAGGTTGTCCGGTGGCGGTCGCGATGTCCCACGTGTGTGTCGCGGTGTCGAGGAGGTTGATGCCAGCGAGCACCCGGCCGGGCATCGGGCCAGGCCCGGCGTCGACGATCTTGTCGAGCACACCGGGCGTCCGCCACGCAGCGAGCGCAACCGCCGCCGCCTCACGGAACTGGGCCGCCGGATCGGTCCCCAGCGCGAACTCGCTCCGAGGGTCTCCGGCCGCCGCCGCCCCGAGACCGGCGACGACACCGATGGTGTGGCTGAGCAGGTCACGCACGGCCCACTCCGAGCACGGTGTGGGATCGTCGTACTGGTCCGGGCGGACGTTGCCGATCACCCCGTCGGCGTGCTGAAAGGCCTGCTCGAGTGCGGCGATGAGTTCCATCAGGACTCCAATCTATGTAAGATAATGCTTACATAGTCGCGAGATTCACGCGACATTGCAAGCCGACAACGGGAGGCGCATCGATGGATCAAGCGTTGAGGGCGGTCGCCGACCCGACTCGGCGCGCAATCCTTCGTCTCGTCCGCGACCAAGAGTTGGCTGCGGGGGAGATCGCCAGCCACTTCCCGTCGATGAGTCGTCCTGCGGTGTCGCAGCACCTGCGTGTGCTCACCGACTCCGGGCTCGTCGCAGTCCGCCCCGACGGCAACCGGCGCATGTATCGCTGGCACCGCGAGGGGCTACGCGATGCAGTGACGTTCCTCGACGAGATGTGGTCCGACGGTCTAGCCCGGCTCAAGATCGCGGCCGAGCGCGAGGAATGGCCGGAGCGGACACGAGCGCAACGAAACCCACCTCGCCAGCATCGAAAGGGAACGCGTAAATGACAGAGACCAACAGCAACGTGGTCGAACAGACGGTGCGGATCAGCGCCCGACCGGAGACGGTCTGGCGGTACTGGACCGACCCACAACGGATGTGCGGCTGGTGGGGCGCGGCAGCCGAGCTAGACCCGCGCCCGGGGGGCGCTGCCGGATCGAGATGGGCGGCGGGCCGGTCATGGTCGGCGAGTACCTGGAACTGGTGCCGTACGAACGGCTCGTGTTCAGCTTCGGCTGGGAACAGACCGAGGGGGCGCCGGAGATCGCGCCGGGCGCGAGCCGGGTCGAGGTCACCCTGATCGATGATGCCGGTGACACGATCCTCACCTTGCGCCACACCATCCCGGCGGCGTTCGCCGACATGCACGCGACCGGTTGGTCGCACTTCCTGCCGCTCCTGGTCGATGCTGCCGATGAGCGGCGGATCGCATGAGCGTCGACGTCGTCACCGAGATCGTCATCGAGCGCCCGACTGCCGTCGTCGCTGCGTACGCGGCGGACCCGTCCAACGCGCCGGACTGGTACGACAACATCGATTCGGTTGACTGGAAGACGTCACCGCCGCTGCAGGTCGGCTCGCAGGTCGAGTTCGTTGCCCGGTTCCTCGGCCGGACGTTGCGCTACACGTACGAGTTCGCGGAGCTCGTTCCGGGCGAACGCGTCGTGATGCGAACTCAGCAGGGCCCGTTCCCGATGGAGACCACCTACGTGTGGGAACCCGCATCCGCCGAGGCGACACGGATGACGCTGCGCAACCGTGGCGAACCGGCTGGGTTCTCCACGTTGATGGCGCCGCTGATGAAGCCGGCGATGCGCCGCGCCAACCGCAAGGACCTCGCCAAGCTGAAGAAGATCCTCGAATCTCAACGAGGATGACCCCACCTACGTCGCGTCGGTCAACCAGGTGAGCTGCGGCGCGTACCGGGCGAGTTCGTTGGCTGTCCATATCACGAGGCGTTCGTCGTCGAGTTCGGTGGGGTGCCGGCTGGTGTGGGTGAGGTGGAATCCGTCTCGGCGCAGGAGGTCGGCATTCGGGTGGTCGGCTGGGTACGGGGCCGGGACGCGTGCCCTGTTGGGGTCGCTGAGTTCCGAGCCGGCGGCGACGGGCTGGTCGACAACATCACGGAGTTGGGCGCCGTTGGGGCTGGCGACCGCGGTCCGGTCGCGATCGAGGGCTGCGCCGGTGAGCCCGATCTGGCCGGCACCGGTCAGGACGGTTGTGGAGGTGAGCCGGATGATGCAGGCGGGGGATCGGCGGGGTTCTCCGTCACCGGTCCAGAACAGAAAGTCGACGTAGGTCTTGTAGGGGGTCTTGTCGTGCCCGAAGCGTGTGTCGCGGTTGATCCGAAACAACGAACGCCCAATCCGAGCTTCTCCCTGCAGTCCCGGATGTACGCGCCTCAACGCGGGAGTCAACGTGTCGACGAACGCCGCGGACGGGATCGCGAGGCATTCTCGGTACTGCTCGCGATGGTCATTGAAGTAGTCACGGGTGTTGTCGGCGGCGAGGCCGTCGAGGAACTCCCACGCTTCGGCAGGGAAGCCGGTGAAGATCGTCACCGCTTGGCCGTCTTCTTCACCGGTGCAGGGTGGTCGATCGCGAACTGGAGGGCTTCGTCGAGGAGACGCTTCCAGCTTCGTGATCGGTCGTCCGGTACTGCGGCCCACTCGCGGAACCGGCGACCGGCCGGAGCGAACGAGTTCGCCCGCCCAGAGGCAAGGAGCTCGTCGACGCGACTCTCGGCGAGCTTGACGAGCAGGTCGCCGGTGCGTCGATCGCACGAGGCGAAGAAGGCACCGTTCCAACGCAGGCATGGCAGGCCCATCATCGTCGAACGGGTCACGTCGGCGCGTCCGAGCAACGGCTCGGCGATGTCCCAGAACCTGGCCTTGCCAGGAAGCATCGCCTCGTTCATCGGCGCAGCTCTGCAGGTGTGGGAACGCGCTGGGTTGCGAATGGATCGGGCCCGACACTCGAGCCCTCGGCGCGGCGTCGGAGCCGGTCGAGGTAGTGCGCCCATCCGCCGTTGTGGGCGCCTGCGGCGAGGTCGTCGAGGCCGCGGTGGACGAGTCGCAACATTGTGGTTGTGGGGGTGGTGGCGGTGAGGTCGATCTCAACGGTGGTGGAGCCGGGCGGGATCTCGACGTCGGCGCGTTCCCACCCGTACGTGAACACGACTCGCCGGGCGGGCACAAGTTCGACATACTCGCCCGAGCAGGTGTCGCCGTTGGCGTGGGTCCAGCGCACGACGCCACCCGGACGAGGATCCAGCGTTGCGTCGTCGGCCATCCACTGCACGAACAGCGCCGGATCGGTCAGCAACTCGTACAACACCTGCGCCGGCGCGTGCACCTCGAGTTCTTGGACGACGAGCTTCACGACGCCGACCGCTTCTTGGATCGTGACGCGGACTGTTGACTCGCTAGCGACTCGGCGGTTGTACGGAGCCGTTGCAGTGGCGTGGCCCAGAACTCATCGAGGAACTGAGCGATTTCGCCGACCCGTTCGAGGTCCGCTCGGTAGAGGCGGCGGTTGGCATCGACCCGAACGGTCACCAGGCCGGCGTCGCGGAGCAGCTTGAGATGTTGACTGGCGGCCGACTTCGACATCCCGGCGGCGTCGGCGAGTTCGGTGGCGGCGCGTTCGTCATCCCACACGAGGCGCAGCATCGTTCGCCGGCCGGGGTGGGCGAGCGCCCGAATCGCGTCGTCGGACGCCTCTGGGGTCACGGTTGACGTCCCATCGCGGCGAGCAGCTGGTCCTGTGCCGACGCGTCATCGGGCAGGGTCACGGCCGGTCCGACGAGGCCGCTCGCCCGGCCGCGTTCGGGCATGTCGGGCAGGAACATGGCGATGCAGGCGTCGACCAGTTCCGGGTCGAGCGAGGCGTCTTGGCCGGTCGCCGTGGCCAGGTCCCAAGTGTGGATCAGGGCGTCCATGAAGGTCCCGGCGACGGCATGCGCTACCGGCCATTCAAAGCCGAGCGGCGACATGCACATCCGTTCCAACCCGCCGGGAGCGCGGAGTCCGCTGTGGAGCTGCTCGAGTCCGCGTTGGTAGTCCGCGGCCGTGCGACCGGCACGCTCCGGAGGCGCTTCGCCGGCGAGCGCTGCCAGCAGGTAGTCGGTTCCGCCGACCATGTGGTCGATCAACTGTTGCACGTCCCACTCGGCACACGGCGTCGGGTCGTTGAGCTGTCCCGTTGACACTTCGCCCATCACCGCCGCGGCGCGGGTTGTCGCCCGATCGAACAACACCAGCGGATCATCAGCGCTCATCCTCGACCTCCTAGATTCAGGATGTGCTTAATTTAGATATCGATGTATCAGGTGTCAAGAAGGATCGTCCCGACCGTCGGGGTTGTCAGTCGAGTGCTGCGGTCAGGTCGCTGATCGGTGGTCGCGCGTCAGGTGTTGACGGTAACGACAGGTAGCGGAGTGTGCCGTCGCGGCCGACGACGGCGTCGGCGCCGAGTTGGTGGATGTCCTCGGTCGGACGGTGGAGCCGGCGACCGGCGCGGATGAGGCGCGCGTACATCCGGATCGTGCCTACAGACCACACCTGGCGGTTGGTGCCTCGCTCGGCACCCAACAGTCGGTAGAGCGTCCGGTCGGTGTCGGCGACGACATCGAAGGGAAGTTCAAGGTGTGCCCGATAGGCGGCGAGCCGCTCCGGTGCGGCGAAGGTGACGACGGCGATGTTGGCGTCACCGAACTGCTCGAGGTGATCGCGCACGGCGATCACGTGTTCCTGGCACGGCAGTCAAGCAAGGTGCCGGTGCAGCACCAGCACGAGTGGTCGGCCACGCATCTCGGTGGTGCGCCACGGCCGACCCTCGTGATCGACGAGCTCGATATCCGGAAACGGGTCGCCGATCTGAAGGGTCACGACCCCATCCAGGTGAGACCGAGGCCCTCGGCCGACCTTTCGATCGCTTCGACGAGCAGATCGATCGAACCATCACACGTCTCCAGATCGGCAGGGCCGAGCAGCATCATGTGGCCGACAGCGGTCTCGGCGACGACCACCGGTGCCTGCCCGGCCGCGGCGCTGCGGATCGCGTCGGGCTGATCGTCGCGATGGTAGGTGTCGAACGGGACACGCAGGTCTGCCTGGCACGCTTTCCATTCGGGTCGTTGGCGGACCGATCCGTGGGTGATCACGCACAGCGAGCAATGCCGGCGACCGAGTCGGGCACCGACCCAGTAAGCGAGCTCACCCCGCATGGTGCCGTCGGCGTCGTACACGCCGACCAGGCGCACGATTTGCCGGGTCGTCGCCGCGTCAGAAGAATTCATCGCGACAGCATCGCCGACCGGGCGCCAACGACCGCATCAGTCGTGCCGTCGGCCGGTGCGGTCCGGAGCGCGAGGGCGCCGAGCACGAGACCGAACATCACGTGCTCAGCGGCGAAGGTGACCCAGCCGACCATGCTCGCCATGTCCGAGATCGTCGTCCCGGAGCCCGTGACCTTGGCAGCAAGCGGCAGGCCGACGAAGGCCGACACGACGAACACCGCCAGACCGTAGAGGGCACCGGCGGGGACGAGCGCGGCCCGTGGGAGGCGGCGGGCGAGGAACGCGAACCCCATCCCGAACATCGCGCCGGTCGTCATGTGGATCACCAGCCCGAGCGCGGCCGGACCGCCGGTGAACCAGAACCTGTTTCCTGCCATTGCTTCGGCGACCGAGCGCATCATCGCATCCGGGGATCCGATCAGCGCCGAGATGTGGAACAGCGGGGTGAAGAACCCGTGATGCTGGTAGGTGACCGAGGCGACCATGGCGAAGATCGCCATGACAGCGCCGGCGATCATCCCGGAGACAGCACCCCGTGTGGCCGTTGCGTTCAGGTTCGGTTGGACTGTTGTGGGTGTCGACACGACGTGGTCCTTTCGGTGTGGCTCGCCTACCGTGGACGAACCGCACCGGAACCTACCGACCAAGCCCAGCCTTCCACCGCGGACATTCGAAAGTCAGATGGAAGAATCCCGCCGCAGACCGGGTCTCCACCGACAAGGAGGGGACTTGGACGCGATGGCCGACGAGTCACAGACCAGCGCAACGAACCACGCCCCGCCAACCGCAGGGTCGTTCGACACGTTCGTCAGCCCACACCTGGCCGTGTTACTCCGGGTCGCCGGCTCGCCATGCCGAAACCCTCACGACGCCGAAGACTTGGTCCAGGACACCCTCTTCCGTGCCTTCAACGGTCTCGCCACCTTCGACGGCACCTACCCACGGGCATGGCTGCTGACGGTCATGCGCAACGCCAACATCAACCGTCACCGCCGCAAGCGACCCGGGCTGCTTCATGACGCCACCGACCTCTCCGGCGAGTTCGACCGACGCAACCCCCCGGCACCGAGCGCCGAGGACGTCGCCACTGCTCGCACCCAGGCATCATGGATTACAATGCGCTCGGACGTCTGTCCACCCGGCACCTACAAGTGGTCCAACTCGTCGACATCGACGGCCTCACCTACGACGAAGCGGCCGCCGCGCTCGGCATCCTCCCGGCACTGTGATGAGCCGCCTCCACCGAGCCCGCCACAAAGTGCGCGCCCATCTCGCACACGATCCCGACTTCCGGAGCGAACATCGATGAACCCACGCGACGCACTCGACATGTTCCGACGCAAAGGCGGTTCGCGCTGCATCGAGATCGGCCGACAGATCCAGACCTACCTCGACGACAGCCTCGACCTCGCCACCGCCGCCAAGGTCTCGAGCCACCTCCACGCCTGCCGCCGCTGCGGACTCACCGCGCATGACTACCGACACCTGAAGTTGGCACTCGCCGACACCTCGGCCCCAATTGCGGATGAACCCCTGCAACGGCTGCAAGCGCTCGCCGCCGAACTCGCCTCCGGCAACACTCGATCCCCGTGACCGTCGCCGAACCGTTCGGGTCGCGCTGGAAACGGCGCGCACGAACCGTCCCGTTGATGCTCGCCGCCACCGTCGTCGGCCTGCTCGCTAGCCCGGTCATCCTGGCCGCCGCGGCCGTACTCGACCTCGCGCGAGGTCGCTTGCGTCTGCCGACTGTCCGCGTGACGTTGTTCCTGCTCCAGTACGGCATCAACGACAGCGTCGAGATCCTCCTGGCACCTGTCTATTGGGTCGTGGCGGGCTTCGGAACCCGACTCGACCGACCGTCATCGATCGCGCGCCACGAACGATTGCAGTGCTGGTCGATCGACGTGATCGCTCGACGCGCCGAACAACTGCTCGGACTGCGGCTCGATATCGACCCCGCCTCAGCGTCCGCCCTCACCCCTGGCCCGGTGATCGTGTTGTGCCGACATGTCAGCATCGTCGACGCCTCGCTCCCCACCCTGCTCTACCAACGACTCGGCTACCGCACCCGCGGGGTGATCATGGCCGAACTGCTCGCCGACCCAGGCTTCGACCTCATCTACAGCAGGACCGGGTCAGTGTTCATCCCACGCGACAACGGCCGCGACGCCATTTCCATGATCCGTCAGCTCGGCCGGAACGTCGACGCGACGACCGCGATCGTCATCTTCCCAGAAGGCCGACTGTTCCGCCCTGATCGCCTCGAACGAACCAAGACGCGCCTCGCACTCGAGAACCCCGAACGGTCGGCACGACTGGCATCGCTCAGTCACGTCCTGCCGGCGCGCCCCGGCGGGGTCCTGGCGCTGGTCGACACTATCGATGCCGATGTGGTCTTCATTACCCACACGGGACTCGACCAGTACGCATCGTTGACCGAACTCGCCAAAGCCGTCCCGCTCCGCGACCCGATTCAGGTCAATGCATGGCGAGTTCCACGAGAGCACATCCCGGATGGGGACGACAAGCGCATCATCTGGCTCGACGAAAACTGGTTGCTCGTCGACGACCGGGTCGCGGCCAAGAGCGTCGAACTCGACGCACGACCCATTTAGCGCCGCGTCAGACGAGGCTCTGTGACTCCGCCTGTGCTGGTCGAGATCGTCGAGCCCGTCGACCGTTGAGACTCCTCACATTCGCGGTCACAACTCGTCCTCGCGGGTCGTCCAACAACGTGACGGACAATCCGAACCTGAGGAGAGATGATGATCACGAACGAGCGTGCCGGTACCCCGGCGCAGTTGATGACCCTGTTCGCCGAGCGGGCGTCGGGCGGCGATGCCGATGGCTTACTCGCCTTGTACGAACCCGCCGCTGTCTTCGAGCCACAGTTCGGTGTTGTACTGCGCGGTCTCGACGAGATCCGGTCGGCGCTGATCGAACTGGCAGCGTTGCGGCCTCGCATCGACTACGCCGGAGCTCCGGATGTGGTGATCGTCGACAACATCGCCGTCGTGTCGAACACGTGGACGATGACCGCTGATCTCCCCGACGGATCGATCCATCGCGAGGGTGGCGTCAGCGCCGATGTGCTGCGACGCCAGGCTGACGGCAGCTGGCTGGTGTTGATCGACCAGCCTCGCGGTGCGACGCTGACCGGATGAACAAGCAGAGCAGCGCGTTTGACATCGACGCGCTGGCGGCGACGGTGCGGGCTGCTCAGGCTGGTGATGCCGCCGCGCTCGAACAGCTCGTGCTGTCGGTACGCGACCGCGTGTACCGGTTGTCGTTGCGAATGACGGCACGTCCACCCGATGCCGAGGACGCCACCCAGGAGATTCTGATTCGGGTGATCACCCGCCTGTCGACGTTCCGCGGCGAGGCGGCATTCTCGACGTGGGTGCATCGGATCGCCGTCAACCATCTGCTCGATCGCTCGAAGAACACGGTCGAACGACTGGAGATGACCTTCGACGCCTTCGCCAGCGACCTGCTGGATGGTCTCGCCGGCTCGCCGAGCGCAGCGCCCGACGCTGCGATCTTGGAGCGTGAGGTTCAGCTCGCATGCACGCACGCGATGTTGACCTGTCTCGACCGTGAACACCGGATCGCCTACATCCTGGGTGAGATCTTCGAGGTCGATTCCGAAGAGGGCGGCTACATCTGCGAGGTGCCTGCAGCCACGTATCGCAAACGGTTGTCCCGAGCGCGCACTCGCGTGCGCGAGTTCCTCACCACCAACTGCGGGCTGGTCAGCCCGAACGCGCCCTGTCACTGCTCGAAGCGAGTCGATGTCGCCGTGCAGCTCGGACAGCGTCGACCCGCAGCGGCTTGAGTTCACCGACGTCACATTGACCGTGAACGACGAGTTGGTCCGCTTTCACGACGCCGCCGACCTGCTCCGCTCCCTCCCGTCTGCGAAGGTGCCAACCACCACGATCGAGGTCGTCACGAACCTGATCCGGAACTCGACGGCCGCCTCCGCCGCGACATCGGCGGCCGCTCGAACCCCGCCAACGGCTGGGTGACGTCCCAGAGGTCCGCAACCCGCAAGCTGATTCGCAGCTCAGATGTCGCGTACGACGATCACGATCCGGACCGATGACACGAACTGCCGTCGCTCACCGTGTGCTGCGATGCGCTGGAGTGCAGACTGCGTACATGGATCTGGTTGGGAAGCAACGGAGGCGTCGACAGGTGCTGATCGCGGCAATCTCGGTCGGGCTGGTATTCGTGGTTTCGGCGTGCGGGGGCGACAGCGACGCAACCTCGACCCCGGAGCCGCAGGTCCGTCCGTTCTCGGAGGTCCAGGCCGACGAGTTCGTGTTCGAGGCCGACCCAACCGATTCCGAGCGAGGGATCTTCCGGGTCGAAACCACCGAGCCGATGATCTGCGCCATCGTGTGGGGTGAGACCGAGGCATTCGGCGACCTCAACAACAGCCTGGCGATGAACGGCACCGGAATCGTCAACCACGACGTCTACCTACCCGGCGCCATCGCCGGACGCACGTACTACTTCCAGGTTCAAGGCTCGACAGCCGACGGCACCCTGTATCGCTCCGAGACGGCCACGTTCACGATTCCCGAGGTCGAGATGGCCGATCGGCCAACCGAGTCGGTCGATCAAGGGGCAAACCTCGCCCTCGATGCGACTGTCGTCGACGTGAGCTCCGAGTTCAACAGCAGCTTCGCGGCGGCGTTGGCGATCGATGACTCCGGAACGACCGAATGGTCGAGCGCCGGCGACGGTGACGACGCCTTCATCACGATCGATCTCGGCGAGACCGTCGAGATCGCGGGTGTGGAGTTCATCACCCGGTCGATGCTGGACGGCACGGCGATCACCGAAACCTTCAGTGTCACCGTCGACGACCGCGACATGTATGGGCCGTTCCCGGCGGGGACAGCCGTGGACCCAAACTTTGCGACCGTCGATGGCATGGGTCGCGTGATTCGTTTCGACGTTGACACCTCGACCGGTGGCAATGTCGGCGCCGTGGAGGTGCGAATTCTCGCGCCGCCCTGACGACGGCAGCGCCGTGAAGGTGCCTCGCTGTCGTCGCCACCGTCGGGTCAGCCGGATTGGGCGGCCATGTTCTTTTCGACCACTGCCAGGGTTTCGTGCAGTTCGTGGGTCGGGCTGAACTCGATCACCTCGGTGCCGGCATAGAGGCGTGGGAGGTGTCCTGGGCCGACGTAGTAGGCCTCGCCGGCGCTGACGATTGTCTCGCCGTCGTCGCTGGTGAACATGACTTTGCCCTTGAGTACGACTCCCCAGTGGGGGCACTGGCAACGGTCGTCAGGCAATCCCTGGAACAGGGCGGAAATGTCGGCGTCTGCTGTGTAGGTCTCGAATCCGACCGTGTAGTCGCCGAGTTCTCCGAAGTGTCCTTCGTAGCCCTCGAGTTGAACTGAGTCCGGGGCGTCGTTCTTGTTGAGTTTTGGCATGACGGTTTGTCCTCTCTGGTCTTGTTGTTGGTTGGTGCCGCGAGTTCGCGACAGATCGTTGTTACGACCCGGGTCGGGGCGTGGGTCGTCGTTGGAGGCTCGTCAGGTATGCCACGGGAGTGGGCGCAGGGCGCTGGTCGTCGACGGGCATGCAACACGACATGTCGGGTCGACAGGCGGCACGTGGGGTGAGTCGAGCAGCGAGTCGTGAACTTTGGCGAGTTGTTCAGCGAACGCTTGCAGTTCTTGGATGCGGTCGAGCACTTCGAGCCGATTGAGTCGACGATCTTGGAGATCTGGTCGTGGGTCTCCGGGCAGTGGACTCCATCCCAAATCGGCAGCAGATCGCTGATCTGTTCGAGCGTGAGCCCGGTTCGCTTGGCTTGGGTCACGAACACAACACGGGTTAGCGAGTCGTCGTCGTACTCGCGGTAGCCGTTGCCGGTGCGTGGCGGATTGGGCAGCAGGCCGATCCGCTCGTAGTACCGAATCGACGAGGTGGTCACTCCAGCGTGGTCAGCCAGCTCTGAGATCTTCACTCCTGAACCATAAACCTTCAACCCGAGTTGAAGGGTCAAGGCCATTTGTATGAGATAAGCCTGGGCGGAGCCTTCGGCGGATTCTCAGGCCGTGGCCAGGGTGGCTTCGCCGAACGGGCTCGAGAAGCGGACACACCAGATCAGCACCGTGTCGTAGACGGCGAGATCGGCGCCCGCTGGGACCTCGTAGTTCTGGTCACCGATGTTGCCCTTGAGGTTGCCGAGATCGATGAAGTCGTCGACGCCGCCGGCCGAGCTGTTGACGAGGTACACGTTAAGGTCAGGTCCGTTGTCGGTCTCGAACTCTTCGAATCGCAGGAACCGCTGACCGCTGCCATCCCCGAGCACGAACGCATTGCCGGACGTCGGATGGTCGCGCCCGACGAACGTCCCGCTGTACTCAGTCACGATCGCTGGCACCGTCGTGACCGGTACGACCGGTGCCGTCGTGGCAGGAGGACTGGTCTGCGGCGGTTCAGTTGGTGCTGCGGTGGTGATTGGGCGGGTCGGCGCGAGCGAGGTCGATGCTGTCGTCGCCTCGGTGGTCGCAGGCTCGACCGTTTGGGTCGGAGCTGCGGCAAACACCGGCGGCGCCTCCGACACCTCGTCGTCGACGAACAGGAGGTGCACGCCGAAGAACCCGAACGCCAGCCAGGCGAGTCCGGCCAACACGCCAAGCCCGCCCGGGATGCTGTACTTGGGGTTGCGGACGATCCATTTCATGACAGCAGCCAACCTGTTGTGAGGATTGGATAGTTCCGCCCCGACAGACGATCTACCGAATGTTGAGAGACGCTAGCCACGGTCGCTCCGTCGCGCCGGTCAGTCCGACCGACGGTCGTATCGTCAGCTGAATGCGGATACCGAGATTCGGTCAACCACAGCGAACATCTCGGGCAACCGGTGTGGAGGAACCTGATATTTTTCAGCCGCCACATTCGACGAGATGTCTAGGGAGTTCCAGTGAAGGGGATCACCATTTTCGCGCGTATGGGCGTCAAGCCCGAGAACGTCGAACAGGTCAAGGCGTTGGCGGCGCAGGGATGCAGGGCTGCTGCCGACGAACCAGGCACCCTCGCCTACGACTGGCACTACTCGCCGGAGCAGGGAGCACTCGTGCTGCTGGAATCGTACGCCGACTCCGATGCGCACTTTGCCCACATGCAAGCGGATGGTCATGGCGAGTTCATGGGAAGTCTGATGGCGCTGATCGACTCGGTCGAGTTTGTCGTGCTCGGAGAACCCACGCCGGAGCACGCCGCAGCGCTGGCGGGTGTCCCGGGAGGGCAGCTCTTCACCGAAGTCGCAAGCATCTAGATCACCGAGCGCAGTAGCGGCGCGTTCAGACGATGACGAGGAGGGTGATGACGATCGCAGCAGATTTCCCGTTACCGAAGCAGCGGATCGAGGTGCTCGGCCGGACGATGGCGTACGTCGAAGCCGGCGTCGGCGATCCGATCGTGTTGCTGCACGGCAACCCGACCTCGTCATACCTGTGGCGCAACGTGATTCCGCATCTGGTGGAGTTGGGGCGCTGCATCGTGCCCGATCTGATCGGGATGGGCGACTCCGACAAGCTCACCGAATCGGGCCCCGACTCGTACACGTTCGTCGAGCATCGCCACTATCTCGATGCGTTGCTTGACGCCCTCGATATCGGCGGCCGGGTGACACTGGTCGTGCACGACTGGGGATCGGCACTCGGATTCGACTGGGCCAACCGCCATCGCGATCGTGTGGCCGGGATCGCGTACATGGAGGCGATCGTCCGGCCAGTGACTTGGGACGAATGGCCCGAAGCCGCGCGTCAGGTGTTCCAGGCGATGCGGTCGCCAGCGGGGGAGGCGATGGTGCTCGACAACAACGTGTTCGTCGAGCGGGTCCTGCCCGGTTCGATCGTGCGCACGTTGACCGACGCCGAGATGGCCGAGTACCGCCGCCCGTTCGCCGAGCCAGGCGAGGGACGTCGACCGACGCTGACGTGGCCGCGTCAGATCCCGATCGACGGCGAACCAGCAGACGTCGTCGCGATCGTGGCCGACTACGCGGCATGGCTATCGACCAGTGACGTTCCAAAGTTGCTCGTTGTGGCCGAGCCCGGAGCCATCCTGCGCGGGGCCCCGCTCGAGTTCTGTCGAACTTGGCCGAACCAGGACGAGGTCACGGTCAGCGGCATTCACTTCGTCCAGGAGGACAGCCCCGACGAGATAGGTCGGGCGATCGCTGAATGGATCCGCCGACGCGACTAACGGCTCCACCCGCCCGGGTTGATCTGGCAACACCCTCATTGGCGTAGCGACGTTGCGCGATTTGACCAACGTCGAAGTGCTCCTGGATCGTCTGGAGCACGAGTCATCATGACTTCGTCGAAATCGTCACTTCGGCGGCAGGCCTGCGGCTCGCGATCGTGAAGACGAGGGCGCCGGCTGCTGCCGCCACGATCGACGCCACGAGGATCCCGATCTTGGCGTCGTCTTGAATGGCAGTGTCGTCGAACGCGAGTCCGGTGATGAACAGCGAGACCGTGAAGCCGATCCCCGCCAGCGTGCCGACCCCGACGATGTGGCCCCACGACGACCCCTCTGGCAGTCGACCGAGACCGAGCCGCACGGCGAGAAAGCTGAACGCCACAACGCCGACGAGCTTGCCGACCACGAGCGCAACGGCAACACCGACGAGGACACGGCTCGGGTTCGAGAACGCGTCAGCTGAGAGGGCGATGCCGGCGTTGGCGAGAGCGAACAGGGGCACGATCAGGTAGCTCGACCACGGGTGCAGCGAGTCGATCAGTCGATCGCACGGCGACACCGAGTTGCGGATCAGAGTCGCTGCTTGGCGCACGTCGTCGGCTCGTAGATCGGATCGGTTCTCGAGCATGTCGACGACCTGTTCCGCCTCGAGGTCGGTTTGTAGTGGGGTGGCGGGAGTCAACAGTCCCATCACGACCCCAGCGATCGTGGCGTGGACACCCGACTCGAACACCATCAGCCACAGCACGAAGCCGACGATCGCGAACAGCGGCGAGTAGATCACGCGAACCCGATGCATCGCAGCAAGCAGGATCGTCACTGCGAACGCGGCGAGGAGGAACACGGGGCGGAGATGGTCGCTGTAGAACACGGCGATCACGACAATGGCGCCGATGTCGTCGACGATTGCGAGCGTCAGCAACAACACTTTGATCGACGATGGCACTCTGCTGCCAAGCAGGGCGACGACCCCGAGCGCAAACGCGATGTCGGTCGCCATCGGGATCCCCCAACCGCTCGCGCCGGGCCCGCCGGAGTTGAACGCAAGATAGATCACCGCCGGGACGATCATGCCCCCCAACGCAGCCATCGCCGGGAGGGCCACGGCGCGGCGGTCGCGCAGCTCACCGATCACGAGCTCGCGCTTGATCTCCATCCCGACCACGAAGAAGAACACCGCCATCAACAGGTCGTTGATGACATGAACCAGGTCTTCATCGAACACGTACGAGCCGACCTCGATCCGAATACGGGTTGACCACAGAGCTTCGTAGCTGTCCTCCCACGGCGAGTTGGCCCAGACCAGCGCGGTGACGGTGGCGACGACAAGCAGAATCCCGCCGGCCGCCTCGACGTGCAGGAACCTGACGATCGGCTGGGCGGCACGGGCAAGCCTTCGGTCGCTGTGTAGGAACGACGGCACGACATCGGCGAACGGCTGGGACATGGAAGCGGTCTCCTCGAAGGGTCGACGAATTGACGCCGACCAGACTTCCCGGCAAATCCCACCGAGGATCGTACCCCTGACCTTGATCCGGGCCGCGATCCGATACGGCGCCCACACCCGTGCCCGCGCCGGTCACTCGCTGCCCGCATAGGGACGCGACGCTACGATCGGGTTCATCGAGCCGGGCTGGTCTCAGCTCCCTTCATCGCCGGTCTTGCCACTCTCACTTTCGGTCCTCATAACCCGAAGGTCGCAGGTTCAAATCCTGCCCCCGCCACCAAAGAAATGCCCGGAAACGTTGGGTTTCCGGGCATTTCGCATTGTCGGCTGGAGATGCGTCTACCGAGTTCGTCTACCGGATCGTGCGGCGCCAAGTCGTTGACCTGCGACTTTGCGAGCTCGACTCGGTAGATCGTCTACCGACAACCACGCGGCGCCTCGTCAGGTCGGCTGGTTCGCGTTGACCGCTGGCGGTGGCGAGCAGTGCGGCGAAGTTGGTTGCGGCCGCGGCGCCCATGCCAGGGAGCAGGTGTTGATAGGTCGCCATCGTGAAGCCCGGATGGGCATGACCGAGGCGTTCGGACACGACCTTGATGGGTTCGCCGGCGGCGACGAGCAGCGACGCGTGGGTGTGCCGCAGGTCGTGGAGCCGGATCCTCGGGAGACCACTGCTCACGGCCTTGCGGTCGAAGAGTTGGCTGATCGATTCGGGATTGACGGGTTCTCCGTGTCGGTTGGTGAAGATGGGATCGTGGACTCCGACGGGTTGCCCGTCGCGTTGCTGCCGGCGACGCCATCGGGCGAGGACCTGTTCGGTGTTGGCGTCGAGATCGATGGACCGTCGACTCGCTGCGGTCTTGGTTGGGACTTCGACCGTGCCGCCCTGGATGCTCTGTCGACTACGCGCAACCGACAGTCGATGCGTGTCGATGTGCCAGTCGCCCCATCGCAGCCCGGCGATCTCGCCTCGACGCATCCCAGTCGTCGCAGCGAGATGAATCGCCGGGTAGAGCCGGAGGTGCGCGGTGTGAGCGAGGAATGAGGCGAGTTGCTGTGCGGTCCAGATCTCCGCACTGGGTCGTGATCGCGTTGAGGTTCGCGGTGGTCGTGCGTCGGCGGCGACGTTGTGATCGACGAGGTGACGGTCGGCGGCGAACCGTAACGACGAGCGCATCACGACGTGAACGTCGTACACCGTCTTGGCGGACAATGCTGCGCCGTTGCGGCCGCCGTGCGCGAGCAGATCGACGTACATGCGGTCGAGATGCTCAGCGCGAAGACCTGCAAGCCGGTGGAAACCGATCGCTGGCGTGATGTAGTTGTCGATGTACCACTGGTATCGGCGTGCGGTGGATGGTCGCAGCTCGCGTCGACGGCGAGGCAACCACACCTCGAGCAGGAACTGCTCGACCGTCAACGCCGACGTAGGTCGCTCGCGAGCCCCCTGTCGTTCAACGCTGAGCCGCGCGGCGATCGCTTCGGCATCCGCCCGACTTCGGCCGGCTGGATGCCAGCGTCGCCGTTCCTTGCCGGTGCGAGGATCGTTGCCGTCATAGGCGACGACATAGAAGCGGTCATTGCGTTCGATGATGTAAGCCATGAAACGTCATCGGCCGCCGACCTGTTCGGAACCAACCCGAAGATCAAGCGGTCAGGCGAACATGGTCTCACCACGCCGATGCGCCTACGTTCGGTGCGCGATCGCCGGACACGACGGCCGTTGTTCTGCGCCGCGCGTTATGCATCCCCGACGAGGTCGCACAAGCGTGACGATCGGCCCAAGGGCCGATCGTCACGTATGTGTGCGTTGGACCGTCGCGCGGTCACTCCAACGGCGCGGTTCCCCAGTCGACTTGGTGTTCGTGGTCGCGGAGGTCCGACGCCCAGCGCTGGCCGGTGCCGTCGGGCGAGATCAACTGCAATCCGGTCTGAAACCCGTCAGCGGACTTCAGGTCGTGGCTGAACATGATCTGGGTCCCGTCGGGCGACCACACGGGGTCGAAGCTGGCCTCGAACTGCAGACTCTCCCATCGCCCGATGCCGGTGATGCCGGCGTCGTTCGTGAGCGCGTGCAAGTCAGTGCCGTCTCGATTGACCACCATCACACTGGCGCCGTTTCCGAGATGCTCGGTAATGGTCTCGAAGACGATCTGCTGACCGTCAGGTGACCAGTCGGCGTCACCTGGCGTGATCCCCCACGGCGTGATGCGGTGCGGGTCCGATCCGTCGGCGCCCGCCACGTACAACGCGGTCAGTTCACCCCGAAGTCCATGGGGCACCTCCCTGCCCGTCCGGATCGAGGTGTAGACGAGGCTGCGTCCGTCGGGCGAGAAGCGCGGCGACATGAGGTAGTAATCGCGCCCGGTGCCGGTGGGCGGGGTCGTGACCCGGCGCATGCCGGTGCCGTCTGGTCGAACGACGTAGATGCCCTGCTCGGCGGGATCGACAAAATTGGTGGAACTGAACGCAATCAAATCGCCGGTGGGCGACCATGCTGGTGTCTCTGACCAGTTCAGCGAATGTGTCAGCTCGGTGACGTCGGATCCGTCGGTGTTCATCACGAAGATGTCGCTGATCGCATCGGTGTGATTGCTGTCGTCACGGGGGCTGTGGAATACGAGGCGAGTGCCGTCGGGTGACCACACCGCCGAAGCGCTGTCGTAGTCCCCGTCCGTGATCTGGTGCGACGCTGTGAGGTCGGGGTTAGCGGTCCAGATCTGCCAGTGGCCGTTGGAGTCGGTGCGCCCGAAACTGATTCGGCCGTTGATGCCGGGCGGGGTCGCCGCGACACGTTGGCCGGGAGCGATGCCGATGGCGCTGGCAAGGACGGTCGTCGCGACAGCGAGCACGACCGCGAGTCGCTTGTGCGTGCGTGTGATGTGAGTTTGAAGCATGCGCGGATCATGCGCGTGCGCGGTCGCGTCTGGAATCTGTGGTGCCACGGTTCTGCGGTCCGGGTTACCACGGAACGCGTCGGCCGTGGCCGGCAGTCTGAGTGCCTGTCTACCGGCGGCGGGTGACGCGGCAAGACTTGCGTCGTGGCCAAGCCGCACCAGTTGACCCTCGGCACCGCCGCGGGGGGCGCAGTTCTGGTCGCGCTCGCTGTGGCGGCCGAGCGCGCCGGGAACGTGCCCTTCCCGCGTGTCGACCTGTTGACTGGCTGCGCCCTTCTGCTGGCTGGGCTGGTGGCGCTGCGTTTGGGCCAGGCATGGCCCGCGGCCGCGCTGCTCCTGCTCGCGGGTGTGACCTGGTTCGTGGCGACTGCCGACCTCGTCGGATCCGTCACCGATCACATCACGTTCGTCCATCGCGCGCTCGTGCTGAATGCCGTGCTGGTGGCATCTGGACGCGCCCGCAACGCTGCCCGCCTGGTCGTCGTCGGCGCGGCATATGTCGCCTCGGTCGACGCGGAACGCGCGTTCTCAACCGAGTGGCTCGTGGTAGTCGTGGCCGGAGCAACGGCATCACTCGCCACCGACGCCTGGCGCGTGCCCACTGGATGGCGCTTCTGTGTTCCAGCCGCGCTGGGCATCTGGTCGTGGACAACCGCGATCGTTTGGCTGCGGCCGAACGGCGTGCTCGATCCGTCGCAACGGTCGGCCTTGTACGGCGTGGGGTTGGCGCTCGCCGCGGCCGCGGTGGCGGCGCGGCCGCTTCTGGCGCGAGCTCCCGCACCGGCGATGGCCGACGTCGTTCGTGACGGCGGTACTGGCGACGTGCGGGTCGGATTCCGCGATGATCCGCGCGAACCGTTCCTCGACATCACGGGGGCACTGCTCGATCCCACGGATCGTTCTACGGCGCTGATGGTCGCCGTCGACGGTGGTGGCGAGACGGCAATCGTGCACCCCGGCGCGGCGACCGCAACGGGCAGCGTCCGCACGGGGCTGATCGAGGCTGCCAGCCTGTTGCGGGCGCACCGCGATGCGCTTGCCGCCGAGCGGGCGCAGGCCCACGAAATTGCCGAGTCGGAACGCCGCATCCGGGCCGCCGACGAGGTCGCCGGTACGGAGCTCGCCCGGGAACTGGAGCGTTCCGTTGTTGTCGTGCTCGACCGGGCGAGCGGCCGACTCGTCGGCGATGTGAGCGAAACGGCTGCGGCGGCGACGACCGCACTCGACTCGATCGTCGCCGAACTGCGAACAGTGGCCGCCGGGCTCGTTGCGGTCGACCTGAGCAGAGGAATTGGCCCGGCGGTCGAGGCTCTCGCTGCTCGGAGTGCGATGCCGGTGCGCGTCGCCATCGATCGAGTCCCGCTCGAGCCCGCGACGGCCACCACGCTCTACTTCGTGGTGGCCGAGGCGATGACGAACGCCGTGCGGCACGGCCGCCCAGGCACGATCGACGTCCGCCTCGTCGGCGGCCCGACGGAGCTCGAGCTGACCGTCACCGACGACGGCGGCGGTGGAGCCGCGGTGACGCGCGGTGGAGGGCTCGACGGGCTCCGTCAGCGCCTGGCCGCGTTGGACGGAACGTTGACGGTCGCCGCGCGACGGGGAGGCGGCACGGTCGTCACCGCCCGCCTTCCCGTCGCGGCGTCGCCCGGCCGATATCAGCCCACCCGGGTGAACTCGAACAGCCCCAGCCCGGCCACGTCGTAGGCGGTGTTCAGCGACTCGACGTCGTCAGTCGGCGACGGCTCGGTACGGAACCCGTCTTCGGCCGGCGTCCAGGCGACCGGTCCGTTCAGCCCGTCGGAGCCGGGGTCCGCCGTGAACACGAGATAGCCGTTGGCGTCGACTTCGTAGGCGGACGGCTCCTCTACGACCGTGCCGTCGGGAAGATGGAAGGCAAGCGTTGCCTTGCCGTCCTCTAGCGTCAGCTCCCAGTAGTCGACCGCATTGCCCGGCAACGCCGTGCCAGCGCCGACGCCACTGGCGAGCAACTGCTCGACGGTGCGCCCGTCGACCCGGTACGTGCCTTCCTCAGGCTCGGACCCCACGGTAGTCGGCGGTTCGTAGGGCACGACCTCGCCGTTGTGGCACTCGTTAGGCCAGGCGAGCGTTCGTGGGCCGGCAGCCCGCTTGATCGCGTCGTAGATGTCCTTCGTCGCCGGGTCCTCCAACTGTTCGAGCACGAAGTCGTCGACCGCCCGGCCGATCTCGGCCCACAGTGTGAGCGGTGCGGCGCTGAACTGGGCGCCCTTGAGGCACTCGTTGCGGAACGCCTCGTCCTCGCGGAGGCGTTCTTCGATTTGGCGTTGTTCTGTCCCGCCGGCCGCCGCCCGGAGCGCGTCCGCCTCGGCAGCCGACAGTTGGCCGAGCGCATCGTTGCGGACGAGCAGCACCGCGAACTCGTAGTACAGCGTGAGGTTCGCCGCCATCACCACCGGGAGCGGACCGACCCCGTATAGGGCCGTCGGGAACTCCTTGGCCACCACGTCGCCGGACTGCACCGCGGCGTTCCAGGTGTCGTCGTTGAGGCCGTACTTCGCCGTCGTGCCCATCGCCTGGTACATGCCGGTGGCGAGCTCGCTCCCGACATTCACGCGGACGCCACCAGCAATCTGGTCGAGCGAGCGCAACGGCTGATCGCCTTGGAGGGCGAGATGCTGCTCGGCGACGGGGGCGAACAGCAGCCCGGTCGCGTCAATCGCATCGAGCCCGGCCATCATCGTGTCGACCACCGGATCAGTCGCTACCCGGTCGGCCTGTGTGTCGTCGTCCACGAGCAACGGCAGCGACAACGCCCGGAACGACGTGACCCCCAGCGCATCGAGCCACTGGGTCGGTATCAGCAACATGTCGACCTTGCCGCTCATGAAGTCAGCGATCGGATCGGCTGCCGAGTACTGCACGTCGACCGCAACCGGGCCACCCGCGGCGGCCACTTCCTCGGCGAACCGGGCCTCGAGCGCACCGCGCGGCCGCTCCGGAGTACTCGTCGCCGCCAGCGTGAGCGTCACCGGCTCGGACGGGGCGGCATTGCCCGCCTTGTCGCCGCTCGCCGAGGGCGACGTGGGCTCGGGCTCGGTCGATACGGCGGCCGCGGCATCCGCGTCGCGCTGGGCGGCTTCAGCGTCATCGCCTGCGTCGTCGCCCGCGCAGCCTTGTGCCACCAGCAGCAGCAATGCAGCCAGGACGATGGGCGCCCGCCTTCTGGTTGTGTTCACGGTGACTCTCCTCTCGTCGTTACCAACGATCGGAACGTAAGGAATCGCCCGCCCCCAGTCGTCTGAGGTGGCCCTTCACTTGAGGTACGAGCCAGCACCGACGCCGCGGTCCGGTGTGTGCACAATAATGCCGGTGTGGGGCGACCGATCGTGCGTGCCGTGCAGTGGGCGGGCGAGGCTGCGGCGGCTGCCGCGTGCGTCGTGCTGGTCGCCGGGCAGATCGCCACCGTGCACCCGGATAGCGAGATGCAGTGGCTAGCGGCGTTAGCGGTCGTTGCCGCGATCGCTGCCGGCACGCTCGCCGCGCTCGCGCGCACCTCGCCGCCCACGGCCACGCCCCTGGCGCTCGCGGCCGTGGTCGCCGGCGCCACCCGCGCCGACAACGCCCAGATTCCTGTCGCGGCCTTCGCCCTTGCCGTGCTGGTGCCGCTGGTTGCCGTCGCGATCGCGGCGGCCCGCCCGAGGCGAGAGGTGGTGGCCCTCGCCGGAGCCACTGCGCTCGCGGTCGCCGCCCGGCTGGTGCTGCGCGACCCGTTCCGCGAGCTCCACTGCGAGCCGTTCTGCGATCCGAACCCGTTCCTTTTGACCCGCCGAGAGGATCTCGTGAGCGCGGCCGAGTGGTTACTGGCAGCGGTCTCAGCGGCCGCACTTGCACTGCAGGTCGTGCGGACCCATACCCGCCACTGGGCGCAGATCGCGGCGTGGGCGGCCGCCGCGATCTGGACGCTCCACCTGGCAATCCGGCCTCGGCCGATCCCGGGCTCGCCCCTCGACGCGGCGTTCGACGCGGTGCTTTTCGCCGCCGTGGCCGCATACGCCGGTGCAGGTGGGCGAACGGCGTGGGCCGCCTTGGCCGCGCGCCGACAGATGCAGCTGTTCGGTCGCACACTGGCCGCGGCCCACGACGTAGCCGGCATCGAGACGTCGCTGCGACGCGCGACCGGCGACGCGGAGTTGACCGTCGCGCTCGGCACGCGGGGATCGAGCGACGCGGACACCGCGGCGGGCACGACCTCGGTCGTGCGTAACGGGCAGACCGTGGCTGTCATCAGGCATCGGCCCGACCGCGGCGAGCGTGTGGCCGCGGCCGTCACTCCATCGGTCGCCCTGGCGCTCGAAACGCAGGTCCTGCTCGAGCAGGCGCGCTGGCTGGTTGCCGAGGTGGACGACTCTCGCGCCCGAGCGGCGCACTCCACCGACGCAGCCCGGCGGGCGCTCGAACGCAACCTGCACGACGGCGCGCAACAGCACCTGCTCGTCGTCGGCATGGCGTTGGCTGACGCCGCCGACCGGCAGGTCGACGGCGATGGCGGCCGCTACCGGGCCGCGGCCGCCGACCTCGCGGACGCGTTGCGCGAGCTGCGCCGGATCGGCCGCGGCGACGCCGCCACGATCGCCGAACTCGGGTTGACCGACGCCACCACCGCCCTGGCCGGTCGCGCACCTGTGCCGATCTCATCGCGAGTCGAGACGTGTGCAGCTACCGCGCACCTGTGTTGGCCGACCACCACCGCAACCGCGGCATACCGACTGCTCGGGAGCACGGTGGCGGAGGCGGTACGCGGTGGCGCCACTGTGGTGGAGTTCACAGCCCACTGCCTCGGACCAAACGGCGGCCGGCACGTCACAATCCAACACGACGGCCGCGCCGACGCCGACCGGGCAATCGACCGCGACCGCGTGCTGGCCGCCGGGGGTCGAGTCGAGTTCATCGAATGTCCCGGGCAGCGCAACGTCGAGGCGTGGTTGCCGTGAGAGTCGTGATCGTCGACGACATGCTGCTCCTGCGCGAGGGGCTGGCACGCATCCTCACCGACCGCGGGATCGACATAGTGGGCCAGGCCGCGAACGCCGACGGACTGAACACGCTGGTCGACCAAACCAGAGCCGACGCGGTGATCCTCGACATTCGAATGCCGCCCACGTTCACCGACGAGGGCCTGATTGCCGCCGCCGCGCTCCGCGAAGCGCACCCGCAGGTGTCGATTCTGGTGCTCTCTCAGTTCCTCGACGCGGTACATGCAATTCGTCTCCTCGAGGAGGCGCCCGAACGCGTGGGCTACCTGCTCAAGGACCGCGTCATGGACATAGCCACGATGACCGACGCGCTGCGGCGACTCGCCGACGGCGAGACAGTGATCGACCCGACGATCGTCAGTGAGGTCATGCGGCGGCGGCGACCGGGGCTCGTGACCGGGCTCACCGAGCGCGAGCAGGAGGTGCTGGCCCTGGTCGCCGAAGGGCTGTCAAACCAGGCGATCGCCCAGCGGCTCGTCATCAACGAGCGCACGGTAGAGACACACACGACGCGGATCTTCACCAAGCTGGGGCTGGAACCGTCGCCCGACGTCCACCGCCGCGTGAAGGCAGTACTAGCCCATCTCCGCTCGGGCTAGCTCGCGGCTCCTGCGACCCTGTGCTCCGACAGTGCGCAGCGCGGCTCGTGTATCAAACCGCCGACTATGTATCACCGCTGGCCGATGCGATTGACCTTGAGCGCTCGCTGGACACCGTCCTCTGGCGGCCCTGCGTACGCCGCGTACGCGGAAGACGTGGTCAGCACGTTACCCATCCAGGCCTGGGGCCGGGCGGCGGTGGGGGCACCGGATGCCCACGGCCTAGCGGAGCGCAATGGCGCGACGTTGGCCGAGTTGCTAGAGCTCCTCGAGCGCGACGGTCTTCAAGACGTCGAGGTGATGCCGGCTCTGCGAGAGCCGGCGGTCGGGCACGACTTGTCAGCGACGCGTTGCACAACCATCGTCGGGTTTCAAGGCGGTCACGTTGACGTCAACTAGCCAACAGCCCAGGATACCGCTGTTAGCGTTGCCGAGTTAGCAATCGAGTCACGGAGGTGTGACGATGTCCGAAGACCTCACACCGGACGATGTGCGACAACTGAAGATTGCGATGCGTGGGCTTGCACTACTCGGTTTGGTCGCGATGATCATTGCGATTGCCGGGCCCAAATACAGTTGGGCCTCAGACGCGGGCCGGTTCTGCGTTTCGGGGGTAGGTGTAGAGCGTTCGTAGAGCCCATCCCGTCTACCGTTGGCAGGCATGAACCACACCCGGTGGACAACGACCATCCGACCCGCGCTCCGGGCGCTCGCTGTGACCCTCACCGTCGCGGCGTTGGCGGGCACGGCCTGCGCCGGTGACGACGACGCCACGCCGGCCACCACCCAGGCGGCACCGGCGACGGCGGGTGCGAGCACCGCGACCCCGACCACCCGACCCGCGCTGGCCACGCGGGTGCTACGGGTAGCCCACATCGACGGGGGCCCCGGCCTCGACCCGGCCACCGGCTGGTTCGCCGACGCCCTGGCGGAGCGTTCCGGAGGAGCGCTCACGGCGGAGATCCGCTACGAGTGCTGCGGTAGCGATGCCGACAACGAGCAGACCCTGCTTGAACAGGTGCGCTCCGGCGAGGCCGAGCTTGGTTGGGTTGGCGTGCGGGCGTTCGCCCAAGCGGGCACGACGGCGTTCGAGCCCCTCATCACGCCGCTGCTGATCCGAAGCTATGCGGCCGAGCAGACGGTCATTGAGAGCGACGTCGCCAACGGGGTGCTTGCCCAACTGGAGCCGCTCGGTCTCGTCGGCCTCGGGCTGATGCCGGGCGGCCTACGTTTCCCGATGTCGACCGGAGTTCCGCTTGCGACGCCCGCCGGTTGGGTAGGTCAGCCGGTCTACACGTTCGAATCGCAGGTCGCGCTGGCGGCCGTCGCCTCGCTCGGCGCCGATCCACAACACGTTGGGTTCGACCAGCGCGACCAGGGTCTCGACGACGGCTCGATCGTCGGTCTCGACAACACGGTCAGATTCCAGACCGACCGGCTCGACGTGTTCACGCACCTGGTCGCCGATGTGCCGCTGTGGACCCGGATGTCGGCGCTCGTCGCCGGGCCGGCCGTGGAACTCAGCGCGGACGAACGGCGCTGGATCGCCGAAGCGGTGGCCGACACCGCAACCCGCACGACCGAGCTCGGCGCGATCGACCGGGACGCAGCCGCCGAGGCGTGCACGCACGGCGAGCCCGGCTACGCGCTGGCCGGTCCCGACGCCATCGCCGGGTTCGAGGCCGCGCTGGCGCCCGTGGAGGCGGCCGTCGCTGCCGAGCCGGGCAACGCAGCCACACTCGAAGCGCTCCACGAGCTGGTGGCCGGCATCCCCGCTGAGACGCCGGTGACCTGTTAAGGCGCGGCTGATTTGGCCGACACGTCCGGCGTCACCTTGCGGACCCTGATCGAGGCGCCGGCCGAGGCACCTGCGCTGGAGGGCGCCGGCGACGCGGCGACCGGCACGTTCCCTGTCACGTACAAGAGCGGCGGGCTGACGATCTCCGCCCGGATGTCGCTGCCGGCGGGCAGCGGGCCGTTCCCGTGCGTGGTCTCGTGCAGCCGTTCGGGGGCTCGGAGCGCGACGTCGAACGCCTCGTCGGCTCGGGGTACGTCGTACTCCCGGCCTGCGTGGGAATGGCAACTCGGACCCGGACCCGTCGCAGGGAACCGACCTCGACATGGGCTCGACGCTCGACGTGGTCAACGCCGCACGGGCGCTGGCCGCCGACCCGCGGGTCGACTCCTCACGGGTCGCGTTGGTCGGCGTCGGGCTGGGCGGGCTGATCGCGATCAACACCCAGGTGGTCGCGCCCGACGTGGTCGCCGCGGTGGTCGCCAAGAACCCGTCGAGCATCGACCTGTGGCAGAACATCGAGTACTTCTTCGAGCCCGACGACGAGTTCCGGGCGCTGATCGTCGACCCGCGGGGCACCCCCGAGGAGAATCCAGAGCTGTGGGCGGATGTTTCGCCGGCGACATTCGTCGACCGGGTCGACTCGCCGCTGTTGATCCTGCAAGGGACGGGCGACACCGGCAATGACCCGGCCTGGTCCGACGCGACAGTTGCCACGTTTACCGCAGCCGGCAAGTCCGCCGAGGTCATCACGTTCGACGGAGCCGACGCCGACCTCGACCCGTCTTGGGAGGAAGCGATCGTTCCCACAGAGTCGTTCCTCGCCGCCAGCCTCTGATCTCCGGGGTGCCCGGCGTGGGCGCTGTAGATCGGTGGTGGAGTTCGGTGGTGTTGCTCATGCGCTTCTCCTTCGGGGTGAGCCGGGGCGGCCCTCGATGGAGTTGTCGCGATTCAGGACGCAGCCGAAAGCGTGGGTCGATCCCGCATCCGACGGGCGGGGAGTGCTCCTCGTCCTCTGCGGGCGTCTACGTCCGGTCGGCGGCCGCAACTTTTCCCGATCGTTGCTGCACTGCACAGCGACCAGCGGGTCAATCGGCCTGGCGGCCTGACGGTCCTGATCGGTCGGGAGAACGAATCCGCAGCGACGTTGATCGCCTCGATGCTCGATCTCGGCTCTCAGGCGTCGTTCGTCGGCGAGATGACACCCGCTCGCGCCGACAACTTCCTGTGTCCGTGCATCGACATCAATCTTCAGGAGTCTGGCTTCAGCTTCTCGGTCCCCAAAGCACGGTCGGGCAACGGAGATCCACGGATGGCGATCGAACCAGACGTCCCGGTCGCACTCAGCAGCGTCGACTACTTCGCCAGCCGCGATCCAGCACTCGACGTAGCGCTGGCCGGCTGACGTGACGACTGTCGCGTGCCGATCCATCTCGCCCGCGACGACGCCGCCTGATCGCTCATAACCCGAAGGTCGCAGGTTCAAATCCTGCCCCCGCCACCAAAAAGACCAGGTCAGAGGCCATCTTGACCTGGTGTTGTGGGCGTCCGTGCAACCACTCTGTCAGCGAGACGGCCGTTGCTTCTTCGTTGCGTCGCCCGGCCCGACCACCACGCTCACGTCGGTAGGGCCCACGACGGAGCCGCAGTGTGCACACACAGGGATGAGCTCCGCGATGTGGCCGCACTCCCGGTGCACCAGTTGGAGAGGTGGACCGTCCGGCGCTCGCCAGCGGTCGCCCCATTGCCGAAGCGCGACGACCACCGGCCACAGGTCGCGACCTTGTTCGGTGAGAACGTAGTCGTAACGCGGGGGATGGTCGTTGTAGGCCACCCGCTCGAAGACGCCTTCGTCGACGAGGTGGGAGAGGCGTTGATTGAGCACGTTGCGGGCGATGCCGAGGCGTTCCTGGAAGTCGTCGAAACGTGTCACGCCCAGGAAGGCGTCGCGAATGATCAACAGGCTCCACCACTCGCCGATGACCTCCAGGCTCTGGCCGATGGAGCAGTTCATCTCCCGGAAGCTGGATCGCCGCATGCATTCAGCATAGTCGGTTGCATCAGAGGACTCACTGCTCTAGGGTGAGTTGTCTGAAGCAACTCGCCCTTCTGTCGTGATGACCGGGGTCGAGTTCGACCGTGAGGAGGCATCGTGGACATTGCAGGATCCGTTGCGTTGGTGACCGGCGCAAACCGAGGGCTTGGCGCAGCGTTCTGCCGCGCGTTGCTCGACCAGGGCGCATCGAAGGTGTACGCCGGCGCCCGCGACCCTGAGACCATCAAGGTCCCCGGTGTGATCCCCGTGCGACTCGACATCACCTCGCCCGCCGACGTCGCGGCCGCCGTCACGCAATGCAGCGACACGACCCTCCTCGTCAATAACGCCGGGATCTTGACCGGCACATCGGTGCTCGCCGACGACGCGCTCGATGGTGGACGGCGCGAGTTCGAGACGAATGTGTTCGGCACCCTCTCGATGAGTCGCGCCTTCGCCCCCGTGCTCGGGGCGAACGGTGGCGGGGCGATGATCAACGTCCTTTCCGTCCTGTCGTGGTTCAGCGTCCCGGCCGGAGCGCTGTACTGCGCGTCGAAGGCCGCCGCCTGGTCGCTCACCAACGCCTTGCGGCTCGACCTCCTCGACCAGCACACACAGGTCATTGCCTTGCATGTCGGGTACATGGACACCGACATGGCAGCGGGCGTCGATGCACCGAAGGCATCACCCGACGACGTCGCTGCACAGGCCCTCGCCGGCGTCGAGGCCGGCGCGTTCGAGGTCCTCGCCGACGACACCAGCCGCTACGTGCGCGGCGGACTCTCCGCCGACTTGACCGCGCTGTACCCGGCCCTCGTCTCGACGACGCCATGAACGAGGAACAGGCGTCCGCCATCACCTCGTACAAGGACGCACCCGCACGAACCGTCACGGCGGGCGATGTCACCTTCGCCTACCGCGAGCTCGGGCCGAAGGGCGGGGTGCCGGTCGATCTTCTTCGTTCACCTGGCCGCCAACTTGGACAACTGGGATCCGCGGATCATCGATCCGATCGCTCAGCGCCATCACGTGATCGCGTTCGACAACCGCGGGGTCGGCGCGTCGACCGGCAACGTGCCCGGCACGGTCGAGGCGATGGCCGACGATGCGTACACGTTCATCACCGCGCTCGGGTACGACACGGTCGACATCTTCTCGTTCTCGCTCGGCGGCATGGTTGCCCAAGCGCTGGTCGTCAAGCACCCCCGATTGATCCGCAAGTTGATCCTGACCGGTACCGGGCCGGCAGGCGGCAAGGACATGGACAAGGTCGCTGGCGTCACCTACGCCGACATCGCTCGCGCCGCGTTGAGCCGCAAGGACCCGAAGGAGTTCTTGTTCTTCAATCGCAACTCGGCCGGCAAGCCAGCGGCCAAGGCGTTCGTCGAACGTCTCGAGGAACGCACCGCGGATCGCGACAAGAAGGTCACGGTGAAGGCGTTCCTCACCCAGCTGAAGGCGATCAAGCGGTGGGGGCGATCGACCCCGGTCGATCTGTCGACAATCACCCAGCCCACGCTGATCGCCAACGGCGACAACGACAGGATGGTCCCATCCGTGCTCTCCGAGGACCTCCATCGCCGGATCAAGAACTCCGAGCTGATCATCTACCCCGACTCCGGTCACGGTGGCATCTTCCAGTACCACGACACGTTCGTCCCTGTCGCACTCGAGTTTCTTGCCCGCTGAACCTCACTGTTCGTCCAGCCGAGCCGGACACTCGGGGAGTGTCTGCGCACGAGCGTTCGAGACGTGAGATCCCGGCAGATTTCGTGCTGCTGCTACCCAGGCTCGGGCCAGCATCGTGCAACCCGACTGCAACCCACGTGGTCGGCTATCGCGGTCATCAGCGGTCACCCGAGGTCCAACGCTGACCGTCGAACCCGCAGGTCATCGGTGCTGAACGGTCGTGACGGTAGTTGGCGGGCAAGCCGACCGTCTCGCTCATAACCCGAAGGTCGCAGGTTCAAATCCTGCCCCCGCCACTCGATGAACGCCCAGGTTAAACGGCCTGGGCGTTCGACGTTGTCGGGCACGCGTCACCGGCTGCGTCTATCGGCCCGTCTGATCGCGAGTCCTCTGACCTGGGGCGTTGCCGCGTGTGGTACCGGTAGACGTCTACCTGGTCGCAGTGACGACGAGGTTGGCGAACTGCTCTGCGGCGGTGGCGCTCATGCCCGGCAGCAGGTGTTGGGGCCGTCGCCGGTTACCCCCACGCCGGGTCGAAGTCGGCCGCGAGATCGTTGGTGAGGCGTGTCAAGCCAGTTCCGTCGGCGCCGACGACGCAGATGTCCACGTTGCCGCCGTGATCGCTGTTGAATGCGAGCCCATGCCCGTCGGGCGACCACGCTGCGCCCGAGTCGCTGGCCCGGGATGTGCGCGAACTCGGCCAGAAGAAGCGGAGCTAGCGACTCGCCATCGAGGATGATCGTCCACACGTACAGCGTGCCGTCACGGTCGGCCTAAGCCGTCAGACCATCGCCAACATCTGCGCATCGAGCCGGCCAGCCCAAGAGGCGGACGCGCGGGCTGAGAATCAGCTCCCGTCTCCTCGAACCCAGCGAACAAGCGCTCTCGCGCCAGTTGAACAGCCTCACGGCTCAGCGCCCCACTCGACGACGATCTCGTTGTCGGGTGTGTCCGTGATCTGCGCTCGCTCGTCGCCGTCCGGGCGGCTGATGAATATGTCGGCCCTGAACCCTGACGTCGTCCGAGAGAACGCAATCAAGTCGCCGTCGGGCGACCATACCGGGCCGAACAGGAACGCGCCGTTCTCGACGATCTCGCTCACGACCTCACCGTCGAGGCCGACGACCAGGATCGTTCCACCGGCGGACGTGAGGATCGACGATCCATCCGCTGAGAAACGACCAGAGTCTTCATAGCGGCGCTCCGACGACAAGGTGCGAGGCTCGCCGCCGGCGACGTCCACGACCATGAGCTGACCGCCGCCCTCACCAGCTGCTCGCAAGAAGACGAACTGGCCCCCGTCGGGCGAGAAGTCACCCGGAAAGTCCGTCATCTCCTCGACGGCTGTCGTCAACCGCTGGACGTCACTGCCGTCCGTGGAACTGACTGTGTAGATGCCATTGCGCATGGGGTCGGTATCGTCGAAGCCCTCGCACGCGAGACGGGAATCGTCCGGTGACCACACCGTGCACACGAGGTTCAGCGGCGCGTCCGGTAGGTCAAGGACTCGCTCGACATTCCCGTCAGGGCCAACGATCGCCGTGCCTAGGCGCTCATCCTCGACGAACGTCACCACCGCGATGTGTGCACCGTCGCGCGACCACCGACCCCCGCCCTCGGGCCCGGGCAACGAGATCTCGCGCTCGTTGCTCCCGTCGGCGTTGGCGATGTGCGTGCTGAGGAAGGTGTGCGTCGCCTCCTGGAAGCGCGAGAACATCAGCCGCCCGTCGAACTCCGACGACGGTGCAGGCGTCGTCAAGGATCTCGCCGGTGCAGGCGTCGTCGAGGACGTCGCCGATTCCGCGGGGACCGAACCGTCGTTCCCATCGCCGCATCCGGAGACCGCCATCGTGAGTGCGACGGCGAGCGCTGCGATGGGGCCCGAACAGCGTCTGGCCAATGGTTGACGCGCCATCACAAACACCCGACACAGGTATGCCCTCTAGCACCGCGCGGGTTGAGGTTCAGCTCGGCGGCCATCTTCAACCGGCCGGCCCGCCTGCTCCCGACGACGACGCCCAGGTCGGGCAGGTCGACGGTGGCCTGAATGGTGAGCCAGAGAGACGGTGGCCGTCCTCGCTGACGGAAGACGCCGTTGTAGCGGAGCCGCAATGACACCTGGCGGGAGCCGCTGGCGGTCGTCGTCGTGCCGTCGGCCTGCCACGAGTCGACCGAGAGGAGCCGAGTCACCCGAGTAGAGAAGCGAACACAATCCGTCGTGTCGGACACGAGCATGGTGAAGTCGAGCGACGAGCCCATCAGGTCGTCGGCGACGATGAGCGTCCCGCAATGAACTCGGGCGGGCAGCTGCCGCGTGCGCAGGCTCCGGGCTGCGAGGTCGAAGCGTTGCCCGCTGCCGATTCCCCACGGCCCGGCGGCCGGCGCCTGGGCGCCGCCGATCGTGCGGACGAGGTCGGCGGATCCCGTGCGTCGAACAGAGTTCGGGTGGTCAGCGGCCGGGCGCTCGATGGTCGATGTAGACATGGTCAAGACTCCTTCTTCGGTGGGTCGCCTCGACTATGAGCCTCTGTCGAGGCGATGGAAATCGGCCAGTCGGCTGGGATTATCGACGGATCAGCGGGGTTCCAACCGGCCGGGGAGCTCGGCTCGCGACCGGATGTCGAGCTTGCGGTAGACCTTCGACAGGTTCCACTGGACGGTCTTCGGGCTGATGAACAGCTCGGCCGCGACTTCGCGGTAGGTGCGTCCGGCGGCGATCAGCTCGGCAACCTGGCGTTCCGTCGGCGTCAGTCCGGCGGCGGGCGCGCGGCCTCCCACCCGGGCCAGTTCGGCGGCGGCCTTGTCGACCCACAACACCGCGCCGAGACCGGCGAACGTGTTGTGGGCGGCGACGAGCGCGTCGCGAGCGCCGCGCTTTTGCCGGTGGCGTCGCTGCACGGATCCGAACGCCAGCAGTGTGCGCGCCCGCTCGAACGGTTGCCCGGTGCGATCCTCGGCGAGCGCCGCGGAGAGCACGTCGCAGGCGTGGCCGAGCTGGCCACGGGCTGCCTGCAGCAGGCCGCTGCCACGTCCGGCGATCAGCGCCAGCGACGGCCGCTGGAGCGTCGCCGCGAGCTCTTCGACCTCATCGACCAGAGTTGCCGCTTCGTCGAGCCGGCCCAGGGCGATCTTTGCCTCGATCGCATCCCCGTGGTATCGAAACAGCGCAGGCTCGAGCAGCCCGGAGTCCTCGGCGGCCGCAGCCACCCCCGTCAACGTGCGGTCGGCCTCGTCGTTGCGGCCAAGGGAGAGCTCGAGGAACCCGCGTGTCGCCATCATCTCCAGGCGCGCCGGAATGACCCCGAACCGGTCGGTCAGCTCGAGCCCCTCGGCGATCCTCGCCAAGGCTGAATCGACGGCACCGAGGTGCGCCTCGACGAGTGCTTCGATATCGCAGGCGTAGGGACGTTCGCTGGCCTGGCCGCTGGTGCGGGTCGTCTCGGAGCACTCTCTCGCCGTCTGAAGGGCCTGCGTCCATTGGCCGGACAACAACTCGGTGCGCGCCAGCCGGAACAGGATGAATGGCAGCGACTGCTCGTCGCCGCGATCGGCGGCTTCCCGATGGAGGGTGGCGAACCGCTCGCGGGCCTCGACGAGGTGGTCGTCAAATTCGAGGAGCAGACCGTGCATCCACTCCGGTCGAACCAGGATCTCCGGCCCCGACGAAACGGCGATGCGGGCGACCTGCCCGACGGCCTCGACGGCGAGCCCGCGCCCGGCGAGCGATCCGAGGAATTCGAGATTTGTCAACGCTCCGGCGACGAGCTGCGGATCGCCCGACCCTTCGGCTAGGGCGAGCGCCCGGCGAGCGTGCGGCTCTGCAGCGGCCAGACCCGAGGACGAGTGCAGACACCAGGCCAGGCCCTCCTCGACCTCGACCTCGGCGGTCACATCATCGCCCAGCTCGTCGAGCGCCAGCTGGAACGCGACGGCACCCGCCTCGAATCCCTCGATGTGGGCGACGACCCACCCGAGCCGAACCATCGATCGGGAGCGCGTCGGCCCGGGAGACGCGGCACGCGCGATGTCCTCCAACACGACCCGGGCGCGCGCCACCTCGCCGGCCTCGAACAGGCAATCAGCGGCCTGCAGCCGCCGTCTCCCACGCCATGGGCGCTTGGTCCGCAGGGGTGAAACGCGCTGCTGCCTCCCACAGTTCGGCAGCGGTGTCCGGCGCGTAGCGTGCCCTGGCTCGCAGGGCAGCTGCGTCGAGAGCCGCGGCGACCTCCGTGTCGGGGCGTTCAGCGGCGGCCGCAAGGTGCCGGCCGCGCTCCTCGACATCCTCCACGACCTCCGCCAGGCGGGCGTGGAGGTGCCGCCGGTCGAACGCTGACATCTGCGAGTACGCCGCTGTCGCGAGCAGCGGGTGGGTGAAACCGACACGGTCTCGGTCGACCGACAGCACACCGGCCGCGCTGGCCGCTGCGAGACCTTCGCGGGCGCGGTCGGTCGCGACCACGGACTCGATGAGCGCCGCTGTCGGGCGGGCCACTGCAGCGGCGGCCTGCACGACGTCGAGGGCCGCCGGGCTGAGCGCCAGCAACTGGTCAGCGACCACCCGCTGCAGTGTCGCCGGGATCAGCAAGCCGAGGCCGTCCTCGTCGACGACATCGCCCTGGAGCATCGCCCGGCCGAGCTGCAAAGCAAAAAGCGGGTTGCCGCCGGAGCTGTGGTGGAGGCGGGCCATCGACCGCCGTTCCAACCGCCCACCGAGGTGGCGACGAAGCAGGCGCTCGAGCTCAGTCGGCGTCGAGCGCCGACAGTCGCAGCCGGGTGACCGGCATCCGCCCATCACGCTCGGCGTCGCCCGGGAAGACGGAGCCGGTGTCAGTCCGGCGAGCAAGCAGCAGCCCGATCCGCTCCTCGCGCAGGCGGCGAACGGCGAAGGCCAGCACACGTTGCGACGCCTGGTCCAACCAGTGGACATCGTCGATCCCGACGACGAGCGGGCCGGAGCGAGCGAGCGCGACGAGCACGCCGAGGAACCCCAGGGCGACCGCGCGCGGAAAGTGCTCGTCGTCCTCCGGCTCCGCCCGGAGCAGTGCCACCTCCAATGCCCGCCGCTGGGGCACTGGGAGCTCGTCGAAAACGACCGTCGGCACGTCGGTGAGCAGATCCGAGAGCGCGGTGAACGCCAGTTGCGCTTCCGCCTGAACCGGTCGACAGTCGAGGACCTGGAACGAGCGCCGTTCGGCGGCCCGGAGACCCTCCCACCAGAGCGTCGTCTTGCCGAGGCCCGGCTCGCCCTCGAGCACCAACATCGCCGGCCCGCGGTCGAGGGAGTCGACGAACGTGTTCAGCGCCTCCAGCTCCGCACTGCGGCCGACTATCGGGTTTACCTGCGCAGGCAATCCCGCACCCGTCGAGCCATCCGCCCGAGGCGGTTCACGGCGCGTGTCGACCTCGCCACCGGCGCGGGCCGAGTCGTCCGTCGACACACCGGCCATGACGCCCTCCCGAAGTGCTGGCTATCGCAAACCGTACCATGACCCGCATCGAGGCTCCCGCGATCCGATCGAGACGCGGGGAGTTCGATCGCCGCACCGACGCTGTTCAGCGTTTGAACAACACGATGCCGGTGAGTTGTCCAAGACGCCGCATCAGGTCGTCCTGGAACGCAGGGTCGCGAGTGGCCGTAGCTGGAGTCTGCTGCTGGCGGTGATGCCAGTAACGGCCGGTGACGGTGGCTTCAGGGTCGTTGCTGACGGCGAGCCACGTCTGCGTGAGGTGACCGAGTTCCAGATCATCGGTAGCTGACGCGCCACCCATCTTCGTTGGGACCCAACCGGGGTCGACGACGTTGCTCAGCGTGTCGGGCCAGTACCTCGCGACGGCCAACGCGAGAGCAGTCACGTGAAGCTTGCTGTCGCAGTACGCCTGTGTCCCGTTCCACCTTCTTCGCGTCCAGTCGATGTCGTTCAGAGTTGCAGTACCGGTGTGATGCATTCCGCTGCTGAGATAGACCAGCCGATCGGGCCGGTCGATGAGGGCGGTGAGCATGTACGGCGCCAGCGTGTTGACTGCGACCGTTCGCGCGTGCCCCTCGGACGTCGCGGCTCGTGTCGACTCGACGTAGATGCCGGCATTGTGGATGACGGCATCCATGCGCCCGAGTTCCTTCACTCGACGGGCGAGGTCCCGAGTCTCATCGGCACTGCTGAGGTCACCGATCACGATTGGCCCGAGATCGAACGGAAGGTCGGATGCGCGTGTTCTGTTCCGGGCGTGAACGACCACCGTGTGCCCCTCGTCGACCAGGGTCCGTGCTGCAGCGAGGCCGAGTCCGTCGGTCGATCCAGTGATCAAGACGCGTGCCATGCGGCCATTCTCGTCGCTGGAGTCCCGCGCCAAGGGCTTTCTCACCGCCGCCGGCCAGCAGATCAAGGAACGGGTCGAATCACTAACCGACGAGCTCGCCGCTCCGGCCTACGACATCCTCGAGCCGGACGAACTCGACCAACTCGTCGAAGACCTCGAGCCCTCGCAGGACGGCCGAGCGGCGCGCGGTGTCGCCCGACCGGTGAACATCCGGGACCACGAACAATCGCTCTCACCCGGCGTTCAGGGCGACGACACGGGGTCGCTCGGATCACGTGGCGTCGGTGCTGTCCAGCAGGAGTCTCGCGAGGGTGTCGGCGAGCCACGATTCGTACCGATCCGGGGACCATCCCCTCGTGCGGATGAGGAGCCCGTACAGCTCGGGACTTGCCAGTCCCCAGTAGATGTCGGTCGCTTCCTCGAGAGTCGTGCGGAGTCTGCCGCGCTCCGCGATCAGGGTCACGAATGCGGTTTGGCCCGCGTGGCGGCGGTCCTGGTCGGCTGCGAGCAGGGACTCGATCCTCGGGTCAGATAGTGCTGCTGACCGTAGGGCGCTGTGTGCAGGCGCGGCCCGCTCGAGGATGGTCCGGCTGAGGTGGGCGAGGCGTTCGATGAGCTCGTGTTGGTCGGCGATCTCCGAGAGGTTCTGAACCTCGGGGCGTTCAAGCACGGGGACGGGTTCGTGATCGCCGGCGACCGCGACGTCGAGGAAGCGCTCGAGAATGGTGCGCTTGTTCTTGAAGTGCGCGTACACGGATTCGACCGAGACGTCGGCTGCGTCGGCGATCGCTTCCATGGTCGTGCGCTGGTAGCCAGCGTCGGCGAACAACCGTCCGGCTTCGTCGATGATCCGCCGGCGGGTGTCCTCCGCTTGCCGGCGGCGGGTTCGCGCCTCATATGACCTCTTGACCGCTCGAGCCACAGCGCTACAGTATCCCTATATTCGATACAGTGACACTGTAGAACTAGTCGATGGAGGGACCATGACCGCGACGACGAACACCCCGAGCAGACGACACCGATTCGCGAGCCGGGCGATGGGCTCCTGGCGGGCATCAACCATGTTGCAACTGTGACCGCCGACCTCGACCGGCTCGAGAAGTTCTACGAGCGGGCTTTCGGCGCGGGCGTCGTTCGACGTTGGGACGGCGATCAACGTCACTCGATGATTCGCTTTGGACCGACCACGCTCCTCCACGCCTTCGAGCGCCTCGACAGCCGCCCACGTCGGTTCGGGGCAGGCGATGTTCCACCGAGGCCGTCTTGACCACATCGGCATCAACGCCGCATCGTGTGAAGCCTTCGACTGCCTGCGCGACCGACTTGTGGGGCTGGGAGCGTCGGACGGATCGGTCACCGAGTTCCCGATGATGTCGAGTGTCCGCTTCGTCGATCCCGACGGGATGGAAGTGGAGCTCTGCTGGCAAGAGAGGCACGCATGACGAAACGTGACAACACAGAGATCGTGTCCCGCCACAAGCAAACCTCCCCGAAGTGCCGGCATGCCATGCTGGCGAACATCGGTTACCGACCACGCGCTTCGGTCATCGACGCGGCGACGGCTTCGGCGTCTGCTCGGGATCGGCCAGCGGGATGCCACCGGCGACGTTCCTTGCCGGTGTGGTGATCGACGCCGCCCTACGCGACAACATTGAAACGGTTGTTGCGAGAAACGATGTGCCATCGCATCATCGTCTCGTCGCCTTGACGATTTCGGAGCCAACCCGAAGGTCACGATCGAGCCCAAACCCTCACGCATGTCGCCGTCCCGCCGGCGATCACCGGCGGCGTACGATGTGACCGAACGCCCGATACGACCGAGAGCGCTGCGGCCGGCAGTGTCGCTGGCTGGGTCACAGCATGCCGATATCGGGTGCCCCAGATCGCACTTCTGGGTCATGGCCAACATCGAACACCTGCGCTCAGGTTTGGCGCGCCCAGCGCCGTTGACCGGCGGAAGCACGCGGCACATCACTCCAGGGCCGACAGCGCGAGCAACATGACCTCGTCGCGGGTGCCTCGTGACCGCGCTCGTAGGCAGCCGCGAACACCAATTCTTCAAGCGCATCGTGTGCACGACCGAGATACGAGCCGTGGAGCGCCAGCTCATGGTCAGTGAAGACGCGGACTTCGCTGTCTTCCAGCATGCGATCTGACGCGCCGAAGAGCGCTGCACAATTTTCGGCCTGGCCTGACGCCGCAGCGAGCATGCCGACAATACGCAGAGCGTGTACCTCCATCGTCGCGTCCGAGAGTTCGGTGATTGCAGGGAAGGCCTCGCGAACCAGCGCCCTTGCCTCGTCGTGGCGACCGAGCAGCAGTTCACACTCGGACATCATCAGGCGGCACTCGAGCGACTCGAGTCGCGACCGGTCTCAAACGCGGCCACGGCTTCACGCAAGATTTCGAGCGCGGTGGCGTAGTCACCCTCGTAGATCGCAACGCCGGCGACTGCCATCAATGCGTGCGCGATCCCATGGGGATGCCCGAGGTTACGCCGCAGAGTGAGCGCTTCTTGGGCATCGCTTCGGGCCGAGGCGAACGCGGCCCTCGGCGAGTTCGATCCAGGCGAGATCACTCAAGGTCGCAGCGGTCCAACCTGCGATCGGAAAGCCGTGCACGACCGCGTCCGGATGAGCAAGCCCGGTTGCGACCAACTCACGTTTCAACTGCACCGCCGTTTCCGGATCGCCGGCCCATCGCAGGATCTCGGCCGCCGCACTGTCGCCGGCATAACGATCGAGCGGCGATGTCCGCTTACGCGAGGACCCGATGTAGCGGTTCGCCCACATCGCAGCCTCTCCACCTCGCCCGGTGATCAGCCAGTAGAACCACAGGCTGTCCAAGAGTTCGCCGGCCGCGACCACATCGTCGCGCTCCAAGTCGAAGCCGAGCGCGGCGCGGATGTTGTCATGCTCGGCGTCGAGGATCGCCACGGCGTCGGGGGAGCGGTCCCGCAACGGCCCAGCGAGTTCCAGCGCAACTCGTGAAAATCGGGTGGCGTGACGCAAGCGAACGCGATCGCTCTCACCCGCCTCGTCGAGGCGCTCTGCCGCATACTCACGGATCGTCTCGAGCATCGAGTAGCGCTCCAGGGAGAAACGCAGCAGACTCTTTTCGACCAACGATTGCAAGGTGTCCAAATCGGCATCGCAGACCGCCTCGGCGACAGCGAGGGTGGAGCCACCCGCGAAGACCGAAAGCTCAAGGAACAGCGCCCGCTCGCGCTGAGAAAGAAGTTCGTACGACCATTCGATCGACGCCCGAAGGGTCTGCTGGCGGGGATCCGCGTCGCGCCCGCCTTTGAGGAGATCGAGGCGCTCGGAGAGCCGGTGCAAGATCTGTGTCGGTGACAGGGCGCTGGTCCGCGCCGCGGCGAGTTCGATGGCCAACGGGAGATTGTCGAGGGCGCGTGCAAAGCTTGGCGACCTCCACGGAGGAAGCGAGTTGCGTCCGTTCACAAAAAAGAGCAACCGCGTCAAGCCCTGCGAGCGGTGGGACTGGGTATTCGACCTCACCCTGCACGCGCAAGAGCTCCCGCGAGGTGACCAGAAGCGTGAGGTGGGGGCAGGCGCGCAGGAGCGCAGAAAGCTGTGGGGCCGCGTCGATTACCTGCTCCAAGTTGTCAAGCAGGAGCAAAAGCTCGCGCTCACCGATGTGCTCGGCGAGTCCATCCTTAGCGCCCACCACCTGCGCGATGGACGCCATCACGAGCGACGAGTCACGCACACTCGCCAGCCCGACCCAAAAGACGCCCGCCTTGTACGAGCCAATGAGGTTCGCCGCAGCCTCTAGCGCGAGCCGGGTCTTGCCCGTCCCTCCAGGGCCAGTGAGGGTCACCAACCGAGCCCCATGATCGATCCTGGCCCGTAGCTCGGAGAGTTCTTGCTGCCTGCCGAGAAACGACGATGCAGGGCGCGGAAGATTAGTGTTCGAGGTTGTCCTCAGAGGGGGGTAGCTCTCCTCGCCGAGCTGGAAGATCGCGACAGGGTGCTCGATGTCTTTCAGGCGATGCTCTCCGAGATCACTGAAGACGAAGCCATCACCGGCCTGCTCCATCGTGTCCCGCGACAGGATCACCTGCCCACCGGACCCAGAAGAGGCGATGCGAGCCGCCAAATGCAACTCGCGACCGACATAACCCGTTTCTTCAAGGAGCACCGTCCCGGTGTGTACCCCCATGCGCACCTTGACCGGCCCGCCGGCAAGCGCCTCCTGTGCAGCTTGGGCGGCGGCGAGCGCATCCGAGGCGCGCTCGAACACCACGAAGAAGGCGTCCCCCTCGGTGCTTATCTCCACCCCTCGGTGAGCCTCCCACGCATGTCGGCACAGACGGTGGTGCTCGGCCAGGATCCGCGCATACCGCTCGTCACCGACCTCGAGTAGAAGCCTGGTCGAGCCCTCCACATCAGTGAACAGGAACGTCACCGTCCCAACAGGCAGATCGTGCCACATGCGGGCCGAACCAAACGCCGGTCGTACCAGACGAAGTCGCGTCAGCCCGCTCGACTCAACACAAATTGAACAGAGGTCGCAGAGCTGTCGAGAATCGTCACTGCCCTTGAGTCTACGCGGCGGCCGACCCGCCCGGCGACCACCGACGAGAGCCACCGGCCTGAACACCACGACGAGCTACTGCGGGTCGAAAACCCTAAGGTCGGGCCATCGCGACTGCTGAGTCCGGAGGCGCCGAACGCGTCGCATAGCGCGGGTGGTGCCGAGGCGGGGAGGATGTGGGGGCACAGGCATTGGCGTGTGCCGCACGCCGGCGGAGTCGTGCATCCTTGCGGCCGGGCCGTCTGGCACACAGCCGTGATGAACTGGCTGCCACGAGCGATGCAGGTGTTGCACCACGAGCTGCACGAGATCCTACGTCCTCGAGGACGAGCTCACGAAGCGGCTCCACAGGTACGACCAACACCTCACCGCCTCGACGACGACAGCTGTCACGAACGCCGCCTGGCCCGTCAACAAGCTGATCTCGCCGAGGAATCGCCGCCGGCCGTGCACACCCACCACCCGCTCATCCGGGCTCTGGTAGCCCTCGACGATGGCCACCTTTCCTTCGAGAACGACGACGAAGTCGTAGGGCCGGTCGCCCACACGATACAAAACATCGCCAACCGTGGTGGTCCGACGATCATCACCTCGCCCGAGGAGCATCGCGATCTGGCCATCGCTCAGCTGGGGAAACGCGCCATACAGGTCAACCGTCTCCTCGAGCGATTCAGCCGACATGGGCATGGCGTCACTCATGCCTCGCATACTGATTGGCCGCGGATGGCCCTACATCCCCCGGACGCGTACATCGACCTTCCACGCGACGGCGGGATGCGATACAAGTCGCGCGGCGCGACGGTGCCCACAGGAAGACCCGCGGTGTCAGCGCTGGCAGTCGACGGCGACCTCGAGCGCGTCGCAGACCTGGCGCATTCGTCCGTCGCTGAGCCGTCCGATGCGGTCGATCAACACGGCGATCGAGACGCTCTCGATCGAGTCGAGGTTGACCGCGCTGAGTTGAGGGATCGGGTCTTCACCGGGTTCCAGGAGCACTTCGCTGCTGAGCCCGCGGATCGTCGTCGTGCACGGGGCGACGAGCGCTCGACCCAGTCGCGGGATCGCCGTGTCACGAGAGAGCACGACCACCGGACGTCGTCCGATCTGTGGTGGTTCGCACCACCACACCTCGCCCCGCAGCGGTTGGGCCATCAGGTCGCCACGGCTGCTTCGCGGAACGACGCCAAATCACCCCACTGGTCGGGCTCATCGAGCGGGTGGGCGTCGTAAGCCACATACTCGGCATCGAGTTCCGCCGACCGCCGGCGAAGCAGCAGCGAGCGCAACGCCTCGTCGATCACCGCCGCGTCGGTTTGTCCGTTCATCGCCCGGCGGGCGTCTGCCAAGAGTGCCTGATCCACGGTCGTGCTCACTCTCACTCGACTCATGCCATGATTATGCCCGCGTTATGGCACGATGTCCACGCATCCGAGCACCGCGTCTGGAAATCACGAGTCGCCCCTCGACGATGACAGCGGTGATTACCAGACGCGCTTTGGGTGGTTGCGGCGATGACGCTTTCGGATGCAACCAACAGTGCAACCGAAGGTCGCGTGTGGCATTAGGTCAATCGTGCAGTCGCCGCCGGTTCGCATCGGCTCCGGAAACCCTGACCCGGTAGTTCGCTATTGACAGCAACACTCTCAATATGAGAGTATTACTCTCAATACGCAAAACACTACCAAGGAGACATGCCATGAAGACGATGACCTGCAGCCAACTCGGAGGAGCGTGTGAGCTTCCTCTCGTCGGCGAGGACGCGAACGAGATCATCCACGCCCAAGACCGTCACCTCCGCGAGGCAGTTGCGGCCGGGAGAAGCGATCACGAGCCGGCGCTGCGCGACATGAAGGGTCGGTGGCGGCGCCCGGTCTCGGGCATGAAGTGGTACCGCAAGGTGCAGCGCGACTTCGCCGCCCTGCCGAGCGATGCCGTGAGCCACTGACATGACCGGCATCGATTGGCGTCACGACACATTGGACCGGATCCGCGTACTCATCGAGGAGACCGACCCCGACGTCTCCGAGGAGGCGAAGTGGGCAAAGGCGTCGAATCCGGCCGGCGTCCCCACGTGGTCGCACGACGGCATCATCTGCACCGGTGAGATCTACAAGGACAAGGTGAAGGTCACGTTCATGAACGGAGCGTCGCTCGACGACCCCGACCGCGTGTTCAACTCCAGCCTCGATGCTGGCACGAGGCGGGCGATCGACATCGTCGAGGGTTCGAAGCTCGACGAGCGGGCGTTCAAGGCCCTGATCCGAGCGGCCGTCGATCTCAACGTCGGCCGAGCTGCCACCAAGCGACGCAAGTAGCTCGATCCCCTCTATGGCAGGCAACAAGTCACGGGCGCCGCAGGCGCGGACGCGGTTGGCACGCCGGGCGGTGCTCGATGCCGCCCGCACCCTCTTCCTCGAGCGCGGATACGGCGCGACGACCATCGAGGGGATCAGCAGTGCGTCCGAGATCCCGCAGGCCACGGTCTATCGGCTGTTCTCGTCGAAGAAGGGCATCCTCAAGGCCCTCCTCGACACGTCGGTCGCCGGCGACGACGAGCCGGTTCCGGTCGCGGAACGGAGTCACGTGCGCTCGCTCCTGGACGCGACGCGCCCTAAGGACTCTCTGGCACGGCTCTCAGCTATCAGCGTCGACATCAACACCAGGACCGCACCCATCTACCGCATCCTCGTGAGCGCTGCCAGCTCCGACACGGATGCCGCATCGATCCTCGACGAGCTGACGCGGCAACGCCAGGAGGGCCAGGGACGCGTCGCCACGGCGCTGGCGCGAGCGAAGGCGCTGCGCCCCGGCCTGCGCGCACGGGACGCCGGCGACGTCATCCACGCCCTCGCCTCCCCGGAGCTCTACCACCTGCTCGTCATCGACCGTGCGTGGTCTCCGGAGCGGTACGAGCGATGGCTCGCCGAAGCGCTCGCCGGCCAACTACTCCCGTAGACCACAGCGCCCGAAGCGCCGTCCTGTGTCGTCCCATCGAGTGTCCGTGGGCGCGACATCACGCCACGGATGGCACATACCCCGCCCAACAGCCCTCCATGGGGGCGCTATTACGCCACCTGCGGCAACGCCACCTGCGGCAGAAATCGCGCCCAATGAACTGGGTGTGACGAAGGCCGCGCGTGTGTCGCCATCAGCCGGTATGGAACTCGAACTGCCAGACCTCGCCGGTCTCGGCGAGGTGCCGGATACCAGCGAGGCAGGGGATGCCGAGGCCGACGCCGGCGAAGCCGGCGGCTGCGGCCGCGCCGACTCGGCGACCCGCCCTGGTCATCACCGCTCGGTCACCGGTCGGTGGTCGATAGCGGTGGTCATGGTTCGTGTGCTCCTCAGTCAGTGGTGGTTGTGGTGACCTCGACGAGCACACGGCCGGTCGAGGGGTCGACGGTCACGAGCGCGCCGTCGGGGATGTGGGTGGTGGCGTTGGCGACCCGGACCACCGCGGGGATGCCGTACTCGCGACAGCAGATGGCGGCGTGGCTCATGAGGCCGCCGACCTCGGTCACCACCGCCGAGGCGACCGGCATGACCGCTTCGAAGGCCGGGGTCGTCAGTGTGGTGACGAGGACGTCGCCGGCCTGCAGACGGGCGAGCGCGTCCTCGGCGTCGGCGGCGACGCACGCTCGGCCGGTGTACGGCTCGGTGCCGATCCCGATGCCGTCGCCGGACCAGTCGGCCTCACCGCGGCGCTCGCCCTGTAGGGCGGCCTCGAGTTCGAACTCGAGGAGGATCGCTCCGAGCAACTCGGCGACGGGCGCCGGGAACAGCCCGGGGTCGGGTGGTGGGCCCTCGTCCTCTCCGAGGTGCAGGGGTGGGCCGTCGGCGTCGGCCGCATCGAGGAGTGCGGTCCGGGATGCGGCGACGTCGGACAGGGCGGTGTCGCCGGCCAGCGCGGCGGCGATCTCGTCCTCGCCGAGCGCGAACACGTGGGCCTCGTCGGCGAGCAGGCCGCGAGCGGCCAGCCGGCGTCCGCACTCGAGCAGGGCTCGACGGACGAGCCCGGCCGGCCACATGAAGGTCAGCGCGACGTTGTCGTCCCTGATGCCGTAGCACCGGCGGGCATCATCGAGGAGATCGTCAAAGCGAGGACGGTCCGCGACCGGGACCCGGTCGCGCACGGTATCCACGTCGGGGACCGGCACCGCCGCCGGAATGCTTGCCGCGGCGCTGATCGCCTGAATGAGCAGGTCCGGCAACTCGATCAGGGTCAGACCTCTCGGCGAATACTGCGTGACCGCACGCCACCCGTGGTCGGCCAGATAGGAATCGAGCGCCTGACCGGCGTCGGGGCCGGCAGCGCGCACGTCGTCGAGCGTCGTTGGCACGACTCCGGCTGCCGCCACGCGGCGGCGATGGCGGCCAAGCCAGCCGGCCGACGCGGTGGATGCGGGCGAACTCCCGCCGAGGAGCGCGAAGGTCTCGGCGTCGTCGATCCCCCACGACCTGCAGGCCTGAACCAGGCGCCCGACGGGCAGGTTGTGCACCGGAATCAGCCCGAGGTGCATGGCGATTCCCCGCTCGAAGTGGTCGGCAGTGCGTCGGAGGTGGTCGACCAGCACGTCGTCGTCGAGCTGCTCGAGCGGCTCGGCCTGCAGCGCTCGGCCGGTGGCGAGCATCTCGGGACGATCGTGCTCCTCCCAGCGCAGGCGGTCCTCGTGCCACAGCCTCTGCTCGATGGCCCGGCGAGCGGCCTTGGTACGGCGACGCAACTCCGGGTGTAGCCGTGCGAGCAGCTTCAGAACGAAGTCAGGGGGCGGAGTGCTCGGCTTCCCCGGCTTTGGCTCTGGCGCGCCGACGGGCCGCATGCGGGCGTAGCAATGGTCGTTCACGAAGCGGACATCGAGGTGATCGATGGGCAGGCCGTACCGTGCCGCAGCGCCGGCGAATCCGTCGCGGAACGCCCGCGGCGCCCGGTCCTGGAAGATCCGGGGCTGGCCGCCGCGCACGTGCAGCGTCTCGAGCTCCCAGAACCCCCCACCCGGCGCGGTCCACTCGATCGTCATCGTTCCTCCTCCCGTGCAGCGTCCGCGAGGGCTGCGATCGCCCAACCGATCGCCTCGCTCGCGTCGTCGACGTCGAGCCCGGCGTAGTCCTTGAGCCACAGCACCGTGCGGGCCGAGGTGACCAGGTGCAGTAGCGAGACGATCAGGCGAACTCGGTGCTGGGGTAGCCCAGCGAGCTCGTCGGCGAAGGCGCGTCTCGAACGCCTGCCGTCGCGTCCCGGCGCCGCTCTGGTGCGTCTTGCGTCCGGCGACGGTAGCGAAGAGCGCCCGGTAGAGCGGCTCCAGCTCGTAGACGGCGCGCACCGCGCCGCTGACCGACGCGTCGAACTCGTCGCGGGTCGTCGGCGGCGGGCCGGCGATCTCGGCGAATCGCTCCTTGATCGCGTCGAGGACGCCCACGAGCAGTTCGTCCTTGGTCGGGAAGGTTCGGTAGACGGTTCGCAGTGACACGCCGGCCCGATCAGCGACGTCCTGCATGCCGAACACTCCGGGGTCGGCTTCCTGCAGCAGATCGACAGCGGCGTCGACGACGCGGTCGCGGGTGGCAGCGGCCTGTTCGGCTCGCAACGGGCTCGTGTAGCTTCGGGAGCTCACCATGACACGAACTCTGCCATGAATACATTTAACGTGTCAAGAATGATTCATCCATCTGGACGGCGCGCGGACGGCTAGGGAGCTCTCCACTCGAGGCCATCGAGGACCGAGATGACCTCATCGAGCGCGGCATTTTCCTCCCCTGCTCGCGTTATCGAGAACACGATGAGTCCGAAGCCGTCGTGGATGAGTGCCACCCTGGCTTGCACCGTACCCTCTTCGCAGCTCTGGGAGAAGCCCACGGCCGGGACCCCGTCGATCACCACGTCGCGCCGGTTCTGCGGCTCCGTGCAGCTGTGGCGCCGCGCCGAGGTCTCCGCGAAGTGTGCGAGAAACGCCTCCAAGTCGTCGGAGGTCGCCGCCCCGACCATGAACAGCGATCGGGAGGGGAGGAACACCACGTCGAGGAACGGGCCCGCCATGTCGATGCCATGGACTCCGTCCCAGGCTTGCCTGGCGTCGTCCCACGACCCCTCCTCCACACCCTCCGGCAGGCGTAGCGCGATCGGGTAGCGCTTCGACTCGAACGTCACCGGCCCTGCCGTCCCTACGTCCTCCGTCGACGGCGCCGCGGACGTCGACGTCGCCTCCGTATTGCTGGGACTCGTTGCAGACGTCGCCTCCGTATTGCTGGGACTCGTTGCAGACGTCGCCTCCGTATTGCTGGGACTCGTCGCAGACGTCGCCTCCGGCTCGTCGTCGCCGCACGCAACCAGCAGCCCGGCAACGAGCAATGCCCCGGCGAACGCCCTGCGCGCCATGGCGGAGAGACTAGCAAGGTGCGGAATCGGCATGGGTGCGTTGGTTCGGTGCAACGGCCTATCAGGCATCGCCGCCTGACGACTATTGTGCGGCATGGGCTTCGATGGTGTCAGTGGGTCCTTGACGGTCGCTGCGGTTCAGGCCACACCAGTGTTCCTCGATCGCGCTGCAACCGTCGAGGTGGCCGCCCGCCACGTTGCGTCGGCGGGCGCCGAGCTGGTCGTGTTCCCGGAGTCGTTCGTCCCGTGCTACCCGGACTGGGTGTGGCGGCGATCCCCGATGAGCGATGGCGACTGGTACGCCCGGTTGGTCGCCAACTCTGTGCGCGTCGAGAGCTCCGATCTCGATCCACTGCGTGACGCTGCACGTGACGCCGGGGCGTGGGTGGCAATCGGCGTCACCGAGCGGTCTCGCTCGGACACTCTCTACAACACCGTTGTCTACATCGACGCCACGGGCGAGATCGCCGGCCGCCACCGCAAGCTCGTTCCCACCGGCGCCGAGCGGTTGATCTGGGCCAACGGCAACGACCACCTCTTGACCGTCATCGACGTCGGCGGCGTACGCATCGGTTCGCTGATCTGCTGGGAGTGCTACATGCCACTCGCGCGAATGGCGATGTACGAGCGCGGGATCGACGTGCTGTTGGCACCGACGTGGGACAACAGCGACGAGTGGGTGCCGACCCTTGCGCCACATCGCCAAAGAGGGCCAACTCTTCGTCGTCGGAGTCACCGCCTTCCTGCGCGGTAGCGATGTCCCGCGGGATCTCTCGGATGCTGATGAGCTGTACGGCGGTGAAGACGACTTCATGTCGCGCGGCAACACTGCGATCGTCGCTCCAGGCGGCGAGCTGATCGCCGGGCCACTGATCGGCCAACCAGGCGTCGTGTCGGCCGAGCTCGATCTGTCTCGCATCGCCGCCGGACGGCGCATGTTCGACCCGACCGGTCATTACTCTCGCCCAGACGTGCTGACCCTCTGTCAACCCGTGCGTGGCGAGCCCTGAGCGACTCAGCATTCTGTTGTTGCGACCACCTCCCTCCCGGCAACGAACATGACCCGACAACCTGACAAGCTCAACAAACTCGCCACATGAAGGAGCACCAGTGACAACTTTTCCCGCACTGACCCATGTCGCCCTGACAGTTCGAGATCTGTCCGTCAGCGTCCCGTGGTACGAAGCACTGCTCGGCGCATCGCCGGTCCTCGACGAGGACACCGATCCAGACTTCCACCACACCGTGTACCTGATCGGCAACACACTGCTCGGGCTGCACCAGCACACCACGGCAGCGCCGCAGGAGCCGTTCAGTGAATTTCGTGTCGGCCTCGACCACGTCGCCTTTGGATGCGCGGACCGAGCGGAGCTCGAGCAGTGGCAGCGCCGACTCGACGAGCTCGGAATCACCCACGGCGGCATCAAGGATGCGAGATATGGCTCGGGTATCAGCTTCCGAGATCCGGACGGCATCCCGCTGGAGTTCTTCGCTCCGCCGAGCTGATTGCTAGTCAGCCCGGGCCTCAGTCATCGACGGGTGACAACGAGGCGGGCGAAAGGCCCGACAGGCCAGCGCTGCGGGCGTACTCGGCGATCGCCCTGTATTCGCTGTATTCGCTGTACTCGGCCGCGAGGTCCGCATCGGCGCTCACGGTGCCGTTCACGAATGACACCGACGCCGGCGACAGACCGCTCACGTTGTTGGCCTCCGCCCACTGGGCGATCGCATCGCGATAATCGGCCGGACGCGACGGCCGATCGTCGGCCGACACGACCAGCGCACCAGCTATCCCGACGACGCTGCCAGCGACCACGACGACGACTGCTCGGCCGAGACGGCTGCGGATGGGATGTACGTTCATGGGAATCCTCCTGTGTCGAACCCACCGGGGTGGCGGGTGCGACGATCACGGTGACGCACCGTCGTCGGGGGATCGCTCGGAACCGATCGAACCCGGTGCAAGGCTCGTCAGCAGGCATGCGACCAACGTTCCGATCAGTCTCCGATCGTTCTCCGAGATGATCTGGCGATGCGACACCGACACGACAGGAGTGCCGAGCGTCCGGCCGAGCAGGTCGAGGCCGGCGCGTACCATGGCCGCATGCGGTTCGAACTGCTCGGTTCGCTGCGGGTCGTCGCGGCTGCGGGTGTCGGGGCCCGGGCCGGCACCAAGGTCGAGCTGTCGCTGGGCGGACCGAAGCAGCGGTTCGTGCTCGCCAGACTCCTCGCCGAGCCGAACCGGGTCGTATCGCTGGACCGGCTGGTCGACGGGCTGTGGGGCGACGATCCGCCGGAGACGGCGCGTCACACAGTGCAGGGCTACGTGTCAGAGCTCCGCAAAGCGGTCGGACCACTGATCGAGCGCCAGGGCGCGGGCTACCGGATCAATGTCGATCGCGACACGCTCGACAGCCTCGACTTCGAAGCTCGGGTGACCGAGGCCAGGGCGCGCGCGGCGACCGATCCGGGCGGTGCGGCAACCGATCTCGAAGCAGCCCTCGGGCTCTGGCGTGGCTCCGCCTTCGACGACTTCTCCGAGCCAGCGCTCCATGCCGAGGCGGCCCGCCTCGAAGAGCTGCGGCTGGGGGTGCTCGAGGAGCTGATGCAAGCGCGCCTCGCGGCCGGGCAGCACGCCGACGTGATCGTTCAGCTCGAGCGGCTGACGCGCGATCACCCGTATCGCGAGGAGTTGCGCGCCCTTCACATGATCGCCCTGTACCGATCGGGTCGCCAAGCGGACGCGTTGCGTGCCTTCCAGACCACACGCGATGTGCTCGGAGAAGAGATGGGTCTGGTTCCTTCGCCACGACTGCGCCGGCTCGAGGAGCAGATCCTGCTGCAAGACCCCGACCTCGACCCGCCAGCCGCCCATCAACCGGAGAGTCGCTGGGTCGAGAACCCTTATCTCGGTCTGCGCGCCTTCCGCGAGGCCGATCAGTCGCGTTTCTTCGGGCAGGACCAACTGATCGAGCGGCTCGTGAACCGCGTCGTCGGCTCGGCGCCGTTCACGGCGCTCGTCGGTCCGAGTGGCTCCGGAAAGTCGAGTGTCGTGCAGGCAGGGCTCATCCCGCGTCTGCGCCGTGAGCACCCGAACGTTGTGGTCGCTCTGATGCAACCCGGCTCCCAGCCGTTCGCGGTGCTGGCCGCCGCGCTCGGCCAAGTACCCGGCGTCGACGAGCGGCTGATCGCGCAGCGGCTGGCGTTCGAAGGCGCCGGCGATGCGCTCGCCGACCTGCCAATCTTCGAGGGCGACTCCTCGCGCTTGTTGCTCGTCGTGGATCAGTTCGAGGAGCTGTTCACGATGGTCGATCAGGTCGAGGCGTCACGCTTCCTTGCACTGCTCGCTGCGACCGCGGCCGATCCTCACGACCGGGTCCACGTCCTCGTCACCTTGCGGGCGGATTTCTACGACCGGCCACTCGTTGATCCCCACATGGGTCAGCTGTTCGCCGACAACGTCGTGAGCGTCGCCGCACTGGGCCCCGACCAGCTCGAAGCGGCGGCGACCCTTCCGGCTCGGCAGCTCGACATCACCGTCGAGCCGCGCCTCGTCGGCCGCCTCATCGCCGACGTGGCCGGCCAACCCAACGCGCTGCCGCTCTTCCAGTACGCGCTCACCGAGCTGTTCGATGCGCGCGACGGTGCGGTGCTCGATGTCGCCACGTACGAGCGGATTGGCGGCGTCCGCAAAGCCATCGCCCGTCGGGCCGAATCGCTGTACAGCCAGCTGCAACCGGCCGAACAGGAGACCGCGAGGCAGCTGTTCCTGCGGATCGCCACCGTCTCCGGCGACATCGTCGGCCGACGCCGCGTGCCGGCGTCCGAGCTCGTGTCGCTCGATGTCGACGTGATCGCCCTGCGCGCCGCGATCGACGCGTTCGCGCGCTACCGGCTGCTGGCGCTCGATCGCGACCCCGCGACGGGCAGCCCGACCGTCGAGGTCGCCCACGAGGCATTGCTCGCCGAGTGGCACCGGCTACGCGACTGGATCGACCAACATCGAGACGACCTCACCAAGCAGGCATCGTTCCTGGTTGCCGTCAACGAGTGGGAGGCGTCGGGGAGGGACCCCGGGTACCTCCTGACCGGCAGCCGTCTCAGCGGCTACGAGACGTGGGCGGCCGCAACCCGGCTCCGGCTCACAGCGACCGAGCACGACTTCATCGCGGCCGCGGTCGCAGCGCGCGAAGCGGAAGTGGCAGCACACAACCAACGAGAGGACCTGCAAGTCAAGCTGCGCCGCCGATCGCGGCGGCAAGGGCTGCTGCTGTTCGGTGTGGTCGCGCTCGCCGCCGGCGTGATCACGTATCCGTTGCTGACGGCCGACGACAAGCGAGAGTCGATCGCGATGGTGCTGGACTCGCGACGCGCCGACAGCCCGTTCGACGAACTCGTCGCCCGTGGCGTCGAATCATCGGCCGACGAGTTCGGACTGGACGGTGTCATCCTCGAGCCGCCCTACACCGATCTCGAGGAGCAGATTCGGCAGGTGGCCGACGAGGATCCGTCGATCATGTTCGGACTGTTCACGGTCCGTAGCTCTCTGCTCGACATCGCTGACGAGTATCCCGACACCACGTTCGCCCTCCTCGACTTACGTCGACGAGCCCCCAGCATCAAACGTCGTCGCGGTGCGCTTCGCCCACGAGCAGGGCTCGTTCCTGGTCGGTGCTGCGGCAGCCCTCGAAACCAAGACCGGCAAGGTCGGCTACATCGGCGCCAACTCGCTGCCGTTGATCGAGTCGTTCCGGGCCGGCTTCGAGCAAGGCGTCGCTGCCGCCGATCCGAACGTCGAGGTGGTGTCCGAGCTCATCTTCCCGCGCACGAGTTCCGGTGACGCACCCTATGGGCTACCAAGACGCCGAGCCGGCGCGCCAGATCGCCACGGCGATGTACAACGATGGCGTCGACGTCATCTTCGTGGCCGCCGGTGAGTCGGGGCTCGGTGTCATCCAGGCTGCAACCGAGCTGAGCGGCCCTGATCGTCAGCTCTGGGCGATCGGCGTGGACACCGACCAGTTCTTCGACATCGACGAGCAGCAACGTGCCCACCTGCTGACGTCGATGTTCAAGCGCATCGATCGGGGCGTCAAGGCCGTGGTGGCCGCTCACGTCGATGGCACGCTGCAGGTACCCGGCGTGATCAACGTGACACTGGCCGACGGGGGTGTCGGTTACACGGACACCGGTGGGTATCTTCAGGCGACGACGACGGCGGCGCTCGAAAGGTTCCGCACCCAGATCGTCGACGGCACGATCATTGTCGACCCGGTCCCAGCCATCGAGTCGCCGATCGTGACGATCCCGGTCTTCCTCTATGACCTGCGCACCGGTGAGCAGGTCCCACTGCCAACGACTCTCGGCGGCGGTGGCAGCATGTCCGCAGCGCCGGACGGTACGACTGTGGCCCGCAGCACCTGCTGTGGCCCAAAGGACGCGATCACCATCGGTTCGATCGATGGCCGCGAGGTACGCACCGTCTCGACACCCTCGGGCATGCAGGCGCACACCCCTGTGTGGTCTCCGCGACGGCAGCAAGCTCGTCTACAAGCTGCGCGACGGCTCTGATGAGACGGACGTCGGCAACTTCTTCGTCGAGGATCTCACGACCGGGCAGGTGACGCAGATCACCGACCTGGATCTCGAGCGATGGTGGTGGTGGATGCCGCCCAGCTTCAGCCCGGATGGGAAAAGCCTGATCTACCATGTCGCCCGAGACCTCGGGAGCGACATTCCGTTCGATGTGTGGTCGGTGCCCGTCGCCGGCGGCGAGCCGACGCTGCTGCTCGAGAACGCGGCGTTTCCGTCGTACCTGCCGAGTGGCGAGATCTTGTTCGTCGAGCCGTTGGGCGGACCAGCCGGCGACGCCATGTTCGTCGGCCGTCCCAACGGTGATCGCAGAACGTTGGTCGAGGGCGAGGAGATCTGGTTCCCGCGGGCCTCGCCGGACGGCACCAGGGTGGCCTATTCGGACTTGGGGAGGATCTACGTGGTCGATGTTGCGACCGGCGAGGTCTCGAGTGTGGTGGACGGGAACGAGGCCGCGTGGCTCGACGACGACACCCTCATCGTGAACGGGTTGTAGGACGACGAGGTAGCTCGGCGGGATTAAGTGCAGCTAGGCCATCTCGCGGCCGCTGAAGGCCACGATCCGCTCGAGCGCTGTGGCTTCGGGCGGGGCCACGGTCTCGGCCGCGAACGTGTCGCCGTCGCGCATCTCCGGCTGCACGAACTGGCGAGCGAAGGCATCGACCTCGGCGACGAGGTCGTCAGGCGGCTCGTAGGGAAGACCGGTGGCCCTGGACAGATCCCAGCCGTGGACGAGACCGTCGAACGCGGTGTAGCGGGCGAACGCTGCGACCGGCACCTCGCCGAAGGGGGCGGTGACCGTCCGCTCCTGAGCGCCCGGCGAGTGCAGCGAGCTCAACAGCTCGGCCATGGCTCGGCTCCACCGATCGGTGAGCTCCCCCTCAAGGGGCGCGGCGGACCCCGCAACCTCGCCGCGGAAGGCAGGCGAGAAGTGGGTGGCACCACCGATCATGTGCTCCAGGACGCCCGTCACCGTGAAGTTGTCGCACGCCGTCGGGTTGTCGAGCTGATCGGCCCTGATCTGCGACACCACCCTCTCGATCAGGGGGATGATCTCGTCGAGCTGTTGGACACCGTCCATGGCTTCTCCTTGGTTGCTGGTTCGCGTCGCCGCGGCGACCGCCTCGCGGTCTCGGCCGAGGACGATCAGGTCGGTGATCGACTCGGTGCTGGCATCTTGCTGATCAGGATGGTTCATGAGGGCATTCTGCGCCTGCGCCACGGACCGACGCATCGGTCAGATCGGCCATCATCCCGGGGAGGGCTGGCGTGATCTACCCACGGGTCGACCAGAATGACGAGGTGAACGCAGCCCCGGCCGATCCACTGGAAGCGGCGCGCAGCCTCCTGGCCTCGTGGGCCTGGGCCGAATCGCTCGACGCGGCCCGAGCGGCCGTCGTCCCGTCCGACCGAGCCGAGGCTGATCGTCTCGACATCGTCGCGGAGACGTCGTGGTGGCTCGGCCAGATGGATGAGTGCATCGACGCGCGCGAGCAGGCCTACGCCCTGTACGACGCGCAGGGCGACGGCCTGCGCGCGGGCCGGTGCGCGGTGTGGCTCTGGGAGCACCACAAGATCAAGGCACGTCCGTCGATCGCCGGTGGTTGGTTGCGGCGGGCCCGACGTGCTCTGGAGGCTGACACGGAGTCGGTCGAGTTCGGCGACCTCCTGCTCCGCGAAGCCGAGGTCGCGCACGGATCCGGCGAGCTCGACCGGGCGACCGCGCTGGCCCGCGACGCCCTGGCCCTGGGACGGCGGCTGTCGTCGATCGACCTCGAGGCGGCGGCGCTCCAGACCATCGGCCGGCTCCTCATCGACGCCGGCAACATGGCCGAGGGGCTCGGCCACCTCGACGAGGCGATGCTGTCCGCCGTCGAGGGCAAGCTCAACCCGTACACGACCGGCAAGGTGTACTGCAGCCTGATCAGCGCCTGCGAGCAGCTCGGCGACCACCGACGCGCCGCGGAGTGGACCGACGCCACGCTCCGCTGGTCAGAGGACCACCCGATGGCCATGTGGCCGGGCATCTGCCGGGTCCACCACGCCGCGCTGCTCCAGCTCCGTGGCGACTGGGGCGCGGCCGAGCGAGAGGCGCGACAAGCGTGCACCGAGCTCGACGGGTTCCACGTCCCCAACGTCGCGGCCGGCTACATCGAGATCGGCGAGATCCGCCGCCGGCTGGGCGACCTCGATGGAGCCGAGGCAGCGTTCGCGACCGCCGAAGAGCTCTGCGGCCAGCAGAGCGCCGGGCTCGCCCTCGTCCGCCTCGCCCAGCGCCGAGTCGACGCGGCCACCGCCATCATCACGCGGATGCTCGCGGACCAGACCTGGAACCGACTGGCCCGGGCCAAGCTCCTGCCCGCGCGAGTGCAGATCGCGGTGGCCGCACAAGACCTCGACGCTGCGACTGCGGCCGCCGACGAGCTCGAGCGCATCGCGACCGAGTACGACAGCCCGGCGCTGTCGGCCGCGGCTCTGTGCTCACGCGGGCAGGCTCCAGCTCGCCCAGGGCGACGACCGCACCGCGTGCGCGACCCTGCGGGAGGCGCTCCGGCACTGGCAGCAGCTCGAGGTCCCCTACGAGGTCGCCACCGTCCGCCTGCTGCTCGGCCAGGCATGCCGAGCCTGCGGCGACGAAGACGCTGCCTCCAGCTCGTTCGCCAGCGCGGCCGCCATCTTCGACCGGCTCGGCGCCGCCCTCGATTCCCGCCACATCCGGGATCTCACGTCATCCACGTTGCTGCCGGCGAACCTCACGACACGAGAGGCGGAGGTCCTCGGCCTCGTCGCCTCGGGACTGACCAACAAGGATATCGCCGCCGCCCTCCACCTCAGCGAACGGACGGTCGCTCGCCACCTCTCCAACATCTTCACCAAGATCGGCGTCGCGACGCCGCACCGCCGCCGCCGCCTTCGCCTACGAGCACGACCTCGCCCAGCCCGCCCCCAGCAAGAACGTGGCAGACCCCACCGCTGCACCTCGCCACAGGAATGTACATCGGTGACAACTTTTCCCGCACTGACCCACGTCGCCCTTGCGGTCCGAGATCTGTTCTTCGCGCCGATCTGATTGCTACGTCAATCGCGGCCCGCCCGGCGCGCCGGCGATCGGTCGTCGTTGCCACGCGTTGGGCATTGCGAGTAGCTCGACCACGTGTGCCGGCAGTTGGCCGGACTGGATGTCGGCGAGCGTGACCGAGTCGAGCACCAGGCGCAGAGCGGCGCGCACCGCCACCCACACATGCTGCAGATGTTCGGCCGGACCGATGTACACCGTGTCTTCCGGACGCTCGCCGCGCACCTCCGCCAAAGGCCCTTCGAGCACTCGGAAGACATCGCCCACCGTGATCTCGTTCGCCGGCCGGGCGAGCCTGTAGCCGCCCTCGGAGCCGCGTTGGCTCGACACGATGCCTGCGCGTCGCAGCTCGACCAGCGTGTTCTCGACGAACTTCACGGGAAGGCCCTGCGATGACGCAAGTGATTCTCCCGTCGCGGCGGTCCCCTCGGTGGCCCCTGTCAAGGCGAGCAGTGCCCGCATCGCGTAGTCGACTTTGGCGGGGATGTACACGAAGTTCATCATCTCAGAGTTGACCGGCGAGGAATCTCCACTATGTTAGTGGAGATGAGCGACTTGGTGATTGTCTTCCTCGCCGGGTTCGCCGCGTCGATGGTGGACGGAGCACTTGGGATGGGCTTCGGGCCGACCTCTGCCAGCATCCTTCTGGGCACGGGCCTGTCGTCGGCGGCTGTGTCGACGACGGTCAACCTCGCCAAGGTGGCAACTGGCCTCAGTGCGGCGGTTGCGCACTGGCGGTTCCAGAACATCGACCGCCGGCTCGTTCTACGGTTGGCGGTCCCAGGATCGATCGGAGCCCTCATCGGCGTGACGGTGTTGGCAAACGTCGACGGCGACACGCTGAAACCCGTGCTTTCGGTGTTGCTGCTCGTGATGGCGGTTCGAATCCTGATGCGGTTCAGTCGCCCGTTGCCGATGCGGCCGGACATCGACACCGTCGCTTCCGACGACGGAACCACTTTCGTCGCGAAAGGAACGACGGCCGCCGCGGCGGTCGGGGGAGTGACCAACGGGCTCGTCGGCGCGTGGGGCCCGGTCGTCACCCCGTTCCTGCTGCACCGTGGGCTCGCGCCTCGCTTCGCGATCGGATCCGTCAACACTGCTGAGGTTGCTGTCGCCTTTGTGGCCTCTGGTTCCCTGCTGGCATCGATCGGCGGTGGTGGCATCGACATCGGTGTGGTTCTGGCCATGCTTGCCGGAGGCGTCTTGGCTGCGCCCATCGCAGCGTGGGTCATCCGGTTCCTGCCGGCACGCGGCCTCGGCGTCGCTGTGGGCGGCTTGTTGTCGGTCACGAATGTTCGCGAGCTCACTGCGTCGGGGGATTACACCGCACTTCGCTGGCCTGCATTTGGGCTCGTGGTAATCGCGTGCACTCTTGCCGCGCTGCGCCCACGCCTGCAACGTCGCCCCCAGCCGAAGCGGCTCGAATCGATCGCCGGCGCAGCTGTATCCGAGAACTGAAATGACGACGAAAGCGGACATCCCGGCAGCCACGACCTGATCGCTGTTGATGAGTTCTGAGCGGCATCGGTCAGCCGGGCTGTCGTCCCAATAGGTGGAGCAGTTCGGCTTGGGCCGGGCAGTCGGTGAGCGACTCTGCGGGTGGCCGGGCAAAGGAGCCGAGCTCGCGGCCCGCCTCGAACGTGGCTCGCAGCGTGAGCACGAAGTCGACTACGTCGCTGTCAAGCGACTCGTCTGCGCCGATGGCGCGAGCCAAGTCCCATGTGTGCACGGCGACGTCCAGAACCCGCATCGCGAGCAGCTGCATGCCGGTGCGCTCGCCGACCGGATGTTGCGCCGTGCGGTCCAGCGCACCCGGCTCGCGCAGGGTTGCATTCAACTCGCCTGCGGTCGCGATGAACGAGGCAACGGGATCTTGGCCCAGATGGTCGGCTGCGCGGGTGGCATCGACGTCGTCCGCCGTGGCGGCGTGGAGCAGCATCGTGTAGCGGCGGTTTGCGCCCACCACGTGGTTCACAAGGGCCCGGACGTCCCACGCCGAGCAGGGGGTGGGAGCCGGCCACTGGTGGGGCCGGACGAGCGCGAGGCGCTGGATGAACCCGTCGTTCGCTCTCGTCAGCAGATCCAAGGCGGGCACGTTCGGTTCGGCGCACGTTGACTCGACTCTGGATGCCGTGACGAGTCGCCGTCTCTCATTCGTCGGAGTTCCGGCTCAGGTGTCGCGCGGACGTCAGTGGTGCGGGCGCGTCGGCTGGCGTCACCTCGGGCCCGGACACGAGTTGCTGAAGCACGTCGCCCGCGGTTGGTGATGCCATCGCGTCGGCGTGACGGTGGACCACCTTCCACTCGTCGTGCTCGCGGTGGAACACAGTCGTCACGCGCAATACGTACGCCTCTGGTGGACCTCCATGGAGGGAGGCGGTGGTGCGCTCGTGAGCGACGGTGTAGGCGAGGTCGCCGCTCGCCCGCGCAGCGATGACCTCGTTGTCGTACGACTCGCAGTCTGTGAACGAGTCGCCCAGACGCTGGAAGATCGGTTCGATCTCGACCCAGCCCTTCCCACCCATGGCCGCACCGAACAAGGTCACAGAGTCTGCGTGCGACCACATCGCGATCCGCGGGCCGGCATCGCCGTTGTGGAGGGCCACCTCCGCCCGGTGAAACAGCGGCATCGTCGCAGTGAGGAACTCATCGGTCTGATCCATCGCACACCTCCGGCTTGATTAGATGATCAGTCTAATAGAATAGACTGTGAGTATGATTGAGGACATGACCGCTGTCAAGCGACGTCCATACCGGTCCACGATTCGACGTGGAGACGCCCCGGCGCTGATCTGTGCCGCGGCCCAGCGGCTGTTCTCCACCAAGGGCTACCTGGCGACCTCGATCGAGGACATCGCCGCCGAGGCCGGCGTCGCTCGACCGACGATCTTCACAGCCGTCGGACCCAAGTCGACCATTCTGCGCCTCGTCGTCGATCGAGCCCTGGCTGGCGACGACGCACCGGTTCCGATCGCCCAGCGACCCTGGTGGCGCGAGGCCATCGACGAACTCGACGCGGTGCGTTCGATTGAACTGCACGCCCGCAACATGTGTCTGATCAACGAGCGCTCCGCGCCAGTGCTGCGCGCACTTGAGATCGCCGCGTCCGTCGACGCCGAAGCCGCCGCAGTCTGGGACCGCTTTCAGCGGCAACGCCACGACGGCCTCCATGAGGTTGCCGTTGCCCTGCGTCGCAAGACGGACCGCCTGCGCTACGACGAAGACACCATCACCGACACCCTATGGATGCTCACACCAGACGCCTACCTCCGCCTCGTGCGAGACGCCGGCTGGCCGCTCGAGCGCTTTCAGGACTGGCTCACCGACGTCCTCCTCCGCCTCCTACTCGACTGAACATTTCTCAGCTTCCTGCGGGGGGACGATCGCGCGACATTCGCCGGCTAGAGGTCTGTTCGGATCCACTAGCGTGGCCTCGCACCCGGAGGTGAGGACGCGGAGGGGAACGCGCGATGGACAAGGCACGCAAGGGAGAGTCGACCCGAAAGCCGCCCGTGCCGTCGGACAGCCATGCCGAGATTGACGATTGGATGCGGCGCGTGATGCCCGACCTTCAACCCATCGTCAAGCGACTTGATGAAATGATCCGTGAGACGTTGTCCGGGACTCAGTACGCCGTCAAGTGGAAGAAGGCGTACTACGGCGTGCCAGACCACGGATGGATCATCGAGATGGTCGCGTACGACGTATCCGTGAACGTCGTGTTCTTCGGAGGCGCAGACTTCGACACTCCGCCGCCACTCGGAACCACCGACCGATCCCGCTACATCAAGGTGAAAACCCTGGACGAGCTGGAACAACCGGATCTGCACAAGTGGATCGAGAATGCGGGTCGAGTAGCAGGCTGGTCATAACCCGAAGGTCGCTCGTTCAAATCCTGACCGCGGGCGGCGTGTGGTGGCGGAACAGAGACCGATAGTCCTGGGGCGAGATGCCGAGACGCCGGTGAAAGGCCGCTCGGACAGAGGCGGGAGCGCCAAGTCCTGTCAGGCGGCCGATGTTCTCCACAGGTTCGGTGGTGATCTCCAACAGCTCGCGTGCGCGGTCGATGCGCGCATCGGCGAGCCACGCCATCGGCGGCACTCCGGTCTCTTCGCGAAACCGGCGGGTGAGCGTTCGTCGGGACACGTGTGCGTGCCTGGCGAGCGTGTCGAGGTCGAGCGGGAGGGCAATGTTTTCCAGCATCCAGTCGCGAAGCGCGGCGAGTTGGTCGCCGCTCGCCGCCGGGCGCAACCGTTCGACGAACTGCGCCTGCCCTCCTTGTCGTTGTGGCGGAGCGACGAGCGCGCGTGCCGCGGGTGTTGGCAGCGGCTGCGCCGTGGTCACGCCGGATGATGTGGAGACACAGATCGATCCCGGTCGTGACGCCGGCGGACGTGAGGACATCGCCGTCGTCGACGAACAAGCGGTTCGGAACGACATTCACGCGGGGGTAGCGGCGCTGCAAATCGTCGGCCCATCGCCAGTGCGTCGTGGCGGGGCGCCCGTCGAGGATTCCGGCGGCGGCAAGAGCGAAGGCTCCTGTGCAGATCGATACGAGGCGGGCGCCGCGCGCATGCGCCGCCTGCAGGGTGTCAAGGACGATCGTCGACACCGTTCCGTCGACGTCCTCATAGCCCGGGACGACCACGGTCTCGGCTCGGTCGACAGCATCGAGTCCGGCTGAGGTGTTGATGGTGAACCCAGAACCCGACCACCGTTGACGTTGGGCTCTCCGCACATACCGTCAGGTCGTAGTGGGGGTCCCGGCCGAAGACCTCCGTCACGGTTCCGAGCTCGAGCGGGATCACGGTGGGAAGTACGAGCACCGCAACCCGATGCGGGCGTGAAGCATCCATGGCCCGAAGATAGCGGTGAATGGCTTGCGGGCCACTGTTGGCCAATCCCCGATATCCCTACCGTGGATGCATGGACGACATCCTCACCCTCCCCGCCGGCCCGCTCGCCGACGCCAGCCTCGCGGTCGTGCGGTCGTCGGCGAGTCAGCCGATCGCCGATCACAGCATCCGAAGCTTTCTGTTCGCGCGCTTGCTCGCCGAACACGAGGGCTGCCTGAACGACGCCGCCTACGACGAGCAACTGCTCTTCGCCGCCACGGTGATGCACGATCTGGGACTCGGCCATCACGCCCAAGGTCAGGCTCGCTTCGAGGTCGAGGGAGCCGATCTGGCTGCGGCCGTGCTCAGGAACCACGGCGTCGCCGAAGCCGACGTTGACAGGGTGTGGGAAGCGATCGCCCTCCACGCCTGCGTCGGAATCGCCGACCGCCGCGGCCTGCTGACCTATCTCACCCACAAAGGCGTCTTCTTCGACATCGGCAAGCTCGGCGACGGCGTAGCGGACCGACTGCGACGAGAGGTGTTCAACGCGTATCCCAAGCCCGCTGACGAGCGGATACCTCGTCAGACGCGATCGTCGATCACGCATCCCGCTCCGAGGCGGCGGCGCCCACCGGCTCTCTCGGCGGCGCATCTGCTTCTCCAGCAACGCCACGCTGAGAGCGCGCGGAGCTGATCGAGCACCGGCGAAGCATCGAATGGAAACCCCAGATCCGATGAGCCAACCGAGCCTGTGTGAGGTGAGCGTCCAGGGCGGGTTGCTACCGGTGTGGACACAGGCGGACGGACCGACAGCGCTCGTGTTCCTTCACTACTGGGGCGGCTCACGGCGCACGTTCACGCCTGTGATCGCCAGCCTTAGCTCCACATGCACCGTCGTCGTCTACGACCAGCGAGGTTGGGGCGCTGCCCGCGATCTCCCTGGGCCCTACGGCATCGACCAGCACGCTGACGACGTCATCGACATCGTCAGCGAATTAGGGATCGGCCGATACGTACTGGTCGGGCATTCCATGGGAGGAAAGGTGGCGCAGCTCGCCGCATCGCGCAACCCGGAGGGACTGGCCGGCGTGGTCCTGATCGCCCCGGCACCGCCCCGCCCGACCGTCGACGCCGACGCCGCACAGAGGCGGTCGCACGCGTACGACAGCCGCGAGTCGATCAGCGATGCGCTCCAGCGCGCACTGACGTACCGGCCGCTAGCGGTCGGGCTGCGCGAGCAGGTGATCACCGACAGCCTTGCCCACAACCCCGACGCGCTGCTCGCCTGGCCCCTGCACGGGATGACCCAGAACATCGCAGGCCCCGCCGGTCTCATCAAGGTTCCGGTCCAAGTCCTGGCCGGACGCCACGACCTGGTGGATCCACCTGCGTCGCTTGAAGCCAACCTGCTTCCGGTGATCCCGGGGGCACGGATGACGGTGCTCGAGGATACCGGCCACCTGTCACCGCTCGAGGTACCCGACCAGATTGCCAACGAGATCGACCAGTTCGTCGCCAGTGTGAGAGGACCTCAGTGACATTTCGACTCGCGGCGATTCAAGCCGCACCCGTGTTTCTCGACAAGCGGGCCTCGACCGACAAGGCCTGCGAGCTGATCGCCAAGGCAGGTGAGACGGGGGCGACGATGTGCGCCTTCGGCGAGACCTGGTTGCCCGGTTATCCGCGATGGGTGCAGGCCCGTATCCCGTATCAGCAACGACGAGCGCTGACCGCGCGCTACCTCGGCGCTGCCGTGACGATCCCTGGTCCGGAGACGGCTCAGTTGTGTGCCGCTGCCGCGAGCCGCAGGATGCGACGTCACCATCGGTGTCGCCGAGCTCGACGCGATCTCCGCCGGCACCGTGTACTGCACATTGCTGTTCATCTCGGCTGAGGGCGAGATCCTCGGCAAGCATCGCAAGCTCAAGCCCACCGACGCCGAGCGAACGGCCTGGGGAGAAGGCGATGCGTCGGGCCTGCGGCCGTACAGGCGCCCATACGCTTCGATCAGCGGATTGAACTGCTGGGAGCACAACATGGTCCTGCCTGGTTACGCACTAATGGCCCAAGGCACCCAGATGCACGTCGCGTCATTCCCGGGCCACGAAACCGAGCCGGCGGCGACGGCGTCGACCAGGCAGCTTCTCTTGGCCAGAGCCTTCGCCTCGCAGGGTGCGGCCTACGTCGTCTTGGTCGGTGGCCTGATCCACCCCGACGACATCGCCGATCCCGAACTGCGCGACGTCATCCTCACAACGCAGCCGATGAACGGAGGCAGCTACATCATCGACCCGATGGGTGAGGTGATTGCCGGCCCCGCCCAGGGCGAGGAGATCCTGATCGCCGATGCGTCGCTCGACACCGTCCGCGCCGCCAAGGCGATGTGCGACGTCGGTGGGCACTACTCGCGCCCCGACCTGTTGCGACTGGTCGTCAACCGCAGCCCCTCGCGCCGGATCGTCGAGGACGACCTTTCGTGGCAAACCCGGTCATCACCGGTGATGGCCCAATCTTGGCGATGAATGGCGTTCGGGCCACTGTTGGCCAGCTTGCGATCTCCGTACGATGCCGAGATGAAGGACATGCTCGTCATTCCCACGGGGGCGCTCGCCGAAGCGAGCCTTGCAATCGCACGCTCCTCGGAGAGCCAGCCCATCTTGGATCACAGCCTCCGCAGCTTTCTGTTCGCTCGCTTGTTGGCCGATGAAGAGGGCTGTCTGAATGACGCGGACTACAACGAGGAACTGCTCTTCGCCGCCACGGTGATGCACGACCTAGGACTGGGCGAGCACGCAACCGGTGAGGCTCGCTTCGAGGTCGAAGGCGCCGACCTTGCTGCCACCGTCCTGAGGGAGCACGGTGTCGCCGAACCCGAGATCGACCGGGTCTGGGAGGCGATCGCGCTGCACTCATGCCTCGGCATCGCTGACCGGCGCGGCCTGCTGACGTACCTCACGCACAAGGGCGTCTTCATAGACGCCGGCCGAATCAAGGACGCCATCGCGAACCGACTCCGCCAAGAGGTGCTCAATGTGTACCCGCGGCCCGCTGGAGACCGCTCGATCACGGACGCGATCGTCGCCCATGCGACCCGGTCGGATGCGGCCGCACCTCCAGGTTCGCTCGCGTTCGAGCTACTTCGCCAACACCGAGAGGCGGACTCGACCCCAAACCGCAGCACCGGTTGATCCGGTTCGGCGTCTCGAAACGCGTCAACGAAGGACACGATGGTCGCCTGTTCGTCCGGGCTCTACGACTCCGTGGTAGTCGTTCAGATACTCGTGAGGTCTCCAATCCGTGTCGAACGAGACATATGGCTCGGCGTACTTCGACGGGCGCGGTCGCAGGTGCGTATCGATCGCGTGTCGAGGACGCTGCGGACCAACCGGGCGACTCCGTACTCGTACCCGGCCGCGCCGAGGTTGGTCCCGCCGAGGAAGATCAGGGCGTCCGTTGCATCGACAGAACTGCTGACCAGTGCCGTGCCGAAGGCACCGGCGTAGTACGGCGCCTCCTTGGCGATTTCAGTGACGACGTACCCGACAGCCGACGCGGCCCGCATGGCACGCGGGCTGCACGACCGGAGTCGAGCGAGTTCGAGTCCCATCTTCGACAGCGCGTTCGTGCTCGTGCCGGTCTCGTCGAGCAGCCGCCAGTTTGCCTTGAGGTTGACCCGCAAACCCGCCGCCCACACCACGTACGTGGCGGCAAGGAAGCCGAGCACAACGCTTCGGTGCGCTCCATCGAGAGCCTGTGACGCAGCCAGGAGGACGCCGGCAGCCGTGGCGACGGCCTCGAGTGCCAATGTCGAGGCGGCCGTGGCGGCGATGGTGAGCGCCCAACCCGCAGTTGCGCCGAACCCGCAGGCTCGCGGCTGGGTCGTTGCGTCGATCGCGACTGAATGCGCAGTCACAACGTGCGGAGTCGCGCCGGCGATGCTGTGCTCTGCTCGATCCACGATTCCCTCCTGCCTACGTGCGGCTGTACACCTCTGTACGGCACGTACGGCGTTTCGGTTCGCTCACTAGATTCGGCTCAGCACCATCGCACTGGTCGATGTGGACCCGATGTGGACCCGATGTGAGCCGCTCACTGTTGGTCAGTTAGGCGGTTGACGTCTGGTCCGCAGGCATCACTGCCGATCGCAGTGCGGCGGTCATCGCGTCCAGGAACGCTCGCACCGAGGTGGCGGTCGGGACAACGTGTTCGGCGCCGTGGTACATGCCCGGCACGACATGCAGTTCGCATTGCACGCCGACCGCTCGGAGTCGGTTCGCGTAATCGACATTCTCGTCGTGGAAGAGGTCGATGTCACCGATGCCGATCCACGCCGGCGGGAGACCGGTGAGGTCATCGCGTCGACTGGCCACGGCGTGCGGACGTGTCTCGGACTCGCTCACCCGGTGTCCGAGGTACGCGGACCAGGCGTAGCGATTCGACGTGTGAGTCCAGACGATCGCGTCGCGATCCCTGCGCAGCGCGGTGCGGTCATCGAGCATCGGATACTGCAGGAGCTGGAAGCAGATCGGCGGTCCGCCGCGGTCGTGGGCGAGTTGAGCGAGGCATGCGGCGAGCCCACCGCCGGCGCTGTCGCCGCCAACCGCGATCCTGGTCGGGTCGATGCCGAGCCGGTCGGCCTGCTCGTGCGTCCAGGCGAGCGCCGCGTAGCAGTCCTCGAGGGCGGCCGGAAAGCGATGTTCGGGCGCGAGCCGGTAGTCGACGCTGATGACCATGATGCCGAGCTCGGCGGCAAAGCGACTGCAGAGCGTCATTGCCGCGTCCGCACTGCCCGTCACGAAGCCGCCGCCGTGGATCCAGACGAGTGCACCGCTCGGTCGGGTCCGGCCGGTCCGCTCGGCGATCAGCACGCGCACGTCGGGTCGCATGGCGTTGCCCGGGACGCGCTCGGTGCGCACCTTCACGCCCTCGGCCAGCGTTTCAGCTGGCATCGGGAGACGGCGGCCGACACGAAGCGTGAGGTAATTGCGCAGCGACATGGGAAGGTACAGCTGCGGGTGGCGCAGCTCGGGTGCAACCATCGCCACCCGTCGGAGGTGGCGCGCGATGGCGATTCCCATCGAGGTCCCGAGAATCGCGGCGAGGGCGGTGAGGCGCTTCATCGAGTGCCCAGGTGCGCTGGTGCCGGCCGGCCGGCAGTGATTCCTGCTGCCCGTCCGGGAGCACCCCACGGACGCGCGACTTCGGTCATCGGATCATTCTCCACGATCGTGAGAACCGTCGATTCCGGTCCGGTCACCAGACGGTCGAACACGTGGGGTCGAACTGAGAAACGCGCCGGCAAGAGGCGTGACGCCACGCCGCGAAGCCACGTATTTCGTAGGCAATCCGTACAGCTACTGTGCTGATGCCCAACCGTCGAGACAGGGAGCCACAATGCCCAGCATCACCGAAACCGCGCACGATTTCTTCGACGCCTGCGAAACCGGGAAGGGTTGGGCGGGCTGCCAGGCATATTGCACGCCCGACGCCAGCTTTGCCGCTCAGGCCGAGCCCTTGGCCGACACACGCACGCTCGCGGACTATTGCGACTGGATGGCTGGCTTGCTGACGTTCGTCCCGGATGGCAGCTATGAGATCAAGTCATTCGCCACTGATGTGGAGCGTGACAGTGTCTGTGCGTTCGCAGTCTTCTCCGGCACCCATACCGGCGAGGGCGGTCCGTGCCCGCCGACCGGTAAGAGCACGCGGAGCGATTATGTCTATGTGATGGAATTCGCCGGTGGCAAGATCCGGCATATGACAAAGATATGGAACTCTGGCTGGGCGGTGCGCGAGCTCGGCTGGGCCTAGTGCTCGATTGCTCGCGCCGCACCTTGGCGCAGGGTCGCTAGCCGACGCCGCGGTAGTGGTAGGGCACGTTTTTCAGGCCAACCATCCAATAGGCGGCACTCGGGGCGCCGACCTGTGCGGCTACGTCCTCAACCGCGATGTGATCGTCACCGTCGGTGCCGATGACGGTGACGGTGTCGCCGACCGCCACGTCAGTCACCTCGGTGACGTCGATGACGGTGTATTCGGCCGAGACGCCGAGCACTGGGCAGCGACGGCCGTGGCAGAGCATGAAGGCATCGCCGGTGACAGGACCTTGTCGATACCCGTTGTCGATCCCGAAGAGGATCACGGCCACGGTGCCGTCTCGATCGAGCCCGGTTGGACCACAGCCGGGTAGGTCGTCACCGACCCGACGGCGGCCGATGTGGATGATCTGGGCGCGCAGCGAGCGCAACGCCTTACGAAAACCGTGCGCCTCTGCACGGTCACCCGAGACGGGATGCAGCCCGAACGTGAGGTGGCCAGGCGCGATCGTGTTGAGACCGTCCGGGAGGTCGCGGGAGAAGACCGAGCTCGCCGCCGCCTGAGCGAAGTCGATGGTGATGCCGTGCTGGATCTCGACCGAGTGGACGAGGTCGGCGAACGCCTGGAGACGTCGTCGAGACCACGTCTCGCCGGCATCGTCGGAGAACGGGATGTGCGTGTACATCCCTTCCAGGCGGACACCTGTTGTGTCGAGGACGTCGCCGACGAAGGCTGCGCACTCGTCGATCCTCACCCCGAGCCGTCCCATGCCGGCATCCACCTTGACGTGCACGTTGATGGGATGGCTCGGCGAGGCTGCCGCGGCGATGGCCTGCAGGCCGGCGTGGTCGTACACCGAGGGGGTGAGGCCGTGTTCGAGCAAGTAGCGGTTGCCGCCGGGCAGTTGCGCGCCGTAGAGCAGGATCGGCAGCGTGACTCCACCGCGACGGGCGGCGACCGCATCATCGACGTTGGCAGTTGCCAGGCCGTCGACGCCGAGCCGCTCCAGGTGCTTGCTGACTTCGACGACCCCGTGGCCGTAGGCGTTCGCCTTCACGGGCATGAGCAGCTTCACTGGTCGCCCGGCCTTCGCCCGGATCAGCTCGACGTTGTGAGTGATCGCATCGAGATCAACCTCCGCCAGCACCGGCCGAGCCTCGGCGTGACCGACCTCCTCTGCCAGTGCGCTCGTCATCGAGCGAACTCCAGCAGGCACGAGGCATCCAGTGGGATCAACGCGGTGGCATCGCGGTCGTCGTCGACGATGTGCCGTGGGCGAACGCTCGGGCTTGTCGCCTTGTTCGACATCGCGTTGAAGGTCACGGTGATCATGCGACGCGGCCACGGCGACATGTTTCCCGTCGAGCCGTGCAGGGTGTTGACGTTCATGAAGATGACCGACCCCGGCGGGCCCGTCGGGGCGACGACGCCACCGACGCGGACCTGCTCCTTGATCGTCTCTGTGTCGGCGTAGCGGAACGAGTACGACGTTCCGCCGTCGGACACGACGGGCGTCGCAGCAACGTGGCGATGTGAACCAGGCACGAGCATCAATGGGCCGTTGGTGTTCATGACCTCGTCGAGGAAGATCAGCGTGTTGACCATCCGTGGTGCTGGGATGTGGTCGTCCTCGCGGTAGCCCGGGAAGTCCTGATGCCAGAACCACGCATCGCCGTTGAACGCCGCCTTGCAGTTCACACCGAGTTGGAAGACGTACACGTCGTCGTCGAGCAAGTCCCTCGCCGCGTCGAGCAGCACCGGATGGTGGACGAGGTGGTCGTACACCGTCGAGCGATGATGCAGATTGGCGATCGTACGCATTGTGACGCCGTCACGTTCGAAGATGAACCGCTCGTCGCGAGGCTCCTCGACCAGCACGCGCTCGAGCTCGTCGACGAGAACAGCGATCTCGGCAATATCGAGGAGCCCTGGTCGGAAGACAAACCCGTCGGCCTCGTACTCGGACTTCATCGGCGCAGACTACCGATGCACCGATCGTCACTGCCGAGCCGCAACAAAAGGTTGCGTATCTCGAAGACGATTCGTTATGGTGATACGCAACCAATCATTGCGCATAGGAGCACCACCATGGAGTACGGAACCATCGAGCGTGAAGTCCACATCGAGGCCTCGCCCGAGGTCGTGTTCGACGTCATCAGCAGTCCCGAGCACATCCGGGACTGGTGGAGCGCCGAGACCGAGATCGAGCCGGTTGCCGGCTCCACCAGCGAACTGACGTGGCGCGACGAGGCGTCGGGCAGGGTCGACGTGGTGCCGATCACGGTGATCGACGTCCAGCCGCCCCACCTCTTCTCGTTCCGCTGGACGCAGGGGCCCGGCGAGACTCCCACGCCGTCCAACTCGTTGCTCGTGACGTTCGAGCTGGCACCGTCCGGCGGCGGCACCGTCCTGCGCCTCACCGAGACCGGCTTCCGCGAGCGGGGCTGGGACATCGCGGAGCTCGAGGAGGCCTACCAGGACCACGTCACCGGCTGGGACTTCTACCTGCCTCGCATCGCCGAGCGTCGCCGTCCGGCAGGTCGCCGCGCCGTGATGATCGTCATCGACGACGACCTGTGGTCCGCGGTCGGCGATCCGACCCGGCGCCGCATGCTCGACCAGCTGCTCCTCGACGGCGGCGGCACCGCCACGAGCCTCAGCGAACACCTTCCGGTGACTCGCCAGGCGGTTTCGAAGCACCTCGACGTGCTCGACCGCGCCGGACTCGTCCACGCGACCGCGATCGGACGGGAGAAGCGCTACCGGGTCGACGACGCCCAACTGTCCCGGGCCGTCGCCCAACTCTCCTCGGTCGGCGCGACCTGGGACGCCCGGCTGCGGCGCATCAAGAAGATCGCCGAGGCGATCGAGACACTCACAACTCCCCAAGAAAGAAGGAAACGACCATGGCTGACATCCTGCATCGCATCGGGGCGACCGCGACCCCGGACAAGGTGTTCGACGCACTCACCACACTCGACGGTCTCGCCGCCTGGTGGACCACCGACACGCACGGGCGACGCCGCGCCCGGACGGCACGATCCAGTTCCGATTCGGCGAAGCTGGCGGCTTCGACATGAAGGTGCTCGACCAGCGCCCCAACGAGCGGGTCGAGTGGGAGGTGACCGACGGCCCCGAGGAGTGGATCGGCACCCACGTCGGCTTCGACCTGAAGCAGGAGGACGGCTACACGATCGTGCTGTTCAAGCACGAGGGCTGGCGCGAGCCGGTCGAGTTCATGTCCCACTGCAGCACGAAGTGGGCCACGTTCCTGATGAGCCTGAAGCAGCTCGTCGAGACCGGCACCGGCGCCCCGCACCCGCAGGACGTCCGCATCAGCAACTGGCACTGAGCCCTGCTCACGAGATACCCGCGGCGGCCGCGTCTCTGCAGCCGCCGCGGTCACTCGTGGTGGCGCAGCACCTGGTTGAGTCGCGCAGCTTGGCGCATCTGATGGTCGCGCTCAGCAAGGCTGGGCGCGTTGCGGGCTGCATCGGCATAGAGGCGGGCAGCGAGTTCGAGATCTCCGTTCTTCTCGTGGAGATATGCGGCGACCGCATCGCGCCGGGGGATGTGCTCGTCGACTTGGGCGAGTGCCGCCAATCCTGCGGGAGCGCCATCCGCTTCTCCGACGGCGACGGCACGGTTCAGCCGGACGATTGGAGTGTCGGCGAACTGCAGCAGCTCGTCGTACCACTCCACGATCTGGACCCAGTCGGTGTCCTCGACACGCGTCGCATCGGCGTGGAGCGCGGCGATCGCCGCTTGCGCCTGGTATTCGCCGAGCCGGTCGCGTGCGAGGGCGGCCTGCACGATGGCGACTCCCTCGGCGATGAGTTCGTTGTCCCACAGGCTCCGGTCCTGGTCCGCAAGCGGCACGATCCGTCCGTCTGACCGGGTGCGACTGCGGCGGCGCGCGTGGTGCAGCAACATCAGGGCGAGCAGCCCGTGAACCTCAGGGTCGTTGACCGACGACGCCAGCTGTCGCGTCAGTCGAATCGCCTCGGCCGCGAGGTCGACGTCGCCCGAGTAGCCCTCGTTGAAGATGAGGTACAGCACCCGCATCACCGTTGGCACATTGCCAAGACGGTCGAGACCAGACCGCCCAACCGTGCGCTTGGCGCGACTGATGCGCTGCGCCATCGTGCTCTCCGGCACGAGGTAGGCCTGCGCGATCTGACGCGTGGTGAGGCCGCCAACGGCCCGGAGGGTCAATGCCACCGCCGAGGACGAGGTGAGCTCGGGGTGCGCGCACAGGAAGTAGAGGTGCAGCGTGTCGTCGGCGCTCGGCGCCACACCGGTCGGTGGCTCGGTATCGAATCGGACCTCCCGGTTGCGACGCGCCGCGTCCGACCGCGCCAAGTCGATGAATGCTCGCCAGGCGACCGTGATCAGCCAGCCCTTGTGATCGGAGGGCTCCTCGTCCTCCCATGCCGAGACTGCGCGGATGAGCGCCTCCTGCACCGCGTCCTCGGCCGTGGCGAAGTCGGCACCGCGACGGACGAGGACGCTCAAGACCTGCGGGGCGAGCTCGCGGAGCTCGGCATCCTCCACGGTCATTCGGTGACGGTCGGCTGCCCAGCGAGGAACGGTCGCAGCTCCAGCCATTCGTGAATCGGCTCGCCGCCGGCGCCGGGCGCTGCGGACAGCTCGCCGGCGAGCTCGACGGCCCGCTCGTAGCTGTCGACGTCGATCACCATCCAGCCGGCGATCAGGTCCTTCGTCTCGGCGAACGGGCCGTCGGTGACCGGTGGTCGTCCCTCGCCGTCGTATCGGACCCAAACGCCCTCGGGCGACAACGCTTGCCCGTCGACGAACTCACCGGTGCCCTCGAGCCGGGTGGCGAAGTCGCGCATGAACTGGATGTGCGCCTCGACCTCGTCCGGCGTCCACTGGTCCATCGGGATGTCGTTCACGGGCGCCGGCGCGCCTCGATAGTGCTTGAGCAACAGGAACTTGGCCATGGTGTTCTCCTCGTGTAGCGACGGCCACGCTGGCCGCGTTCACACTAGGACGGAGCAGAATTCGGATACTCGACACGGCCAGCCGAGATTTCTCAGCGCCGAACGACGCCATCACTGCGAGACGTCTCTCACGCGACCGGGCGGCCGCGACCGCCGACGCGGGCGTCGAAATGGTCCGTGAGGGACCGTCGCGGCGCCCGCGCCGAGACGCTGTCACCGAAATGGGGGCCGGCGGCCCATTTCGCTGCCAGCGTTGCCAACCGCTCGAGGCGCGGTGCCAGCGCGGGGTCAAGACACAGAACTCGTTGTCGTCGGGATCTGCCATGACGACCCAATCGACGTCGCCTTGGCCGATGTCGATGCGGGTCGCGCCGAGCGACACGAGGCGGTCCACTTCCGCCTGCTGATCGGTGAAGTCGGGCGGAGCGATGTCGAGGTGCAGCCTGTTCTTCCCGAGCTTCGGGTTCAGTGGCGCGCCACCCCAGGTGATCATCGGACCGGTGAGGTCCGGTGCGCGGATCGCGGTCTCGTCGTCCTGATCCCAGACCAACGGCCAGCCGAGCGCTGCGCTCCAGAAGTAGCCGACCTCGCGAGTGCCGTCGCACGTGATCGATCCAAGACGGCCGCAGGTCGACAGGAAGTTGTTGGTCGGCTCGATGATGCAGAACTCGTTGCCTTCGGGGTCGGCGAGCACGACATGTTCGTCGTCCGGGCTCTGACCGATGTCGATGTGGCGGCCGCCGAGCTCGATCAACCGCTCGACCGTTTCCCTCTGATCGTCGAGGGATGTGGTCGTCAGATCGAGGTGGAGCCGGTTCGCCCATGCCCCCTTCGGCTCCGGGACCGCCCCGAAATCGAGCCCGAACCTGGTTCCATCGGTCGGCACGACACTGACCACATCACCGGTCTCGTCGCCGACCTTCCAGCGCAGCGCCTCCGCCCAGAAGCGCGCCAGACGCGGCGGATCGTTCGCATCGAAGCACAGAGCAATGAGCTGAGAAGTCATTTCGGCAGTCCGACGCTGGGGTTTCGCATGACGGGGTACCTCCGAAGCCACCGTAGTGAGCCGGTGGCGTTCGATGGCCACGACTTTTCGACAATCGATGAGGGACGTCCGTCAGTCACGCAGAAGGACGAACTAGGCGCCAGGCGCCGCCTTGTCGTCAGTGGGATCTCCCATTCGTTCGTGACGACCGGCGTCGCGCTGCTCTTCCCGGACCTGGTTCCCATGCAGCTCGATCCGGTGCTCGCTCCGAGGCAGTTGCGGATCGGCTACCTCACGACACGAGTGGGCTCGAGGGAGGCGCATTTTTACTACTCGCCGACGGCTGACCCGCAGGTCGTCGCGCTTGACGAGGCCACGAAAGAGTCAGGGACCACCGGCGAGGTCGCGACGCTCCCCACCGCGCTGCCGTTCAGCCGGACGATCCACGCGCCAGTGCTCCTCATCGACGGCGACCGTGATCAGCTGATCTGTGGGCTGATCCCGTGCAGCTCTCCGCTCAGCCTCTTCCGGACGGAGCGCACGTTCTACCCCAGCGCGGCGTCGTACTCGGAGGTCCTGCTGCCGGCGACCGACCACGACATCGCCCTGCAGACGACAGCTCCGGAGTTCGCTACCGCCGTGGACGCCTGGATCGACGCGCACGTGTAGCGCGGACCGGATTCGGGCCTGTGGTGCGAGTCTCACAGGAGGGTGTGGGCTAGTTGCTGGTATGCGGCCATCGGGCTGTGCCCGTCAGCGGTGAGGATCTGGATGGCGACGTGGTTGGCGCCGGCGACGAGGTGGGCTTGGAGCCCGGAGGCGATCTTGTCGACGGAGCCGTGCAGCACCAACGCGCCAGGTGGGGACGCAGCAACTCCTAGCAGTGGGCTTTGACGCGCGCTGAACACGAGCAGCGGTCAGCGCGTGATCGATCAACTTCTCTCGCCGGTGGACGCAGGTTGCCGCATCGTCGAGCGTGAACCTTCGCCGCCACTATCAACTTAGCGCGAGGGAGGGGGCTTGCCGCAAACGACCAAAACGTGCTGACAATGACTCGTTCGCGGAGCTGATCACTGCCCGAACCATGGAGCCAGGAGTTGTGGAATGGATGCGTTGTCTTCGGCAGGTGGGACGATGACCGAGCATGCGGTGGTGATCGCAGGAGGCGGCCCGACCGGCCTGATGTTGGCGGGCGAGCTGGCGTTGGCGGGAATCGACGTCGTCATCGTCGAGCGCCGCATGAGTCAGGATGTCGATGGATCGCGAGCCGGGGGTCTTCTCTCCCGCACCATCGAGGTGCTCGATCAGCGCGGCATCGCGGAACGATTCCTCGACGCGGGATACGTCGTCCAGTCTCAGGGGTACGCCGGGATCCCCTTGGACATCAGCGATTTCCCCACCCGCCACAACTACGTGCTTGCGCTGTGGCAGAGCAAGTTCGAGCCCATGCTGGCTGACTGGGTCGGTGAGCTCGGGGTTCCGATCCTTCGTGGCCGGGAGGTGGTGGGCTTCGCGCAGGACGACACCGGCGTCGATGTCGAGATCTCCGGCGACATGTTGCTCCGGGCGGAGTATCTCGTCGGCTGCGACGGAGGACGCAGCCTGATCCGCAGGGAGGCCGGCATCGAATTCCCCGGGTTGGATCCCTCGAGGAGCTGGATAATCGCCGAGGTCAAGACGACTGAGATGCCGGAGGTCGGGATGCGCCCCGAGGGCGGTGGCATCGGCCCGGCAGGAGACGGTGAGTCAGCACGTGCCGTACTGATGGAACAGCACGTCGAACACAGCGGCGATCCCAGCATCGACGACCTCCGCGAGGCACTCGTCGCCATCTACGGCACCGACTACGGGGTGCACAGCCCGACCTGGATCTCCAGGTTCACTGACATGACGCGACAGGCAGCCTCGTATCGCCAAGGTCGTGTCCTGCTGGCCGGGGACGCCGCACACGTGCATCCTCCGCACGGCGGCCAGGGCCTCAACACGGGCGTGCAGGATGCCGTGAACCTGGGATGGAAGCTGGCCCAGGTGGTCAAGGGGACATCACCCGAGAGTCTCCTGGACACCTACCACGCCGAACGGCATCCGGTCGGTGCCCGGGTGCTGCACAACACCAGGGCGCAAGTCGCGCTCCTCACTCCGGGCGACCGTCACCAGGCCCTCCGCGACACTGTGAAGGAGCTGTTGGGCATGGACGAGCCGCGACGGCGCATCGCCGCGATGCTGTCCGCTCTCGACATCCACTACGACCTCGGAGAGGGACACCCGCTGCTCGGGCGGCGCATGCCCGACCTCGACGTGCACACCGCCGACGGTCCGACGCGCGTGTTCACCCTGCTGCACGACGCCCGGCCCGTGCTCCTCAACCTCGGTGAACCCGGCGGTTTCGACATCTCTCCTTGGGCGAATCGAGTCCGGTTGGTCGACGCCAAGCATGTTGGCCTGTGGGAGCTTCCTATCCTTGGCGAGGTCGCTGCTCCCGGGGCCGTGTTGATCCGACCCGACGGACACGTCGCCTGGGCAGGAGACCTCACGGACCCAGAACTGCCTCGAGCCCTGGAGACCTGGTTCGGAGGCCCCTCGGTGACCCTCAGGTTCGATAAAGCGTTGAAGGTTTGGTACCCGTCGTCGTCGCGAGCGGTTCTTCGAACGACGGTCGGGCGCGACGGTACTGCTCGGTACTCACGTCGCGTCCGACCTGGCCCGACGGCCAACCCGGCTAGCGGACATGCACAGAGCCGGCGTTATACGGTGTGATCGCTGCTCCGCCTGACCCCAGGCGTCACGTCATCCTGGTCGGGGCCTCGATGGGCGTGTCTGGCGGACGCCGTCGACGGTGACGTCGACGCGCTCGTCGTAGAACGCGACCAGTCCCGCGATCAGTGCCGACTCGCGCAGCGGCGTTGGGTAGCTCCACGCGATGTCGTCGTTGCCTGGCAGCGACCAGTACTGCGCCGTCCCCTTGTACGGGCAGCGCGACATCTTCGACGTCGGCGTCAGGAGATCCATGCGGACGTCGAGCTTCGGGATGTACGTGCGGCGCGGCAGGTGCGTCTCGTACAGCAGCGTTGGATGCGACGAGTCGGCCACGGTGATGCCATCGACCTCGATGGTCACGTGCCGCGAGGTCGGCAGGATCTGCACGCGGGTCGACGGGTCGCGTGGGTGGACGAAGATCTCCTCGTCCTCCTCGAACCACGAGTCCATCGCGTCGAAATCGAACCTGATCCGGTCGCGCAGTTCCGGGAGCGGGCTGTCCGTGTAACTCCACGCCGCGTCTGGCGCCTCACGGCCCCCTCCGCGGACAGTGAAGTGGGCCGCGGTGCCGCGACTGGGCGAGCGGGTCGTGGTCGGCGAAGGCAGCAACGCCCCCTCGACGACGTCTGCGACGGGCAGGTAGTACTGCGGATACCACGGGCTCTCCCACACGTAGAGCGCATCGTCGGAGTCGACGATCTTCTCGCCGCCGAGGAATACCCGCACCCGCTTCCGGCTTGGCTCGCTTCGCACCAAGCCGCGTTGATCGCTCATCGGTGCCTCCTTTTCCTGCTCCATTGTGGTTTCCATAGTGGCCTCCGGTTCAAGTGGTTTGCTTGTCAGATCGAAACGCCGCCGGGAGTTAGATGGCAGTGCGTCCGCCGTCGGCGGCGATGGTGGCGCCGGTGATGTAGCTCGCTTGTGGTGAGGCGAGGAAAGCGACGACTTCGGCGATCTCGTCCGGCTGAGCGGCGCGGTTCATCGGTGTGGTCGAGCCGAGCGCCTGAGTCCGGTCGGGGTCCGCACCGTCGGTGTACACCGGGCCGGGCGCGACGGCGTTGACGCGCGGCCCCTCGCCAACGAGGGCGCGGCCGCTAGGCGTTCGGGATCGGGCGCGGCGTGCCTGGAGCCACGGTACGGGCGAGGATTCCGAGCGTCGCTCGCAGGTTGGTCTCGGACAAGATCGGGAAGATCTCCCGCTGCTTCCACACTGGGTCGATCCGTGACCAGTCGTAGTACGAGGTGACAGATGAGCCACCTTCGCACGGCTCGAGGTTGTACCCGTAGAGATGTCCGATCGGTGGCTCGAGGAATGGGGCGAGAATCGTCCATTCGACGTGCCTGTCAGGTTCGAAGCCGGTGATGCTCACGGTCACGTCGTACAGCTCGAGGGGCACGTCTTTCAGTGCCTCGCGGTCCATGTGAACCACGAAGGAGTCCCCGACGGCGGCCACGGGTCCGCCCGTGGTCGACATCAGCATCCCCGAGCTGTCGATCGCGACGTGACCGGCAGGGTCGCACAGCACCTTGAAGATCGCGTCGGGACTGGCGGGAATCAGTCGGTGAACTTCGAATCTCTCTACCATGGTCGATCTCCTCGAGCGGTCCGTGGACGTTCTGCGAATTACTCTGCCACGCGTGACCTCGCCGTGATCGGCTGGTCGGGCGCCGGCTGATCAGGACGTGGAGCGTCGGAGTTCAAGGCATGACTGCATCGACGGCGGCGCCGGCCATGCCGCGCAGGAGGCGCACCATCTCGACCCGGTCGGTACACGGGCTGAACGGGGTCGAGTTGATCAGGCCGAGCACGGCGTACACGGCCGGGCGCGCGTCCGCCGGGGTCAGTCCGGGGTGCCGGTCGACGAGGGCGTCAACCCAGATCTCCACGTACTGGCCCTGGAGCAAGCGGACACGGTCCTGGTCATCCGGGCTGGCCTTGTTGAGATCGCGGTACTCGACCGAGATGAGCGCGCGGTGATCGACGGAGAAGTCGACGTGGATCGCGATCAGACTGGCGAGCAGCTGGTCCGGTGGCAGCGAGTCGTGCAGCGCTCGGGCCGCGGCCAGCAGATGGTGGCTGGTGCCAACGAGCATCTCGCCGAGCATCGCCTCCTTGCTGTCGAAGTGGTGGTACAGCGCTGGGCCGGACACGCCGGCCGCGGCCCCGAGGTTGTGGACGGTGACCCCGGCGAAACCCTGCTGGGCGAACAGCTCAGCCGCGATCTCGAGTAGCTCCTCACGTCGAGGCGACACACGCCGTGGCACTTCGCCCTTGCCTGCGAACGCGGCGGACGCCTCGTCCCACCGCAGCCGGCGGTTCCGCAACGCAGCAACTTCGACGATTGAGTCGAGCGCAGCGGGGTCGCGCAATGAGCCGCGGCTGGCCACCTGGTCCGGGTCGGCCCCAGCGAGGATCTTCTTCACTGGCACCTCGAGCTTCTTGCCCGACAGCGTCGTGGGAATCGCCGCCACGACGTACACCTCGTTGGGCACGTGGCGTGGGGAGAGCTGGCCCTTGAGGATCTGCTTGGCCTCGGTGACGATGTCGCGACCGGCGGCCAGCCCCTCGACGGTGAGGAACAGGATCAGCCGGTCGCCGTCCTCGTGGTGGACGACCAGGGAGTCGGTCACCCCCGGGAGGCTTTCGACGACCCGGTAGATCTCGGCCGTGCCGATCCGCACCCCGCCCCGGTTGAGCGTCGCGTCGGAGCGGCCGCTGATGATCAGCCCGCCGGATCTGGTGAACTCGAGTAGATCACCGTGGGTCCAGACTCCCGGGTGCTCGCCGAAGTAGGCATCGCGGTATCGCGAACCATCCGCGTCACCCCAGAAGCAGACCGGCATCGACGGCATCGGCGCTGTGACGACCAGCTCGCCGTCGAGCGCCTCCACCGCCGCCCCGAGGTACCGCACGCTGATCTCGCCGGCACGGACCGGCGAGGTGGGACTACCGCCGACGAACGCGGAGCAGATGTCGGTACCGCCGCTCGTGGACGTCAGCATCACGTCGGCCTTGACGTGCTCGTACACCCAGCGGAACCCGTCGTCCGGGAGCGGTGCAGCGGTCGAGCCGACCGCACGGAGCGCCGAGAGGTCGAACTCGGAGCCGGGCTCGACCCCGAGCCGGCGGCAGTTCATGATGAACGGGGCCGACGTGCCGAACCACGTGACCGCCTCCTCGGCCACGACTCGCCACGTGGCACGCATGTCGTCCGCGCCGGGGTCGCCGTCGAACGTGACGATGGTGGCGCCGGTCATCAGGCCTGAGACGAGCACGTTCCACATCATCCAGCCGGTGGTGGTGAACCAGAGGAACCGGTCGGCGGGACCGAGGTCGAGATGGAACGTCATCATCTTCAGGTGCTCGACGACGATCCCCACGTGGCTGTGCACGATCGCCTTCGGCAGACCGGTCGTGCCCGAGCTGTACAGCACCCACAGCGGATGGTCGGCCGGCACATGCACGAACTCGAGCTCACCGGGCTCGGCGAGCAGCTCGGCCCAATTGCCCGCCGGGCCTAAGTACGGCACGGTGACGACGTATTCAACCGTAGGCAGGCCGGCGGCGATGGCGGTGGCCTCGGCCGAGCGATCGATCGGCTTGTCGCCGTACATGTAGCCGGTGACCGTGAACAGCACCTTTGGCTCGATCTGACCGAATCGGTCGATCACGGCCTGCGGCCCGAACTCGGGAGCGGCCGACGACCAGATGGCTCCGAGGCTGGCGGTGGCGAGGAAGGCGACGATGGTTTCGGGGATGTTCGGCAGGTAGGCGACGACGCAGTCGCCGAGACCGACTCCGAGGCGTTGCAGCCCCGCCCGGCATGCGCCGACCTGGCGGCGCAGCTCGTCGGCCGTGAGCTCGACGCGGTCGCGGGTCTGCGAGCGGCCGATGATCCCGCTGCTGCCGCGCAGGGCGTGCTCGGCGTAGTTCAGAGAAGCGCCCTCGAACCACCGGGCACCGGGCATCTCGTGTGACGACAGCACGCGGTCGTACGTGCCGAGCACGCCGAACCAGTCCCAGACGGCAGCCCAGAACCCGTCGAGGTCGGTGACCGACCACTTCCAGAGGGTTTCGTAGTCCGTGTACCCGTGAGCGGCTCCGAAGCGCTCGATCGCGGTCGTGCCGTCGAGCGGCGGTGCCCACAGCAACTCGCCGGCCGGTACGGTCATCGTTCTTCCTCGCGATTCGGGCGCGGTTCCAGCCGCGACGGCATTTGGTGGTTGGGTTTGGATGCAACTTAGTGCACGTTCATGTTGCTCCGCACCTGAACATATACTCAGCCCCGAGATCATTCGAGAAAGGGGTTCCGACATGGTGTATCAACTCAAGGATCAGGACGTCACGCCACCCCCGCCCGACCCCGCCAACCAGCGTTCGGTCGCCGCCGACGGCTTGGCCGCCGTGGTGATGGTGCTGATGTCGATCGCCCTGATCGTGCTCGTCCTCAGCCAAGTCGTCGACTGAGCCGTCGGCGCCCATGACGCTGACCGCGACGCTGACATGACATGACGTCGGTCCTCCACGAGCAGCCGCTGCTGCCCCACATCGTCATCCAGGCACTCAACCTCCGCCAAGCCGACGCGTGCATCTTCACCGGCGACCGCGTGCTCGACGTACGCAGCGGTGCGCGACCGCACCAGCCAGATGGTGCAGGCCATGCAATCCGTCGGCGTACGTCAGGGAAGCCGCCTGGCCATCCTGTCGAAGAACCGGCCCGAGGTGCTCCTCAACGCGGTCGCCTCGCTCGCCAACGGGTGCATCCTCACCCCGCTCCACCCGATGGGCTCGGTGAGCGATCACGCCTACGCGCTGAACGACGCCGAGATCGACTGCCTGGTCTTCGACAGTCGCGACTTCGCCGAGCGCGCCCGCGAGCTGCAACAGCAGTTCCCGAATCTGATCCTCCTCGGATTCGGGCCGAACGACGCCGGGCGCGACTATCTGGCGCTCGCCGACTCGTTCGAGCCGGCGCCGCTGGTTGCGCCCGACGTGCACCTCGACGATCTGTGCACGGTCGTGTACACCGGCGGGACCACCGGGCGTCCCAAAGGTGTGCTGATGAGCCACCGTGTGTGGCAGTCGATGACGTGGATCCAGATGTCGGAGTGGGAGTTCCCCGACGAGATCCGGATCGCCCTGCCCACGCCGCTGTCGCACGCCGCCCTGTCGGTGGTGGCGCCGGTTCTGCTGTCGGGTGGCGCGTTCTACGTGATGGAGTCGTTCAGCCCCGACTCGTTCTTCGACCTCGTCGAGCAGCACCGCATCACGTGCTGCATGCTCGTCCCGGTGATGATCTACGCGTTGCAGGGCCATCCCCGGTACCACGCCGCCGACATGTCCTCGATGGAGACGATCATCTACGGGGCGTCGCCGATCAGCCCGGCCAAGCTTGCCGAGGCGATCGAGCACTGGGGCCCGATCTTCTTCCAGTTCTTCGGCCAGACCGAGGCGCCCATGGTGATCACCCACCTCAAGAAGGCCGACCACGACCTGTCCAAGCGCGAGCGCTTGGCCTCGTGCGGCCGGCCGGTGCCGTGGATGCACGTCGCCCTGCTCGACGACGACAACCTGCCGGTCGGCCCTGGCGAGTCGGGTGAGATCTGCGTGCGCGGGCCGCTGGTGATGGACGGCTACAAGGACCTGCCGGACGAGACCGCCGAGGCGCTGTCGGGCGGCTGGCTCCACACCGGCGACGTCGGCCGTTTCGATGACGAGGGCTTCCTCTACATCGTCGACCGCACCAAGGACATGGTGATCACCGGCGGCTTCAACGTGTTCCCCCGCGAGGTCGAAGACGTCATCAGCCAGCACCCGGCGGTCAACACCGCGATGGTGATCGGCGTGCCCGACCCGAAGTGGGGCGAGGCGGTCAAGGCCATCGTGGTCCTACAGTCCGGAAGCGCGCCGTCCGCCGAACTCACGCACGAGCTGCAGGAGATGGTGAAGCGGGCGAAGGGCTCGCAACAGTCGCCGAAGTCGATCGACTACGTCGACTCGCTGCCCCTCACCCCGGTCGGCAAGCTCGACAAGAAGACGATGCGCGCCCGGTACTGGGACACGACCGCCCGCGCCGTGAACTGAACGCGAGCGGCCGTGTCGCCTCGTACTAACTCTGTGGCTTACCGAGCGCGAGGTCGCTGACGTCGACGAAGTCGTTGTCGACGGGCACGACCTTTCCGTTGTCGAGCTTGCTGTACACGACGCTGCGGTTGAACAGGCGGCTGTAGCCGTCGAGCCCGTCGGTCCACTCCTTGGTGAAGTCGAGCACCGGCACCATGCCGCCGAGGTCGAGCTTGCTCGTCTTGCTGGCCGCGTCGTAGAACGACTTCGCTGTGACTTCACCGTCGATTGTCCTGGCGATCTGGGCGAACCCCATGTAGGCGGCCCAAGTCCCCATACCACCGAGGCTGTTGAAGTCGTTGGCCTCCTGGTCGATGTTGTCCGCCTCGAGCGCGGCGCGGTAATCGTCCCACGGGGCCGTCGAGATGTCGGGGTACATGCCCGAGATGATGTTGCCGTTGGTGACCTCCTCGGCGCCCTTCGCCGAGATCGCGTTCAGGTTGCCCTGGTTCCCGTACTGCTTGACCGTCGTGTCGGCCTGCTGGAGCGCCGTGTTCCAGGTGAGGAACGGCGTCTCGGACATGACGACCACCATGCAGTCGGCATTGGTCGTGGCCTGGGCGACCTCGGCGGAGTAGTCCTGTGCGATGGTCGGTGTGATGATCACGTCACCGAACGTCATGCCGTAGGCCTTCATCGCGTTCTCCATGGGCGGGCGGAAGATGGCATCGGCACCTTCGACAATGACGGCGTTGATGTTCTTGCAGCCGTCCTCGACGGCCCGCTTGACCTCTCCGACCGCGTACATCGGCTGGTTGCCGATGTTGAACGAGTGTGGGTCGGTGAGCTCGGACGGCGAGATCGGGCAGCACGCTCCGAACCAGGTGATGTCCGACTCGGCGATCACCGGCACGACTGCTTCGGCGAAGTAGGTGAACGAGCCGACGACCGAGACCGCACCGTCCTCGACGGCCTGACGGGCGCACGTGGCTGCGACCGCTGCGTCGAACTGTTCGTCGCAGACAGTGACCTCGAGAGGGCGGCCATTGATGCCACCGTTGTCGTTGATGAAGTCGGCTGCAATCTTGGCCGTGATCGAGATGTTCTCGTATGTCGGCCCGTTTGCGTTGAGCGTCGTGATCGTCATCAGCTTGATCGGTTCGCCGGTCGGTGCAGCGACGGAGTCGCCGGCCGGTGCGGTGGTGTCGCCGGGCGCCTCGGCCGTCGTGTCCGCGGGCGCAGCCTCGGTCACGCTCGGTGCATCCGTTGCGGCCGCGCCGCCGTCGCCGTCATCGTCGCTTCCGCAAGCCGCGACCGCAAAGCCGAGCACCGTCACCAGTGCGATGGACTTCGTCCAGACACGCATGTGTTTCCCCCTTCGGAAAGTGTTCGCGGGCACCCCCGGCGCCCGTGGCTGTTCATACTAGACACAGCTCGCGCTCCAATTCTCATTGGCCTGAACGTGTGTTAAGGTCGGCACAAGAGTCCGACGTGGGGGGAACACGGGGAGCGATGAACGAAGTCATCAGATTCGCGTTGCTGGGGTGCGGCGTCGGTGCCCTCTACGCCTTTGCTTCGCAAGGCCTGATCGTCATCTTCCGCGGCACCGGGGTACTGAACTTCTCGCTCGGCGCGACCGCGATCGCCGGCGTGTTCGTCCAGTACGAGCTGCAGTACGAGCACGGCCACAACTTCTTCGTCGCGTCGTTCTTCGGTGTGCTCTTGTCGGCGACGTTGGGAGCGCTGACCCACTGGGTCGTGATGCGGCCGTTGCAGCGCAAACGTGCCAGCACGCTCGTCCAGCTGCTGGCGACGCTCGGCGTGCTCGTCACCGTGCAAGCCGGCGTGGTCATCCGCTACGGCTCGAAACCACGCCAGGTGCCGAGCCATCTGCCGACCGACCGGGTCACGTTGTACGGCGACGTCAGCATCACCGCCGACCGCCTGATCCTCCTCGCGATCGGGTGCATCTCTGCGGTCCTCCTGTGGCTGCTCTACCGTTCGTCGCAGTTCGGGATCCAGACCGAAGCCGTCTCGGAGAGCGAGCGTTCGGCCGCCGCGGTCGGTGTCTCGCCGAACAGGGTCGCCACTCTCAACTGGGCGCTCGGCTCGGCAATCGCATGCATCGGCGGCATCCTCGTGGTGCCAGTGATCACCTTGCAGGTCACCTCGATGACCAGCCTCGTGCTCGCCGCCCTCGCAGCCGCGCTGGTGGCCGACTTCAAGTCGTTTCCGATCGCCACTGCGGCTGGGTACGTGCTCGGGATGAGCCAGACGCTCGTCGGTCGCTTCTGGCAGCAACAGGGTCTCGACCAGTCCCTGCCGTTCCTGTTGATCATCCTCATGCTGGTGTTCCGCGGTCGCTCGATCCCGCTGCGCGACCACTACCTGCGCAAGCTGCCGGCGATCGGTAACGGCCGGATCTCGTGGGACTGGATGATCTTCCTCGCCGGCGTCGTCGTGTTCCTGATGCTCACAAAGGACACGAAGTGGATCGACGTGCTCACCGTCACGTTGTGCGCGTCAATCGTGCTGCTGTCGATCGTCGTCGTCACCGGCTATGCAGGTCAACTCTCGCTGGCGCAGTACGCGATGGCCGGTTTCGGCGCGTGGGTCGCCGGCCGCCTCGTCGCCGTGTTCCACATACCGTTCCTCCTCGCGCTCGTGGCCGGCATCGCCGCGGCCGTCCCGCTCGGGCTGATCTTCGCACTTCCTGCCGTCCGAACCCGCGGGATCAACCTGGCGATCGTGACGCTCGGTCTCGGTACGGCAATCGAGCTGATGCTGTTCAGCAATCAGGACTTCACCGGCGGCATCAAGGGCACCCCGGTGGGCAACCCGAACCTGTTCGGTTTCCAGATCAGTTCGATCAAGCACCCCGAGCGGTACGGCATCTTCGTGCTGGGCATGGCGCTCCTCACGGTGCTCGTGGTGGCCAACGTCCGCAGGGGGCGCAGCGGGCGACGCCTGATCGCGGTCCGCACCAACGAGCGCGCCGCAGCCGCGCTCGGCATCAACATCGTCACCGCCAAGCTCTACGCATTCGCGCTCGCCTCGGCGATCGCCGCGCTCGGCGGCATCCTGATGGCGTTTCGCCTGACCTCGATCAGCTACCAATCGTTCACCAACTTCACGTCGATCACCTACGCCGGCTTGTCGCTCGTCGGGCGGCGTCGGCCATCTGCTCGGAGCGTTCGTCGGGGCGATGATGGCGACCGCCGGCTTCAACCAGGAAGTCATGGAATCCACCTGGGACGGGGTCGGCCAATACATCCAACTGATCAGCGGAATCGCGATCCTCCTGGTCGTGCTCTACAACCCGGACGGTGTCGCCGCCGAGTGGGCCAGGACCTTCCGGCACCTCAAGCGCACGAAGAAGTTCGGCGAGTCGTACTTCATCAAGCTCTCCGACGTGTCCGAGCCCGTCGACGAAGACCACGACCAGCGCGTGATCCCCAAGACCCTGGTCGTCGAGGGCCTCACCGTGCGGTACGGCGCGGTCACCGCCGTCGACCAGGTCGGGTTCACGCTCGAACCGAGCCAGGTCACCGGCCTGATCGGCCCCAACGGAGCCGGCAAGACGTCGTTGATCGACGCCCTCACCGCATTCACCCGGTCGAGCGGCACGGTCACGATCGACGGTCGCGACATCTCGGGCTTGGGACCGGCGGGTCGGGTGAAGACCGGCATGGTTCGCTCGTTCCAGTCGCTCGAGCTGTTCGAGGACACGACGGTGTTCGAGAACCTCAGCGTTGCCGCCGACCCCCAGGATCTCGGCTCGTACTTCCGCGACCTCGTGTGGCCGGTGATCCCGAAGTTCGGACCGCAGGTCGTGCGAGCGATCGAGGAGTTCGAGCTCGACCAAGACCTCCACCGCGAGGTCAGTGATCTGTCCTACGGCAAGCGGCGCCTGCTGGCGATCGCCCGAGCGGTGGCCATGCACCCGAGCGTGCTGCTGCTCGACGAGCCGGCGGCCGGCCTGAGCTCGGTCGAGAGCGTCGAGCTGGCGCGGGTCGTTCGCCGGCTCGCCGACGACTGGGGCATGGCGATCCTGGTCGTCGAGCACGACATGAACTTCGTGATGGGCGTGTGCGACCGCGTCGTCGTCCTCGACTTCGGCCGGATGATCGCCAACGGCACTCCCTGCAGAGGTGCGCAACGACCCCGCTGTGATCGCCGCGTACCTCGGCGTCGAGACCGACGACGAGCGCGAGATCCGCTCCGCCGCGCGCACTCCGGTTCCCACAGCGGGCGGTGGACAATGACCGACACCGTCGACCCCAGCGTCTCCATTTCCGACACCAGCCCGTACGCGGTCAGCCGCATTCCGAACCTGCTCGAGACACGCGGGCTGAAGGCCGGCTACCTCGGCCGCGAGGTGGTGTCGGGTGTGAACCTCACCGTGCGGCCCGGCGAGGTCGTGTGCCTGCTCGGCCCCAATGGCGCCGGCAAGAGCACCACGCTGCTGACGATCGCCGGAGAACTGGCGCCCGTCGATGGCCTGGTGATGTTCGGCAACGTGCCCACCTTCACGCCGATGTACCAGCGCGTGCGCAACGGCATCGGGCTCGTCACCGAGCAGCGCCTGGTCTTCACGAAGATGTCGACGCGCGACAACCTGCGGATCGGCGGCGGATCGGTCGAGAGGGCGCTCGAACTGTTTCCCGAGCTCCGGGCGCGCCTCGATGTACGCGGCGGCATGCTGTCGGGCGGCGAGCAGCAGATGGTGGCGCTCGTCGCGCGGCCTCAGCCGCGACCCGAAGCTGTTGCTCGCCGACGAGCTGTCGCTCGGGCTCGCGCCGATGATCGTCGACCGCCTCCTCGGCGCCGTCCGCAAGGCCGCCGACGAGCGCGGCATCGGCGCGTTGATCGTCGAGCAGCACGCTCGCAAGGCGCTGAAGTACAGCGACCGCATGTACCTCATGTCGCGCGGCCAGATCCGAATGGAGATGACCTCGGCCGAGGCGCTCACGCGGCTCGACGAGATCGAAGAGGCATACCTCGCCGGCACGTCCGAATCCGAGGAGGATCACATCGAGCGCAAGCGTCGCAAGGACGTGCGCAAGGCGTGGGGTCGCATGCGCGTCCGAGAACGCGAGCTCCGGCGGCTCACCGCCACACAGGTGTCGCGACGCCACACGTCGGAGGACGACTCCATCCTCGACCGCGACCAACAACGCCGCGAATGGCAGATGCGTGCCCGCCGCGGCCGCAAGTACTGACCACCGCCAACTACATCCACCACCAACTCCCAACGGGGGACACGACATGGGTTATCGCACCGCCGAGCTACCACCCGTCGACATCGACGAGTTCGCCAAGATCCCGTTCCTGCCGCGCATGAAGCTGTTGCAGTTGCACTGGGTGGAAGCCGGCTTCGGCACACCGCGCCAGGCGGCCATGTTCTACGTGTGGAAGATCTTCTTCTATGCGCTCTTCGGCCTGATCGTGTGCGGGGCGTTCACGAGAGGGCTCGAATTCAACAACATCGCCGGCTGGTGGGATCAGCCGATCCTCTACCAGAAGCTCATGATCTGGACCGTGCTGCTCGAGATCCTCGGCGTCGCCGCCACGTGCGGACCGATGGCGTTCCACTTCGATCCGCTGATCGGAGGCTCCCTGTACTGGTGGCAGAACGACACGATTCGCGTGCCGCCGTACCCCAACCACGTGCCGTTCACGAAGGGCAACCGGCGCACCCCGTGGGACACCGGCCTGTACAAGCTGATCGTGTTCTGGCTGACGATGATGCTGTTCCTGTCCGGCAATCCGATGCACGGTTTGCCGGCCGACAGCGTCGGTGTCATGCCACGGTGGGCGCTGATCACGTACGCCGGCTTGATCGGCCTGATGGGACTGCGCGACAAGTGCGTGTTCCTGTCGTCACGTGCCGAGCAGTACGTGCCATGCATGCTGGCCTTCGGGCTCTTCTACGACTTCCACGACGCGATCGTCGCCGCCAAGATCTTCATGGTCGTCGTGTGGATGGGCGCCGGGGTGTCGAAGTTGCAGCACGGGTTCTCGTGCACGGTGTCGGTCATGATGCAGAACACCCCGTGGAACGCCTTCCGCAAGCTCCGCATGGCGACGGTGCGCGACTACCCGAACGACCTCCGCCCATCGAAGCTCACCCACTTCGTCGCTCACTTCCTCGGCACCACCACCGAGATCGTGATGCCGCTAACGCTGCTGTTCTCACCGTGGCCGTGGCTCACGTGGATCGCGATCGTGTCGATCTGGATGCTCCACCTGTTCATCATCTCGACGATCCCGCTGGCAGTGCCGCTCGAATGGAACGTGTTCTTCATCTTCGCCGTGGCGTTCCTGTTCGGCAACTTCAGTGCGGGCGACGGGTACGGGGTCGCCGACATGAACCCGTGGCTGCTCGCCGGAGTGGTGACGTTCGCGCTGTTCCCGATCGTGCTCGGCGCGCTGCGGCCGCAGTACGTGTCGTTCCTGATCGGGATGAAGCAGTACGCCGGCAACTGGGCGTCGACCACGTGGTCGTTCCGCGACAATGAGAAGGAGGACCGCCTCAACGAGCGGATCGTCAAGGCCGCCGACAACCAGATCGACCAGCTCGAGCCGCTGTTCGGCAGGCAGATCTCGGAGATCTTCATGCAGAAGGCGATCGCTTTCCGGATGATGCATCCGATGGGCCGTGCCCACATCACGCTCCACCTGCGCCACAGCCCGGGCATCGACACCCGCGTGTTGCGCGAGGGCGAGTTCATCAGCAACACGATCACCGGCTGGAACTTCGGCGACGGGCACTGCCACGACGAGCGCCTCGTCGAGGCGGTGCAGCAGCGGTGCCACTACGAGCCGGGCGACCTCATCGTCGTGTTCACCGAATCGCAGCCGATGTTCGACAAGCGGGTCCAGTATCGGGTGATCGACGCCGCGCTCGGAACCGTCGAGAAGGGCTGGTATCACAACGACGATGCCGCCCACGAACAGCCGTGGCTCCCCAACGGGCTGCTCCCGCACGTCATCACCTGGACCCGCGAAGGGTACGTGGCGGCCGGGGAGCCGTACCCGGGGCCAGGCAAGATGGGCCGGACCAGTCGTCCGGTGCGTGCCGACGCCTGACGTTGCTGATTTGTCGGAGGGCCATCTCGCGACGGGCCGGCGCGTCGGTGAGGCGGTGACCCGGGCGATCGTCGTCGGCAGTGGGCCCAACGGGCTCGCCGCCGCGACGTTGCTGGCTCGTGCCGGGCTGGAGGTGACGGTGCTCGAGGCAGCCGGCACGATCGGCGGCGGGACGCGCAGCTCGGAGTACCTCATACCTGGACTCCTGCACGACCATTGCTCGGCCTCCCACCCGATGGCCGTTGCCTCGCCGCTCTTCAAGGAGCTCCAAGTACCCGGGCTGATCTGGAGGGGCGCCGAGGTGGAGTGCGCGCACCCACTCGACGACGGCACCGCCGGAGCGCTGTACCGCTCGTTCGATCTCACCGAACGGGCCCTCGGCAGCGACGGCAACCGCTGGCGCCAGGTGTTCGAGCCGATCGCCGAACGCTTCGACGAGCTGTTCGCCGATGTCTCCCAGCCGATCCTGCGGGTGCCGCACCATCCGGTGACGCTCGCCCGGTTCGGCATGCGCGCCGTGCTGCCGGCCACCGTGCTCGCCCGACTGTGGCACACGCCTCAAGCGCGGGCGCTCTGGACCGGCGTGGCGGCCCATGCGTTCTGGCGGCTCGACAGGCCGATGACGAGCGCAATCGGGTTCGCCCTGGCGGCCGGGGCGCATGCCCACGGATGGGTGGTCGCCGAGGGTGGGTCGCAGACCATCGCTGACGCACTCGCCGCCGATCTCATCCGCCACGGGGGCACGATCGAGACGGGCGTGCGTGTGCGATCCTTCGCCGAGCTGCCGCCGCACGACGTGCTGATGCTCGACGTGTCCCCGTCGCTAGCTCTCGACATCCTGGGCGAACGGCTCCCATCTCGCGTGGCCGCCGCCTACCGCCGCTACAAACACGGACCAGGCGCGTTCAAGGTCGACTTCGCGATCGAGGGCGACGTCCCCTGGGCGGCCGAGGTCGCCGGCCGAGCAGGCACCGTGCACCTCGGCGGAACGGCGGACGAGGTCGCCGCCGGCGAGCTAGCGGTGCACCGTGGCACGATGCCCAACCGGCCGTTCGTTCTCGTCGGCCAGCAGTATCTCGCAGACCCGGGCCGGTCGGTTGGCAACGTGCACCCTCTGTGGACGTATGCCCATGTACCGGCGAGTTACACCGGTGATGCAACGGATGCGATCATCGGCCAGATCGAACGGTTCGCCCCAGGGTTCCGCGAGCAGGTGGTCGGCACCGCTGTGCGGTCGGCCACGGAGATGGCGGTATACAACCCCAACTACATCGGCGGCGACATCGTCGGCGGGGCGGCGTCGCTGACCCAGACCCTGTTCCGCCCGCGCGTTGCGCTCGACCCGTACGCCACCGGCATCGCCGGCACCTACCTGTGCTCAGCTTCGACGCCGCCAGGGGCTGGTGCCCACGGCATGTGCGGCGCCAACGCCGCGACCCGTGCCTTGCGGGAACTCATCCGGAAAAGAGAATCATGAACTTCGATCATTCCGCACAGACCGTTGAACTCGTCGAGCAGCTCGAGTCGTTCATGGACGAGCACATCTATCCGAACGAAGCGCGGTTCTTTCGCGAGTCAATGGAGCTGGGCCCGTGGGCGGTCTGGCCGGTGGTGGAGGAGTTGAAGCCCCTGGCTCGCGAGGCAGGCTTGTGGAACCTGTTCCTTCCGAAGAGCGAGCTGGGCGCCGGCTTGAGCAACGCGGAGTACGCGCCGCTCTGCGAGGTGATGGGCAGATCGCACCTCGCACCCGAGGTCTTCAACTGCTCGGCACCGGACACGGGCAACATGGAGGTGCTGGCGCGCTACGGAACCCCTGAGCAACAACACCAGTGGCTCCGCCCACTCCTCGCCGGCGAGATCCGCTCGGCTTTCGCGATGACCGAGCCGGCCGTCGCGTCGAGCGACGCAACGAACATCGAGAGCTCGATCACGCGCGACGGCGACGACTACGTGGTCAGCGGGCGGAAGTGGTACACCACGAACGCGACCGATCCCAGGTGCAAGATCATCATCTTCATGGGAAAGTCCGATCCGGCCAACCCAGATCGACATCGTCAACAGTCCATGATCCTGGTCCCGAAGGACGCGCCGGGCGTGACCGTCATCAGGCCGCTCCCGGTCTTCAACTTCTATGGCATGCCCGACCGCGCATCGGAGGTCGACTTCGACGAGGTCCGTGTCCCAGCGTCGAACATGTTGCTCGGTGAGGGACGCGGCTTCGAGATCGCTCAGGGCCGTCTGGGGCCGGGGCGCATCCACCATTGCATGCGACTCATCGGACTCGCGGAACGAGCGCTCGAGATGATGTGTCGACGAACCTCGCAGCGCGTGTCTTTCGGTCGGCCGATCTCCGAGCAGACCGTGACATTGGAACGGATCGCCGAGTCGCGCATCGCCATCGAGCAGACCCGACTTCTCACGTTGAAGACCGCCCACCTGATGGACACTGTCGGGAATCGCGAAGCCCGGCGCGAGATCGCGATGATCAAGATCGCCGCCCCCAACATGGCGTGCAAAGTCGTGGACTGGGCTATCCAAGCGTTCGGAGGAGCAGGTACGAACAACGACTTCGGCCTCGCCGCGGCATACGCGACAGCGCGCCTGCTTCGCCTTGCCGACGGCCCGGATGAGGTCCACCGCAACCAGCTCGGAGCAATGGAGGTCCGCCGCCACGCCGGCAAGCCCCCGCTCGAGCCGCACAACATCTTCGCTCCCGACTGGGGGTGAGCGAAGGAGGCCACTCTGCGGCTGAGCGAGCAACGTGCACGAGGCCCACGGCGTTTGATGACTGAGGCACGGCGGAGAGGTCAAACGCTGCGTCGTCGAAGCCCGCCCCGAGCGGGGTCAGCTCGTGCGGTGTTCCGCCAGAAAACCGGCGATGGCTCCGGAGGCCATTGTTCGCAGTAGCGACACATGCGCGTCTCGTCGGAGACGACCGCTGAACGGCGTGGAGTTGATGAGTCCAAGCAGCGCGTGCACGGCGGCGCGCACCTCCTTGGTGTCGAGGACCGTGATGTCCAGGGTAGGGATGTGTTGGGCAGCGACGATGTCGACCCAGATGTCGACGTACGCGCTTTGCAGGTCCTTGACTCTTTGCTGGTCACCCTTTCGAGCCTGGACCAGGTCACGAAAATGGACGGTGATCAGCGATCGGTTGTCGACGGCAAAGTCGACGTGCATCGCGATGATGGGATCGAGGGCCTTGTGGAGCGAGACGTTGTCGACGATGGTGATCGCCTTCGTCAGCAGCAAGTCGCTGATCCGAACAAGCATCTCCCCCAGCAGGCTCTCCTTGCCGTCGAAGTGGTGGTACAACGCCGGGCCCGAGACACCGACAGCGTTTCCGATGTCATCGACGGTGACCTTCGCGAAGCCGCGCTCTGCGAACAGATCGGCGGCGACAGACAATAACTCGTCTCGCCGCGACGGCCGCGGCCGGTTCGGACGCGTACCCCATGTCTCGATCACTCTGCGAACTCCGGCAATGGGCCGGCACGGGCGACTCGACTGGGAAGCTCTCGGCCGAGAACCTTGCCGAGCCCACGGCTGACGTCGATCAAGGCGGCAAGGTCGATACCGGTGGGCACACCAATGTCCTCGAGCAGCAACACGAGGTCCTCGGTCGCGAGATTGCCGCCCGCGCCGGGAGCGAATGGTGACCCGCCGAGGCCGCCGATACCGGTGTCGAACCGGCGCACGCCGAACTGGTATGCGGCGACGGCGTTGGTCAGCGCGGTTGCGCGAGTGTCGTGCAAGTGCAGGCCGACATCCGTACCAGTGTTGGCGAGCACCGACTCGATCCGGCGGGGTGTTGCCGTGCCCGTCGTGTCAGCCAGCGTGAGTTGATCGGCGCCGAGCTGACGTAGGGAAGCGCAGATTCCAACAACATCCGCAACGCTGACCCGATCACCGAACGAAGACCCGAACGAGCAGGACACGACTGCGTCGATCGTCGCCATCGGCGCCGCGGCACGGATCTCCGCGACCTGCTGCAGCGACTCGTCGATGGTCATGTTGACGTTCTTCTCGCTGTACACGGGCGATGCCGAGACAGTGACCGTGATTCGCGACGCACCGGCAGCAACGGCCATCTCGGCGCCGCGGCGATTCGGCACCAGCACCCACCAGTTGGTGCCGTCATCGGGCAGCTGGGCGACGATCTCTGCGGCACCGGCCATGGAGGGCACGGCCCGAGCAGAAACGAACGCTGCAGCCTCGACGTCGCGAAGGCCGGCTGACGCGAGATCTCGTGCCAGACCCAACCGAACGTCGACGTCGAGCGGGTTTTCACCCTGTAAGCCGTCGCGAGGACCGCAGTCGCGAATGACCACTACTGCGCTCGGTTCGCTCATGTTCCTCCGTTCACCTTGCTGCCCAGAGACTTTACCCGCACCTTAACGCCGACTAGATTTCTTAATCGTGGCTAGGGAATCTCGGAGCGGAAGAAGCGCCGGCTGATGGCAGTTCCCGTCCTGTCGAGCCGCGTCGACAGGTCCGACGAACGCTTCCGGCAGAATGCCGTGGCGTTCGACGCGCTGGTGGCTGATCTGCGCGGCGAGCCCACGACGGTGGCGCCATCGAGAGCCCGATGCCTGGCAGGGTCATCGCGGTGCTCGTCTCCGCCGACGACTCGGTCGCTGTCGGCCAGCCCGTGGTCGTCGTCGAAGCAATGAAGATGGAACACACGCTGCGAGCAAGCACGGACGGGGTCGTGACCGAAGTGCTCGTGCAGGTCGGCGATCGCGTTGCGCTCAGTCAACTCTTGGCCGTCATCGAGCTAGCCCCAACCTCAGAGGAGGATGATGGACTTCGACCTGTCTCCTGAACACGAAGCCTTCCGCAAGGTCGTACGAGACTTCGCCGAGAGCGAGATCGCCCCTCACGCCGCCCAATGGGACGAGGACCACACGTTTCCGCTCGAGACCGTGAAAGCCATGGGCGACCTCGGCCTGTTCGGGTTGGTCTTCCCAGCCGAGTGGGGCGGAGGCGACGGCGACTTCGCCTCGCTGTGCATCGCGATCGAAGAGATCGGCAGAGTCGACCAATCGATGGGCATCACCTTGTCGGCCGGCGTCGGACTCGGTGCCAACCCGATCTTCCGCTTCGGCACCGAGGATCAAAAGCAACGATGGCTGCCCGACCTCGTCGCCGGTCGAGCGCTCGGCGCCTTCGGTCTCACTGAGTCCGACGCCGGAAGTGACGCCGGCGCCACGCGCACACGCGCCCGGCGAGACGGCGACAGCTGGGTGATCGACGGCACGAAGGCCTTCATCACGAACTCGGGCACACCGATCACGTCGATCATCACGGTCACAGCGCGAACCGACGACGGCATCTCGACGTTCGTCGTCCCAAGCGGAACACCCGGCCTGACGATCGAAACCCCGTACCGCAAGCTGGGCTGGCACGCCAGCGACACGCACGGCGTGGTCCTCGACAACTGCAGCGTGCCGGACCATCACCTACTCGGCACGCCGGGATCCGGCCTTCGCAATTTTCTCTCGATCCTCGACGACGGCCGCATCGCGATATCCGCGTTGGCTCTCGGATGCGCGCGTGCCTGCCTTGCGTCAGCGATCGCCTACGCCAAGGAGCGCAATGCCTTCGGCGGTCCGATCGGCCGCAACCAGGGAATCGCCTTCGCCCTCGCCGATCTCGAGGTGGCGGTCGAGAACGCAGCCAACCTCACCTACAAGGCGGCCTGGCTCAAAGATCAGGGTCGGCCTTTCACGCACGCCGCCGCCATCGCCAAGCTGTACTCCACCGAATCGGCCGTCACCGCCACTCGTGTCGCCACACAGGTGTTCGGGGGCAGCGGCTTCATCGAAGAGAACCCGATCGCCCGGTTCTACCGCGACGCGAAGATCCTCGAAATTGGTGAAGGCACCAGCGAGATCCAGCGGATCGTCATCGCCCGAGGCCTCGGCCTACCGGTGTCGTGATGAGCCTTGAACAATCAGGTGTATGCCGGGATGGTGATCGTGTTGGAGTCCAGCGTCACAGCCCCGTTGCGGGCTATCAGGCGCCCAACGATGGCGACACCGGTGGTCGCGGTGATCGAGATGTCGGCGATCACGGTTCCGGCGAACTGTGTCGTCGTGCCGAACGTCGCCGAGGAGCCGACCTGCCAGAACACGTTGCTCGCCTGGGCGCCGTTGGCGAGCACGACCCGGCTTGCTGATGCCGTCACCAGCGTGCTCGCCGCTTTGAACACGAACAAGGCGTTGGGGTCGCCTCCGGCATCGATGATGACCGTCCCGGTCAGCTCGATCGTGCCACCTTGGTACACGCCGGGCGTGATCGTGCGCCCGCCGAGCTCGACGCCGGGGAGCGGCGAAGCGGTCATACCTTCCAGGAAGAGCTGTGCGGCCGCAACGGCCGCGTGGGCCGCGTCGGCAGCGGTGGGCGAGGTGGCGAAGATCTGGCCGGAGACCTGGGCGGGTGTCAGCCCGGTGTCCCCGCTGGTAGTCGTGCCGACGTCGCCGGTGATCGACGTCGGCCCCGTCGACGTGACGGCTGCGTAGGCGAGCACCGCGAAGTCAGTGGCGACGCCCAGGTCGACGAGCGGAGAGTTCGGCACCGATGGAAGGGTTGCGACCGGCACCGTCGGCAAGGTCACAACCGGCACCGACGGCCCCGGCGGCGTCACTTCCGGCGTCGGTGTAGGTTGCGTCACCGGCACGTCGGGCGTGGGCACGATCGGCAGTGCCAAGTCGGGGGGTGACGACGTTGATGGCGTTGTCGGTGGCACGATCGGCGAGCTCGTGTCTGACGGCGGCACCTGCTCCAGGACCTCTCCGTCGCGATTCGGGTCCACGGAGGTGGTGACGGTGAGGCCGGGTGAAATCAGCTCAGCCCCCACTCCGAGCGATTCGAGGACGGAGCCGCTTGCGTGTTGGACGACCGACGACCGACCAGCTGCGGCGTCGATGCGCTCCATGCCGACAGCGGGCGGGCCGACAACAGCGAGGACTGCGGCGATGGTCGCGGCGTGACTGCCGAGAGCAGTAGAGAGCACGGACGTCGGGAACAGCGGAAGCTGCGAGAGCCACGACAGGGGTCCGATCAGCAGTCGAAGTTCGCCAATCGAGATGTTGAGGAATGCCCGCACGACGGCCTCGTCGAACTGTCCGCCGGCGCATCGCGCCAGCTCGGTGCGTGCGTCGGCCGCTGAGACGGGTGTCTTGTAGGAACGAGCCGACGTCATCACATCGAACACGTCGGCGACAGCGACGATCCGCGCCGCCAGGGCGATGTCGTGGCCGGCCAGACCCGCCGGGTAGCCACGGCCATCCCAGCGCTCATGGTGCTCCCACACGGCGCGGGCCGAATCGCCGAGCCACGGGATCAGAGGTGTGACCATGCCGCGGCCGTACTCCGGGTGCAGGCACACTTCCTCGTACTCCTCGGCCGTGAGTGTCCCCGGCTTGTTCAAGATCGCCGCCGGGATCAGCAGCTTGCCGACGTCGTGCAGCAGCCCGGCCCACTGCAGACGGTCGAGTTCGATGTCACTGAGCCCCATCTCCTCGCCGATCATGCGGCTGTACGCACGCACTCGTTCGGAGTGGCCGCGGGTGGTTCGGTCGTGCACGCTGAGCGCGGCGACGAGATCGAGCACGCGCTCGGCAGCCTCAGCCGGCGTGCCGCCGACCTCACCCTGGCGCGCTTCGGCGACGCGATCGCGCAACTGGCGCGTCGAGCCGTTACGAAGCGCGACACGAAACCGTGGTGGCGCCCGATCCGGAAACGTGAGGCTGAGTGCCAGCAACGTCGCCAGCGGCGCGAGGCGACGGGTGAGACGCTCAGCGGCGAGCAACACCGCGGTCGCGGCGGCGGCAATCAGCAGCCAACGGACAGCAGCGCCGGCAATCGTCGTCGGCACGGCGGTGAGCGAACTCAGTATCCACGCAGCGCCGAACGAAGCGGCGACCGGAGCGACGATGACGCCAACGCGCAGCACTCGGCTGGTCACCGGACGACCCGACCACTGCCTGGATCCATCTGGAACCCGAGGCATTGTCTCGGTCGTCACGCACGCGTATCGGCACCGCAGGCCCGCGACTTGAGGTATTTTCCACCTTGTTCAAGCCGAAGCCCCCTACTCCGAGCCGTGTCCCCACGCAGTGCAGGCGCTGATTCGGTCCGGTGGGGACCGATTCGACGCCCACGCGGTGAATTGTTGTCGCTGGCAGCGAAATGGGCGCATGCGGCCCATATCGATGACAGCGTTGCGGTCGCTGCATTGCCGCGCGCTGGTATGGTCTGAGCAGCGCCGTGCGGCGCCTCGGGACGGCTGTCCCCGTCAGATCCAACGATCGACCAAGGGGCTGCTGCATGCATACCGATCAACCGCAATTGCCAGACGACCTTTCCGATTGGACGCCGCTGTTTCCGGCCGACAATCTCGACCCGCGGGACGTGGCGTGATGGCCGTCTGCAGCTGGTGCCATGGTGAGATGACGACAGCCATCTCGTGCATCGTCGAGGCCTTCCATCAGAAAGGGCATCACCTCGACATGATTGCGTTCGGTGACGAGCCCGGCCGGCGAACGACTGGCGAGCGGTGCGGTGACTGCGGAGTCTTCCGCGGTGGCTGGCACCACCCTGGTTGCGACCTCCAGCAATGCCCGGCGTGCGGTCGCCAGCTGATGTCGTGCGGCTGTCGGTTCGACGAGGATGAGGGTGATGCGAGCCTTTCGCTCGTCGAGCCCTTGGGAGTCGACGGGAATGGCGTGCTCACCGAGCGGATGTGGATGGGCGAGCAGGAGGTCATCATTCATCGCGACGACGTTCCAGAAAGCGATGTCACCACGGTCCGCGGAATCCGGTGCACGACCGCCCTGCGAACCGTCATCGACCTTGCGCCGGAGGTAGAGGCCTCGCATCTGGATGAAATGGTGCAGGATTCTCTCGAACGTGGGCTGTTCACCGTCGAGGAAGCGTTGCGGCGCCTCGCCGAGCCCGACATGGTCGGCCGCAGAGGTGCCGAACTGCTGCGTCGAGCGCTACCACCCTCGGGGACGTGACGTGCGCTACTGATTTCGCCACCGACGTGAACGGCGCGGCTATAACGGTGGAGTCTCGGAACCTGAGGAGGGTGTCGATGTTGCCGGAGGACGCGATCCAATTCGCACAACGCTGGGCAGAAGATCGGACGCCAGTGGAGTTCCGCGACCGAATGAGAGTTGAGGTGGAGACCCGCCCGCGCGGCCTGACCATCGTCGAGTGCAGCCTGATGCCAATGCTTGGTGGTGAAATGGAGTGGCTGCGGGTCCCAAGTGCGCGCCTCGGGTATTCGTCCGGGAATGGCGAATGGACGCTGTACTGGTTCGATTCAAACAGCAAGGCTCACCGGTATCCCGACTTCGAGCCCAGCACGAAGATCCAGGATCTTCTCGACGAAATCGAGGACGATCCAACCTGCATCTTCTGGGGCTGACGCACATCTACGGTAGGCAAGTCACCGAATATCCGGTGGAGCCGGATATTCGGTACCTGGCTGACTACGCCTGTGGTGGCTCCGGCTCGGGCTCGGTCGACGCTCCGATTTCCTCCGCCTCATCTTCGAGATCTTGCACCACTCCCGCGGGAGTGCTCTGCTTCTTGGGATCAGCTTCGTCGGACGATGATTGGTGGGGATGAGTGCTCACGGGTCATCCGTACCCGCAACCGACGCCCTGCAAACACGATCGGTCCTGGGTCGGTAACGGCTCAGCTCGGTTGCGGCCAGCCAAGTCCGCACCGGGCGACCGCGACGTCGATCGCATCGACGAGCCGATCGATCGATCCCGCACAGGCGTCGAGATCCTCGGAGGTCAGCAGCAGGATGTTGCCGTGGTCAGTCTCGGCGACGACGACGGGTGCCCGGCCGTTCGTCGTGGCTCGGATGGAGTCTGGCTGGTCGTTGCGATGGTAGGTGTCGAATGGCACCGGGAGGCCGACTTGGCATGCCTTCCATTCGGGCCGTTGTCGTAGCGATCCGTGGGTGATGTCACACAGCGAGCAGTGCCGCAGGCCGAGGCGGGCGCCGACCCAGTAGGCGAGTTCGCCGCGCAAGGTGCTGTCTGCGTTGTAGACACCGACGAGCCGGACGATGCGATGCGTCGGCGCGGCGTCCCGGGATGTCATCGCGTCAGCATCGCCGATGAAGCGTCGGCGGTGGTGGCAGTAGCGTTGTGGAGATGGGCGGGCTGCCGGCGCTCGACGAGTTCGGGTATGCCGCCTATTGCTGCGTGCAGGATCGGGGCGCACTCGCGCCAATCTCGGAGGGGAGTCCGGTCTTGGTATGTCCCGTATGTGGGCATCGCACGGACGAACCGGGCGAGGGTGTACTCGGCGACGGCTTCGACATCGTCCATCGCCAGTGGGGCCTCCGTGGCGATCCGCATGCGTGGCAGGCCCTGCGGGACCTCGTCGCGACGACGCCGACCCCGCCGGCGCCCGACGACGCCCGGAAGGTGTTCGTCGACGGGCTCCGCCAGGTGGCGAACGTCGACATTGACAAGGCCGATGAGCCACAGGTGTACCGCGAGCACCTCGACCACGGCGGGATGTCCGGCGGTGGCGTCAACGTCGACTGGTGGCGCACGAAGGGAATCCCGCTGCTCGTCGATCGGGCGATCAGCCGCCGCCCCACGACGGCGACGAGCGAGAGCGAGTCGGCGCCGGTCGCTACGCGATCAGTTCGGCGAGTCGCGTCGAGCGTCGCGATCTGGGCGCTGCTGCTCGCGATCCCTGCTGCGCTGACCGGAGGTGGAGGCTGGTTGCTGTACCAGCGTGGGTTCGGCACCCGCGTCGAGGCGACGGTCCTCACCTGCGACTCGTCGGGCCACTTTCGCCGCTTCGGCTCCACCTTCCGCACTGACTGCGTCGCGGAGTGGACGATCGACGGCCGGTCGGTCATCGGGAACTTCCAGGGCGGTAACGGCGAAGCCGATGTTGGCAAGACGGTCGACGCGACGGTGCACGGCGACACGGCCTACAGCCGGTCGCTCGGCCTGCCGCTGCTGCTGATCGGGCTCGGTCTCCCGTTCCTGCTCCTTCCCGGCCTCGCGATCAAGCGCCGAATTGCGAACCGTCATCGCAACGACAGCAGCGCCGACCGTATCGCTCCCCACCGCCTGATCCCTCGCCGCCTCCCCCCGCCTGGTCGGGCGCGATTTTTGTACTCAGGCTTCGCTTTTCGCGCCCGGAGAGCAGGGCCGGGCGCGTTTTTGGTAGTGCCAGTGCGCACATCGCGCCCGAGGAGTCGCGGCGTGGCGTGGCATGCTCCGGGGATGGGATTCGAGGGACAGTTGGAGGGACAGAAGGCCGATCTGTATCGGTATCTGCAGGTCGGCCGCGACGCGTTGCTGTGGAAGCTCGAAGGGTTGTCGGAGTACGACATTCGACGACCGATGACGCCGACCGGGACGAACCTGCTCGGTCTCGTCAAGCACGTTGCCAGCGTCGAAGCCGGTTATCTCGGTGATATTTTCGGTCGCCCGTTCGGCGAACCACTTCCTTGGTTCGACGACGGCGCAGAAGCGAACGCGGACATGTGGGCGACGGCGGAGGAGTCACGCGACGACATCGTGGGCCTGTACCGACGGGTGTGGGCGAACAGCGACGCCACCATCGAGGCGCTGGAACTCGACACAGTCGGACGGGTGCCGTGGTGGCCGGAGGACCGCAACGAGGTCACGCTGCACCGACTGCTGCTCCATATGATCGCAGAGACGCACCGTCATGCGGGCCATGCGGACATCGTCCGCGAGACCATCGACGGTTCGGCCGGATTGCGCGCCGACAACGACAACCTCGCCGAGGGCGATGCCGCGTGGTGGGCGGAATATAGAAACCGGCTGGAGGCAGCCGCGCGCCTCGCCCAATAGTCCGGCACAAGGTCGAAGGCGAGCGGCCTCGGCCGATGACTGAGTATCCCGTCGCCCGAATTGAGTAGAAGCTGCTCGGCCCCGTTTGTGCGATGTTTGCGGCAAGCGCGACCGAAAGCCCTATTGGTAGTAGCCGATGGCTGAGCTATCGACACGCATTGGCTCAGCCACCGTCGAGCAGAGCGAGCCGAACCCGCGTCTGTCGGGCGAACGGTGCAGCCCCCTTGGCCTCGTACCGCCGGAGCGCTTCGATCCATGAATCGCGAGCCTCGTCGGTGTGGCCGAGCACGCGGTGCACCTCGCCGAACGCGACATAGACGTCGGCCTGCTCGAGCACCCCGTCGGTGGCGTCGAGAATGCGTATGGCGTCACGCCCGAGAACGATGGCCTCGTCGCCGCGTCCCCACCGGGCCAGGACTTTGGCGCGTTCGGCTCGCCAGTAGGCCTGGGTGACCGCGTCGTCGGCGGAGCCCGCCTGCTCGCTCTTCACGGTTTCGCGGTACGCATCCTCGAGCCGATCCAACGCGTACAGCGTCGACGCCCAGACCGCGAGCGACGTGGATAGCCAGCTTCGCTCCCCGGCAGCCTCCAGGATCCCGCACGCCTCACCGACGAGCTGCTCGGCGGTCGCGAAGTCCTCCTCGCCGAGGGGTCCGCGGTGTTCGATCAGCGCGGCCTTGGCGGACAACAGCCGATCGCCGAGCTCGTTGTAGAGCTCCCGCGCCTTGGCGATCAGGGCGCGGCCTTCGTCCACATGACCGAGCTGGGTCTTGAGCGCAGCCACCAGTTCCGTCGCAGCAACCTTGCGGAGCGGCCCACCGCCGATTCTGTCCACCAGGTCGCCGTAGCGTTGCTCCGCCTCGCTCAACGGGAGCGGTCCCCAGACGACGGCGACGCCGATGCGCCGGTAGGCATCGAGGACGAGCCCATCATTGCCCGCCCGCTCGGCGAGGTCGAGGGCGCGCTCTGCCGCCTCCAGGGCGTCGGCGTGGTGACCGAGGAGGTTGTGTGCCGATGCGATGGAGAGCCAAGCACGGGCTGCGCCGGCCTCATCGCCGAGGTGTTCGAAGCGCTGCACGGCATCAGGGACGGTTGCGAGGATCTCCGTCGACACACCCGCCCCGGTGTCGACCTGCGCCCGCCAGCTGAGCTCCTCGATTCGGGCATGCCACGCCAACCCTGCGTCACCGGCGTCCTCGGCCACCTCGACGGCGCGGTGAATCATGTCGAGGGCACGGTTCAACGATCCGCCATGAGCGAGCGCCGACCCGTAGGCCAGCAGCAGTTCGGCACCGGGGGACTCCGACAGCGCGTCCGCTCGGCCGAGGAGATTCGTCGCCCCGTGGAAGTCGTTGCGATCGAGCGCTCGACGACCCGCGGCGAGCAGATGCCCTGCGGCGCTGTCGGCGAGGGCGCGGGCCGCGTCATCCGCCGGTCCGAGCGCCACCCGGTTGCGGTGCGCTTCCTGCAGGTGATAGCCGACGATCTCGTCCACTTCGGCGGCCCGGCCGAGATAGGCGTCGATGAGCCACGCCGCGAACTGTTCGTGCATGGCCGCCCGGTCGACCTTGGGGATCGCCTCGTAGGTGGCGTCGCGAATGAGGATGTGGCGGAACCGGAAGCCGTCCTCACCCCGGACTGCGGACCACTCGGGAACGACGAGATCCTTGCGCAGCAACTCGGCGAGCAATGAGCCAGCACCATCGCGGAGCTCACGCGGAGCGATCGCCGCAACCGCCTCGCGCCAGAACTCCTTGCCGACGACTGCGGCGGCCTCGAGGACCCGCCGTTCCTCGACCGGCAGCGCGTCGAGCCGCGCCGTGAGGACCGCGCGGATCGTCGGTGGGACAGCAATGTCATCGAGATCGCCGACGGCTCGCCATTCGTCATCGAGCCGACGTAGTCGTCCGGAGTCGATGAGCATCCCGAGCATCTCTTCGACGAACAGCGGAATGCCCTCCGCCGCGGCGGTGATCCGGCTTCGCAACTCCGGTTGCAGCGAGGAGCCGCCTAGCAGCGTGTCGACCAAGGTCGCGCTGTCGTCGTCACCGAGCGGCTCGAGGTGGATCGTGGTCGCGTCGTCGCTCCGTCCGGCCCAGCGCGGTCGCCGGTCGAGGAGCTCGGGCCGAGCGATGCACATCACCATGATCGATGCATGTCGCGTCCATTCCACGATGTGGTCGACGAGATCGAGCAACGTTGGTTCGGCCCAGTGGACATCGTCGAGCACGACGAGCAACGGCCGACGCAGTGCTGCGGCCTCGAACAGCTTGCGGACGGCCCACGAGATCTCGTCGGCGCCGGCCGCCCCAGGAACCGCGCCGATGACGACCGCCAGCCGGTCCGCAATCAGAGCTGCATCCGCGTCGTTCTCCACAAGCTTGGCGAGTTTGCCAATCACATCGTCGGCGCCGTCGCCATCGACGACCCCCGCAGCGCCGCGAACGATCTCGACCAGCGGCCAAAAGGTGATGCCCTCGCCATACGAAAGACACCTGCCATACCACACCGTGGCACGCGTCTCGACCCGGGAGATGACCTCGGCGGCCAACCGCGACTTGCCGGCGCCGGCAGCTCCGAGTATCCGGAGGAGATGGCAGGCCCGCTCGCGCACCACCGTCTCGAATGCGGTCGTCGCTCGTTGCAGCTCGACCTCGCGGCCGATCAGCGGTGAGTCGAGGCGCCGCGGCATCGACGGCGCGTGCTCTGCGACGTCCACGAGTCGGTACGCGGGTAGCGGGTCGTCCTTGCCCTTCACCGCGAGCGGGCCGATCGGCTCGACACGCGCTGCGTGCCGAACCAACAGGTATGTCGTCTCGCCGAGGACCACCTCGCCGGGCGCCGCTCCCTGCTCAAGCCGGGCCGCGACGTTGACAGCATCGCCGACGGTGAACGCATCCGACCGCGACATGTCGCCGGCGAGGACGTCGCCGGTGTTGACACCCGTGCGGGCCTGCAGACGGACCCCGAACCGCTGGTCGAGCTCGTCGTTGAGCGCGGCGAGCGCCGTGCGCATCCCCGCCGCCGCGCGCACTGCGCGCAGCGCATCGTCCTCGTGGGCGACGGGCACGCCGAAGAACGCAACGACAGCATCGCCGATGAACTTGTCGACTCGCCCTCCGTGACGCTCGATCTCGCCGCGCATCACGTCGTAGAACCGGCTCATCACCGCCCGCAGCGCCTCCGGGTCGAGCCGCGAGGCGAGCGCCGTCGAACCCGCGATGTCGGTGAACACGGCCGTCACGGTCTTGCGTTGTTCTCGTATTCGATGTGTTCGAACGCGCAGCCCGTCGCCAGCATCGAGGCGATCAACAGGCCGACAAGTGGGTATTGAGAACGGTTTTTCATCGAAATGCCCTTACAGTTTTGTATCGGCGCGCACAATTCCGGCGTGTAACGTGGTGCTGTTTACACAATTTCTTTAGGAAACCGAAGCGACGCCTAAGGCATTGCAGGATAAAGGCCAGACCGCTGTTCACAGCCGTCAAAACAGGTAGAATCCGGAGGATGACGCGCATGTCCCCGATGAGCGGCACGAAGCTACTGCTGATTACTCTGGTGGTCGTTGTTGGTCTGACAGGCGGGTGCCGTCGGCGTGCTGCCGAGGTTAGCGACTACAACGATCCACATCCGCTGCCGGAGGAACCGCTCATCGTTGACGCGCCATCAGTCGGGCGTCATGGCGGCAGATTTGTTCTGGGCCAGATCACGAATCCCCGCATGTTCAACGCCATCATGGCGAACGAGCAGTCGTCGAACGACCTCGTCGAGCGAATGTTTGCGCGGCTCACCGACTGGAACAACGCCACGCAGAAGACGACTCCCTGGCTCGCGAAATCGTGGGAAATGGCTGCTGACGGGCTGACGTGGACCTACCATCTCCGCAAAGGCGCGCAGTTCTCAGACGGGCATCCCATCACAGCCGAGGACGTGCTCTTCAGCTTTCAGGTCGTGTACGACAAGACGCTACATCCGTCGGCTCAGGATCTTTTGATCATGGGGGGAAACCTTTCGAGGTCACCTCGCCCGATCCCTACACGGTCGTCATCAAGACACCCTCTCCGAACGCCGCCCTGGTGGAATGTGCCGCCAACGTGCCGATCATGCCGAAGCACATTCTGGAGGAGGCGTACAAGAAGGGAGATTTTGCCGCTGCGTATAACATAAGCACGCCGCCAGACAAGATTGTCACGAGTGGACCGTGGCGCCTCGCGCAGTACGTCCCCGGCGAAAAGACCGTCCTCGGACGCAACCCGTACTACTTCGGCGTCGACAAAGAAAACCACCGCCTCCCGTATCTCGACGAAATCATCTTCCTGATCGTGCCCGACCTCGACGCGGCGGACTTGAAGTTCCGCGCGGGTGAGCTGCACGGCCTCGACGATGTGAAGCCCGAAAACTACAACTGGTACAAGGACAACCAGCAGAAGGCCAATTTCACGTTGTACGATCTCGGCCCTGATCTCAACACAAACCACTTCTGGTTCAACCTCAACAAGGTCCAGAAGCCGACGCCGGGAAAGAAAATCGGCGAGCCGTTCGTCGATCCCGTCAAGTACTCCTGGTTCAACAACCCCACGTTCCGCCGGGCCGTGTCGCTCGCGATCGATCGCGAGGCGATGATTCCGTCGGTGTTCTTCGGCGAGGCGGTAAAGAACTGGGCGATCGCGACGCCGGGAAACAAGGAATGGCACTCGCCCGACCTGTTGAAGTACGACTACAACCCGGCCGAGGCAAAGAAGCTGCTTGCCGGCCTGGGCTGGAGAGACGGAAACGGCGACGGGATCCTCGAAGACACGCGCGGCAATCCGATCACCTTCTCGCTGAAGACGAACAGCAGCAACACCACCCGCATCGCGATGATGAACTTCATCAAGGCCGATCTCGCGAAAGTCGGCATCAACGTCATCACCGCGCCGGTCGAATTCAACACGCTCATCACGAACCTGCGTTCGGACTTCCAGTACGAGGCCATGCTGCTGGGGCTGCAGAGCGGCGTGCCGCCCGACCCGACGATGATGCAGAACGTGTGGCGATCGACGGGGCTCACGCATTCGTGGTTCCTGACGCAGGTCAAGCCCGACACTCCGCAGGAGGCGCGCATCGATCACTTGATGGACGTCATCCTCGGAACGCACGATCTCGGCGAGCGCAAGAAGGCGTACAAGGAAGTTGAGACGATTGCCAATGAGATGGCGTGGATTACGTGGCTGCCGGTCCGCGTGCAGAAAATTCCGGTCAGCAACCGCTTCGGCAACCTCCAGCCCAGTATCCTGCGGCACCGGATTTTGTGGAACTCGTACAACATCTACGTCAAATGACGCGCGCGTTGTCGGCACGCAAGAGACTGCTCGTCATCGTGCTGCTGGCCGCTGTCGCGCTGCCCGGTTGCCGGCGCCGCGCGGCCGAGGTCGCCGAATACACCGATCCGCACCCGCTGCCGGAAGATCCCATGGTCGTCGATACGCCGACGCTCGGTAAGCACGGCGGCCGTTTCGTGTTCGTGCTCACCGGCAATCCGCGCACGTTCAACGCGATGATGGCGAACGAAACGTCGTCGACCGACATCGCCGACCACAACCTCTTTACGTACCTGGTCCATTACGACAACGCGAAGCAGCAACAGATCCCGATGATTGCGAAGTCGTGGGAAACGTCGCCTGACGGCCTGACGTGGACCTTCCATCTGCGGCGCGGCGCGAAGTTTTCCGACGGACACCCGCTGACGTCGGCTGACGTCGTCTTCAGCGCGCAGGTGGCGCTCGACGAGGTGCTACACCCGGCCGTGCAGGATCAGCTGAAGGTGAACGGCAAACCCTTCGAATTTTCGGCGCCCGATCCGCACACGGTCGTTGTGAAGACGGCAGCGCCGTACGCAACGATGCTCGTGACGGCCGGGGCGCTGAAGATCATGCCGAAGCACGTGCTCGAGGGTCCCTTCAAGAGCGGTAATTTCGGCGCGGCATACAACCTCAACACGCCGCCCGATCAGATCGTGACGAGTGGGCCGTGGCGGGTCGTGCAGTACGTGCCCGGTGAAAAAACCGTGCTCGGGCGCAACCCATACTGGTTCGGAGTCGACAAGGCAAACAAGCGGTTGCCGTATCTCGATGAGCTTGTGTATCTCATCGTGCCCGATCAGGACGCCGCCGACTTGAAGTTTCGTGCGGGCGAGCTTCACGCAGTCGACAACGTGAAACCCGAGAACTACCGCTGGTATGCGGACAATCAGAAAGCCGGTGGATTCACCCTCCATAATGTCGGGCCGGAGACCAGCAGCCGGTTCTTCTGGTTCAACCTCAACAGGGTCCAGCCGCCGCGTCGTGGTGAGACGCTCCCGCCGGGGATAAACGTCGGCGACAGCGTCGTCGACCCGGTGAAATATGCGTGGTTCAGCAATCCCGTCTTCCGCCGCGCCGTGTCGATGGCGGTCGATCGCGACGCCCTCATCCGAAGCGTGTTCTACGGCGAAGGCGCGAAGAGCTGGTCTCTCAGCGGGCCGAGCGACAAGGAGTGGCACACGCCAGACATTCCTCACGACGACTACAACATCGCTGAATCGAAGCGCCTGCTCGCCAGCATCGGGTTCAAGGACGGCAACGGTGACGGCGTGCTCGAAGACCCCCGCGGCAACGCGGTTGTCTTTCAGCTGAAGACCAACGCCGACAACACCATGCGCGTGTCGACCGCGAACTTCGTGCGCGACGATCTTGCCAAGGTGGGCATTCGCGTCATCCTGTCGCCGATCGATTTCAGCTCGCTGATCTCGAACCTTCGGAACGACCTGCAGTACAGAGCCATTTTGATGGGCTCGCAGAGCGATGTGCCGCCGGATCCGGCAGGAGGACAGAACCTCTTACGTTCGTCCGGCCTGTCGCATTATTTTTTCGTCAAGCAACAGAAGCCTTGGACGGCCGAGGAGGCGCAAATCGATCGGTTGCTCGACAAGTTCGTGACGACGATCGACATCGCCGAGCGAAAGGCCATCTGGAGAGAAATCCAGACGATCTGGAACGAGCAGGGATGGTTCGTATGGCTGCCGATTTTGAACGTCAAGCTTCCGGTGAGCGACCGCTTCGGCAACGTCCAGCCGAGTGTCATGGCGCATCGCATCCTCTGGAACATCGAACAGGTATACGTCAAATGATGCGCGATCGAGTTGTCATATCCGCTCTCGTCATGGTTCTGTTGGCCACGGCCGGTTGCCGCCGCACGGCGAACGAGGGCGTTGCGTATAAAGACGAGATTCCGCCGCCGGCCGAGCCGCTGATCAAGCAGCTGCCGAGCGTGGGGCGTTACGGCGGACGGTTCGTTCAGGCCGAAACCAACAATCCGAGGACGTTCAACGCGATGATGGCGAACGAGACGTCATCAACGGATCTCACCGACCGGCTCTTCGGCTTCCTCGTCGACTTCAACCTGGCGACGCAGGAATACGAGCCGGGCCTGGCGAAATCGTGGGAGGTTGCGCCCGACGGCGTGACGTGGACGTTCCATCTTCGCAAGGGCGCGGCGTTCTCCGATGGTCATCCGATCACCGCGGAGGACGTGCTGTTTTCGTTCGAGCTGGTCTACGACGATGCGTTGCACCCCGCGATGCAGGACATGCTGCAGAGCGAGGGGAAGGATTTCACGGTCACGGCGCCCGATCCGCACACGGTCGTCATCAATACGGGCAAGCCTCACGCCGGTCTGCTGGATGCGCTGTGTCCGGGCAACTTGCCGATCATGCCCAAACACGTACTGGGGCAGTCCTATAAGGATGGGACATTCGCCGCGGCTTACAACGTCAGCACTCCGCCCGAGAAACTGGTGACGAGCGGCGCCTGGCGCCTCGCGCAGCACGTGACGAACGAAAAGACCGTGCTGGTACGCAACCCGTACCACTATGCATTCGATCAGAACAGGCAGCGGCTGCCGTACCTCGACGAGCTCGTCGTCCTCGTCGTGCCCGATCAGGATGCGGCCGACCTGAAATTTCGCGCGGGCGGCGTCGACGCCGTCGACGACGTGAAGCCGGAGAATTACAAGTGGTACGAGGAAAACCAGGAGAAGGGTAACTTCACGCTGTATGACGTGGGTGCGTCGCAGGCCACGCATCTCTTGTGGGTAAATCTCAACAGGGTGCAGCCACCCATTCGCGGCACCAAGCCGACACACGGCAAACGCCTGGGTGAGCCCTTCGTCGATCCGGTCAAATACGAATGGTTCAAGAACAAGGACTTCCGGCGTGCCATTTCGATGGCGATCGATCGCGAGGCGCTCATCAAAGGGGCGTTTTACGGCTACGGCGAGAAGAACTGGTCGCAAACGACCAGCAGCAACAAGGTGTGGCACACGCCTGATATCGCCAAACCTGATTACAACCCCTCAGAGGCGAAGAAGCTGCTGGCAGGGATGGGATTCAAGGACACGAACGGCGACGGCTTCCTGGAAGACGCTCGCGGCAATCCGGTGTCCTTCATGCTGAAGACGAACAGCAGCAATGCGCTCCGCGTCAGCATGGCGAACTTCATTCGCGACGATCTTGCAAAAATCGGCATCAGGATGACGTTGACGCCGATCGACTTCAACACGCTCATCTCCAATATCATCGACAACTTCCAGTACGAATCCATCCTGCTCGGATTCCAGAGCAGCGTACCGCCGACGCCCTTCGGCGGACAGAATGTCTACAGGTCGTCGGGGGAGTCGCATTTCTGGTTCATCCGCCAGCAACAGCCGGTGACGCCGGAAGAGGCGCGCATCGATCGCGTTCTCGATGAAATGCTCACGAGCCAGGACCGTCAGCTGCAAAAGGCGAAGTGGAAGGAAATCCAGGACACCATGAACGACCAGGCCTGGTTTATCTGGCTGCCGATCCAGACCATCAAGCTGCCGGTGAGCAACCGGTTCGGCAACGTGCATCCGAGCGTCATGGCGCACCGCATCCTCTGGAACATCGATCGGGTGTTCCTGAAGCCGCGCGAGAGCTGAGCAGCCGCCATGCGCACTTACGTGCTGCGGCGACTGCTGCAGACCTTCCCGCTCCTGCTCGGCATCTCGCTGATGACGTTTCTCCTGCTGCAGCTTGCGCCGGGAGACTTCCTCAACCAGATGGCGGAGAACCCCGGGATCTCCGCCGAGACGATCGAGGCGATGCGCGTGCGCTTCGGTCTCGACAAGCCGTGGTACGTCCAGTACGGGATCTATCTGCGCAACGTGATCTTCTACTTCGACTTCGGGCAGTCGTTTGCGCGCCATCAGCCCGTGTTCGAGGTCCTGAAAGACGGCTTCACGAACACGCTGATGCTCGCGGGCGCGGCGGCGTTCGTGACGTGGGCGCTCGCCATTCCGCTGGGCGTGCTGGCCGCGGTGAAGCAGCACTCGTGGATCGATCGCGTGCTGTCGTTCGTCGCGTTCATCTGGCTGTCGATTCCCGAGATTCTCGCTGCCTTGCTGCTGCTGATGATGGCTGCGCGCACCGGCTGGTTCCCGGTCGGCGGCATGCGCTCGCTCGACTACGATGAGCTGGATGGCATCAGCCAGTTCTTCGACATCCTGCATCATCTCGTGCTGCCGGCGCTCGTCGTCGGGCTGATTCCCCTCGCGAGCCGCATGCGCCAGATGCGCGGCAGCTTGCTCGACGTCCTGCGCCTCGACTACGTGACGACCGCCCGCGCCAAGGGGCTGAGCGAGCGGACGGTCATCGTGAAGCACGCGTTGAGAAACGCGCTGAACCCGATGATTACGCTCTTCGGCTACACACTTGGCGCCCTGGTCTCGGGATCGTTCATCGTCGAAATCATCTTTTCGTGGCCAGGTCTGGGGCGCATCACGCTCGATGCCATCCTGACGCAGGATCAGTATCTCGTGATGGGCGCGGTGCTGATGGCATCGCTCGTATTGATCGTCGGGAATCTCATCGCCGATCTCCTGCTGGCGATCGCCGATCCGCGGATCAGCTATGACTGAGCGCGAGGATCTCGAGGTCGTCTCCCCGCAGTCGCCGGCGGTCGTCTTCTGGACGCAGATGCGCAAGAGCCCTCTTGCCATCGCCGGCGGGCTCGTGCTGACCATCTTTTATCTGCTGGCGCTGCTGGCACCCTTCGTTGCGCCCTACCCTCAGGAAGAAATGGACCGCGCGAAGTACTTTCACCCGCCGCAGGCGCTTCACTGGGTGCGGGCCGACGGCAGCTTCAGCCTGCGCCCGTACGTGCGCGACATGCGCGTCACGGACATGAGCAGCTTCACGTACGCTGAAGACCACGCGCGCGAGCTGCCCGTCAGGTTTTTCATCCGGGGCTACGCATACGAGTTGATGGGCTTTCTTCCGTCGACGATTCATCTCTTTGGCGTCGATGCCCCAGGGCGCATCTTTTTGTTCGGCAGCGATTCTTTCGGGCGCGACGTGTTGTCGCGGCTGCTTTTCGGCGCGCAAATCTCGCTGACGGTAGGGCTGGTGGGCATCGCCATTTCCTTTACGCTCGGGCTGCTGCTGGGAGGCGTCGCGGGCTATTTCGGCGGGTTCATCGACACGGCGATCATGCGGTTGACCGAGCTGCTGCTGAGCATCCCTTCCCTGTACTTGATCATTGCGCTTCGCGCCGTGTTCCCGATGGACCTGCCGAGCCATCAGGTCTATCTCGGCATCGTCGCGATTCTGGCGTTCATCGGCTGGGCCGGCCTTGCGCGCGTCATCCGAGGGCTGGTGCTCTCGATGAGGAAGAGCGACTACGTGACGGCGGCCGAGGCGCTCGGCTTCGGCCGGCTGCGCGTGATTGCGCGCCATGTGCTGCCGAATACGATGTCGTATGTCATCGTGGCAGCCACCCTCTCGATTCCCGGCTACATCCTGGGCGAAGTGATTCTCTCGTTTCTCGGCGTCGGGGTACAGGAACCCAGCGCGTCGTGGGGGAACATGCTGAACCAGGCGCGCAGCATTCGCGCGCTGACGTCGTTTCCGTGGCTATTGTTCGTCCCCGGCACGGCCATCTTCGTGACGGTGATGGCCTTCAATTTTCTCGGCGACGGTTTGCGTGATGCGCTCGACCCCCGCAGGGTCAGCGGAGGGCGAGCGTGAGCGACCCGCTCCTTTGCCTCGAGAATCTCAAGGCGTACTTCTTCACCGATACGGCGGTCATCCGAGCGGTGGATGGCGTGTCGTACGAAGTGAACGCCGGCGAGACACTGGCCGTCGTGGGCGAGTCGGGCAGCGGCAAGAGCGTGACGGCCCTCTCCATTTTGAAGCTGATTCCTCAGCCGCCCGGGCGCATCGTCGAGGGGCGCATCCTGTTCAAGGGGCGGGATCTCGTGCCGCTGACCAACGAGCAGATGCGCGCGATTCGCGGCAAGGAAATCTCGATGATCTTCCAGGAGCCGATGACCGCATTGAATCCGGTCTACACGTGCGGAGAGCAGATTATCGAGGCGCTGGTGCTGCACGAGCGGATGACGCGCGCGCACGCGCGCACGCGCGCGATCGAAATGCTCGAGCGCGTCGGCATTCCGGCGGCCGGGCAGCGCGTCGACGAATATCCGCATCAGCTGTCGGGCGGCATGCGGCAGCGCGTGATGATCGCCATGGCCCTGGCGTGCAGGCCGGCGGTGCTGATTGCCGACGAGCCGACGACGGCCCTCGACGTGACGATTCAGGCGCAGATTCTCGAGCTGCTCAAAGAGCTGCAACGCGAGATGGGGATGGCGGTCATTCTCATCACGCACGATCTCGGCGTCGTGGCGGAGACGGCCGATCGGGTGGCCGTGATGTACGGTGGACAGATCGTCGAGTACGCCGATGTGCGCGCGGCATTTCGCCGTCCGCTGCACCCGTACAACGCCGGCCTGCAGTCGTCGCTGCCGAAACTGGGCGAGGTCGTCGATCGGCTGCGCGTCATTCCCGGCACCGTTCCCAACCCGGCGCGATTTCCGGCCGGCTGCCGTTTTCATCCGCGCTGCCCTGTGATGATTGAGAAGTGCCTGCAGGATCCGCCGCTCGAGGCGATCGTCGACGATCACCTGTCTCGCTGCTGGCGGGCGCCTGAAATCGCCGCTGGAACCCTCGACCCCGTGCCACCTCGCGTTGAATCCACGACATGACGACAGAGGCGCCGACGATTCTCGAGGTGACGGACCTCAAGAAATATTTCCCCATCAAGAAGGGGCTCTTCTCGCGCACGGTCGGACACGTGCGCGCGGTGGACGGCGTGTCGTTTTCGGTGAAACAAGGAGAAGTGCTCGGTCTGGTAGGGGAGAGCGGATGCGGAAAGACGACGACCGGCAGGTGCGTCCTGAAGCTGATCCAGCCGACATCGGGAAGTGTCAAGTTCGAGGGGCGCGAAATTACCTCGCTACCGTTTCGCGAGATGCGCCAGCTTCGGCGTCAGATGCAGATCATCTTTCAGGATCCGTATTCGAGCCTCAACCCGCGGCTCAGCGTGCGCACCATGTTGACCGAAGTGCTGAGGGTGCACGGCATCGTCAAGGGAGGACGCGAAGCGCGAGAGCGGGTGGGCGAGCTGATGCGTATGGTTGGACTGTCGCCGAGCCAGGCGGCCCGATACCCCCATGAATTTTCGGGCGGACAGCGCCAGCGCATCGGCATCGCGCGCGCGCTCGCGCTGAATCCCCAGCTGATTGTCGCCGACGAGCCGGTGTCGGCGCTCGACGTCTCTATTCAGGCGCAGATCGTGAATCTGCTGCGCGACCTTCAGAAGGAGATGTCGCTGACGTATTTGTTCATCGCGCACGATCTGTCGGTCGTCGAGCACATCAGCAATCGCGTTGCGGTGATGTACCTGGGGAAGATTGTCGAGCTCGCGCCCAGCCTCGACCTCTATCGCGATCCGCGCCATCCCTACACGGTTTCGTTGCTGTCCGCCATTCCGCAGCACGATCCCGACGCCAAGAAGGCGCGCATCGTGCTGAAAGGAGACGTGCCCAATCCGGCCAAGCCTCCGTCAGGCTGCCGCTTTCACCCCCGCTGCTTCATGGCGCAGCCGATCTGCTCGACGGAGGAGCCCCCGCTTCGCGAGGTCGTCCCCGGACACTGGTCGGCATGCCACTTCGCGGAGAGCGTGCCGGCGGAGAGTCCGCGGCACGCGGTCGATAGTCCCAAGTCTTGAGTCCACGGTCGCTGGCCTGTCATGGTCTATAGTCTGGTCGTCTCGCGACCACGACAGACCAGGGACCATGGACCGACGACCATGGCCCATCGACCCTAGCGAAGCGCGCGAGCGCACAGGAGGCTTCATGATCAGCCGCCGTGGATTCTTTGGATTAGCGGCGGGCGTGTCCACCGCGGCTATTCCGCGCGAAGCACGCGCATCGATGTGCAATCCGCCTGCGTTCGACAAGGTCCCGCTGCGGAAGACGGGAAAGGTCGAGATTGCGTTCAAGTCGCCCGGGCCGCAGCCCAATGGACTGCAGGCCACAAAGGACGGCTTGTGGATCATCGACCAGAGCACTGGCAGCAAAGCGTACCTCGTCGACTACTCCAATGGCCGCGTGCTGCGATCGTTCGAGACCGACACGGTGCGGCCCAGTGGGATCACCTTCGACGGTGACGCGATCTGGATCGGATCGACGTTCAGCTACGAGAACGTGCGATGCAACGCCACGACCGGTGCGGTCATCGAGCGGCGCCCGACCCCGGGCTCCATCATGTACGCGATGGCCGGCGATCCACCGCAGCGACGCAGCCCACTGGCCGGAGGACCCATGGCGCAGGCGCGTCCGGCGCCCGCTGAGGCCGGCACACCTCTGGCCCGGCTGACGCAGGTGCCGAGCAATCGATTGCAGGGCGCACACGGGCAGGAATGGAGGGACGGGCATCTGTGGACGACCTCCACCTCTGCGCGATCGATTTATCAGATCGAGGCAAAGTCGTGGGTCGTGCAGAAGATCTTCCGTGTGCCGGGCAATCGCCCTCATGGGCTCGCGTTCGAAGGTCGGTATCTCTGGCATGGCGATTCGAATCTCGCCGCGTTTTTCAAGTACGACACTGACACGGGATCGATCGTGGAAAAGATCCAGTTGGGCGATGCCGATCCTGTCGCGCACGGGTTGACGATCTGGAACGGCACGCTCTGGTACTGCGACGATGTGGGCGTGGTCTGCAGGATGACAATATAGGCGATAGGCAATAGGCAATAGGCGGGAGGCAATAGGCAGTCGTCGCGCAAGGACGGAATCACATTACCGAGGATGAGCGAGTGCCGATCGCGGGTGTCTACGATGAGATCGTAAAAATGCTCACAAGCTGGATTAACTATCTCGACGAGTGCGACTGGAAAAAGCGCAGCTGATCTCCACGTCGCGCCTCGCGTCTCTTGCCTGTGCCTCTCGCCTCTGCGCCTCTCTACTCATTATCCCGTGCCTCTAAATCCGTCACTCTGTATCCCCTCGATACAACGCTCAAAACGTTTTACTGATCACTGCCGCTCTTCTCCCCTATTTCTTGTATTTCTTGCGACTCGCGCGCGTCGATTCCTGCTAGCATGAATGCCAAGGGAGGACGCCCGTAGAGCCCATGAGGGTCAGAATTACTCGGCAGCCGATGGGGATCGTTCAGGGTGTGTCGTTGAAATACTATCGGCAGGGAGAGGTCTACGAACTGCCGCCGTCGCTGGCGGAGTATCTTGTGATGGAGCGGTACGCGATGTTCGAAATGAGAGATCGCGACAGGCCGAGCGCACCCTACGCCGAAGAACGCCGGCGACAACAGTAAGCCCTAAGCCCTAAGCCCTCTGCTCCAAGCCCTCCGACGCCGTCCCCGTCAGTTCCTCGTAAGTTCCCTTGAAGTCGATAATTCGGCCGCCGTCGAATTGCCACACCCGTGTGCCGACCTCTTCCAGCAAATCCTGATCGTGGGTGACCAGCAGAATCGTGCCTTCGAATTTCTGAAGTGCGATGTTCAGCGCGTTGATCGATTCGAGATCGAGATGGTTCGTCGGCTCGTCGAGAATCAGCACGTTCGGCTTTTGCAGCATGATGCGGCAGAAGAGCAGCCGCGCGGTCTCGCCGCCCGAGAGCGCCTCGGTTGGCTTGAGGCCTTCCTCGCCGCTGAAGAGCATCTGGCCGAGCAGGCCGTGAATGTCCTGGCGTGACGCATCGGGGTCGAACTGGTGCAGCCACTCGACGGCGGTCATCCCTTTCTGGATAAGCCCAGTCGAATCCTGCGGAAAGTAGCCAATCGAGACCTCATGCCCCCATGTCATCTTGCCCGCGTCCACATCCGATGGTGATGCCGGCACGCCGGGCGCATCGCTCAAGAGCGCCTTCAGCATCGTGGTCTTGCCGGCGCCGTTGCGCCCGACCAGCACGATTCTCTCGCCGCGGTTCACGACCGCGTCGAACCCCGGGATGACGTTCAGACGCCCGAATGATTTTTTCAGCCCTTTGAACTCGAGGGCGACCTTCCCGGACGGCCTCTTCATCGAGAACTTGATGTACGGACGCTGAATGTTCGAGCGGGCGAGCTCGGTCGTTTGCAGCCGCTCGACTTCTTTGCGGCGCGCCGTCGCCTGGCTGGCTCGGGTGCCGGCGCCGAATCGCTGAATGAAGTCCGTGAGCTGCGCGATCTTCTTTTCACGTTGAGCATTGTCTGCTTCGACCCGCGATCGGATTTGGGTCTTCGCAACGACCATGTCGTCGTAGCCGCCGGTGTAGGTAATGATCGTCTGATAGTCGATGTCGGCGATGTGCGTGCAGACGGCGTTGAGGAAATGCCGATCGTGCGAGATGACGATGAGTGTGCCCTTGTACCGGTTCAGGAACTCCTCGAGCCAATGGATCGAGTCGAGGTCGAGGTGGTTCGTCGGCTCGTCGAGCAGCAGCGCTTCGGGATGGCCGAAGAGGGCCTGCGCGAGCAACACCCGCACTTTCTGGCCGCCCTGGAGCTCGGCCATCTTTCGGTGGTGCAGCTCGTCGGGGATATCGAGCCCTTGCAGAAGAATTGCTGCGTCGCTCTCCGCAGAGTAGCCGTCCTCTTCGCCGACGATGCCCTCGAGCTCGCCGAGACGCATGCCGGCCTCGTGGGTCATCTCGGGCTCCTCGTACAGCTTGTCGCGCTCGATCAGCGCATGCCACAGGCGGTGATTGCCCATGATGACTGTGTCGATCACGCGAAAGCTATCGAACGCGTACTGATCCTGGCGAAGCACGCCGAGCTTCGCGGGCCGGAGGACGGTGCCTTGCTGGGGATCGAGCTCGCCGGTGAGCAGCTTCATGAACGTCGACTTGCCGGCCCCGTTGGGGCCCGTCAAACCGTATCGCCGTCCCGCCGAAAAGGTTGTTGTGACGTCCTCGAAGAGTGTCTTCGAGCCGTATCGCATAGACACGCCGCTTACTGAAATCATGATCTGCTTATTGTAACAGAATCAGTGGTTTGCAGAGACACACCTTCGTATCGGACGCAAGTTGCAGGGGTCACAGTGGGTCTGCTTTGCGCTCGAGCAGGGCAGCAAGATGCGCCAGCCCGGCCGCACTGGCCATTTCACCCGGCGTCTCGCATTCGTCGATCCGTGTGCGTAACGTCGGGTCGGCGCCGGCTTCCAGAAGAATCTGGATCGCGGGGAGATGGCGCTCGGCAACGGCCATGTGGAGCGGCGTGTAGTCGTTGATGCCGCGCTGGTTCGGGTCGGCGCCGCGCGAGAGCAGCAGCCGGAGGACGTCGTCGACGTCGACCCGTTTGACAGCACCAGATATCTCGCGAGTGCAGCTCAAGGCAGCAATGAGCGGCGGAAACCCGTCGTCAACGGGCGCATTGGGATCGGCGCCGATTTCCAGAAGCGTCCGTATGAACGCCAGCGGGCTGTGGTAAATCGCGTACACCAGGCACGATCCGATCGTGTCCGGCATGCGACCGTTTGGGACGATCGCCGGCTCGTCTACCGCCGCGCGCAAGGCCTCGAGGTCGCCTGTGCGAAATGCTGCGTCAATCCGAGCGAATTTCTTCGCCTCCGCACAACGCTCCTCTTCGGTGGGCATGAACGTATCTTACGCACACGCCGCCTAGAAGAGGAGCTTCAGCGCAACCTGTACCACCCGCGGATCGCCCGCCGAGGTGATCGATCCGAAGGCCGGCGAGCCCGCGACCATGTTCGGCGCACCGAGCGCGGGCGTATTGAGGAGATTGAAGACTTCAGCCCGCGTCTCTATCGACACGCGTCCCGCCAGACGCGTCCGGCGTGCGATGACGAGATCGACGTTCCGGTAGGCCGGCCCGCGCACCGGATTGCGCGGGCTGTTTCCCAGCGTGAACTGCGGCGCGACGGAAAACATGTTCGTATCGAACCACCGCGCCGGTGTTCGCGCGCTCGAGGAAAGGGTAGGGTTGCCGTTCAGGTTCGGCCGCTGCGTGCCGAAACCGGCAAACGCGTTGAAGTTCGTCACCTGCGCGACTGCCAGCGGGATTCCGGACTGCAGCGTCGCGATGGCGCTCACGGTCACGCCACCGGAACGCGGGATCGTCCAGATTCCGTGGGCGACCAACACATGGGGGATGTCGCCGTTCGAATAATCGCGCTCGAGCCGGCGATTGAAGGTGTCGGCGACGGGATAGCTGGCGACTGGTCCGGTCAACACGGACGCATCGAACACCGACGAAGCGTCGTCCATGAGGCGCGAGCGCGTGTACGCGATCGAGGACGACACCCCCTTCGACAACCGCTGGTCCAGCTTTGCCGTCACGCCGTGATAGTTCGTGTTGCCGACGTTGTTGCGATACAAGCTGACGGTCGTGTACTGCGGATAAGGCTTCATCAACTGCGCGCGAGTGATCGTGGCCTCGCCGAGTGTCGATGAAGCGGGAAGGCTTCCGAAGTAAGGATTCGGCACGCGCTGAAGCAATCCCGTTCCCATTTGAAGCTGTTCCACTGTCAACTGATTCAGGTTCGTATCGGGAATGCCGACGCGCGTGATTTTCGATCCGACGTATGCGACTTCGAGCGAGGCGCCTTCCCAGAGCTCGCGCTGGGACGAGACGTTCCACTGTTGGACGTACCCGGATCCGAGCCGGCTATCGACGGCAAAGACTCCCTGGCCAAGCCCGGCCGTCGGCGTCGGTGGGACGGCTTCGATGGCTCCGGCACCCTGGGCGAGCACGAACGCAGGCCTGACGTTGTCCAACGTCCGTTGCGTGACCGTCTGCAAGAAGGGAAACGATGGCGTTGTGAACGGCGTCGTTATGCCCGCCTGTTCGATCCATACGAGGCCGTAGCCGGCGCGAACGACGGCATGCTCGCTCACGCGCCAGACGAAGCCGAGCCGGGGACCGAAGTTGTTCTTGTGAAGCCGGCGGGCGGATCGCGTGTGGCCGTCCCGGCCCAGGTATTCAAGCTGCCGGGTGTCGAGATTGAAGACGGCTGATTGATCGTTCACTTCATACGACGGAAAGTTCAGCGTATACCGCAGTCCGGCGTTGAGGCTCAGACGATCGCTGACGTGCCAGTTGTCCTGTACCAAGTACTCCTGCACGTGCGCGCGATTCCGGATGTGTTGTGACTGCAGATCGATCGAGAAGCTCTGGACCTGGCCAAGCAGGAAGCTCGCAAACGGCGCACCCGTATTGGGGGCGCCCGGCAGGTCCGTGAAGAGCGTACTGAACTGGTAGAGCCCCGCAGGCGACGGCGGTTGACGCACGTCGAGCCGCGACCATCGGAAGTCGAGGCCGATCTTGATGAGGTGCCGATCGGGCGCCCACGAAAAGGTGTTGGTGATCTGCCGCACTCCCGTGTGGAAGTCCGTTTCAGTATTCGCCGGAGACCCAAGCTGCTGGTACCCGGCGATCGCATAGGCAGGCAGAATGCGGCCGTTGTCTCTAAGGGCGTGCCTGTCGACGCGGCGGCCCGTGTCGCCTAACCGCAGCTCGTTGTACATGCTGACCGAGAGCACCGAGTTGTAACTGGCCGCCAGAGAGTGCGCGCGCGTCCGTTGCGGCCCCGAGGTTCCACTCGCCGTGCCGCTGCCGTCGGGGAGCGGCGTCACCGGATCGAACGTGTCGGTGAACGACGAGAACCGGGCGAATGCGTAATCGCCGTCCGGCCGCAGCCGCTGGTCGATTCGCACGTCGAACTGATCCTGATCGTTCGTCTCGTTTGCCGTCCGACGAAAGTTATTGGCCGTGCCGCTTGATGTGGGAAGGGGATAGTGCGAGAGCAGCGAGACGGCAACCGCATCGAAGCGGCCCGCAGGAATCGCGTTGTCGGCGAACGGCTGCTTGGTGACCGGGTCGAAGATCGGCGGGACGCGCCCGCCGATGGCTTCGCTGAAGACGCCCTGTCGCTGCAGCACCGTCGGCACCGTGGAGATCACGGTACGGGCGATCGTTTGCCGCTGACCCTGGTAGTCGGCGAAGAAGAACGTGCGGCCGCGCACCAGAGGTCCGCCCAGCACGCCGCCCGCCTGGTTCCGGCGAAACAACGGCTTTGCCGTCCCCCCAGGCGCGAAGTAATTGCGCGCGTTCAGGGCCTCGTGCCGCAGAAAGCTGAAGAGCGTGCCGGATACAGTGTTCGTTCCGGACTTAGTGGTGAGGTTCACGACGCCGCCGTTGAAGCGGCCGAACTCCGCGGCAGGGCTGTTGCTTTCAATCGTGAACGCCTCGATGGCATCCAGCACCGGAAGAAACGCGACTTGACCCGGCTCGGGCTGGAGCACGGAGATGCCATCGAAGAGGTATTCGTTCGTGCGCGGCCGTCCACCGTTGATACGCGGAAAGGCGGAGCCTGGTGGAAGCGCCACGCCGGGTGCCAGCGTCGCGAGGGTAATGAAGGTGCGACCGTTCAGCGGGAGCGCAACGAGATTCGCGCCGTCGATGACGTGCCCGAGGGCGGCCGTCTCGGAGCGAAGTACGGGAAGATCATCGACGATCAGAATGCTCTCTGATAAAGACGCCAGCGTCAGCTCGACATCGAGACGCGTCGTTTCGCCCGCGTACAGCCGGATGCCTTCGCGCGTCACGGTCTTGAAGCCGTCGAGCTCGATCCTGACCGTGTAGAGGCCGGGAGGTAGCGCCGGCAGGTTGTAGAGACCCACGCCGCCGGTCGTCACCGCACGCCGGTAGCCGCGTCCACCGAACGTCGCCGTCACGTGAGCGCCCGGGATGACGCCGCCCTCCTGATCCCGAATGGTCCCCATCAAGGTCGCGGTCGTCGGCTGTGCGGATAGAGGCGTCGCCAGGAGCACGCAGAAGCAGAGCAGGACGCCGCGCATGGTCCAGAGAGCCTAATTCGGCGTTAATCGAACGTCAAATCGTCTAAAATCGTTGTAAACCGATCCATCAAGGACAAAAAACCAGGAGAGCAGGAGACCACGAGGACGGTCCGGGCGGCTAACGGCGGACTGCTTGCTCAAGGGCCACGGTCATGACGCCCGCGGTCACTGAGGCGGCCAACAGGACGATCTGCGTCCAGACACGTCCGTCCGGCCGATCGGCTGAGCGATGATTCGTGAACGCGAATCGCAGCACGATGGCTATGAAGCCGGTCACGAGCAGCAGCGTCAGTACGGTCGGATTTCGCGTCGCAGCGGGGAACCAAGAAATTCTGAACCAGTCCATCGTGACATTCAGGAATATCCACGGGCCAAGCGCCGCCGGAACCGACATCACCAACGCCCACAGTGTGCTGCTGCTCAACGACGAGACATACAGACTGCCGCTGGCGAGCAACATGACCGGCATCACAATCCACCATTCCCGCTCCCCGAACGGTCCGGCTCCTGTCACGCGCGCGAGGTCAGCAAAGTACATGAGTAACATCGGCAGTCCCAGTGCCAATGTCATCGACAGTCCCAGGACGATGCCCACCTTGATCCACCACTGCTTCGACGCGGATATCGGCTGCATGACTTGCCACTCCAGCGTCCCCATTTGACGTTCGCCGGCACTCGCTGACGCGCCAATTACCAGGGGAAGCAGGCCGCCGTACAGAATGGTGAGTGCGATGATGGCCGAGCCGTATGCGGGATGCGCGGCCCACGTTGTCCCCCCGACCACAGCGATCCAGATCAGCACGAAGATGACGGCAATAGCGACCGGCAGCTGCTGCAGATGCAGCTCTTTCGTCACGAGCAGCACGATCGGATGGCGTCTCGTGACCCGGGCCGTCGATTGGGTTGATGCGGAACTCTGCAACAAGCGCGCGAAACTCAGGTGCTCGGCAGGTCCGTCGATGACTTCGAGTCGCATGAACGTCCACCATCCCAGCACGGCGCCCACGACACAGAGCGCAAGCGTGCCGAGCCACACGAATGTCAGCCTGAACGCTTGCATGCCGGAGCCTTGGCCATAGAGCGACGTGCCGATCAGCTCTCCCATCACCAACAGTGTGCCGGGAAGTGCCATGGCGAACACGGCGCCACCGATTGCACTGCGGCACACCATCGTCAGCCACGGTGCCACGAAGAGGCCACAGAGCGCAGGCACGAGCGACGCCGTGTCCCTCGCCGTCTGCGGCAGGCGGGCGTCGCCGAACACGAGCGTGTATGCCACGCCCCCTAACGCTAGTTGCATCATCGCGAGCACAGCGAGTTTGTTCGCAAGGAGACGCGACCGCCGTGCGGGTAGCGACAACAGCAGGTTGAGCGTGCGTCCCGTGTACTCATGACCCATTGATAGCGCACCAAGCGCGGCCGCACCTACGAAGTACGCAGGCACTGCCAGTCCGCCCAGGAAGAGCGGGGCGTCCGACATGGCCGGTACAGACCATGCAGGCCAGGCACGCCAGCCACGGCAGCGCTAGCGCGCGGATTTCCTTGACGAGCGGTGGCGGCAGCACCGCGGTCGACGTCATGCGCCGGCTCCGCCCGGCTGAAGCGTCGTGACGAAGATCTCTTCGAGCGTCAGCGACTCGGTCGTCAGCGTTTCCGGCGAGCGCGATTGCAGGCGCGCTGTCACGTCAGCTGCATTTCCGTTGACGACGACCTCGACTTCACGACCGCTGCCGGCGCAGCACGTGCGCACCGGCCAGATCGAGCGCGCCCGGATCGTCGGAGAAACGCGCGTAGATTTTCTGATAGCGCTTGCGCGCCGCGTCCGCGTCCAGCGTGAGCACGTCGCGTCCGTGCTCGATGATCGTGAACTGGTCGATCAGCCCTTCGAACTCCGAGATGAGATGCGTCGACACGAACACGGTTCGACGCCCTGGCTTGCCCTCCTGGTAGGCGCCGATGACCGTCTGGATGAACTCGCGGCGCACGATCGGATCGAGCCCCGAGGTGGGCTCGTCCAGCACCAGCAGCTCAGGTTCCGCGCAGATCGCGGTGATGAGCGCCAGTTGCGTGCGCTGGCCCTTCGAGAGATGGCTGGTCTTCTGGCCGACGTCGAGCCGGAACTGATCCAGCAGCGCGCGTTCGGTCTGCTGATTCCAATGCGCGCGAAACGACGCGAAGTAGTCGAGCGTGTCGCGCACGGTCATCCACGGATAGAACGCCACGCTGTCCGGCACATACGCGAGCCGCGACTTGACGGCCACTTCGTGGCGCGCCGGGTCGAGGCCAAAGACCTTCACGTTGCCGCTCGTCGGCCGCAGCAGGTTCAGGAGGCACTTGATCGTCGTGGTCTTTCCCGCGCCGTTCCGGCCGAAGAAGCCGTAGCAGCGCCCAGGTTCGACGCTCAGGCTCAGGCCGTCCACGGCGTCGGTACGGCCGTAGCGACGCACCAGTTTGTCGATCTCGATGATCGGAGCTTCGAGTCATGTGCATCATGCCTTCTCCGCGCGTGCGCGCTGGTGTTCAAACGCGTCGAATCGTTCTTCGGCGAGCCGGAGAAACTCCGCTCTGGCCGACCTGCAGGTGGTGAGCCTGCGTCACGGCGTCATCGATTTCCCGAGTCAGAAGCTCGAGCCGGACAGCCTTCCTGAATGGCGAGCTGTTGGCGCGGACGAAGCAGCCCTTCCCGGCGACGGTCTCGATGACGCCCTGGCTTTCGAGCTCCGCGTAGGCCTTCGCCACGGTGTTGCGGTTGACGCGCAGCTCTTCTGCGAGCGGACGGATCGACGGCAGCGACTCGCCCGCGCGGATGGCCCCCGACGCAGCGGCGGATTTCACCTGGTCTACGAGCTGGAGGTAGACGGGTTTGCCGGACTTGAAGTTGAGCTGGATGCGCATGGGCAACTGTCATATGACAGTATGACAGTAACGCGCGGATGTCAAGCTCAGCGCTCGGGTCGCTCATTCGGGCTGACCGCGTGCCGCCAGATAGGCGCGCAGCACGTTGTCCACATCCTCGCGGCCAGTTGGCAGACCGGCCGGCTCGAAACGTTCACCGGCGTCCAGAAGCAATTGAGTCGTGGTTGGGAAGTCCCCCTTGTCTTTCATCCACCCGTGCAGAGAACCGTACACGCACCACTCCAACGGCGTGCCGTTGTAGCTGGTCTCGCGGACACCGATGGGTGGATTGTGTCGGAGGAGCGCCTGCACCATCTGAACATTGCCCAGAAACGCAGCCCAGTGGAGCGCGTCGGCGTAGTCGGGGCCGGTTACGCGAGCCTCGAATCCCAAATCGAGCATCAGAGCGACGGCCGCGGTGTCGCCGGCATGGGCTTTATCGGAGATCAAACGCATCTGGTCGCGCGTGAGGCCCGCCACGACGCCCGGCTGCGAGTCAACGACGGCCTCGGCCGCGGCACGGTTCGCGGTCGCGCAAGCCGCCAACAGCCGCTGCGTGGGCGAGGCGTCACGCAACAGCAACCCCACCATGCTGGTGTCGCCCAGGCGAGTCGCTGCCTCGACGACCGAGATGTTGTGATCGAACACCCACCGGTAGATGTCACCGCGGCGATCGCCGATCTCCTCGCGCGTCGCCGCCCGCGTGCCGTTATGGGCCACGGCGTACTTGCCTTGTCCAGTGCGATGGTCGAGCGACTCGTGATCGTCGTGCAGACAACGCTCGGCGAGAGCTGGATCGCGCAGACCGACCGCGATGAAGATGTCGAACCACGCGCCGTGTTCGACGAGCAGTCGTGTCACGTCCGGCGCGTCGCGGACGAGGTACTGCGCAGGCGTCGACTCATGATCAACGTCGCGCGCGTCGATGTCAGCCCCACGCTCGATCAGGTATCGTGCGATCTCGACAGTGCGGGCGCAGTGGAGCGGCGTCTTCCCGTCGCCGCCGCGCGCGTGAACGAGCGCCGGCTCACGATCGACGAGCTCGCGCAGCCGATCGAACATGCCGAGGTGCGCCGCCGCAAATACGTCGACGACGGCTCCCCGCGCGATCAGCGGCGCCGCCTCTTCGGGCGTGCAGCCGTGTTCCAGAAGTCCGAACCCGCCCGCCCACCACGCGCTCTTGAGATTCAGATCCGCGCCGTGAGCCAGCAGAAGGTCAAGCAGCGGTAAATTTTTCGTCGCTCGCGCGACCGGCCTGCTGTTGAAATAGCTGATCGGCTCGTTCACGACGGCTCGTACATCGGCGTGCTCTTCGAGCAGCTTCCGGACTCGCTCCACGTCGCCCGCATGCAGCGCGACGAGGAACCGTTCGACCGGTGTCATCAGTTTTTCGGCGCGATGTAGCTCTTGCGCGTGCGGGCGGTCAGCCCGCGCTGCGTAAGCCGCACCTCGATGTCGTGCTTCTTGCCGTCGCGCTTGGGTGGGGCGAACCCGATGAGGTATTGGCTGTGCAGCTCGTCGGCAACGCGGGCAAACGCGGCGGCCAGGTCTTGTCCGGCGCGAATCTCCGCATAACCGCCGCCCGTCTCCTGCGCAACTCGTGCGAGCCCGGGATCGGGCAGGTCGGCAGTCAGCGCCGCCTGCAGTCCGCCTCGCCCGGGCCCCGGGGGTATCCGCTGTGACCCTCGGCTGCGCATGCCAACGGCGTAGATCATGACCGCGTCGATGCGTGCGCGATCGATGATCTCGGCCTGGCTGAGGGGGCGCTGGCTGAAGTCGAAGAAGCCGCTGTCCTTCCCGTCGCTCAGCACGAGGATGACGGGGCGCACGTCGCTCTCTTTGTCGAATGCGTCCAGGGCCTTGTCGAGCGCACGCCACAGGGGCGTTGGCGCATCGGGCGCGATCATTTTCGGCAGCGCGCTCCGCAATTCGCTCACGTCCTTCGTAAAGGAAGGACTGATCGTGATCTCGCGCCCAAACGTGCCGACGCGCACGACGTCGTCGGGGCGAAGCCGCGCGAAGAGTTGGTCGGCCGCGGCACGCAGCAGGGGCAGGTTTCCCTCCATGCTGCCAGAGACGTCCAGCATGACGACGAGCCGTATCGGCTGGGGTGTGTTGTCGAACAGCGTAATCGGCTGCGGCTTTCCGTCGTCGCGTATCTCGAAGTCACTTTGCGCGAGCGTCGTGACAAGCTTCCCGTCGCCGGCCGTCACTGTGACGAACACTCGGACCGCGTCGCCAAGACCGCGAAATATCGGCGTCTCCTGGGCGGCGACGGTGACGAGGCCGACAGGTACAGAGTGCAAGCGCCCCGAACGTGGCGAATCGCTTCATGAACACCACTCATACCACACCTGGGCCGGGTCGACCGAAGGCATTGCGGGAGTACTGCACGTCCGTGCCCGCCTCGAGGAGTGGTAAGCTCGGCGTGTGCAGCGCATTGAACCTCATCTTCAGCTGATAGTGGGCGTCGGCGTGCTGTTGATCGGCTTGTCCGTTGCCGCCCAGGAGCCCACCTTCCGGTCTGGGTCTCGTGTCGTGCCGTCCTACGTAACGGTCGTCGACGCCAACAATCGCCTCGTCACCGATCTGACGCGCGATGACTTCGAGGTGTTCGACAACGGCCGTCCGCAGGAGATCACGATCTTCGATAACGAAGTGCGCCCCTTCACCGCGGTGGTGATGCTCGATACGAGCGTCAGCATGACCGACCGCCTGAAGGATCTCTATGCCGGCGCCGAGCAGTTCCTGCTTCGCCTCATGCCGCACGACAAGGCAGCTGTCGGAGCGTTCAACGACAAGATCGAGTTCGCCTCGGGGTTTATCAGCGATCGCAACAGCCTCGTCAGCGGATTGAAGCATCTCGACTTCGGCAACCAGACTCGACTTTATGACGCTGTGCACGCCAGCCTCGATCAGCTCGAGAAGGTGGAAGGCCGCAAGGTGATTCTGCTGTTCACCGACGGCGCCGACTTCGGTAGCCGCCAGGGGTCTGGAAAGGCGCTGGAACGCGCGCGTGACGGCGAGGTGATGATCTACGGCATCGGCCTGGAGACCGAGTTTTTCAACGGGCAGATGGTCGTCCGAAGCAAGCCGGACTCGATCCTCAATCGGTTTGCGAATGAAACCGGCGGAGGCTTTTTCGACTTGAAGAAGGACGCCGACCTCAACTCTTCGTTCACTCGCATCGCGCAGGAGTTGCGGAGTCAGTACCTCCTCGGCTTCAGCCCTGCCGCGCTCGACGGAAAAGTGCACAAGCTGGAAGTGCGAGTGAAGCGGCCGGGACTGAAATCGAGGAGCCGGCGGAGCTACATCGCGTCTGCCGAAGGCACGAGTCAGTAAGGTGGCTGGCACGTTCGAAACCGTCAGAGTCGTCGGGCTTACCCTGCCCAACGTTGAAGCCACGACGAAATATGACGGTTCGCCGATGCTGAAACTGAGGGGCAGTTTCATGGCAGGTCTGGCAACCCATCCGTCGGCAGAACCAGACACGCTCGTCGTCAGGGTCGACGACGAACAACGCGAATGGCTCCTGGAGGACGCGCCCGAGACGTACTACCTGACGGACTACTATCGGAAGTACCCCTTGGTTTTGGTACGTTTGTCGCGAATCGACCGAGATGCCCTACGTGACGTGTTGCTCGTGTCCTGGCGCCTGACCGCTGAGAAGACGCGCAAACGGACCCGTCCGACTAGCTAAGATTCCCGATGTCATCATGAGGATGACAATCTCCTCGCTCGCAACTTGCGTGTTCGGCCTGTCGATGCTTCGGCCACATTTGCGACGGCCGAGCCGGTCGCCGTGCGCTTTGCCCGAAACACCGGGCAAGCGCGCTCTGGTTCTGCGAAGCCTCGACGGCAAGACTCTGGCGCAGGGCAGTGTGAACGTGACCGTCCGCGACGGGCGTGCAACCAGCCAGGTGGTCTTTCACTTCACCGATGGGTCGGTGCACGACGAAACCACCGTGTTCTCCCAAAACGACGTGTTCCGCCTGTTGAGCTATCGCCTCGATGCAGAGAGGCCCCGCATTTCGCTGGACCCTCGAGATGACGCTGGACACACAAACGGGGCGGGCCATTGTGCGTCATAGAGAAGGAAACGGCGCGGAGCAAATGGACGAGGAGACGTTCGATCTCTCTTCCGACGTCGCCAACGGCATGATGGTGCCAGTGTTGAAGAACCTCAGCTCGAAGAGTGTCCCGCTGTCCGCTTCGTGGGTCGCTGCCACACCAAAACCTCGTCTCGTGAAGCTGGCCATCTCGTTCGCAGGCACCCACTACGTTGTCAAAGCGGAGATAGGCGGCCTGGCTGGAGTGTTGGCACCGCTTGTGGGCAAGCAACCGCCAGACACGCACGTCTGGATTCTCGAGGGCCCGGCGCCGGCGTTTGTAAAGTCTGAAGGACCGCTGTTTGTCGGAGGGCCGGTTTGGCGGATTGAGGTCCCATGAACGTCCTCCTCCTCTCGATGCCCGATTCTTTCGAGCACATGCCGCCAATCGTGGCGAGGATGCCCAACGGCGCGCTGTCATCGCTCGCGGGCAACGTCGATGCGCATCATCGTGTCGCGATCGCAGACCTCATCCTGGTGCAGTCCAGGGTTGTCCCGACCATCGAACGCTTGATGCGCGAGTTCAAGGCCGATGTCGTCGGCATGTCGGTCATGACGTTTCAGCGGGCAACCGCCTTCAAGATCGCGCGGCTCATCAAGCATCTTCGGCCGCAAACGCGCATCGTCGTTGGCGGGTACGATCCCAGCCTGGCGCCGGCGGCGTACGAGTCATGTGGCGACGTGGACTTCCTGGTCCGCGGCGAGGGAGAGCAGACCTTCTGCGAGCTGCTACGAGCGCTGGATGCCGGCGCACCCCTTCCGTCGATCGCGGGGCTCTCGGCTCGAGCTCCAGGCGGCTGGGTTCATGGCCCGGAGCGGTCGATCGCCGCCTTGAAGTCGAATCCGCTTCGGCTGCCCAACAGGGCCGCCCGCGTTCTCGAGGGCTACACCCTGCTGGGACGCCAGGTCGATGTCGTCGAAACGTCGAGAGGCTGCACCTACGACTGCAGTTTCTGCTCGATCATCGAGATGCGCGGCCGCAACTTCCACGCCTACCCCATCGAGCGGGTGATCGCCGATATCGTCGATGCACGGAGCCGCGGCGCCAGGGCCATCTTCCTGGTCGATGACAACATCACCCTCGACATCCGCCGATTCGCGCTGCTCTGCAAGGCGATCGTCGACGCCGGGCTCGACGACATCGAATATCTCGTGCAGGCGATGACATCGCCGCTTGCCGAGCATGGCGAGACGCTCGCACCGTTGATGAAGCGCGCCGGATTTCGCTACGTCTTCCTGGGCATCGAGAACATTCTTGAAAGCGACCTCGATTTCCTCAAGGCGCGGGCGAAGAATGCCCGTCGCGGATCCGGGAGCAGCGGAGGAAACGCCACCATCGACGCCATCGAGCACCTTCATCGCCACGGCATGTTCGTCGTCGGCGGCCTCATCGTCGGAAATCCAGACGACACGCGCGAATCGATCGAAGCGAATCTCAAATTCGCCCGCCGGTATGTCGACTGGCCGTACATTCAGCATCCGACACCGTACCCGCGCACCCCGATGACGCAGCAGTTTCGCGAGCAGCACCTCGTGATCGACGAAGACCTGTCTCACTACGACGGCACGACCGCTGTGGTTCGAACGAAACATGTGCCGGCGGCCGAGGTCGAGTTCCTGCGATGGAGGGCGGAGCGCTGGATGAAGCTGAGGCACCTGCCTGCCGCGTTCGTCCACAGTCCGTCGTTCGTACTGCGGCATTCGCCTGCCATGATGGCGCACACGTTCACCGGCACGAGCCTTCGATCGATGCTGGGGCTGGAACGTCAGCGGAGTGTCTTCGAACGCTATCGAAAGGCCCGGCGGCGCGAGCGCGCGTACGTGGAGGTTCCCGTTTCAGGAGTGCTGACTACCGCCCGAAGATCTTCCCAATCCCTTTTCCGATCTTTGAGAGAACTCCGCCGATGACCTCGGCCGCGTTCGGGCCGCGGTGCACGTCGCAACGCTCGTCGGGAACGACGTCGGCGTGCTTGAAATACTCCGTGTAGGTCGGGCACGCATCCCGGGGCAACATGTGGCTGACCTGGCACAAACGAATGCTCTCGACGGTCGTCGGAATGCGAAAGTCGCCGGGCGCGCGGACGCGCGCGGTCTTCGACATGAAGTCGGCCCAGATCGGCAGCGCGTATCGCGCGCCGTAGCCGTCGGGGCCGATCGTCGCCGGCTTGTCGAAGCCGACCCACACGCCGGCGACCAGCGTTGACGAGAAGCCGACAAACCAGGCGTCTTTGAAGTCGTCGGTCGTGCCGGTCTTGCCGGCGGCGGGGAAGCGCACGCCGAGCGAGCGCGCCGCCGCACCTGTTCCGACATCCACGACATCGGCGAGCATCGAGACCATCTGGTACGCGCACGGCCTCGGAGATCACCGGCTTGCGCTCGACCGCGCGGTTGAACACGGCGTAGCCGTCGTTGTCGAGCACCTGGATAATCGGCCGCGGCGTGACCGCAAAGCCGCCGTTGGGAAACACCGCATATGCCGCGGTCAACTGCATCGGCGTCGCTTCGCCGACGCCCAGCGCGAGCGACGGCACGTCGGGCATTCCCGGAAGGCCCGCCAGCATTCGGCCAACCGCAGCACCGGTTGCGAGCCGACCTGCGTCTGCAGCTTCACCGCCGCCTGGTTGTTCGACTCGTACAATGCTTCACGCAGCGTCAGCGTGTCGCGTGTGTCAATGCTCGCATTCTTGCATTTCCCACTCGTCGTGACCAGGAACGCGCAGCTCGTTGAGATCCGGAGACCGGCGAAATGGGCGACATGCCGCCGTTCAGCGCGGCGGCATAGAGAAACGGCTTGAATGCCGAGCCCGGCTGACGTTTCGCGCTCACGGCGCGGTTGAACGGCGTGCGGCGGAAATCGCGTCCGCCGACCAGCGCCAGCACGTCGCCGGTGTGCGGATCGATCGCGACGAGCGCGGCCTGCAGGCCGGCCTGGCGGAATCTTCGCGAGGCCCTCTGCGACACCGCGCGCTCGGCCTCGCGCTGCAGCGCCGGCACGAACGTCGTCCGCACCTTCCAGTCCGGAGGATTGTCGTCTTCGAACTCCGCCCTGAACTGCTGGCGAAGGTAATCCTGGGCGTAGCCGGCCGCTCCGCGTTCGAGGCCGGGATCGGCCAGGATGCGCGGCGGTGCGGCGCGCGCCTGTTGCTCGGCCTGCGGCGTGATGAATCCTTCGGCGCGCATGCGGGCCAGCACGACGCGGCTGCGCTGCAGCGCGCGGTCGTAATGCGACCACGGCCAGAGCGCCGACGGCATGCGGATCAGCCCGGCGATGAACGCGGATTCGGGCAGCGTGAGATCGGCTGCGCTCTTGCCGAAGACGTTCCGCGACATCGCCTCGACGCCGTAGACGTTGCCGCCGAGATAGATGCGATTGAGATACAGCTCGAGGATCTGCGGCTTCGAGAGGCGCCGCTCGATCATCAGGGCGAGCACCGCCTCCTTACCCTTGCGCATGAAGTCGCGCGGAGCGCAGTGAGGAAGAGCGTTCGCGCCAGCTGCTGCGTCAGCGTGCTGCCGCCTTCCTCGAGCCCGCCGGCGCGTACGTCGCGCATGACAGCCCGGCCGATGCGCGATCGGGTCGATCCCGAGTGCGAATGAAATCGATGATCTTCGACGGCGACGACGGCGTCGCGCAGGTAGGCGGAGATGCGCGTCAGCGGCACATCGCGGCGATGCTCTTCGAGCGGAAACCACGGCTTGCCGTCCGCTCCGTAGAACATCGTCTGGCCGATGCCGCGCGAGAGCTTGTTGACCGCGAACCCATAGCGGACGACGAACGCCGGTGGCAATGACCGCGAGCACGACGAGCACGATCGCGACGACGAGAGCCGCGAAGTCTTTCAGCGTGCGCGGATGCCGGAGCGACAACGCCATACTAATACTGTAGTGCACACGGCCTCGTCTGACCGGATCACTTCGTCCGGACTCGGATCAATTTTGATTTGGCTGTCGCCGCAGCCGTGATGTTGTCCGGCAGGTCGTCGACGCCAATCAGCGAGCCCTGCGTCAGGATGACGGCGCGCTCGATGACGTGCTGCAGCTCGCGCACGTTGCCGGGCCAGGCGAAGTCCACCAGCGCGCGCAGCGCGTCGGATGGAACGACATGATCGCCTTCTGCGTGCTGCGCGGCGTACTTCCTGAGGAAATACTCCGCCATCAGCGGAATGTCTGTCGGCCGCTCGCGCAGGGCCGGCACGGGCAGCATGAGCGTGTTGATGCGGAAGTAGAGGTCCTCGCGCAGCCGCCCTTCCTTGAGCGCCTGCATCGACGTTCACGTTGGTCGCGGAGATCAGCCGGAAGTTCGGTCTTCAGCACTTTCGTGCTGCCGACCGGCCGGAACTCGCGATCCTGGAGCACGCGCAGCAGCTTGACCTGCAGATTCGGCGTCAGATCGCCGATCTCGTCGAGCAGCAGCGTGCCGTTGTTCGCCAGCTCCATCAGCCCCTGCTTGTCGTTCACCGCGCCGGTAAACGCACCGCGCTTGTGGCCGAACAGCTCCGACTCGATCAGCTCGGTCGGAATCGCCGCGCAGTTCACCTTGATGAAGGGGCCCTTCGCGCGCTTGCTCGATTCGTGGATGGCCGTCGCGACGACTTCCTTGCCGCTGCCGTTTTCGCCGGTGATCAGGACGTTGGCGTCGGTTGGCGCGACCGACTTGATCAACTGATAGAGCTGGCGCATCGGCTTGCTGCGCCCGATGAGCCGGCGTAGGTCGCGCCCTCGTCCAGCTCGGCACGCAGCCGGCGGTTCTCGGCGGTCAACGCGAGTTTCTCGCCGCCTTGTGCAGCTGCGCCATCAGCACGCTCGGGTTGAGCGGCTTTTCGATGAAGCTCAGCGCCCCGTTCTCCATCGCCTCGACGGCGACCGTGATGCTGCCGTGGCCGCTGACGACGATGACCTGCGATTCGGGGCTCATCGCGCGCAGCTCGCGCAGCAGGTCGAGCCCCTCGACGTCGGGCAGCATCAGATCCATCAGGATGATGTCGGGCTTCGACGCCGCCACCTCTTCGCGCGCCTGCTGCGCCGGTGGCGGCCGTTTCGACGACATAGCCTTCCGGCTCGAGCAACAGCCGGAGAAACTCTGCGCTGTCCGCGTGGTCTTCGACAATCAGGACTCGGGTCGACATCGACATAGTCTCCCAAGCATAGCATTCGTGGCAGAACGAAGGTGGCGCTCTATCGACGCGATGCGCCGATGCCGGCGGCGCGCCCTGTCGCCCATGCCCACAGAAAGTTGTAGCCGCCGATCGGGCCGAAGGCGTCCAGCATCTCGCCGCAGAGGAACAGTCCCTTGTGCCTGCGGCTCTCCATCGTGTGTGGATCGATCTCCGCGAGACTGACACCGCCGCCAGTGACCTCGGCTTTCCTGTAGCCTTCGTCGCCGGTCCATGGCAGCGGTCCGCGCACAAGCGTTTCGATCAGCCGCAGCCGCTCGATCCGGCCGAGCTGCGCAAGCGGCAGGCTCGGGTCGACCGCGGCAGCGGCAATGAGCGCTTCCGCGAGGCGGTGGGGCAGTTCGGCGCCCACAGCCGGCGAGCACGGTGCGCGTTCCGCGCGGCCGGAGCGCATCCTCCCAGTCGCTCTCCCTCAGCGGGTCCACTGCACGGTGATGCGTGCGCGGGTTCGCGGCCTTCTGCGCGCGATCGCACCGCCGACGTGCGACACATCGAGCACGGCAGGGCCGCTGTAGCCGTGATGCGTGAAGAGAAATCCTCCGGTCGCTCGAGCCTCGCGCGCCTCGGAGCGCGCGGTGATGGTGACGGGGAGCGAGACGCCGGCTAACGACCGAAATGTGACGCGGTAGTGTCCGGCTTCAGCCGGACGATGAGACGGCGTCAGCGCGGCATAGGTCGGATTGCATCGTGTGGCCGAGCGTCCGGCGATCGCGCAGATCCGCGCCCGTCGCTGCCCGTCTTCGGCACCGAGAGCCCGCCGGTGGCGAGGACGACCGCGTCGGCCTCGAGCTGGTTGGCCCTGCTGCTGCTCGACGATCCATCCGCTCGCCCGATGGCAGAATGCCGGTGACGAGCGTGTCGGTGACGATCTGCACGCCCTTGCGCCGCGCGTGCGCGAGCAGCTTGTCGCGCACGTCGCGCGCGCTCTGCGATTTCGGAAAGAGCTTCGCCGACTCCGTTTCCTCCACGAGCGGCAGGCCGAGCTCGTGCTCGAAGAACGCGATCTGCTCGCGCAGCGGCCACGAGCGGACGATGCGGCGGAGGTGATGCGGCGACGAATCGGTGACGAACCGCGACTCGTCGAGCCGCGCAGGCAGAATGTTGCAGCGGCCGCCGCCGCTGATCAGGATCTTTCGGCCGCCGTCTTTCGTGCGCTCGAGAAGCAGTGTCTCCGCGCCTGCTGACGCGGCGAAGATCGCCGCCATGGTGCCGGCCGCGCCGGCGCCGACTACGACGACGCGCGGCATGCGTCGTCGGATTGGCGGAACGTCAGATTGAAGCGGCCGGTCAGCCCGAGCTCTGGTGGAGCCGTGAATGGCGTGATGCGCGACACGCCGTGATAGCGCAGGCGCGCGGGACCGCCGAAGACGAACGCATCGCCCGACTCGAGCGGCAGTGCCTCAACCGGCTCGCGCCGCTTGAGCCCGCCGAAGAGAAACCGCGCGGTGTCGCCGATCGACACCGAGACCACCGGGATGCCCGCGGCGATGCGACTCCGGACCTTCGTCTTTGTCCTGATGCAATCCCATCCGGCCTTCGGCGTCGTAGTAATTGAGCATGCACAGGTCCGGCTCGATCGGCATACCTGCGCGGCCGGCGATCTCCTGCGCGAGCGTTCGAAATCGGAGGCAGCGGAGGGCCGGGCAGACCGTCGAAATCGGCGCGCGTCGACTCGTATTGATAGGTTTTCGCGTTCCAGTGGCGGCCGAGACACAGCATTCTACGTGCATCTTGCCCCCGCCGCGAACCGTCGGGATATAGGCGGGAACCGCGCCGTCGATGAGCGCGCGGCAGCGATCGGCGAGCGCACGCTGCCGCTCGACGGACAGGAGGTGGGAAAGTGATGCGCGCCCGGGGCGATTTCCATCGGCTCGGTGTTCTCCGTAACGAAAAACGAAAACAGAAAAACGAATAAAGCGCGCTCGACGCGCCGGTCTCTTCGTTCTCCGATTTTCGTTCTTCGTTACCGCTACACGCGCCCGGAGCGATGGCTGTTAGCCAACCGTAAAGGGCGCCGTTGCCGAAACACCGCCCCATTCGACGCGCAGCATCGCGCCGGCCGGTGTGTCGTCGATCGCAATCGTCACGTTTTCGACCGGCGCCTTCGTCTTGCCGAGTGTCATCGGCGTCCGGCCAATCTCGAGATCCTTCTGATAAGGAATCCCCCATTGTCCGGGCTTGCTGAGGCGGCCGAGCACCAGCTGTCCATTGTTTTTCGGTGGGCACCGTGTTGATCGTGTAGCTGCCGGGCGCAAGACTCACGGCGCCGAACTTCAAGCGGCTTATCCGTTGTGATGATGGTGGCGACGTCCGCGCCGGTTCGCCACTCGGAGCCGTACGGCGCGACTTCCTTGCGATTCGGGCGCCCCTTCAGGAACGGACGTCCGTATTCGATCGAGATGTTCGCGGTGTCGATCGTCCATTCGGTGCGGACGTGCGGACTGCCGCCGCTGCCGGTCTTGAGATCGACCGTCTTTTGGGCGTACACGAACGCCGAGCTTGCCAGTACGAATCCAACAGCAATACCAGAGAGAAGTCGCTGCACAAAAAGCCTCCTGAAAAAGTTGGTCAAACCCAACTATACCTTCAGATCTTTGCCTTCATGGTTTCTTCACGTTCATGTTTTCGTCGCGCGCGTCATCAGATAGTGCTGCTGGATCACGTTGTCTTGAATGTAGTCACTCACGACCGCTTCGTACTCTCGCCTGAAGGCGTCGAGCTTTGGGGTATCGGTGGCCGACAGCATCTCCACCAGCTTGCGCATCGGACCGAAGCGCTCGGCCGTTGCGCGCTGATGCTGCTGGCTGAGCACCGGAACGATCATCGTTGCGCGATCGAATCGCAGGTCTTTCACGTTGTCGCCGAGACGGTCGCGAACGACGTTGGGATCGCCCCATTGCGGCGGCGGCGAGACGCCGGGCGGCGGGGGCGGTGCGTAGCTTCGCCGCGAGAGCGAACATGCGGCCGACGATCATCTCGGGCGGCCAGGTCGAGAACGCTATCGTGCCGCCCGGCCTCAGCACGCGCAGCATCTCGGCGATGGCGACATCGGGGCGCGGCGCGAACATGTGGCCGAACTGGCTGAGCACGACGTCGAACTCGCTGTCGTCGAACGGCAGCTGCTCGACGTCCCCCTCGTGCAATCGATCGTCGACCTGCGCCAGCGTGGCATTCTCCCGCGCGCGCTCGAGGAGCTCGGGCGTGAGGTCGAGCCCCGTCACGCGCGCGCCCAGCGCGCGCCGCCGTCACCGCGACGACGCCGGTGCCGCAGCCGACGTCGAGCACGCCGTCTCCGGCCCTGACGCGCGCGAAGCGGACGAGCTGCGCCGCCGGCGCCGTCGTAATCAGCTCGAGAGGCCCGAAGTGCGCCCATCCTTCGCGCTGGTTCTGTTTGAATTTGTCGAGTGCGTCCAATTGGTCCTCCAAATGTGTCGCACCGATTGTGGATCGTGTGGCACCAGTGTATAAACCCGTCATGAGAACTTCATATTTTCTTGCGGCCGCCGTCGCGGCGATCGCGGTGATGCACGTCCACGCGCAGCAGCCGATCACGCCCGCGCCGACGGCCGCGGCCGCCCGGCCCGCCGATCCGAAAGCCGAAGCGCAGACTCGGCGCGCTCAAGACCGAAGGCGCCGCGGGTGTCGACGACCTTCAGGATTTCACGCAGAAGATGGTCGACTCGGTGTTCAGCTTCGGCGAGCTGGGTTCCAGGAAATCGAAACGTCGAAGTACCTGACGAACATCCTGCGTCAGCAGGGCTTCACCATCGAGCAGGGGATCTCCGGCATCCCGACCGCGTGGATGGCGACGTGGGGTTCGGGCAAGCCGGTCATCTCGCTCGGCTCCGACATCGACGGCATTCCGACGGGATCGCAGAAGCCGGGCGTCGCGTATCACGATCCGTTTTTCGAAGGCGGGCCCGGCCACGGCGAGGGACACAACTCGGGCATGCCGCTGAACATCACCGCGGCGATCGTGCTGAAGAAGATCATGCAGCGCGAGAAGATCCCCGGCACGATCAAGCTCTGGCCGGGCGTTGCCGAAGAGCTGCTCGCGACCAAGGCGTACTACGTGCGCGACGGGTACTTCAAGGACACCGACGTCGTCATCTTCACGCACATCGGCGGCAACTGGGGCGTCAACTGGGGCGACAGCACGAGCAACGGGCTCGTGTCGGTCGAATACACGTTCAAGGGTGAGAGCGCGCACTCGGCCGGCGCGCCGTGGCGCGGACGCAGCGCGCTCGACGCGGCGATGCTGATGGACATCGGCTGGAACTATCGACGCGAGCACCTGCGCATTCAGCAGCGGTCGCACTCGGTCATCACCTTCGGCGGCAATCAGCCGAACGTCGTCCCGCCGTCGGCCTCGATCTGGTACTACTTCCGCGAGACCGACTACCCCGGCATCAAGCGCATGTGGGAGATCGGCGACAACATGGCCAAGGCGGCCGCGCTGATGACCGACACGACGATGAGCTCGCGTGTGCTCGGATCGGCGTGGCCGCAGCACATGAACAAGGTCGTCGCCGAGACGGCGTACGCGAACATCGTGAAAGTCGGCATGCCGAAATGGACGCGAGGCCGATCAGACGCTCGCGAAAGCCGTGCAGAAAGAGCTCGGCGTCGAAGAGCGAGGGCTGCCGACCGAAGTGCCGAAGCTGAACGGCCGCGTCGTGGTGCCCGACGACGAGAAGCGCGGCGGCGGATCGGATGACATCGGCGACGTGTCGTGGATCGTGCCGACGATCACGCTGCGCTATCCCGCGAACATCGAAGCGGGTCCCGGCCACAACTGGGCCAACGCGATCGCGATGGCGACGCCGATCGCGCACAAAGGCGTCACCGCCGGCGCGAAGGTACAGGTGATGACGGTGCTCGATCTGCTGATGAAGCCCGAGCTCGTGGAGCAGTCGTGGGAGTATTTCCGCAACGTGCAGACGAAAGACAAGAAGTACACGCCGCTCATCCGTCCCGAGGACAAGCCGGCGATCTGGCTCAACCAGGACACGATGGCGAAGTATCGCGATCAGATGAAGAAGTACTACTACGATCCGACGAAGTATCCGACCTATCTCGATCAGCTCGGCATCAAATATCCAGAGGGCGCGTGAAGTAGCGATAGTGAGATTGCCCGTGCCGTTGCTACACGATGAGCAGTGCAAGGCAGAAACGCTGCGGCGGCTGAAGCGCTGCGGCCCGACGCCGCAGCGGCGGTGGGGCAAGATGTCGGTTGCGCAGATGTTGTGGCATGTGAACGAGGCGATGGAAGGCGCGCTGGGGCGCATCCAGGTGGAGCCGATGAAGGTTCCGCTGCCTCGCCCGGTTGTTGAAGTTCATGGTGCTGAACCTTCCCTGGGGGAAAAGGGCGCCGACCTTGAAACGGTGGGTCCCGCAGCACGACAGCTACGATTTCGCGGCCGAGCACGAGCGTTGTTGCGGCTGATCGACGAGCTCACGTCGAAGTCGTTCGACGAGGCGTGGCCCGACAGCCCGACGCTGGGCGCATGCGCGGCAGCGATGTGAGCCGCCTGCACGCCAAGCATCTGAACCATCACCTGACGCAATTCGGCGTTTGAAAACCATCAGGAGGAGACACATGTGACGCACGCTTCTTCACATTCCGATCGCGATTTTTGCCACGGCCGTTGCCTGAGCGCCCAGGCGCCCGCGGCGCCGGCCGGGCCAGGCTGCGCCGGCACGAGGGCCCGCGTCTCCGCCGATGGTGCTTTCGACGCCCGCCTTTCCGGATGGCGGCGTGATTCCGAACCGCCACACGCAGGTGCAGCAAGCCGAGCGCGGCATCTCGCCGCAGCTCGTCTGGACCAACGCGCCGGCGGCGACGCAGAGCTTCGTCCTGCACATGCGCGACCCGGAAGTGGCGCGCAACCGGACGACGGATGATCAGGTGCACTGGCTGGTCTGGAATATTCCCGCCACCGAAAAGGGGCTGCCTGAAGGGATGCCCGAAGGCGCGCAGTTGCCCAACGGCATCCGCCAAATCAGTGCGAGCGGCGCCGTCTATCGCGGACCAGGCGCGCCTGCCGCCGGCCCGATGCATCACTACACGTTCGAGGTGTATGCGCTGGACGCGAAAATCGACTGTCCCGCCGGCGGCCGACGCGTGGGAGACGCGCCGGAATCTTTTCAAGGCGATGGACGGACACGTGATCGGTAAGGCCGTGATGGTTGGAATGTTCAAACGGCCGAACTGATCACGAGCACGCATAAATTTCGAACTTGTGCTACGACTTGATGGACTTCTTGCGTGATCACTTCTTCCGCGACAATTTGCTACACCTGACTCGCCATCACTTGCCGTATAGTCTGGCCATTCATCACTTCAGACCCCGTCCCGCTGATTCTCTACGCGTCCTGGAGGAGGTCCGATATGAGTGCGTTCCGTGCCGCACGTCTGTTCGTGTTGTCGCTCGTCGTGTCCGCCTGTTGTGTTGCGCCTGCTCTCGCTCAGGGCGTTGGCGCTATTGCCGGTACGGTCACTGACGCGTCCGGTGCCGTGCTGCCAGGCGCCACCGTCACGTTGACCAGCGCTCAAGGCACGAGTGGGTGGAAATCGTGAAACGCTTACCGACGAACGCGGCGGGTATCAGTTTCTGCGGCTCGTGCCCGGGCAGCTACAGCGTCAAAGCCGCACTCCAGGGATTCCGTCCGTTCACGCAGGCCGGCATCACCGTGAACTCCGACCAGACGTCACGCGCCGATGCGCGGCTGGAAATCGGCACGATGGAAGAAGGCATCGTCGTCAGCGGCGAGGCGCCCCTGCTTGATACCTCTTCGGCGTTGAAGCAGACCGTTCTGACGCAGGAAGTGCTCGAGTCGCTGCCCAACCGCATGGACGTGTGGTCGATCACGCGCGTGATTCCCAGCATCATCGTCAGCAAAGTGGACGTGGGCGGATCGGAATCGTTCCTGCAGTCGGGCGTCACCGTGCGAGGAACCGACAACGAAGGCGGCTACTACATCGACGGCATGGACGTGTCGAGCCTCGACGGCGAGGGAGACGGCGCGACGATGTATCTCGACCCGTATGCGTTCGCCGAAAGCAATTTCCTCGCGGGGAACAATCCGGCCGAGTCGCCGCGCGGGGGCCTCGTCTTCAACATGGTGACCAAGACCGGCACCAATCAGCTGCACGGTGGCGGCATGTTCAGCGGCGCCAACCGCGGGATGGGATTCGACAATTTCTCCGACAAGCTGCGAAGCGATCTGCTCGCGACGCTTTCGCCGGCGGTTCTCGCGATCAAGCCCGACATCAAGCCCGGCGCCGACATCAACTACATCTGGGATACCGGCATGTGGCTGGCCGGTCCGATCATGCAGGACAAGCTGTGGTTCTCGACCACGTATCATTACCAGAAGCTGCTGCAGTATCTTCCTCGGCAGCTACAATCCCGACGGCACGCAGACGCCTGACGATCACTACCTGTACACGACGAACAACAAAGTCGCGTGGCAGATGAATCAGAACAGCCAGTTCTCGTACTACTTCACGCTGCAGCGCAAAGTAAACGGACATCGTCTCGGCGGATCGTTCGCCGACTCGCGGGCGTCGAACAACAACAACAAGTACCCGACGGTTCACCAGGTGAAGTGGACGTCTTCGCATCGTCGCGGCTGCTGTTCGACGCGCCGACGAGCCATCTTCCACGTCGACGATCGGTTCTCGCGACAGCCCGACGTGCAGGACGGCGACATCGCACGATTCGATGCGGTCACCAACACCGCGACGATCGCGCTCGGCACCTACAGCAACAATCCGATGTACCGCGGCGTGTTCATCGGCAGCGTCAGCTATCTTCACGACGACGCACGACATCAAGGCCGGCTACTCGTTGAACTACGCGAAGCGGACCGGCAACGTGTATTCCACGTCGGGCATGCGCGCCGTGTATCGCAGCGGCGTTCCCGATCTGGTCAACACGTACAACACGCCGGTCAGCTCGGTGACGCAGGATCGGGAGCAGGGGCTCTACATCCAGGACAAATGGCGGCCGACGCGCAAGCTGACGCTGAACCTGGGCCTGCGCTTCGAGACCAACTACGGCTGGATGCCGGAGACGTGCCAGCCGCAGACGCAGTTCATCGCTGCCCAGTGCTTCGACGCCATCGATGGCGCTCCCGATTGGAAGGCGGTGAATCCGCGCTTCTCGATCGTGTACGACCTGTTCGGCAATGGCTCGACCGCGCTGAAGTTTGCGGCCAACCGGTATGTCGTGCCCGTGGGCGTGCAGGTCGTCGGTCGCATCAACCCGGTGCGTTCCACCAGCGACAACCGACAGTGGCTGCCGCAGAGCCGCTGCAACGAAGCCACCACGCTCGGTTGCGATCGAAACGGCGACCTCACCCCACAGCTGAACGAGCTCGGCCCTTCGTCCGGTACAACCTGGGCACGACGGCACGTTACGCCGACGGCTACGGCTGGCCGAACGCCAACGAATACACCGTCGAAGTTCAGCGGCAATTGCCAGGCAACATGGTCGTCACGGCGGGCTATACACGCCGCGAGAAACGCAACCAGCTGGGCAGCGCAACGTCGCTGTTCCCTTCGACACGTATCAGCGGCTCACGGTTGTCGAGAGCCAACAGCGGCCAGACCGTCACCGTTTTCAACCAGGCTCCCAACTTGCGCGGCCGTATCGATCAGCTGTGGGACAACGATACCGAGATGGACAGCACCTATAACGGCGGCGACATCACGGTGAACAAGCGGCTCAGCAATCGCTGGATGCTGACCGGCGGCGTCAGCCTGGGCAAGAACGTCGGATATGTCGGCACGGCCGATCTCAATAACCCGAACTCGAAAGAGTTCAGCCGCGGTGTTCAGGGCAACGACGTGCCGTTCTCGCTGTCGATGTCGGGACTCTACGAACTGCCGTATGGCATCTCGCTCAGCGGTTCGTACCAGCATCAGGCCGGCTTTCCGGAATTGACGACGGTATCGGTTGGCAACAATACCGTCGCCCTGACACAGGGCACGCAGGCGGTCACGACCGCCCCGCGCGCCGACGTGCGTTACCCGAAGCTCAATCAGCTCGACTTCAGCCTGCGCAAGGCGATCCGGTTCGGCAGCAGGGTCTTCAGCCGAGGCTCGACGTCTACAACGTGACGAACAACGCGTCGATTCGCACCTGGGTTACCCAACTCGGCAACACGTATCACCGGCCGAGCGCCATTCAGCGCGGCACCCTCATCAAGGTGGGCTTCCACTACGATTTTTAGGAGAAAAAGGCGCGTTTCAGGGAAAAACACCGGTTGCGCACGTCGAGACAATTTGCGACAATCCCTTGGCTGGGGTTGCCGTATAGTCGTTGTAATTCAATAGCTTACGGATTTTTTGGCAATCTGTCAGGAGAGACGTTGATGCGACACGCGTCCCCTCACTTTTTCTGGGCACGGCGCACTCGTTTTTTAGACGGCGCTGCCCAACGCAGAAACGCCCGCGCAACCCGCCGCGGCACGATCATCGGTCACCTTCGCGAAAGACATCGAGCCGATTTCGCCAGAGCTGCTGGACTGTCACAGCAAGGACTCGCAGCTCGCCGGTCTTGACCTGAGCACGCGCGAGGCGGCGACGTGGCGGCGAGCAGGCGCAGCGATCGTTCCCGGCGAAGGCGAGCAGAGCAAGCTGTATCGCATGGTTGCAGGGCTCGAAA
>CAVVBH010000007.1:0-201502 GCA_963746365.1 Ilumatobacteraceae bacterium | reverse complement strand
TGTTGTGTCGATCCGGGCTCGAACCGACAGGAGGCTGGCTGGTGGAGTGGTGGTTCCTCTCCGCGTTCGGCATCATGTGGACGGCCTTCCACCTGGCGGGGCGCCGACGGTCAGAGGCGGCGACCGTCTCCGATCACGAGCGCAGGATGGAGTTCTTGGCGAACGCCGAGGTGCACGGAACGGCCGGACGCTGCATCGTGACCCCGCGCAAGGGGGTCCGGTTCCTCGGCCCCCAGGAGCGCGAGCGGGCGCGGGCACGCGAGCGGCGCAAGCGGGTCTTCGTCTTCCTCCTCGAGGGGCTGGGCCTGTCGTTCCTGATCGGCCTCGTGCCGCCACTCAGACCCGTCTGGGGCGGCGACGGTCACGTTCGGGGTCATGTTGCTCCTCTACACCTGGGCGTTGCTCGCGATCAAGTCCCGAACGCCGCAGCCGCACGAGCGGGTCGCCGCCGCCAAGGTCCCGGAGCGGCCCTCGCGCACGTTCTCGCCGCGCCACGTCGCGGGCACGATGTCGGGCATCGTGCGGCCCACGTTGAACGGTCTCGGGAGCCTCGGTGAAGGTGACCGGGTGCACGTGGTCGTCCGCACCGCCTCCGCGTAGGCGCGCCGAACCCTACTGGTACGCTTCGGCCCTCGGGGGTGTAGCTCAGCCCGGTAGAGCACTGCACTCGCACTGCAGGGGTCGTCGGTTCAAATCCGATCACCTCCACCGTCGTCCCAGTGACCCGCGGCGCTTCGCGCCGCGGGTCGTTGCATCGGGGCTCTCCGCGGAGAGCATCCTCGGGTCGTCGACCTTTGGAGGGAGCTCCGGCATGGGTTCCAAGATCAGCTACGCGGGCGTTGCGGGCGCCGTCGCCGGGGTGGTGGCGCTGCTCGGCGTGTACGCAGAGTGGTGGGAGAGCCCCGACGCGGTGTTCATCGGGACCGCGGACCCTTCGGGTACCCTTGCGCTCTGCGATGGCGATCGCCACCTTCGCCTTCGGAGCGGCCTTCGTCCTGTTTCCTACTCCATGGACTTGCTGTGCGACGGGAGCGCTGATGATCCTGTCGGCGGTCGTCCTGGTGATCGCGTGCGTCTGGGCGCTCACCCGTGAGGAGAGCGTGGCTCCGGGCGCCGTCGTGGCCTCGGGCCTGTATGTCTCGAATGCTGGGCGGCGCGGTTGGCGTGGCCGCCGGCATCCTCGCGCTGCAGGACGTCACGAAGTCCGAGGAGCAGGTGATCGAGGAGGAGCAGCAGCAGACGCCCCCGGGTCCGTGAGCTGCCGCCGCGGCTAGGCTCTGCGCCCGTGCAGGGCGTCTCGGAACGAACGTGGTGGGCACGACCCGGCCTGGAGGTCCGGGGCCGGGCCGACGATCGCTGGCCGGGACGCCGTCGGGCTCGCGCGCGAGCACGGTACGCCGCTGTTCGTCTACGACCTCCCCCGGATCCAGGAGCAGGCCGAGGCGCTCCGCGACGCGCTCGCGGCCGCCGGGCTCCCCGGGGTGGTTCGGCTCGCGCTCAAGGCCCAGCGCGAGCCCGCGGTCCTCGCCTTCGACCGCGAGCGCTGCCCATGGCTCGGGATTGACGCACGCTCGCCCGGCGAGGTCGCCTGGGCGAGCGCCCACGGGTGGCCCGCGTGGGGGATTCCTTCACCGGCACGAACGTCTCCGAACGCGACCTCGACGCGCTGCTCGAGGCAGGCGTGCATCTCAACCTCGACCTGCTCTCGCAGCTGGAGCGGCTCGGGCGCCGGGCCCCCGGCGCGACGGTGGAATTCTGCGTGAACCCTCGCACGGGAGCCTCCCACCGTGGGGGCGGGGCCACGAAGTACGCGGGCGGGCGCCCCACGAAGTTCGGCGTCTACCCCGAGCAGGTCCCCGACGCCATCGACGTCGCACGCCGACACGGCCTCACCGATCGACACGGTGCACGGTGCACGCGGGGGCGACGGGTACCTGACCCCGGGCCTGGGCGACCTGGGGGAGATGCTCGAGCGGGTCGCCTCGATCACCCGCAGCCTGATCGACGCCGGCGCGCCGATCCGCGAGGTGAACACGGGCGGCGGGCTCGGCGTCCCGGTCGAGCTGGGCGACGCACCGCTGGACCTGAATACCGCTGGGCGGCGGCGCACGCCGAGCACCTCGGCCAGCTGGGGGTCGCGGTCGCGACCGAGCCGGGGACTTCCTCGTCAAGGAGTGCGGCGTGCTGCTCGCCGAGGTGGTCACGGTCGAGCGACGCGAGGGCGCCGTGTTCGTGGGCCTCGATGCGGGGTGGAACCAGGCCTGCGAGCACTTCGTGTACGGGGAGCGGCTCGAGATCGTGGCGTGCGCGGCGGCCGATGCCGCGACCAACGGCGCCGTCACGTTCGCGGGCAACGCCACGAGGGCGACGACCTGTTCGCGGAGGAGCGCCCGATGCCCGCGCTCGCCGAGGGGGACGTGGTCGCGGTCATCGGCGTCGGCAGCTACAACGCGAGCATGGCCTCCGAGCACTGCCTCCGCCCGCCGGCGGCATCGGTCGCGTTCGCCGAGCGCGGCGCGCGGCCGTGACGACGCTGCCGGTCGCGCACCCGTGGTTCCGAGCCGAGGACGCCGGCGAGGGGCTCACACGGCTGTGGGAGCCGCACGTCCATGACCTCCTGGAGTCCAACGTCTGGCACATCCCTGGGCGCGACGCCGACCTCGTCGTGGACGCGGCCAACGGCGTCGGACCCCTGCGGCCGGCGACCGACGTGCTCACCGACGATCGTCCGGTGATCGCCGTCGCGACGCACGGGCACTTCGACCACGTGGGCGGGCTCCACGAGTACGACGACACCGCGCCCACGGCGAGGACCTGGAGATGACACGCTCGCCGTTCCCGCTCCGGCTCCTGCGGAGCCGACGCCCCGTCCGGGACCGAGGAGATGTTCGCTTCCTACGGGTACGAGGTCACCGAGGTCCTGGTCGATGCGGTGCCCTTCGAGGGGTTCGATCTCGCGGCGTGGGTGAGCCCTGGTGCGGAGCCGACCGCCCTCCTCCAGGAGGGGCAGGTGTTCGACCTCGGGGATCTGCGATGGACGGTGTTGCACACCCCCGGGCACACGCCTGGAATCGGTCTGCTTCCTCGAGGAACGGAGCAGCCTGCTGTGCAGCGGCGACGCGGTCTACGCCGATGCACGGCTCGATTGGGAGGACGCCGAGGCGATGGTCGGTTCGCTGACGCGCCTGCGCGAGCTGGCATCCTCGGTGCGGCGCGTCTTCCCCGGCCACGACCGCACCTTCGACGGGGCCGAGCTCGCCGCGCTCGCGTCGTCGTGGAATTCCAGCGGATCGAACGGGGCGAGGACGGCGGCCCCGGCTAGGGGCGCCGCTTCGGCGTCGGGCCCGTTCCGAAGTCGACCGGGCCGAAGGCGGCCACGGGCCCGCCCCACCCCTGCCGGCTGAACGCCAGCGCGAGCGAGCGACACCCGGCCCACGCGCGGTCGATCCGCCAGCGGACCTCGAGCGAGCCGTCCGATGCCACCCTCGTCCGCACGTCGGCGGCGGTCCAGTCCGAATGTCACCGCACCCGTCGCGCAGTCGACCTCGGAGAGGAACGCAGCTCCGAGGGAATGGGCATTGGTGTGCCCCAGCCCCATGCCGAGCGACAGCGTGAGCCAGGGGCTCGGCCCCACCTCACCGTCCAGCACGCTGCCGGAGACCGAGCCGAACACCAGGTAGGAGGCGGAGGCGTCCACGGCGTGCCCGGCCGCGTCCTCGGCGTGGACCGACAACGTCGCGGCGCCGAGGGAACTGTCGGCGACCGCCGCGCCGTCGGCTACGTCGCCGAGGCACACGGTGAGCTCCGTCTCGTCGGCGCAGGAGTAGTCGGCGAGCAGCCCGGCGGAGCCCTGCACGGTCCATGCACCCCAGGCGGGGGAGACGATCGAGATCGTAGGGTCCGCGATGTCTGGCGGTGGCGGCGGGCTCATGCTGAGCCTCGTCAGCACGCCGTCGTTGTCCACCCGTCAAACCAGACGTCGCCGTCGGGCTCCACCGCGATGCCCTTGGGGGCGTCGCCCACGGGGAACGTCTCGACCCCGGCGTCCGTGATCCGCCCGACCTCGTCCACCGCGATCTCGGTGAACCAGATCGCGCCATCGGGAGCACGTCGCCGAGGATGCGGCGGCACGGTTCCACGAGTTCGGCGAGCTCGACATGCCCCGGTTCCAGGTCGGGTTCCCGCCACAACATCTCCTGCTTGCCCTTCTGGGCGACTACTGGTCGGGGCGTTGCGAGCCCTTGCCATCGGCGGCGCTCGTCGACCTGCTCGCGGAGTTCGACGTCAATCCATCCGGGGCGCGCGCAGCTCTCAGCCGGCTGTCGATCCGCGGCCTGCTGGTCGGCACCAAGGACGGTCGCAACACCTTCTATCGAGTCGCCGACGGGTTTCGGAACCTGCTGCCGTACGGCCCCATTCACACTCGAGCCTTCGCCAAGCCGAAGCCTTTGTGGGACGGCATGTGGACGATGGTGGCGTTCACCGTGCCGGAAGATCAACGCAGGCTCCGTCCGATGCTGCGAGGTCGACTGCAGTCGCTGGGTTTTGCGCCGCTGTACGACGGATTGTGGGTGTCGCCTCATACCCCCGACACGGAGCTCGACATCGCCTTGCAGATCGCGCCGCCGCAGTCGTGCACGGTGATTCGCGCCACCGAACAGCCGATGAAAACTCGGTTGGCGGTCGCGTCGGCTTGGAACCTCGACGACCTCGGTCGGTCGTACACAGAGTTCATCCGCACGTTTCGGCCGGTTCTGCGCCGCCTGGAGGCCGGCCGGATGGGTCAGACCGAGGCGCTGGTCAGCCGCACACGTGCGACATACCGATGGTTCGTGTTCGCGGTCACGGATCCTGACCTGCCGAAGGAATTGCTGCCGGACGGGTGGCCGAGGGCTGCAGCGCACGACCTGTTCACGGCACTGGTCGACGGATTGGCCTCGCTGGCAGTCGAGCGGGTGCGCGACATCGTCACCAAATATGACACTGACCTGGGCAAACTGGTCAAGCTCGGATCCTTCGATTGAGTCCTTGACAACGTGACATCATTGTGACATCATAGTGATGTCATAGAAAGGACAAGTTGATGTCACCCTTCTTCAGTAGCCCAGAATTCATCGCTTCCCTACGCGCAGAGCGCGTCCGCCTCCTGCGCCAGGACACTCAGCCACGCCGCAGCCGGAGCCGCCTGTTCGGCCACCGCAGCGACCGCTGACCTGAACTGGACCGAAGTTCAGCATGCAGGTACAACCAATCATCAACGCGGTACAGGCTGCGCTCGCAGGTCAAGGATCATTGGCCGGCGGAGACGTCGCCGTGGAAGAGGCACTCGACCATCTGGTCGCTGCGTTGGGCCCCGCCATCCGCCAGGCGGCCATGGATCTCGCCGAGCAGGCCGCTTGCGAGGTACGGGCGCAGTTGCCCGACCGCACGGTCGACCTCGTCCTCTCCGACGGCGACCCATCTCTGCGCATCGCCGAGGCCGCAGTGCCGACAGAACCGAATTCATCGGAGGAGCTCGACGCTCGTATCACCCTGCGGGTCGCACCTTCTCTCAAGAGTCTCATCGAAGACGCCGCCGAGGCTGCGGGCGCATCGGTCAACAGTTGGGTGCTCGATGCGCTGTCGCGTCGGGCACGCAAGCCGCATCAAGGTCAAGGGTTCCGCATGACCCACAGTTTCGACCTGTAGAAAGACGTCCATGAGTCGAAATGAACGATGGGACGTCGGCGAGCGACCATCGCTCGACATTCGAGTGCCGGTCGGCACCGTCGAGGTGTTTGCCGGCGACGCCGGCGCAATCGTGCTCACCATCGACGCCAACGATGGCGACGAGTTCGAGGTGTTCAAGACCGGCGATCGCGTGTCGGTGCGTCATCCCTCGAGATGGGGCCGGCGCGGGCGCAACAGCAGGATCATCGCTCACGTTCCAGCCGGAACCGATGTCGAGCTCAGTTCGACGTCTGGCGACGTGCGACTCGTCGGTGGGCTGGGTGTCGTGCGCCTGCACACAGCGAGCGGCGACATCGAGATGGGCGACGCAGCACGCGTCGACGTCACGACGGCGTCCGGCGAGTTCTCGTGCGGCGAGATCGATGGCGATGCGACCGTGTCATCGGTCTCCGGCGACTGCACCATGCGACGTGTCGGCGGCAGGCTCGACGCGACGGTCACGTCAGGCGACGTGCGAATCGATCGGTGCGACGGGGAAGTCGCGATCGCCTCGACCAGTGGCGATGTGCGCATCGGTCGATGCGCAGGCGCCGACATCGCCATACGTTCGATCTCCGGGGACGTGAGAGTCGGCCTGCCCGCGGGGATTCGTGTCGAGGCCGAGATCTCCACGCTCAGCGGCAGGGCGACCCTGCCGGAGCCTGTGCCTGCGGCTGACGCCGGCGATCGGCGGGCCGTCCGGCTACAGCTCAAGTCGGTCTCGGGCGATATCCGCGTCGAGCGCACTTCCTGATAGGCCCGTAGTGTGTGCCGACATGGATCGGCGTTGGGTTGCTGCGGCGATCTTCCTCGTGCTTGCCGGGCCGCTCTCGTACCCGCCCGTCGCCGCTGCACGCCTGTCCGTACCTATCCGCCCAGCCACAGCAACTCGCGGCGCCACCGCGACGTCTCCTTCACGCCAGGGTCGGAATGTGACATCGCCACTGCCCACGCTGCTCGCGGCGAGGCATCCGACGACTCGACAGTTCGTGATCGTCGCGACCGACTCGTGGGGATCGACGTTGGCTTCGCTGCAGATCGTCGCGAAGACGGCGTGTGGCGTGTGGAAATGCCAACTAGCGCCTGTGGCGGCGCGGGTGGGCAGGAACGGGTTGCGACCCCTCATCGAGCGCGATCGGGGGACGGCACCACACCGGCCGGATCGTTCCCGCTCGGCAGCGTCCGGGCCTGGGACGGTCAGCGGTTCGAGTTCTTCGGCAATCGCGCCGACCCCGGTGTTCGTGGCTCGTATCGACTGGTCCGCAACGAAGACTGCTGGGGAGCAACTCCCAATACGTCGTCGTACCAGGCGGCTGGTGAACTGCTGCCGGGATGCGCGTCGCCCAGACGAATGGCTGACCCGAGCATCGGCGACGTGTACAGCCACGCGGCGGTGATCGGTGCCAACCTGGACCCGATTTCCGGCGACGAGGCCGGCGAACCGGCTCTTGCCGCCGCCATCTTCCTGCACCGCAATTCGTACTCGACGTCAGGCGCTTCGCAAGCCGACCAGCGGCTGCGTCTCGCTCGGCCACGGACGACCTCGAGTTCGCCCTGCGGTTGATCGATCCCAGCCTCGGGGTGCAGTTCGCCATCGGCGAGCTGTCGTGGCTCGCGAATCGGCCTAGCTCGGTGATCCATTCGCGCTGCTGATTCGTAGAGTCGAGTGAGAGGCGGAGCTAACGTGTCCGCACTGAACGCGAAGGGGGAATCGATGCCGCTCAGCACGATGCAGGACTATCCGCTGACGATCGCGGCCGTTGTTCGAGCACGGCCGCACGGTGCACGCCAACAGCAAGGTCGATCACGTTCACCGGCGACGGGTACGCCGAGGCGACGTTCGCCGAGGTGGCCGACCGCGCCGATCAGCTGGCCGCGCGCGCTGACCGAGCTGGGCGTGCAGGCCGGGCGACCGGGTCGGCACGTTCATGTGGAACAACCAGACGCATCTCGAGGCGTACCTGGCGATCCCGTGCATGGGAGCCGTGCTGCACACGCTGAACATCCGGCTGTTCCCCGAGCAGCTGGCGTACGTCATCAACCACGCCGAGGACAAGGTGATCATCGTCGACGCCTCGATCGCGCCGCTGCTCGCCAAGGTGCGCGACCAGTTGACCACGGTCGAGCACATCATCGTCAAGGGCGCCGGCGACACGTCGGCGCTCGGCGACACGCTCGACTACGACACGCTTGCTCGACGCCGAGCAGCCCGGCGTTCGACTACCCCGACCTCGACGAGCGCACCGGGCATGGCGATGTGCTACACGAGCGGCACGACCGGCAACCCCAAGGGTGTGATGTACAGCCACCGCAGACGTACCTGCACTCGATGATGGTCACGTCGACGGCCAACATCGCGCTCAGCGAGAACGACCGGATGCTGGTCATCGTGCCGATGTTCCACGCCAACGCATGGGGCGTGCCGTACGCGGCGTGGATGATCGGCGCCGACCTGGTCTTCCCGCAGCAGTTCCTGCAGGCGGCGCCGCTGCGCCCGGATCATCGAGGAGCACGCGGCCGACGCTGACCGGCGCGGTGCCGACCGTGCTGAACGACCTGCTGAACAACGCGCAGGGCGCCGACCTGTCGTCGCTGCGGACTGGTGATGTGCGGCGGGTCGGCGGTGCCGCGTGCGCTGATCGAGGGCTACCTCGACGACGTTCGGCGTGCCGATCGTGCAGGGATGGGGCATGACCGAGACCAGCCCGGTGTGCGCGATCGGTCATCCGCCGAAGGACATGGCCGGCGACGACGAGGTCACGTGGCGGGCGCGCACCGGCCGCGATCGTTCCCGGTGTCGAGCTGCGCATCACCGACGACAGCGGCGACGTCGGTCGCCGTGGGACGGCGAGTCGCTCGGCGAGATCGAGGTGCGCGGCCCGTGGATCACCGGCTCGTACTACCGGCGTCGACGATCCCGACGAAGTTCCACGACGGGTGGCTGCGCACCGGCGACGTCGCGTCCGTGTACCCGAACGGGTACGTGATGATCAGCGACCGGGCCAAGGACGTGATCAAGTCCGGCGGCGAGTGGGTGTCGTCGGTCGATCTCGAGAACACGCTGATGGGCCATCCCGACGTCGCTCGAGGCCGCCGTCATCGGCGTGCCCGACGAGCGGTGGGACGAGCGGCCGATGGCGTGCGTCGTGTCGCAGAGCCGACTCGGAGGTCACGGCCGACGGAGCTGCGGACGTGGCTCGCCGAACGCACCGCCAAGTTCTGGGTGCCCGAGCGGTGGTCGTTCATCACCGAGGTCCCGAAGACCAGCGTCGGCAAGTTCGACAAGAAGGTGCTGCGCGCCCGCCACGCCGCCGATCAGCTGGAGGTCGAGAACGCTGGCCTAAGCGCTGTCCTGCTCCGAGCCGGCAAGTGCTTCCGTCAGTGGCTCGGCCTCGCGCGCACGCAGGTCGGCGTTGACGCGCTGGCGCTCGAGCAGCTGCTCGAGGGTCTTGGCCGCCTGCGGGATGGGGTGCTCGGAGAAGAAACCCTGTACATCGGCCACGACGTGCGGCTCGGTCAGTGTGGTGATCGAACCGACCATCCGCACGATGGTGTTGTCGGGGAATCGCTCGACCAGTTCGGACCACTGCCGGCGAACGCTGCTCCCATGCCATGACACCGTTGTGGCGGTTGGCGATGCAGCGGTTGAGGAGGAACGGCGCGTCCTGGGTCTTGACCTCTCCGGACAGCGCGAGATCGATGGTGCGTCGGATCTGAGCTTCGTTCGGGAACTCGGCGAGGGCGATACATGTAATCGCACTTCAGCTGCGGTGTCGTCGCGCGTCGCGGAACCGCTGCAGGAACTGGTCGAAATCGTGATCGGTGCCGACCGACGCAACCGCCACGGCAGCCGCGGCGGACAGCTCCGGGTCGGTCGACTCGTCACCCAGCATCTGGCGACAGCGCGCCTGCGCATCGACGTCGTTGCCCTGCACCGCGAGGACGCCGACCGACCAAGCCACGGAGCTTCGAGGTGAGATCCGACTCGCCCTCTGCGGGCTCCCACCCGAGATCGGCGACGACGGGACGCACGAGACGAGCGATCCGCCTTTGCAGCGCCTCGTATGCCGGCCCGTCGACGATGCGACTGAGCCCGCGGATCCCTACGCGCGATCGCCTGCCACACGGCGAGGTCGCGATCGTCGTGGAACGCCTCGACGAAGTCGAGGTAGTCCGCCGCCGCCAGCCTTCCGCTGATGACCGCGTTCCACGCGTCGTCGACGAGGTTGTACCGGTCGATGACCGTCAGGCTGGTCAGCGTGTCGCCGTTGAGACGGGCACGCAGCGTGTCGTCGTAGGCGACGCGCATGAAGCCGTGACCGCCGGCGTTGACGACCACCGTCGCATCGGGAGACGGCAGAGGCACGCGCGCCTGCGCCGAGTCGAGCAACAGCTTCGATTCGACACCGTCGATCGACAGGTGAATCGGCACGACGAACACCGTTGGGTCGTCGGTATCGGTGTAGGAGAATCGCTGTTGGCTCAGCACCAGCTCGTTGCCGTCGAGACGTGCCGAGATCGAGCGGGTAACCCGGCTGCCAGATCCACGAGTCCATCAACGTACGCACCGGTACTGCGGGGTTGGCCTTCTCGATCGCGTCCCACAGATCGCCGGTCTCGGTGTTGCCGTAGGCGTGTGTCTTCAAGTACAGGCTGATGCCCTGGCGGAACGCTTCGGCGCCGAGGTACTGCTCGAGCATCCTCAGCAGTGAGCCACCTTTTTGATAGGTCAGCACGTCGAACATCCCGTCGCAATCGGCGGGAGCCTCGACCGGGAACTCGACCGAACGGGTGCTGGCCAGCGAGTCGGTCTCGAAGGCCATGCTGCGCTCCAGGCTGAACGTCGTCCAGCGCTGCCAATCCGGTCGGAACGCGTCGCAGCAGGCGATCTCCATGAACGTCGCAAAGGCTTCGTTCAGCCAGATCCCGTTCCACCAGCGCATCGTCACCAGGTCGCCGAACCACATGTGGGCCACCTCGTGTGCGACGACATCGGCGAGGTTCTGCAACTCGAACTGGGTGGCGGTCTTCGGGTCGGCCAGCAACAGGTTCTCGCGATAGGTGATGCAGCCCAGGTTCTCCATTGCGCCGGCGGCGAAATCGGGAAGAGCGAGCATGTCGACCTTGTCGCTGGGATACGGGATTCCGTAGTACTTCTGGTAGTACCGCAGCGAGTGGGCGCCGATCTCGAGCGCGAACTCGGTGAGGTGACCCTTGCCCGGGACGTGAATGACACGCAGCGGGGTGCCGTCGACGTCGACGGGTTCCGTCGCTTCCAGTGGCCCGACGACGAATGCAACGAGATAGGTGCTCATGATCATCGTGGGCTTGAAGGTCACGACGTGCTTGCCGTCGTCGCGGACCGTGCGACTGACCTCTGGCCCGTTGGAGACTGCCAGCAGATCCGGCTCGACAACCAGCGTGATGTCGAAGACAGCTTTGAACTCCGGCTCGTCGAAGCACGGAAATGCGCGGCGGCAGTCGGTGGCCTGCATCTGTGTCGTAGCGATCACACGCTGTGTACCGCTGTCGTCGATGAACGTACTGCGATACCACCCGCGCAGCTTGTCGTTGAGCGTGCCCGTGAAATCGATGTCAATGGTGGTGTCGCCGATATCGACGGCGGCGTCGATGATGAGCCGTTCGGTGTTGGGTTCGAGATGGAACGGACACTCGGTGCCGCCGACTCGAACCGACGAGATCTCGAGCTCGTCGGCGTTGAGTGCGACGGATTCGACATCGTCGACGGCGGTCACGTCGATCGATGCGGTGCCGGTGAAGGTGGCGCCGGCAAGATCCGGCTCGAGCACCAATCGGTAGCGGTTGGGAACAACGGTTTTGGGAAGTCGGTAGGGGTTGTCGCTCACGGCATGGAGCGTACCGCCGCGGACTATCACCAGTAGCCTGGACCGTCGTGTCGGCGATTCAATTCGATGTGGTCGGGATCGGCAATGCACTGGTCGATGTGATCGCCCACGCCGACGATGCGTTCATCGGCCAACACGACCTCGTGAAAGGGTCGATGACTCTGGTCGACACCGATCGGGCCCTGGAGATCTACCAGGCGTTGGGCGGAGCCATTGAAATGAGCGGCGGCTCGGCAGCCAACACCATGTGCGGTGTCGCGTCGTTCGGCGGCACCGCGGCGTACATCGGCAAGGTCAGCGACGACGAGCTCGGTCGGGTGTTCGGTCACGATTGCCGCGCCGTCGGCGTGCAGTTCCGCCCCGGCGCGCCGGCCGACGGGACGCCGACCGGACGGTGCATCATCGTCGTCACTCCCGACGCGCAGCGGACGATGAACACCTATCTCGGTGTGTCATCGCTGCTGTGCCCGAGCGACATCGATGCCGACACGGTCGCTGTTGGCGAAGTGCTGTACATGGAGGGGTACCTCTACGATCGGGCGGAGGCCAAAGAGGCCTTCCGCTACGCCGCGCAGGTCGCCCACGCAAACGATCGCCTGGTCTCGTTGACCTTGAGCGACTCGTTCTGCGTCGACCGTCACCGTGCGCGACTTCCGGGCGCTGGTGAGCGACGAGGTCGACCTGCTGTTCGGCAACGAAACCGAACTGATGTCGCTCTACGAGGTCGACTCGCTCGACGAGGCGGTCACGTGCGGTGCGCCTCGACTGCGCACTGGCCGTCATCACGATCGGAGCCGAGGGTTGCCTGGTCGTGACACCCGACGACGTGCTGCGCGCCCCGGCCGAACCTGTCGATCACGTTCTCGACACCACCGGCGCCGGCGACCTGTTCGCGGCCGGGTTCCTCTTCGGCTACACCCGCCGCCGATCGCTCGCCGAGTGCGCCCGTTTCGGCGCGATCGCGGCCGCCGAAGTGATCTCCCACGTGGGGCCGCGGCCCCTGGTGGAGTTGCGTACGCTCTTGCCATGAGCGATTTTCGCAGCGAGGCTCGCCGCTGGCTGGCCGCCGAACCCGATGCCGACATGCGCGACGAGCTGGAGGCTCTCGCTGGCGGGTGACGACGAGGAATTGTCCCTTCGTTTCGACGGTCGACTGCAGTTCGGCACAGCCGGTCTGCGCGCCGCGGTGGGCGCCGGACCGCAACGGATGAACCGGCTGGTCGTCCAGCAGGCTGCCGCCGGTCTCGCCGACTACCTGCTCAAGGCCGAACCGGATGCGGCGACTCGAGGCGTCATCATCGGCTACGACGCGCGCCGCAAGAGCGACGCCTTCGCACTCGACACCGCTCGCGTGCGCGCGGCGCGCGGTGTGCGGGCGATGATGTTCCCGCACGTCGTGCCGACGCCGATGCTGGCGTGGAACATCGTCGGAGTCGGTGCGGCGGCCGGTGTGGTGGTCACCGCCTCGCACAACCCGCCCGCCGACAACGGCTACAAGGTGTTCACGGCAAACGGCGCGCAGATCGTGTCGCCGATCGACGCCGAGATCGCGGAGTGCATCGACCTCGTCGATCCGTGCACCGTGCCCCTGTCCGCGCCCGACGATCCCGCTGATCGAATGGCTCGACGACTCGTACGTCGAGGCCTACCTGGCGGCAGTTCCGGCCGTGCGTCTGCGGCCCGAGCTGAAGGGTGTGCCGACGGCCTACTCCGCGATGCACGGCGTGGGTGGCGCCACATTGGTCGCGGCATTCGAGCGAGCTGGATTCTCCGCACCGTCCGTCGTAGCCGGAGCAGCAGGAGCCAGATGCTGCGTTCCCAACCGTCTCGTTCCCCAATCCCGAAGAGCCGGGGGCGATGGATCTGTTGCTGGCCCAAGCAGCCGCGTACGAGGCGGCGATCGCTCTCTGCAACGATCCCGACGCGGATCGACTCGGCGCCGCGATCCCCACACCCGAAGGTGGTTGGCGACGGCTGCAGGGCGACGAGATCGGCTGGCTGCTCGCCGACCACATCCTGCAACACACCTCAGGCGACGATCGCCTGGTCATCACCACGCTGGTGTCGTCGTCGCTCCTGTCGAAGATGGCGGCGGAATACGGCGTGCAGTTCGCCGAGACCTACACGGGCTTCAAGTGGATCGGTCACACCATTCTCAGCAAGCCGGATCTACGTTTCGTCTTCGGCTACGAGCAGGCGCTCGGATATCTCGTCACCAACCGGCCACTCGACAAGGACGGCATCACGGCAGCGGTGGTGATGGCCGAGGTCGCTGCACTTGCCAGAGCCGAAGGTGTAACGCTGCAGGGTCGACTCGATGCGATCAGCGCGAGGTTCGGCAGGCACGTCATGGCAGATCTCTCGGTGAAGATGCCGCCGGTCGAGGGAACGGCCGCCGTGCACAAGATGCGCGCCGAACCTCCGACCGTCATCGACGATCGCGACGTCACCGAGGTCAAGTGGTTCGACGAGGCCGGCCTGCTGCGCCTGCAACTCGGTCCCGAGTTGCGCCTGCAACTCCGCCCGAGCGGCACCGAACCCAAGGTCAAGCTCTACGGCGAGGGAATCGACATCGACCCAGCCCCCTATCTCAACACCCTGGCCGCCCTCCTCGAACCCTGATCAGCCCTGTGGAGTTGTTCGGGGCACCCAGGCTGGGCGTGAAACACTCCACGGGGGTTGTCACGAGGAGGCAGGAGAGCCGAACTGGCGGTCGCCGGCGTCGCCGAGTCCGGGGACGATGAAGGCGTGGTCGTTGAGGTTTTCGTCGACCGCGGCGGTGTAGATCGCGAGGTCGAGGTCGGCCGCCTTCAGCAGCGAGATGCCTTCGGGAGCCGCGAGCACGCACACGACGATGATCGTGCCGGTGGCGCCGCGCTCGAGCAGCAGTTGGCACGTGTGCGCGAGCGAACCTCCGGTGGCAAGCATGGGGTCCAACACGATGCACTGCCGGCCGGCGAGGGACTCCGGCAGTTTGTTGACGTAGGGCTTCGGCTGGAAGGTCTCCTCGTCGCGCGACACACCGACGAACCCGACGTCGGCGCTGGGCAGCAGCTCTTGGGCGGCGTGCACGAAGCCGAGGCCTGCGCGAAGGATGGGCACGACGACCGGCTGCGACGTCAGTGCCCTCCCGGAGGTGGAGACCAACGGCGTCGTCACTCGCACCTCGTGAGTCGTCAGTCCACGCGTTGCTTCGGCGATCAGCAGGGTGCCGATCCGTTCGAGCTCCTGGCGAAACAGTGCATTGGGTGTGTTTCTGTCGCGCACCCTGGTGAGCGAGTCAGCGATCAAGGGATGCTCGACGAGATGGACGGCGACAGTCATGTTCGCGAGTGTGCCAGATTCGGCCCGAGCCGAGTTCAGCTCAACCCGACGCTCTGCTCTGCTCTCGCCAGCGCGTAGCGCGGCTTGACGACACCGTTGATGATGCGCAGCCGCTCGGGGAAGGGCGCGAACGCACTCTTCATCGCATTGATCGTCAGCCACTCGAAGTCGTCGAGGTCCCAACCGAGCGCGTCGGAGAGTTGTTCCATCTCGTACGTCATCGACGTCGCGCTCATGAGGCGATTGTCGGTGTTGACCGTCACGCGGAACCGCAGTCGTCGAAGCATGCCGATGGGGTGCTCGGCAATGGTCTTGCAGACACCGGTACCGAGGTTCGACGTGGGGCACAGCTCGAGTGGGATGCGGCGGTCGCGGACGAAGGCAGCCAGCCGACCGAGCTCTTCGTCCCCTTCGGGTCCGGTGATGTCGTCGACGATTCGAACGCCGTGACCGAGCCGTTCTGCGCCACAGAACTGCACGGCTTCCCAGATGCTCGGCAACCCGAAGGCCTCGCCGGCGTGAATGGTCGTATGGAAGTTCTCGCGCCGCACGTAGTCGAACGCATCGAGGTGGTGGGTGGGCGGGAAGCCTTCCTCTGCACCGGCGATGTCGAATCCGACCACGCCCTCGTCGCGCCAACGGACGGCCAACTCGGCGATCTCACGGCTGCGCGCCGCTGTGCGCATGGCCGACAGGATGAGGTAGATCGTGAGATCGGTGCCTGCGGCGCCTCGTCGGAAGCCCATCAGCATCGCTTCGACCGCCTCGTCGAGGGTCAGGCCTTCTTCGGTGCACAGCTCCGGCGCCATGCGAACCTCGGCGTACACGACGCCGTCGGCAGCCAGATCGACGGCACATTCGTACGACACGCGCTCGATCGCGTCGCGGTGTTGCATGACGCCGACGGTGTGGGCGAACGTCTCGAGGTACAAGCACGAGGTCGTTGCGCTTCGCGCCGCGGTTGAACCACGAGGCCAGCTCGTCGACATCGGTCGTCGGCAGCTTGTTGTAGCCGTACTCGGCGGCCAGCTCGACCACGGTGGCCGGCCGCAATCCTCCATCCAGGTGATCGTGCAGCAGGGCCTTCGGAAGCGTCTTGATGTTCATGCCGCGACCCGGGCAACCTCGGCGAGCGATCGCAACGGCATGTCGGGCGACCGGCGCAGCCAGTTCCACTCCGGGTAGTCGGCGGCCGCGGAGATGCAGTGCAACGAGTAGGCGTGCCGACTGATGGGCGAGCGATTGATGTCGCTCCAGTGCGGCAGCAAGCCGTGCAGGATCACCATCGTGCCGGCGGGAACAGGCAGCGGTATCAGATCGGAAGGTGAGGGCAACGGTGTCGGATCGAGCTCTTCGAAGATTGTGCCGTCGGCGTCGGTGTCGCCGGCGCGCTTGAACAGCTTGCGCAGGCTGGTGCGATGCGCCCCGGGCTTGGTCCACAGGCAGCCGTTTTCCAGGGTCGCGTCCTCGATCGCGAACCAGAAGCCGGTGACCGTCATCGGATCCGTGTAGAGGAACGTTGCGTCCTGGTGACAGGCGACCTCGCCACCGATCAACGGCTGCTTGAAGATGTACATGCTCTGCAGTGCCAGCGCGTCGCCCAGCCCGATGTCGGCTGCGACACCGGCCAACTCGGGCCGGTACGAGAACTTCTCGAACGTGGGGTCGAGATCGTGCATCGCATGACCGATCTTGTTGATGCTCAACTCCTTCGACGTGCGCGGCCGGCCTTCGGCGTCGAAGGCCTCCTCCTCGAAGAAGCACCACACCCCGGAACCGGATGCCAGGAACTCGCTGTTGCTCACCCGCTCCTGTTCGCTGGTCGTGAAGATCGTGCGTTCACCGCTCGGCTGGAAGTCGGCGACGATCTGGTTGGCCGCGGCCTTCAACACGTCGCAGGCGACCTTGTCGGTGAAGCCCTCGATCACCAGGAATCCGTCGCGTCGGTACTGCTCGATCTGACGGTCGTCAAGTATCGATCCCATCACCAGAGCGTAGGCGCCGGTCGGATACACGCCTACCCTCTTGACATGGAATTGACAGTCTTGGGTCACACGGTGCGTCATCCCATCGATCATGTCGAGGTGTTTCCCGCTCCCGCCAACATCACGACGGTTCGGTTCACCACCGACGAGGTCGCGTCGATGTGTCCTGTCACCGAGCAGCCCGACCTTTCGAACGTCGTCATCGAGTACTGCCCCGATCAGTGGTGCATCGAATCGAAGAGCCTGAAGCTGTACCTCTGGGGTTTCCGCGATCGCGCCGTGTTCGCGGAAGCGTTGGCCGCCGAGATCGCCGGGGAAGTGATGAACACTGCGAAGCCGACCTGGGTGACGGTCACCCTCACGCAGCGACCACGTGGCGGCATCGAAGTGCAGGCCGTCGCCCGTCTCCCAGGTTCCACCGTGGAGGCGTAGGAGCGGTCGCCGACGACGATCTACAGTCGCCCCATGCCGAACCAGCCAGTGTCTGTCATCACCAACGGTGAACACCGCTCGCACGACCCGGAGTACGACGTCTACTCGGGGACGATCGTCGGACGATTCGAAGTGCCGCAGCGCGTCGACTGCATCGTGCAGGCACTGGACGGTGGCCCATTCGCGACGGTCGACTCGACCTCGCATGGCATGGAGCCCATCCTGCGGGTGCACAACTCGGAGTTGGTCGACTTCTTGTCGACGGCGTGGAAGGACTACATCACGGTCCTCCCCGATGCGCAGGCAGTGATCGCCGAGATGTTCATCCATCCGGGTCTCGTCGAGTCGATGCCGGTTGGACGACCACCGGTCAGCAACGCCTATGGCCGTCTCGGGTGGTTCTGCTTCGATACGTCGTCACCGCTCAGCGAGGGCTCGTGGCCGGCAGCTCTGTCCTCGGTCGACATCGCGTTGTCGGGTGTCGATCGCCTGCTTGGCGGGCGAGCGGATCGTCTACTCGCTGTGCCGCCCGCCCGGGCATCATGCCACCCGTTCTGCGTTCGGTGGCTTCTGCCTGTTGAACAACGCGGCCATCGCCGCGCAGGCGTTGATCGACTCCGGTGTGCGGCGCGTCACCGTGCTCGACGTCGACGCCCACCACGGCAACGGCACGCAGCAGATCTTCTATCAACGCGGCGACGTGCAGTTCGTCAGCATCCACATGGACCCTGACCAGAACTATCCGTGGTTCGTGGGCCGCGCTCACGAGCGTGGCGAAGGTGTGGGCGCCGGCGCCAACCTCAACCTGCCATTGCCCCTCGGCACGACGGGCGACCGCTACCAGACCGACCTCGCAATCGGCATCGACGCGGTGGCCGCATTCGACCCGGAGTACGTGATCGTGTCGCTCGGTGTCGACCCCGCAGACGGCGACCCGACCGCCGGGCTGTGCCTGACGACTGCCGACTTCGCCGAGGTCGGAAAGGCGTTGGCGCACATCGACCGGCCACTGCTGATCGTGCAGGAGGGCGGCTACCAATTGCACCGGGTCGGCGCCGACGTTCGTGCCGTCCTCGATGGCGTGTGCACCTAGGCTTCGCCCTTCCTGTACACCTGGCCATCGGCCGCGGGTGGCCGAAGTCGTTTGGTGAAGAAGATCAGCACGACCAGGACGATGACGTACGGCAGGATGGCGGCCCACCAGGTGGGCGGGGTTTCGACCAGCACGTACCACAGCAAAGCCGCTCCTCCGAACACCGCGGCCAACGCCGTGTCGCTGGTGTTCCGGCGCAGCAGAGCCCACACCATCACCGCGAACATTGCAATTGCAGTGACGAGCAGCAGTGCGTGCGAAGCTTTGCCGTCGAGGTCCTGCAGCTTCAGTGCGAACGGATACCCGAACAACATGGCTCCTCCGAAGACGCCCATGGGTCGCCAGTTGCCGAAGATCAACGCCGCGAGCCCGATGAAGCCGCGACCGGTCGTGCCGCCTTCCTTGTAGACACCTGACAGCTCCTGGCTGGCGATGAACGCCCCCGCCAGTCCCGCCAACGCTCCGCTGACGATCACGCCGACGTACTTGTAGAAGTAGATGTTGATGCCCTGTGCCTCGCCGGCTTCCGGGCGCTCGCCACTGATCCGCAGACGCAATCCGAAGCGCGTGCGCCATAGCAGACACGTGCAGACCGGCAGGAAGGCGAGCGTGATGACCGTCACCCACGACATGTTGCTGACGAGACCGCGCAGGATGGCGGCGACGTCGGAGACGAAGAACCAATCCTTCTTGGAGAACCACCCGAGGATGTCGGGAGTCTTCCAACTGCCCAGATCGCCACCGGCCAGGAACGGGAACGTCATTCGACCAACGGTGGGAACGCGAGGAGACTGGGTGATCGAGCCGCCGGAGTCCTTGTACTTGACGGCGAAGATCTCCGACGACAGGAACCGGGTGATGCCAGGGCCGAGGATGTTGATCGCCACCCCGGAGATCACGTGGTCGACGCCGAACTGCACGGTCGCGATCGCGTGCAGCAGTCCGCCAAGAGCGCCGCCGAGCGCGCCGATCAACAGGCCCCACCACGCGCCGTACTGTCAGTGCGCCCCACGCGCCGAACCACGTGCCGAGCACCATCATGCCTTCGAGACCGATGTTGACCACGCCGGCACGCTCGGCAAACAGACCGCCGAGGCCGGCCAACAGGATCGGCACGCCCCAGCGCAGCATCGCCCGCGTCGTGCCCTCTGCTGTCAGCAGGCTGGTGTCGTCGAAACCCTGCACGACGTTCAGCACGAAGACACCGACGACCGCGTACAGCATCCAACGTGCCCAGGCCGGCATGTTCTTCAGAAAGGTCACGACGGTCATGCCGTCACCCCGCTGAGCGCTGCAGATGCGGCTTTGGTCTCTTCTCGTTCACGCAGGCGTTGCGTGACCTGATACGCGACGACCGCAGCCAAGATGATGAGTCCCTGCATGATCTGGATGATCTCGCGTGACGCCGTGCCGGTGTTCTGCAAGATGCCAGAGGAGATGTCGAGGAAAGCGAACATCAAGGCGGCTACCGCTGCACCGACCGCGCTGTTTCGTCCGAGCAGGGCGACGGCGATGCCGGCGAAGCCGAGACCTTGGATGGGGTTCGACGGAAAGACTCCGTCACGCATGACCTCCGTCATTCCGACGAGGCCGGCCACAGCACCCGACAACGCCATCGCGATCAACGACCATCCGCTTCGGTGACACGCCGCCGGCTCGCGCTGCGAACGGGTTGGCGCCGCTAGCGCGCAGGTCGAACCCGAACCGCGAACGATTCAGGAGCACGTGGAAACCGATGCCGACGAGGATCGCGACAATCAGCACACCGGTCAGCCTGCGGTCGCGACCGATGTCGCGCGTGAAGATCTCCACGATGCGATTGAGGTTGGGGATGCGGCCGGACTTCGGAATCTCTTCGGTGCCGAGCCGGGTGACATTGCCGCCACCAGGAGCAGGCGCCTGCCACAATTTCAATCCGGCGGCGAGTAGACCGGAGATTGCGATGGCGTTGAGCATGATCGTGGAGATCACCTCGCTGATGCCTCGAGTGACCTTCAACACGCCCGCCACACCGCTGTAGGTGGCGCCGACGGACATGGCCACCAGGAAGATCAGTGCCACGTGAAGCGGTGCGGGCAGGTTGACGGCGGCCCCGACCACGGCTGCCAACAATGCGGCGAGCAGGTACTGCCCCTCCACACCGATGTTGAACAGGTTCATGCGGAACCCGATCGCGGCGGCGATTCCGGAGATGAAGAGCGGCGTTGCACGGTTGAGGATGTCGATGATCGTCTCGAGCTTGCTCGCATGGTTCAGCATGTCGCCGTAGGCGCGCAGCGGGTTGCTGCCGGCGAAGATCAGAACGATGGATGATGCGACGATCGCGAACACCAGCGCCATTGCAGGTGCGGCGGCACCAAGGAGGAATCGGCGAAATGTGGGCCTCATGCCGCGCCGGCCTGCTGTGTCGCGCCGGTCATGTACGCACCGAGGTCTCGGGGGGTGACCGTCGCAGGGTCGAGGGTCGCAACGAGCCGGCCACGAAGCATGACGACGATGGTGTCGGACAGACCGATCAGTTCGTCGAGGTCGGCACTGATCAACAACGTCGCCAGCCCGGCGGCACGGGCGGCGCGTAGCTGGTCCCACACCGCTGCCTGGGCGCCGACATCGATACCGCGAGTGGGATGTGCCGCGATGAGCATCGTCGGGTTTGCCGACATCTCGCGGCCGACGATCAACTTCTGCTGGTTGCCGCCCGACAGTGCGTGTGCGGCGACGTCGATGTCGGGAGTTCGTACATCGAACGCGTCGACGATGTGCTCGGTGGCGTCGCGCATGCCGTCGCGATCCATCCAGAACCCGTGGGAGAACGGCGGCATGGTCTGATGGCCGAGCGCGGCGTTCTCCCAGAGCGGAGCCGCCAACAGCAAGCCTTCGCGTTGACGGTCTTGGGGGATGTAGCCGAGGCCCTGCTCGCGCCGATGGCGCACCGCAGTGCGGGAGATGTCCTCGCCGAGCATGGAGATCGAGCCAGAAGCAACTTGCCTGGTTCCGACGATGGCATCGACCAGCTCGGACTGTCCGTTTCCCTCCACGCCGGCAACACCGACGACTTCGCCTCGATGCACGTTCAGGCTCACGTCGCTGACGATCGGGCGATCTCCCTCGTTGACCGTCACATTGCTGATCTCCAGCACCACGATGTCTGTGACCGTCGACTCCGTTGTCTCTGGCGTCGGTAGTTCGGACCCCACCATCAGCTCAGCCAGATCGTGCGCGGTGACGTCGGTCGGTTTGACCGTTGCGACCGAATGCCCCTGGCGCAGGACCGTGATGGTGTCGGCGATTTCCAGCACCTCGTCGAGCTTGTGATCGATGAAGAGGATGGTGGATCCCTTGGCCTTGAGCTCGCGAATGTTCTGGAACAGTGCCTCGACCTCCTGTGGAACCAGCACCGCGGTTGGTTCGTCGAGGATCAGGATCTTTGCACCGCGATAGAGCACCTTGATGATCTCCACCCGCTGGCGCTCGCCGACCTCCAGCGACTCGATCAGCTCGTCGGGGTTGACATCGAGCCCGTAGGCCAAGCTGACCTCGCGGAGATGCGCTCTGGCCGTGGCGAAGTCGATCCGACCGCCGGACAGCGTCGGCTCCGCGCCGAGGATCACGCTTTCGAGCACGGTCAACTGCTCGGCGAGCATGAAGTGCTGGTGCACCATGCCGATGCCGAGCTTGATGGCGTCGGTGGGCTTTGTGAATTGCACCTCGTTGCCGAAGACGTTCATCACGCCTTCGTCGGGCGCCAACATGCCGTACAGGATCTTCATCAAGGTCGACTTGCCCGCGCCGTTCTCGCCGCAGATCGCGTGGATCTCGCCCTCTTCCACCGCGAGGTCGACGTGATCGTTGGCGACGACGCCGGGAAAACGCTTCGTGATGCCGACCAACTCGATTGCTCGTGCCACGTGTCCCTCCAAAACGCAGAAGCGGGACCGGACTGTAGTCCGGTCCCGCTTGCCTGCGTTACTTCAGATGCAGCTCATCAAGCGTTGATCATGCCTGCGTGGGATCTGTCGGTACGACGATCTTGCCGCTGATGATGTCGGCTTTGAATGTCTCGAGTTGATCGGCGATGTCGTCGACGAACCCGCCGGAGGTGGCATAGCCGACGCCATCGATCGAGAGGTCGTAGCGGATCGGGCCACCCTTGATGTCGCCGTCCATCTGAGCCTTGATGAGCTCGAACACGGCGACGTCGACACGCTTGAGCATCGAAGTGAGGATGTAGTCCTTCACTGCGGGGTCTGAGGTGTTGTACTGGTCGCTGTCGACGCCGATGGCCCACAGCTTCGAGCCCTTCGCGTCGCTCGAGGCCTTGGCGGCTTCGAACAGACCAGCACCCGATGCGCCTGCGGCGTGATAGACGATGTCGGCGCCGCCGTCGTACATGGCCGTGGCGATGTCGCGGGCCTGGTCAGGAGCGGTGAAACCGTCGAAGTCCGGAGCCTCAGTGATGTAGTTCGACACGATCTCGATGTCGGGATTCACGGCCTTTGCTCCAGCCTTGAAGCCGGCCTCGAACTTCTCGATCAGACCACCGACGTTCTTGACGCCACCGATGAATCCGAGCTTTCCGGTTGTGCTCTTCAATGCCGCAGCGGCACCGACCAGGAATGAACCCTGCTCCTCGGAGAAGACCAGACCGACGATGTTGTCGCCATACGGCGTCCCGCCGGAGGGGTCGGTCGTGAAGTCGAGCATGGAGGAGTCGACGACTCCGAAGGTCTTGTCGGGATTGGCCTTTCCGACAGCGGCTGCATCAGCTTCGAACAGGAAGCCAACACCGATGATGATGTCGCTCGATGCAGCAGCGAGGTCGAGCAACTCCTTGCGGTTCGATCCGTCCTCGTTTGGCACTGCTTCGGTGAAGGTCACACCGAGTTCGCTCTTGGCACGCTCGAGACCGGCGGCGGCGGCATCGTTGAACGACTGGTCGCCTCGACCGGTTGTGTCGTACACCAGGCCGACCGTCGGCGCGTCGCCCGATGGTGCCGCGGTCGTTCCATCTGGTGCGGTGGTGGCGTCTGGCGCGGTGGTGGCGTCTGGCGCTGTAGTCGCGTCGGGTGCAGCGGTGTCGCCGGGCGCGGCCGTGACACCGGCTGCATCGGTCGTCGCTGATTCCGTGTCGTCGCTGCCACAAGCTGCGGCCATGAGGCCCAGCAAGGCAACGGCCGCCAGCGATGTAAATCGCTTGGTCTTGCGCATCGTTCTCCCCCTTGGAGTGTTGGTTGGTTGGAGTGGAATTTCCAGGCGGCATCCTACCGGGATCGGGTCGGGGTCAGGAGAGAGCCTCGTTCTGACGCCGCCAGACCATAGAATCGCCCGTGGTAGACGATGTACCTCGCCCCTGTACAACCACCGCGCCAGCGCCTGCCAGACCGTGTCTACGCCGCGCGGCGGGTATCTGCAGGCATCGCGGCGATCGCTGTGTTGTTCTTGCTGTACACGATCGTTTCCGCCGTGTTTGTGGAACCGAGCCGCCAAACCCAGGCCGCACCGACTGCACCGAGCACGTCACTGATCGAAAGCGATGGCAAAACCCCGGTGACGCCTGCTTCGACGTCAACGACGACGACCGAACTGCTGCCGAAGGAGAAGACAGTGCCGTCGGCCGCGGATCCCGCGGAGCTGTACGTCGCCGGCGACAGTGATGCGGGCACGTTCGCGCCGTATCTCGAAAAGTTGATGAAACAGACCGGGATGGTCGCCACGAACCTCGACTACAAGGTGTCGTCGGGTCTCAGCCGTCCCGACTTCTTCGACTGGTCGGCTCACTTCGCGCAATCGATCCCGGCGGTCAACCCCGACATCGTCGTCGTCACATTTGGCGGCAACGACGCGCAGGGTTTGCGCAACGTCGACAAGACCTGGGCCGTCGAGCACACACCAGGTACCGGTAGCGACGACACCGATTGGCGTGCCGAATACGGCAAGCGGGTCGGCGCAGCGATGGACTACCTCGGCGGTGACAACCGCACGCTGATCTGGGTCGGCATCCCCAACGACGACAATCCCGAGGTCACCGCCCGCCTGCAGGTGCAGAACGAGGTCGTCATGGCCGAAGCAGCGAAGAGGCCGAAGGTCGTGTTCATCGACACTTGGAAGCGGTTCTCCGGCCTCAGCGGCGGTTTCGCCGAGGTCGTGCAAGACCCGCGCGACAACGAGTTCAAGGATGTGCGAGCTGATGACGGCTTCCACCTCAACCAGACCGGCGCGGAGATCCTCGCCCTCGACATCGCCGAAGCCATTCGCAACGAGCTGAGAGCCCGCGGCGGCAAGCTCTAACCGAGTGTCTCCGTCCCCCGTCTGGTGCGAGCAAGTCGGGAGGCGTCAGAGGCTGGCGTCGTCGGCGGGGCGGAAGGCGAGCTTGAGGTCGCCGAGTTTGACCAGGGTCGCCGAGATCCAGCCGCCGAGGGCACCGAAGTGCTCGTCGAGCAGGGTGCTGGCGCCGTCGGCGAGCGTTTCCTCGGCCAGCTCGTAGAGGCCCTCGTAGGTCACCTCGACCGCGTATTCCGGGTCGCCGTCGATGCCGTCGAAGTGACCGATCTCGACGGTCAGGCCTGCCCGTTCCATCCGCTCGTTACCGATCAGCGGGCTCGTCTCGGGCATCGCGGGTTGCACCACTGACGGATGGGGCTGCGCGATCAGGCGTTGCACTCGGAAGATGATCTCCATCTCGATCGCCGGCTGTCGATCGAGCACCTCATCGACGCACCAGCTTCGATAGGCGGTCTGGCTCCAGCTGGGCCAGTCGAAGTTGATGTGGGCGACGACCCGCGGCGGTTGGCCCTCGCCCGGAAGCCCGTACGACGTCTCCCACGACAGATCGCCCAGCAGCACGTCGACCTGGAAGTGTTCGTCGAATGCCTGTCGCTCGAGAAGCGCCGCCTCGAATGCGTCACGGAGCGCACTGATCGCGTCGGTGAACACATGGTCGAGCATCGGCGTTGACGCTACCCGTGCCGTACGGTGTAGTCATGTCGCTCGTGCTCGTCTCGCGTGCCGAAGGTGTGGCCACGCTGACCCTCAACAATCCCGCCGAACGCAACACGTTGACCGCAGCAATGGTCGACGAGATCATCGCCGCGATGGACGAGATCGAGGACGATTCGTCGGTCGGCGCGATCGTTGTCACCGGTGCCGCGCCGGCCTTTTGCGCCGGCGCCAACCTTGGCAATCTGGCCGAGGCCGGCGAGACCAGCCTTGGTGCGATCTACGAAGGCTTCCTGCGCATCGCCCGAAGCCCGCTTCCCACGCTGGCCGCGGTCAACGGTGCAGCGGTCGGCGCCGGCATGAACCTGGCGCTCGGTTGCGATGTTCGACTTGCCGCCCGCCGGGCCAAGTTCGACACACGGTTCCTGCAGATCGGCCTGCATCCGGGAGGCGGCCACACGTGGATGCTGCGCCGCATCGCCGGGCCCCAGGTGGCCATGGCTGCCGTCGTGTTCGGCGAGGTGATGGATGGAGAGGAGGCGGCGCGGGTCGGCCTCGCATATCGCTGCGTCGACGACGATCAGCTGCTCGATGCGGCTCAGGCAATGGCCGCACGCGCCGCCAGCGCACCACGCGAGCTGGTGATCGAGGCCAAGAAGACCATTCGTGGCGATGGCCGACGTCGACACCCATCCCGACGCGGTCAAGCGTGAACTGGATCCGCAACTGTGGAGCACCCGGCAACCGTGGTTCGCCGAGCGGCTGGCTGCGCTGCAGGCGAAGATCCGCACGAAGCCGTAACAGGCACGATCTCAAAAGCGCGCACGAATGTTACGCAACGTGCCTTCCGCACCCCTGTCGGTGTGGATTACCGTGCGTACACGGGTAGCTCCCACACCGTACGTTCCGACAACACAACGGAGGTACTTCATGAGCCAGCGCCATCGCAGTCAAGAGGCGGTTCCACCGCCGAAAATGGACTCGAGGGCCCACGCCCACAACGAGCGGCATCGCATTCACAGCGAGCTCGACGCCGTTGCGGCGAAGGTCAGTGCCGGTTATGAACCAGATGAGTTGCATGAGCCCGGCAGAGCCTGGGTCCCGTCTCACCATCACGACGCCGAGAAGGCGAGGGCCGGCAACGGCAACGACGGCAAGCGTCACTGGAAGATGAAGATGTGGAAGAGGCGCACGAGCGTGCGCAAGGCGAAGGCGCAGGCTTTTCGAATCGCCAGCGAATAGTCGCAACTAGCCCCACGCCGCGGTGAGGTCGGCTCGGCGTTCCTGCCATTCCTCGACCGTGATCGCGTAGCGAATGTGGTCTTCCCACGCGCCGTTGATCTCGAGGTAGCGCAACGCAAGTCCTTCCTCGCGGATGCCGAGCACTTCCATCACTCTGCGGCTGTTGGTGTTGCGCGGCACGATGCAGATCTCCAGTCGGTGAAGCTGGAGCTCCTCGAACGCGAACTTGCAGACGACCGCGACACCTTCCGCGACGTAGCGATTGCCGGCGTGGCGCTGATCGATCCAGTAGCCGACGACGCCACATTGAAACGCACCACGCACCACGTTGTTGATGTTGATCTCGCCGGCGAACGCGTTGTCGACGAACAATCCGAAGCCGTACGCGGATCCCACTTGGCGCTCGCGGTCGCGTGTTGCACAACGCGAGCTGAACGCGTCGCGATGGCGCGTCGGATCGGCGAGGTTGTTGGCGCGGAGCGGCTCCCACGGTGTCAGCCACTGCTCGTTGCGTAGCCGCACCTCGGTCCACTGGGCGAAGTCGCTGACCATCAAAGGGCGCAGCACCACGCGCTTGCCGTACAGGCGCATGCCGGGCTCTGGGACGATCGATGGATGCAACCCAGCACGTCGACTGAAGGTCATGGTTGCGCCCCCAGGTCGGCGTTGACGTCGACCCGGTCGAGGTGAAGGTGACGCATGATCGCTACGAGGATGCAGCAGGCCGCGACGATGGTGTCGACCGCGGTCGCAGGAAGTCCCGGATTCAACGCGCGCTCGGCGGAGCTCTCGGTGGCGACGGTACGAAAGACATCCTCGACCGCGGCACGGAGCAGCGGGAACGGCAGTGGTGGTGTGCCGCCGAACTCGACCGCGGCAATCACGGTGGCCAGGTCGCCGACGATGACCACTTCGTCCGCGGCGCTCGCCGCGGGAACAGCGCGGCAGCAGGTCGTCGAGATGATCCACCACCAAGCCGATCGCGTTGGTGAGCTCTTCGGGCCGCGGTGGGTCGGACACCAACTCGCTGCTGGTGAGTGTCGCCGCACCGAGCGGGATGACGTGGTGCTGGCCGTCGACTTCGACGAGCGTGTCGTCGATCCCCAGCCGTACCGTCACCGCGTTCATTGCTGGCTTTCGACTTTTCCTGCGAGCTCGCGCGCCACCCAAGCGCCGACCGGGTCGTCGCCGCCGGCGAGGAACCAGGCGTAGTGCGCATGCAGACACTTGATCCCGGTGCGAGTTCCGCCCACGCCACCGTGCGGCCGCGGGCCGACATGATCGGGAGGTATGACCGCATCGCGCTCGGCGGCATAGCGGGCATGAGCATCGGCGACCAGTCCGGGATCGATTTCGGATTCGGCGCGACGAACAGCTCCGAGCGACTCGAGCCGACTGACGGCCAGGACCTCGCGTTTGCCCACCAACCAGTAACGGGTCGGCATCGGCTCGCCATCGTCGAGCAACGGTGCATTGCGAAGCACGACCGGCGCGCCGGCGCCATCGCGAACGACGACATCGAACGAGCCGCGGGGCGTCCTGCCGATCAACTCGCGGACGGAAGCGACATCGTCGCTCACGTCATCAGCGTCGGGTGAAACGACGGATGACGATCCACAGCAGCGCCAGGCCACCGACCAGCGGGAGGGCACGCTTGAGGATCGCCGAACCGGCGACGTCGGACAACTCGATGGGCGCAGCGGCCGGTCCATTGATCTTTCGCACGGTCGGGCCGCCAGTGGCCGCAACGTCCTTGCCCCCGGCGTCGTTCGCCGGGGCGTCGGCCTCGGTCTCGCCGTTGCTCGATCCTTTCGCTCCGGCCGGTGCGATCGACGGAGACCCGTCACTTGCCCCTTCTGGTTCCTCGTCGGCTTCGGCCGTCGTCGGTCGCGGCCGGTGTCGTGGCAGCCCCCGCTGCCTCCGGCTGCTGATCGAGCATCTTGTTGAGGTTGGTCGCGAACTGGTTCATGAGCTTCTTGCTGACGTCGCCCATGATCCCTCGCCCGAACTGGGCCACCTTGCCCGTGATGTGCAGGTCGGTCTCGACGAAACACTTGGTCGTGCCTGCGTCGATGGATTCCAGCTTCGCGGTGATCAACGCACTGGCGTTCCCCTTGCCCGTGGTGTCGCGGCCTTCGCCCTTCAACACGGCACGGTGTGCAGCATCGTCGCGTTCGACGAAGTTGGCCTGACCCTTGAACGCGGTCGAGATCGCCCCGAGCTTGACCTTGACGACGCCACGGAACACATCGCCCTCGATCTCCTCCAGTGCCGCACCGGGCATGCACGGCGCAATCCGCTCGACGTCGGTCAACACGTTCCAGGTCTCGTCGATGGGCCGGTTCACCGTGAATTCGTTCAGAAGTTTGTCCATGATCCGAGATCCTCCAACGTGTCGATGTCAGCCGCTGAGCCTTCGCACGCTACTTCATCGACCCAATCCGGGCGAAGGCGCATCACGGGTCGGGCCCCTTCGTCGCCCTCAGTGGGCAGGTGCGGCCACACCGATCGGATGCAGCCGCACCGGATTCGGCCCGCGGACACCGTCGTATGTGGCAACGACGATCGGGGCGGCGGACGCAGCGGTAGCGACCGCGCGCCACGCCGAGGCCGGGATGAACGGCTGATCGGCGAGGCCGACGACGACGACATCGCTGTCGTGAACCTCTGCCGCTGCGATGCCCAATTGCAGGGATCCGGCCTGGCCTTGTTGCCACCTCGGGTTGTGCACGGTCTGTACCTTCGGGTCGTCGATCTGCAGCGCAACGGCGCCGGTGACGACCACGACATGGTCGAATCCGGCGGCCACCACGTTGTCGAGCGACCTGCGAAAGACGGGTTTGCCGTCGAGCATCGCCAACAGCTTGTGGGTCGAGCCCGCAAACCTCGTTCCGCCGCCCGCAGCGAGCAGCACGGCGGTGGTGACGGTCATCGGAGCAGCATACGGGCGGTTTGTACTGCCCAACTTCCCGTCCGCCCAACCACATTCTCGCCCTTCTTGACGAAATCTTGACGACGAAAGTGTGACGTTCGACTTGGATATTGCATTTTGATGACGATAACTTGTCATGTGTGACGGGTTCATGCCGACGGTTCGTTGGTCGGCGGATCCCTTCTGAAATGGAAGCGGTGGCGCTCACGTATGGCGCTTTCGCCGTGATCAAGGAGATATTCCTTCGCACGACCTGAGCAATTCGCCCGCCACGGGCAGTTCGCACCACCACCTCACAGGGGACCCTTTGTGACGATCCGTCAAAGATTTGCAACATTCCTGCTCGCCGCCTCGATTTTGGGCGGCGCGGCCGTAGCTGCCGATACCGGCTCAGCCGGCGCCGTGCAAGTTCCCAGGATTGCGGTGGCTGCCACCATCGACACCGTGGCGACCAGTGCCGCAGCGGCGCTCGCCACCATGGGAACCGATGCATTCGCTGTCCGCTTCGAAAATGCGGCGTATGCAGTGGCATCGAGCCTCGAGGTCGACGGCGCTCGCATCTACGAGGCGTGGAAGCTCGCTGATCAACCCCACCAGATCGCCTTCCTGTCGGCGTTGACCCAGGTCGGCGTGCCGTACCGGCGCAACACCAGCGAGGCCGCCGTGGGCTTCGACTGCTCCGGTCTCACAGCGTTCGCTTGGGGCAAGTCGGGCGTCGAGCTGGCACGCCGCAGCGGCACGCAGCTGCGCAATGCTGCGGCACGCACGCTCGACACCGCGCAGGCAGGTGACCTCGTGTACTACCCGGGTCACGTCATGATGTGGCTGGGCGTCGACAGCCTCATCGTCCATGCGGTGGGTCGCGGTCGTTACGTCGAGGTCGGGCACATCTCCGACCGCCGTGTGAAGCGGGTCAAGTTCGCCAATCCCGCTCGGCTGACCTGCGGTAGGAACAACTCAGCCGTGGATAGGACCGCTGGCGGCACGGAGTGATGGCGTCGCCCGGCCTGTGTGCTTGGCGATGATCTCGGCGCAGATCGAGATAGCCGTCTCCTCCGGCGTGCGGGCCCCGATGTCGAGGCCGATCGGCGACATCAGCCGGTCGAGCTGCTCCGGCTGGTCGACGCCGGCTTCGGCCAGCCGCTCCATCCTCTTGGCGTGGGTCTTGCGGCTGCCCATCACGCCGATGTAGCCAACTCGAGTGCCCAGCGCACCCTGCACCGCCGGCACGTCGAACTTGGGATCGTGGGTGAGGATGCACACGGCGTCTCGCTGGCTGAGCGTTGCACCTCGTTCGGCGAAGACCGGCCCGGGCCACGAGACCACGACCTCGTCCGCCATCGGGAAGCGGCGACGCGTGGCGAAGACCTCGCGGGCATCGATGACCGTCACCCGGTAGCCGAGAACCTTCGCGACCTTCGCCAGCGCCGCGGTGAAGTCGACCGCTCCGAAGATCCACATCTGCGGCGGTGGAGCCCAGCTCTCGACGAAGATCCTGACCGTCGGGGTGTTGACGAGGTCCTCCGGCGTGGTTTGGCCTTCGGGGCCGTAGTTGCGCATCCCACTTCGACCGGCTTCCAGCTCGGCGATCGCGTCGCGTGCAACGATGCGGGTGAGCTCGGGATCGCCGAGGTCGCCGACGGGATCCTCGGTGGTGGTGACGATGAGCTTGGCACCCACATGGGGACCGTCGACGACGGTCGCCAGGGCGACGGGCTCCTTCGACCTGATGCGGTCGCGCAGCAGTTCGTAGGTGGCCGTCATGTCGCCAAGCGCCGGCTCACCAGTCGAGGGGCTCGACGAACAACCGGATGGTCCCTCCGCACGTCAATCCCACGGCGAATGCCTCGTCGTCGCTGTATCCGAAGGTGATGATCCGCGGATCGGCCTCGCCATTGAGGATGGCAAGCGCTTCGCTGACCACGGCGCCTTCGACGCACCCGCCGCTGACGGATCCAGCCACCTCACCATCGCTGTTCACCGCCATCGCGGCACCGGGTTCGCGGGGCCCGGAGCCCTCGATGTCGACGACCCGGGCGATGGCGACAGCCTTGCCGGCGGCGCGCCAGCGATCGATGTCGTCCAGGAGTTCGCGGATCAGGACCTCCTCGTCGACGCGCCGGATATCACGTTGGCCAGTTCTTCCATTGCTGCGAGCGAATGACCTTCCACGAAGTGATCAACATACGGCAACGCCGCCGCCATCCCACGGGCCAACGGTGCGTAGCCGGGTGTGACTTTCAACGGATTGACCCAGATCAGATCGTGTGTCACCCGTTGCAGGCGGCACATCTGCTCGCCGAGCAGGGTGGGATCACCACGATCCCATCCGTCGCTGAGGATCACCACGATCGAGCCCCGGGCCAGCCCCCGCACACCCCACTCGTCGTTGAACAGTCGCAGGCACTCGCCCAGCCGCGTTCCCCCGCTCCAGTCCTGTACACGCTGGCTGGCCTGGCGCAACGCCAGGTCCGGGTCGCGGCTGTTCAACTCCTTGGTGACGCGGGTGAGCCGTGTTCCCAGGGAGAACGCTTCCACCCGTTGACGGCCGGCGACCGCGGCATGCACGAACCGCAGCATCGCCCGCGCATACGGCTCCATCGAGCCGCTGACGTCGAGCAGCAGGACCAAGCGGCGCAGGCGGTCGCCGGGCTCCTGCCAAAAGCGACGAATCGGCTCGCCACCGGCTTCGATCGCGCTGCGCAACGTCGCTCGGAGATCGGGGCGAGAGCCACGCGATGAGGAGCGGAACCTGTGCGACCGGCGAGGCGGGCCGGCGAATCGCAACCGGGTCATCAACTGTTGCGCCAGCTGAAGTTCGGATTCGTCGTACGCACCGAAGTCCTTGTCGCGCAGCACCTCGGTCGCCGAGAATCTGAGGGCCAGCGTGGGGTCGTCGTTGGGCTCGCCCGCGTGGTCGTTGTCGGCCCCGTCGTCGTCGTCGGTGGCCAACGTGATCTTGATGGTCTCTTCCTCCTCGAGGAAGGCGCCCGCCTGGGCATGATCCCAGAACACGTCGAACGCCCGATCGAACACCGGGAAGTCCTCGGGCCGGTGGACCAGCGTCGATCGCGCTGCCCAGTACACACTCGAGCGATCAGCCATTCCGACTCGGCCGAGCGCCTCGACGAACATCAACACGTTGCCGATCGGTACGAGTATCGATGCGCCACGCAACACGCGAGCGAATGACACCGCAATCCGCTCCGCCGGGGTCGTCACGTCGAGGTGCGTCGCGCTCAAGGCTGTTGCATGCCCCGCTCGAACGCCTGCTTCACCATGTTGGCAATCCCGTGCTGACGGGCGCGTTCTTGATCCTCGCGATACTTCAGCACCGTGCCGAGTGTGGACTCGACCGTCGACTCGTCGAGCTCGGTGACGCCAAGGGCTCCCAGTGCCTGAGCCCAGTCGATGGTCTCGGCCACACCGGGCGGCTTGTACATGTTGAGCGCGCGCATCGCCTCGACCGCGGCAGCGACCTGGCGGGCGAGTGGCTCGATCACGTTGGGCACTCGCATGCGCACGATCTTCACTTCGCGTTCGAAGTCGGGATGTTCGATCCAGTGGTAGAGGCAGCGCCGCTTCAAGGCATCGTGCACATCGCGGGTTCGGTTGGAGGTCAGCACGACGATCGGCGGGCGAGTCGTCGTGAACTTTCCGAGCTCGGGGATGGTGATCTGGTAGTCCGACAACATCTCCAAGAGGTACGCCTCGAACTCGTCGTCGGCGCGGTCGATCTCGTCGATCAACAACACCGGCGGGATCTCGCCACGGTGATCAATGGCCTGCAGCAGGGCCCGCTTCAAGAGGAACCGTTCGTTGTACAACTGCTCTTCCAGGACGCCGGTGCCGACCCCGCGTGCCTCGCCGCTGGCCTCGGCAGCTCGGAGATGCAGGAGCTGCCGCGAGTAATCCCAGTCGTAGACAGCTTGGGCAGCATCGATGCCCTCGTAGCACTGCAGCCGGATCAGCTCGCCACCTGTCCAGCGACTGATCACCTTCGCGACCTCGGTCTTGCCGACGCCTGCTTCGCCTTCGAGCAGCAGTGGGCGTTTCAGTGCCAGCGCCAGGAACACCGACGTCGCCAGCCCGTCGTCGGGCAGGTACCCGTGCAAACTCAGTGCGTGCGAAACCTCGGCAGGCGATCTGGGGGAGACAGTGAGGGCAGCCATTGCTCTTCAGGCTAGAGCCGATGCAATGCTGAGCACGTGGTACAGCGCTTCTCCGTTCACGCTCCTAACGCCGGTCACATCTCGCTGTTCGTCCAGCGATCCCACACGCAGGCAGTCTCGGAGACCGATATGCAGCGACAGCCGGAAGGTTTGGCGTGGGAGGCCGAGGCCGAAGCGGACGACGGCGACGTCTACTGGTTCGTCGCCGACGCGGTCGGCCCGCTGCTCGACCCGAACGCAATGGACGTGGTGATGACCGCTGACGGCCCGCGCAGCGTGGTGCGCACGACCTGGCCGAAGCAGCCGTCGCTCGGCATGCACCATCACGATCCGGTCGTCTACGAACTGCACGTTCGTGGCTTTGCGAAGACGTTCGCCGGCTGCGTCGATCGGTTGGGATATGTCGCCGACCTCGGGGTCAACGTCATCGAACTGATGCCGGTGCACCCCTTCGATCCCACCGACAACTACTGGGGCTACATGCCGCTGGTCTGGGGAGCGGTTCACAGGCCGTACGCAGCCGGCGATGATGCTCCCGCAGAGTTGGCATCGCTCGTCGACGCGGCCCATCATCACGGCCTCGAGGTGTGGCTCGACGTCGTGTTCAACCACACGGCGGAAGCCGATCCAACGAAACCGACGCTGTCGCTGCGGGGCCTCGACGAAGCCAACGCCTACCTCCACCGCGCGGATGGCACGTACAACGACGACAGCGGATGCGGGAATGTGTCGAACCCCGCTGACCCCAACATCCAACGGCTCGTGCTCACCGCCCTCGACCGTTTTGCCGATCTCGGCATCGACGGCTTTCGCTTCGACCTCGCCTCGCTGTTGAACCGCGACGACGGCGAGCTCGTGGATCGAATCACCACATGGGGAGCACAGCGCGGGGTGCGACTGATCGCCGAGCCGTGGGACCTCGGGTCCTACCAGGTGGGCGAGTGGCCGGAGCCGTGGTTGCAATGGAACGATCACTTCCGCGACGAGATCCGCGGCTTCGTTCGCGGCGAGCCAGGCATGGTGTCAGCGGTGATACAGCGTGTGCAGGGCAGCCCTGACCGCATTCCCGCCGGGCGCGATTCCACCGTGAACTTCATCACCGCTCACGACGGCCTGACGATGTACGACCTGACGCTGTCGACCAGTGATCACCACCATTCGTGGGACAGCGGCGAATCGTTGCGCCTGCAGCAGTTGAAGAACTACTTCACGATGCTGCTGCTGTCGGCGGGCACGCCCATGTTCGTGATGGGCGACGAGTTCGGACGCACGCAAGGGGGTCTCGACAACCCGTACAACATCGACAGCGAGGTCACCTGGGTCGATTGGAGCCGCCTCGAAGCGTGGGCAGAACTGCGCGACTACGTCAAGGAACTGCTGCGCCTCCGTCGGGAGTGTCCGCCGACCGATTTTCGCTTCTACGGCGCCGAGTCGGTGCCCGACACGTCGTTGGAATCGCGTTCGCTGGCGTGGTCCGCCGGTGGTCTGTACGTGATGTGCAATGCCTGGTGGGAACCCGTGAAGTTCGACCTGCAGGAACCTGGATCGTGGGAGATCGCCTTGTCATCGGCACCACCGCAGGGCACGACGGTTGGGCCACGATCGACGGTGGTCTGGCGTCGCTCCTAGGAGACTGCTGAGCAATTCGCCCATGGGGTGTGGCACGAGCGACCGAAGTGTCGCGGTTGAAGGTGCGAGCCGGCCGGTGCCAGATGCCCAACCGGCGCCGACGCGAAGAACAACTCCCGATTCGGAGCCGCGGTGCCCCTGTCTGGACACGTCCTTGACAACCCCAACGAGAAGGCAGGCCCCTTTCCACCCCAATTGCTCAGCAGTCTCGCAGTCGAGTGCCTACAGCAACCTTGGCGAATTGCAACGTCTGGGCGATGGGGCCGCGCGTGTTGCGAGCGCGATCGCCGGCTACTCGAGTGCTGTGCCGCCTCTGCGGGCAGTCTGCGGTTGCGTTCATGCCGCGCCGCGTTGGGGTGGGCCGGTGGTCATGACTTGTCCGTCGGGTAGCCGGATGGTCAACATCCGATCTGGGGTGAGGGTCAGTGTCCAGCCGTCGTGGTGGATGTTGTGATGGTGTCGCTCGCACAATGGCAACAGATTGTCCAAGTCGGTGAGCCCGTGATGGCGCCACCAGACGACGTGGTGCAACTTCGTGCGGCTGTAGCGGACCTGGCAGCCGGGGATCGCGCAGGTCGCATACAACGCCCCCAACGCTCGACGCTGCGCCCGATTGGCGATCCGTGTTGTGCGACCCAAGTTGAGTTCGCCGGGGGCGTCGATGATCACCCCGTTGCGAACCACCACGGTGAAGGTGTTGGCCCGGCTGGCCAGATCGTCGAGCACCCGGTCGGGGAGATCAACCGGGAGTCCCCAATCGATCACCGGCCGCCCATCAGGCTGTGGGTGGGTGTGATCGACCACGACAACGATTTCTGGTCGACCCAGGCGGCAACCGCCGTCGTTGAGCAAGGCGAGCACGGCGTGAGCGCGCAGGAACGACTGTCTGGCCAACAGATCGGTCGGACAGTTGGCCGGCTGGGTGTCGTGGAACAGGGCTTGGACTTTGGCGTCGATCAGGTTCTCCAAGCGGACCATCGTTTCCGGATCCCACGTTGCTGACCAGCGCCCCATCCCGGTGTGACGATCGATCCACGAATCGAACCTGACCGCTCGACGTTGCCGCTCCAGACGCTCGAGCCCGTCCGTGTCACGTTCCAGGCGTCGGGCGTGGGCGCCGACCGTACGGGAGAACTCATCCGCAGTGGTGTTCTCAGCGGCGTGCACGAGACTCGCGGCGTCATCGATCAACTGCTGCCGCGTCGCCGGCGGCAACTGGGCCAACGCCCGGGTCAACACATCGACATGCGCCCCCGACACCCGCCCGGCCTCCAGCGACGTTCCCAGCTCGGGGATCTGCTCGACGGTTTCGGCGCGTTTGATCACCCGTTCACCATCACGCAGGCTGGTCCGCCCGGCTTCGGCCAACGACTTCTCCGGAAACGACGACACCTTCGCCACCAACCCGGCCACAAACACCTCACGTCCTTCAACCCACGACTTCAACCGCGCCAGCTCGCCAACGGCGGTTTGCAACACAGCCCAATCAGCACAGTCGGCATCGACTGCCGCCACCCGCCCCACCAGCTCCCGGACCTCGCTGACCTTCATCTGTCCATCCTCGCAAATGGGTGTGACACAGTCCCGAGGACCCAGGCTGCCAACCGGGCAACAACATCGACGACATGCAGCCATCCACCGCGGCCCGCGCATCCCGCACGGACAACGCACTTGCTCGGCAGTCTCCTAGAGCCTCACATGGCCAACCAGATCGTCCAACGGACGATCGGCAGGAACCCCAGTTTCTCGTAGACACCTCGACCGTCATCGCTGGAGATCAGTACCGCCGGCAACGAAGGTTCGGCAACGGTTGCAGCCCAGGTGAGCGCGGCACCGATGCCACGGCCACGGTGCTCGGACCGCGTCGCGACGAACTCGACGTGGTTGACGCCCGCCGCCACGTGCGCAGACGCGGTGGCCACAGGATGGCCGTCGACGAGGCCGAGGAACGCATGGAATGAACCGCCGAGCACCTTCGGCGAAAAGAGAATCGGCACGTCGGCCGGATCCATGCCGGGTACCGGATAGCCCTCGATCAGGGTCCGTTCGAAGACGAACAGATCCTCTGCGTCTCGCACCTCGCGGATCTCCACCTCCGGCGTCAGTTGCGGTGGAACTCCTCCCGCCGGGCGAACCATGAACGGTGGATGGCCGAGGAGCTGGAGCCCCTCGCCGCGAAGATCGGGCGTCGGGAATGGCGACAGCAACAGCTTCGGCACACCTGGCGGTGCCAGAGCCGAGAGAGCGGGCGCTACCCATGACCAGTCGGAAGGCGGCCGGGTCACGATTCCGGCGTTGGAGAAGATGCCCGTATCGGCCAACGCGGCCGCGACCCATCGGCTGTCGTCGATGACGTCGCGATCGAGCGCCGCTGCTTGGTGGGTGATCCGGTCGGCGAGGCTCAGCACCCCGGCGCGCAAGAGCGTGTCACTGGGTGAGTCCGCAGGCCCCCAGCCATCTGCAAGATCGTCAGCCATGAGCCCTCGCGTTTGCGTGATGCGACTCCCCGAGCATAACCAACGTCGTCGTGACCGGAATCAGGACCGATGTTGTACCTACGGCTCCACGATCAGCGCCGTGACCATTCCGAACATGCCCATTGGACCCTCGGCGTGGTTGAGGATGTGGCAGTGCCAGGCCCACACACCGGGCTCCTCTGCCTTGTACAGCACGGTGTAACGCTCGCCGGGAGCGACGTTGACAGTGTCGCTCGGCAGCGGCTGGTCGAGCGGCACTCCGTCCTTGGCGATGATCCATCCGACGGGCTGGTGCAGGTGCATCGGGTGCGCCATCAGGCCCTCGTTGAGGTAGTTGACCTCGAGCACCTCACCGACTCGCATCGTGCTCGGTTCCGTCGCGGGGAAGCTCTTGCCGTTCAGGCTGAGCCCGATCGTGCCGGCATCGTTCAAGACCATGTTGGTCGACTTGTCGACCTTGGTGTAGCCCTTGTCGATGAGGGCCTGCGGGATGGGCATCTCGTCGATGGTGAATGCTCCGAACAGGCCGTTCGGCACCTGGATCTGGGCGTTGTGATGCGAGTGGTAGATCCCGACAGCCGGACCCTTGGCGACGAACTCGTACGTGAAGCTCTCGCCGGGCGGGATCGGCGGTTGGGTGTAGGGATCGACGCCGTCCATCGCGTTCGGCACCCGTACGCCGTGGAGGTGGAGCGACGTCGACTCGGGCAGGTTGTTCGTCAGGACCAAGCGAACCTTGTCGCCGTCGTTGACGTGGATCTCCGGCGCCGGGACGACGCCGTTGTACGTCCATGCGTCGACGAGCTTGCCGGGCGAGACCTCCCACTTCACGATCTTGGCTTCGAGGTCGAACTCCTTGGTGCCGTCGGCCAGGACCGTGGGCTCCAGCCGGTCGCCACCATGTCCTGCTGTCTTGGCGGGGAACTGCGCGGCAACGTCGCCCATCGCCTTGTCCATCTCCTGCCACGACATCGTGGTCGGCGTTGCGGAGGCCATACCGCTCGTGTCGTCGCCGATCATCAACGACCCGGTCATGCCGTTGGCCGCATGTCCGGCGATCTCGCAGAACGCCGTGTACATCCCGGCAGCTACACGACCCACCTTCAACTGCACAGTTGCGCCGGGCTGGACGTCACCGGTCTTCAACCCCAGCTCCGGCACTGAGAAGTCGTGCACCGACGAACCCGTGTTGGTGACGCGCATCGTTCCGCCTTCGAGAGGCAACGAGATCATCGATGGTGTGATGCTGAACTCGGTCAGGGTCACGTCGACGCTGACCGGAGCAGATGCTGCCGAGCTCGTCGACGGTCCGCTCCGCAAACCGAACGTCGCCAACGACAGTGCCACCACGGCGACCACGAATGCGAACCAACCCAGGACAGACTTCTCTTCACGTGCCATGGTGCCATCCTCAAGGTGCCGCGGTTCTCGGGATAGAGGACGTGGACACCATCGATTGGGACCAACGTCCCGAGCCCCTGAGGTCTTGGAGGGATGACCGGGTCAGGTTGGCGGTTGCCCGATGGCCTCCAGCACCTCGTGCATCGCCTCCAAGGAATGGCCGCTGACGAAGGCGTCGACATGTGGCAACGCCGCGGCCATGGCGCCGACGAGCGGCTGGTACCTCTCGCTCTGCTTGCGGGGGTTGACCCACACGACCTTGTGGGCAAGCAACGACAGCCTGGCCATCTGCTCGCCGACAAGTGCGGGATCTCCGGCATCCCAGCCGTCCGACACGATCAGCAGCACCGCGCCACGTGCCAGGCCGCGCCGGCCCCAGCCATCGTTGAAGGCCTTCAGGGCGTCGCCGAGTCGGGTGCCTCCGGCCCAGTCGGGCGCGCTCGCCGCGGCACGCTGCAATGCCACGTTGGGATTCCGGATGCGTAGCTGGCGGGTGAGTCGCGTCAGACGGGTGGCGAAGACGAAAGTCTCAGCGTTGGCACCTCCTGCGGCGCAATGCAGCAGTTGCAGGTACGCGTGGGCATACGGTTCCATCGATCCGGAGACGTCGGCGATCATCACCAGGCGTCGTGGACGCACCGTTTGTCGACGTCGAATCCTCTCGACGGGATCACCCGCTGTACGCCGGCTGCGGCGAATCGTGGCCCGCATGTCGAGCCGACGACCTCTCGATGATCGCTGAGTGCGCCGTCGGGTGCGCTTCGGCGGCGCCAAGCGCATCTGCGTCATGAGTGTGCGCATGGCGCGCAGTTCCTCAGGCGTCAGCGCGGCGTAGTCCGCTGTGTGGAGGTATTCATCGGTGCCGGCGGTCATCGCCAATGTCTCACCCTCGACGTCGCTGTCGCCGTGCTGATGATCTTCGCCCGACCGACCGGCCCTCGTTGCGCCGCGCTCGTCCTGCGAACTGTGAGCTGACCGCTGCCGAGCCTCGCGGCGAGACTTCAGGTCGGCAGCGTCACCGCGGACGTCGGCGGGATCAGCGAGTTCTCCGAAGACGTGGGCGAACACCCGATCGAACTGCTCGAGTTGGTCATGCCCGCTGAGAAGCGTGATCCGCGCCGCCCAATAGAGGTCGGCGTGTGTCGCCGGCGCTGTCAGCCCGAGAGCGGCAGCGAAGCGCCCTGATCGCTCCGGCGAGACCGGGATGCCCGCGGAGTGGAGCCGATCTCCAAACGTCGCGGCGACCGTTGCCAGGTCGACCATCCGTGAGTTCGCTATCTCTCGGCCGGCGGCTGGTCCGACCCTGTTGCAACCCATCGGTAGCCGCGCTGACCGACGAGATCGAGATCCTCTCGGTACTTCATGACCGAGCCGAGCGTGCGCTCCACGGCCCTGTCGTCGAGCAGGTCGATGCCGAGCAACTCGAGCGCGGCCACCCAGTTGATGGCCTCTGCGATTCCCGGCGGCTTCTGCACGTCGAGCGTGCGCAGCCGTGCCACTGCAGCAGCGACATTCTCGGCCAGGTCTGCGCTCGCGGCCGGCACTCGTCGTCGGACGATGGCGGTGGCGCGGGCGACATCGGGATAATCGATCCAGTGGTACAGGCACCGGCGCTTCAGCGCATCGTGGAGATCGCGTGTGCGATTCGATGTCAGGACGACGATCGGGGGGAAGGCGGCCGTGATCGTGCCGAGCTCCGGAATCGTCACGGACGATTCGGCCAACAACTCGAAAAGGAACGCTTCGAACTCGTCGTCGGATCTGTCGACCTCGTCGATCAGCAACACGACCGGTCGTGGGCCCTGGTGCTCGATTGCCTTCAGCAATGGGCGGGCGACGAGGTACTCCGGCGTGAACAGGTCGTCGCTGTCGAGCGGCTTGCCCGATGCTTCTGCTGCGCGAATTCCCAACAGTTGGCGCGAGTAGTTCCATTCGTACAACGCCTCGGCTGCGTCGATTCCCTCGTAGCACTGCAGCCGCACCAAAGGCGTGTCGAGCACAGCGGCCAGGGCCTTGCCGGCCTCGGTCTTACCAACGCCTGCCTCGCCTTCGAGCAGCAACGGCTGCGGGAGGCGCGCCGCGCAGAACAGCGCAGTCGCCAGACCCTGGTCCGCCAGGTAGTCGACCGCGTCGAGCCTGTGCGACAGCTCGTCGACCGTGGAGAGGTCGATGCTCACGACAGATAGGTCTGTGGATCGGCGGCGAAGGCTCGCAGGCAACCGCTGCCGCAGAACCAATAGCGGCTGCCTTCGAGATCGAGGTGCAGTGATGCATCGACCATGGCAACGCTCATGCCGCACACGGGATCGATCGACGACTCGGTGGACGTCGGCTGGCCTTCGCCCACTGGACGCCCGGACTGCCGGGGTCTCGTCGAGATGATCTCGGCGAGGATCGACAGCGCGACCTCTTCGGGAGTTCTGGCACCGATGTCGAGGCCGGCAGGCGTGTGCACGCGGGCCTTCATCGAGGCACAGACATCGATGGCGCCGAGCACCGCCTCACCACGCTTCCGACTGGCGACCAGGCCGACGTAGGGAACATCGGCGTTCAGCGCGGCAACCAGCACCGCCTCCTCGTCTCGACCGTGGGATGCAATGACCACAGCTGCCGTATCGCTGGGCAGTTGGCCGTCGTACGGCGTGCCGGCGTGGCCCAGCGGCGCGGCCAGATCGAGGACCGCACGGGCGATGGGAGTGTCGCCGGCAACGACCACCAGCGGTGCCGGAATGATCGGCTCGAGGAAGATCTCCAACGTGCCGCCCGACAGGCACGGGTTGTGCACCGTCAGCGAGCCGGCTCTCGGCTCCTCGGGCTCGGCGTGATCCGTAACAGCAGGGTCTCACCGGAGTCGAGCAAGGTCAGCGCCTGGGCGCGGACGGTGGACTCCGCGCATGCTCCGCCGACGAAACCCTCGATGGTTCCGTCGGCGAGCACGATTGCCTCTGCTCCCGGCTTCGCACTGGTCGGCTTCTCCGCCGCGACGACGCGGGCATGTACGTACGCCGCACGAGCATGACGCAGCTCCAACCCACGAGCAGCAAGATCGTGTGTCACGGCGAAAACGCTAACGGCAGTCCGTTAGACAATCGCTAAGTCAGTTCGGTAGGGGTTGCCTTGTATGGCACGCCAGACCTGTGCGGGTGTCAACGGCATGTCTGCGTGGCGCACCTGAATGGCGTCGAGCACCGAGTTGACGACTGCGGGCGGCGAACCGACGGTGGCCGACTCGCCGACGCCCTTCACACCGAGGGGATGATGCGGCGAGGGTGTGACGGTCTCGCCGAGCTCCCACGACGGGCACTCCATCGATGTCGGCAGCAGATAGTCCATGAACGACCCGCCCATGTTGTTGCCCTCCTCGTCGAACGCGATGACCTGCATCAGTGCCATACCGACGCCGTCGGCGAGTCCGCCATGCACCTGCCCCTCGACGATCATCGGATTGATGCGTGGACCACAGTCGTCGACGGCAATGAACCGGCGCACCTTCACCTCACCGGTACCAGGATCGACATCGGTGACGCAGATGTAGGCACCGAAGGGATACGTGAGGTTTGGTGGGTCGTAGACGCACTGTCCGTCGAGATGGCCTTCGACGCCGTCGGGAAGCTCGAGCGAGCTGTGCGCGAGCATGGCGATCTCCTGGATCGTCTTGCCTTTCTCGGGATCGCCCTTGACCTGCCACCTTCCGAGCTCCCATTCGAGGTCGTCGGGCGAGCACTCGAGCGCCGCGGCTGCCACGATCCTGGCCTTGTCGCGGACGCGTCGTGCCACGATCGCTGCGGCCCCTCCACTGACGGGCGTCGACCGTGATCCGTACGTGCCGAGACCGAAGGGCGTGTTGTCGGTATCGCCCTGCAGCACCTCGACGTCTTCCGGCGGTATGCCCAGTTCCTGGGCGACGATCTGCGCAAAGGTCGTCTGGTGGCCTTGTCCTTGCGACATGCAACTGAGCCGCAGTTGAGCCTTGCCGGTCGGGTGCACTCTCAACTCGGCGCCGTCGGCCATACCGAGGCCGAGGATGTCCATGTGCTTGCGCGGACCGGCGCCGACGCCTTCGGTGAAGAACGAGATCCCGATGCCCATCAGGGGCTCACTGGTGTCTCCTGCAGTTCGTCGCTCGCGGCGCGCCGCCTGCTCCGCGCGCAGCTCGTCGTAGCCGGCGATGCGCATGGCTTCGCGCAACGTCGGCGCGTAGTTGCCACTGTCGTACTCCCACCCGGTCGGGGTGGTGTACGGGAACTGTTCGGCGCGCAACAGGTTCTTCAGTCGCAACTCTGCTGGGTCGACCTTCATCTCCATCGCGAGGCAATCGATCAAGCGCTCGACCAGATACACGGCCTCGGTGATGCGGAACGAGCATGCATAGGCGACGCCGCCTGGTGCCTTGTTGGTGTACACGCCCGTCACCTTGCAGTGCGCTGCCTCGTAGTCGTAACTCCCCGTGAAGATGTGGAAGAAGCCGGCGGGGAACTTGGTCGGCTGGGCCGTTCCGTTGAAGCACCCGTGATCAGCGAGCACATTGACTCGCATGCCGAGGATCTTGCCCTCGCTGGTCGCTGCGATCTCGCCGTGCATGTGGTAGTCACGTGCGAACGCGGTGCTCATCAGGTGCTCGCTGCGGTCTTCCATCCACTTCACCGGCTTGCCGGTGACGATGGACCCGACGATCGCGAGGACGTAGCCGGAGTAGATGCCGACCTTGTTGCCGAAGCCTCCGCCGATGTCTTGAGCCACGACCCGGATCTTGTGTTCGGGGAGACCCGCCACCAACGCATACACAGTGCGGTGTGCGTGAGGTGCTTGAGTCGTGCACCAGATGGTGAGCTGGCCGGTGACCTTGTCCATCAGTGCTACCGCCCCACATGTCTCCATCGGCGATGGATGCGAACGCGGATAGAGCATGTCCTGCTTCACGATCACGTCGGCCTTGGCAAAGGCGGCATCGCACTTTGCCTCGTCGCCGGCTTCCCAGTCGAAGATGTGGTTGTCGGTCTTGCCTTCCTTGTCGGTGCGGATCACTGGAGCGCCAGGCTCCAAAGCCTTCTTGGCATCGATGACCGCAGGGAGGATCTCGTACTCGACCTCGATCAACTCCAACGCGTCACGGGCGGAGTACTTGTCTTCGGCGATGACAAACGCGACCTCTTGCCCCTGGAAGCGCACCTTGTCGGTGGCGAGGACGGCTGCCGTGTCGTACGACAACGTCGGCACCCACGCCAGACCGAGTGTTTCGAGCACGGCACCGGTGATCACGGCTTTCACCTTCGGGTGTGCTTCTGCCGCCGACGTGTCGATCGACTTGATCAATGCGTGCGCGACCGGGCTGCGCAGGATCGCACCGTGGAGCATGCCGGGCATGTCGATGTCGTCGACGTAGTTGCCCTGGCCGCGCAGGAACCTCGCGTCCTCCTTGCGCAGCATGCGCCCGAACCCGATCGGGTTCCCTCCGGCGCTGGTAGGTACCTCGGTCACAGTCACGCGTTCACCCCCGTGTTTTCTGCTGCCCAACGAATTGAGCGCACGATGTTCTCGTATCCGGTGCAGCGACAGATCGTTCCGCAGATCGCCTCGCGGATCTGATCGGTGCTGGGGTCCGGGTTCTTGTCGAGCAAGGCTCGAGCAGTCATCATCATCGCCGGCGTGCAGAAACCGCACTGCAGGCCATGCATCTCCATGAAACCTTGCTGGATCGGGTCCAACTCGCCGCCCTGCTCGAGGTCTTCGACGGTACGAATCGTGCGACCGTCGGCCATCGCGGTCAGGACGGTGCACGACTTCACGGGTTCTCCGTCCATCCACACCACGCACACCCCGCAGTTCGACGTGTCGCAACCCCAGTGGCTGCCCGTCAGTCGCAGATGGTCGCGGAGGAAGTGGATCAGCAACAACCGTGGTTCGACATCGCGCGTGACCTCTTCACCATTGACGTTCATCGTCACTTCCATCATGAGCCTCCCTGTGCTCGAGCGACAGCGCGGCGCAGTGCACGTGCTGTGAGTTCTTTGGCGAGGTGCCGCTTGTAGTCGGCGGGGCCGCGCTGATCGCTGGCCGGGTTGCTGGCATCTGCAGCGAGTTGTGCTGCCGCAGCAATGTTGTCTTCTGACGGCGATTGGCCGCGGAGGGCTGCTTCGGCTGCCGGCACGCAGAAGTGCTCGACCCCGACAGCGGTCAACCCGATGCCGCAGTCACCGACGACATCGCCATCCATGCTGACGAACACGCCCGACGCGGCAATCGCCCAGTCGCCCGCTCGGCGCTCGACCTTCTCGTAAGCGCTGCCGGTCTGCTGACGAATCGGCACGCGGATCTCGGTGACGATCTCGCCGGGCTGTGCGGCCGTCTCGTACGGACCGAGATGGAACTCTCGCGCCGGTACGGTGCGTTGGCCATCCTTGGAGTGCAGCACGATCGTTGCGGCCAGCGCCGACATCACGGCCGACAAGTCTTCTGACGGATCGGCTTGGCACAGCGAGCCGCCGATCGTGCCGCGGTTGCGCACGATCGGGTCGGCGATCACTCGTTCAGCGTCGCCGAAGATGGCGTAGTGCTCGTTGGCGACGGCCGACTCGAGCAACTCGCGGTGCCGCGTCATGGATCCGATGCGGATCTCGTCGTTCTCGACGCGCACATACGCGAGGTCGAGATCGTTGATGTCGATGAGATGTTCGGGCCTGGCCAGACGAAGCTTCATCATCGGCAGCAGGCTGTGCCCTCCTGCGACCAGCCGGGCCTCGGGCCCGAGCCGATCCAACAGCGCAATGGCGTGCTCGATGCTGGTCGCTCGCTCGTACTCGAACGGCGGTGGAATTTGCATGGCATCCCCCAATCCTTGCTGGCCCCTGGGCCACTGCAGAGCTGACCCAGCATGATCGTGAGTCGCGATGAGGCATACGTCAATCGGGCGATAAGGGAAGGGTTATCTCGACCCCTTGGACGGTGTGGAAATGGGCCTACAGTTCCGCATCGGTGACACTCGCCCAGTTGAAGGTCTTCGTTCTGGTGTCGCGGCTCGGCTCGGTCCGCGCCGCCGCTGCGGCCTTGGGTGTCAGCGAACCGGCAGTGTCGCAGGCGCTGGCGGCGCTGCGACAGCACCTCGACGATCCGCTGATCACCCGCAGCGGCACCGGGATGGAGCTGACACCAGCGGGTCGCCGGGTTGTGTCGATCGCTTCGCAAATGGTGAACCTCGCGGTCGACGCCGAGGCCGCGGTGAGGCAGTCCAACGGTGCGTCGGAACTGCTGCGTGTCGTCACGACCAGCACGTTGGCGCAGTCGATCGTCCCCGCTCTGCTGCAGGCCTTTACGGCACGCGCAGGCGGCATCGAGGTGAGCCTCGGCGTCGCGACCACGGACGAGATGGCGGCCTTGATCGGGGAACGCCTCGCGGACGTCGCGGTCGGGCCGCGCTTGCGGGGACTGGAGGCCGAGGCCGTGATGCGGTACCGGATGACCCTGGTCGGGCGTCCTGACCTGCGGCTCCATGGTGGATTGGCCGGGATGCGCTGGTTGGTGGACCCGACCGGAACAGACCCCCAGTCGGATGTGGGTGCGCTCCTGACCAAGCATCGTGTGCCGGAGTCGCAGATCCGGGTGTTCGCCAACGAAAAGGCCGCATGGTCGGCAGCCGCGGCCGGCGAGGGCGTCGCTCCGGCTATCGACCACATGGTGACGGCCGAGGTCGATCGAGGTGTCCTCGCCAGGGTGGGTTCAACGGACATGCCAGTTGACCTTCTGCTGTATGTCAGCTCTCTGGAGGCAGCGCGACGATCCGCAGCGGCCGACAAGTTGCGTCGTTTCGTGCGCACCCCCGACGCCATGCAGGCGATGTATCGGCCCGACAGTGGCGTCCCGGCCGCCAAGTTCCGTCCGCCGGTCTACGTCACTCTCTGGAGTTGAGGCGCCGATCTAGCTGTCGAAACCGAGACCCATCCTGTCGAGGGTTCTCAGCCAGATGTTGCGCTTGCCGGTGCGGTCCTCGCGGTTCAGCGACCACCTGGTCGTCTGGATGCCGACAAATCGAAATGGCTCGGGCGGGAACGGCAGCGGTCGCTCCTTGACGAAGTCGGTCTGCGTCGCTCGTGATCGCTTTCCGTCGAGCAGGTCGACCATGACTTCACCGCCGAACCTGCTCGAGGCGACGCCGAGACCGGTGTAGCCGAGTGCGTATGCGACGCGCCCCTGCATTGCCTGACCCCAGAACACGCAGAAGCGGCTGCACGTGTCGATGGCACCACCCCAGGCGTGCGTGAACTTGAGGCCCTCCAACTGCGGGAAGGTGCCGAAGAAGTGCTTGCTCAACTTCGCCCAGGTCTCCGGGCGGCTCTCGAGCTCGGTGTTGATCCTGCCGCGCCAGTAGTAGATGGCGTCGTAGCCGCCCCACAGGATGCGGTTGTCCTCGGTGAGCCGGTAGTAGTGGAACTGGTTGGGGATGTCGCTGAGGCCCTGGCGGTTCGCCCAGCCGATCTCGGCCAGCTGTGCATTCGAGAGCGGCTCGGTGACCATGCAGTAGTCGTACACCGGGGCGACGTAGTGGCTGATGCGCTTCAGCAGCGGCTTGAACGCATTCGTTGCCAGAGCCACCTTGCCGGCCCGCACCCGCCCGAGCGGCGTGGTGATCAGCACGCCGACACCGTCCTTGTCGAGCGCTGTCGCCTTGGTGTCTTCGTAGATCCGCACGCCCAGCGACATCGCCGCGTTCTTCAGCCCCCACACGAGCCGTGCGGGATCGACGAGGGCGGCGCGGTCCTTGCGCCACAGCCCGCCGGTGTACGTCGGCGAGTTGACCTGTGAGCGCATCGCCGACTCATCCAGCCACTCGACCTTCTGACCCAGCGTTCGGAGCTGCTGGTAGTCGTCGCGCAACTCGTCGAGGTAGCTCGGAGAATGTGAGGCCGTGGCGACGTCGATCACCCCTGGGCGTTCGTAGTCGCAGTCGATGTTGTATCGCTTGATGGCGGCTTCGATCTCGTTGAGGTTCTGCAGACCGAGCTCTTCGAGCAGCGGCAGTTCCTGCGGGAAGCGCTCCTGACCGTTGGCCACGCCGTGGGTCAGGCTCGACTCCATGAACCCGCCGTTGCGACCGCTGGCTGCCGAGCCGATCTCGTGGGCGTCGATCAGCACGACGTCGCGCGACGGGTCTCGCTCCTTGGCGATGATCGCCGTCCACAACCCGGTGTAGCCCCCGCCGACGATGCACAGATCGCACGTCTCGGTGCGAACCAGCGTCGGGTTGCTGTCGGGCTCGTCGGCGTCGTCGTACCAGTAGGGATAGGGGTCGGCATCGGCGATTGCGTCGAGATGAAATTCGTCGATCGCGTCGTCGTCATCTCGATTGTTGACGGCCATCCGGTCTCACCACCTGTCGGAGTGCGACGTTACTGCGGGGCACGCTACGGTCGGGGACATGATCATTCACGTTGTTGCATTCAAGTGGAAGGACGGGATCCCGCCCGGCCACGTCGAGACGGTCAAGTCTCAGCTCTTGGAGTTCGTGTCGAGCCTTCCCGAGGTGCGCTCGTACCGGTGCGGCGCGGATGTGGGCGCGTCCGACATGGGGAACTTCGACTTCGCGATCGTGGCGGAGTTCGACAGCGTCGATGATTGGCGCGTGTACGACAAACATCCGAGGCACGAGGAGATCCGCGGCGGCGTCGTGCGTCCGTGGATCGAGACGCGCGCCTCGGTGCAGTTCGAGAGCTAGCTCGACTCCGACTCCAACGCTGTCGACGGCGAGTCGTCCAGCGACTCCGGAGCGACAGGGTTCGGCGATTCCGAGGGCGGTTGCACGATTTCGACGTCGTAGTGGTCGAGCCGGTCGTCGAAGCTTGCGATCCTGCGAATCCGGTGACGTTGGATCAGCACCAGCGTGATGGCCAGGTCGATGTCGAGCTCCGTTCGCGCCGCCAGGTCGGCCGCTGCATTGCGGTGCTGGCGGGCGATGTGCAGCTTGTCGATCGGAGCGAACAGGTCGGGATTGGCGAGTGCTGCGAGGTCGTCGGCGCGGGCCACCAGCAGGCAGCGCTGCGCGACGAAGTCTTCGACCAATGTCGAATAGATCTCGACCGCCGCTTCGTGGTTCGTGTCGGTGCTGTCGGCCAGAGCGAGCAGAAAGCTGTGATCGAGCAGTATCGACGGCGGGTTCACAGCGCGGCCAGCGCCAGCATCGAGCGATGCGCACGCTTGCGGCGCTGCCGGTCCTCGAAGCGATTCCAGAACCAGAACGACGCGCCCACGATGGCCCAGCCCACCAAGCCGTCGATGACCCAGTGCTCGGCCAGGTAGACGAGCGAGGTCAGCATCAGGACCGGGAAGATGAACACCGCGACCTTGAGCCACCGCGGTTTGATCCACGGCAGGAAGAACGCCGGAACGATCAACGCGAACGAGGCGTGCAACGACGGCATGGCCGCGACGGCGTTGCCCCAGTCGAGTGCGTTCTTCCAACTGACGGCAGCGGCGTGCAGTCCCATTGCAGTGAAGCCTCGACCGGCGCTGCGGGTGAGCGGCGGCAGCAGGTGGTAGTTCTTCGCCGCCATCCACGGCGGCACGGTGGGGAGGACGATGAACATCGCGGACGCGACGCCCAGAACCGTCGCGAACCGCTTCATGAAGCGGGCCCACTGACGGTGGGTCGTCGCCCAGAGCGCACCCATCACGATCGGGACGAAGATGAAATGAGTGAAGTACGTGAGCGAGGCGACCTTGTCGTACCAGTGGATGGTCGACGTCCAGAAGTGATCCTGCAGAACCGTGTTGGGGTCGTGACCGAAGAACATGAAGCGGTCGATGTTGCGGACTGACTCGATCTGCAACGGGAACTTGATGCCGAGCACTTTGCCGTCGGCGGCGCCGCGCGTGGTCTCGTACGCGTACCACATCAGGCAGTACAGCAGGAGGTCGATGGCCAGGATGCCCCACTGCCGCGCAGGCCGACCGATGAAGGCGCAGACCAAGAACACGGCGACCGCGCGGCAATGCCCAACCGGTCCCACAAGATGCCGTTGTCGCGTGTCCAGACGATGGCGTAGACGCAGAAGCAGGTCAGCGCCGTACGCCGTACCCAGGCCAAATAGTCGATCGGAACGACGGTTCCGAGAGCGACCCGGTGGTCGAGCTTTGGTTGGTCGGCCACGACGGACATGGCCCACCAGGCTAGCGATAGCGGTCGTGGAACTGAGTTCAGCAGGCTTCGAGCGCGCGGCGCACGAGCACCTTCGCGAGATGAACTCGGTACTCGGGACTGGCGTTGAGATCACCCTGCGGCTCGGCGTCTTCTGCGGCAAGTTGGGCGGCGTCGGCGACCGATGCGCCTTGCGAGAGAGCGTTCGACACGCTGGTCGCCAGGATCGGCGTCGATCCCATGTTGACCAGCCCCACACCACTGTCGCCGTTGCGACGCCACGCGGCGACACCCACGATTGCCCAGTCCTGTGCGCGGCGGTTGAACTTCTGGAAGTTCCACCCCGCGCCCTGCATCTTTGGCACCCGGATCTCGGTCAGCATCTCGTCGGCAGCCAATGCCGTCTCCAGGAACCCTTGGAAGAAGTCACCGGCGGCGATCTCGCGGGTGCCGTTCGGGCCCTGCGCGACGTATGTCGCGCCGAGTGCCAGCGTCGTGGCCGGAAGGTCGGAAGCGGGGTCGCTGTGAGCGATCGAGCCGCCGATGGTTCCGCGGTGGCGCACCTGCGGGTCGCCGACATGGCTGGCGGCGTGCGCGAGCAGCGGCACGTGTTCGGCGAGTACGGAACTGGTCTCGAGATCCATGTGCCGGGTGAGCGCGCCGATGGCGATGTGGTCGCCGGCGTCGCGGATGTACGACAGATCACTGATGCGACCGATGTCGACGAGAACGCTGGGCTGGGCGAGCCGCAGCTTCATCAGCGGCAGCAGGCTGTGCCCCCCGGCGAGGAACTTGGCCTCGTCACCGTGCTCGCCGATGAGGCGGATGGCCTCTTCGGCAGAGCCAGCGCGGACGTAGTCGAAGGCGGCGGGAATCACGTGGTTGCTCCTCTAGTAGCAGTTGCGGCTTGCATTGCTTTCCAAACGTTGTGCGGGCTGGCCGGCATCGGGATGTCGGTGATGCCGAGACCCGACAATGCGTCGACGACGGCATTGATGACGGCAGGGGCGGCGCCGATGGTGCCGGCCTCGCCGATGCCCTTCACGCCGAGTTGGTTGGTGGGTGACGGGGTCACGGTGTGGCCGAGGGTGATCGAGGGTACGTCGCTGGCAGCGGGCACGAGGTACTCGGCGAGGGTCGAGGTCTTCAGGTTGCCGTCGCTGTCGAAGACGGCTTCCTCGTACAGCGCCTGGGCGAGACCCTGGATGACCCCACCGTGCACCTGCCCATCGACGATCAACGGGTTCACCTGCACGCCGCAATCGTCGACGGCGACGTACTGCAGCACATCGACCTGGCCGGTCTCGGTGTCGACCTCGACCGTGCAGATGTGGGTTCCGAACGGCCACGAGAAGTTCGGCGGGTCGTACGTGACCTGACACTCGAGGTTGGGCTCGAGACCGTCGGGGAGGTTGTGCGCGGTGAAGGCCTCGAAGGCGATGGCGGCCAACGGCATGGTGCGATCGGGAGAGCCCTTCACCGTGAACGCGCCGCCGACGAACTCGAGGTCGGCTTCGCTCGCTTCCAACTGGTGGGCGGCGATCTTGGTCGCCTTGTCGATCACCTTGTCGCACGCCATGGCGATGGCGACCCCACCGACAGCCAAAGAGCGCGAGCCGTATGAGTCGAGACCGAGCGGGGCGATGGCGGTATCGCTGTGCAGCACGTCGACGTCGTCGGGGCTGACGCCCATCTTCTCGGCCACGATCATGCTCCATGCAGTCTCGTGGCCCTGTCCGTGCGGTGACGTGCCCGTGACGACTTGGATCTTGCTGGTCGGCAGCACACGAACGGTCGCTGCCTCCCATCCACCCGCGACGTAGTTCAGCGAGGCGAGCACGCGCGATGGGGCGAGCCCGCACATCTCGAAGTAGGTGCTGACGCCGATGCCGAGCCGTTTGCGGGCGCCCTCGACGTTCTGTGTCTTCTGACGGGCGCGAACACCGTCGTAGTCGGCCAGGGCGAGCGCCTTGGTGGCTGCGGCGTCGTGATCGCCGGAGTCATACACGAGGCCACTGAACGCGGTGTACGGGAACTGCTCCTTGCGGACGAAGTTGCGCCGGCGAAGTTCAACGGGGTCGACGCCCATCTTGCTGGCGAGAGTGTCCATCGCCCGTTCGATGGCGTAAGTGGCTTCAGGGCGACCGGCACCGCGATAGGCGTCGGTCGGCGTCATGTTGGTGAACACACTGGTGCACGAGAAGTCGTAGGCGACAGGAAGGTCGTACACACCTGCATAGAGAAATGCGCCGAGCAGTGGGATGCCCGGTGTAACCAGCTGGAGATACGCGCCCATGTCGGCGAGCAAGCGCACGCGCACCGCAGTGAGCTTGCCGTCGGCATCGGCTGCCAACTCGATGTTCTGGATCTGACCTCGACCATGGATGGTCGCTTGCGCGTTCTCGCCGCGCTCCTCGTTCCAGCGGACAGGCACCGCGTGCTTGCGGGCCAGGGCGACGCACAGAAGTTCTTCCGCATAGACGTTGAGCTTCGAACCGAAGCCGCCACCAACATCGGGTGCGATGACGCGCACCTGCTGCTCGGGAATGCCCAAGGTCAGCGCGGTCATGATCTTGAGGATGTGCGGCACCTGCGTGGCCGAGTACAGGATCAGGTCGCCTCCGTACGGCTGCGGCACCGCGGCGACTGCCCGGGGCTCCATTGCCATGGGGATCAGCCGCTGCTGCACATACTGCTCGCTGACGGTGAAGGCCGCTGCGGCGAAGGCCTCGTCGATCTGGCCTTCGTGGCCCTCGACCTTGAGATCCCACGTGTAGCTCTTGTTGGTGCCGAGGTCGTCGTGGATCACCACTCGATCACTCAGCGCGTCGTTGAGGTCGATCACCGCCTCGAGCGGCTCGTAGGTGACATCGATCGCGTCGATCGCATCGCGAGCGACCGCGTCGCTGGTGGCCAAGACGCACGCCACCCCGTCGCCGGCGTACGCGGCCTTGGAAACCGCGAGCGGATAGTGCGCCGGGTTCTTCATGTCGGCCGTGACCGGCCAGGCGCACGGCATAGGAGCGCCCCACAGCGAAGCAAGGTCCGCGCCGCTGTACGCGGCAACGACACCGGGCATGCCGCGAGCACGCGACAGATCGACCGACGTGATGTTGGCGTGCGCATACGGGCTGCGCAACACGGCGAGGTGCAACGCGCCTGGGATGCTGAGGTCGTTGGTGAACTTGGCCTCGCCGGTGAGCAATGCGGGGTCTTCGCGGCGCAACAGTCGTTGACCCAGAACCGCGGCGGGCCTTTCTTCGATGACGGTCATGACCACTCCTTCAACGTCGGTATGGCGGAGTCGGTTCAGTTACCTGCTGCACAGGCCAGCACGGCCTGCACGATGTTGTGATAGCCCGTGCAACGGCACAGGTTGCCTTCGAGTCCGATCCGCACTTCGCGCTCTGTCGGGCTCGGGTTCTCCTTCAACAAGCTGGTTGCCGCCATCACCATTCCCGGCGTGCAGTAACCGCACTGCAGGCCATGGTTCTCCATGAACGCCTTCTGCATCGGGTGCATCTCGCCGTTCTGGGCGAGACCCTCGATGGTCAAGATGTCGGCCCCATCCGCTTGGACGGCCAAGACGGTGCAACTCTTCACGGCCTCGCCGTTCATGTGCAGGCTGCAAGCGCCGCACGACGACGTGTCACACCCCACGTTGGTGCCCGTGAGGCCGAGGGCTTCGCGCACGTAGTGCACAAGGAGTGTGCGCGGCTCGACTTCGCTGTCGTGGTCCGTGCCGTTGACGGTGACGTGGATCTTCACGGATGGTCCCCCCTCGGAATCGCAGCCATGTGGTGCGGGTCCCATCATGCCCCATCAGGGCATCCTCGTCCACACGGGACCCGCAGCTGGTGTGTCAGCCCAACGGGCGGTGATGGTGCGGCATGCGACGAGGCAGGGTGATGACGTAGGCGATGGCAAAGACCACAGCAGCCAGCAGGCCGATCGTCGCGCCCGGGGGAGCGTCGAGCACCTGGCCGAGTGCGACGCCGACGACGCCCTCCGACACTCCCAACACCACACCGACGATGGTCATGCGGCGCAGCGTGGGGCTGACCAGCCGAGCGGTTGCCGCGGGTGTTACGAGCATGCTGACCGACATGATGGAGCCGACCGTGCGAAGGCTGATGACCACCACGACGGCGAGCAGTACCACCAGCACCGCTTGCACCAGCTCGACATGGACACCGACCTGCTCGGCTTGGACGTGATCGAACGATGCCAAGCGGAGCTCGCTGAAGAGCAGCAACACCAGGGCGACTGCCGCTGCGCCAATCAACAGGTTGAAGCCGATCTGGCTCCACGTCAGTCGCAGCACGTCGCCGAAGAGGATGTGTTCGAGCTCCTCGGTCGTGTCGATCCTGGAGATGATGATGATGCCGAGGGCGAACAAGGCGCTGCCCATCACCGCGATGATCGCTTCGTGGCCCAGTCGCTGACTCGCCGAGAACAGGATCAACAGCACGGCGATCACCACGCCGGCGCCGAGGGCGCCGAGCAAGATGTTGGCACCGGTTGCGTACGCGACGGCGACTCCGGCCAAGGTGCCGTGCGACATCGTGTCGCCGAGGTTTGCCATTCGTCGCAGAACGATCCACGTACCCACGATTGGCGCGACCACGCCGATGATGCAGGCGCCGACGAGTGCCTTCAGGTATTCACCGTGAAACAGTCCTTCGGGTGACAGGGCCTTGACGACGAGCGCGGCGGACGTCATGCGGGCGCCGCCGATCCAAAGGTGCGGTCGAGTACGTCGCTCGACAGCACGGCATCGGGAGGACCGTCACCGATCAGCCGCCCGTTGATCGCCATGCATCGTGGAAATCTTCTCCTCGCCAACGCCAGATCGTGAGTGGCGATGAGGAGCGTCGAGCCAGCCTCCACCAGGCGCTCGAAGACCTCGAACAGCTCCGTGGTCGACGGTTGGTCGACCCCGCTGAGCGCCTCGTCGAGCATGAGGACTGACGCGTTCTGCGCCAACGCACGCGCGACGTCAGGCGCGCTGCAACTGCCCGCTCGACAGCTGGTTCAGCGAGCGATCCTGCATGCCTGGAAGGTCGACGAGGGCAAGCATTCGGAGTGCCTCGTCGCGGTCGTGCTCGGATGGTCGCTCGTACCAACGATGGAATCGCCGTCTCCCTGCGAGCACGAGCTCGCCCACGGTGATCGGGAACGTGACGTCGCCGTCGCTGCGCTGAGGGATGTAGGCGATGTCCATGCGGTCCGTCCGGCTGTGGCAATGGACGCCGTTGACCTCCACCTCGCCTGCATGGTTGACCAGACCGCAGATCGCCTTGAACAACGTGCTCTTGCCGGCGCCGTTCGGGCCGATCACGCCAACGAGCTCACCTCGGCCGACGGCGAACGAGACATCGTCGAGAATCACGGCGTCGCCGTACGTGACCCCCAGGTCGATGACCTCGAGAACGGCAGGGGTGTTCGGCACATCGCAACCATATCAAGAATGAGATCGATTCTCAATATCGAAGTCGCTCGCAGGCGAGCTAAACTCTCGGCGTGAAGAGCAGTTCGATCGACGGAGTCACGACGCGTGCATCGTCGACGTTGCAGAAGGCCGGCCAGCGACTGACTCGCCATCGGGTTTCGGTGATGAGTGCTTTGCGCACATCAGATCGTCCGGTCACAGCGGACGAAGTTGCCAAGATCTCGGGCGTGCCGTTGTCGACTGCATACCGAAATCTCGCCGAGTTGTGCGATGCCGGAGTTGCCGTTCGCGTCGGAGGCGCCGATCGCACCGATCGATTCGAGATCGCCGAATCCCTGACCAGCCACCATCATCACCATCTGGTGTGCACCGAGTGCGGCGTCGTCAATGACTTCGACCCCAGCCCGCAACTTGAGCGGCTGATCACGAAAGAACTGCAATCGCTGCTGGAATCGGCAGGGTTCGCCGAGTCGCACCACCTGTTCGACGTGCACGGCGTCTGCGGAGATTGCCGACCGAAGTAGCCGAAGTCGTCTGGACTATTCTGACCTCGTTAGCGCGTCCGTAGCTCAATGGATAGAGCTTCTGACTTCGGATCAGAAGGTTGGGGGTTCGAGTCCCTCCGGGCGCACCTCCGGGCGCACCTCCGGGCGCACTGAGCACAACTGCCCCCGGGGCGCTGACGCGAGTCGTTCAGAGGTGCGTGAGGGCAGTCTTCAGCTTGAGAGCCCGGGCTGTTGGCCACTTCCGGTCGGTGGTCACGAGCTGGTCCGCTGTACCCTCGATTGCTGTCGCGATGACCAGCGCGTCGGGAAGGGGCAGCGCGCGATGCCTTGCCCGTAGCCGTGCGGCGACGACGGCGATTTCGAGATCGAGCGCGATGACCGAGATCGGAAGGCGCTCGAAGAGATCGCGAACGGTTTGGATTTCTGCGTCCCCGTGGCGCGCTGGGCCTACGAGGCATTCTGCAAACGCCGAGGATGCCATTGCGAGCCGATCGCCATTTTGAAGCGCGTGGGCGAGCACCGCCCGTGCCGCCTGGTGGTGCACATCGTGGCCATCGAGGAAACCGATGACGACGCCGGCGTCGAGGTGGATCAATCCCACTCGCCGCGCAGCTTCTCGAGTTCCTCGCTTGCGTAGACGCCAGTCATCGCGCCGGCGAAGGCGCCGAGCACGTCTTCTTCGCGCTCGAGCACGACTCGGCCTGGTCCATCGGCGTGAGCGATGACTCGGTCACCGCTCTCGAGGCCGGAGGCGCGTAGGGCGTCGGCGGGGATGGTGATCTGATTCTTGGAACTGATGCGAGTCGACCCTCGCCTGCGATTCTTTACATTCACCATAGATGTAAAGCTAGCGGATCACGGCGATTGCCGCAACCAGATGGCGAGTGGACAGCCCCGGCTCAGCCTTCGGATCAGAAGGTTGGGGTTCGAGTCACTCCGGGCGCACTGCTAGGGGTCGGGCTGGGTGCCTGTTGCCCCGCCGCTGACGGGCGAGTCACGAGCTGGTTCAGATGCGGACCACAGAACTGCTCGCCCTTCTGCGGAGAGTTGTTGCACGGCTTGCCCTTGTTGGTCGTCGCGCGGCACTTTCCCGGATTCGATGTTTTGCGCGCCCGAGCTTCGGCGTCCACACCGACCTCGGTGTTGTCGTGCGCGAGCAGAGCCGTTGCCGGGTAGCGGCAGGCTCCGTGGTGGTATGTCATCTTCTTGTCGACGAGCACTGAGGCGATCGGGTCACCAACGGCGAACCGCTGTCCGCACGTGCCGCACGTCCCGGCGTACTTCGCAGGCATCGTCGGCTCGTCGCCGACGTCACCGAAGTCGTCGTCACCGCCTCGTGCTCTGTTGAAATTCATCTTTGCCATCGGCTTCAGTCTCGCAACGTGAAGCCCGCGACAACGAGGTCAGTGGGGAGGCCAGGCACGAGATATCCGGCTGCTCCGGATATTTCGTACCTGGCCTACCTATTGGAGCCGGCGCGTCAGAATTGAACGGGCAGACAGGCCAGCCGGGCACCTGCTGTGCCGGGGAGTGGTGGACCGTGGTGGGTCGCCTCGGCGTGGATCACAACCGACGCAGCGCCACCCTGTGGGATGGCGAACGGCACCGTGGTCTCGGCCCACGCGGTTCCGTTGGCCTCGATCGTGAAGTCGAGCCATACCTCTGTCTGCGGGGACGGAATGCCGCCGGCGTTGTAATGCGCCAGGGCGGCACCCCCGTTGTCGGCGATACACGGGCCGACATGGACATGGGCACCCAGCGTCGTGCCCGCGGCGTCGTGGTCCAGGGCTTGAACCTTGAGCGTCACGGTGGTCATACCACCGGATTGCGTCGCCACCACCTGAGCGGTCGCGCCATCCGTCGGCTGGCTGATGGCGACTTGCAGATCCTGCAACTGACCCGCGCCTCTGGCTCGCGCCGATTCCGCATCTGCCGTACCGGCTATCGAAACCAGCACACCTGCCCCCACGAGTATCGCTGCCTTCCGCCATGTGTTTGTTGTCATCGTTCGCTTCCTCGTCGTGTCGTGGGTGCGACGGTGCGCCGCACGTCTTGGTTGTCGCGCCGGAGAGCCCCCGTGGTTCACGGCGATTCACCAAAATGGTGCGACTGCCACTTACAGACGATGCACGAGCGCGAGCGGGTGACATAGCCACCATTAAAAACGCGAACAGATCGTCGCCTACGACGATCTGTTCCAGCTGGCGGCGTCTTCGGCAATTGCGACGAGCGCACCGCCGTCGCGCTCGTAGTAGACCATCGTGCTCAACGGCGGGGAGTACACGTGCACGCTCGTCGCCACGGCTGACCCCCGGTTTGCGATGGCATGAACCTGGTCCGCGGCAAAGGCGGCCGTTTCGCCCGCGGCAATGCCGCGCACCACTGTCGCGGCCAGACTCGATCGTCGCTTCGTCGAGTTGCCCCGAGACAACGCTGAATGCTCCCGCGGAACCACCGTGGTCGTGAAGGTCGAGCGAACCGCCACTCGGCCAGTAGATGATCCAAGCTTCGTAGGCCTCGGTCGACAGCACACGCTCGTAGCGACGCTCGCGGGGCACCTCATCGTGACCGAGCTCCCACGGCACCGTGACTGCGGCGAGTCCGGCCGCGATGGCGGCCAGCACGTCGTCGCCGACTGCGAGCCGACTCGAAACATCTCCGGCTGGATGTAATGCCCGCTGAGCTGCTCGCTGCCAACCGGCGGGCTCCTGGTCGGCGATGTCCGCTCGATGGCTGTCGGTCGTGAGTTGCATTCGACGCTCCTCTAGGTGTGTTCGGTCGATTCCCGACCATATTGGTCAGGTTTATCGCCGCCATATCTCGGTTGCAACCTCCGGCGTCATAAATCCGACCAAATTGATCGACTTTAAACTGCCTGTTCAGAACCAAGAAGGGTCACGCTTCCCAGCGCGAAGGCCACCGTCGTGCGTTCGATGCCGAAGCCCATCCCGGTGTACAGATCCAACGCTCCACTGGTGTTGCCGGTGTCGACTTCGAGACCCGCTGCGTCCATCCCCGACGCCATGCAGGCCTGCAGACACTCCGCCAACAACGCCGCTGCCAACCGGCGCCCTCGCCAAGCGGGGCGGACGCCGATCAAGTCGACCCAACCGACCCGATAGCCCTTGGCATCCCAATCCTGCGAGTACGCGTGCGACGCAAGGTAGGCCACGACTGATTGATTTTCCGACTGCGCCTCCGTCGAATCCAGCACAACGCGGGACCAATCACGACGGAACGTCCGGTGCCCGACCGTGAGCCTCTGCCACATGTCCTTGCCGCGCGGCTGCGAGCCCCAGTGGTGAGCGAACGCCTCGTTGTGCGCGTCGCGCACCTGTTCATCGAGATCCTCGGTCCAAGGAGCCACCACGAGTTCCGAGGGCACGGAGACGTCAAAGATCGGAGGCGCGTCGGTGCCCAGCGGCCGCAACATCTCGTGGAACCAGCGGACCGCGGTGTATCCGGCCGCTCTGCACAGTGCTGTGCGATCGTCGAGCGTCTCGCGGTGGTAAATCATGATCCGCCACGGCAGTTCGCCCACACCGGGGTCGCGCCGCTCCTGCTCGGCGAGCACTTCTCGTGCCCGCTCGGTCTGCCAATGCAGCACCGCCCGACCGATCCCGCGCCCTCGCCACTCGGGGTGCACGCCGCCCGACAAGAAGACGCGTCGAAGCGTGTTGCCCTCGAACGCGGTCACGAGACCGAAGGCGCGCGCGATGCCGTCGCCGTCGACGCCGATCACGGAGTCGCGTAGGGGATCCTTGTGCCAGCCTTCGCGCAGGTCGTCGATGAGGTCCTCGCGGTCCTGACGTTCGCTGGAGTCTTCGTGCTGTTCGATATCACGCACGAGGAGATGCCAGATGTCGATGTCGTCGGCAGTGATCGGTCGCCAGTCCAGGGCGAGATCGGGCGACGGGAGCACAGGAGACACGCCGCGCATCGTACGGGGACGGCGGATTGCGACCGCTCAGGATTTCGAGTGGCGACCGCTCGTCAACCCACGGCGGCGACCGTCGCAACGACCTCGGTGCCGGCTGAGATGGGCCGCAGGAAGATCTCAGTGCCAGGCGCGAGGTCGAGCCGGTCGGATTCGCCGCGCGAGATCTGTACCCACACTTCCTGGTCGCCTGCCAACGCATCGACTCGTACTTCAAATCCGAGCCGGACGAGCCGCACCACTGTCGCGGGCACCGAGCCTGGCTCGGCAAAGCGAAGGATCTCGATATCGTGCGGTCGCACCGCCGTGCCGCCCAGCGTCGTCACCGGCCCGAGGAAGTTCATCACGAAGTCGTTGACGGGATGGTCGTACAACTGGTCGGGAGTGCCGATCTGCTCGACTGCGCCGTTGTTGATCACGACGATCTCATCGGCCACCTCCATCGCTTCCTCCTGATCGTGCGTGACGAAGACGGTGGTGACGTGCACTTCGTCGTGCAGGCGACGCAACCAGTCGCGCAGCTCCTTGCGAACCTTTGCATCAAGTGCACCGAACGGCTCGTCCAGCAACAACACCTGCGGCTCCACTGCCAGCGCTCTGGCGAGCGCCATTCGTTGGCGTTGACCACCTGACAGCTGCGACGGATACCTGTCGGCGAACTGCGAAAGATGCACGAGCGCCAGCAACTCGTCGACGCGTTGTTGGACCTCGCGGCTTCGGTCGTTTGCGGATCTCCAGGCCGAACGCCACGTTGCCGCGCACCGTCATGTGCTTGAACGCTGCGTAGTGCTGGAAGACGAAGCCGACGTGGCGTTGTTGCGGCGGCAGCGATGTGGAGTCGACATCGGCAATCTCGATCGAGCCAGAGTCAGGTTGCTCCAACCCGGCGATGATGCGAAGCAACGTCGACTTCCCACCCCCGCTCGGCCCGAGCAAGGCGGTCAACGATCCGGTTGGAATGTCGACAGAGACATCGTCGAGCGCGACAAAATCACCGAAGCGCTTCGTGACGTTCTGTGCTCTGATGCCCATCAGGCTGTGCTCCTTGGGTCGTAGGACGTTGATCAGAATCAGGATCAAGATGGCGACGATGGCGAGGGTCACCGACACCGCGTACGCCGTGGTCTGGTCGAAGTTCTGGAAGCGCTCCTCGACGACAAGGGTCGCGGTCTGGGTCTTGTCGATCAAACGCCCCGACACGACGGCTACGGCGCCGTACTCGCCCAGCGACCGGGCCAGCGTCAGCACGACTCCGTACGCCAGCGCCCAGCGGATTGCCGGCAGCGTCACCCTGCGGAACGTCTGCACACGGTTGGCGCCAAGCGTCCAGGCGGCCTGCTCCTGTTCGATGCCGATCTCTTCGAGCACGGGGGCTACCTCCCTGACGACGAGTGGAAGCGAGACGAACATGGTGGCCAGAACCATTCCCGGGTAAGCGAAGATGATTCTGATCCCATGGTCGTCGAGCCAGCCCCCGATCGGCGCGAAGCGTCCGTACACCAGGATCAGGGCGAGACCGACGACGACGGGCGATACAGCGATCGGAAGATCGATCAGCACGCTGAGCAATCGTCGGCCGGGGAACCGATGTCGGACGAGAAGGATCGGCGACCCCGACACCGAAGATGGTGTTCAAGCATCACGGCCCAGAAGGCAACGATTGCCGTGACTCGAAAAGCGTGGAGTACGGACGAGTCGGTGAGAGCCTCGATGACAGGGCTGACCCCGTTCTCGAACGTCCGCCAGAAGATCAGGCCAACCGGAATCCCGAGCAGCACGACAAGGTAACCAAGCCCGATGGTCCGCATGAGGTACTTCGTGCCGCTCCGTGGACTGGTTCTGGTGACCGCTTGATCAGGCATGTCGGGACGCCCACCGCTGCAGCAGGTCGAGGCTGACCAACACGACCAGGGCGATGACAAGCAGAACGTCGCGACCGCTGCGGCACCGACCGTGTTGTCGCGTCTCGATCTGGCCGAAGATGTGTACGGAAGCCACCTGGGTCTTGAACGGGAGGTTGCCCGAGATCAGCACGGTCGAGCCGAATTCGCTGATGGCGCGGGCGAACGCCAGCGCGGTGCCGGCCGAGATTGCCGGCAGCAGGTTCGGGAGAACGATTCGTCGAAAGTCGTGAACTTGCTGGCTCCGAGCGAGACTGCTGCTTGCTCCATCTCGACGTCGAGCTCGAGCAGCACCGGCTGCACCGTGCGCACCACGAACGGAAGAGTGACGAACAGCAGGGCGACGACGACCCCCGCACGGGTGTACGCGAGCTCGAGCCCGACTGGGCTGTTGACCCCGTAGAGCGTGAGCAACACGAGTCCCGCGACGATCGTCGGGAGCGCGAATGGCAGGTCGATCAGAGCATCGACGACCCGCTTGCCGCGGAAGTCGTCGCGCACGAGCACCCAAGCGATCAACGTCCCGAGGATGGCGTTCAAAACCGCGACGAACAGCGCGCGCTCGCGACTGTGAGTCGAATGGCAGCTGCCGCTTCCGGCGTCGTTGCTGCGTCCCAGAACGACGCGAACCCGTTCTTCTGCCCCCGCCACACCACTGCGCCGAGTGGGATGAACACGAGCAAGCTGAGCCACAGCGTTGCAAGACCGACGCCGAACGCGGTTCCGGTGTTGAGGCTCGCCAAGCCCTTGCGCCGACCGGAGACCGGACGACGCAGAGTCACCGCTGCATCAGCCAACCGACACTCCGATCTCTTTCTCGACGGTGGCCATGATGCTGCCCGCCGGGTCGAAGAACTTCTTCGTCACATCGGTCCAGCCACCGAAGTCCGCAATGGTGAACAGCCCCGTGGGTTCGGGAAATCGAACGGGCTCTCGACGCCCTCGAGCACCGGTCGGTAGCCGTTCTCGGCGAAGATCTTCTGTGCCTCGGGACCGCGAACGAAGTCGAGGAAGGCACTTAGCCTGCTCAGGATGCTTCGACGACGACGTGATCGCCGCAGGGTTTTCGATCAAGATCGTGGAGTCGGGCACGATGTAGTCGATCTCCTGGCCGTTCTGCTGGGCAAAGATCGCCTCGTTCTCGTAGGCCAGCAAGACGTCGCCCTTACCTGATGTAAACGTCTGCAGTGACTTGCGGGCGCTGTCGTCCTGCACGGGCACGTTCTTGAACAAGGATGTGAGATACGCGGCCCCGTCGGCCTCGGTGCCTCCGCCCTCGATGACCTGACCGTAGGCGGCCATGACGTTCCAACGGGCACCACCCGACGTGAACGGATTGGGGGTGATCACCTCGATGCCGGGCTGGGTCAGGTCCTGCCAAGTAGCGATCTTCTTTGGATTTCCCTTCCGCACGACGAACACGACGACCGAGTCGGTGACGTTGCCCGCGTACGGATCCTTGTTCCAGTCGTCCGCCACGAGTCCTTCTTTGACCAACCGGGTGACATCGGGCTCCAGAGAGAAGCCGACATAGTCCGCCTCGAGGCCGGCAACCACGGCGCGGCTCTGATCCCCCGATGCTCCGAATGACTTCGTGAACGAGATCTTCTTGCCCTGGGTGGTCGCGTTGAACGCCGAGATGATCTGTTCGTACGCCTCTTGCGGCGTGGAGTAGGCCACGAGCGACAGTTCGGCTTCCGGCAGCTCGACCTCAGGTTCGGCCGCCGTCGCCGGGTCGCCTCCGGCCGTGCCCGACTCCAGCGGTGTCGGCACTTGCGTCGGCAACCGTGCCCGATGCGCCGGTCACACCTACCGCATCTGCAGCAGGCGCCTGGTCGTCGTCGCCGCACGCCGTGACACCGACGACGGCGACGGCGACGAGTGCGACGCCGAGCAGGCGTACAAGGGGTGAACGGGATGCTCGCATTGGTCCTCCGGGGGGTGGAAGGGCAGGTATGGTCCGCCGTGAAAGTTGATCTGCTGGGTCGGGAATCTTTCCCAGCAACATGGTAGGGAATCTTTCACAGCAGTATGGTAGGGAAAGTGATCGTTCGTCAAGCCCATCTGTCACAGTGAGCACATGAGAGTCGAGCGCGTCGCTCGATTACGCCCTTCGGGCCATGGTCGAGCTCGCCGCCGCCAGCGAAACGGGCCTGCCCGTAAAGGCCGACGAGATCGCCGCCAGCCAGGGAATTCCTTCGCGTTTCCTCGCTCAGTTGCTGGCGGATCTCCGCCGCGCCGATCTGGTCTGCAGCGGCAGGGGCTACTCCGGTGGATATTGGTTGGCAGTCTCGCCGGCAGACATCACGGTCGCCGACATCGCGCGTGTGATCGACGGGCCATTGGCCGACGTGCACGGCCTGCCGCCCGAACAATTCGGTCCGCCAGGTGTTGCCGCACCGACGAGAGACCTGTGGGTCGCCGTGCGTGCTGCGCTGCGTTCGGTGATGGAGCAGGTGACCATCGCCGATCTGGCTGCGGGCACCCTGCCGGCCGCGGTGACCGCGCTGCTCGACGACCCGGAAGCTTGGATACGTCGTCCGGATCCGTCCGACAAGTCTCGGGCTCAGTGAGCGGAACCATGCCATCCACAGATCCCGTCGCAGAAGTCGAAGTGCCCGTCCTGGTGATCGGCGGCAGTCTCGTCGGGTTGGCGACGTCGATGTTCCTCGCTCAGCACGGCGTGGAGGTCCTGTCGGTCGAGAAGCACCTCGGCACGGCCATTCATCCGAGGGCCGGCTACTTCCAGCTTCGAACCATCGAGCTCATGCGCGTCGCCGGCATCGAAGACCGAGTACGGGCCGCGGCACTGGAGCTGTACGACCCCGATGGCGGGATGAACGCTGTCGAATCGCTGACCGGTCGGGAGATCGCCAACTACATCCCCAACATCAACGGTGGTGTCGCCGATGTCAGTCCGGCGCGCCGGCTGTTCATGCCGCAGCAGGTCCTCGAGCCGCTGCTGTTGCAGCGGGCGCGCGAGTTCGGTGCGCGATTCCAGTACGCGACCGAGCTGGTCGGCTACGTGCAGGACGACGACGGCGTGACCGCAACGGTCCGCAGTGTGACTGACGGCAGTGAGCAGTTGATCCGGGCCAAGTACATGGTTGCCTGCGACGGCAACCGCAGCCCGATCCGCGAGAGCCTCGGCATCAAGATGATCGGCCACGGGCTGATGTCGAGAAGCGTCACGATCTACTTCCGCGCCGACTGCTCCGTGGCGTTGCGCGGCCGCAACCTCGGCGTGATCTACGTGAACAACCCGGATGTGCGGGGCTTCTTCCGGCTCGAGAAGACGGGCCTCGGTGGGTTCCTCGTGGTGTTCACCGTCGGCGACATCAACGAGCCGGGAGCGCGTTTCGTCGCTGACATCATCACCGACGAGATGGCGGTTCAGTTGGTGCGAGACGCCGTCGGCGACCCCGACCTCGAGGTCAACGTGCTCGATGTCGACAAGTGGCGTGCTGTCGCTGAGGCCGCCGACACGTTCCAACGCGGGCGGATCTTCATCGCCGGTGACGCTGCTCACACGATGCCACCGACCGGGGGCTTCGGCGGCAACACGGGCATACAGGACGCCCACAACATCGCCTGGAAACTTGCGATGGCGCTCGAGGGAACAGCGGGGCCTGCACTGGTCGACACGTACGACCAGGAGCGTCAGCCCGCTGGTGTGCAGGCGATCGAGCAGGCGTACAACCGCTACGTGTCGCGGTCGGACCCCGACCTCGGCACCGAAGGCATGCACGAGGCGATACCCGACATGCACGTCGAGTTCAATCGCTACCGCTCGACCGCGGTGGTGTCCGACGACGACTACGTCGACGACGGACGGCCTCCACATCGACCCGCGCCAATCGTTCGGCCTCCCGGGGACGCGGGCACCGCATGTCGAGCTGAGTGGGCATGGCAAGACACTGTCGACCCTCGACCTGTATGTCGGGGACTTCGTGTTGATGGCCGGGCCGGATGGCGCAGCGTGGGGCGATGCCGCGAAGGCAGCCGGCGCAGCGCTCGGCATCGACGTGAAGTCGTACACGATCGGCGCGGGTGGTCACTTCGTCGATCAATCCGGCGACTCCGCTGTGTCGTTCTCGACGGCGTACGGCATCGGTACCTCGGGAGCATCGCTGGTGCGACCGGATGGCTACGTCGCGTGGCGAGCGGCGGAGCACACCGCGGATGCCGCCGCTCGGCTGACAGCGGCACTTCGCCAGGTGCTCGCCCTGTCGAACTGACTGCCACCGCTAAGCCCACGCGCAGATCCACGTTGTAGCTGGCATACTCCCGGTATGCCGACACAATCGAGTGGCGCCCGCTCGCTGCTTGCGACGATCGTCGGTTACGTCCTCGTCATCGTCGTGATCGTGCGTGCTGTTCAACTTCATCGTCGGCACCATCTTCTGGCTGGTCCGGACGATCCTCATCATCGCTGTGCTCGTCGGCCTGCTGCTGCTCTACCTGCATCTGAAATCACCGGATTGAGGGCCGAGCTCACGTGTCGTAGAGCGCTCTGACGTCGGCGATCGGTGGCTGGGTGTCGGGGTTCGAACAGATTGGCTCGATGGCGCCGCCCGGCACGGTCGGCATCGGACACGGCATCCCTTCGGCGTGGGCAACCCACCTGGCGATGTAGTCCGCCGCACCGAGGGCGCCGTCCTTTGTGAGGTGGATGCCGTCGCGTGAGATCCATCCGTTGTCGTCGGGGGTGTGCGGGTACCACAGGGCGAGGCGCACATCGGGGTACTCACCCGAGGCGACCTTGTCGCGCAGCGTCTGATTGTTCTTGATGAATGCCTCGTCGGCTCGCTCGCCGGTGAGCAGCTTGTACTCCACGCCCTCCGGATAGGTGAGCCAGATGATGTTGCGCGCGCCTTTCGCTCGTGCCGCCGCGACCACCTCGTCGAAGCTCTCGGGGAACGAGCTCCACCACTCGTCGTATCCCGCCATGATCACCACATCGTCGAAGTTGCCGTCAGCCGCGCCGATTGCCTCGACCGCGTTCGGCGGAACCGGGCTGTCGCCGCACGATGGGATGCCCAGCGTGCGACAGGACTCCGCGTCGTAGACGTAGTCGAACCCGCGGAATGCCTCGTAGCCGTTGTACCGGTCGACTGCCAGCAGCGTCGAGTCCCCGATCAGCAGCACGCGTGGCACGCGGGTTGGGGTTGTCGAGGCGACGGTGGGAGTGGGCAGAGTCGAGGTGACCGGCGCTGAGGACGGCACGGTTGGTTCGGCCGACTTGTCACCGCCGCACGCGGCGATCACGACGAACACAGCGGGCAGGAAGACTCTGCTGCAGCCACGTGAGAGGCGCGGCGGTCGATTCATCTCGGCACTGTAGCGACGTCGTCTTTGTGTTACCTGGCGCCCCAAACGAAGCGGTGGGTATGGATGCCGAAGTAGGTGAAGCTCTCCACGCTGCGCACCCCGTCGATTGCCCTGATCTCGGCGTCGATCACCGTCAGCAGGCGCGCCGAGTCCTCGCACACGACCTCGACCAACAAGTCGAACGAGCCGGACGTCAACACGACGTAGATGACGCCGGCGATGTCGGCGATGCGATCGGCGACCTCGCGCACGTTGCGTTCGACCTGAACTCCCAGGGCAGCCATCACGGGGTAGCCGAGTGCCAGTGGATCGGTGACGCCCACGACCTTGACGACGCCTGCGTCGAGAAGCCGCTGCACCCTGAGTCGAGTTGCCGCGGGGGACAGGTTGACCAGTTCGGCGAGATCCGCGTAGCTCGCGCGGCCGTCGCGCTGCAGCGCCTCGATCAGCCCTCGATCGGTGTCGTCGAGCTGGACGCTCACGTGATGCCCGCTGAGAGGCCGAAGTCGATCGAGACGTTGGCGCCGGTGATCGCAGCAGACTCAGGCTGCGACAGGAACCAGATGAGCTCGGCGATCTCGTGAGGTTCGATGAATCGGGCCGTCGCTCCCTGCGGGTAGCCGCGCAGGAGCTTTTGGAGATACGCGTTCGGATCGCTGCTAGCAGCGGCCTGCCCGCGCAGCATTGGCGAGTCGACATCGCCTGGACAGACCGCGTTGACACGAATGCCGAGCGGTGCAAGTTCGAGGGCGAGTGCCTTGGTCACGATCGACACGCCACCCTTCGACGCGCAGTACACGGCGGCACCGGCGTTGCCCTGCAGACCGGCATCCGACGACATGTTGACGATGCAACCTCGTGTGGATGCGAGATGTGGGATGGCCGCCGAGCAGACGAAGTACAGACCTTTCAGATTCACGTCGATCACCCGGTCCCATTCTTGCTCGGTGGTCTCGGCGCTGGGACCCTCTGTCCACACGCCGGCTGCGTTGACAACAGCATCCAGTCGGCCACCCCATTGCGCAGCCTCCGCGACCGCGCGGCGACAATCGTCGACACGGCGCAGGTCGGCGACGATCGGCAGCGTGTCGTTCGGCTCGTGCTCGACCGGCTGGAGCGGATTGATGTCGACCGCCGCGATCCTCCAGCCGCCGGCGACGAAACGCGCCGCCGCTGCGCCGCCGATGCCGCCGGCGGCACCGGTGATCAAGGCGACGGGAGTTGGATGATCGGGGCTCACGGCGCCGGCCGCCACGAGCGATCCTCCGGCAACGAGTTGCCGCCGTCGACCACGATCTGTTGACCGGTGATGAAGCTCGCGGTCGGGTCGGCCAGGAATCGCGCCACAGCTGCGACCTCGGCGGACGTACCACTGCGACCGAGCGGCGTGTAACTGCCCGCGGTGTGCTCGACCGTGAGTTGAGCTCCGGTGGCGATCCACCCTGGTGAGACGGCGTTGACGGTGATTCCGTCGCCGGCAACCTCGAGCGCGATTGCTCTTGTCAAGCCGATGATGCCAGCCTTCGCCGCGTGGTACCCAGGGTCACCGAGGAACGCCTGCACCGGGCCCGATGTCGAGGCGATGTTGACGATTCGCCCGTACCGCCGGTCGCGCATCGCCCCGAGGCAAGCGCGAGTCACGCTGAAGCACGTGGTCAGGTTGCGATGCAGACTGTCGGCCCAATCGTCGGGCGTGACCTCGGTGGTGGCGCGACTCCGCGGCTCGATCCCGACCGCGATCATGCCCGCATTGTTGATGCATACGTCGATGCGCCCGGCGACCGACAGAGCGATGCTGGCCAGTTCGTCGGCCACGCCTTCGACCATCAGGTCGCCGACGAATCCGGTGGCCGAACATCCTTCTGCTTGCAGTTCTTTCACACGATCGTCGATGCGATCTGTTGTCGATGCGATGACGACGTGCGCGCCGTCGGCGGCCAGCGCCCGCGCACAGGCGAATCCGATGCCGTCGGCACTGCCCGCGCCGGTGACAACGGCCACCTGGTCGACAAGGTTCATGCGGCGTGCCTCATGCCAGCAGTGCCTCTACGGCTGTCGCAAACACCTCGGTATGAGCTTCGACGTCGGCGGCGTTGTGGTACGGCGACATCAACGCCATGTTGTGGAACGGGGTCAGCAGGATGCCGCGGTTGACCGCCCACAGGTGCATGAATGCGTCGAGTTGGTCGTCGACGGCGGCAGCAGCCGCTGCACCGTCGCGCGGGGGCGGACAGAACCAGTACTCGGCCCGGCCGCCCAGTTGCTGCACGTGCCACGGCAGACCATGGCGGTCGATCGTCGAACGGACACCCTCCGTCCACGCCGTTGCCAGCGGAATCATGTGCGCGAAGTCTTCGTCGCGCAGTGCAGAGCTCAAGGTGGCGCGTACCGCAGCGATGGCCAGCGCGTTGCCGGTCAGCGTGCCACCGACGCCGCTGACATCGACGGCGGTGGAGCCGATGATCGGCTCCAACCGCTCGGCGATCTCTGCTGTCATGCCATACGCCGCGGCCGGCATGCCACCGCCGATGGTCTTGCCGATGACGAAGAAGTCGGGCTGCAGAGCCCACGCCGCGGTTGCCCCGCCGGGGCCGACACAGATCGTGTGCGTCTCGTCGATCACCAGCAACGTGCCGTGGTCGCGGGTCAGCCGACGAAGCTCGTCGTGGAAGTGCGGGTCCGGCATGACGATGCCGATGTTGGTCAACGCCGGCTCGGCGAGCACACAGGCGATCTCGCCCGTCGCCAACGCGGCCTCGAGTGCCGCGAGGTCGTTGAACGGTACGACGACAGTCGTCGACGACGGATCGAATGCAGCGCCGAGGTTGCCGGATCGAGAGATGGTGCGACCGTCACGGTCGAGCGTCGCCAGGGCTTCGTCGACCGAGCCGTGATAGCACCAGTCGAAGACCAGTATCTTCTGCCGGCCCGTGAGGCTGCGTGCGAACCGCAACACGAACCTGTTCGCGTCGGTCGCAGTCATGGCCATCTGCCAGACCGGCAGGCCGAACCGGCGAGCCAGTTCGGCGCCGACCCAAGCGGCATCGACCGACGGCAACATCGTCGTGATGCCGCGCATCGCCTGGGCGTACAGCGCGTCGGCAACCTGTGGCAGTGCGTGACCGGTCATCGCGCCGGTGTCGCCGAGGCAGAAGTCGATGTAGTCGAGCCCGTCGACATCGGTGAAGTGGGCGCCGTTGGCCGTGTCGAAGAAGATCGGGAACGAGCCGGGCCAACGTGTCATCCATGCCATGGGCACGCCGCACAGCAGATTGGCCTGGGCCTCTTTCGCCAGCACGGCCGACCGTGGATGGGTGGCGATGAAGCGTTGTTCTTCCTCCGCATGGAGCCGTCCGAGAACTTGTCGATCGATCATGAAGTCCAGTATCAACGATCGAATCACTCGTTGTCCACCCAATGTTCGACATTTTGGCTAGTCAGTCAGGTGCGCGCCGCCTCGATCGCGTTCCAGACACGCTCGGCGGTGCACGGCATGTCGATGTGGCGCACGCCGAGGTGGCTGACGGCGTCGATGACTGCGGACTGCACGGCCGGCGTGGAGCCGATCGTGCCGCTCTCGCCGATGCCCTTGGCGCCGAGCGGGTTGACGAACGTCGGCGTCTCCATGTGCACGACCTCGATGCTGGGCAGCTCGGCGGCGGAGATGAACGCGTAGTCGGCGAGGTTCGACGTGATCGGGTTGCCGTCGCTGTCGTAGCGCACCTCTTCGAGCAGCGCCTGCGCCGTGCCCTGGGCGACGCCGCCGTGGATCTGACCCTCGAGCAGCATCGGGTTGAGCACGCGTGCCGGCGTCGTCGCACGCGACGTGGCGGAGGTGCCTGACCTGGCCGGTCTCGGTGTCGACCTCGACGACCGCGACGTGCGCGCCGAACGGGAACGTCGGGCTGCCAGCCTGGAAGTAGCTGGCGACCGCCAGCCCGTTCTCGAAGTCGCTGTCCGTCTTTGCCGCGACCGACAGTTCGGCCCACGACTTGCCGACTGCCGGTGTGCCGGTGACGTGGAACGCGCCGCTGTCCTTGTCGAGCACGACGTCGGCCTCGTCCGCCTCGAGCAGCTTGGCAGCGAGCTTGCGGGCGTTGTCGACGAGCTCGCCCGCCGCCTGTCCACACGGCCGCGCCGCCCTGCTGCAGCGACCGCGAGCCCATCGTGCCGTATGCCGGTCGGAACGAGATCGGTGTCGCCCCAGACGAGTTCGATCTTGTCCATCGGGATGCCGGTCTGCTCGTGGGCCAGCATGCTCCACGACGTGATGTGACCCTGGCCGTGCGGCGACGTGCCGGTGTAGACGACGGCTCGGCCGTCGTCGAGCACCTCGATCTTGGCGTGCTCGCCGAACGGCGCGACGCCGCCGGTGATCTCGACGTAGACGCTGACGCCGATCCCGAGCTGCTTGCTGGAGCCGCTCTCGCGTCGGGCAGCCTGTTCGGCGCGCAACGATGTGTAGTCGGCGGCTTCCAGTGCCTTGTCGAGGGCGCCCTCGAAGTCGCCGACGTCGTATGTCTGACCGATCGCCGTGGTGTGCGGCTCCCCGAACTTGGGGATCAGGTTCCTGCGGCGGACCTCGACCGGATCCATGCCGATCTCGGCGGCGAACATGTCCATCGCCCGCTCCGCAGCCGCCGTTGCCTCGGGACGGCCGGCACCGCGGTAGGCCGTGACAGGCGTGGTGTTGGTGACGACGCTGGTGGTGCGGCACTCGATGTTGGGGATGTCGTAGACCGCCGACGACATCGGCCGGGTCATGAATGGGGCGAGAATGGTGCCGATCTCGACGAATCCACCGCAGTCCTGGATGGCGTGCAGGCGGTAGTGGGTGACCTTGCCGTCGCGGTTGCCCCCCATCGTGACGTACTGGATCTGGGCCCGGCCGTGGCCGAGCACCATCATCGACTCGGTGCGGTTCTCGCGCCAGCGCAGCGGGCGGCCGACCCGCTTCGACAGCTGGCCGAGGAGGATCTCTTCGGGATAGCACGTGATCTTGGCCCCGAACCCGCCGCCGACGTCGGGGGTGATGACGCGCAACTGCTCGGCGGTGAGGCCGTTGCCGGCCATGATCGAGTCGCGGGCGCCCTGCGCGCCCTGTGTGCTGAGCCATTGGTACAACCGGGTGCTGCCGTCTCGAACCCAGGCGACGGCGGAGCCGCGAACCTCCAGCGGGCACGGTGCAACGCGTTGGTTGACGAAGCGGCCGGTGACGACGACCTCGCAGTCCGCGAAGTACTCGTCGCCGGTGTTGTCGGGCATGCCAAGCGCGGTGGTGTCGAAGACGACGTTGCTGCCGACGCCCTCGTAGATCAGCGTGCTCGACGTCATGGCGGCTTCGGGGTCCACCAACGCCTCGAGCACGTCGTACTCGACGACGACCTGTTCGATTGCGTCCTCGCCCTGGTCGCGAGTCTCGGTGATGATGACCGCGACGGGCTCGCCGACGAAGCGCACCTTGTCGATCGCCAACTTGCCGCGGGTGGCAGCCGGATTGAACGCGGAGGGCTCGACCTCCAGGCCGAGATCAGCAGCGGTGAACACCCCGATGACACCGGGCAACTTCGACGCTGCAGAGGTGTCGATGCTGAGGATCCGACCGTGGGCGACCGACGATCGCACGTAGGTCACATGGGCGGCACCTTCCAGCAATGGCTCGTCGAGCAGGTCGTCGACGTACTTTCCTCCGCTGGTCAGGAACTTCGGGTCCTCCTTGCGAAGAACCCTGTTGCCGAGAATGCTTCCAGCCACGCGTTGACTCCCTGTGTGTGTCGCCGAACGTTCGGCGGCCGACACTAGACGAGCGCCGCGCGAGTGCCGAAGTGCTACGGGGTGGGCGCGGGAGCGGCCGCCATGGCCTCCGCGGCCAGGGCCGAGCGCACGGCGATGATCTGCGTGATCGCGTCGTACGGCCACCCGGCCGGCAGCGTCGCGGGAGCGTTCGGCGTTGTCAACACGGAGATCCGCTGCTCGCCGATGCTGACGAAGCCGACCTCCTGTCGTGCCGCCTCTTTGATCCCGTCGGGGGTCTGCAAGCGGTTGACATCGGCGGCAAGTTGGGCATTGGCGTTGCTGAGCACCGCGAGCTCGTGGCGCTTGCGGGCAAGATCGTCGCGCTGCTGGAACCAACTCTTCACCGGCAGCACGAACAACGAGGCGATCAATGCAGCTGCGATTACGAGGGCGACGAGAGCAAACAGCAGCCGCTTGCCGCGACCTTTGACGAGTTGTTTGTCCTTGGCGATCGGCCTGGTGAATTCGGCGAAGCGCGACGGATCGGGCTCGCGTTGCAGCGGCGCTCTGGTGGCATCGCGTGGACGCTGAATGCAGGTGGTTCGATGCCCGTCGCTCAAGGCGAACATTCTCGCAGCTCGGCGGCTGTAATCGGCGTCAATGGGTTCAGCGCGGCGCGAGTGCGCGGCGGCCGCGGTATGCCGCTGCCTCGCCGAGATCCTGCTCGATGCGCAGCAACTGGTTGTACTTGGCGACACGGTCACTGCGTGCCGGCGCGCCCGTCTTGATCTGGCCGCAGTTGGTGGCAACCGCGAGGTCGGCGATGGTGACGTCTTCGGTCTCACCGCTGCGGTGACTCATCACGCTGGTGTAGGCGTGCCGGGAGGCGAGCTCGACCGTGTCGAGGGTCTCGGTGAGCGACCCGATCTGGTTGACCTTGATCAACACGCTGTTGGCAACCTTGCGGTCGATTCCCATCTGCAGGCGCGTCGTGTTGGTGACGAACAGGTCGTCGCCGACGAGCTGGATCTTGGCGCCCAGCGCTCGAGTCAGGTCGGCCCACCCGTCCCAATCATCCTCGGCCATACCGTCCTCGAGGCTGACGATCGGATAGAGCCCGGCCAGCCGGTCCCAGTACGCGGCGAGGTCGGAGGACGACAGCACCTTGCCCTCACCCGGCAGGTGGTAGTTGCCATCGCGATACAACTCACTGACTGCGGGATCCAGGGCGATGGCAATCTCGTCGCCCGGCACGTAGCCGGCTTTCTCGATTGCCTCGACGAGGATCTTGATGGCTTCCTCGTTGGTTGCCAGGTTCGGGGCGAATCCTCCCTCGTCGCCGACGGCGGTCGACAGCCCGCGATCGTGCAGCAGCTTCTTCAAGGTGTGGTAGGTCTCGGTGCCCCAACGCAGTGCTTCGGCGAAACTCGGCGCGCCGACCGGCATGACCATGAACTCCTGGAAGTCGATGGAGTTGTCGGCGTGCACCCCGCCGTTGACGACGTTCATCATCGGCACCGGCAGGACGTGGGCATTGGGTCCACCGACGTAGCGATAGAGCGGAAGTTCGAGCTCGGCGGCCGCTGCCTTGGCGACTGCGAGGCTTGTGCCGAGGACTGCGTTCGCACCCAGACGGGCCTTGTTGTCGGTGCCGTCGAGGTTGCCGAGCTCTGTGTCGACGAGTCGCTGTTCGATGGCATCGATTCCGGCCAACGTCGTGGCGATTTCGCTGTTGACGTATCCGACGGCTGTACGGACGCCTTTGCCCAGGTAGCGAGCTCCGCCGTCGCGAAGTTCGACTGCCTCGTGCTCGCCCGTGGATGCTCCGGACGGCACCGCAGCGCGCCCCGTTGCGCCACTTTCCAAGTGGACTTCGACCTCGACGGTGGGATTGCCACGCGAGTCGAGGATCTCGCGGCCGACGATGCTGACGATCTCACTCATGTCGCTCACTCATACAGCGCAAGAGGGTAGCGGGTGGTGCGTCGCTTCTCGGGCGGGCTGCCCAGCTGGGTCCAGCGACACATTCCGCCCTCAAGCTCTGTCGGATCGTGCCGATGTAGTGGACGTGGATGCTCTGCAGGTTCAATCGTCCTGGCCTTCGCCTACGTCCGCGCCCTCAGCAGCGCTTCCCGCCCCGGGCCATCCCGAGCCGGAACCGGAGCTCCTGATCGTCGGCGCCCCCAGCCTGCCTCCTTCCGTCGAACACGACCAGCCCGACACCCAGACGCCCATCGTCACGCGTGCGTACGAGCACACCCAGCACATGGGCCCGGATCTTGTCGGCACCGGCGCAACGCGGGTCCTTGCTGCCGCAGGATGGCTGGGCAGCGCAATCGGCTACACGGTCGCCGCGGTGGCGCTGTCGAAGTCGTACCGTCACATCACCGCCGACAACTGGCGCAATGCGTTCGACGAGATTCGCTGGCTTCTCCCGTTGATGATCTCGTCATTTGGAATGGCATATCTCGGCTGGGTCGTCTGGACGACACTGGCGGCGATCAACGGTCACCGAGTCGCCCCGTTGGCCTCGTCGCCGTGGATGCCGCCCGCCGCGTACCTGCTCGGTCCGATCGCCGCCGGCGTCGCCTCGATCTACAAGCCGGAATTGAACGGCGTGTGGCTCGTGGGTGCCATTGCGTGGGTGTGCATCGGCCACTTCATCGTCCTGATGTCGCTTCGCAGTTCCGCGAAGCGAATCGGCGCCGATAGCGATCAGTTCAGCCGGTTGTTCTGGTTCCCGTTGGCGTCGCTCGGCTATCGGATCATCGCCACGACGGTCTTGCCTGATACGAGCTTCAACAACACCACCTGGTTCGCATTGCTGGTCACGATCGACGTGATCTTGATGATGGCGACCGCGGTGGCTGTGTGGCGGGCGATGCATTCGTTCGACATGGCGTGCGCCCGCGACCGCCATAGCTCCATCGAGAATCACCTTCCGGCGTTCATGGCCGCTGCACACCGCTAGGAACTACTCGACCATCACTCGACGAGCTTGACCTCGTCCCAGAGCGAGTCGAGTACGGCGAGGTCGGCACTGTGGATGTTGATGTCACGTTCCGCGGCGAGCAGTTCGACCTGTTCGAAGCGCCGACGGAACTTGTGTGTCGCGGCGCGCAAAGCTGCCTCCGGCTCGATGTCGAGGTGGCGAGCGACGTTGACGACCGCGAACAGAAGATCGCCGAGCTCGTCGTCGATTCGTCGACCGTCGCGGCTGTCGATCGCTTCACTCAGCTCGGAGGTTTCCTCGGCAACCTTCGGCAGCGCCCCGTCGACGTCGGGCCAATCGAATCCCGCCTTTGCCGCCTTGCGCTGCACGTGGTACGCGTAGCTCAACGAGGGCTGCGACATCGCCACGCCGTCGAACACGCTGGTGCGACCCTTCTCGGCGTGCTTGATCGCGTCCCAGTTGGCGACCACGGTGTCGGCGTCGTCGGCGGTGACCGCGCCGAAAATGTGCGGATGTCGCCGAACCAGTTTGTCGTGGATCCCGTCGACGACTTCTGACATGGTGAAACGGCCCTGTTGTTCGGCGATCGTTGCGTGGAACTCGATCTGGTAGAGGAGGTCGCCCAGCTCTTCGATCAACGCCGAGTCCGTGGACGGATCGTTTGCGTCGAGCGCCTGCAGCGCGTCGACCACTTCGTACGTCTCTTCGAGCAGGTACTTGATCAACGACTCATGGGTCTGCTCGCGATCCCACGGGCACTGCTCGCGCAGCGTGCGCGCCAACTGATGGAACCTCACGAGTGACTCGCCGACGGGAGCCCCCAGATGCGGGATGTAGATGCACGTCAGGTGATCGGCCTCGACCGTGCGGTCGAGTTCGGCCCAGGTCGTGTTGACGATCCGCTCGTCGCCCGTACCCAGCCGTTGGAGGATGACGACCGGCTCGTCACCCGTGGCGCCCTCGACCGCCAGTTTGATGTCACTCAGCACCCAGTTGGCGTGGGTATGGGCGACGAACAGTGGTCCGCGATCGCCTGCCGCAGCGGTGGCGAACTCGTGACCGTCGATCAATCTCACGCCGGCCTCGACCGGATCGATACCGAGTCGAGCGAACGCGATGTCGAGAAACGACATCGCCGGCATGACCGTGCATTCGACGCGGTCGTCGGCGCACAGGTGGCGCACGGTGCGCTCGAGAACCAGCGGTGATCCGGGCACCGCGTAGAGGATCTCGCCGTGTTCGGCGGCAGCAGACACGAGCCGTTCGGTGATCTCGGCGTACACGTCGGAGAACGTGTCGGCCGATTCGTACACGTCGTCGAACGAGGTCGCCTCGCCGACAAGTACCGCGGACGGATGTCGAGTCGTACGGATGTAGCGCTGTGAGTGCGCCGCGATTGCGTCGAGCGTTTGCTGCGTGACGTACTGCGGATCGGCCGGGCCGAGACCGACGATGGTGACGTGCGGACGCGTCACGAGGTGCCAGTCACGATGTCAACGTCACGACCGTGCCGGTCTCGGGATCCCATCTGCCATAGCGAGGATCGACGTAGATGTCGGACGCATCGACGATCGCGTCGAGCTGATCCTGCGACACGGTCGCGGTGGCGATCAACGATTTCGACTCCGGCAGCAGGTCGTCGTACGGCCGCATCATCAGCACCGCAGAGAACGTGCCGAGGTCGGCGACGATCGGCTGGCCGATCGGGATCCCTTGCAGTGCAGTGGTGGCAGCGGTGTTGACGGTCGTTGGCTCGAGACATTCGCCGCCATCCGGGCCCTTCACGATCCCGCCGTCCGCCGCGATGACCGTGTCGGTGGAGAACTGTCGTGCCGCGTCGGCGAACGGCGTGCCGGCGTTGACGGTGGCGAGTGCAGTGTTGGCGTCCTCGAGTGTGGCCGCAGTGATCGCGGCAAGGCAGAGGAACGGGCTTCCAGCGGTGCCCAACTCGTAGGTCGTCCTTGCGTTGTCCCCGGCAATGTCGATGAGTGCGTTGGCGAGTCGGGCGTCGAGGTCGGCTGGCGTCTGCTCGGTCGCCGGGGCCGGCGTACCGATGGATGCTTCGAACACGGTGACTCGGATCCACTTGGTCAGTTCGAGTCGCAAACGGTCGCCGGTAGCAGCGTTGTTGTCGGCGGCTGCGAGCTTTTGCGCAGCAGTCGCGCTGAGGCTGAGGTCGCCGACCTTGGCGGCAGCGTCGTTGCGGTCGAACGTTGCACATGACGGCAAGACTGTCAGGGCACAGGCGGCGACGAGAATGGCGGAACGACGTCGATTCACGGCACGACATTACTGGTGGATGTCACGTTGTCACTGGTCACGATGCCTGGTCAGGTTTCCTGGTCAGGGTTCCTCGTCGCCATCTTCGGCGACCCAACCTTCGGCGGCCCAATCATCGACTGTCCACTCGTCGTCGTCCCACGTGGCGTCGACCGATGTTTGCTCGTCGGGCAACGGCTTCAGCACATCGCGCACGTACGACGTGACAGCCTCGCCGAGGCCGACGTCGCCGCCCGCAGCCTCCGACATGAACCACAGATGCTCCAACACCTGGTGATAGAGCTCGGCTGGTTGCAGCTTGCCGACGAGGTCGGGTGGCACGCCGTCGATGGTCGGTTCGAACCGTTCGTCGAGCCAACGCGCGGCCGCGACCGTCTCGGGAACCTTCATCAGCGTTTGTTGCTCGATGACCGCCCGGTATCTGCTGATGTCGTTGAGCAGTCGCCGTGCTTGGTTCTCGCCGGTCTCCAGGCCCGTGAGCGCTTTCAGCTGCTGTCCGTGGAAGCCGTGTTCGACGACTCGCGGGATCAGCCGGAGCTTCGATCCGTCAGCCGTGGTGTACAGCTCCAGCTCCGCTGCATCGAAGCCGAGATCGTGCAGTCGTTGAATCCGATGGTCGATGCGGAAGGTCTCGTTGACGTCGAACTCGTCGGTGCCGGTGAGCTCCATCCACAGCCGCTGGTAGGTCGTTTCGATGGCTTGCGCTGTGGAGATGGGATCGATTCCATCGGCCAGCAGACCGCCCGCCTGCAGGTCCTCGAGATCGCCGGCAACGTTCTCGATCGCGATCGTCAAGTCGAGTTGCCGTTGCCCGTCCGACAAGGTGGGGTGGCGCTCACCTGTCTCCATGTCGATGATGTACGCGATCAGCGCACCCGCGTCGCGGCGGAACAACGTGTTGGACAACGAGCAGTCCCCCCAGTAGAACCCGGCGAGGTGCAGCCTCACCAACATGCCGGCCAAGGCGTCGAGCAGCCGCTCTCCGAGGTAGGGGATCTGGAGACCACGTCCCGACAGCAACACGCGGTAGGGCACCGAGTAGTCGATGTTGCCGCGTGATCAACAGGCCGTCTGCACCGGCTTGAGGGTCGCGCTGGGTGACCACGCCGATCACCTCGGCGGTCGGTAATCCGGCAGCGCCGAGCTCGCGGAGCAGCCGCCATTCACGTTGAGCCAGGTTGTCCGGTAGTTCCTTGACGACGTAGGTCGTGTCGCCGCTCTCGACGAGCCTGACCACATGGCGGTGTAGACCCGCGACTTCGTGCAGACCGGGAATCGTCCAGTCGTCGAGCCGTTCGGAGAACGGCCAGTCGACCAGGGCGGCATGCTCGCCCGGCTTGGCGATGTGCAATCTCATTGGGGCACCAGTTCTCGCAGGAAGGCGACCAGGAACTCGGCCGGCTCGGCTTTGTGGGGGATCGGCACGACCAGTTGCTGCGAATCGGGTTTGAGGATGGCGCCACGAACGAGACGCTGCAGGCGCATCTCGGCGCTGGTCTTCAGGGTCAGCGGTGCCAGACGCGCCTGGCTCGCGGCGATGGATACATCGCGCAGCCCCAGTCGATGACACTCGGCGCGCAGGTAGCCGACGTTCAGCAATGCGTCGGCCGGCTCGGGCACCGGGCCGTAGCGATCCTCCCACTCAGTGCGGACGTCGTCGACCTCGGCCTGGGTCGTGACCGCTGCCAGCCGTCGGTAGGCCTCGAGCCGCGACTCCTCCTTGGTGACGTAGTCGGTCGGCAGGTACGCGTCGGTGGGCACGTCGAGCTTCAGTTCGCTCGGCTCCTTCGGCGGCTCGCCCTTCATCTCACCCACGGCTTCTGTGACCATCTGGCAGTACAGGTCGTAGCCGACCGCGGCGATGTGACCGCTCTGCGATTCGCCGAGCAGGTTGCCGGCACCGCGGATCTCGAGGTCGCGCATGGCGATCTTGAAGCCGCTGCCGAGGTCGGTGGCCTCGCCGATGGTGCGCAGGCGTTCGTAGGCCTCTTCGGTCAGCCGGGCATCGCGAGGATGGAACAGGTACGCGTATGCCCTCGATCCGCTCCGTCCCACGCGGCCGCGCAGCTGGTGCATCTGACCGAGGCCAAGCAGGTCGGCGCGCTCGACGACCAAGGTGTTGACCGTCGGCATGTCGATGCCACTCTCGATGATGGTGGTGCACACCAACACGTCGTAGCGGCCCTCCCAGAAGTCGACGACGACCTGCTCGAGCGAGCCCTCGTCCATCTGTCCGTGGGCGACTGCGATCCGTGCCTCCGGGACCAGTTCGCGCAGCCGTTCGGCGCATTGCGAGATCGTCTTGACGCGGTTGTGCACCCAGAAGACCTGTCCCTCGCGTAGCAGTTCGCGACGCAACGCCTCGATAGCGACGCGCTCGTCGTACTCGCCGACGAAGGTCAGGATCGGTTGGCGATCGGCGGGCGGCGTCTGCAGCAGCGAAAGGTCGCGAATGCCGACGAGGCTCATCTCGAGGGTACGCGGGATCGGCGTGGCGCTGAGGGTGAGGACGTCGACGTTGATCTTCAGCTTCTTCATCGCCTCTTTCGCCTGTACGCCGAATCGCTGTTCTTCGTCGACGATCAGCAGGCCGAGGTCCTTGAACGTGACACCCTCCTGCAGCAACCGGTGGGTGCCGATGACGCAGTCCACCTCGCCGCTGGCCAGTCCGTCGATCACCCGCTTGGCCTCCTTGTTCGTCAGGAACCGGCTGAGCGTCTCGACGCGGATCGGGTAGCCGGAGAAGCGGTCGGCGAAGGTGTTGCCGTGCTGCGTCACCAGCAAGGTCGTGGGCGCGAGCACGGCGACCTGCTTGCCGTCCTGGATCGCCTTGAACGCGGCGCGGATGGCCACCTCGGTCTTGCCGAAGCCCGACGTCACCGCACAGCAGGCGGTCCATCGGGTACGGCCCGCTCCATGTCGACCTTCACGTCGTCGATGGCCGTGCGCTGATCAGGAGTCTCCACGAACGGGAAACCGTCCTCCATCTCGCCCTGCCACGGCGTGTCGCTGCCGAAGGCGTACCCCTCGGCGTTGATCCGCTTCTGGTACAGCACGACGAGCTCCTGGGCGATCTCGCGAACGGCGCTGCGCACCCGTGACTTCGCTTTCGCGAAGTCCGCACCGCCGAGGCGATGCAACGTCGGAGCCTCGCCCCCGACGTATTGCCGCAGCGAGTCGATCTGATCGCTGGGGACGTACAGCTTGTCGCCGCCCTTGTAGGCCAGCAGCAAGTAGTCGCGCTCGATGCCACCGATCGTGCGCTTGACCATGCCTTCGTACCTGCCGACTCCGTGCTGGTAGTGCACGACGTAGTTGCCGGGCTTCAAGTCCTCGAAGAATCCGGTTCCCTGGCGCTTGCGCGGCCGCGGCTGGCGATGGGTGCGCCGCCTGCCGGTGAGGTCGCCCTCGGCGACGATCGCCAGCTTGGCTGCCGGCAGGGACGCGCCGCGATGCAGCGGGGCGACGACGACGTACCCACCGGGCTTGGTGATGTCGGTCTCGGGTGTGGCGAACGTGAAGTCGAGGCCGCGATCGCGCAACAGCTCGGCGAGACGCATGGCACTGCCCGTTCCGTCGGCGGCGACGACGACGCGGTACTTCTCCGCGATCAACTCGGACAGCCGTTTGGCCAGCCCCTCGCCATCACCGACCACCGGTCCCCAACCCGCCGCCTGCACCATTGGCGCGTCGGGATGCTCTGGCGTCGAGCTGAGCGTCCACATCGATTGGGCGCTGCCCAGCAACCGATCGGTCTCGGCGTGCAAGCGGGGGAACTTCCGGTCGGCGTCGCGGGCCCAGGTCGACGCCAACGAGCGCGCCAGATCGTCTTCCTCGGCCAGCAGGTCGTTGGCCCGATCTCGCATGCGTCGAGGTTCGAGCAGCGCGACCTTGCCGGAGTCGGGGATCAGGTCGGTGATCAACGTGTCGCCCTCGACCAGCCACGGCAGCCAACTCTCCATCCCGTCGAAGACGGTTCCCTCCGCCAGGCGTTCCCACTGCTCGCGGCCCCACGGCTCCTCGGCGATCAGCTCAGCGGCGCGAGCGCGCACGGCGTCGCTGGGCAGCAGTTCGCGAGCCGGGAAGATGCGGACCTCTTCGAGGTCGTCGGTGCTGCGCTGATCGTTGACGGTGAACTCTGTCAACCGGTCGACCTCGTCGCCCCACAGGTCGATGCGGATGGGTGAGTCGGCGGTCGACGGGAAGACGTCGATGATCGCCCCGCGCCTGGCGACCTCGCCGCGGTGTTCGACCAGATCTTCACGTCGGTACCCGAACCCGATGAGGGTGTCGAGCAACTCATCGGGATCGATCACGTCGTTCGGTCGCACGTGGATCGGCTCGACGTTGATCGCTTCCGGGCTCAACCGCTGCAGCAGCGCTCGAACGCCCGCGACGATGATCTTCGGGCAACATTGGTTCGCCGCGCGCAGACGCCACAGCACGTCCATCCGTCGCCCCATCGTCTCCACGCTCGGACTGATTCGTTCGAACGGCAGCGTTTCCCACGCTGGGAACAGCACCACCGACTCCGGCGGCATGAACTGGCACAGGTCGTCGTAGAGCTGGCCGGCGTCGGTTCCCGTCGGGGTCGCGACCAGCAGAGGTCGACGATCGCCCAGCTGGGCAAGCGCCGCGACCGTGACCGCGCGGGCGGATTCCGGCACCGCCACGAGCGCGCCCGGATTGCCGAAGGCCTGAGTCAGCCCGGGATCATCACGAAGCAGACGAGGAAGCGAAGCGAGCGACATCTGGCCGTTGAGGGTAACGGCTCCCAGCGGTTACCGCTGCTGCGTCATCCGACACCCCCGCGATGAGAGATGAGCCGCCCAGGACCGCACATCTCTCACATCACCAGCAGCCCGGGCCAGCGCGATGAGAGATGAGCCGTTGCTGGCGGCTCATCTCTCATCGCGTGGATTCTGCGGCGTCAGACGGGGGTGGCGTTGAACTTGGTCATCGCCGAATTGGGGCCCTCGGCGAGCAGCGTCTCGACAGCATCGGCGGCGGTGACGATGGCGATGTCGAGGAGCTCGCGTTCGGCTTTCGGCAGGCGCGACAGGACGTGATCCGCGCCGCGCTCCTTGGACGGTGGTTTGCCGATCCCGATCCGCACCCGGACGTAGTCCTGTGTCTTCAGGTGTTGGGTGATGCTGCGCAGCCCGTTGTTGCCGGCGAGACCGCCGCCGACCTTGACTCGCACGATGCCTGGCGGCAGGTCGAGCTCGTCGTGAACGACGATCAGTTGCGCCGGATCCTCGAGCTTGTGCCGGCGCATCAACGCGCCGATGGCGAAGCCGCTGTCGTTCATGTAGGTGGTCGGAAACGCCAAGACGACGCGACGGCCGGCAATCCGTGCGTCGGCGACCAACGCCTTGTCGCGCCCTGCCTTGAACTTCTCGCCGGCACGTTCCACCAACAGACCCACCGCCTCAGCACCGACGTTGTGGCGCGTACGCGCGTATTCCTTGCCCGGGTTTCCCAACCCGACGACCAGCGCGTCGATCACGCCGGGTTCAGTTCACTCGGTGGAGGACGGGGCGGCGTCGCCTTCGGCGGCCGGGGCCTCTGCACCCTCGGCTTCACCTTCGCCTTCGCCTTCCTCAGCCGCTTCCGGCTCTTCGATCTCGGCAGCGGTGGTCAGCACGGTGACGACCGCCATGTCGGGATCGCCGAGCGCGGTGACGCCCTTCGGCATCGGGATCTCACTGAGTCGAATGACCGTGTCGGGCTGCATCTCGGTGATGTCGATGACGAACTCGTTGGGCATGTCGGTTGGGGTGCAGCTGACCTCGAGCGAGTCGACTGCGGCGTCGACCAGGCCGCCCATCGCGGCGACAGCCTTGGATTCGCCCACGAGACGCACGCCGACGTGCACCGTGATCTCCTCGTTCATGTTGACCTGCAGGAAATCGATGTGGTTGACCGTGCGGCGGATGGGGTGACGCTGCATCTCCTTGACCACGGCCGGGTAGCTGTTGCCACCGACCTGCAGGGCCAGCACGGTGTTGGCTCCGGCCGGGCCGCTGAGCGCCAGGCGGAACTCGCGGCGCTCGACCGTGACGCTGATGGGCTCCATCCCACGGCCGTACAGGATCCCGGGAATGTGGCCTTCGGCGCGCAGACGGCGGGCAGTGGCGGTGCCCGAACCGGTGCGGGGTTTGGCGACGAGTGTGGTTTGCGACATGACGGGGCCTCGAAACGATCTTCTTACGGGTGTTCAGCGATCCAGAACGGTTCGCAAGCCTAGCGCCCGGGCCTCTCGCGACCAACGGTCGCCGCTGGTAATCCCTGGTCTAGCCGGGGCTCCCGCCTATCCCTGGTTCTCGCCGCCGAAGATCTCGCTGACGCTGGTGTCGTCGAACACGGCGTTGAGGGCGGCGGCGATCAGTGGGGCGATGGACAGCACCTCGATCTTGTCGATCTGCTTCTCGGGTGGCAGCGGCAAGGTGTTGGTCAGCACGACACGGGTGATGGGCGCATTCTTCAGCCGGTCGATGGCCGGCCCGCTGAGCACGCCGTGCGTGGCCATGGCCCACACCTCGGTGGCGCCGCGCTCCAGCAAGATGTCGGCAGCGGTGGTGATGGTGCCGCCGCTGTCGATCATGTCGTCGGTGAGGATGCACAGTCGACCGTCGACGTCGCCGATCACTTCCTTCGCCTCGGCCTGGTTGACGCTGCCTTTGGGGCGGCGCTTGTAGATGAAGGCAAGGTCGGCGCCGAGGTCGCCGAGGTGTTCGGCCATGCGCGCCGCGACCTTGATGCGACCGGCGTCGGGCGACACGATGACCGGCTCGATCGCGTGTTGGCGAACGTAGTGCTCGAGCACAGGTGTGGCCGTGAGGTGATCCACCGGGCCCTCGAAGAAGCCCTGGATCTGGCCGCTGTGCAGGTCGATCGAAACCATCCGCTTGGCGCCGGCCGCCTTGAACAGGTCGGCAATCAGCCTGGCGGTGATCGGCTCGCGCCCCTCCGCCTTGTGATCCTGGCGTGCGTATCCGAAGAACGGGCACACGGCTGTGATGCGCTTGGCCGACGCTCGATAGGCCGTGTCGATCATGATCAGCTGTTCCATGATCGAGTCGTTGATGCTGCCTTCGTCGCAACCACAGTGGGTCTGCATGATGAACACGTCGCTGCCGCGGATGCTCTCGGTGAACCGTGGTCGGATCTCGCCGTTGGCGAACTGCACCAGGTTGGGATCGCCGAGTTCGATACCGAGATTCTTCGCCACCTCATCGGCGAGCGCCGGATGCGTGCGCCCCGAGAAGAGCGACATGCGCTTGGTGGTGAATTTTTCCATGTGGGAGCTCCGCTGTCCGCTAGTCGGCAGATCCAGTGTAGAACGCTCCCGTCGATGCGGAAGATTGCACTGATGTGCCCGGTGCCAGGTAAGCGTACGGACCGACGTGCGCGTCGCCGCCGACCTCGCTGTCGCGGCCCACGCTGTTCTCGACCATCGCGCCCGAGCCGACCACGCAGTCGACGAGGCGGGTGTCGGGGCCGATCTCGCAGCCGTCACCAATCACCGTGTTGCCCTGCAGGATCGTGCCCGGGTACAGCGTCACATCGCGACCCAGTTGCACCGTGACATCGATGAACGTCTGGCGCGGGTCGAGCATGGTGACGCCGTTGAGAAGCCACCGGCGATTGGTGCGGTTGCGCAGCTCGCGTTCGGCGAGTGCCAGCTGCCAGCGATCGTTGACGCCGCGGGTCTCTTCTTCGGACGCCGGCACCGTGCCGATCTGGTGCCCCATGCCGGCCAACACCTCGACCACATCGGTGAGGTAGTACTCGCCTTGCAGGTTGTCGGGGCTGAGCCTGCGCAGTGCCGGGCCGAGCAGGTCGCGCCTGAATGCGCACATGCTGGTCCAGACTTCGCGTATCGCGAGTGTCTCGGGGCCGGCATCGCGTTGTTCGACCACCTGCAGCACACGACCATCGCCATGCTTGCTCGGCGCCCGCAACACCCGTCCGTACCCGGTGGGGTCGTCGAGCACCGATGTGATGGCAGTGGCCGCATTGCCGCTGCTGAGGTGTGTGACCACCAGTTGGTGGAGGGTCTCGTTGCGCAGCAATGGCGTATCGCCGGGCAACACGATGATGGTGGAGTCGTCGTCGAGGTCGTCACCGGGAATCGCGGTCATGCCCACCATGGCGGCATCGCCAGTGCCGCGCTGCACGGTCTGCTCGACGAAGGTCACGTGCGCCCAGCCGGGCGCCTGCTCCTGCACCTTTTTTGTGACCCGCTCGGCGCCGTGCCCGACCACCACGACCGTGCGATCGACATCGATATCGGCCAAGGCGTGGATGACATGCATGACCATCGGCCGGCCACAGATCTGATGCAACGGCTTCGGGCGGGCGGACCGCATCCGCGAGCCCTCTCCCGCCGCCAGCACGATCGCCGAGATTGTCATAGGCCCGTTCTAGCGCCTCGCGAGGTGAAATTGGTGTAGCCCTGCCATTGCGCGCCACGAACTGAGTTCCGGGGAGAGGATTCGAACCCCTATAGACGGCACCGAAAACCGATGTCCTACCATTGAACGACCCCGGAAAGGTCGTGGCAGAGGCTAGCGGCAGGGCATTGATGCGACTATGGACTTTGCTCCTGGCGGCCGGGTTCTGACGGCCGCCGAAGCATGGTCGTCGCAGTTCCCTCCACCCCGACGGGCTCGAAGCCGAGCCGCTCGTACAGCACCCTGGCGCGGTCGTTGTCGTTGTCGACACTGAGGCTGATGACCGGATGTCGGGCCACGAGCTGCTCGATCAGCACCGTGCCGACACCGCGGCCGCGCCACGTCGCCACCACTGCGGTGCCCAGCTCCGGGATGTCGTCGGCCACGAAGCCGTATCCCGGATCAAGGTGCGTCATCCTGCGACACCACGCAGCACCGATTGGTCGGCCTCCATCGTCGAACGCCAGCTGAGCGTCATCGCCTTCTCGACCGAATCCCGAGAGGTAGTCCGCGATGTCGGGCTCCTCGAGGACCGAGCGCGGTGGTTGCGCATGACCCTCGCGCACATGTATCGATTGGTAGAGCATCGCCCACAGGAACGGCTCGTCGCCCGGCTGCCACCTGCGAGTTGTGAAGGTCGGCGACATGGTTTGCGACGCTAGGCGAGAGCACGCGGGCTGCGCTTATGGTTGCCGGCGTGACCGCCAGCGTGACCAAGCCGTTCCGATTCGCCGTGCAGGGGCGCGGTTTCGGCGACCACGGCGACGTGGTCGCAGCAGCCCGCCAAGCCGAGGCCCTCGGCTACGACGAGATGTTCACGTTCGACCACATCGGCAGCGTCGATCCCTTCATCCCCTTAATGGTCGCGGCGGGAGCCACAACCGCACTACGGGTCGGTCCGCTGGTGCTCAACAATGAGCTCCATCACCCGGCGTTAATGGCCCGAACCGCGGCAACCGTCGACCGGCTGACGGGTGGACGCCTCGTGCTCGGTCTGGGAACCGGGTACACGCAATCCGAGCACGACGCCATCGGCATGCCGTTGCGAGAGCCCGCCTCGCGGGTGTCGCGGTTCGAGGAGTCGGTGATCATCCTGCGTTCGTTGCTCGACACGGGGGCAGCCAAGTTCGAGGGCGAACATCACCGGGTCGCGGTCGATGACTTGGGAGTGCGCCCGATTCAACTGCACGTGCCGCTGTTGATCGGCGGTCATGGGAAGCGGGTCGTCGGCATCGCCGCTCGTCATGCCGACATCTTCCAGTTCACGGGCCTGACGCACGGCGAAGACGGCACGCCGGCACCCGGCGGGTTCGCCATCGAGTCGGTCCGCGAACGATCGACATGGCTGGCCGACGCCGCAGGTGATCGGCTCGCCGACATCGAATGCTCGGCCCTCGTGCAGCTCACCCACGTCGGCCCTGGCGCCGATGATCAACTCGAGTCGACGGTGCAGCGTTTTGGGATCAGCGCCGAGTCGATCGACGGAACGCCGTTCGTGTTGATCGGCTCCGTCGAGCAAGTCGTCGACAAGCTGGAGCGACTGCGCGCCGACGTGGGCATCAGCCATTTCGTAGTGCGCGATCCCGAAGGCTTCGCGCCGGTTGTTGCCCGTCTCGGCGTCGATCCAGTCGCTCCACCGCCGAGTTCGTCGCCACCACCGGATCGTTGAGCAAGTCACGAGATATCCGGCCCTACCGAATATCTCGTGCCTGGACTCTCCACGGAACGCGAGACTGTGTCGGTGGAACGACTTCCCGACACCATGCCGTCGCCGCGGCTGACGCTGCGGCGTTGGGTCGTGGACGACGTTCCGCAATTGGCAGCCGCCATCACGCGGAACATCGACCACCTTCGTCCGTGGATGCCATGGATCTCCGCCGAACCGATGAGCCTGGACGACAGGGTCGCGCTGGTGAATCAGTGGCAGGCCGAGTGGGAGCGTGGTGGAGATGTGGTGATCGGGGCATTGATCGACGGTGAGATCGTCGGCTCCACGGGACTTCACCGCCGCCGCGGTCCGGCCGCGCTCGAGATCGGCTACTGGGTGCATGTCGACCACATCGGCAAGGGCATCGCGACAGAGATGGCTGCGGCGCTGACGACAGCGGCCTTCACCGTCGCGGGGATCGAACACGTGGAGATCCACCACGACAAGGCCAACGTCTTCAGCGCCGCAGTGCCTCGGGCCCTGGGATACGTGTTCATCGATGAGTCGCCCGACAGCATCACGTCACCTGGTGAGGTTGGTATCGACTGCCGGTGGAGGATCGACCGGCAGGAGTGGATGGCGAAGGTCGCCGGCCCGTACTGAACGGCGCGAAGGCCCTTGGCGTTGGGTCCTTGCTCGCCAAGCGGTAGCGTCTCACGAGCTATGGGTTCGCTGATCAAGAAACGCCGCAAGAGAATGCGCAAGAAGAAGCACAAGAAGATGCTTCGCCGTACCCGTCACCAGCGCCAACGCGGTAAGTGACCCTCTGAACTTCGTGACCGGCCGCCCGCCGCACGGTGGGCGGCCGTTTCGCGTCTAGGGCAAGTCTTCGGCGGGACACGTCTTCGCGCGCACGATCAGAGCGTCGGGCAGCTCATCGTCGAGATCGTGATGGCCGCGTAGAAACCACGTCGCGCCGCTGCCCGCCAACGTCGGTGCACACCCCGTCGCCTCTCGAATCCGATCGCGCCAGGTGGCCATTTCGGGGAACGCCACGATCGCCGCCTGCTCGAGATCGTTCGACCCGTCGCTGTGGGGCTGGCCGAGGTCATCCCACGTTCGGTAGACCACGGGCGTGCTCACCGACATCGGGGGGATCACCAAGGTGACGTCGATCGCTTCGAACGGCAACGGTTCGACGAGCTGGCCGACCCCGCGAACGGCAGCACGGCCGCCGACCACGCAAAAGGGCACATCGGAGCCCAGCTCGACAGCCCTGGCCGGATCGTCGAAACCCGCCCAGCGCAGAATCGCGGCTGCATCTGCCGAACCTCCACCCAGCCCGCCGCCGCGTGGGAGCGCCTTGTGGATGTGAACGAAGGCCCGGCGACGCACGAGTCGCAACGCTCGGGACACGAGGTTCGATCGACCGAGAGGCATCCCGAGAGCGAAGGGACCGGCCGCGGTCAGACCCGACGACTGCGAATCGATCGTCAGCGTGTCGTGCCAGTCGAGCGTCACCATCTCGGCATCGAGCAGATGGAATCCGTCGGCGCGCACTCCAGTGATGTGCAGGCTCAGCGTCAGCTTTGCGGGCGCTGTCACGACGATCGCGCTCACGTGGCCGCCAGCCACGCGCGGGTCAGCGCTCCCCATTCGGCGATGTCCAGCTCTTCTGGCCGACGTTGTGCGTCGATGCCCGCTGTCTCGAACACCTCGGGTGTCACGACATCGGCCAACGATCGTCGCAACATCTTGCGGCGATGTCCGAACGCTGTGCGCACCAACTTGAACAGCGGCTCTGGGGGAGCATCGACCGCCGGTGCCGGCCGTCGGCGAATGTCGGCCAGAGCCGACTCCACCTTCGGTCGAGGCAGGAACACGCTGGCGGGCACTGTCCCGGCGATCCGCGAAGTCGCCCAGTAGGCCACCTTCACGCTGACGGCTCCGTAAGCATCCGATCCGGCGGGAGCGCACAATCGCTCCGCCACCTCTCGCTGCACCATGACCAGCATCCGCTCCACTTCGGGCACGAAGTCGAGTAGATCGCAGACGAGTGGTGTCGCCACGTTGTACGGCAAGTTGGCGACCAACACCCACCGTGGAGCGCGCCGCCAACGTCGATTTCCAATCGAGTCGCAACGCGTCGCCCTCGACGACGGTCACGTTCGCCAGGTCGGCGACGACTTCGCGGAGGGCCCCGGCGATGCCACGGTCGACCTCGATCGCGGTGATCGTTGCTCCCGTCTCGGCGAGCGCCATCGTCAAAGAACCGAGCCCTGCCCCGATCTCTACGACATGATCGTCGGGCCCGACGTCGGCGAGTCGGGCGACCTTGCGAACGATGTTGGCGTCGACCACGAAGTTCTGGCCGAGATCACGGCGCGGCGCCAGGCCGTGCTCGCTCAGCAGTGCACCAATGTCGTGGCGAGAGTGCACGCCTTACCAGCTGATGCGCACCGGAATCGGGCGCGTCGGCGAGGTCGCTGATCGTCACGAAGACGTCGGTGTGCAACACGATGTCGACCCCGGCGGGCAACGGCGTGCTGAGGCTGTTGACGCAGGTTGTGGTACTGGCCGTTGTCGGTGTTGGTCACCGTCAGGTGCGACCCCCACGGCGCCAGCGCGGTCGTGCACGGGTGCTTGGTGCCGTCGTCGTACCGCCTGAAGCTGGCTCTGCCAGTGGCCTCGGTCGCGGTCGGCCCCGGCGGGATGATGATGTCGACGACGGCGGGATCGGCGCCGGATGGTGGACCGTTGAGGAAGATCGGCGCGTCGGGTGTGTATGCCGACGTCGACGGAGCCTGATTGGCGCCTACCTCGGGTACGCCGGCGGCGCCGAGCGATGGTGCCGCGGAGTCGGGGTCGTTGCGGTTGATGATCCACAATGCCGGGAGCGCTGCCACCGTGAAAATGGAGGCAAGTGCGAGGCGACGACGGTCGTATGGGTTCATTGTCGGGATTTCCGTCCGCGGGACGGGGAAAAGGCTACGGATGAATACCTGGAAACGCAAGGCATGCGTTCGCCACCGTAGCTGCGCGCACGTCGTCGAGCGTGGCGCTCCGCAGATCGTGCGAGTGCTTGCACCACGTGGGTGACGTACGCCGGTTGGTTCGGCTCTGCCGCGGTGTGGCACGGGCGCGAGGTAGGGACTGTCGGTCTCGGCGAGCAGACGATCCATCGGGCACAGCCGCGCCGCATCGTGCAGGTCCGTCGCGGTCTTGAACGTCACGATTCCACTGAACGACAGGTACGCGCCACGCGCCAGGCACTGTCGAGCTTCGTCGGGACCGCCGGTGAAGCAGTGGAAGATGCTCCGCTCGGGCATGCCTTCCGCGTCGAGGATGTCGAACGTCTCTGCCCACGCATCGCGGGTGTGGATGACCAGTGGCAGCGATCGTTGATGGGCAAGCTGGATCTGCGCTGCGAACGCCACTCGTTGCTCGGCTCGAGGCGAGTGGTCGTAGAAGTAGTCGAGCCCGCATTCGCCGATGGCCACGATGTTGGGATCGTCGATGTAGGGAACGATCGTGTCGACGCCGTGCTTGGCCTCGTGCGGGTGCAACCCCGCCGTGGCGAAGATGTCGTCGTGCGACGCGGCCACCTCGATGGCCTGCTCGGTCGTGGCCGCGTCGCACCCGACGTTGATCATCGTGGTCACCCCGGCGGCGCGCGCCGCGGCGATGACATCGTCGACCGCTACCCCGCGTGTGTCGTACAGGTGACAGTGGCTGTCGGTGTACGACACGGGTGAATCACACCGCCTTGCGCGGGAACAGCGATTCGCCCTTGGTCACGGCGAGGCCACCGGGGTACCCACCCCAGCCGGCTGCGGCCGGCAGGCGCTGATCGTCGACGCGACCGCTGAGGCCGAGCCGCTCCCACACGGTCTGAGACGTCTCGGGCACGGCGGGCGATGCGAGTATGGCGACGATGCGCAGGGCCTCGAGGGCGTCGCCCATCACGGCGTCGACCTCTGGACCGGGTTCGGCCTTCCACGGCTCGTTGGCCTCGAGATGCGAGTTGGTGGCACGGATCAGGCTCCACGTCGCGTCGAGCGCTCTGCTGGGTGCATACTCCGCCCACGCTGCGGCAGTCGCCTCGTACGCCGACGCCGCTGCAGCAGCGAGCGGCGAGTCGGCCCGCGGCGCCGGGCCGATACCCCCGCACTTCTTGTCGACGACGGTCGCCACTCGGGCCAGCAGGTTCCCGAGGTTGTTGGCGAGATCGGAGTTGTAGCGACCGATCAGACCCTCGTGCGTGAAGTCGCCGTCGTTGCCGTAGGCGGGCTCGGCGAGGACGTAGTACCGAAAGCCGTCGAGGCCGACGTCGGCAACGAGCTCGAGCGGGTTCACCACATTGCCGGTGGTCTTGCTCATCTTCTCGCTGTCGACCAACAGCCACCCGCCGACAGCCCAGCTGGCGGGTGGCTCGATACCGGCGCTGATCAGCATCGCCGGCCAGTACACGCAGTGATGCCGGATGATGTCCTTGCCGATCAGGTGATGCGCCGGCCACCACTCGTTGAACCGCTCGGTGTCGGTTCCGTAGCCGACGGCGGTGAGGTAGTTGGCCAGCGCGTCGAACCACACGTAGGCGACGTGCTTGTCGTCCCACGGCAGCGGGATGCCCCACTTGAGGCTGGTGCGGCTGACCGAGAAGTCGCGCAGGCCGCCGCGGATGAGGCCGAGTGCCTCGTTGCCGCGGAACTCGGGCACGATCGCGCCCGGGATGCGCGGCGTACCAGTCGAGCAGCCGGTCCTGGAAGCGACTCAGGCGGAAGAAGTAGTTCTCCTCCTCGACGCTCTCGACCGGCCGCTTGTGTATTCGGCACAGATCGCCCGGATCGAGCTCGTCGTCGGTGTAGTACTCCTCGCAGGCGATGCAGTACTTGCCCTTGTAGAGATCGAGCTCGATGTCGCCGGCGTCGTAGCAGCGCTGCAGCAGTTCGGCGACGCCGATCTTGTGACGTTGCTCGGTGGTGCGGATGAAGTCGTCGTTGGAGATGTTCAACTGCTGCCACGCCTGCTGATACAGCGGGGCGATCGAGTCGGTGAAGTCCTGCGGCGACAAGCCGGCGGCCTCGGCGGCCTGCTGCACCTTCTGGCCGTGCTCGTCGGTGCCCGTGAGGAAGTGCACGTTGTCGCCGAGCAGGCGGTGCCAGCGAGCGATCGCGTCGCCGACGATGGTGGTGTAGGCGTGGCCGAGGTGCGGCTTTGCGGTGACGTAGTAGATGGGGGTGGTGAGGAAGTAGTTGCTCACGACTGAATCCTTTCGAAGAATGGCGAAACGACGGCTGGGTTAGAAGCCGGTGCGCATTCGACGGGTTCGAGTCGGTGTTCTCACGTCGTCAAGGATACGTCGCACCGTGCCGGTCGAGGCAACCGACTTTCGTGTCAGCGCCGTGTGCCGAAGACGCGACGTTTGGCAAAGCGTGTGGCGTAGCGGGTCCCGGCGGCGAACCCTGCGGCCGCAACTCCAGCAGTTCCCAGTGCTTGTGTCGTTCGGCGAACGACGGCCTTGGTGCGTTTGCTGAACACGACGATGGGCCAGCCGTTGTGATGCGCGATGCGCTCGAGCTTGGCATCCGGGTTGACGGCGACGGGATGACCGACCGCCTCGAGCATCGGCAGGTCGCTGGCCGAATCGCTGTATGCGTAGCACTGGCCGAGATCGAGATTCTCCCACCTGGCCAGATCGGTGATTGCCTCCACCTTTCCCGGTCCATAGCAGAATGGGCCGGCCAGCTCACCGGTGTACACCCCGTCGGAAATCGCGCTGATCGTGCCGATGCCCGCCGTCATGCCCAGCGCCTTCGCCAGTGGTTCGACCAGTTCGATGGGTGACGCCGAGACGATGTAGGTCGCCCGCCCGGCGTGGCGATGCCGATCGACGAGGGCCTGCGCCTCGGGCCGAACCTTGTCGAGCAGCCTCGGGCACGATCTCGGCGTTGAGGGCGACCAGATCGTCGACGCGAATGCCCTTCACCGCGCCGAGTATGCGATCACGGACACTGTTCGATGTGTTGTCGCTGGCGCCGCTGAACCGGAAGGCGATCGCCCCCATCGCATCCCTGCCGAACTGACCGGGCGGCACCAGACCGGCGCGCCATGCCGCGACGCCGAACACGAAAGCACTCGACCCACTGATCAACGTGCGGTCGAGATCGAAGAAGGCCGCGCTCGGCCCTGTGGTGATGTATTGCGTGACTGCAGGCTGGACGACCGCCGGCGGTGTCCCTTGGGAGTTCGACATGTCCTCGCTCCTTGCGTCAAGCATGGCGTCCCTCTCGCCAGTGCCAAGTCGTACACACGCCGTTTGGGGACCTCGAGCTGTCCGACCACTGTCTCGACCGCGTCCTTGCGGCTGTGGCCGACGAGCGCGACGTGGAGGGCCGACCGGATCTCGTCGTCGCTGACCTCGCCACGCGGAGGCGCGCCCTCAACACGATCACGTACTCGCCCGCGCGGCGCGGTTTCGCGCAGGTGCGTCAGCGGCGTCGTCCAGCGAGCCGCGCCACACCGACTCGTAGATCTTTGTCAGTTCGCGCGCGACGGCGACGCCGCGCTGACCTCCGCATGCCGTCGCGAGGTCAGTCGACGGTTCGCTCGACACGGTGCGGTGCCTCGTACATCACCGTCGTCCGGGGCTCGGCCGCGATCGCTGCCAGCCGCTCGGCGCGTTCGCGCCCCGATCGCGGCAGGAAGCCCTCGAACACGAACCTGGTGGTGTCGAACCCGCTGACGACCAGTGCCATCACGAACGCGGTCGGACCCGGGCACTGCCGACACCTTGTGCCCGGCGTCGAGCACGACACGAACGATCCGCGACCCGGGTCGGAGATCCCCGGCGTGCCGGCATCGGTGATCGAGCGTGACCGTCTGCCCAGCGTCGAGCAGCGACAGCCCTCGCGACCGCGCTCGTTCTCGGTGTGCTCGTTGCAGACGGCGAGCCGTACGCCGCTGATGCCGGCATGAGCAAGCAACTTGCCGGAATGGCGCGTGTCCTCGCACAGGATCAGCGATGAGCTCTGCAATGTCTCGATGGCCCCGGGGGACAGATCGCCGAGGTTGCCGATCGGGGTCGCCACGAGAACGAGTGTGCCCGTCATTCACGCACCTCCACGACGTCGCCCACACGGAGTCCCCACCGACCGAACGCGCCTTCTTGCGCTTCGATCACCGTTCGGGCTCGCCACACTGGCGCGCCGAGACGGTGACGGCGCATGTGCACCGTCTTCACGACGATGCCTTTCTCGTCGACGTAGGCGACGTCGAGTGCAAAGCGCATGCCGAGCGTGTGCACCCATCGACAACCCGTGCAACACCAGCGCCCCTTCGATCTGGTCGCGGCCGAGCAGGCCGACACTCTTGGCGCGTCGCTTTGTCACTGTTTCGCACGAGGCCAGCACTCGTCCTTCAGTGACCAACCACGCCATGACGTTCAGCCTTGCACGTTTGCAACGGTTACCATCGTCGTCCCGTGTCGATACCCGCTGGCCTCTCGCATCCTCCACAGCGCTCGTTCAAGCCGCGCCGTCGCGGCCTTTCGCCGTCGACGAACTGCGGCGTACGAACGGGCGATTGCACGGTGGGGAATCGCCGTCGATGGCCCGACCAATTGTCGTTCCGGAGAGTGTTCGATGCGACCGGTGCGCAGCGCAGTGATGTCGTGCTCGACATCGGATTCGGTGGCGGCGAAGGCCTGATCGAACTCGCCGAGACCGCGGCCCCATGAGGCCGTGATCGGCGTCGACGTGCACACGCCCGGCATCGCCGCGGTGCTCGAGGCGGTCGAGAGCCGAGGCTTGCGAAACGTGCGTGTCGTCGAGGTGACGTCATCGAGTTCCTGCCGCGTATCCCAGCGAGGTCGCTCGACACCGTCCGGGTGTTCTTTCCCGATCCGTGGCCGAAACAGCGCCAACGCACATCGTCGGCTGATCCGAGCCGATGTCGTTCGACGATTGTCGACGCTGCTGCGCGTCGGTGGCACGTTGCACCTCGCCACCGACGACGCTGACTACGCGACTCAGATGCAACTGGTGTGCGACGCCGATGCTGCGCTCACCGGCGGAGTGATCGCGCGACCAGACTGGCGACCGGTGACACGATTCGAACAGCGCGGCATCGACGAGGGTCGTCAGCCGGTCGATCTGCTCTACAGCGTGTCGGACGAGTTCGCCGAGTGATTCGTCGAGTGCGTTGAGGTAGTGGTCGAGGTCCCATTCGGTGACTGCCAGCCCGAGATTGAGACTGCCGCGGGAGCGGTGTACACGCCACGCTGCAGCAGTGCGAGGAACAGTGCTTCCTGGAGGGCCGGATCGCGTTCGAGCAGATCGTCGCCGTTCTGCGGAGGTCGTTCGAGCGCGTGCACCGCATTCATCGAACCGAATCCGGTGACGGTCAGCGGCAACTTGTGTTGATGCAACACGTCGTCGATTCGGCCGCGTAGCTCGTCGCCGCGGGCGGTCAGCGTGATTGCCGTGTCGGACGTGAACAGTTCCCCCAGCACGACGCAACCGGCCGACATGGTGGCGATGTTGTTGTTGAACGTTCCGGCGTGGGGAATCGAATCCGGCCGGCTGGCATCGAAGTTGTCGAGCAGTTCGGCGCGTCCTGCGAACGCCCCGAACGAGAAGCCTCCGGCAAAGTACTTGCCGTAGGTCGCGATGTCGGGGCGAACGCCCAGTAGGTCGGCGAGGCCGCGCGGGCCGTGACGCGACGTCATCACTTCGTCGGTGATGAATACCGCGCCGGCGCTGTTGCGCGGCGTTGGCGAGACCGCTGAGGAACCGGGCGTCGGCGGGGACGCAGCCCGAGCCGAGCATGGGTTCGACGATGACCGCGGCCAGATCGAGTGCGAACTCGTGATCAGTTCCTCGCACGCCTCGAGGTCGTTGTAGGGGGCCACCACGGTGGGGAACGGCACGTTCCAGGGTGCGTTGCCGTGCGAGTAGTAGAAGACGCCACCGTGGTACCCGCCGTACATGACCATGATGGACGAGCGTCCCGTGACGATCCTGGAGAGGGTGAGGGCCATGAGGTTCGCTTCGGTGCCGGAATTGGTGAAGCGCACTCGTTGATGGCCGAAGCGATTGCACACGAGTTCCGCGAATCGGATCTCGGCGGGATGCACCCCGCCGACGCTGGTGTTGCTGGCCAGAGCGTCGGCGACAGCGGCGTGCACGCGCTTCTCGCTGTGGCCGAGCAGGCCTGCCGTGTAGTCGCCCACGAGGTCGACGTAGGTATGACCGTCCGCGTCGGTGAGGGTTCCGCCGTCACCTTTGACGAACGTCAGTGGGAACGGCGCGTGATGCAGGATGGTGCGAGTCGTCCCACCTGGAAGCACGGCACGTGCACGTTCGTGCTGCGCACGCGATTCAGGGTTGCGGTCGGCGGTGTCGCGTCGCATTCGCTCCACCACTCCCACAAAGGCACTCTCTGTGGCCATTGACGAACAGTATGGCCGCGATGTGCCCGCAGATGGAAACGCGTTGACGTTGCAGGCGCCCACGGACGCTCGATGTTCACGAAGGGTCCGCCGATGGAGTAGACTCACCAGTCAGTATCACTGACTCGGCAGTCAGTGACCGATAGCTGACGGCATCAGCAACCGAAGAGGAGCGTGGCCGCTGTGGCCGTCATCGAGAGCAAACCCGTGACCATCGATTCGATGATCGATGACGAGGAACGGCGGTTCCTGGCCAGGATGCCCCAGTCGCTTGCCCGCAGTGAGGAGTCGTCGAAGGTCTTGGCCGGCGGCGCAACGTCGAATTGGATGATCTCTCGTCCGGCCGCCGTCTGGGTCAGCCACGGCAAGGGTTCGAGGGTGTGGGACGTCGACGGCACCGAGTACGTCGACCTGCACGGTGGCTATGGCGTGATGGTCGCCGGTCACGCCAATCCCGCAATCGTCGAGGCTGTTCAGCGACGCGTCACCCAGGGCACCCACTTCGCCCAGCCCACCGACGACTCGATCGTCGTCGCCCGCGAGCTCGCGAGCCGTTTCGGGCTACCGGTGTGGCGGTTCAACAACTCGGGCACCGAGGCGACGATGGACGCCGATCCATCTGATGCGCGCCGTCACGGGTCGTCAAGAGATCGTCAAGATCGAGGGCAGCTATCACGGCCATCACGACTCCGTGATGGTCTCGCAGTGGCGCAGCCTCGACATGCTCGGTCCCGCCGATCATCCCCATCGCGTCGCGTCTGCCAGGCATCCCACAGGCGATGGCCGACCTCGTGCACCTCGTGCCGTTCAACGATCTCGAGGCGCTCGAGCGCGTGTTGCACGCCAACCAGGGCTCCATCGCCGGAATGATCATGGAGCCGATGATGATGAACGCCGGCATCATCCCGCCCGACCCCGGCTATCTCGCGGGCGTTCGCGCAACTCACCCGCACGTACGGCGTGCTGCTGACCTTCGACGAGGTCAAGACGGGCCTCAGCGTGCACCCCGGTGGCGCGACCGGGTTGTTCGGTGTCACTCCCGACATCGTCTGCTTGGCCAAGGCACTCGGAGGCGGGCTGCCGTGCGGCGCTATCGGCGGCACCCACGAGGTGATGTCGGCGATCAGCGACGGTCGCTACGACCAGGTCGGAACGTTCAACGGCAACCCGATGACCATGGCGGCGGCGCGCGCCATGCTGACCGAGGTGCTCACCGACGACGCGTACCGCCAAGCCGGCGCTCGCTCGCAGTCGATGTTCGATCGGTCGATGCAGTCGCTCCGACAGCATGCGGTTCCCGCCTATGGGTATGCCTTCGGCGTTCAAGGGCTCGTTGGTCTTCAACGAGACTGCCGCACGCAACTGTCGCGAGTTCCTCGCCGTCGACACCGGGCTCAGTCATCTGCACTTCCTGGTGCAACACAACGGCGGCGTCTTCATGGCGCCGTGGGGCAAGAGCGAACAGTGGACGATCTCGCCCATGCACACCGACGCCGACGTCGACCGGTTCTGCGACAACGTCGAGCGGTTCGCCGAGATGGTCCGCTCGTCCGCCGATGGCCACTCTCACGAGTACGCCGCCGGTGGGTTCTACTGAGCGGGCCACCGATGACACAGAGTCAGCTCATCCCTACCCTCACCGGGTCCGAGTACAGCGTCCGACGAAGTGTTCCAACGCGAACGGGCGCAGATCTTCCACACGTCGTGGTTCTACGTGTGCCGCGACGACCGTCTGGCGGCCGGCGACCGCTTCGTCGCCGATGTCGCAGGTGAGAGCGTGCTGCTGGTGAAGGATCGCGACGGGACACGTGCACGCCCACGCGAACGTCTGCCGCCACCGCGGCGCGAAGCTGTGCGAGGAGAGCGGTCCGGGTTCGAAGGCCGGCATCACGTGCCCGTACCACGCCTGGACGTATTCGCTCGACGGTCGATTGATCGGCACACCACACCTCTCGCGCCGAGGAGGTGGATCGCGATTCGTTGTCGTTGTGGAGCGTTGCCTGCGAGGTCTGGGAGGGCTTCGTGTTCGTCAATCTCTCGCCCGATCCCGTGCCGTTCCTCGAGTCGTTCGCCGCGGGCCTCGACTCCGTGCAACTCTTCGAGCATCTCCACCTCGGCGAGCTCCGCACGGGTGCGACGACCTCGACCGACGTCAAGGCCAACTGGAAGATCCTGGTCGAGAACTACCAGGAATGCCTGCACTGCTCATGGGTTCATCCCGAGCTGGTCGACATCGTGCCGGTGTACAAGACCGGCTCGGTGGTCGACCCGACTCGCCCGGATGGCGGTGTCACCATGCGTGGCAACAGCTTCAGTGTGACCGGCAGCTCCAGCGCTGCCGGTGCTGCCGCACATGTCCGACGAGGAGGCCGGGTCGTACTACGGCGCCACCGTGTTCCCGAACATGTTCATCGACGTCACCGGCACCAGTGTCATCGTGTCGTCGATGTGGCCGAAGGGTGCGGGCGAGACCACGGTGGTGATGGAGTACCTGTTCGCCGCCGACACCATCGCCGCGCCCGATTTCGATCCCAACGAGATCGTCGAGTTCAGTGAATTGGTCGGCAAGCAGGACTACGACGTATCCGAGCGGGTGCAGCGCGGTGTCTCGTCGCGCTATTTCGATCACGGGGTGCTGGCTCCGCAAGACCATCTCGATCGTGGATTTTCTCGCCACGTATCGATCGCACATGACCGACTAGCGTGACGTTGGTTTAACCTGGGGGAGGACCACATTGGACAATCGCTTTACTCGTCGACAGGTAATCGGAGGCTCGACCCGACTGGGTCTTGCGTTGGCCGTCGGTCTGCCGCTGCTTCAGGCATGCGGCGACGACGGCCAGTTCCTCGTCCGGGAAGAACACCGACGGCCATCAAGGACGGCCTGACTCCTGAGGCCGGCCCGCTGCGGATCTTCAACTACGACTCGTATGTCAGTCCCGACGTCGTCGCCGCGTTCGAGGAGAAGTACGGCGTGAAGGTCGAGATCACGACCTTCACCACCGACGACGAAGCAATCACGAAGCTGGCATCCGGTGCGGTCGACGTCGATCTCCATCACAGCGCCGGGACGACGACGTTGTTCAAGTTGGTCGAGACCGGGCTGATCCAGCCGCTCAACAAGAGCTACCTCACCAACATCGACAACATCGCCGCATCGCTGCGCGACCCGTACTACGACAAGGGCGGCACGTACACCGTTCCTTACACCGTGTTCAGCACCGGCATCGGCTTCCGCGCCGACAAGGTCGACCCGGCCACCGTCTCGTGGGACACGCTGTGGAACCCCGAGTACAAAGGCGTCACCTCGCTGCTCGACGACGTGCGCGAAGGCCTGACGGCGGCGATGTTGCGCAAGGGATTGACCGACGTCAACACCGGCGATCCGGCGGTCATCAAGCAGGCCGGTGACGACCTCGGTGAGCTGACCAACCTGATGAACATCAAGGTCGAGATCGAGGGCTACCACACCGTGCCCGAGGGGTCGACCACGGTCGCTCACACCTGGAGCGGCGACATGTTGAACGCGCAGTACTACCTGCCCGAGGGCACCGGTCCCGAGGTGCTGGCCTACTGGCAACCCGAGACCGCCGTCGTCGCCAACGACACGATGTGCGTGCTCAGCAAGGCCAAGAACCCCGTGCTCGCTCACCTGTTCATGAACCACCTGCTCGACAAGACCAACGCCGAGACAAACTTCGGGTACGTCGGCTACCAGCCGGCGATCGAAGGGCTCGGCGCCCAGGAGTTGATCGACGCCGGACTGGTTCCGGAGAACGCTGCGCAGCTGCGTGCTCTCCAACGAGCAGATCGCCGCCGGGCTTCGGTACCTGCAGCTGAGCACCGACGTCGAAGCTCTCTGGAACGACGCCTGGTCGAAGTTCCGCGCCGGAGCCTGACGCGTGGCCAACGCTGCGGGTGCCGCCCCTGGCGGACATCGCAACGGGTTCTGGGGTGTGCTGAGCCTGCCGGGAGTGGCGTGGCTGCTGGCGTTGTTCGTCGTGCCGTTCTATGCCATCTGCGCCGTTGCCTTCGGGCGCGTCGATCCCATCCTGCGCACGCCCGACCCGGTGTGGAGCCCGTTCTCGTGGGACTTCACGCGCCATGGACAAGGTCATCGGCCGGGTCGTTCGGCGGCGACCTCGGTGGCGTCGTGGTTCGCACCCTGTCGCTTGTCGGCACGTCGCTGGCGCTGTGCTGCCTGATCGGATATCCCGTCGCGTACTACGTGGCTCGTCACGCCAGCCGTTGGCGTGCCGTGCTGCTCGCCGCCCTGGTCATGCCGTTCTGGATCAGCTACCTGATGCGGATGTTGGCCTGGGTCAACCTGCTCCAGGTCGACGGCTATTTCAACCGCCTGCTCGGCTGGCTGCACCTCGGCGGCTCGCGCAACTGGCTCGACGGTGACTGGTCGACCGTCGTCATCGGGTTGGTGTACGGCTACATCCCGTTCTTCATCCTGCCGCTCTACGCCTCGCTCGAGCGCCTCGACAAGCGGCTGATCGAAGCAGGCCGCGACCTCGGAGCGTCGCCCGCGCGAGTGTTCCGGCGGGTCACGCTGCCTCTGTCCGTCCCCGGCTTGCTGGCCGCCTCGGTCATCACGGTCCTGCCGATGTTCGGCGACTACTACACCAACACGTTCCTCTCGAGCGGGTCCCCGCGCACCGAGATGATCGGCAACCAGATCGAGCGCGACCTGCGCGGCAGCAGCCAGGCGCAGACCGGCGCGTCGTTGGTGCTGATCCTTTCGGCGATGTTGCTGGTGATGATGACGTACTACCTCGTGGTCACGGTGCGAGCTCAGCGGGCGGTGGCGACATGAGACGTCATCGCCCCGGGCGGCACGCCTTCGGGCTGGCGACGATCACCTGGCTCTACGTCCTGTGGTCGTTGGTGCCGGTGCTGGTGGCGATGCGGATCTCGTTCAACTCGGGCAAGAGCCGCTCGGCATTCCAATCGCCGTCGTTGCGTTGGTACTTCCACGATCCCCTGCAATCGGTCTGGCACGACGACAGTTTGCGGCAACCGCTCAGGAACTCGCTGAAGCTGGCAGCGCTCAGCATGTTGTTCACCACACCGATCGGCGTGATGATGGCGATCGGATTGCAGCGCTGGCGCGGTCGCCTCTCCAAGGCCTCGAACGCGCTGATGCTGATTCCGTTGGTGACACCCGAGATCGTGATGGGCGTTGCCCTGTTTCTGGTCTTCACGCAGGTCTACACCGGCGTTCCGCGTGGGTTCACGACCCAACTGCTCGGCCACATCACGTTCAGCATCTCGTACGTCGTCGTGATCGTCCGCGGTCGACTGGCGGCGATCGGGCCACAGTACGAGGAAGCTGCTCGCGACCTCGGCGCCAACCGCCTACAGGCCATGCGCCTGGTGTTGCTCCCACTCCTCGGTCCTGCGATCTTCGCCAGCGTGATGGTGGTGTTCGCCGGTTCGATCGACGACTTCGTGATCTCGTCGTTCCTGTCGACGGGCGCGTCGAGCGAGACGGTACCGATGAAGATCTATTCGGGGGGACGGGCCACCGCGACTCCGGCGCTCAACGCCCTCGCCACGATCATGCTGGCGTTCACGCTGGCAGCGGTCGCGTTGGCAGCACTGGTCATGCGTCGGATGCGCGCCCGCCATGGCGGCGGTGAAGACGCACGGCTCGGCAACATCGCCGCCGTCGGCTGACCGATCTTCAGGAAGTGAGCACGCGTATCGCGTCGGGCGGCAGGTACGCGTCGACGGTCTCGCCCTCGGCGCCGCACATCGGTGAACCATCGTTGGCGATCAGCGCCTGCAACTTGTGCTCGCCGAGACGCAGCAGGACCTGTGTGACCGAACCGACGTAGATCCGCTGCTCGACGACCGCCGGCACGGCTTCGACCTGACCGCTGCCCAGCGGCGACAGCAGCACTCGCTCGGGTCGGATCAGTACGGTGCAGTCGCCGGTGACTCCCGATGTGTCGGCGCCGTGCTCGGCACCGTTGACGATGACGCGGCCGGGTGAACTGACGGTCGCCGGCAACAGGTTGGCGACGCCGAGGAAGTCGGCGACGTATGCGCTGGCCGGTTCCTCGTAGGTCTCCTTCGGTGTACCGATCTGCTCGATCTCTCCATCCTTCATCACCGCCAGCCGATCGCTCATCGTCAGCGCTTCCTCCTGATCGTGCGTGACGTAGACGAACGTGATGCCGACGTCGCGGTGCAGCGCTCGCAGTTCGACCTGCAACGTCTTGCGCAGCTTGGCGTCGAGTGCGCCGAGCGGTTCGTCGAGCAGCAGCACCTTCGGCCTCAGCACCAAGGCCCTGGCCAGCGCGACGCGCTGCTGCTGGCCGCCCGACAGTTGGTGGGCTTTGCGCCTGCCGTAGCTGTTGAGTCGCACGAGTTCCAACGCCTCGCCGACCCGCGCCCTGATCTCGGCCTTCGAGGCTTTCTGGAAGCGGAGTCCGAATCCGACATTGTCGGTGACGCTGAGGTGGGGGAACAGCGCGTAGCTTTGGAACACGGTGTTGACAGGCCGCTTCTCCGGTGCGACGTTGGTCATGTCGACGTCGTCGATGCGCACCTCGCCGCTGTCTGCGGCCTCGAAACCTCCGATCAGCCGCAACGTCGTGGTCTTGCCGCAACCGCTCGGGCCGAGCAGTGAGAAGAACTCACCTCGGTCGATTCTGAGGTTGATGCTTTTCAGCACTGGCGCCTTGTCGTACGTCTTGGTCAGGTCGACCAGCTCGATCTGTCCCCCTGGGCCATCGATGACGTGCTGGTTCGAACGCATCGCCACTTTCTAGCGTGTTTGGGTCACGGTGAGAACGACGAGCTAGCCCTCTTGGATGGGCTGCACCGCGCCCGGCGAGGTATCGAGAATTGCCTTGCCGACGACGGCCGCAAAGATGATCGCCCCGCCCACGACCGTTGCCGCCTTCGGTGCCTCACTGAGGACCAGGAAGGCCCACAACGGTACGAACACCATCTCGGTCTGGGCGAACACCGTCATCGGTACCGCCGGCACGAGCCTCGATCCGCGGTTGAACAGCTTGGTGCCGACCACGATGAACACGGCACCGTGCACCAACGCGTACGCCATGTCCTGCGCCGGTGGCAACAGTGTCTTTCCGTTGACGAGCGTGATGGCGGAGCAGAGCACGATCATCGCCACCGCGTAACCAGGAAGCACCGGAGACCAATCGCGATCGGGGTCGGATCGCACGCTGATGCTGTAGATCGCGAAGCCGACCGAGGCAGTCAACGCAGCGATGTTGCCGAGCATGTTGCCCGCGTGTAGGTCTCCGAAGACGGTGACGATGAGGCCGACGAACGCGACGACGATTGCGCCAAGGGTGACCCGCGACAGACGTTCACCGAGTACGACCCGGGCGAGCACCACTGCCGCGAGCGGCGTGACCGATCCCAGGAACGAAGCGTTGGCCGCCGTGGTCGTCTTCACCGCATAGATGAACATGAACGAGGCGAGCAGCAACCCGAAGACTGCCGACAGCATCCACTTTCCTGACGTATACGCCTTCGGGAGCAGCATGGGTTGACGGCGCAGGGCGGTCAACACTTCCATCACCACCAACACACCGACCGACCGCCACATCAGGTACTGGAACGCGTCGGCGTGGTCGGCCTTGCGAGCAGTGACCGCCCCGAAGCTCCAGACAACACCAGATCCGAGCGCCATCAACGACGCGCCGATGGGGATGTGCGTCACGTGGCGGGGGGTTGTCGCAGTGGCTGTCATTGCATGACTCGTTCACGGTTTCCCGTGACGTGACGCGTCGGCGGGTTGCGCTGATCGTACCGCCGAGTCCGAATCCCGATCCTTGGATCGCTGCCGCTTCTCGATCGAGAAGTGTGGCCGTATCGATCGGCCCGTGCGATCAACCGTCTCGGGTGAGTGACATGGCGTGGAGCATCTCGTCGCTGCGGTCGTCGGCAGGGAAGAACAGCTCGATCGCGAGCTCGTCGATGGTGACGTCGAGCGGGGTGCCGAATGTCGTCAACGTGGTGAAGAGCGAGACCTCGCCGAGGGGCGTGGCCAGCTGAAAGGGCACCAGTATCGGCGGGTCGTCGCTGCTCGTTCCGCCGAGCAGTGGCGCCATCTGGGCGACGTTCGGATAGGCAGACACTTCGTCGAGCAGTGCAACGAGCGTGGGATCCCCGGTCAGCATGATCGAGCGTCGAAGCTGCCCGAGCAGATACGTCGCCCAATCGGTGAAGTTGGTCGTGCGGCGAGCAAGCCCGTCGGGGTGCAGGCACAGGCGGTACACGTTGAGTGGGGGACCGAGCACGTGATCCGGCAGACCGGTGGCGAGCATCAGACCGGCGCGATTCACCATCGCCACGTTCCATTGTCGATCGATCACCGCGCCCGGGTATGGGTCGTGCGCATCGAGCATGCGTTGGATCGAGGCACGCACGTGATCCATCGCAGGATCGTCGAGCGACATCTGCGAGAAGCGCGGCGCGTAGCCGGCGGCCAGCAACAAACCGTTGCGCTCGCGAAGCGGTACGTCGAGATGATGGGCGATGGCGAGCACGAGTTCGACACTCGGCCGCGAGCGGCCGGTTTCGACGAAGCTGAGGTGGCGCGTCGAGACCCCGACGTCGAGCGCAAGGTCCATCTGGCTGCGCCGGCGTCGTGTGCGCCAATCGCGGCAGGAGTTCTCCCACGGGGGGTCGGGCCATCGCGCCACTGTACGGACCATCGTCCGCATGCACCATGACCTGACAGGTAATGAAGTTGCCGCGACGATGACCCGACGGGTAATCGCTGCGGCTACCGAATCAGCGCAAGGTGGCGCCCATGACCAACACCGACACCACCTCCATCACCGAAACCATCGATCAGCACCTCCAGGCATACGCGCTGGCCGACGCCGATCGGCGAAACGCCCTGATCGCCTCGGCGTGGAACGCCGACGGCGAGCTTCTCGATCCTCCCCTCGAGGGTCGTGGTCATGCCGAGATCAGTGCCCTGGCCGACGTCGTGCTGACCCACTATGCAGGGCACCAGTTCAAGCGGACGACCGCAGTCGATTCGCACCACGGATTCGCTCGCTACGGCTGGGATCTGGTGGGCCCGGATGCCTCAGTCGCTGTCAGCGGCATCGACGTCGTCGAGTTCGACGAGGCCGGCAAGCTACGCCGCATCGTCGGCTTCTTCGGCCCGCTCGAGCCTGTCGACGACTGAACTTCGCTCACTTCTGGGTCGCGACGTGCCGAGCTCGTCTTCAGCGGGCGAGCTCGGCACGTAGCTGATCGAGACCGATGGCACCCAAGCGCAGTGCCTTGGTGTGCCACGCCTTCATGTCGAACGCGTCGCCTTCGCGGGCTCGGGCATCGTCACGGGCCGCAACCCACTCTCGTTGACCGATCTTGTAGCTGATGGCCTGCGCCGGCCAGCCGAGATAGCGGTCGATCTCGCTGCGCATGAACGCCTCGGTGTGTCCGGTCTCGCGAACGGAGAACTCGAACGCGAGATCGGGGTTCCAGGTCTCTCCACCGTGAAAGGGCGTTCCGTCGTTGAGCGTGGCACCGACTGGAATGGGTTTCGAGAGGTGCATCCCGATGTCGATGATCACGCGCACGGTGCGCAGGATCTGGCCGCCGAGAAACCCGAGGCGATAGTCGGGATTCTCGAACCAGCCGAACTCGTCGCACAGCTGCTCGGCGTACAACGCCCAGCCCTCTCCATGACCGGGGATGAAGCTGCTGCGCTGGATCCGGCTCAGTGATGCCGCCTGAACCTTCGCATAGGCGATCTGCAGGTGGTGGCCCGGCACCGACTCGTGGTAGCAGGTCGTCACGTCACCCCATCGTGGGAACATCGTGCGTCCGAGGGTCGGATACCACGTACGCCCCGGACGGGTGAAGTCCTCCGACGGGCCGGTGTAGTACGCCGCCGCAGCCGAGCCCTCCGGTGGGATCAACGCCTCGCATCGATCCATCACGGCCGGGATCTCGAAGTGCTCCCTGCTGCGGCTCAATGCTTCATCAGTGAGCGCTTGGAGCCACGACTGGTATGCCTCGGCGCTGTGCTCGGCGCGGTCCGGATCGTTGTCGAGCAGGTCGATGACCTCGGTGAAGCTCGCCCCGGGTTTGATGCGTGCACAGGTTGCCGCGATCTCCGCGCGCAAGTGGTGGAAGTCGGTCCACGCCCATTCGTACATCTCCTGCGGATCGAGGTCGGCGCCCAGCATCGCGCGAACACCGATCTTGTAGCGCTCGATGCCGCACCCGTCGACGGGGTCTGCGTCGGGTGCGTAGTCGTCGCGGAGATAGTTGGCAAAGTCGGCGTACGCAGTGTTCGCCTTCTCGGCACCCGCGACGATGTCGTCGTGCAACGTGGCCGAGACGTCGTCTCGCTCTGCGGCCTCGGAGGCCAGGGTGTCGAACCAGCGGTTGGCGGCCCAGGTCGCGCACTGGTCTGCAGCCACCAGCGCCTGGCGGCGAGCCGCGACGATGCCGTCGGCGCGACCGCCGTCGTATGTCGCTCGCAGACCGGTCAGGGCACCGGGGATCGCGTGCAGCCGGGCGGCAATGTTCCTCCACGCCTCGTCGCCGTCTCGCGACATCAGGTCGAACGTGCTGCGAAGCGTCGTCGTTGGCGCCACGATCGCGCGGAGAGTTCGCTGCCACTCTCCTGCGTCGTGCGAGAGCATCGACGTCTCGAGTCGCTCGAGGATGAAGTCCTTGGCGAGGCGGTCGTTGTCGTCGGTGGGCGTCAACGCGGCAACCTCGGCCACGGCCGCTCGCACGTGATCGGCTCGTGCTTCGTGCCCTGCCGGCGAGAAGTCGGTCAGTTGATCGTCGAAGCCGGGAATGCCTCGGCTGGTTGCGAGGCAAGGATCGAGTGCCGACTGCTCGGAGATGAACCGATCGGCGAACTCGAAGATGGGGGATTCAGCCATGGCCCCCGAGCGTAGGGCCATGGCTAACGACTCGGTCGGCGCGGTTAGTCGAGCGAGGGCAGCAGAGCAGCGAGCCTGTCGTAGGTCTCGGCAGCGCCGTGTTCCATCCCGGATTCGACGACGGCGTCGCGCACTTCCTTCGACTCGTACAGCACTGTGCCGGTGAGTGTCGTCTTGCCGTCGTCCTCGGTGAGAACGACCGTGACGACGGAATCACCCGGGTACTCGTCGAACGCTTCGGTGTGCACGGTGCGCTCGCCCGGAACGATCTCCAGATACTTGCCGTACATACCCATCGTGCGGCCGTCAGGCCCCGCCAGCTCGTAGCGCCACGCGCCACCGACCCTGAAGTCGATGTCGCAAACGACCAGCGACCAGCCGTGCGGGCCGAACCAACGCTTGACGAGCTCTGGGGTGGTGAGGGCCCTGAAAACCAATTCCTTCGGGGCGTCGAAGATTCGTGTCAGCACGATTTCGCGATCCGAGGGTGTCGAGACTTGCAGTGTTCCGGTGTTCAACATCATTGCTCTCCTTGTTTGTGGTGATCTGTGGTCTTGGTTGCTTCGAGCTTCAGTTCGTCGAGAACGCCGTCGAGGCGATCGAACGACTGCTCCCAGAACGCGCGGTAGTTCTCCAGCCAGTCGTTGGCCTGGGCCAGCCGGTCGGCCTTCAGTCGGCACGGGCGTCGCTGAGCGTCGCGGCCTCGCGAGATCAGGCCGGCCCGCTCGAGCACCTTGAGGTGCTTGGAGATCGCCGGCTGTGACATCGCGAACGGCTCGGCGAGCTCGTTGACCGATGCTTCTCCCGACGCCAGCCGGGCGAGGATCGCCCTTCGGGTCGGGTCAGCGAGCGCCTGAAACGTGGCGTCGAGTTGCGCTGGCGGATAACCAAGTAGTTCCATAACTAACTGGTAATGTACGCTCGTTCACTCAGGAAGTCAAGGCACGAGATATCCCCGGCTGCGCCGGAAGTTCCGTGACTTGCCTCGGAACTAGGTACCGCCTGGTTCCGGTCAGGGTTGGGTAAGCCGTTCGACCGGTTGTCCGGTTATGCCGGCGATGAGGTCATAGTCCTTGTCGATGTGAAGGACGGTGAGTTGGGCCAGCTCAGCCGCAGCCGCGATGAGAAGGTCGGGGATCGATGGCGCACGGTGCTGACCTCGATCGGCGAGCGCGGCCTGGACCTCGACGGCGCGGTCTTCGATCGCTGATGTGAGGTACTCCACTGGCATCGAGCTCAGCGGGGGCACTGCTAGCGCGCGGCGAAGGTCGTCTGCGGAGCGAGCCGAGTAGCCGACTTCGAGGCGGGTCACGGTGCTGATCCGAACGAGGCCGCGTTGGATGCGGTCGGCCCAATCCTCGGCGTCTGGGCTTCCGGCGAGTCGGACGAGTGCCGACTTGTCGATGAGCCAGCCGGTCATCGCCAAGCGCGACTCATGATGTCGGGGTCGCCGAGGTCGGCGAAGGTATCGGCGAAGCCGGCCAGGTCGGCGACCGAGACCTCGGTCGATTGGGCATCGCGCTCACGAGCCAGTGCCCGTCGGAGGTACTCGGTTCGCGAGAGACCGACCCGCTGGGCCTTGATGTCGATGGCGGCGATGACGTCTTCGGGGACATCCCTGATGAGAATGTCAGTCACGGCTCCTCCTCTGTCGATATCATAGGATATCACTGGCTGACGTTGAAGCGGAACTCCATCGTGTCGCCGTCGATGGGGTGGTAGTCCTTGCCTTCGATGCGGATCTTGCCGACTTCCTTGGCCTTCGCCCACGAGCCGAAGTCGAGCAACTCGTCCCAGTGGATGACCTCGGCCTTGATGAAGCCGCGTTGGAAATCGGTGTGGATGCGACCGGCACATTCGGGCGCGCTCGGAGCCGGCGTAGAACGTCCACGCCCGCGTCTCCTTTTCGCCGGTCGTCAGGAAGGTGCGGAGTCCCAGCAGGTGATAGGCACTGCGGACCATTCGGAAGAGGGCACCTTCGCCGAGGCCGAATCCCTCGAGCATCTCGGCACGCTCGAGCGGATCGACGATTGTCGCCGCCTCGGCCTCGAGCTGCACGCACATGCCGATCACCTCGACGTTGTCACCCGCCGATGTGAACTCGTCGCGGACGCGTTGCTCGATCGCGGGGATGCTGTCGAGGTCGTCCTCGCCGACGTTGACAACGGCAAGCACCGACCGGTTCGTCAGCAAGAAGTAGGGCTGCAACTGGTCGCGATACTCGGGCTTCAATCCGGCGCGATACAACGGCATTCCCTCCGACAGTGCGTCGTACGCGGCCTGCAGTGATTCCAACTCGCCTGCCGCCGTCTTGTCGAGCTTCGACTGCCGCGTCGCTTGATGAAGTCGCTTCTCGATCGTCTCGAGATCGGCTAGGGCCAGCTCGATCTCGACGACTCGGAGGTGCTCGATCGGGTCGCTGGGCCCGGTGACGTCGTCGTCTTCGAACGCTCGCAGCACCAACACGATCGCATCGACCTCGCGGATGTTGGCGAGGAACTTGTTGCCGAGGCCCTCGCCTTTCGACGCTCCCTCGACCAGGCCACCGATGTCGACGACCTGCACGGCGGCGTGCACGATCGATTTCGACTTGCTCATCGCTGCCAGCCGATCGACCCGTTCGTCGGGGACCTTCGCGACCCCGATGTTGGGATCTTTGGTGGCAAAGGGATATGGAGCGGCGAGTGCGCCGCCGCCTGTGAGGGCGTTGTACAGCGAGCTCTTGCCCGCGTTGGGGAGGCCAACCAGGCCGAAGCGTTCCATAGCGAAGGTGTGAGGCTACCCCGCACGATTTCCGCTTGGCCGACGTCGTTGCCGATCTGTGTGATGTGAAGAGGACCCTCGCGCGTGGTGTTCGTTGCGTTGACGGTGTCCGTGCCGGCGACGGCCGGAGCGGGCCAGCTCGGACCACAGATCCCGTCGAACTGCATTGCGCACATCAGCTTCGACGGAAGCGCCGACCTTGTCGACGACTACCGGTGTGCAGGTCTGGCGATCGAGTTCCACACCGCCGGGGCGGCGTTCTCGCCCGGCGCGATCTGGGCTGGGCAGTGGTTGTTCACCGATGAGGAGGGCGAGTTCCGGGTCGGGTCATGCACCTTCAACCGCGGCATCCATCCGACCATCGATGCACGGTCGTCGATCGTGGCTCAGCAGTTCCCCAACGATCCGACCGGTGCCAAGGGCGCCTACCTCACCTGGGGATACGGCGATACGACCGACAACCTGAAAGCCGCGGCGATGTGGGCCGTGTTCCACTACTACGCGCAGGACGCAGCGGGTACTCGCCGGGCCATGAACGGCGCGGCACCGTTGGTGCCGTCGCTCGACATGGTCGCGTCGGCGAGTGGTCGTAACGACATTCAGGCACTTGCGAGAGCACTCGATGCCGAGGCCACTCAGTTCGCAGGGGAGTGGGCGATCACCGCAACGCTGGACCTCGATGGAAGGATCGAGGTCGCCGTCATGGCCGGAACGCAGCCGGTTCTCGGCGCGAGAGTCACGCTGCTGATGAGCGGACAGGATCTGCCGATCACGGTGGAAACCGATGTCGCCGGCGTGGCACGAGCCGCGATGCCCATGTCGCCGGGCACGATGACCGTCGTCGCGTCGACGTCGAGTCCCGGATCTGCGGTCGTGTACCGAGGCACCCCGGCGGGCCCGGATCCGCAGGGCGCTCAACGACTCGTGACCGCCGGGTCACCCAGGATCCTCTCCGCCACGGCAACGGTGGGCGTACCCGTCCCCACCACGACGACGGCAACCCCAACCACCACGTCGCCGACCACAACAACCACGTCCATCGCGCCAACCACTACGACCACCACCACCACGCCGCCCACGACAACGACCACGACCACGACACCCAGCACGACGACGACGAGCACCACGGTTCCGCCGACAACCATCGTGACGACCACAATCGCCGAGGTGGTGCCACCGACGATGGCGCCGACGACGACCCTGGTCACAGTTGCTCCGATCGTCGAGACACTCCCGACCGTGCCCGTCGCTGACGTACCGCTGCCGAGAACCGGCAAGGCCTCGGACCTGATCTCCTACCTGGGCACGTCGCTGCTCGTCGCGGGCATCGGAGTCGTGGGCGTGGCCAGCCGCCGAACGAACGGCGCATGTCACACGCTGACCGTCTCGACAACGGTCACGATGTGGCAACCTGAGGAGATGACGCCGGTCGAGGCCCTTGAACGTGTGGTGCACTGCATGGATCGGGCGCACGAAACCGGATTCAAGACGAAGGCGTTCGTGCGGGCGCTCGAGGTGGTGCGGGCAACCCCACTCGACGAGCTTCGAGAGCGAGCGGCCGCCGGCACGCTGACCGACCTCGAAGGCATCGGCGACTCGACGGCGAGGTTGATCACCGAGATCGCTCAACGGCGACACCGGCTACGTCGACAAGATCGAAGCCGAGACACAGGTGAAGGTGACCGACGAGGGTGCCCGATATCTGTCGGCGCTGAAGGGCGACTGTCATCTGCACAGTCGGTGGAGTGACGGGGGAGCGACCATCGAAGCGATGGCGCGAACCGCACGAGATCTCGGACACGACTACATGGTGTTGACGGATCACTCGCCCCGGCTCACGGTCGCGCACGGGCTCAGCAAGGAGCGCCTGGAGCAGCAACTGGTCGATGTCGCGACCCTCAACGAGCAGATGGCTCCGTTCAGGATCCTCACCGGCATCGAGGTCGACATCCTCGAGGACGGCTCCCTCGACCACGACGACGACGTGCTGTCGCGACTCGACGTCGTCGTGGCGAGCGTCCACTCCAAGCTACGGATGGAGCGCCGGCCGATGACCGAGCGCATGGTGCGCGCCGTTGCCTCGCCACACGTCGACATCCTCGGTCATTGCACGGGACGGATGATCGGCAAGCGGGAGCCTTCGACGTTCGATGCCGACTACGTGTTCGCAGCATGCGCCCAGTTCCACACCGCCGTCGAGATCAACTGCCGCCCCGAGCGACTTGATCCTCCTCGTCCGCTGCTCGCCCAGGCAATCGACTACGGCTGCTACTTCTCCATCGACTCCGACGCCCACGCCACGGGCCAACTGGAGTGGCAGCCGCACGGTTGCAACCGCGCCGCGGAATGCAAGGTGCCACTGGAGCGGGTCATCAACACCTGGGCCGTCGATGACCTGCTTCGCTGGGTGCAGGCAGCCTGACCCGCCGATAGCGTGGCTCCCCATGTCGAAGAAGACCAAGAAGAAGAAGGCGCGCATGCGCCGCTCGAAGGCCAACCACGGCAAGCGACCCAACATGGGACGTGGCTGAACCAACCGTTCTTCCGGCACCTCCGACGCGGCGTAGCGCCGACGTGGAGGTGCTGCACGGCATTTCCGTTCCCGATCCCTATCGATGGCTCGAGGACGGTGAGTCGGAGGAAGTAGCGGCCTGGGTGGCCGCCCACAACGAACGAACCAACCAGGCGCTCGAAGCCCGGCCCACATGGAGTCAGTGGCACGAGCGCCTTTCCGCGCTCACGGCTCTTCCCACTGTTGCGAGCGCGGCGGTGCGTGGTGACCGGTTGTTCGTTCTCGGCCGATCCGCCGGCGCCGATCAGTTCTCGCTGGTCGTGCAGTCGGCCGTCGATCGCGGTGTGCCCGCCCGCACCCTGCTCGACCCGTCCGACCGCGCCGCCGACGGTGCAGTCGCCATCGACTGGTGGGAGCCTTCTCCGGATGGGTCGCTGGTGGCGATCGGTCTCAGCGAGGGCGGCACCGAACAGAGCACGCTGGCGGTGATCGATGTGGCGACCGGGGGGCACCTCGACGACTCGATCCCGAACACCAGGGCCTCGTCGATCGCCTGGCTGCCCGACAACTCCGGGTTCTGGTACTTGCGCTACCCACCCGATCAGCCTTACGACCGTCACGTCTTCTTCCATCGGCTCGGCACGGACCCCGCCGACGACCCGGTCGTGTTCGACGACCTACCCACAGCGCGAGACATGGCCCGACGTCTTGGCCAGCGATGACGGTCGCTACCTGTTGGTGTACATGCTGGTCGGCTGGGGGCGCATCGACGCCAGGCTGCTCGACACCACGACGGGCGAGTGGCGCGACGTCATCAGCGGGATCGAAGCCAAGTCGTCGTTCTTCTTCCACGCGGGCGAGCTGTACGGAGTGACTTCACGGGATGCATCGAACGGTCGCGTCTTTGCAGCGTCGCTCGACAATCCGGGCGAGTGGCGGACCGTCGTGGCTGAACGCGATGTCGTGGTCACCAGCGCGGCAAGTCTCGGAGACCAACTGCTGGTGGTGTCGAGCGCGGCCGCAGTCGACACCGTCGAAATCTGGAACACCGACGGCACCCTGTCATCCTCGATCGACGAGCTCGGGTTGATCAGCGTGCAGTCGGTCGACACCGACCGCGATGTCGCGTTCGTCGCGGTCGGCTCGTTCGGTGCGCCCCCCACCCTCTACCGCGTCACGTCCGGCGGGGCCGAGCGATGGTCGGCGCAGCTCGATGTATCCGTCCTACCGCCCCTCACCGTCACGCAGACGACATACCCGTCGCTCGACGGCACCGAGATCGGCCTGTTCGTCATGCATCGGTCCGACGTCGAGCCATCGACGCACACTCCCTTGCTGCTCACCGGTTATGGCGGCTTTGCGATCGCCGAATCGCCGTCGTGGGTGGTGCGCGCTGCGGCGTGGTGCGCGGAGGGAGGTGTGTTCGCAGTCGCCGGTCTGCGAGGCGGGTACGAACACGGCGAGGCCTGGCATCGTGCCGGCCGACGGGCCAACAAGCAGAACGTGTTCGACGACTTTCACGCTGCCGGTGATTGGCTGGTCGACAAAGGGTTTACCTCGCGGGACCTGCTGGCTCTCGAGGGAGGATCGAACGGCGGACTGTTGATGGGCGCGGCGATCACGCAGAGACCGGATCTGGCACGAGCCGTGCACTGTGCTGTGCCGCTCCTCGACATGATCCGCTTCCCGCACTTCTTGATCGCGCGCTTGTGGACCGACGAGTACGGGGATCCCGACGTCGAGGAGGAGTTCGGCTGGCTCCATGCGTATTCGCCGTACCACCGCGTGGTCGAAGGTGCGCAGTATCCAGCGGTGCTGTTCACGACGGCAGAGGGTGACTCGCGGGTCGACCCGTGTCATGCCCGCAAGATGACGGCGTTGCTGACGTGGGCGAGTTCTGACCAGGAGGACCACCCAGTCCTGCTGCGACAGAGTGGACGAAGTGGTCACGGCCAGGGCAAGCCGGCCAACATGCGTGTTCGCGATGATGCCGACGTCCTGACGTTCCTGTGCTGGCAGCTCGGTGTCGAGTCCATGATCGACGGTCGCCACTAACCTGCACACCATGCCGCGCGGAATCCACATGCTCTCCCGCGCCTTCGCCGCGGTCGGCATACTGCTGGTCGTGGCCCAGTGCGGCGGGACGACCACTCCCGCGGCCGCGCCGGCGACCGTTGGTGGCGACGGCGTTGCCGAGACCACAGCGGTGACTCCCACGACCTCCATCGCTCCGGCGACGACCGCCCCGACGACGGTCGAGGAGGCGGCGACCAGCGTCGAGGCAACGACGACCGTTCCCGAGCCGACGACCACAACCGTGCCAGTACCTGTGATCGATCCCAATTGCCCCACGACTCCACACGCCGCGGTCATCGACCGCGATCGTCAGCGTGCATGGCTGTGCGAGAACGGGTTTGCGTTACCCGAGTTCGTCATCACGACGGCGATCGGGCAGCCCGAACCCGGGACCTACCCCGTGTACGCCAAGTCGATGAACGCGTCATCGAGACTCGGCGGGCACTACAGCACGATGACCCACTTCGTCGCCTTCACCCGCGGCGAGAGGACGCGGGCACGGGTTGCCTTCCACACGGTTCCCGTGCTGACGAATGGCGAGTACGCGCAGCCGCTTGCCTCGGTGGGCACCCAGGTGCGCCGCGGCGATTCAGCCGGCTGCATCCGCGTACTGCCCGAGCAGGGTCAAGTGATCTGGGACTGGCTGCAGAAAGGCGACGAGGTCAGGGTCGTCAACTGATCACGGGTCGATCTCGTCGTCGCCACCGCGCAGGTACGTCTGGCCCTCGACGCATTCCCCGCGATATGGACACCAACGACACGACACACCTGGCTTCTTGATGGCGACTTCGCCTTCGATCTGCAGTTGGATCAGTCGATGGATGCCGTCGAGCGTGCGGCGCAGTGCCGCGCGTAGCACACCCTCTGTCACATCCTCGACGATCGGTTCCGCCGAGTCGAGGTAGAAGGTGGCCAGCTTGCGCGGCGGCACATCGCGTACGAGCGTCTCGACCAGCGCATAGAAGCGAAGATCCTCGCGGTGACGCTGGCTGACCCTGCCCGTCTTCAGGTCGATGATCACCTTCCGGCTCTCGCGACCGCTGGGGCGGCCCATCACGAGATCGACGCGGGCGCGCAACAGGATGGGGTGATCGAGGGGCCATTGAGCCGCAGCCTCGGTGGCCGGATTGCTGCGGACATCGAGCGGTGGGAAGCACTCCACGAACTTGCTGACGCGCTCGACGGCGCCGCCACGCAGATCGGCCTCGTCGCCGGGTGAGAGAGCGGCGATCCAGCGACCGAACTCGCGCTCTTCGTCGCCGAGCCGCGCCAATGCCTCGTCGACCAGCTCGCGAGGGCTGGGCTCGCCTCGCCAGTTGAGCATCAACTGGATTGCCTTGTGCGCCACCTGGCCACGGGCACGCGCGGGAGTCCACTGAAAGTCGTCGGGCGCCAGGAAGTGCACTTCGCAGTCGTGCACGCTGGCCAACGTGTGCTTGGTGATGAAGAGCGTGTGACTGTCGAGCCGGTCGCTGAAATGGGCGAACGCCTCGTTGGCCTCGTCGCGCAACTCGTCGACGAATGTCGCGTCGAACAGCGTGGGCTCCGTCGATCGCCGCAGGAGCGCGAGGGTGCGCTGCTGTGCGGGGTTGAGCTGCAGCGGTTCGTCCACGAATGTCGAGACTAACGAAGGGGTGTCACAGCCGGGCTGTAACACCCCTGCGCGACACTGGTCCCATGCCCGTCAGCAACACCTCTATCGACTTTGCCCACGCCGCCCGCACCATCGGCCGCGAGGTGCGCCGTCGTGGGCTGGTCGCTCCGGGGTTTCGCTGCCCGCCTCGCATCGCGGGAGTGGATCGGTCGCTGCGGCGCGTCGCCAATGGTGCAGTCATCGCCGTACAGCTGAAGGGTCGTCCATGGGCTGCAATCGTCGGCGACATGATCGAGGGGGTGATCGTCACCAACCAACTACAACCTCCGCGGTCCGACCGTTTGCGGGCCGAGCTGTGGGTCGCACTCGGTTTCGAGGTGCCCAGGCTGCGTTCCGTCGCCTAGAGGTCGACGGCGACCAGCCACACCACGGTGGTGTCGGGTGGCACCTCGTCCTTCGCGGCCTGCAACTCCTCGTCGTCGAATGCTCGCGGCCCGAGTGCGATCACCACCATGGTTCGGGTGTCGAAATCGCTGTACGCGCCTTGCGCGGTGTCGGCGACGGGCAACGACGACGGTGCATCGAACTGCTCGAATCCTGCCCCACTCAATGCCGCGGTGTAGGCATCGACAACCTCGGTGGCGCTCAGCGACGTGGTACGCAGTTCGCTGAACACGACGGTCGGATCCGCTCCAAGAATCGTGGACAACAGAGGAAGGGCGACGACGCCCGACACCCCGTCGGGCACCGGAAGCGCGTCCCACCAATCCGGTTTGGCGATGGAGGGGTCTGGTTCGCAGACCGTGTCCGGGTCGGGCAGGGCATGCTTGGTCAGCAGCGCAGCCTCGATGTCGGTGACGCAGTTGCTCACCAGAAGCTGGCCGTGACCTTCACCCGTGAAGGTCACGAGGCGGGCGTTGGGCCCGAGTTCGCCGACCATCTTCTGGGCCCATCGAATCGGCGTCGCCGGGTCGTTGGTGCCGCCGACCACGACGATCGGGCCATCGCCGGCGTACGACACCTCGACCGGCGCGGGTTGGCCGACAAGCCTGTTGCACTGCTCGCTCTCCGCCAGCAGATCTTCGCCGGTGATGTCCCTGCCGAATCGGGGTGCCGCCGCTCGCAACGTCGCTGCCAGTGCCTCGGCATCGTCAGGAGGTGGAGCCACGATGCCGCTCGCACATTGGATGATCGGGAACGACTGGAAGAGAGTGTCGAACGTACCGTCCGGGTTGCGATGGTTGTAATCGTCAGCGATCGCGAAGATGCCGGTGGGGTCGCCCGCCTCGGCCGACGCCAGTGCCTGGCCCAACACCGGCCACTGGCTCTCGCTGTACAACGCCGCGACCGTGGCGCGTTCCACGGTTGCGTTGTTCGCGATGCGACCGTCGCCGCCCGTGATCGGTGAAACGTCGAGCTGCTGCTTCAACGCGTCCCATCGGGCTCCGACGTCATCGGCGGTGAAGTCGCAGATCGGTTGGTCGTGGCACCACGCGGCCCAGTTGTTGAACGCGCCTTCGAACCCGACCAGTTGTGTCTCGAACTCCTGCTGAGCCGTGTCGCCGTTGGGTTCGTATGCCGAGTCGAGCACCATCGCCTGCACGCGGTCGGGGAACATGGTCGCGTAGACCGCCCCGAGGTATGTCCCGTACGAGATGCCGAGGAACGAGATCTCGTCGAGACCGAGCGCGACGCGAATGGCCTCCATATCGTGTGCGGTGTTCTCGGTGGAATAGAAACGCAAGGTGTCGCCGTACTTCTCCTTGCAGGCATCGACGAAGCCGTTCTCCGACTCGTCCTTCAGGGCTTGCTCCTCCGGCGTGTCGGGTGTGTCGTCGACGTAGAGGTGCTTGTCCTGGAACTCGTCCGACACGCACCGCAGACCTCCCGAACGGTCGACGCCCCTCGGGTCGAAGCCGATGAGATCCAACGATGAGAGCCCGAGGCCCGACGAGTACGCCGTTCCCCCGAGCGCGATGTACTCGAAGCCCGATCCACCGGGGCCGCCGGGGTTGTACAGCACCGCGCCCGTCGCGCCTTCGGACGCCGGGACCCGGATCAGGGCCAGGTCGATGGTCGCGCCACTCGGGTCGTCGTAGTCGAGTGGCACCTGCAACGTCGCGCAGTCCAGCGTGGGGTCCTGGGCAGACGGATCGTCGCACGGGCCCCAGTCGAGCGTGCCACTGCCGACGGGGTCGGTGGTGCCTGCACTCGTGTCGGTTGGCGCGTTCGAGGAAGCGGACGCGCCGTCGATCGGATCCGCACGGCTCGTATGGACATCGGTGGTCGATCCACACGCGGCCAGCGCCATCATGGCCACAAGAGCCCATGGTCGACGTCCGAGCCGCATCAGCGTGCACGCTAGGTCACTCCACCGCCGCCCGGCCCTTCACGTACGCCGGTTCTGGTCCAGCCTCGAGCACCGATGGATCTGGGTGCCACGCTCGCACATCCCGCCTATTGCGCGGGCGAACTTGGCACCCAGATCGCGTCTTGCCACGTCGAGGGTGGTCACCGATGCGAATAGCCTTGGCCTCACGCGTTGCCCGGGTGGTGGAATTGGCAGACACGGGGGGCTTAAACCCCCCTGACCTTCGGGTCATGCGGGTTCGAACCCCGCCCCGGGCACCTCCAATGATCGGCGTGCGGTCAACGTCGGCTGTGGTGACCGATGAGCAGGCGCTCGATGATCGCCACTGCTCCGTAGAGCACGGCCGACATCACGGCGAGGAGGACGATGGCCATCATCACCAAGCTCATGCGGAAGATCTGGCTTCCGTACAGGATGAGGTAACCCAGCCCGGCCTTCGAGGCAAGGAACTCGCCGACGATCACGCCTACGAGGGTGAGGCCGATGTTGACCTTGATCGTGGCGAGCAGTGTCGGGACGCTCCCAGGCAGCACCACCTTGGTGAAGATCTGGAGCTTGTTGCCTCCGAAGGTTCTCACCACCTTGATCTTGTTCGGATCGATCTCGCTGAACCCGGTGTACGCCATGATGATCGTGATGACAATGGCGATGGCGATGGCCATCCCGTAGGTAGACCGGGAAGCGCCGAGCCATACGAGGAAGATCGGCCCGAGCGCTGTCTTGGGCATGCTGTTGAGAATGACGAGGTACGGATCGACGACGCGCTCTATGAACGGAGACCACCAGAGCACTACGGCGATTGCCACACCGAACACCATCCCGATGGCGAAGCTGATGAGGGTCGCCCGCAGAGTCGCCCAGACATGGGTCCAGAGATTGCCGCGCTCGATCTGGTCCAGGAATGTCGACCACACGGTCGTTGGCGTGCTGGTGAGGATCGGATCCCACCAACTGGCGCGTGCGCCGTACTGCCAGAGCGCCACGAACGCGATGACGAAGGCGACCTGTATGCCATGAACCAGAACGCGTTCGCGGCGGCGGCGGCGCAGGAAGGTCGCGTAGGCTTCACTCGGCGGCGTCGCCGATCGACCGGTCACAGTTGCCGGTTCGCCGATCGGGGGAGCGTTACGGCCGTCGGTGGTCACGAATGTCCAGTTCGGCCCAGATTGTGTTGAAGCACGCCGGGAAATCGGGATGGGCTCGGATCTGCAACGGCGTCATGTCTGCCGGCCATTCCATCCGGTGTTCCGACTTCACCCTTCCTGGACGGTTCGACAGGACGACGACTCGGTCGGCCATGGTGATCGCCTCGCCGATGTCGTGCGTGACAAGGATCGCCGACTTGCCTTCGGCCCGTAGGATCCCCCTGATCTCGTCGGCCAACGTCAACCGGGTCTGGAAGTCCAGCGCCGAGAACGGCTCGTCGAGCAGCAAGGTATCCGGGTTCGTTGCCAGCGTGCGCACGAGAGCGACTCGTTGACGCATCCCGCCTGACAGCTCGTCGGGGTAGTGGTCATGAAAATCCTCGAGCCCGGCATATCGCTCGAGCAGGTCAATCGCGCGCTGGCGTGACTCCACCCGATTCAGCCCTTGGATCTGCGCGCCGATGAGCACATTCTCGAGAACGGTCCGCCACTCGAAGAGGTAGTCACTCTGAAGCATGTAGCCGACCTTGCGCGTCGGCCCCCTCACGATGGCCCCGTTGACGAGCACCCTTCCGCTCGTCGGCTTGATCAGCCCACAGATCAGCGAGAGCACGGTGCTCTTGCCGCAGCCGCTCGGCCCGACGATGGCGAGGAACTCTCGTGGCGCCACGCTCAGCGTCACACCCTGAAGTGCCTCGGTCTCGCTCTTCGGGCTGAAGTACCGGAGGTGCACGTCCTCCAGCTCGATCGGCGGATGGGCTGATTCTCCGCCCGGGCCCACCGCATGCTTGTGCGGGAGCCCGGGCTCCTCTATGTCTGTCATCGTCGTGCGCCCTGGAGCCACGCTCTTGGTCAACCGCTGCCACTCTGGAACGAGTCGTCAATGATCTCGGAGTAATCGAGGCGAGCAGAGTCCTCGAGGACGCCACGGTCGACGAGGATGTCCTGAAGTCGCACGATCTCGGACTCGGGCGGAACGCCGACGTCGCCGTCCGGCCAGACCCCGGCCTCGCGGTAGCGATCGACTGCGCTCGCGAGCACATCCTCGGGGACCCCCTCGAAGAACGACGCGATTTCTGCCGCCACCTCTTGTGATGACGCGCCTCGCATCCACTCGTTCGCTCGCTGGATCGCACGCATCCACTGTTCCACCGCCTCTGGGTTCGAAGCGATGTATTCCTCCGTGGCGGTGTAGCCCGTGTACGGCACGGGCCCGATCTGTGTGGCGAGCGAGCTGGCCAGATGGGCCTTACCCTCGCTGATGAGTTGGCTGATTGTCGGCTCGACCCACAAGAGGAAGTCACCTTGACCCTCGGTGAATGCAGCGATGTTCGTAGGCGCAGCCAGATCGGTGAGCACGGTGACATCGGTACCGATCACCAGGCCATTCTCGACAATAGCCGTCTCGAGCACGTTCTCCGGCATGCTCCCGGGTCGGAAGCCGATGATCGTCTTTCCACGCACGTCGTCCCAGGTGAAGTCGTCGACGGGCTCCCGCGACACGAGAAAGGCGCCGTCTGTGAGGACCTGGAGCCCGAACATCTTGAGCTTGACGTTCCCCTCGGGGTTGCTGTTCACGAAGATCGTCGTGTCTGGGCCGACCAGCGCGATGTCGGCGTCGCCGGAGACGAGTAGTGCGGTCACTTTGTCCCCGCCCCCCGCCGTCTGCAGTTCGACGTCGAGGCCCTCCTCCTCGAAGAACCCCTGTGTGAGCGCGATGTACCCCGGAGCGTACAAAGGTGAACGGACCACCTCGACGTAGTTGATGCTCGTGAGCTCGGCCGGCGTCTCGGCGCTTGTCTCCGTCGCGGCGCTCGGTTCCGTCGCAGCGCTTGTCTCCGTCGCAGCGCCTGCCGCCGTCACCGCCGGTGGGGGTGTCGTGGCCGCGCTGTTGTCATCACTTCCACAGGCAGCCACGAGCGTGAGGAACAGCAATCCTGGGACGAGGGCGAATGACCCCCGCCGGTTGGACGATCTCGTCATGTCCGAACATTCCCTTCGTGGTTTTGACGCGGTGAGGCGTCACGGTTGAGGAGGTGCTTCGCGGCGATATCTGCCGCGTAGGTCTGGATCTCGGCGCCCCCGAACGACTTGAGGGGGGTCGAGGTCGTCCGCTCGCGCAGGATGCAGACGTCGACATTCGGGAGCAGCTCTTGGAGCGCGTGTCCGAGCGGTAGCCCGTTCTCGAAGATCTCGAGGTTGTGGGAGTTCCCGAAAATAAGAGGCTTGCCCGTTTTCTCGATCGCCCCGAGCAACTCGTAATCGGGTCCGAAGCGCGTGATCGAGACGATGACGGCGTCGATCTCAGGGTACTTCTCGATCGCAAGCTCGAATTCGGCGCGTGTGAAGCCGGAGTGAGGCATGAAGTGGAGGACCCGCTCGACTCGCGCATCAGGATCGCCGAGCCGCAACCGTGGGTGGGCGGAGATCACGCTCTCCTCGATGTCCGCGCAGCCGCGGATCCGCCGCTCGGCCTCGAGGAGCTCTCGGTCCGTATCTTGTCCGAGCATTCGTGTCAGGCGTTCGACGATGTCGCCGACTCGGCAGATCTCCGGCAGCACGTTGCCGAGCATCAAGAGGTTGTGGGGATGACCCCAGTTTCCGTCCACATGGTACGGAACATGCCCGTGGAGGAACGCGATACCAGGGTGGAGACCGTGAAACGCGTCGTGCAGCTCGAACAGCGAGATGTTGTACAGCGACAGATACGTCGCGAGGGGTACGCCCCCTGAGCTGGCGGCGTCGGCGACAGGATGGTGGGCGATGATCGCGTCGATCCCGGAGGCGGCGGCCAGCTCCAACGCCGACTCGGTCAACGTCATCATGACGGCCAACTTCCGGACCGGCCTGCTGGCATCTCCGAAGATGAGCCCCGGCAGCTCCATGATGCTCTTGCCGGGGATTCCCGAGGACACCTCGAAAACAAAAGGATGGTTGCCCCGCAGATCAGCGAGGTCCCGAATCACCCGTCCCCCCGTGATGGCGTCGAGCGCAGCCCACACGTCAGCATTCGTGGTTGCCCCCAATTGATTCACCTTTCGAGAAGTTCGAGTCACGAAATCGGGTCCGCGCCCCCGTTGGACAAATTGTCTACTGTATACATCAACGAACGGTCTACTGTATACATTGAGGTTCCAGAGCCTGTCAAATGACGGCCGAAGTTGTCGATAACGCTGGTCCCATCAGCCTGCACGAGTCGCCCGGGGCGACTGGACTATCGGCCGCGTCGTCGCGGTGTATGGCAACCGCGGGAGGGAGGAAGCATCGTGTGTTCCGACTACGACTCGAGCTGGTCAGATGCTGCAGTCGAGGTGACTCCCGCACAGACTGCCTATTACGAGTATCGAACGAATCCATTGTTTGATGCCCGTGAACGCGCCGCCCTCGATTTCGCGTGTGAGGCTGCTTCGATCCCCAACGGAGTGACTGACGCTTCGTATCAACAACTCGCCGACCACTGGACCGACGAGGAGATCGTCGAGATCGCGGCGAGACCTTCGATCCCACTCGTACCGGTTTCGATCACATGGGTTTCAAGGTCGACGACCCCGCGCAACTCGACGACTGGCAGGCCCGCGAGTCGTCGATTGGTCTATCTCGTCTCGAGCACTATCGAGGCACTCCGGGTCCACCGCAAAATTGCAACGGCCTCGCGCGACGACTACGTGTTCCAATCAGCCGGCTGCCAACCAGTCAATCCGGCCTCGTTCAGCAATACATTCGATCGGCTCCTCGCACGTGATCCCAGCATCGACCGAAACGCCGCCGACGTCGTCGCCAACCGCATCTGCCTCGACGGATTTGAAAAGCAGAGTCGACGACAGGCGGCAACCGAGCGGCGACGTGCGCGGCGACGACGCCTCTTGGGCGGTCATTTGTGCCGAGACGATTAGCAGCCCAATGCGTAGTTCAAGGCTGAGCAAACTCGCTGCATCGTGGTGTCGTCCAGTCGTCCGACCCGATGCGTGAGCAGCGTCTGCGTCACGGTGTGCACGCCGTCGCAGTTGACGGCTGACTCTCGTTCGAGTCCGATCGTCACGTGATCCAACAAGACCTCGGCCCCGATGCCGCGGATGCTGGTGGTGATCTCGGCAACGGTGACGAGGGCGCGAACGTCGATGACCTCGGTGCGGGTGAGCACGAGCACCGGCCGACGCTTTCGGCCGACTTGCGCGATCCAGACTTCTCCTCGCGTCATTCGTCGCTCCAGGCCTCAACCTCGGACCAGAACGCGTCCGCTTTCTCAGGCTTTCTCTGGTAGGCCGAGCGGTCGGCCTTGGCCAGAGCTTCGCGAACCGCAGCTGCGACTCCTTGTCGCGCGGCCAGGGAGATGTTGATGTCTAGTTGGCGGGCCTGATCTGCCAGCGCCTCATCAATAGTGAACGTCGTTCGTGTTGTCGTCATAGCATCAGATGCTAGCAAAGATAGCTATCGCAATGGTGATACATCGACGCTAGCAGGTTTTCTCCCGCCCCCGGCGAACGTGCCGCCGGATTCTCGAGTACCGGCACTACTGGAGACCACTGGAGGGACTGCACGGACTCACGCCGCAGACCAAAGCACACTCGATGGACTGCAGGACAAAGTGGACACACCAGCTGGCGGTCTTAAATCCCCTCTTCTTCGGGAGGTGCGGGTTCGAACCACGCCCCGGCACTCATCTACGAGGATCAATGCGCTGCTTCGCGACACTCGCCCTACGACTAGGAACCCACCCCGTGCTGCTCTCTGAACCACTCGGCCACACCTCAAGAGCCGTCACGTTCGATCGGTGCTCGTACGTCATACCCAGCATCGACCGACACGCAGCCGACGTCGTCGCGCACCACATCCTGCCCCGACCAAGCTGATCGGCTAACGGCCGACAACTGATGACGTCCCGACGGTCTACAACCAGAGGCCGGGCGAGCGGTTAGACGAGGGGAGGGTGCACTGACCGTCCGCTACCCTGCGTGGAGTTGTCGGGCCGCAAGTCGGTCGCGTCAGCACTTCCGGACTCGGAACCCGAGCCGGATGATGTAGGTGCATAGTTGCTGAGGGCCGGGGAGATGATGATGGCTGACGCGGTCGTGCAGTGGACGGACGAAGTCGATGATGTTTTGCGTGGTGACGTCACCGCCGCGTTGGCCTACGTGACGCCGGCTGGCGGCGCTGTCGTCACCGCTGTGGCGCCGTGTGGTCTAGGCGACCGTGCATTGGGAGTGGTGAGCTTCTCTACGTCGTTGGGATTCGGTCGGAAGCTCGAGCGCATCGTGCGAGATCCGCATGCGGCGCTGGCCTTTCACTCACGCGAGCACGGCTTTTCCACTAGTTCCTTGTTCGTCCTGATGCAGGGCAGGGCAGTCGTCGACCTCGCCCCCGTCGAGCAACGCCTGGACGCGTTCGTCCCCCAAGCAACTCGCTACCTGGGCGAGCTCAAACGCGGCCCGATCTGGGATCGCCTCCTTCACGAGTACTACCGCGAGCGCGTCTTCGTCGATGTCACGGTGCAGCGCATCGTGGTCTGGTCGAACCTCAACTCCTCAGGCGCGCCGTCCACAATCGGCGCCCCGTTGGCCGCTCGCGCTGAGCCGCAACGTCCGCCGTCGAACGGCGTACGCCCCCGTGTCGACGTCGGGAAGGCCGCCCGGCACGTCGCCGCCCTACCCCACCGCGTCCTGGCCTACAAGGGCGCCGACGGTCTCCCGGTCATCGTGCCGATCGAGTTCGCCGGCCACGACGAGCGAGGTCTGCGACTCGTCCATGTCGGAGAGCTCCTGCCACCGGGTGGGCGGCGCGCGGGAATCCTCGCGCACGCATACCGACCCCAGCTCATCGGTATCGGCACCCGCGTGTTCACCGGCTGGCTCGATGTCGACGAGGACGGATCGGCGACGTACGCCCCTCACACGTCCAGAGGTTTCGTTGCCCCGCCGCGTAAGAACCTGCTGCTCGTCACGAACGGGCTGATGGCGAAATACGGCGTGCACAAGGCGCGCCGCACAGGTTTGGTCGAGCGTCTGACCGAGGCTGGGGCCCGCTCGGGAAGCTCTTAACTGCTCGGCAGGATCGGGACGTCCGTCGAACGAGCGAGGGACGGGTTCGAACCGGGTGGCGGAGAAGCTGGGCTTCCGTTTCGACCACTGCACACCGGACGTCGAGCGGGAGGTGGTCTGGATGGTCTGTGACCGCTGACCGGCGCGCCCAGAACTGTCGTTACCCGCGAGTTGTTATGAGTGTGTGATCGTGCTGAGTCGTCTCGGGCCGCTATCGACCCGCCGGTGTGGCGCGCCACTGGTGGCGAATCGCGCGGGTCCCCGGCTGTCCGATGTCGACCCACCGGGCGACGTCGACCTGTTCAAGATCGAACTCGAAGAGGGGATCGTGGGAGACGGACTCGACCATTCCACCGACGTTGCTGACCCCCGTTGGCATCTTCTGATTCCGGGCGAACAAACCCCGACTCTCGATCAGCCATCCGGATGTGCACGGCGGAGCTCGGTGCGTAGCCCGGGACCAAGGGGCACAAACGGTGCACAGGATTTGCCACCACTCGGCACTCTTGCAGCGCACTAGAGAGACTGCACGGACTGGAGCCTCTGGCTGTGGCCCGTGACGGGCACTGTCCCCGGCGTTACTGGACAGGGTCGGAGCGCGCGAGGCCTACGCTTCGACGATGGCGGAGATCCGAGCCGCAGCACCGACCGACGTGCCAGCGGTTGTCGCGCTTCACGCTCTGGTGGCCGCCGAGGGCCGTTGGATCGGTACCGAAGCGCCGGTCGATACCGTGCGGTTTCAGCAGCTATTCACCGAGGCGATCGAGTCCGACACGTCCCACCTACTCGTCGCCACCGATGGGGGCAAGGTGGTCGGCAACCTCAGCCTCCACCCGACGACGCCCGGGGTCGTTGGTCTCGGGATGTCGATCGACCCCACCTACCGCGGTCAAGGCATCGGCACGGCGCTCGTGTCGGCTGCCATCACATGGGCGCGCGGCCAGGAGGCCGTTCACAAGCTGGAACTCGAAGTGTGGCCCCACAACACCGGCGGCCTGGCGCTGTATGCCAAGACCGGCTTCGCAGTCGAGGGCCGACGCCGACGCCAGTACCGACGCCGCACCGGTGAGCTGTGGGACTCGATCGTGATGGGCCTCATCCTGGACCACACCAGCCCAGGCTCCCCCCACCCGGACCATTGATCACCCGGGGATCACTCAAGGGCCGCAGCACAGCCCGGGAGCGCCGGGCGCGTCCAGTTCGACGAAGTGGAAGTCGTGCCCCAGCGGCAGGTCAACGGACCCTTGATCACCGATCTGCGCGATCCGGGTGATGTTGTCAGGCGCCCGGAAAAGGATGCTCGTTTGCGTCTCGTCGAGATCGAACAACCAGCCCTGGTCGAGCTCGAACTCTTCGCCGTCGATGACCGCCGTGGTGCGAAGCGAATCGATCGCCGAGCAGCCGTCGGCGGACAACGGGATCGGGTCCGCGCCGAGCTCTGCGATGATCCTCATCGACTGGAGATCGACGACGAACGCACTGGTGTCGGAGTCTGCATCGGAACTTCGGTAGCGGTCAATCACCGCGCACGTCATTCCGCTCGCGACGCTGAAGTAGTTGCCGGCGTTGTTGACCTCGATGGGCTCCATGACCGAATCGTCGAAGAGTAGGGCGCCGCCACCTGCGGAGGCGACGGCGACGCTGCCGGCGAGCTCGAGCACGTAGTCGGGGGAGACGCCCAACCTGCCCAGGATGTTCGTCGTCCCCGTGTCGAGAGCGACGCCGGTCAATTCGCCCGAGCGCATTGCGACCACCATCTCCAACTCGCTCAGCAGGTACACGCCAGCGACCTCCGTCGGCTCGATCGAGTCCCAAACGCCTGCCACCGGCGCGTGGTCCGGGCCGCGGTAGAGGCGCACGACCTCCGCCTGCGTCCGAGGGTCGAGCTGTCGCCCCACGTACGTATCACCCTCGACGTCGCCAATGACGGAGTCCGCCTCCCACGCCGACATCGGATCCGCGCGTGCGGATCACGGTCGAGTGAAACACTTCCGTGTCGGTGAACACGACCAGATCGTCGTCGACTGCCTCGGTGCGCCCCCAGCTCGCCGTGGGCCGACCGATCAGATCGCGCAGGCTCGCCATCGTGCCCGTGGCCAGATCGACCAACACCACATCCGAACTCGCCAAGTAGTCGGCGGAGTACGCGGCAGCGACGGTGCTGTTCACCTCGGTGAGCGCCGTGAGCTCAGGCGCGAGTTCGTACGACGCAGCCGTCATCGTCGACGCGTCGATGACCGTGAGCGGCCCGTTGAGCGAGCGGCCGTACACGAAGCGCGAAGGAAAGACCTGCCGCTCGAGCATCAACATCTCCGGGACGTCGACACTTCCAAGAGTGGAGCCGTCGGCGGCATAGAACGAGACGACGTTCGCATTGTCGTCGTGGCCGACCGCGACCACAGGACCCCCGTTCGACGTCGAAGCCGACAACGACGTCGGCTCCGTCGGGTCGCTCGTCAACTCCGCCGTCGAGCTTGTCGGCGTTGAATCTTCAGCGGTGCTCGCGCACCCCACGAAGGCAGAGCCGGTGGCCACGAGCAACACCGTCCACACGAAGCGCCGCCGACGAGTCACCGGCGAAACGCTACGGCGGCGCAGGTTCACTTCAGCACGAGCTGAGAGTGCTGGGGGGCGCTCGGCGGCGTCGCGATCGCGATTTTCAGCGCCTTGTTAGCGGTCGTTGGTGACCGGGGTCAGCTGCTGGGTGAGGGTCGGGATGATGATGGCCGCCGCGAGGAGGTGTGCCGCCACGAGAACAGCTTTGGTGGCGGTGTCGTCGGGAGCTGCGATCGGCGGGATGAGCGACAGACCGACGGCGAGCGTGGTGACGACTACGAACCGGCGGCGCTCGCGAAGGAGTCGGGCCAACATGACGCCCAGAGCGGCACCGACGACGGTCCACCACGCGAACGCGGGGATCGGAATGGCTGTGGCATTGATTTCGAGACTGACATCGGCAGCGCGCGCGATCGCTGCCACGACGGTGGTGCAGACGGCCGCGATTGCGCCTGCGAGCGCACCGCTTCGAACGAGACAGCCTGTGCTCGGTTGGTTGGACTGCACGACCGGTTCCTGGTGAGTGAGGTGTGGGGTGGTGGTCATCGAGTCCTCCTTGCTCGGTGTGTGCGGTGACATTGAGACTTCAGCGTTCCCATCGCTACACCGCCTCGTTGAAATGCGTGGCGAGGTTGTCGAGGATTGCGCCCCAGCCGGCCACCATTTCGGCGAAGAACTCGTTCTCCCAATCCGCTCCACTTCCGTAAGCACTCGTGACGACGCGGATCACGCAACTGCCGCCGGACCCTGATTCGATGAGGAACTCCGTAGCGATCGGGGTGAGCGACGAGAGGTCGCGGTACACCTCCGACAGTGGCACGCCGATCGCGTTGAACCACTCGACCATCGCGGCCGGGATGTCCTCCACCTGGTCAGCGATCGGCCACGGCTCTTCGTACGCGAATCGAACGTTCGGTGTGTAGTCGGTGACGACACCAGTCGACTGGAACTCACCGAGATCGAACGACACCTCACCACCGATCTGCGGATCCAGTCGGGTCGGTACCATCCATGCCGAGATCCCCTCGGCAGTTGCGATGGCGTCCCACACCTGTTCCGGAGTAGCGGCCACCTCATAGGTGCGCTCCATCCGATGTTCGACACGGTCGAGTTGGTCGGGTTGGTCGGGATTGGTCACGAGGGCTCCTTGGGTTGGGGATATGACGAGACGGTCAGACGGTGCGGTCGCCCGTCGTCGTGGTGGTATCGAGCGACCAGCGCGACGACCGCTGATTGCAGGTCGGTAGCGAACGCGGCACGATCTTCAGGCGACCTGAACCCAATCACCGTGTCGACGGTCAGGGTCGGCAGACGCGTTCCAGTCGCCGCGCTGCTGGCGATCGCCCCGACCTCGGACACAGTCCGAGCGTTCACCGCGATCAGATACGTAGCCGAGAGACGATCGGCGATCTCGTTCGGATCGATGGCAGCGCTTTGCAACACGTCGGGAGCAACAACGAGGTGGCGCGCTGAACGACGCATGAATCGTTCGGTGATACCGCCCCACGCGCGTTCCTCGGCCAACTCGACCAGCCCATGGGCCTCCAACGCCTTCAAGTGATAGTTCACCTTCTGACGGGTCGACCCGACCGCCGCCGCAACCGTGGCAGCCGACCCCGGTTCAGTCAACACGTCGAGGATCGAGGCCCGGATCGGATCGAGCGCCACTTCTACGGCGGCAGCGTTGGCGAGCACTCGAACATCGTCCACGGACCCCAAGATATCCCTTGACAGTAAATATTGTCAAGGGTCCACTTGCTCCAGGTGTGAGTTGGTATTGGGATCGATATCACGCCATGGTTGGCCGAAATCGCGCCCGACCGGCGCGTTGGGATCGATATCACGCCATGGTTGGCCGAAATCGCGCCCACGCCGGGTCATTGGTTGGCCGAATGATCACCGATTTCAAAGGCGTGGTCGGAGCAGCCGAGATACGCGGCACCGCGACGGACGGCGAAGTCACCTACGACTTCGATGCCGACATGCGCTTCATGAAGGGCCGGTACATCACCATCGACGGGCGGTTGCACAACGCGGCCTTTGCGTTTGTTTGAATTGACCTGTTCACAGAGGGCGCCGTGGGCGACTTCTTCCAACAGCAGCACGACTGGGAACCTGGAATTCTGCCATCGGGGCTGTTCTGGACGATCCCGATCAGCCCAGCGGCGATCATCGTCAATCAGAACACCGGCATGGCGACGCTGCGGGCGACCGATCTCGCGGTGCCCGACTACGGCAACTTCTTCAACGCGATCTCACCCACACCGGACCCTCCGCCGGTTCCGTCGCACGTCAGTTTTGAGGTCACCTGGCCCGGACACGGTGCCGTCACCGAGATCGACGATGACGTTTTCGACTTCAGCGGGCGGTTCGTCATCAGCGACGCCACCATCGCATTCAGCGCCCACAACGACGGCGCCGGTGTCGTCTATCGATCGAATCCTGACGGTCAGATCAGCTTTGACGCCGGAGTGGGCCGAGAGCGCAACGGCATCTTTCACTGACGCTCTCCGCCTTTGATGAGCGCGTCCATTGGGCGCCGCGGCCTCTCGTAACGTGTGAGCAGTGGCATCGGGTCCGGTCAACTCATTACGACGGCTTGTCGGGCGCGAACCTCAGTTGGCCATCGTGGGCGCCCTTCTCGACAATCTGGAGGAGTCGCGCGGCGCGCTGTTGTTGCTAGCCGGTGAACCTGGGATCGGCAAAACTCGTCTCGCCGAGGCGATCGCCGATCGTGCTCGCGAGCGGGGTGCCCGCACAGCGTGGGCAACGGCGTGGCAGGGCGACGGGGCCCCACCGTTGTGGCCGTGGGTGCAGATCCTGCGCCAGCTCACCGGTTCCGCCGAGGCGCTCGACCAGCCGCAACCGGAGACCCCCGCGGCTTCGTCTGCAACGCGATTCGCCCAGCTCGAGTCGATCCGCCAGCAAATTCTCGACGCGGCGGCCGACCGACAGCTCGTGCTGTTCATCGACGATCTGCAATGGGCGGACTCAGGCTCCATCCGGGTGCTGGCGTTCGTCGCGGCCGCGATCCGCGATGCCTCGTGCCTGCTCGTGGTGACCTATCGCTCGGGTGAGCTGTCGCGCGACGATGTGGCCGAGCTCGCCAGGGCCGGTACTACGCTCGCCGTTCCTCCATTGGCAGGCGACTTCGCCGCCGAGCTGCTCCGGTCTGCCGTGGGCGCGGAGATCTCCTCGGCCGCGATCGACGCGGTCATCAACCGGAGCGGCGGCAATCCCCTCTTCGTGTGGGAGTTCGGCCAACTGATGGCGCAGTCGGGCCGCTTCGACGTGGCCCCCGCCGCCGTTCCGGACGCGGTAGCGGCGGTGATCGAACGGCGGCTGGCGCGGCTCTCGGAGGACGCAGTCGCGTGCCTTCGTGGCGCTGCCATTGCCGGTGAGCCGTTCTCGGCAACGCTGGTTTCTGAAATCGCCGAGATCTCATTCGAAGAGGCTTCCGTCGGTCTTGCTGTTGCCGCAGCTTCCGGGCTCATCCACACGACGGATCCCTCGACGGGGTACACCTTTGTTCACGATCTCATCCGCGACGTTGTCCGCGACGGTCTCGATCCAGTGAGAATGGCGACGTTTCATCGCCGAGCCGCGCTCGCGATCGAGCCCCGGCTGGCCTCGGACCCCTCCTTCCACGCTGTCGTCGCCGACCATTTGACCCGCGCCGGGCCGGAGCACGCTGCTGCCGCGTCCACACATTGGGAACATGCGGCGCGCTGCGCCGAGACGATGCTCGCCTACGAAGAGGCCGCCGAACGTTTCGGCCGCGCCGTTCGCAGCTGCCTCGACGATCCCGCCCGCCGCGGCCACTACTGGTTGCCGAAGGGCAGGCTCTGTTGCTCGCCGGTGACCTCGACCGGGCACGAGAGCGGTTCAACGAAGCGGCGACGACGGCGCGGGCGGTCGAGGACGCTGAACTGCTCGCCAAGGCCGTTCTGGGGATCGGCACAGGACCCGTGGCCTGGGAGGTCCCCCAGGCCAGTGACGACCAAGTCGCGCTGGTCGCCGATGCGCTGGCCCGACTTCCGGAGGACGAAACCCGGCTGCGTTCGATGCTGCTGGCCCGCCTGTCGGTCGCTGCGGCCACGCCGGAGACACTCGACCTCGCACGAATTCGGGCCGAACAGGCCATCGCGCTCGCAGAGGGTCTCGGCGACCCTGCGTTGGTCGGTCAGGCACTCGCCGCGCTCAACGACGCCCTCGCCGGGCCGACGCACACCATGACCCGGCGCGACAACGCGGACACGATCGTCGAGCTGGCAATGACGGCTGGTGATCGAGCGCTCGCGCTGCTCGGCTACCGCTTCCTCGTCGTGGCCGACCTCGAGTTGGGTGATGTCGCCGCCGTCGACCGCGACATCGCCGCGTTCAGTCGCATTGCCGACTCCATGCGGCAACCGCTCGTCGGCTGGTACGTGCCGTTGTTCCGGGGCATGCGCGCCCACTTGGCGGGCAACCTCGATGAGGCCGAGCATTTCCATAGCGAGGTTGCTGCCGCGGCGTTGGCCACGGGGAGCTATAACGCTCATCTCATGGCGATGACGCTTCTTCTGGCCATCGACGTCTCCCGCGGACGTCGCCCGCCGCCGGATCTGCTCGACGGGATCATGGGAGTCGACCCCGCCCGTTGGGCAACGCTGGCGGCCGGCATGGGGATGGTCAAGTGGCTGGCAGGCGATCACGAGCGTGCCCGCGATCTGTTGATGCTCCACGCCAAAAATCACTTCGTGCACCTGGGCAATGACGGGGAACACCTCACCACCCTGCTCATGTTCGGCCGCGTCGCCGCGGGACTCGCCGAGGCGGCGGCGGCCAAACCATCTACGACCTGCTGCGGCCACACTCCGGACTGTGGGCGGTCGACGGCATTGCCGGCTGCTGCTGGGGTCCGATCGACATGGAGCTCGGGAGGCTGGCCATCGTTCTCGACCGCGCTGCCGATGCCCGCGAGCACCTCGCCCAAGCGCGGCGCAGCGTTGCAGAGGTCGGTGCCGTGCTCTTAGCTGAAGAGATCGATCGCCTCGCGATCGAAAGCGCGACGGGTCGCTCATTCGATGTCTCCGGCGCGAGCATCGCGGACTCGACCAACGACGTCGACAACGTGTTTCGCCTAGACGGTCAGTTCTGGACGCTGGCTTACCGGGGTCGCACCGTCAGGTTGAAAGATGCCAAGGGTTTAGGCGACCTCGCCCGACTCCTCGGCCAACCACAGCGCGAGGTTCACGTGATCGACCTCGCCGGCAGCGAACAGGCGGCCGGCAGGAGCGGGGATCGTCTTCCAGTCAGAGTCGCCGACCTTGGCGAGATCCTCGACGCCCGGGCCCGGGCCGAGTACCGGCGTCGTCTCGCTGAACTCGAAGACGAGCTGGATGATGCCGAGCTGTGCGCCGATCTCGGCCGTGCCGAAAGGGCGCGAGTTGAGCGCGACTTTCTGTCAGCCGAACTCGCCTCTGCGCTCGGTCTGGGCGGACGACCTCGCCGCGCCGGCGATCCCGTCGAACGAGCTCGCAAAGCTGTCACTGGCCGGATTCGCATGACGATCGGCCGCATCGAACGCGAGCATCCGGCCCTTGCCCGGCACCTCGCCAACGCGGTGCACACCGGCACCTACTGCGTGTACGAGCCGGAGACCACGACGATCTGGGAGCTCTAGCGAACCCTTCTGGCATCGCTACATCGGATGTAGCGCCTCCATCGTGTATCCACACCTACCCGACCGGAGGAAATGTCATGACTACTACCGAAATCAACGAGCAGGACCTGGAAGCCCAGGTCGGCGCATATGCCGAGCGGCTCTTCGAAACCGGCCTCGTCGCCCTCGAAGCCGTAACCATCAGCCTCGGCCGCGAACTCGGCCTCTACGGCCACCTGGCCACCACAAGCGGCGCCACGCCCCCCAAGCTGGCCGAAGCTGCGGGCATCGATCCCCGATACGCACGGGAGTGGCTCGAACAGCAAGCGGCAGCCGGCCTGATCGCCGTCGAGGTCAACTCCGAGGACCCCGATCAGCGTTGCTACTCGCTCTCGTCCGCAGCGCAAGAGTGCCTGCTACGGCCGGAGAGCATGGCATCTGTCGGACCGCTGCTCGACCTCCTCCCTTCGATTGGTCGCGTGTTCCCGACGCTCGTCAAGGCATTCCGCACCGGCGAGGGAGTCCCGTATGCCGACTACGCGATACACGATGCGCAAGGCGACTTCAACCGGCCCGCCTTCTTGAACCTGCTGGCCTCCGAGTGGCTGCCGTCCGTCCCGGGCGTCACCGAACGCGTCGACAACGGGCCGGCAACCGTTGCCGAGATCGGATGCGGCGAGGGATGGGCGGCGATTGCGATCGCCCGAGCCTGGCCCGAGGTGCGCGTCGACGGATTCGACAACGATGACGCCTCGATCGCCGCCGCCCGCAAACACGCCGCCGCGGCGGGGGTCGGCGACCGGGTGCGGTTCGAGCTGCTCGATGTAACACGAGACCTGCCGGCGTCGGTCGAGACCGGCACCTACGACATCGTGCTGGCCTTCGAGATGATCCACGACCTCGCTCAACCGCAGAAGGCACTCGCCGCCATGAGAACGCTTGGCAAACCCGACGCTGTCCACCTTGTTGTCGACGAGAAAGTCGCCGAGACTTTCGAGGCTCCCACCGACAACCCGGTCGAACGCCTCTTCTACGCCGCCAGCGTCCTGCACTGCCTACCCGTGGGCATGGCCGAATCACCTTCCGTCGGCACCGGAACGGTCATGCGACCGGCAACGTTTCGAACCTACGCCGACGAAGCCGGGTTCGCTGCGGTCGAGATCCTGCCCATCGAGCACGACCTGTTCCGCTTCTACCGACTGACTGCCTGACAACCCGCAAGGAGTTAGCTCAACCTCATACACGACTAGGGGATCACCCTCAGCGCGGTCACCGGTTCCGACGGGGGCTGTTGCGTTCCACAGAGCGGGCGAGTTCGGCTCGTGAGGTCACGTGGAGCTTGCGAAAGATGTTCCGGATATGTGTCTCGACCGTCTTTTGGCTGAGGAAGAGCGTCTCGGCGATTTGAGAGTTCGTGCGGCGGTCGACGACGAGATGTGCGACTTCCAGTTCGCGCTGGGTGAGGGACGCGACTCCGCCGACCGCGCTGTTCGTGCCGGGGTCTGTTCGCCGATGAGTGCGATGGCCGAGTCGTCGCAGCTCGAATTCGGTAGCGGCGCGATATCTGACGGCGCCACAGGCGTGAAGTTGGGCGGCTGCAAGCTTGAACTGCGCTACGGCCGGTTCGCGCTGACCGGCTTGCGAGAGGGCGCGTCCAGCTAGCAGACGAGCAAGACCGGCTTCGACGGGTGAGCCAATCTGGTCGGCGGCGATCGCCGACGCGGTGGCGAGTGTTGCCGCGTCGTCGGGGTCACCGTGTGCAAGTGCGATCGCGGCAGCGGCCCGGCCGGCGAGGGCGTCGGCCATGCCGAGGTGCAGGGCCTCTGCTGTGCCTTGTGCTGCCGTCGCGGCACGTTCGGCTTCGCTGAAGTGGCCGAGCTTGAGCCAGCACCGGGTCAACAGTTCGAGCGCACGGGTGCGCCAGACCCCCGGGATGAGCGGGAGTTCGTGGCCTCCCGACGACGTGAGGAGAACGTCAACGGATCTTTGCCGATCGTCGTGTTCGAGGAGCACGGAGGCCAAAGCGAACCCGGCTGCGCACACGAGGCTTTGATCGAGGCCCTGCGTCAGTTCGGCATTCTCCTCTGCGGTGCACAGTGCGATGTCGAGGTTTCCGGCGGCCAGCGCCGTGAGTGACCGGTTGACGAGGTTCCCGGCGAGCGCTTGGACGTTGCCGGACAGGCGAGCGCATTCGACGGCGTTGTCGAGCAACAGGCCGGCTTCGTTCAGTTGACCGGTCAGCAATTTGACCTGTCCGAGAATCGAGTCGGCCAGAGGGATGAACTCGCTCTGGGCCGTCGTTCGAGCCACCGACAGCGCCCGCTGGGCATGGTGCTCTGCTGCGGGATAGTGGTCGAGGTACAGCTCGGCGCCGGCGAGGTTGGCCGCAGCGTCAAGGCGAATCCCGAGTTCGCCATCATCCAACGCAGCGACGAGCGTGGTGGCGTCGACGACTGCCGCCTGCGCTTGCACGGTTGCACCACCGGCTGCCAGGGCGAAGGCCAGCACCGAAGACGCTGCTGCAAAGAGCGGCCGGTCGCCAAGCAGGCGAGCGATGGACAACGCGCCCTCGGCATTGTCGCGCATGCGCGGGTAGTCCATACGAGCGAAGGCATCCATCGCCAGGTCGATCGCGAGTGCCGCCGCCTCCGCCGAGGACTCGTCGGTGAGTTCGGCGACGGCTTCGACGAGCCGGGTGTGCGCTTGTTCATGTCGGCCGAGCAGACGCTCGACCCCGGCACACGCCGACGTGAGGCGCACTCGCAGCGCAGGCGCCGCCGTGGAGACGAGGTCGATGCTGTCGAGGAGGGCAGCATGCCCCTCGGGGAACTGGCCGGTTGCGATCAGCGACCTGGCCCGGGAAAGAGTCATCCCGACGCGTAGCTCGACGGATGCGTCATCAGCAAGGAGCCGAAGGGCGTCCCCGAACCATACGGCCGCGCTCGCTGGGGCTCGTTGCGAGGCCCACTCGGCAGCGTTGCGCAACGTCGCCACGTCGGCAGCGTCGCCCTTTCGGCCGCAGCGTTGCACGTGGTGGGCCCGGTCCGCCGCTGACGCGCCGCGGGCCTCAAGTGCGCTGGCACATCGTTGGTGGGCGGCGAGCCGCCAACCACCACGGGCTCCTTCATAGACGGCTCTGCGGACGAGCGGGTGACGGAAACGGAACCGCCGCGGGACGTCCGTCTCGCGGATGAGGTCACGTTCCAACAGCTCGTCGAGCGCTTCGAGCGCAACGGTCTCGGGCACCGCCGCGGCCGCTGCGGCGAGTTCGGGCTCGAACGGGTCACCGGCCACCGCTGCGCCCTGCAATACGAGTCGCGCTCGAGCCGACAGCACTCCAATCTCGTCGGCCAACGCGGCCGCAACCGCCGGCGGTACGCCAAGACCAGTCAGTGGCTGTTCGCGTCCTCCGGCTGCACCCTCGCCCGCGAGCGAGTGTGCGAGTTGTTCAAGATAGAACGGGTTGCCGCCACTGTCGTCGAAAAGCGCGGTTGCGGCCGGACCACGGAAGGCTTCGCCGAGGAACTCGCACGTCTCGTCGTAGGAAAGCCCGCCGACCTCCAGGCGGGTCAGTGATCCTCCGCGGTGCGCTCGTTCTACCGCAGCGGTGAGCCGCTCGGGCGCTTGCCGGGGACGCATAGCGAGAGCGAGCAACACAGGCGCGGCAGGCGGTCGGCGGAGCAATCCGCCCACCAGCTCCACCGATGCTGGGTCAGCCCAGTGGATGTCATCGAGAATGAGGACGAGCGGCGTGGTTGCCGCCAACCATTCGAGCAGACTGCACACTGCACGATGAGTGCGGTAGCGCTCGTCCGGAAACGCGACCTCGCCGACCACAGCGAATCGCGCGAGCGCCGGAAAGATGTGCGAAAGCTCTCTGCGAATCCTCTCGTCGAGGCCCTCGAAGCGAGCAGGCTCGAGAGCTTGGAGGTATTCGTCGAGCGCTTCGACGAAGATCCAGAACGGCAACTCGCGCTCGAGCTCAGACGCCGACCCCGACAACACGAGAAACCGCCGGGCGTCAGCACGCATCGCGAGTTCTGTGAGCAGGCGCGACTTGCCGATGCCAGGTTCTCCCACCACAGCGATCGCTGGCGTCTGCCCGGCATCGAGCGCGGCGATCGAGCGATCGAGCGAGGCGAGCTCTCTTGCACGTCCAAGGAGCCGTTCGACGCGCACGAGAGTCCCCTTTCCCGAACACTTGCCACACAACTCCGCCGAAAATCAGGGTGATACCCCGATGTCGGCCGAGCTTCCGGTCATGCACGCTAATGCCGATGGCCACGTACGTGCTCCACCACCGTCACGAGGCGCACGAATGCGGCGTCGCGTTTGTTGCTTTCAAGAGCCACGACAGTCCGCTTCGCCGCCGCCCGGCGCTCGCCTCGTGCCCATCCGGCAGTCACCAAATCTGGTGGACCGTTGAAGCGGCTTCAGAGTCCGACGCGCTCGGCCTGCTGCCGTTCTACGTCGCCCAGCGCACCATCGCCACCCAAGTCAGCGAGGTCAACATCCCATGAACAGTGCCCCAACCCGCTTCGAAACCCAGACGATGCAAGACCGGCCTCTCATCACCGGGGTGAGCTTCCGCCGCCTCGTCGTCTTTGCCGCGCCGCTCGCGTGGGCGGTACTGATCCTGTTCCACCCAATGCCACAAGGCGACGACGCGTATGGCGGTTTGAAGGACGACGTCGACCTCTGGCTGGTCGTGCACGTCGGACAGCTGATCCTCACCCCCTTCCTTTTCCTCGCGGTGTTGCGGCTCCTCGACGGTGCCCGAACGGTGGCGGCCACAGTCAGCCGGTGTGCCCTCGTTGTCTGGGCAGTGTTCTTCAGTGCCTACGACGCAGTCCAAGGCATCGCGACGGGCGTCATCACGAAGTACGCCAACGACCTCCCGGCGAACGAGCAGTCCGCCGTGGCCGGTGCGATTGATTTCATCGTGCTCGACAGCAAGTTGGCAGGCAACGTCTCCTTCCTGCAACTCGTCGCTGGCGCTTCCTGGTTGACGGTCGCGATCGCGGCCGCGGTGGCGCTTCATCAAGCCGGCGCCGGCGGCGTCGTAGTTGCCGCAGCCGCGATCAGCACGGTGTTCTCCGCGCACGTCGCACCAGCCGCCATCGGGCTACTCGCCCTGTGCGTTGCCGGCGTCCTCAATGAACGGCATCGGACAACCCGACGCTCGGGGGCAGTTGAACAGCCGTCCGTGTCTCGAGCGTGACACAAACACGGTCGATCAATGGGAGCTCGCCCGGTCAGTCCGAGTGCAAATTCGCGCCAGATGCTGCGACCCTTTGTTCGTTCGTTGCGGATGCTTCGCACAGTCGAAAATAGGACTACTGCCAACGTACCGACTACCACAGCGATGACTGCGACTACTGCCCAGGCTCCGCTGCTCATTTTCGACCTTGTCAGTGCGCGTCGCGTAGTGAACGGACCGTGTCGTGAGCCAGCTTCACGTCTGCTCGCTGCTGTTCGATGACGGTTCGGAGCTCGGCGGAAATATCGGCCGAAAGTGCCTTGTCGTACTGCTTGAGAGCGTGGTCTTCGCCCTGTTCGGCTGCGTCCAGCACTCCTTTGGGATCGGATCCGGCCAGCGCATCCTTGAGTCCCATCCATCCCCTGTGAATAGCCGCAGCCACCGACCCAGACTCCACGATGTGATCGCCGTAGCTCTGCGCCATCGCCCTCAGCTCGGATGAGAACCGGGCTCGTTGCTGGCTGAAGTCGCGGAACCTGGCTGCGAGTTCAGGGGTATCGGACTCGGCGAGTTTGTCGGCGCCCTTGGCGTAGCCGTCCTCACCGTCCTCGAGCGTTTCGATTAGATCCTTCGTCACATCTTCGTCGGTTGACATCATGTGCCTCCTGTGGGTGGACCGAGTCTGTGCCCTTCGCACGCTGTGTGTCGGTCCTGGTTTGAGGGCGAGCAGCTACCCGACGACCTCAACGTTCAAACTGCAAGCGTGAGGATCACCCGTTCGGGTGGCACCGGACCCGCGGCGTCTACTCCAAATCGAGCTTCCCATTCCGCCGAATCCTGACGTGGGCCAGCCTCCCGCCGTAGCCGCCATTGACGGAAGTGCGTAATCCCAGCGCGCACAGGTCGCGCCGAAGTTACGCACTTCGCTCTAGGAGTCGAGCTCGACAGACCTTTGCGATGAGCTCCGCTACTTCAGCGGGACGGCGCTGTGCTTCCCGGACCGTCGTGGCGACCCGTATTCACCCGTCTCGGTGCGATTCGCGTCGGTCAGCGCATGGTGCACGGTCGACAGAGTCGAGCGACGACCCGTTGGCGTGCCCGAAATCGATGGTCGAGTTATTGAGCTGCGGGTTGTGCGCTGAGGCGTTCCGCGCCGACGAAAAGAATCCATGGCTCGACACTCGTGGTCACCAGTTGTTGTGTGAGTTCCCAGGGGTCGTCGGCGAGACGCCGCTCGATATCGGTTTCGCTGTCGGCGTCCGCGATCAGAAGCACTCGGATGCGATCCACCTCGCTCCCAGCGAGTGGACCGGCGAACAGCACGACGCCCTCGGTCGCGAGATCGTTCATGAACGCGGCGTGATCGTTCACGCCTGACTGCTCGAAGGCGCCCTTTCCGTCGGTCCAGCCGGGCCCGGCCTCACGTGTAACGGCGAACAGGCTCATCAATGTCTCCTTGTGGTCGTGGTGTCATGGTCATGGGCGGCCGAGCACGGTCCGGACTCGTTCAGCTTGGTCATCGCGGTCAGCGTCGATTTCCGGTATAGTCCTTCAAGGACTGTTTTAGTCCTTGGAGGACTATATGTCAAGACGCAGCGACGAGCTGAACACCACGTCCTACGCCATGCTCGGCATGCTCGCGATCCGGCCCTGGTCGACCTACGAGCTCGCCAAGCACGTGGACCACAGCCTGCGTCCGCTGTGGCCCCGGGCGCGCAGCAACCTGTTCAACGAGCCGAAGAAGCTCGTCGCCCACCACTTGGCTACCGCGACCGACGAGACCGTCGGCCGCCGCCCTCGCACCGTCTACACGATCACCCCTGCCGGCAGGCGAGCCCTCCGCCAATGGCTCGGCACACCCGGCGAGGGACCCGTCCTCGAGTTCGAGCAACTGCTCAAGGTGTTCTTCGCCGACCACGGCACCAAGACTGACGCCCTCAACGCGGTCGCCACCATCAAGGACTGGGCACGCGACCGCAACGCTGAGAACATCGCCGTCGCCCGGAGCTACCTAGCTGGCACAGGCCCGTTCCCCGAGCGCGCCGCGGTGCTCAGCGTTGTCGGACGATTCCTCACCGAGTTCGCCGACATGGTCAACGAGTGGGCTGACTGGGCCACCACCACCATCGAAACCTGGCCCGACGACCCCAGCAAGGCCGAGCCGGACTGGACCTTCATGAAACGGCTCGCGCGACGCGACCCCGACCGATAACGCAGTTAGGGCAAGGTGATGTCGGGGACGGTGATGTCGGGCACGGTGATCGTTGTGATCGTGGGGACGGTGATGTCAGGGACGGTGATCGTGGGGACGGTGATCTCGGGCACGGTGATCGTGGGCACGGTGATCGTGGTGATCGGTGATGGGACGGTGATCGTGGGGACGGTGATCGTGGGGACGGTGATCGTGGGCAGGGTGATCGCTGGAACGCTGCTTGCCGGAATCGTCGTCACAGTCGGAGGCGCCGGCAACGTCAGCTCGGTCTCGACATCGCCGGCGTCAGAGCCGACCGATGTCCCATCCTCGGCGGGGGGCCGCACCTCGGCCGATAACCGAGGTGGCTCATCAACATCTGCGGTCCCTCCAGCAGTCGGACCGGTCGATGTCGCTACCGGGGGAGGAGACGTCCCGTCGGTGGGCGCGCTGTCGGCGACCCCGTGATCTCGAACGCCGGCATGTGGTCCCCCGGTTTGCGTTGCGTGCGTGTCGAACTCGATTCTCTTCGGGCCCCCGACATTCGCCGGTGGACGCCCCATGCCACTTGCGGGCTCGGAAGCGTCGCTGCCGAGCAGAACTGGAGTTGTCGACAACACGGCGATGGCGGCGATCTTCGCCAACCAACCAAGGCCAAATCCGGACACCGCAACTGTTGCACCACCACCTGAGACCGCAGCTGTGGTCGTCCCCGCCGCCGTCAGCAGTGCCAATGGAGGTGTGAGGGACCGCAACGATGAATTGACGTCGGCCAGCTCCGCAATCGCCGACGTGCAGGCCGGACATTCGTCGATGTGGTTCTTGATCTGACGTGACGCCATCAAGCCGGCGGTACCGCGAACGTACTGTGCGAGCTTCGGAGCAAGGGCTGCACACTCAGGTCGGCCGGCGTGAGACAAGTGCTGGGTCAGATACGCCTCGGTGAATCCTTGGCGCGCGCGGTACACCAGCGCGCCGGCGGCGGCAACCTTGACATCGAGCCGCTCGGCAATCGTGACCGGGTCGAGTTGCTGCACCTCCGCCATCCACAACGCGGACTGCCAACGCGCCGGCATGGATTGAAAGGCTGCCGCGGCGACAGCGCTCTCCACGATCCTCTCATCCTCCAACGGCTCGTCCTCAGCAAAACTGCGCTCTCGTTGGCATGCCTGCTTGGAGCGACGGATGCGTTGCAGGCAGGAGTTTCGGACGCATGCCAGAAGGTAAGGGCGGAACTTCTCCCGTGGCCCGACCTGTCGACGAAGTGCGGACAGTACATTGGTGAACGCCTCAGACATGGCGTCCTCAGCGTCCTGAGGCGATCCAAGGATCTTGTGGGCAACCGAGACAGCGACGCGCGAGTGACGCCGATACAACTCCTCGAACGCGTCATTGTCACCTCGCCGGACACGCTCCACAAGCGCCTCGTCGGTGTCCTCGAATTCGAGCACATCCAACGCACTGTGAGGGGTCACGGTATGCCTCTTCTACCTAGGCATCTCTGATGGGTTCATGTTCCACATCCTGTCCTTCAGCTTCCCCGATGACCGGCTGTTCAAACACTGAACCTGAACGATATCCCCCACCATTCTCCACTTGTCGCGGGAGTCCGGCGTCGAGCCACGCTTCAGCTCCCAGCGGTGCCTCGAGTGCGCGCAGTTTGCTGCCGATCGTGTCAACAACAAGTGGTCGGCGAGAGCACGCCACCTTGCTCCACTTGCTCTGCACCCTGGAGACGAGCGCCGGATCGACGGCTTCAACGGCTTCGGGTGCGCCGTACAGCCATCCCTGCGCAAAGAGGCAACCGGCAGAGACGAGTTGTTCGTGCTGCTCGATTGTCTCCACTCCCTTGGCAATGACGTCCACACCGAACTCCATTGCCAGTTCCAGAATCGACCGCAACGCCGCGCCGCCGCGACCATCATGAAATCCCGAGGCAAGGAGGTCGGACTCAACCTTGATCGCATCAACATCGAGTCTCATCAGGGCCAGCCAATCGACCGCTCCGTCGCGCAAGCCGTCCAGCGCTATGCGCACCCCTAGATAGCGGAGCGCATCGATGGTGGATGCGATCGAGGCCACGTCTGAGTCCGCGACGGCGTCGGTGATTTCGATCTGCAGCCACGACGTCGCTATCCCAGCGGAAGCGAACACTGAAACAACGGTCTCCGCGAATGCGGCCGACGCAAACTCTTTGGCCGTGACGTCGATCGAGACCCGACGCAGGGTTTCCGTTCCGACATGCCGCCGGAGCAACTCGACGGCCGATGTCACGACACAGGTTCGAAACTCGCCCAGAATGCCTATGTCCCGGGCGAGTTCGACCATGCGGCGTGGGCTGACGTCTTCGTGACCCGGCCACCGAGCCAACGCTTCAAACTCGATGATGTCGCCGGCAAGCAATGACACAACGGGCTGGAATGCGGCCACGATCTCTCCCCGCTGGACGGCACCGAGCAGTGGCGCGGCGAGGTCCAACGGTGTGGTTTTCAACCGACAGGATGACTCAACCCACTCACTCGCGCCCGCACCGCGCACCAGTGCGGCTTCTAGGTTCCTCACTGCGCGCTCAAAGAGGACGAGCGGCCTCCGCGGGTGACCGATGCTCACCCCTGCAGCGCACCCGAGTACCACAACGCCATGAGGACCCGCGATCGGCCGCCGCGCAACGTTGAGGAACCGTTGCACGACGACTCGATCGCCGCCGCGGGATGTGACCAGCGCGAGGAAGCACGTTCCGCCGACTCGCTCGACGACGCAGCCGTCGCCGCCGGCGAGCAGCAGTCGGTGGTGAAACTCGGCGATTGCGTAGTCGCCTGCGCTACGGCTGAAGTCCGAGTTGACAGCCGGAAGGCCGAGCACCCCGATGGCAACGCACAGCACCTCGCCCTCGAACGCTCTGCATCTCTCAGCCACGCGATTCCAGCCGACAACACGCGATGTGTCGTTGTGATTTGTCGGTCCGCCAATCGACGGTATGAGCATCACCAGGGAGCGGGGTGCGTCATTTCCGATCGGGCGTGCGGTGCCGACGACGACATCGAACGTGCCGCGCAGTGGCAGAATGAGCTGTCGGTGGCCGGGGGAGCCGGCGTCCAGCTTGAAGTCATATCCGAGTAGGTCCGGCGCCTTGGTTGTTCCGATCAGATCGAGTTCTGTGAACCCGAAGAGCGTTCTGGCGGCCGGATTCATCGAAAGAATCCGTCCATCTCCGTTCTCGAACACGAACGACGGCACCGGCAGTTCCAGCATCGAGAAGATCGACAGGTCGGTTGGCGCCGAAGGATGCGCCGTCGCTCTTCGCCGCCTCCTCATAGCCCGGGCCCCGGCGCGATAGCGCCAAATGTTTGCCCCACGAGCTGAATGGCTCCTGGTCTCGTCAACATCGTTCACTCCATTCCGCATCGAATGTTCAAACATCAACAGATTCGAACGGGTGAGGATCGACGGTCCCAATGTTACGAAACGGTGACAATTCTTACGGTGAGCGTCGCGAGGCCAGCCCGATGGCAATGCGTCCGAGCACACCGCGGGGCCGCAGTGCGCCGTCGCGGTCGACGCGCAGCGGTGCGCGAGCGGGGCGACGGAAGAACCGCCAGCGCAGTCGGTCGAGCCGGCGGGCGTGGCGCAGGGCCTCGGGCTCGACCGGATCGAACAGGGCGCAGCGGGAAGCTGGCGAGGCGACCGCATCGAGAATCGCGTTGACGGCGCGGCGGGCAGCCTCGTTTGCTCCCTCCATCGTCGCCAGATCCGTTGCGGTCCGCACGTAGTCCGCGGCCAGCATCAGGTTGGGGATCCGCGTCGTGGCGTCGGGCCTGTCGCTCCATGACCCGGCAGTGTTGATCAGCAGCGGCTCGAGGTTGGTCACCTCCGTGGGGTTGGGGAACTCGATCGCCGGATCGATGAACCAGGCGAGCAGCCGCGACTCGTCGAGCAGCGGCTGTCCATCGTTGAGGTGATCGACGAGCTGGCCCCAGACCTCGGCGCGGATCTCCTCGCGGCTGCATCGCGACGCCACCTTGCCGGTGCGCCGTCCCGGCGTATCCCAGTCGGACACGTCAACGGAGAGGATTCCTCGAACGGTCCCGTCGCCGTACTGCCCGACGTCGACGTCACGCCAGAACTGTGCCTGCGAGATCGACGTCAACGCCCACTCGGAGTCGATATAGATCGTGTGACCGTGGACAATCGGTATGTCGCTGTCGAAGTAGAACTGCACGCCGTTCATCCACCGGGTCACGAGACGGTCGAGTGCCTTCAACCGCGGTTCCAACCGACGCAGCGGCGGGCCGGCCAGCGTCCGCATGATCTCCACCGGCAACGCGGCGACGTAGAAGTCGGCAGTCACGGTTCCTGAGGGCGTCGTGACACCCGCAATGACCTCTCCGTCCACAACGAGTCCCTGGACCGGGCAGTCGAGGCGAAGATCGACGCCCAGCGCAGTGAGGTGCTCGACCCAAGGATCGATCCACGCCTCGTTGGTCGGACCGTCAAGAACACGATCGGCGCGGCCCCCGACGCGGGTCACGTCGAACAGCAACTGGGCGAGGATCAGGCCGCCCGTGCGGGCGCTGATCTCCCTCGCACGCGCCGCCACCAGCGTGCGTGTGAGACCATCGGCGAGGAACTTCTGGAACGCGACCGACCGGCGCTCTGCACCGACGAACTCCCACCAGCTCTGCTGCTCCCATTGCCCGTACCGGCGCTCGTCGCAGCTCGCGAGCAGCGTCAACAGACGCTCCATGAGCACCGCCTGCTCGCCCACGGGGATCCCGAGCGCCGTCGTCCACTCGAGCAGGAACCGGCTGACGACCCCAAGGTCGTCGAGTGACGCCGGAAGGTGCGCCGCACCGACAATCTCGCGACCTCCACCAGCCCGAGCGATCATCACCCGGGTGGCTGCCGTGAGCCGGTCGAGAACTGTGCCATCTCCGGTCGGGATCCGACCCATCGTGTCGGGGATGTGTCGGTAGAAGCCCGGAAAGAAGCGAAAGCCGTGCTCGGCGGGCAAATCGGCGCGACCGCCGACCCCGGAACCCGGCACGGGCAAGCTACGCGCCTTGCCACCGGGAATCTGCCTGCTCTCGAGCACGACCACCTCGAACCCGCGCTCGGCGAGCTCATGAGCGGCGGTCAGCCCGGCGACACCGCCGCCCAGCACCGCGACCTTCACCACAGATCGAACCGTAGTGCTAGATCTAGGGGATGGACCCGACCGAACTGGCAACGGCGACCAAACCGCTGAACAGGGCGGCGTCGATGCCGGCGGGGTTCTACACCGATCCGGCCGTGTTCGCGGCCGAGCGCGAGCACATCTTGCTCAAGCGCTGGATCTTCCTCGCTCGCGAGGACCAACTGCCGGCTCACGGCGACTACCGCTGCTTCGACACGGTCGGTGGTTCGGTGATCCTGCTTCGCGATGGCGCGGTGCTGCGGGCATTCGCCAACGTCTGCCGCCACCGTGGCTCGCAGCTCTTGGACGGTTCGGGCCGGATCGACCGGATCGTCTGCCCGTACCACGCGTGGAGCTACCGCACCAGCGGCGATCTCCTCGGCTGCCCGGACATGGGAGCGGCGGAGGACTTCGACCGGAGCGCGAGCGGCCTCATCCCGGTGCGGATGGCGTCGTGGGAGGGCTTCATTTTCGTCACGTTCGCCGACGACGCGCCAGACCTCCTCGATTCGCTCGGCGACATGCCGGAACGCTTCGCATCGCACAAATTGGCCGCGATGCGCTGCACCTGGACCATCACGCTGGAACCGCGGTGCAACTGGAAGCTGATCCTCGAGAACGCGATGGAGACGTACCACACGGGCGTCGTGCATCGCGGCTCGGTCGGGGCGCAGCAGTCACGGACGATCGACACCCGCGGCGAGTGGAAGTGCATCCAGGTGACGTCGGGCCGGTCGATTGCCACCCTGCCTGGGACGCCGCCTTCGTTCCCCCCGATCGAGGGCCTTGACGACGACGCCCGCCAGGGCACGTATTTCACCGTGCTCCATCCCGCGTGCCAGTTCGCAGTTGCGCAGGATTGCCTGTGGTGGCTCAATGTCACCCCGCTCGCGCATGACCACTCGCGGCTCGAGATCGGGGGTTGCTTCCCGGAGGAGATCGTCGCCGCACCGGAGTTCTCGACCAAGGCTCAGCCGTACTACGACCGGTGGGAGCTCGTCGGCCGTGAGGACGTCGGGATCCTCGAGCGCCAGCAGCGTGCGCTCGGCTCCGTCCTGTACCGGCCCGGCCGTCTCTCGTGGCGCGATGACCAAGTCCAGGCGCTCAGCCGGTGGGTGCTCGACCAACTGCCGGACGTGACCACTCGAGTGGAAGGATTGACTGGCAAGTGACCGGGGGTACGGAATGACAGATCGTCTCGTGCGAATGACGTGTACTCACGATTGTCCGGATGCATGTAGTGCCTTGGTCACGGTCGACGCCGGCGGCCGAGCCATCGAGATCGCAGCGGATGGCTCGCATCCGGTCACCGGCCGGCATCTCTGTGTAAAGGTCGATCGATATCTCGAGCGGGTTTACAGCCCTGATCGAGTGCTGACTCCGCTTCGACGAATCGGTCCGAAGGGTAATGGCGAGTTCGCAGCCATCGGTTGGGACGAGGCGCTCGACGAGATCGCCTCGCGGTGGCGAGAGCTTTCGCAAGACCCGGGACCGACCTCGATCCTCGGCTATTCGTACCTCGGGTCAATGGGGCTGCTCGACGCGTTTGGGACCACCCAAGCGTTGTTCAATCGGCTCGGTGCGACCCGGCTGGAGCGCTCGATCTGTGGACCGCAGTGGTTTGCGCTGTCGGGTATCACCCGCTGGCCGTGGTCGGATCCGGAGAACTTGCCCGACGCGAAGACGGTCGTCGTGTGGGGAATGGATCCGGTTTCGACCTCGATCCATACATGGGAATTGATCCGGCGCGCCCGCAAGAACAACGGTGCCGAACTCATCGTGGTCGATCCCTATAAGAGCCGGACTTCGCGATATGCCGATCTTCACCTTCGCCCGAACCCGGGCACCGACGGGGCGCTCGCCCTCGCAGTGGCCCACGTGATCTTCAGTGAGGGGCTCGAAGACGGCGCATACCTCTCGGCGAATACCAACGACGTCGATGCCTACAGAACCGCGGTCGAACAGTGGACACCTGAACGGGCTGCGGCCGAGACGGGTATTCCTCCTCGGTCGATCGTCGCCTTCGCCCGTCGGTATGCGAGCGCGAGGCCCGCGGCAATCCGGCTGGGCGTGGGAATGCAGCGATCGACGGGATCGGGTTCCGCGTTCCGCGCGATCCAATGCTTACCTGCTCTGACCGGTCAGTGGCAGTGGCCGTCCGGAGGCATCGCCGGAGCGGTCTCTATCGGGCAAACGAATCTGTCGGCTCTCTCGCGCCCGACCTGTCCCCAGCCGGCACGCGGGAAGTGAACATGATTCAGCTTGGCCGGGTCCTCACCGATCCGACGATGGACCCCGCGGTTCGAGCTCTGTATGTCTGGAACAGCAACCCGGCCGTCATCGCTGCGGACCAGCAGAAGGTGTTGGAAGGACTCAAACGGGAGGATCTGTTCACGGTCGTCCACGACCAGTTCGTGACCGACACCGCCCGATACGCCGACATCGTGCTTCCCGCCACGACGATGCTGGAACATCCCGATCTCGTCGGCTCGTGGGGTTTCTCCTACCTCTCGTGGAATGAGGCAGCCATCGACCCTGTGGGCGAGTCAAAATCGAACGCGGAGGTCACCCGACTCCTGGCAGCCCGGCTCGGCTTCGAGGACGAACTGTTCCAACTCGGCGATCACCAGCTGATGGAACTTGCGCTGACCGACTCACCTGCAGCGGCCGCTGGACTGACATCTGGGGAGCTCCGCGCAAAAGGATTCGTGCGCGTCGGCCCACCGACGGGAACCGCCGTCGCGTCCGATGCCACCTTCGCGTTCTCCAGCGACGCCCTTGCAGCGGCCGGGCTGCACCCGGTCGCCGAGTACCGCCCACCTGCGCGGACCCCAAACGCCGCCAGCCGGTACCCGCTGCGGCTCCTCACCCTCAAACGGCATTACTCGATCAACAGCTCCTACGGGAACCTGCCCGTGATGCTCAACGCAGAACCGCTTGCGATGGCGGAGTTACACCCGGACGACGCCGCTGCCCGAGCAATCGGCGAAGGATCTGAGATCTCGGTGTACAACGACCTCGGCCGGATACGACTGACCGCCTCCATCACAGACAATGTTCCAGCGGGCACTATCGCCGTCCCGTTCGGTCGATGGGGTACCGATCCGATGTCGGGAGGAGCGAACTCGCTCACCAGCGATTCTCTCGGTGACCTCGCCAACGGCCCGACCTTCTGCGACAACCTCGTCGAAGTCGAGTCGGTCACGGCTTAGTCGTAGGCAGCTGAGCGTGATCAGGGTCGACCGGCTGCTGATGGACCGCTCTATCGAGTCGCGATCTATCGCTTGACAATATATCTAGAATGGATATAGTTGGCGAGGTGAGCTCTTCCGACTACCTTCCGTTGCCGCAAGCGCAGTACCACGTCCTGGTTGCCCTCAGCGCTGGGGCCCAGCACGGCTATGCGATCATGCTGGCTGTCGAGGAGTCATCGAACGGAGTCGTGCGGATGGGGCCGGCGACGCTGTACGGCACCTTGAAGCGCCTCTGCGAGACTGGTTTGACCGAGGAGCTCGCCAAGCGTCCCGATCCGGACGACGATCAGCGTCGTCGCTACTACCGTCTCACCGGCTTAGGTCGCAAGGTGTGCCTCGCCGAGTCGGACCGGCTGGCGAATCTCGTCACTCGGAGTCGGACGAACCTTCGACCGAGGACCGCGTGACATGTCCGCGGGCGCGTCGATGTATCGCGCGCTGGTGCGGCTCTACCCACGCGGCTTCCGTTCCGACTACGGCGACGATCTCTATCAACTCTTCGCCGATCTCGTGGAACGAGACGGTGCTGCCAAGGCGTGGCGCCGCACCGCGGTCGATCTCGCTGTAACTGTTCCCCGCTACCGATTGGAGACCGTCATGTCGTCTCGTCGATCCACCGTCGCGCTGGTCGCGGCCATCGTCGTGCTCGTCCTCGGCGCCATGGTCACCTTCGCCAGCGGGTTCGGGATACCAGCCGCAATACTGGTCCTCTTGGCCGTGGGCATCGCGGCTGCGGAGCGAAGCCACCTGGCTCGCAGTCTGCGCTCGGACGACAGCGCCCATCGTCGTCGGTGCTTGATCACCAGCGCGATTTGTGCGCTCGTCGCAATCGCCGTGCTCGGGGTCGCGATGTTCGATCTCAGCGGCGAAGATCGTTGGCCGATGGGCCGGGTGCTCATCTACAACGTCGTGTTCTTCGGAGCCGGGATCGCGGCGCTCTCGATGTTCGTGGTCGGACTTCGTCGGCCGCGAGTCACATGACACTGGTGCGCCGCAGTCACCGACGTGCAAGCCGTGAGACGCCTGTTCGCTCAGAGTCTTCGCTGCGGACCATTCTCGGCGTAGTACTGATTGCCGTCGTCGCGGCGTGTAGCTCGGACGGAGACACGACCCGGCGCCCGATCGGTGACGTGCGCGGCGAGCTTCTCGCGCTGGTCGGCGATGTGACCAAGTCGAACGGTCATCGCTACTCAGCCACCGACGATCGCGGTCACGAACTCGACACCGCGAAGATCATCGAGATCGGCCCCGATCAGTTTGCTGCCGTCTATCACTGGTGGACCGAGCAGCGCGGGTTCACGGTGGCGCTGGCCACATCCAGCGATCTGCTGCATTGGGCATGGCGAGTCGACCTCGGTGAGCGGGCGTCGATGCCGACCATCCGCGAGGCAGCGGACGGCGGGTACGTCGTGGCCTGGGAGCAAGAACCGCCATCCCAGGACAACAGCCACTTGCATTTCGGCTACTACCGCACATGGGACGACCTCGCTGCCGGCGCCGCTGCCAAGGTCTACGACGCCGAGCGGCAGTTGTCCGATTGCGCCGAGGGCACACCGAACCTGTACGCGGCGAGCAGCACACACCTCGAGTTCGGCTTCCACTACTTCGCCGATTGCCACATCGACCTCCAAGGGCGAGGGACATCGAACTGGACGACGTGGACCACGCGAGAAGAGCCGCTCCTCGGCCGCGCCGCAGCGTTCCAGGGGTACCGCGGCAGTATCGGCGACCGCGACACGATCACCTTCGACGGTCACCTGTTCACGTTCCTCGAAGCCCAGTTCCTGCTCGGCGACTGGCGCACGTTTCGGGTCCTGCTCTACGACGACGAACTCGGCGCCGCCGACCGAGCGAACTTCCCAGATCGACCGCTCGAACCGCCGTCGATGCACGTCACGATCTGGACCCATGAGGGCAGCGCATCGCTCACCAACCTGACGATCGGACAGGTCACACTCCACCAGCGCCCTGCAATCGTGATCGCCGTGTTCGTCCCCGGTGAGAACAACACCGACGAGGCCGGCGAGCTCGTCTACTACCGATTCATCAACGACACCGACCACTGATGCTGTTCAACGGGCCTTCGCCTAGCGACGGGCCGCGTCATATTGGGTGACCGGGTGCTGCCACCTAGATGCTAAAAGACTTCGAACGATGGGCGTCTTCTGGTCTCCGGAGGTGACATGACAATGACCGCCACGATGCACGCCATCGTGCTCCACCAACCCGGGCCGGCCGAGAACCTCAAGCTCGAGGAACAACCGGTCCCGAACCCGCCGCCCGGTTGGATTCGTATCGCCATACACGCATTCGGACTCAACCGTTCCGACGTGCACCTCCGTCTCGGCCTCGCCGGCAACGTCGCGCTGCCGCGTGTGCCCGGGATCGAAGCCGTCGGCATCGTCGACGACGCCAACGGCACCGACCTCGCCGAGGGTCAGCAGGTTGCCGCGCTCATGGGCGGCATGGGCCGCGCATTCGACGGCGGCTACGCCGACTACACCGTCGTGCCCCGCCAGTCGGTCGTACCGTTCCACTCGAACCTGCCCTGGTCTGTCATCGGCCAAGTGCCGGAGACTCTCCAAACCGCATACGGGTCCCTCACCACGGGTCTCGACTTACAGGCCGGCCAAGCCCTGCTGATCCGAGGCGGCACCTCGTCGCTCGGATTCGCGGTCGCCGCTGTCGCCCGAGATCTCGGCGCGACCGTGCTCGCCACGACCCGGCAGCGCAACCGGCTCGACCTATTGGCCGACAACGGGGTCCATCACGCTCTGGTCGACGACGGCCGCGTCGCCGAGCAAGTTCGACGCCTGTACCCCGAAGGCATCGACGCCGGCTTGGAGCTGGTCGGCACCAAAACCCTCCCCGACACGCTCGCCGCGATGAAGGTCCACGGCACCGTGTGCTTCGTCGGGATGCTCTCCAACGAATGGATCGTGAAGGACTTCTACCCAATCGACTACCTCCCAAAGGGCGTACGACTCACCGCATACGGCGGCGCAGCCGACGACCTGCCAGCAGCGGTACTGCAACGATTCCTCGACCGCATCGCCGACGGCACCATCAACCTCGGACCGGTCACAACCTACCGCCTCGAGGACATACCCAAGGCCCACGCCGACATCGACGCCAACCGGGTTGCCGGCAAACTCGTCGGCCTCACCAGCGCCGGCGCCGACCATCCGGTCTGAATTCCAGCAGCGGTGGACCCCGTGACATCAGAACAAATGAAACGTGCCAACCCCACCCCGACACGGTGCGATACAAGTTCTCAACCGCGACGGATGCACTAAACCAAACAAAACCGAGGTTCGGGCGGTTGGAGTCTACGCGGAATGCCCCCTGCTACCGTTGACCGTCGAACTTGTAGTAGATACGTGAGAGCGGGTGGCAGTGGACAAGGTCATTGGGATCGTGATCTGCGGAGCGATTATTGTCGGAACTCAGTACTTAGCGGTTCAGGCGTATGAGTCGTGGTGGAAATCGGAGACCGGGGGCGACGCTGCCGTGCCGCAATCGGCGGTCCAGTTCCTTACCTTCGTCGTGAGTCTCGGTGTCAGCGCAATCATTTTGAAAGTTTGGCCTGACGAGTCGTGAGTTCCGCCTCCAGCCGAGCCGCAGCGGCACAACGGTGGTGGTCCACCAGCGGCGGTTGCCGCCCGAATTGCAGACGGAACTGGCTCGCACCAGATTGGGCGGATTCTCGAACGACTCACCGCGGTGGTCGGAGAGCTGACCAGCTACCAACGGAGAAGAACGACATGGACACCCGAGAGCAAATCGTCCACCGCTACATGGACGGCTTCAGCCGTAGCGACCACGAGGCGATCCTCGCGTGCCTCACCGACGACGTCGTCTGGCACATCCACGGCCTACGCACCACGCACGGGAAGGCCGAGTTCGACGACGAGATCGAGAACCCCGCATTCGAGGGCAGCCCCGAGCTCAGCGTCGAAAGAACGATCGACGCCGGCGACGTCGTCGTCGTAACGGGCACCGGCCGCGGACAGCACCGCGAGAATGGGCGCTTCCGGTTCGCCTACAGCGACCTGTTCACCTTTCGGGACGACCTGATCGCCCAGGTCGACTCCTACGTCGTCCCTCTTGCCTGACCAAGCGCGGCGAGAACCCGGGTAACGACCAACCTGGGGACCGCGTGATCAACGGGCGCGCTCGAAGACCAGGTCGAAGTCCTTACGCCACGTGGTCCCGTGATCTTCTGACGCGTCCGTTTGGCCAACCATGCGGTCACCTTCGACGCGCCCGACGAGCCGTTGATGGAAATCCGGATCGGCCCGCGACATCGTCCACGCGCCGTCGTCGAGCGTCACCTGGAAGACCCGCAGGACGCCGCGCTCGTCGTGGTACAGCGCAACGAACTCGTCCCGTGCGTCATTGCGCCCGAAGACGAACTCCCACGTCGGCTCGCCGCCGAACTCGGCCGGCAGCCGGATGAACGAGTCTCCCAGCCACTCGCACTTGGCGGTCCCGGACGTGACGGTGGTCGGGTCGTCCAACCACCACTGGTTGGTGATTGTCAGCGTCCAGTCGCCGAGGAAGATCCCGGCCAGCCGCTCGAGTTCGGCGTTCCGCTGCATCCAGTCTCCTTGGTCGACGATCTCCAGAGCGTCCGCCGTTTCCGAGAGGGATCCTGGTTGCAACTTTAGACGTGCAGTGCCGCACGTTTGGGGTTGCGTGGCGGGCTCATCTTGGCCAGCATGAGCGTGATGTCCGTATGCGTCTGCCTACCGCGAACGCACGTCGGCGGTCGCCGGCGTCACGGTGTGGACGCGCGTCGCCGACGGCTCGTCCTCGTGGATCCTGCCCGACGGTTGCATCGATGTCCTGTGGGACGGTCGTGAGTTGACGGTTGCCGGTCCGGACACGACCGCCCATCGCGCGACCCCACGGTACGGCACGACGTATGCAGCCTTGCGCTTCGCCTCCGGTGTGGCGCCGACCGTCCTCGGTGTCGCCGCCGACGGTCTTCGCGACCAGCGGCCGGGTCTCGCCGACGTGATCGGGGCGGATGACGCCGACCGGCTCTCAGAGTCGCTACTTGCGACTGACGACCCGTCGAGCGAGCTCGAGCGTTGGGCAGGGCTGCGCCTTGCTCGGGCCGGCGGGCGGGATCGCACCATGTGTCGCGTTGCAGCACTCATCGGCGATGGACATACCGTGGCGGAGGTCGCGGCGCACGTGGGCTTCAGCCAGCGTCAGCTCAACCGTCGCTCGCTCGCCTCGTTCGGCTACGGGCCGAAGGTGCTGGCGCGAGTGCTGCGCCTTCAACGCGCCCTGGGCTCGGCCCACGGTGGGATGTCTCTGGTTCAGGCCTCGCTCGTCGCCGGCTACGGCGACCAGGCCCACTTCGCCCACGAGGTGCGTGCTCTCACCGGGCAGTCGGCATCTCAGCTCGTCGGCAACGCGGCGAACAGATCGACGCCGTTGCCGTCCGGATCGCGCAACGTCGCGTAGCGCTGCCCCCAGAACGCATCCCACGGTTCGAGGTGGCCGTCGAACCCGGCGGCAGTCATTGCCGCATAGGTGGCGTCGACCTCGGCTGGATCAGCGCACTCGAAAGCCAGCGCCGTGCGGGGTGAGCCGGCGGGCGCGGGGACCCATTCCGGATCGAAAGACTTGATCGTCGACTCGGGGTCGAACAGGATCCGAAACCCACCGGTCAACGTCACCTCGACGTGCGGCTCGTTGTCGGCGTCGGCGGGAATGTCGAGGCCGATGGCACGGTAGAAGGACAGGGTTCGGGGCAGGTCGGAGGCGACCAACCCGATGGCTGAAGGAACGACGGTCATGTCCTCACAGTACGGAGCTCGTCGCCCGACGTCTTGTCGGAATCGGACATGTCGCTCGAGCACCGGGATCACACGGCCTGTGGAGTGCTCGGCGCCCACCTGGGTGCCTTGAAACACTCCACTGGCGCAGTTGACGCACCGCTTCTGGGAACATAACCTAACGGCACTAGATTAGTTCTCGGACGGGGTGTGGCGCCCGGGATGTGGATTGAAGGGGGCGCAGGGTGATCGATGCAACCGCAGCAGACGCCTGGCGGAGCCAGGATTGGCCGGACTTTCATGCCCAGAGAACGCCCGGCGCGGCAGCACTTGCGAGCTTGGACACGGGAACCTCGTACACATGGGCGGAGTTGAACGATCGAGTCGGACGATCAGCCGGGTTGCTCGCGGAGACGCACGGGGTGGCTCCGGGCGATCGTCTCGCGGTGCTCGCCGAGAACGGTCAACGGTCCAGCGGTCACCGGCGGCCTCGAGCTTGCTCTCGCTTGCGACTTCCTCGTCGCCTCCGAGCAGGCGAGATTTGCCGACACGCACGCCAAAGTCGGGGTCATGCCCGGTTGGGGTCTGACGGCACTGCTGCCGGAGCGAGTTGGCTTTGCACGGGCGCGCGAGATGAGCGCGAGCGGCAGATTCGTCGACGCTGGTCTCGCGCTCAAATGGGGATTGGTGAATCACGTCGTGCCTCACGAGGACTTGCTTCCGTTCACCATCCAGCTGGCCCGTGACTGCGTCTCGGACGGCTCAGCGGTCGGCCAGATGCTTGATACGTATTCGAGAATTCAGGGAGTCGTGTCGAGACGCGTGGCGCATCGAAGGTGAGGCCAACCAAAGGTGGGAGCTCGAGCAGTTTCGCCCCGACACGGATGGCACTCGTCTGCGTGAAGTGGTGCGGCACGGACGCGAAGAGTTGAGCAAGCGAGCAGGTAGTTCGCCGACCTCAGGTCACGATTCGCTGCATTGAGAAATCGTCTGGCCCTCGCACGGCCGAGCATTCACGACGAAAGGAGCAACCTTGTCGCGCCCTAAGGTTCCGCTGATCTCGAAGCGTAAAACGCTCGAGGCGGCGCTGCGAATAATCGACGAAGAAGGCCTTGATGCACTCAGCGTCCGACGACTGGCGACCGAGCTGAAGGTGAACGCCGCCTCGCTGTATCACCATTTCCGCAACAAGGAAGAGATACTGGTAGGAGCCGTCACACTCGCTCTGCACGAAGTACGCACGCCCGAGACGCGAGACGAGGACTGGCCGGTGTGGCTGATGCGCAACGGGAATCGTCTTCGCCGGGCGCTCGTTGCCCATCCAGGCTTGATCCCCATCATGATGCAGCGCGACCTGCTCGGAATCGGTGTCGGTGAACTCGACGCACTGCAGCGCTCCTCGAGGAAGAGGGCGTTCCTGTGGGGGCCATTGCGCCCATTCTCGACTACGGCGAACTGCTGGCGATTGTTTGCGCGCTTGCCGAAACGAAGTATCACTCGGGCGGCAAGACGCCGCCATCTGAGCGCTTTCCGCATCTCCGCAAGGCTTACCTCAAGCGGGCCACGTCGGTTGATCAAGTGTTCTCCGAGGCGTATGCCGCGGGTGTCGAGGCAATCGTCAACGACGTCCGTTGTGCCGCTGGAGCGCCGATGCCGGCGCGCAATGCTGCGGCAACGACGGCGGGAACTGCTCGACCTGGCAAGCCATCCGCTCGGGCCACCAAGAAGGCCGACCGTCGACGTAACTAGGCTCAATCGGAGTCCAATGGCCGCGGAGTCCTTTCCACCCTTGGCCCCATACGTGCCTCGTATGGTGCGCGCGTGGCTCGATGAAGACGCCACCGCGCTTCACCGACGCGTCCCCGGCACGGTCGTGTTCGTCGACGTCTCCGGCTTCACGAAGATGTCCGAGCGGTTGGCTCGGTTCGGCAAGGTGGGGGCGGAGGCCGTCACGGAAGTCATCGGCGCTTGCTTCAACTGTCTGCTGACTGAGGCGTATGCCTTCGGCGCGTCGCTGATTAAGTTTGGCGGCGACGCCTTGCTGTTGCTCTTCCACGGCGAAGCCCATGGGTTGCGCGGTTGCTCCGCCGCGCTGCAGATGCGCCGTGCGCTTCGCGAGGTGGGCGCCTTCGAGACCTTGGTAGGGATGATCACGCTGCGGTTGAGCATCGGAGTACACAGCGGCGAGTTCGACTTCTTCCTTGTCGGTGGCTCGCACCGAGAGCTGATCATTGCCGGGAGCGCGGCAACCGAGGTCGCCAAGGTCGAGGCCGCCGCAGGTACTGGGCGGATTCTGATGAGCGACACCACTGCCGCCGCGATCCCGACACGCCGACCGCGGACCGTCATCCGGGCCGGGCTACCTACTCCGGGGCCATCCGCCGGTCGAGGCCACAGGGGAGGTGCGCTTCCTGCACGTCGGTCACGATCTCACCCCGTTCGTACCACTTGCTCTTCGCGAAGCGGTCAGCGGCAGCCCTCAACCCGAGCATCGCCACGTCACCATCGCGTTCATCCACTTCGACGGCGTGGACGCCCTCATCGACCGAGACGGACCCGACATCGCGGCACGAACGCTCGACGATCTCGTCTCCGCGGTGCAGGTCGCCATCGACCCGCGGCACGTGAGCTTCCTCGGAACGGACATCGCGCCAGGCGGAGGCAAGGTGATCCTGACTGCTGGCACGCCGGCCAGCTTCGGCGAGGACGAGGAGCAGATGCTGCTCGCGTTGCGTGCGTTCGTCGACTCGGGGCCGGCGCTTCCGGTGCGGATCGGCGTCAACGGCGGCCACGTGTTCGCCGGTGAGATCGGCACCATTCACCGTCGCACCTACACCGTCATGGGCGACGCCGTGAATCTCGCGGCGCGGGTTATGGCCAAGGCCGATGCCGGGCAGATCTTGGCGACGGAAACGGTGCTGCGCGGCTCGCGGACGCTCTTTGAAACCCGCCGCTACGACCCGTTCCTCGTGAAGGGCAAGCGCCAGCCGGTCACCGCGTTCTCCGTAGGATCCCCGCAGGCCGTCCGGGCTGGGATCGCGTCAAGCGATCTGCCCCTCGTCGGGCGTGACGAGGAGCTGAAGGCAGTGCTCGCTCTGGTCGACCTCGCTCATCGCGGCGTCGGTCACCTCGTCGAGGTCACCGGCGATCCCGGCGCCGGTAAGACCCGCTTCGTTGACGAAGTCGTTCGTCGGGCGGGCACCATACGCGCCTATCGCGTGCAATGCCGCCAATACCAAGCGGCGACCCCGTACTTCGCGTTTCGCGACCTACTCCGCGAGTTGCTCGGTTTGGTCGGACGGACGAATGGCGAAGCGCTTGCCGAGCTTGCGCGAGTCGTGGCGTCGACGGTCCCCTCGCTCAACCCATGGCTTCCGCTGATCGCGATCCCCCTCGGTCTGGACGACGAAGAGTCAGGCGACACCGCGCTCCTCGTGGAGGCGTTCCGCAAACAACATCTCGAGCGGTCGGTGGTCGAACTGCTCGCGTCACTGGTCGCCGAGCCGACGCTCATCTGCTTCGAGGACACGCACTGGATGGACGAGGCTTCGGGCGATCTCCTCCGGGCGCTCGAACGCGAACTTGCAGAGAGCCCGTGGCTGCTGTGCGTGACTCACCGCCTAGCCGCAACTGGATACGCCCCCTTGCCGGGCCCAGCCACGACGAAGGTGGAGCTGACCGCACTCGGATTCGATTCGGCCGCCGATCTACTCAAAGTGGCAACAGCGAACGCGCCGCTCCCGGAGCATCTCGTGCGGGCCCTCGCGGAGCGTTCCGACGGCAATCCGTTGTTCGCGCTCGAGCTTCTCCACGCGTTTCGCACGCACGGCGACCTCGAAGCATTGCCTCAATCCGTCGAAGCGTTGATTGCGGCTCGCATCGACCGCCTGCCGGCGGCCGACCGAACAGTGCTCCACCAAGTCTCGGTACTCGGAGCAGGCTTCTGGGCCACCGACGTCGCAGCGGTGCTGCCGGACATCGACGACGAGAACCTGACCTTCACACTGGCACCCCTCGGCGACCTGCTGGACGTTCGCCCCTCGGGGTGGGTCACGTTTCGCCACACGCTCATCCGTGACGTCGCCTACCACCAGCTGCCATTCAGCGTTCGCGGCCGCCTGCACGGCTTGGTCGCCGAGTCGATCCTGCGTGCCACCGGCGACGACGGTTCCGAACAGGCCGCGCTGCTCTCGCTGCATTTCGCGCACGCGCAGCGCTACACCGAAGCGTGGCGGTACGCGCGCATCGCCGGCGACTCGGCGAGGGAGATCTACGCCAACCTCGAGGCCATCACGCTCTACAGGCGCGCGCTGCAGGCGGCGCGCCATCTTCCTGAGCTGTCGGACACCGACAGAGCCGACATCTTTGAACGGCTAGGCGACGCTCAGGACCTGGCGGGGTTGTACGAAGACTCCGGAGTGTCTTACCGGGCGGCTCGCCGACTGCTTCGCGACGAGCCGGTTCGCCAAGCCCGCCTCTCGTTGAAGGATGCGTTCGTCGCCGAACGAAACGGCCGGTACCGGGAGGCGGTGCGCAGCATCCGTCGCGGCCAGCGTTTCCTCGAGGGCGTCGCCGGCGACGATGCGGCCAAGGTGCGGGCGCATCTCACCGTGTGGTACGCCGTCATGTGTCTCGATCAGGGCAAGCCGAGAGAGGGTGCCCGCTGGAGCCGCGCCGGGGTCAGCCTTGCCGAATCGGCGGGCGACGAAGCAGCGCTGGCGCGTGCCTACCTCGTGCTCGACGTCGCCGAATCGACGTTGGGCCGCCCGTACACACTGCGCGCCCTCGAGATCTACACCCGCCTCGGTGACCTGAGTGGCCAGGCGACAGCCGCGAACAACCTTGGCGTGGGCGCGTATTTCGAGGGCCGCTGGAACGAAGCGATCGACTTCTACATGCGGGCGCGGGAGGCGCGGAAGAAGACCGGCGACCCGGTGAACGCCGCGTTGAGCAATGTGAACATGGCGGAAATCCTGACGGATCAAGGTCATCTCGACGAGGCTAGGGAAATCTTGATGAGCGCTGCCGAGGTGTTCATGGCCGCCGGCGATCGATGGGGAGAATGTTTCACCGAGCGATGCCTCGGAATCGTTGCCTCGCGAGCTGGACGCTTCCACGACGCGGCGGCGCTGTTGGAGAGCGGCCGGGGCGGCATGCTGGCGATCGGCGCGAACGCGGACGTCATCTCGGCCGACATCGCCATCGCCGACAATCTTGTTCTTGCTGGAGACGGTGGTGAAGCGCTTCTTATCTTGGGTCGCGTGCTGAGGGATGGTGAACCGCCGGACGCGCCCGCCCATCGCCTCCCAGAAGTCCATCGATTGCGGGGCGTGGCCTTTCTGCAGACCGGGGAGATCGACCGCGGATGCCGCGAACTCGATGTCTCGGTATCGCTGGCTCGCCGCCAAAACGCGTCGTATCAAATGGCCTTGGCGTTGGAAGCACTCGAACGCGTGGCAGGCAACGGCAGCGAGGAACACCAGGACGAGTACGAAGACATTTTCGATCAGCTCGGGGTCGTCTCTCATCCCCGCTACCCGCTCCCCGCCCATGATGCTCGATGACCCAGCCCGCACGGGCGCTATGTCCGCCGCGTAAGAGGGCCGCTCACTTGGGAACCTATGTGGTGCGAGTAGCGTCAGATGTACATGCGCCGTTGTTGGATCATCGCCGCGGTATTCCCTGCACTAGCGGCGGTCGTGGCGTGCGGGTCCGACGAGCGGTCGGTCGAGTCGTCGTCGTCGCCGTCCGCACCATTGACAACCGGGTCGCCGCAAACATCGGCATTACCGCCGCACGGTGCGTTGACATTGCGATATGGCGACGTGACGCAACGTTCGATCGATATCGGCGCCGATGGACGGAACACGACCGCCGCTGTTGCGGGCATGAATGCCTTCGCCATTGATCTGTTCAAGGCCGTGGCCGCAGGGCGGTCCGACAACGTCGTTGTCAGTCCGTACAGCGTGACGTTCGCGCTGAGCATGATCTACGCCGGCGCGCGAAGTGAGACCGCCGCGGAGATGGCGGAGGTGCTGCATGCGAGCATCCCCCTCGACGCCTGGCAGGAGGGGATCAACGCCTACGACCTGACGCTGGATGCCCGCACGGCCGGGAGCCCGACGACGTGGGCAGCTGCCAACAAGGTTTGGACTGTGCCTGGTCTGGCGCTGCGCAGCGAATACCTCGACGTGCTGACCGGCGCGTACGGATCGCCACTCGCCGAGGCCGACTTCGCCGCCGACCCCGATGCCCAGCGTGCACTGATCAACGGATGGGTCGCGGACCAGACGAAAGCAGCGAATCCCCGAGCTGTTCCCGGACGACGCACTCACCTCGCAGACCGTCATGGTGCTCGTCAACGCCGTCGCGCTCGACGCGCCATGGGAGTTCCCGTTCGACCCGGCGGCAACACGCGACGAGCCGTTCACACGCCTCGACGGCACGACCGGCGACGTGGCGATGATGCACTACGACGAGTACCTGCCATCGGCGACGACCGACGCGTATCAGGCTGTCGAGATTCCGTACGGTGGCGGAGCGCTTTCGATGGTGGTCATCGTCCCGAACGACCTCGCCGCGTACGAGGCCGCACTCACGCCGGAATCGCTCGCTGCGACGGTCGCCTCGATCACGGACGGCGGTATCCATCTGTCGCTGCCGAATTGGACAGCTCGCACCCACGTCACGCTCAACGACACGCTGGCAGCGATGGGCATGCCAACAGCCTTCACCGCCGCGGCCGACTTCTCCGGCATGGTCGACGGCGGCGGGTTGTGGATCGATCGAGTCGAACACGAGGCGTTCGTCGACGTCGATGAACAAGGAACACGAGCAGCCGCGGCAACCGGCGGTGGAATGGTCGGCTCGCACGGCCCTACCGTTGACGTGAATCGTCCCTACCTGTACCTCATCCGCGACCGCGGCGCCGGCACGATCCTGTTCATCGGCCACGTCACCGACCCGTCCATGACTCCCTGAACCACCCAACGGCCCCGACCCTGTGGTCACCTCTCGTTCTCGCCAGCCTGCTGGGCCTGATCGGGCAGCGCCCCCCGCGACGGCAGCTGGCGTCCGCGCTGCGCCGGGAATGACGGCACCCGCGCTCCGATGTCAACGTGATGGCCATCCGAGCGCATCGAAGACCGCCACGGGGTCGAGGTAATCGCGCCTTGGGTAGCCGGGAACCGTGATGATGTACTCGAAGACGACGTTTTCGGCGAGCAGGTCGAAGAAGTGCCCGCCATCGGCAATGCCATCGAGGCCCTTCTCGATGATGCGAAAGAACGGGTCGAGCGCCTTGAAGTCGTCGAGGTCGGTGATCGTCGTCGTCATGATGGGCCCCTCTGGTGGCGTCATCATCTGTTCGTGGGTACGCCTTCGGGCTGACTACTGCTCTTTCGTCCAAATGACGTCAGTACGCGTTACTGCGGGCGGACCCACGAGCAGATGCTCCACCGCGGCGACGTAGGCCGCGTATGCGGGCGTCGTCAGAAACGCTGATGCTGCCTCGGCGTCGGTGTACTGCTGAAAGGCGCGGATCACGTCGGGGTCGTCGACGTCGAACATGTAGGCGTAAGCCTCGTGTGCAGCGTTCGCCATGATGGCGGGGCGAAGAAGCTCCTCCCAGATGGCGCGCACCGAGTCGCGAGAACCGGGCCGGACGTGGTGTTCGATGATGACTCCGACGCTCATGTTCAGGCTCCGACTCCATCGTCGTCGCTAGCCGCGTCAAGAGTCGCCTTCATCGCCGCGCTCCCTCGAGTTCGCCGCGGACTGATCAATCAGGTCACGGTCGCGGCCCACGCTGGTCATCCAGCAGTTGATAGCACAAGTGCTACGCCTCTGGCTACGGACACCCTGTGATCGTCCTCGACCAAAGGCCAGGTTCGAGCACGCACGTCACCACGGTGAGATCCTGATCTCCGAGTCCCTGATCGACGACCTGCCGCCACTCGCCGGCCAGACAGCGGAGCGCGGCGAATAGTTCGTCATCGGCCGCCTCGAGCGCCAGGTTCACGTCCTTGAGCGCGAGCTTCAATGCGAACTGTGGCGAATAGTCGCCCGTGGTGATCCGTTGCAGCTTGGCTGCCTGCCACGGCGACACAAGCGGTCCGCCACTGAGGGCGTCGACCATCGTCTCGATCTCGAGCCCCAACCGGTGAGCAAGCGCCACCGACGCAGCAACCGATTCGTTCGCGAAGGCGAGCCACGTGTTGTTCACGATCTTCACTCGTGTCCCGGTCCCGACCGGGCCGACCCAAATCGTGCGCTGGGCGAGCGCGTCGAAGAGCGACGAGACTCGTGCGCGGGCGTCATCGGGCCCCGACGCGAAGATTGTCAACTGGCCTTGCTCGGCTGGAAGCTTGCTTCCCGACACCGGTGCGTCGAGGAGCGTGATATCGGGACGTTCTCTCGTGACGAGGTCCGCAACGCGCTCGATCCCTGCCACGCCGATCGTGCTCATCTGCACCCAGATCGAGCCTGGCCTGAGTGCCTCGAGCATGCGGTTGTCGCGCGCAATCGATAGCACGGCGTCCGCATCGGTCACCATCGTGACGACGATCGCCGCTCGTCGCGCCGCGTCGGCGGCGGTCTCGGCGACCTCCGCGCCGAGTGCAACAAGGTCTCGGGTCGGCTCCGGCGTGCGATTCCAGACAATCGTCGGGATGCCGGCACGCAACGCGCTGGTAGCCATCCCGTGGCCCATCGCGCCGACGCCGAGTACCGCCACAAGTTCATTCGTCTGCGCCATTCTTCTTCTCCTCCCTCAGGGACTTTCTTTCCACAGAACCACCGTTCGCACGGCGCGGCACTCACGCCCTCTGACCGGGCCCTCCCAGCGTTTGGCGCCGCAGGACCCGTATATGGTCCCCAGACTCCAAACGGTGGCCTGAGGTTGCGGCGTTTGGCGCATGCAGGACCCGTATCGGGTCCGCAGATTCCAAACGCCTCACGGACGTCGCGCCGTCCGTTCAGGACGGTGGTGAAACGCGACAGCGGGGAAGTCGCGGACCTCGTCGGAAGTTGCCCGCAGGCGAATGCGGTCGGAGATGATGGATTCGACCTCGCGCATTGGAATCGTGACTTCCTGATGGCCCCAGAAGTGCCCACGTTCGAGTATCACGTGAGAAATCGAATTGTCCGGATCGACGACGAGCCCGTCCACGTGTCCGACCACCTGACCGTCGCTACCGACGACCTCGCTCGCCCGGCGAATCTCCGCGGTGCCGGCGGGGATCCGATCGTAGGTCGTGATCGCCATGTGCGAAGGGCCTCCGAGGCCCTCGTGGTAGCGCAGACCCAGCCCGATCTCTCCTGCTCCGAAGTAGGGCCGTGCGATGGCGCTCATCGTTCCCGACGTCCCAACCTGGGTCGGGTTGTGGCCAATGGCCCAGTCGGATGAAGTCGGACTCCTCGATGGGATGGGTGTGTCGGATTCTGTCGGTCGGCCAAGACAGAACCACATGGTCGTCGCTTGTTGCCACGGCCTCGAGCGGCACCAGGCGGGCCTGATCGTGTCGGTGCCGCGGTTGGACGACGAGATGGGTCACGCTGCCGGCGTACCGGGTCGATGATCAAGTCGGCGAGCTCGCCGAAGACGCCGTCGGCGGCCTCGACGATCGATGCCTTCGATCAGGCGGATCGAGTCCGTGCGATTCGTCACGGTGGGGGTTGGTTGGTGGTTCACCTTGGACTCCTTGCGCATTGGTGTTGGAACTTGTCTGTGGGCGGGTCGATCGGGGGCGAGATGGTCGATCAGGGATCGTTCCGCTCCTGGTGGGTCGAACCCGAGCATGTCTGTGCGTGGATTTCGCGAGTGAGCGTCTGGATCTCTTTGACGATGAGGTCGGACTCGACGTTGGTGTCGTAGTCGTGTCTGGCGAGCTCACTGCTGATCTGGTCTTCTCGTTTGGAAGCGATCAGCAGGATGGCTCCTTGCATGGCTGCGAGGCACGAGAGGATCAGGTTGAGCAGGATGAAGGGGTATTTGTCGAACCCGACGTTCCTGTTTCCGATCATCCAGCCGGCGAGGAAGACCAGAGCGCCGAACACGAAGCCCCACGAGCCCATGCCGTTGCGGAGCTTGTCTGCAGCACGTTCACCGAGCGTGAGTTGTGCACCGGTTCGGACAGCGGGATGCCGGTGCCAGTGCGGTGGCCGGATCCCAAGGTCGTGTCGTCTGTGTCTCTCTTGTCATAGTTCCTGCCTTGCTCGGAGTACGTGGAACGCCAGCCAGCCGGGCAGCGTCGGGAGCCAGAACGGTCGCGAGTCGGTAAGCGAGCACGCCTGCGATCGCGGGCGCGGTCGCTACACCAGTTGCGGTGAGCCCGGCAACGAGCGCTGCCTCGACGGCACCGAGTCCGCCTGGTGTGGGTGCCGCCGCAGCGACCGCAGTGCCGGCGAGGTAGACGAAGGCGACGCGTTCGAACGGGGCGTGTGCTGAAAATGCGGCGAGGGCGCATGCGAGCGAAACGATGTAGACGGAGGTGATGCCGAGCGATCCGAGCAATAGCTGCGCGGCACGGCGTCGGTCGCGAACGACGCCGCCGAGTTGATGCACTGCGCTGGTGGCGATTGTGCGGACCTTGTCTCGAAGCCGTGTAGCGAGCAAGATGCCGAGGATCGCGAGAACGACGACGGCGATGATCAGTAGTTGCCAGCCCGTCGGGAGGTGCACGGCGGTGATGCCGCTGGTTCCGGTCGCAAAGCCGGCGAGCAGCAGCAGTGGCAGATGCACGGTGAATCCACCCAGTTCGACGGTGGCGACTGTCGTGACCGCGGAGGTGCGGTCGAGCCCGTGGCGTTGCAGGTATCGCACCATCACACCGGTGCCACCGAGTGGCACGAACCGGTTGGCGAAGCTCGACGCCGACTCGGCGACGACTGTGCGTCCGAATGGCACTCGGACTGGTGACGCGCCCATCACCGCGATCGACGCAAAGACATAGGTGAGCGCCGACGCCGCAAGCGCCCCGGCCAGCCACGGCCACTGCGCATCACCCACCCTGCGGACTGTCGCTCCGAGTTCTCCGACCTGGGGGAGCAGCAGATGGATGCCGAATCCCATCGCAACGACCATGATGATGGTCACCGGCTTGATCCGCGCCAGAGGCTCGAGTTCAGCTGGTTGAGCACCAGTGGAAGTGGAGACGCCATCGCGCAGCTTGCGTATTGCGCCGCGATCGAGACGCAACCGTGCACGTGTTGACGCCGACAAGGCGAGCGGCTGGATGAACGGCAACGCCGACGCCAGCGCAGCTGGTCCGATTCCCGCCATGGCAGCGTTGACTGCCTCGTCGGTCCCGAACTGCAGCGCGGTTGCGGTCAGGAACTCTGCCACGTCGATGGCCATCAACCGCTCACTGGCCGTTTCTTCAGCGAAGCCGAAATCGACGATGCGAACGCGGCCATCGGCGTCGATGATCAGGTTTGCCAAGCGAAGATCGCGGTGCGCTATGCGAGTCTCGTGGAGAAGCGCGATCTGCTGCCATGCGTCGGTGAGTTCCGCACTGACATCGGTGCCGCCTTTCAGCACGTCGAGGCCAGTTGCGCCATCGATGTAGTCGAATACCAGTACGGATGAATGGGCGAATTTGGCGCTGCCGCGCACGTGCGCAACCCTGATCCCGGCACGTTCGGCCATCAAGGTCACGTACGCTTCGTGCTCGGCGACTTGCTGTGGCGAATTGAACGGCGCCTCATCCTCGAGGTGACGGAACAACACAAGTCGCGCCAGCTTGAACAGCGCGTCGGCGTCTCGGTTCTGAGTGGTGATCACCTTCGCGGAAACATCACCATCAGCCGTGGTCCCCACGTAGGGGACCGACCCTCGAGCATCCGTCGTCAGGGGTCGCATTCCTCGAACGGGACCGACGATCGACTCAACGGCAGAGGTCACCTTGCCGCTTGCTGGGCCGCTGTTCGGAGCGCCGAAGGCGAGATGCGCGAGTGAGCCGAGCAGCCATCCCAACGACCAGCCGCCGATCACATCGAGAGGCAGATGCGCGCCAAGGTACATGCGAGCGATGCCGACGACCAACGCGGTGACCCATGCCGTCCGGCGAAGGTGCCGTCCGAGGTATGGAGCTGCGGCGGTCGCGAGCGCGGCTGCTACTGCGGCGTGCCCGGACGGGAAGCCCAAACCACCATCGGTCGTATGCCGGAACACTGCCTCCAAGGCGTAGAACGGGCGCTGGCGACCGACGAGCGACTTCAATATCTTCGCGGCGAACCACGCCGCCCCGCCTGCGATCGCCATGTCACGCGCCAGGCGAGTTCGTCGAAGGGCCAATGCGAGAGCGGCCACGACGGGCACTGCGCCCAATGCACCACCCTGCATCACCAGGTTCAACGCCGGCCGAAACACGTCTGGTAGCCGATTGATCAGACGAAAGACGTCCTCTTCGAACCGGCTGATGTGATGCGTGGCGGCGACGAGCGACGTGACGACGATCAGTACGGAAGCGCAGCACACACGGAGCAGGTCGCCGGGGTGACGTCCGCGTCCGTTGCGTGACGACGTCGGCGGCTTGACGTCGACGATCTTCGGCCCGAGCCAGGGAGGCCCGCCGGTCGTCAGCGGAGGGGCGGGGTGAGGAACACTCGTCAGCGGTTCTTTCTTGGTCGACCGCGAATCGATGACCGCTGTCTCAGCCATTGTGACCGCCTAGTGCGACGGTCCAGCGATGTTCACCACGTCGGCGTCGACCAGGTGCTCGGCGAGGAACCACACCTGCATCTCGTGCCGGCGAAGGACGTCGCTCATCAAGAGGTCGTTCGTGCCGCTGTCGCCGTTCCTCCCTGTGCGCTCGATTCCGTCGCGCAGCGCAGCGATGATCTGCTCGTGCGCCTCGAGCATGCGCGAGAGCATCTCGGGCACGGGCTCGCACCCATTGGGCGGGCGTTCGATTCGCGTCATCTCGGCGACGTGGCGCGGATCCGCGACCGCGATCCCGCCGAGCATCTGAACTCGCTCGGCGAGCGTATCGATCAGGTCGAGTTGCTCCGAGGCGTGCTTGTCGAGCAGAAGGTGCAACTGATAGAACGTCGCGCCCCGTACGAGCCAGTGGTGCTTCTTGTACAGGCTGTAGAGGATGAACGTATCCGCCAAGATCCTGTTGACGATCTGGCAGCTCTCCATCCTCGCATCGTGGGAAAGCGCAATGGGTAGGAGACGCACCGTTCCGAATCGTTGGATCTCCGCTCCACGCTGATGCAGTTTGGGCTGACTCGAAACGGCGCGGTCTCCGTCGCTCTCGGTTGGGCGCACGCCCACGACCTCGACGTCGATGTTGTTCATGGTGTTGCCTCCGAGTGGGTAGGGGTCATCGTCGGGATGATGCGCCACCGCCCATGAGACGCACGTGAGAGCAGCTCTCATATTTCTCTCATCCACGTGGAGGTAGGGTCACGCGGTGCGCCTGCTCGTGGTCGAGGACGACGTCAAGATGGCGTCATTGCTCAAGCGGGGCCTGGAGCGCGAGGGCTATGCCGTCGACGTAGCAGCCACCGGTCAGGACGCCCTGTGGGCCGGCGAGGAGTTCTCGTACGACGCCGTGCTGCTCGACGCCATGATTCCTTCGCCGGACGGATTCGACGTGTGCCGGAAGTTGCGTGAGGCCGGGAAGTGGATGCCGGTCATGATGCTCACCGCCCGCGATGCGATCGAGGACAGGGTTCGCGGCCTCGACGCAGGAGCCGACGATTATCTGCCCAAGCCGTTCGCGTTCGCTGAGCTGTTCGCCCGGCTGCGGGCTCTCCTGCGTCGAGACGTCGGCGAGCGCCCGGTGGTGCTGCAGGCCGGAGATCTGCGCCTTGATCCAGCGACCAAGGCGGTCAGTCGTGGGGACACTGACATCTCACTCTCGGCGCGAGAGTTCGCGTTGCTCGAGCTGCTGCTGCGCCACTCGGGCGACGTACTCAGTCGGACCGCGATCCTCGACCACGTGTGGGACTTCGCGTACACCGGCACCTCCAACGTCGTCGACGTCTACGTCCGCTACCTGCGCGAGAAGATCGACCGGCCATTCGATCGCCGCGCCATCGAGACGGTGCACGGCGCCGGCTACCGCCTCCGGACCGACGGCGGGTGAGAGTCGTGCGACACGGCCGTTGGTTGTCACTCCGCGGCAAGCTCGCACTCGTCGCCGCGGCCGGGGCCATGGCGGTGCTCACCGTCGGGGCACTCGTTCTGCATCGCGACTTCAGCGGCCAGTTGAGCGCCGCGCTCACCGACGGACTCGCGATTCGCGTCGCCGATCTCGCGACCGACTACGAGGACGGAGAAGTGACAGCCGGTCAAGGCCTCGTCAGCACGCAGGTGGTCGACCAGACCGGCAACGTGATCTCTCCGGTCGGAGCAGCCCCGCTGCTCACAGCCGAGGAGTTCGCCAGCGCCTCGCGCGGCCAGATCGTCGTCGATAGGCCGGTGCCTGGCGTCGGCAACTCTGCGCGCCTGCTGGCCCGTCCCATCCGCCAAACGGGGAGCGAGGTCGTCGTGGGGATGGCCGCCACAAGTACCGAAGCTCTCTCGAGTGCACGCGGCCGGCTGGCGTTTGTCCTTGGTGCCGCCGGTCCCGCTCTGACGGCAGCAACGGCGATTGCGGCCTGGTTCCTTGCCGGTGCCGCCCTTCGACCCGTTCGCCGAATAGCGAGCGAAGCGGCGACGATCTCGATGACGGAGACCGGTCACCGCTTGCCGGAACCCGGCGGCGACGACGAAATCGCCGACCTTGGCCGGACGCTCAACGGGATGCTGGCCCGAATCGAGAGCACCATCGCCCACGAGCGGGCCTTCATCGACGACGCCGCCCACGAGCTGCGCACGCCGTTGGCCGTGCTGCGCGGCGAATTGGAGCTGGCAGCAGGAGACGTCGACGATCGACAAGCCGTAGCTCGGGGGTTGGCCAGCGCGCTCGAGGAGACCGACCGACTCGCCCACCTCACGCAAGACCTTCTCACCTTGGCCCGCGCCGACGCCGGCCAGCTCATACCGAGCAACGCGACGACGGATTTGCTCAGCGCCTCGCGGACGGTGGTTCGCCGCCTGTCACCCCGCGACGACGTCACGATCGAGGTGCGCGGCGAGCCGACCGTCGTTCGGGGAGACACGGAGTGGATCCACCAGATCGTGACCAATCTCGTCTCCAACGCCGATCGCTACGCGAGGAGCCGGATCGTGGTCACCGCAGAACGCCATGGTGACCACGGGACATTGGTAGTCGCAGACGACGGGCCCGGCTTCCCCGACGACCTGCTCCCGCGAGCCTTCGACCGCTTCGCTCGCGGCGACGGGGCACGAGGACGATCCGACGGTGGGGCCGGGCTCGGCCTCGCCATCATCGCGTCCTTGGCGCGTGCGCTGGGTGGAGACGCGTCGGCCACCAACGGCACATCACTTTCGGGCGGATGTGTCGAGGTCACGTTCCCGCTCGCCGCGCCTGCCTGAACTCTCATGTCGTTCTCAGATCACCAGTTGCATGCTGGCAACCATGACGATGCCCGCGACACCAAGAGACCCGGGGGCTGGGCGGGTGCTCGTCGTCGATGACGATCCCAAGTTCGTCGACATCGTCGTCCGATTCCTCGACCGCGTGGGTTACGAGTGTGTCGTGGCTGAATCTGGCAATGAGGCGCTCCAAGCAATAGGCGAGCACACCCCTGCCGCGATCGTGCTCGACCTGATGATGCCCGGCCCCAGCGGAATCGAGGTGTGCCGGCTCCTGCGAGCGGAAGGTTGGGCGGGTGGAATCGTCATCGTGAGTGCCCGCAGCAACTCCACCGACCGTAGCGAGGCGATGCGTGTTGGTGCTGATGCGTTCCTCGCCAAGCCATTTCCACTCGGTGAACTCGCCACGACAATCGACGAGCTCGTCGGCCCGCACCCGAGGAGTAGATGAGTCGCATGACAGTCTCCGCGCCAGTGATCCGGCTCACAGTGGCCGGCGCGCCCGCAGCGCGAGGTTGACGGTCGAACGTTCCCAGTCTTCCGTAGGTCGGTTCAACCGGTCGAACCATCCGGCGAGGCGCACTGCGAGAGCGATGGGGTTCCACGGCGAGCCCGTGCTGTTCGCGAACTCGTGACGATCAGCCTCCTGGGCCAAACGTCGCGGCAGCACTCCGCGTTCCAGCAGTGGCTTGCCGATGCCGTAGACGAGGTTGTGCGAGAACGGCAGGCAATGATGCGTGAACGAGCGCTCCTCGACGATCTCCAGCCCGGCGTCCAGAGACGGTGCGTCGCAGCGAGTCGCGCCGTGTACAGCCGTTGGTGCCCCGCCCAGATCCCGGCCAGCGGGCCGCGACGGATGTGCCGACCGGTCAGCACCTCCAAGGTCTTGTTGATCGGGTCCCACCAGAACGGATAGTTCGCGTTGGGTACCGTGATCGCAACCGTGCCGCCCGGCCGCAGCACGCGTCGAACCTCGCGCAGGCCGGCAACGTCGTCGTCGAGGTGCTCGAGCACCTCCGAGCAGATGGCAGCATCGAACGACTCGGCGTTGAACGGGAGGGCGTAGATGCTCGCGTTGGCGAGCGGCACGCCGAGGCCTGCGACTGCTCGGCGTCCGCGATCCAGCACGTCTGCGTTCAATTCGACACCGACCGCGGTGCACATCGGCTCGACGTAGAAGTATCGGTGGAGGTAGAAGCCTTGGCCGCACGGCACGTCGAGCACCGTCGTGGCTGGCATCGGGCGGCACCCACGCCATGACCGTTCGTACGCGACGTCGAAAGGCGATGTCCGCTTCGTTGGCCGTGAGCAGTTGCATCGTCGCCTCGTCGGGGCCTTGTTCATTGGATCGTCGCTGAACGGAACACCTCCTCGTACCTGCTGATCGTTTGGTCGAGGTTCAATGCTTCGACGACCTGGCTGTCGACTTCGTTGAAAGCTGCTGCGGCTGATCGCAGAACTTCGAGGATCGCGCGGCCGACTGCATGCGCATCGTCGCGGGGCACGAGCAGACCCATGCCGGTGCGCTGCACGGGCACGCGACCGCCCGCATATGTCGGTCATGATCACCGGCGTTCCGCACAGCATCGATTCGACCTGTACCAATCCGAAGCACTCGGTGTCGCTCGTGAGCACCAGGACGTCGCATGCAGCGTAGAAGTCGGCGAGCTCCTGCGGGTCCTCGAGCAGACCGAGAAAGTGCAGGTGACTGCGATGCCGTTCGACGAGCGCCGCAGAACGCTCCCAGGTGTCCTCGTATCGGATCCGGTATTCGCCCGCGAATGCCAGTGACGCATCGGGTCGTGTGGCGAGCACCGTGTCCATCGCCCGCAGCGCGACATCCGGACGCTTTTCGCGCACGAACCGCCCCGCGAAGCCGATCAGCGGACCGCCGTGCGGCGAGAGGCGGGACCGAAGTGTGGCTGCCCCGTCGGAACGCGGCGTTGGGATGGAGACGGGCGGAGAGATGGCGACGGTCTTGTCGAGGTATCCGGCCAGGTAGACGGAGTGGTTTGCGTAGTCACTGCTGTACGCGATCGCAGTCGTTGCCGAACGCATCGCCCATCGGTGGAGGCGTCGCACCATCGATTCGATGAGTCGATCCACGCGTCCCGGTGGCAGGACGAGGTCGCCGTGATGGGTAACGACCACAGGCTTTCCACGGAGCCGCGCGAGTGCAGACACGAAGGCAGTTTCCAACATGGGCGTGTGCATGCTGACAACGTCGGCGTTGGCGATCGCCTTCAGCAACGGCGAACGGAGTGGAACGGCATGATCAGTCCGCGGCTCACCCGAATCGGCGCCCACAGACGGTGGACCACGACGCCGTTCTCGACGCCGCGTTCGCGGAGTGGTCTGATCGTGTCGAGCGGTGATCACAATCACTTCGTGACCACGCCCGACGAGTTCTTCGGCGAGATGCTGAACGTGCAAGGTCAATCCCGTGCGATGCGGCGCGTAGTACTGCAGCAGCATCAGCACACGTAGCTTTCCCACCGTCCTGCTCGGCGCTCATTCGGCGCACAGTGACCGGGGAACGCACGCATCCGATCACCGTGGACCGTACTCGTGCGGACCGCCCTCCGAGTCGAGGCGAAGTCGATCGCTAGTGCGGGCCATGCGGCGTTACGGTGGCAGCGATGGTGTTGAGTCTGTGCCTCGCCGCCGTCATCGCGGCCATCGGTTACGGCTTGACCGCATGGGTGGCTCATCGGCTGAGGTTCGAGGAACGTGTCGCGATCGGCGTGGTGGTCGGTGTGCTGGCTGTGTCGGTCACGTCGTTCGGGGCGTTCGAGTTGCTCGGCATGGGCCGTGGCACGGTCGCGATCGGCGTCGCCGTGCCCGGTGTCGCAGCCGCTGTCGCGCGTGCGTCGTGAGCGTCGACGTCTGTTCGACGAGGCCGTCAGCGCCTGGTCGCGACTCCGTCTGCCCTCGAGACGAAGCACCAGCCTGCGTCCCTTCGCGTTGGTGACCGACGGCGTCGTTGGTGGTCAGCACTCGCATCCTGTCGCTCTCGTACGCAACCACTCCGAACGGCATCAGTGCCGGCAGTCTGGCCGTGTGGGGTGACTGGTCGGCCCATCTCGCCTACGCCGGTTCGTTCGCATACGGCGACAACCGCGGGCTCGACCTGCCGACTGCGACCGGCGCCGGCTTCCGCTACCACTTCCTCGCCGACTTCTTCGGGGCGATCTTCACGGTCAGCGGCTCGACGTTGCAGCAGTCGATGGCGCTCTCGGAGTGGATGCTCGCCGCTGCGTTTCCGCCATTGCTGTGGTGCATGGTGATGCGCTTGACCAGGTCGCGGCTGACGGCAGCGCTGACGCTGCTGTTGCTCACCCTCAGCGGCGGGGTCGGCGCTCTGGTACTTCCTCGTCGATGTGCGGCGACGATGGATGGAGCATCGTGACGTCACTGCCGCAGACGTATGCCCGCATGCCCGATCTTTCACCTGTGGGTCGACAACACGATCTCGGCCTCGCTGTACGCGCAGCGCAGCACGTTGATGGGCCTGTGCGCCGGCTTTGCAGCGATGATCGTGCTGCTGGCTTCGCGACCGCGTGGTCGCGGCGAGGCTTCCTCGGTGCCGGTTTGATGATCGGTGTGCTCGGCATCGCCCATGCCCACACGATGCTGACCGGCTTGGCGCTCGGCGTCGTTCGCGTTGCTCGCCGACCGCCGCCGGATCTGGCTGTGGTTCATCGTCCCGACCGCCGTCATCGGGCTGCCGCTCGCGTGGGCGATCAGCCCGGAGACGAACTCGATCCGTGGCTCCTCGGGTGGATGGCGCCGCACGTCCGACCAAGCGTGGCCGTGGTTCTGGTTCCGCAACGTCGGGCTGTTCCTGCCGTTGTTCGCCGGCTTGGCGCTGCTCGGGCGGTGGCGCCCGTCGCCTGCGCCGCCTGACCACGCCGCTGTGGCTGTGGTTCATCGTGCCCAACCTCATCGCGTTCCACCCCTCCGAGTGGAACAACACGAAGTACTTCGTGTTCTGGCAGATCGCAGGGTGCTTGCTCATCGCGTCGTGGTTGAGCCGAGCGTTCTCGGCCGCGATGTCGCGTCGGCGGAGCCGTTCAGCGGTACGCGGCTGCGGATCGCAGCCGTGGTGTGCTTCTTGTCGATGATCTCGGCCGGCGGGCTCGACACCGTGCGGGCGATGCAGCGCTCGACCGCGATCCCGTGGGTCGCACACGACGATGTGGACGCTGCATCATGGCTACGTGCGAACTCCCAACCCGACGACGTCCTGGTCTACGGGGCGAACAACACATCCGCGGTGGCCGCGCTCAGTGGCCGCCGTGCGGTCAGCGGATACCCCGGCTGGACGTACGACCTCGGCCTGCCCGACTGGGCGACCCGGTGGACCGACACGGGGTGATCCTGAGTGGCGGACCCGACGCCCGCTCCGGCATCGATCGATACGGGGTGGACTACGTCGTCATGGGACCGATCGAGCGTCGGAGTTCGGCGGCTCGGACGACTACTGGATGGCGAACGGCTCGCTGGTCTTCCACCAGGGCGACTACCGCATCTATCGAGTGACCCACTGACGAGCCGTCGCGGCGAGGTGGACACGTCGAACGTCGCTGTCACGTTCCGGCCTGGGTCATGATGACCGTGCAGGTCGGCACCTTTCCACTGCATGCCCCGGACCAACGCAGCGAACTTCGAATCAGGCGAAGGTGTCGCGGTCAACGTCACCTTCGTCTGTGGAGCGAAGTACGGCGGCGTGCACGTCGTGCCACAGTTGATCCCTAGCGGCGACGAGGTGACGGTGCCACTTCCCGTGCCGTCCTTGGTGACCTTGAGCTGGAACGGCGGCGTATGGGCGTCAATCGCCGGTGGGCGTGAGGCGTCGGACCTCGGCGTGTAGGTGGGCGACGTGCGTCGGCGTGTTGGTGGCCGATGCGCGTCGGCGTGTTGGTCGGTGTGTTCGTCGGCGTGTTGGTCGGCGTGCTGGTCGGCGTGTTGGTGGGTGTGTTCGTCGGCGTGTTGGTCGGCGTCGTGGTCGGCGTGTTCGTCGGCGTGTTGGTGGGTGTCGCGGTCGGTGTGTTGGTGGGTGTGTTGGTGGGCGTCGCGGTGGGGGTCGCCGTTGGTGTGTTGGTCGGTGTCGCCGTTGGTGTTGCGGTTGGCGTCGCGGTCGGTGTGTTGGTGGGGGTGTCGGTCGGTGTGTTGGTCGGCGTGTTCGTGGGTGTGTCGGTTGGTGTCGCTGGTCGGTGTGTTGGTTGGTGTCGCGGTCGGTGTGTTGGTTGGTGTCGCGGTCGGTGTGTTGGTGGATCGGGTCGGTGTGTTGGTGGGAGTCGCGGTCGGTGTGTTGGTGGGTGTGTTGGTGGGTGTGTTGGTCGGTGTATTCGTCGGCGTATTGGTCGGCGTGTTCGTCGGTGTGCCGGTCGGCGTGTTCGTGGGTGTGTTGGTCGGTGTTGCGGTGGGCGTGTTCGTCGGTGTGTTGGTCGGTGTCGCAGTCGGCCCCATCGGGGTCGCAGTGGGCGTCAACGTGGGGCAGGGAGTCGCATCACCGTTGCCGCCAGCCGACACGCTCGGTGGCCGGTTGTTGTAGTTCGCGACCGCGGTGAAGGCGAAAACAAGCGCTATGACGAAGGCGACATAGGTGGCTTTTCGTTTCATCCCGGCCCTTCCGCGTCTTCTCGAAACTCACGCGACATCATATACCCGCACCTATGGTGCGTCGATCCCTCATGGTTAGCATTCGTTCGTGAGGGGCGGAACCATGCTCATCGTCGACAGCACGCCCGAACAGGCGTGGGGTCTCTGAACGAGACATCGCTGTCAGTCGTCATGCCCGTCTACAACGAGGCCACGGGCGTGGCCGATGTCATCGCCGACATCGTTCGTCACGTCCTCGACGTGGTCCCTGCGAGCGAGCTCGTGGTCGTCGACGATCATTCGACCGACGACACTTCCGCCGTGCTGCATCGCATCGCTTGTGAGGACTCGCGGGTCCGTGTTCTGGTGAACGATGTCAACGTCGGGCACGGTCGCACGACACGACGTGCGATGGACGCGCTCGACCGGTGACTGGATCTTCCATCTCGACAGCGACGGCCAGGTCGATGTGTCCGAGTTCCCGCTGCTCTGGGCGCTCCGTGAAGACAATGACCTCGTTCTCGGGATGCGAATCACCCGGCACGATCCATTGCACAGGCTCGTGCTCACGCGCCTGACCCGCATCATGGTCTCGGCCCTCGCCCGTCACTGGGTACGCGACGCGAATGTGCCGTTCAAGCTGATCCGCCGGAGTCTGTACGAGCACCTCAGACCCTCGATCCCCGAGACCACGTTCGCGCCCTCGATCATGATCGTTCTGGGCGCGCATCGCAGCGGTGCTCGTATTGCCGAGGTCGAGACGACTCACCTGCGGCGCAGTCACGGCAGGTCCACGTTGCGCCTGAAGCGGCTCGCCGTTGCCGTCGGCCGAAGCGCCCTGGAAACCGTGAACTTCAGCCGACGATCTGTGCCCCCGTATGTATGAGCGGACCTGATACGTCCACGTCCGACAGTCACCGGCGCACGCGGGCGCGATCGCCGAGTGAGGCGAGCGTTCTGGCCGTTGGTGGTCGTGTGTGCGCCGTGTTCGGTCTGACGGCTCGCGCTCTGGAACATCGACTTCGACCAACGGCAGCATCTGCATCCCGACGAGCGGTTCTGGGCGCTGACGCCGATGCTCTGCGACGCACCCCCGCGCCGGCCGCGCACGGCACGCTTCCTGGGCCCGGTGCTCGACTGGCTCGACGGCCAACGGTCTCCGGCGAACCCGTATCGCGCCACGGAATCGTTCCTGTACGGACCCGTGCCGTTGACCCTGGCGCGAGCGGCCTCGGGATGGTTGCACGACGGGGTGGTCCACGGCGACCAACCCGCCGATGCGATCACGCACGGGTCTGGACGCGATCGGGATCCCCCTGATCGACGACGCCGGCGCGCCGCGCTTCGATGCCGGCTACGGCGTCGATCTGGTCGGCCGGTTGCTCGGCGCTGTCTTCGACACCATCACCATCGTCGTCATCGCCCTGATCGGGCGGCGGATCGGCGGGCGGACGGCAGGCGTCGCCGCTGCCGGGCTGTACGCGATGTCTGTGCTGGCGATCCAGCACGCGCACTTCCTCGGCGGCGAACCGCTCGCTCGGTCTGGCGAGCGCGCCTGACCGTGCTGTTCGCGCTTCGGCTCGATCGCAGCGCCGACGTTCTCCGAGCCGCGACCGGCTGGGTTGCTGGTCGGTCTTGCCGGGGGCTGGCGGTCGCGGTCAAGCTGACCGGCGCCAGTCTGGTGGCGGTCGTCGTGCTCGGATGTGCTGCGCTTGCTCGTGCGTCACCGTCGGCGCAGCGACATCGTCAGGCTGGCCGCCGTCGCTGATCGGTGCAGCAGTCGGCGTTCCGCGTCTTCAACCCCAGCGCGTTCAACGGCTTGGGCATCACTCTCTCGACGGTCCTTCACCGACGATCTGCGAACGCGCGCGCGAGCTGCAAGTCAGCCGACCTGCGCCGCCGGCGTTCCAATGGGCGAACAGGACGCCGATCGTGCAGCCGTTGATCTGGTTGGGGATGTTCACGATCGGTCCCGGCGTCGCGCTTGCCGCGTGCGTGGGTGCGATCGCGATGTCGGCGCGACTCATGCGGACGACGGATGGGTCGCACTGCCACGTCGCTTGATGACCGACATCGGACCGTGGCCGGCGAGCGTGATCGCTGCCTCCGTCGTCGTGCCCTTCGCTTACATCAGCATCGCGTCGTTCCCGACGGGCCGGTACTACTTCCCGATGTTGCCGGCGCTCTACGCCACGGCTGGTCTGGGCGTTGCCGTCGCTACGCCGGCTGGGCGATGCGATCGAGACGGGGCGTCCGTGTCGTCGCCACATCGGTCGCCGCGGTCAGCGTCGCGCTGGCAGTCGTGTGGGGCGTCGGCTTCGTCAACGGCGTGTACGGGCACACGAACACGCGCATCGAGGCCTCGGAGTGGATCGCTCGGAACGTGCCGCCAGGCAGCGTGCTGTCGTCGCAGGCGTGGGACGACGGGCTGCCGCTCCGGTTGCCCGGTCTCGATGCCGAGCAATTCACCAGCGAGCAGTTCGACATGGTCGGCCCCGACGACGAGGCCAAGGTCGCCACGGATCGCCCAGCAGTTGGGCCGGATCGACTACGTGGTCGAGTCGTCGGCGCGCATCTGGGGAACGGTCACGCGAATGCCCGAGCCGGTTCCCATCGACGATCAACTTCTTCGAAGGGTTGGATACCGGTGCGCTGGGGTTCGAGCGGGTGGCGACGTTCCGCAGCGGCATCTCCCTCGGGCCGTGGCGGCTGGACGACGAGAGCGCCGAGGAAGCCTTCAGCGTGTACGACCATCCGCAGGTCCGGATCTGGCGCAAGGTTCGCGACGTCGATCGCGACACGATCGTCGCAGTCCTCGATCCGGTCGCTGCCGCGAACGCAGTCGCCGTCGATCCGACCAGAGCGAGCACGAACGGCCTCCTGCTGACCGACGACGAGATCGCGACCAACGCGACCGGCCCGACCTACGACCAGGCATTCGACACAGACGGCTCGAACCTTCTGCATGTGATCGGTTGGTTCGTGCTGCTGGAGCTGCTGGGCTTCGCCGCGTTCGCGATGTTCGCTCCGCTTGCTGCGGCGCCTGCCCGACGCCGGGTGGGGACTGGCCAAGATCCTTGCGCTCGGGTCCCTGGCGTTCGCGCTGTTCATCGCCGCGGCATGGCTGCACGTCGATCTCGACCGCACGTCGGCCGGTGTCGTCACGGCTGCGTTCATCGGAGCCGGAGCGGTCTGCGCGTTCCGGCGACGCGCGTTCTTGTCGAATCTGTGGCGCGAGCGGCGAGCCAGTGTTGATCGCCGTCGAGGTGCTTGTGCACGGTGATCTTCGTCGCGTTCGTGTTGACCCGGGCGATGGATCCCGACCTGTGGCACCCGGACCGCGGCGGCGAGAAGCCGTTCGAGTTGGCGCTGTTGACGGCGGTGCTGCGTACCAAGACGCTGCCCGTGTACGACCCGTGGTACTCGCACGGTGCGCTGAACTACTACTACGGCGGCTGGTTCCTGCTGTCAGCACCGGCCCGGGTTCTGCGCACGTCGCCGACGATGGTCATGAACGTCGCCATCGCCGTCTTCGCCAGCATCTCGGCCGGGGCGGCGTTCTCACTCGGCTGCCGGGATGGTCAATGCGACCCGCACCCGTTGGCGCAGGCATTCGCGCACCGAGCGCACCAGCGTCACGGCCGGTGTGCTGGCCGCAGTCTTCGTGCTGCTCGTCAGCAACGGTGCGATCGTGAAACCGATGTGGCAATGGCTGACCGGCGACCTCGCTCAGGGTCGAATCGATTGGTGGGCGCTCAGTCGCGTCATCCCCAACTCGGTGGCGGTCACCGAGTTCCCGGCGTGGTCGCTGCTGTTCGCTGACGTGCACCCGCACGTGATGGGCATCGCCGTCCTGCTCGCCGTCGGCACGCTGTGCATCGCCTGGTACGGCGCGCTGTTGGATGGACGGCGCGGTCACGCGGCTCTCCTCGCGATCATGCTCGGCGCCGGCATCGGGCTGACCCGGATGACCAACACCTGGGACTTCCCGCTCAGCGTCGGCCTGACGGCGGCGACGTCGCTTCTCGCCCTGGTGGCAAGGGTGCCGTGGCGCCGTCTCGTCGTGCCAGCCATCGCGCTGCTGTTCGTCGTCGTCGTCGTCTGGTCGCCGTACGTCCGGCGCGGCGAGGTCTTCGACTCCGGCTTCGATCCCGCCAGCTTGCGTACCCCACCGTCGAGTTGGCTGAAGCAGTTCGGACTGTTCGCGGCGATCAGCGTGATGGTGTTCGCGACACAACTGGCGACCGCGTTTCGGGCCTCGCGGACGGTGTGGCGATGGATCACGCGCGCCCATCTCGTGGTGGTCGGCCTGTCGCTGCTCGCCTTGGCATATCTGTGGCAGCGACCGGGATTCGAGACGTTCGAGATCAGCACCTCGCTGACGCTCGCATGCGGCTGGGTCGGCTGGCAGCGTCGGTCGCCTGGCGTCGCGGCTCAGTCCGCTCGGTCCGCTGGCGCTGGCGTTCGGGTGGGCGATCCAGGCCGGCGTCGAGATGCTCACCGTGCGCAACGACGGTGGGCGCATGAACACCGTCTTCAAGTTCTGGTACGAGTCGTGGATCGTGCTCGCGGTCGGTTGCGCCGTCGTCGTGGCCGAGCAGCTCCGCTCGCACCACGACTGGTCACGTCGGATCAGCAAGCTCCTGGTCGCCTGTTCGATCGTGATGGGCGTCGGCGTTCTGGTGGATGGCGACGCCAGTGCGCATGGACGACCGGCTCAGTGCCGGCGGGTTGTCGCTCGACGGCGAGGCGTATCTCAGCGATCAGTTCGTCTACGGCTTCGGTGACGATCGGTTCGTTCCCGCCGACGACGTGCCGCTCGCCGACTGGATCCGTGCCAACGTTCACGGCATCCAGGTTGTCGCCGAGGCGCCGGGCATCGACTACAAGTGGACCGGAAGGATCGCCTCGCTCACAGGGCTCCCGACACCACTCGGTTGGGGCTACCACGAGTCGCAGCAGCGCCGTGCGTACGGAGCGTCGCTCGAAGCGCGCAAGACCGCGATGACCGACCTGTACACCACCACCGATGTTCACGTCATGGCGAACGTGTTGTCGCGCTACTCGGTCGCGTATCTTGTCTTCGGCACGCAGGAGCGGCTGCTCGCTTCCCCTGCCAGCGCGGCGATGCTGCGCTCGTTCGAGTGCTTGAAGGTGGTGACCGAAGCCGACCGATCGACGGAGGACGGCGCTGTCAGCAACGAGCTGTTCGTTGCGGCCGTCGACGCATCGTGCGTCAGCCGGCTGCGTCCGCGCTTGCCGCCACCCCCGCCGCCGACTTGACGATCAGATACTGATCTGAGCTCGCGGTCGGGCTCCACGTCTCGCGGTCGTCAGCCACCGGATCACGTCGGCGACGTTCACGTGGTCGTAGTCGGGCAGCCACCAGCCGCGCAGCGGGAAGCGCTCGATGACGTAGCCGTCGGGGATCGCCGGAGGATCGGTCGACGCGCTGACGATGTACGCGTCGAAGCCCTCGGGCAGCGGTTGCGTCGGATCGATCGTCTGGTAGCCGACGTCGCCGAAATCGTGCAAATACCACGCCCACGGCCACGAGCCGCCGTCACGTTCGTCGATCAGGATCGGCCCGAGCGTTCCGCGGCCGCGTGCCGCAGCCATCCGATCAGTCAGGTCGGGCACGCTGGTCGACGTCTGGACCGTCACCAGCAGCTCCCGTGTGTCTGCGCCGTCGGTGATGGCCGGTCTGACCGCGACGACCGCCGTCACCACTGCCAGCAGTGCAGTCGAGCCGACCAGCAGTCGCTCGTATGAGTGCGCCGGCTTCGCCAGGTTGCTGCACTCGGTCGAATACCGCCTGCGCCCCGAGACCTGCCAGCAGGACAGCGGGGATCAACGGGTGCAGTGCCAGCCACGCGAACTTCTCTCCCGCCCACGAGTACAGCGCCAACTGCACGATCGCCATCGTCGCGAACCATGCGCCGACGACCGACCGGCGCCGCACCGTGACCACCAGACCGATCGCCAGCAGCGGCCAGGATCAGCCACTCGTAGCCGGCGTAGATGGTGCCGTAGAAGAACCAGCGTTGGCTGCCACGGCCGACACTTTGCTGGCTCGACCAGTACTTGACGCCGTCGACCAGGCCCGACTGGAAGCCCGCTCCGTAGCGGAACACCGACGTGAACACGACCATGAAGATCGCGATGAACACGATCGTGCTCCACATCCACGGCAACGTGCCGACGACGACGCAACGCTTGGAAGAACGCGCGTCCCTGCCCGCTCGGCCAGATCAGAGCCGCCACTGCCAGGCCGAGGAAGAAGCACGCTCCGGCGAACCCGAAGATGAACGTCGTCTCCTTCAGCGTGAAGCTGACCGCCAGCAGTGCCCCGGCCCCGACGATGTGTCGGGCGCGCGGGTCCTTCAACCCGTTGGCGACCACGAGCAGCAGCGCCAACGACACCAGACCGGTCAACGAATCCTCGCGCCCGGTGCGCGTGACGGTCAGGATGGTCGGGCTGATCGTGAACAACAGCGCAGCGAATGGCGCGCCGAAGCGTCCCAGCAGTCGCCGCGACATCGCGATCATGATCGTCGCCCCGATGCCGGCGAGCGCGGCGACCAGCCGTGTCCATCCAGGGGTGGTGCCGAAGTGATCCAACACGAACCCTTCGAGGTAGAACCGCAGCGGCCCGTGGTACACCGGGTCGTACTTGATGATGCCCGTCCCACGCGCCTGCCACGAGAACCACGCGTCGATCGCCTCGTCGTGGGCCATCGGTCGTCGTCCGAGCTCCCACACGTGGGCGATCACGGACAGCACGACCACGGCGATCGTCAGCGGGTGGGCTCGCAGTCGGTCGATCGAGCTTCATCGTCGAGCACGGCGCAGATCACGCCAGATCGGGAGCAGTTCCACCGACGCCCGGATCGAGGCGCCGAGCGTTCGTCGCGAGCCGCCGACGTCGTGCCAGACGAGCAATGGCTCCTCCCAGAATCGTGACGCCTCCACGCCGGCGACTCCAATCGGCCGAGCAGTTCCACGTCGAACGCCCACCGGCTGCGAAACGGTGCGACGATCGACTGGTCGAACGCGTCGGTGCGGCGGAACAGCTTCGCGCCGCATTGGGTGTCGTAGACCGCCTTGGCCAACACGAGGCTCGCCAACGTGGCGAACACTCGTCCCGTGTAGTGGCGGAACGCCGAGCGCCGCACATCGCGCCCCAGCAACGCCACGCGGGAGCCGAGCACGACATCGACGGCGGTGTGCTGGTCGGCGACATCCAGCAGCCGAAGGATCTCGCTGGCGGGCGTGGCCATGTCGGCGTCGACGTAGCCGAGCCATGACGGGTCTGCCGTCAATGCCGAGACCAAGCCGGCGCGCACCGCCTCGCCCTTTCCCCCGTTGCGCGGCAACGCGATCACGCGTGACGCTGGGCGTGTCACGTTCGATCGAGCGAAGCAGCTCGAGCGTGTCGTCCGTCGATCCGTCGTCGACCAACACCAACGACACGCGGTCGTCGGCGGCGCAGTGCGCCGATCTGATCGACGGCCAGCCGCGTGCGCTCGTTGTAACAGGGCACCACCAGGTACACCGATTCGCCACTCGCTCCGCCTCCATGCGACGCAACAGTATTCGCCGTTCGAAACACGCTCGAACCCCGCACGTGATCGCACGCCGGAACGAATCTCCGCTGTTCTACGACCCTGTTGCTCCCCCGGCTCGTCGGCATGGCATGAGAGTGCTCGGTGGTAGATCAGCGGCGAGGAAGCTGAGCACGTTGCGAGCTGTTTCGTCTGGGTACTCGAGCGGCAGGCCGTGCGACGCGCGTGCCACGACGCAAAGCTGTCCCGCCGGCAGCGACTCGTACAGCGCGCAGGTGTGGCTCAACGCGATGAGATCATCATCACCGACCATCACCAACGTTGGCGTCGTCACCGTCGCCAGATCGTCGACGGTGAGCGTCGGTTCGGTGGTGATCATGGTCATGAACTTCTCGAACACGTCGCCGAAGTGCGCCTCGCCGTCAGGTGACCGCTCGGCGTAGGACTGCATCATCATCGCTGCGACCGGAGAGTTCGGATCGAGGTCCAACGGCAAGAAGCCTTCGTGGTGGAAGTTGACACCGATGAGCACCAGTCTGTTCACGAGGTCGGGGCGCTTGAGCGCGACGAGTAACCCGACGATCCCTCCGTCACTCCAGCCCACGATGTGTGCCGGACCACCTACCGTCTCGAGCACGCCGATCGTTTCGGCCGCCATGTCGTCGTAGTGGAACGGTGCATCGGTGTCGGCTGTGAAGCCATGCCCACGGCGATCAAATGCCACGAGTCGATGTCGTTCAACCAACGGCGCGCTCAACGCGTCGAGCAGGACGTCGCTGTTCGACATGCCGCCGTGCAGCAGCAGGATCGTTTCCCCACCCTCGCCACGCTGCTCGACCCAGGTCGGGTGCCCATTGATCTCGACTCGCTCTCCCATGATCCCCCCTGTCAGATGTAGCGCGACGCTAGTGGCGTTCAGGGTCGGGGCCGCACCCCGAGTTCGTCGATGTGGACGAGGAGATCGGCCGGCTCCTCGTACACCCGGAACGCCTGTGCTCGCTCCAGTTCGTCGCGCCCGTAGCCGCCGGAGAGAAGCCCGATACCCAGGCCGCCTGCTCGGCGGGCAGCGAGCATGTCCCATGTGCTGTCGCCGACGATCATCGAATCACGAACGTCGACTTCCAGCGCGGCCGCGGCTGCTATGAACAAGTCGGGATCGGGCTTCGCGTGCGCAACCTGGTCGCGCGTGATCATGGGCGTGGTCTCGGGCAGCCCGAGCATCCGCAGGGCAGGTCTCGCGGTGATGGCGAGACCGCTGGTCGCGATCGCCCAGCGGATGCCCAGCCGATCAAGGGCAGCGAGCAGCTCCGTCGCACCAGGGAGTGGGCGTACCTGGTCGATGATGTCGCGATAGTGGGCGGCGTGGCGTTGCTGCAACGAGGCGCCTTGCTCGGGCGAGATCTCCCGGTGGATCTCCCGTGCGAGAGCGCGCACGAACAGTCCGCCACTCATGCCGATTCGTCGATGGATTCGCCAGACCGCAAGGTCGATGCCCTCGTCCGCGAGCGCGCCGCGCCACGCGATGACGTGCTGGTACACGCTGTCGATCAACGTGCCATCGAGGTCGAAGATGAACGACGGCCTGTTCACGGGATCGCCCATTCATACCTCCTCACCGGCTACCGGCGCACAGTGCGTCATCGGACACGCTTGTGCGCAGTGCGTTCTTCCGACAAGTCTGCCTCAGTTGCTATTGCACGCCGGAGGCGACGATCGCCGCGAATCTCTCGAGTGCGACCGGATCACCGCTCGTATGAAGCGTGTCGAGATCGCCGCGGCCCCACAGCCATCGATCCAGATCGGCGGCGGTGCCCGCGAGGGTGAACTCCTCGGGCATGTCTGTCGTCGAGGGCATCGTCAGCATGTCTTCGTCGTAGACGTTGCCCGTGTCTGGGCTCGTGCCAGTGAAGCGTCCGAACCCGACCAGCCATGCCATGCCGACATCCGTGGCGACGACACGTCCGGGCGCCCCCTGAGCGGCGAGGCTTCCCCACTCCGGCGCGGTGCCATACATCACGCGCAGCGCCTCGTCGACACCGTCAGCCGCAAGCGCAGGATCGAACGACGTCACCTCGCCGACGGTGAGCTCGGCATCGAGGCGATGAATCAAAGCCTCGTGTGCTTGGCGACGCAGTACGAACCCGGCCGTGTGGTCCGGCGCCCACGTCCACAACCGCGTCGGTGCCGGCGTTGAGGCCAGCGTGTCCAACAACTCCGTCGTGGCCCGCCGCGCCAGTTCCTGCAACGCCTCGTATGCCGCCGGTCGTGGAGGCTTTGCCGCTTCGGCCGCGTCGGGATTGTCGAGCCGGTCGCGCACGATGGCCCCCCAGAACAGCTGGACCTCAGCCAGATGCCACAGCAGATCGGCGGCAGTCCAGCCGGGACACGACGGAACTGGAGCTGTCGGAGAAGCGCGCGTCAGGCACTCGGTGAAGCGAGAAGATTCCCGCCCTATCGACCCTAGGAAATCGAGCTCCGACGACATGTGTTCGACGTTACGTCCATCTTCGAGTCCTGTGTCACGGATTTCGGCGTGAGTTGGCGACGGACGTGAACGACACCGAGGCAACGATCTGTCCGCTGGCATCGTGTGCGATGAGCTTGCCCGATGACGACGCGAAGTCGTGCTGCCGATCAGGCGGAATCATGAATCGATACGAGCCATCGGGCGCCAAGCCGATCTCGCCGGTTGTGCCATCCGGATATTCCAGTTCGAGCGTCGCCGCTCCCGTGACGTTCACGGATCCCTCGACACCGAGAACGAGCGTGAGATCGTCGCCGGTGCTGATCGTCGACACGAACACGGGTTGCGCACGGTCGTATGCCGTCCCATCCGGGTCGTCGTCGTACAACGGCGGGACCAAGAGCGTCGATACGTCTCGTCCATCGGCGCCGACCCCGGCGAGCTGTAGGCCTTCGGTCAGCGCGATCGCGCGCTCGCTGTCGGGCACCTCGACGAGCCAGTACCTCGCCAGCCCGAGCACGACATCGTCGCTCCTTCCATTCGGATAGCGGACGACGACTCGCTCGACCCGCTCGTCATTGATCCGCCCGCCGACGAGCAGCGCGGCGTCTGGTCCGGACGGTATGGGCGCAGTCACCTCGATCGCCCGATCGTCGAGTTGTGATGCGGTCACGCACGCAGCGCCGCGCGGCCTGTCGCCTTCCGAGGCGACCTCGATGCAGTAGCCACCATCTTTCAGGTCGGCCGCGTAGAGGACGCCGGTCTCAGTGCTCGCGACGGCCATCGCATGTTCGACGTCAGGGTTGACTCGCAGATCTTGGGGCATTCCCTCGTCGAGTGCAGCGAGGTGATCGCGAATCGGGTCAGGTGCGGGCCATCCCAGAACACCTGATGCGGCGGCGGCGGTTGCCATTGCTCCTGTGACGACAACTGCGCCTCCGGCCAGCCAACGCGCCCGACGGCGCCGGGGACGGTCGACGGAGCTGGATCCCACCACGTGGCCGAACACACGTCGCGCCTCCGGTGAAGCGCTCCACTGGCGTAGATCGATCTCCCTGATCGGGTCGACTCGACGAACTCGTTCCAACACCGAATCCATGTTGCTCATGACGGATCAGCCTCCTGTTCGTTGGATGGATCAATGGCGAGACCGAGCGCTGCGGCCAGTCGGCGGCGGGCGCGGTGAACGCGGACATAGAACGCTGCCCGAGAGCAACCGAGCACGGTCGCCGCTTCCTCGGCGCTGAGGCCATCCCACGCCATGAGGGTGATGGCATCTCGCTCGGCGGATGTCAGCGCGGCCAGTGCAGCGAGCACCGTGCCATCGCTCGGTGTCGCGGCAGCCTCGGCGAGTTGCGCAGCATTCTGTTCCCCGACATTCGGTTGCTGGGATCCCACTCGTGCGCGCAACGCGATCTGGCGGCCATCGGAACGACGCTGATTCGCCAGAACGCGACGGGCGACGCCCAGAAGCCATGGCTTGGGTGTCTCCGGAACCGAATCGAGGCGACGCCACGCCACGAGGAACGTCTCCGATACAACGTCCTGCGCCGCCGATCGAGATGTCCGCCGCAGCGCGAACGCATAGACCTCTGCCGCGTGCGAGGTGAACAGCGCATCCATCTGGGCGCGTCGACGGACCTGATCCGTCGTCGGCTCAACAGCGGTCTTCATGGATGTGCTCACCAACCAATGAATGTCCACCATCGCATGATCTCTTACAGCTGGTGCGGGGCGCCACCGCCAATCCAACCCGGCTCGCACGATGCCCGGGAGGTCATTCGAGGAGGCGGCCGCCCAGGTCCACGGAGCCACGTCGGCCCAGCCAGGCGACGAGATCGTCGGGTACCGGAGCGACAGCCTCGCTCCACGGATCGACGAGCCGCCCATCGTCACCCAGACGATGGTGCACGTTGACCTGCAGGGTGGGGTCGAGCTCGCGGTAGTCCGTCCGGTTGTGACAGCCCCGCGACTCGCGCCGGATGAGGGCGCCTCGTATCGTGGCCTCGGCGACCAGGAGCCCGGCACGCAGGTCGATCAGTTGGGCCAGGTCGGACCAGCCTTCTGCGCTGGGCCGCACATCGACGTCCGCGATGACTCCGCGGATCTCGTCGAGCCTGCCCAACCCCGCGTCGAGGCCTGTTTCGTCGCGCACGACTCCACAGCGCTCCCACATCACGTCACGCAGCGCTCGCTGGAGGGGACGGGCGAGCTCGGAGCCCGGGCCGATCATCTCGTCCAGCTCATCATCGGCCTCCTGGATGACACGGCGAGGATGAATGGAGATGTCGGAGTCCGCCGAGAACGCCGCGGCGGCTTCGCCGGCCCGCCTTCCGAAGACGACCGTCTCGGTCAGCGAGTTGCCACCCAGCCGGTTCGCTCCGTGCAGACCGGCCGTGCACTCGCCGGCCGCATACAACCCAACCACCGCCGTGGCATGGGACTCGGGCTCGACCACGATCCCTCCCATCGAGTAATGGGCGGTTGGCGCGACCTCCATCCGCTCCCGCGAGATGTCGAGCATCTGATGCTCGATGAACTGGCGGTACATGCGCGGCAACTTGGCAATGATCACGTCCTTGCCGACGTGCGTGATGTCGAGGAACACGCCACCGTTCGGCCCGCCTCGTCCCTGCGCGATCTCCGTGTAGTTGGCGAGCGCGACGCGATCACGCGTGCTCAGCTCCATTCGCTCCGGGTCGTAGCGGGACATGAACCGTTCGTTGTGGACGTTGTAGAGATGGCCGCCTTCGCCACGCACCGCCTCGGTCACCAAGGTGCCAGCGACCTCTTCGGGGGCGACCATGCCGGTCGGATGGAATTGCACGAGCTCCATGTCCATCACACGACAACCCGCGCGGAGTGCGAGGGCGATCGCCTCGCCGAAGTTTTCGTCACGTCGCGACGAGCTCCGCCGCCAGATCCGCGTGTGACCCCCACCGCACAGCACCACGGCGTCGGTCACGAACGCGGTGCGGCTTCCGTCGTGCAGGTCGAAGGCGAGCGCGCCAAAACAAGCGCCATCAGCGATCAGCAGCCGCGAAACATACTGCTCCTCCACGATCGGAATGCCGAGCTCGGCGACCCGGGCCGCAAGGGTGTGCAGGATCGCGCGACCCGAGTAATCGCCCGCGTAACACGTCCGTCGCCACCGATGCGCGCCGAAGAATCGTTGATCGATGCGACCATCGTCGGTCCGGGCGAACGCACAACCCCACTGGGCCAGCTCCTCGATGGCTGCGGGCGCTTCGCGCGTCATGATCTCGGCTACCCGAGGATCACCGAGCAGATAGCCCTCCTCGAGCGTGTCGGCGAAGTGCTGCTGCCACGAGTCTTCCGGATCGCGAGTACCGAGGGCCGCGTTGATCCCTCCCGAAGCGAGCACGGTATGGGCATCGAGGCGCGCTCGCTTGCCCACGATCACGACCTCGGCACCCGCCAGATGAGCGGCAATCGCAGCCCGCAACCCAGCCCCTCCGGAGCCGATCACCAGAACGTTCGCGGTGTGGGTGCGTACGTTGCCCATACGGCAACTCTGTCCTCCCGACGCCCGTCAATCAAGGGCGCCGGGAGGACGCGAGACCTATGAGCCGCCGGCGGCGTCGACAGCGGCGGCGGCGTCGACGAGGCCGTTGCCGTAGAAGTTGTTGAGCGTCGGTGTACCCGTGCACGTCGCGTTGAAGTCCGCCGTCCGGCCGACGATCGTGTAATCGACGGTGGCCGGGACGGGGCAGGCGTGATCCGCAGCGCTCTGCTCGAGGATCGCGCGGACGACATCCGGATCGGCATCACCGCCGAGCGCACCAATGATCAGCGCGGCTACACCGGTGACGTGCGGCGAAGCCATGGACGTTCCTTGGATGCCCTGGTAGTAGGCGCAGCCGGCGTCCTTCGTACACGTGCGCACGACGAACTCGTTGGTCGGCACGCCACCGCCCTTGGTGATCTGGCCAGTTGCCGCGCCCACCACGGCCGGGTACGGCGCCCACACTTCGTTGAGCGCGCTGCGGTACTGCTTCGTGCCGAACAGGTCGCGGAAGTAGCCGCCCGGCGCGGCGACGGTGATCTCCGTAACGCCATAGTTGGAGTAGTCAGCCTTGATGCCGCTCGGTCCTATGGCCGACACGCTGAGCACGTTGGGTCCCTCGGATGGGAGATCCAAGCAGTTGCTCGTGACCGTCCGGGGATACGCCTCGGTCGGGTTGAGGTCGGCGTCGACCGGGAAGTCGGGGCTCGTGTCGTCGAAGCGAGTCGGTGTGTCGAGATCGGTGTGGCCGTTCCCTGCCGCCGCGATCATCGTCACGCCGGCGTCATGGGCGATCGCGAGCGCTTCGTGCATCGCGGCGTAGATCGTCTGCTGCTCAGCGATCTCCTCGGCGGTCGGCTTGCCGTCGGGTGCATCCACGTAGTCACCGGCCGTCGGGCAGTTGTAGAGCCACGGGTCGACGTAGAAGCTCATGTTGACGACGTCGATGCCCACCTCGGCCGCGTAGGTCAGCGCATTGACAGTCTCGCTGAGGAAGAAGTAGCCGGAGTCCTGACCGGCGCGGATGTTGACCAGAGTCGCTTCCGGTGCCACGCCACCGATGCCGAGCCCGTTGATCGGCGAGGCGATCGTGCCCGCGACATGTGTACCGTGCCCGTCGTGGTCGACGTTCGGCGGGTCGACGCAATCCGCGTACTCGCAGGGACCGTCGAGTGACGGGATGTCGGTCGTGAAGTTGCGGCTGAGAGCATTCGAGAAGTTGGGAGCGATGTCGGGATGCGATCCGTCGATGCCCGTGTCGATCACACCGACGAGCACACCGGCGCCGCGCTCATCGAGGACATAGTTGCCGCTCTCGTCCTGGACGTTGATCATCTGCATGTCCCACTGGTAGCCGGAGAGCGACTCGGTGCCGGGCGCGGGCTTGACCGCAGGCCCGCCGCTGTGTGGCCGGGACTGCAACCGCTCGGCGTCGAGCCGCTCGTCGGAGAACTTGTGGCCCATCCCGGGCTTGGTCGTGCCGATTGATCGATCGCGAGCCGCGCCCCTGATGGCGCCTTGGCCTCGAACGTCCCGCAAGAAGTTCGGATTGCTCGACGTGACCTCCGCCAGGCCAACCGCCTCGTTCTCACCGGTGAGGACGCCACCCGCGGCCTGGATGGCCACCCGCCCGGAGGCATTCGACGCTCCGTCGGCATAGAGCACCACAAACGTGTGCGTCTCAGCTTGCCGGTCCGGCGTTCAGCTCACCCGCCGGAAACATGACGACGCCGCCTAGGGCGCTCAATACACCAACAACTGCCACTACTCGTCGCATCTGGACCTCCTTGTCACCGCCTCGGAGTGTGTGGAGACTTGCCCCGCTGCCACAGTACGCCCGGTTCCCGACGTGGAGCAACCGGGCTCTCCGATCGTTGAGCAAGTCACGAGATATCCGGCTGCACCGGATATCTCGTACCTGGCCCCCGTGAAAAGCGCGGTCGCGGAGGTCGGCTAGTGTTCGCCCACCCCTCGACGAGCAACACGACAAAGAGAGGAACACATGCTGTTATTTTCACGAGTTGCAACGCTGACGGGGAGCCCACGACGAGTCATGCCGTGGGCAGCCAACATCACCGAGTACGTCAATGCACACGGCTCCATTCCGGTCACGTGCTGGGCGGCGAACTTTGGCTACCCGATCGGGACAGTTGCCTGGAGCGCCTTGGTCGAATCGCAAGCGCAGTTGGTCGCTGGCACGAGCCAGTTGCTCGCTGACGATGGCTACCTCGACCTCCTCGAGAAGGCGGAGGACCTCATCGCAACCCCGGGGCAGGACACATTGCGAGAGCTCGTCTACGGCACGCCTGGGGATCCACCCGGGATCGGGTCCGTGGCGGCCATCACCACAGCGATCGCGATGGTCGACCGGTTCGCTGATGCGCTCGGTTGGGCAGTCGAGATCGGCCAGTTCGTCGAAACCACGGTCGGGGCGCCGATGGCCGTCTTCAGTGACGTCTTCGGCACGATGGGCACGATCACGTGGATCCTGGTCCAGCCCGACTTCGCCGCGAGCGACGCGGCGCGGGCGAAGCTGGTCGCCGACTCCGATTACCTCAAGAAGGTTTCCGGCTCCAAGGAGCTGTTCATCACGGGGTCAGGTCACATCGGGCAGGTCACCCGCATCGCCTGACATCCGAGTGGTCGTCGGGCGGCGTGCCAGACGCACACATACGCACGCCGCCCGCACTCCGTTGCGCGGGATCTCGCCGGTCAGTTGTCCGCGTACTTCTCGCGGTACGAGCGGTCGGGGCGATGGTTGCGCAGGTCGACACCGTGATCGACCGCGGCCTTCAACGCCATCAGGACGGAGACCCAGCCGGCCTCGACATCGATCGCATCGTCCGCGGCAACACCCACATCTGTGAGCACGAGTTCGGTTCCATTGTCGCCGTCGGGCTCCAAATCGAACGTCGTGATGGTGCCGCCGTAGTACTCGACTTGATATCGGCGGTCCGTGACGGTCTCGAGCACTTCACCCCGCCAGGTCTCGCCTCCAGGGAACACGAAGTCGATTGCCCCGTTCGTCTCGATGGCTGATTCAGCCCAGAATCGTGCCCGGCCTTGGTCGGTGGAGAGGAACTCGAAGACCACCGATGGCGGTGACGACAGATGAAGCCGCCACCACACCGTTCGATCATCGTCGGCCGCGCTCTCGGTCACGCATCACGACGCTATATCGCCGCCCGGAACAGCCGAGACCGGACCATGCGACGGCCAGATTGTCGAAAGGTCGGGGGGTAGGACGTCGCCGGTGCCGACGATCGGTCCGAGGGACGTCACGGTTGCGTAGCGGTTTCGCAGCAACCAGGTGTCGGATCCGTCCTCGGCTGCCCGGTCGCTGTGTGACGACATCTCGAACTCGAGCTTTTGCCCGCTCTCGTTGTTGATGGCCACTCGGAAGTATCCAAATCGATCGAGTGTCGCCTCCCGCAAGCCGCGGACGTCGCCGATCGCAACGCCGGGCACGTTCAGGTTGATCGCCGTCGGTCGCCGCGTTTCGGAGGTGATCCATCTGGCGACCTCCAACGCAATCTCAGCGGCGCTCGACCAGTTCCACGGGTCCGATGGCTCGAGGCTGACCGCCAACCCGTGCGACCCGAAAGTTCGAGCAGTGAGGGCTGCGCCGACGGTTCCGGAATGGATCACCGATTGGCCAGTGTTGATGCCGGCGTTGATGCCCGACACCACCATGTCGAACGGAGGGCCGAACGCCCCGAGCGCCGCAGCCATGACCGCCAGTCCGGGCGGGCCATCCAAGCCATAGGCGCGGTGGTCGCCGCGGTCGACGCGGCGCATTGGGATCCCGGCATGCGGGTCGAAGTGCCCGATTCCTGTCCCGGCGCCACTCCAATCGCGGCTCGGTGCAGCGATCGTCACATCGAAGTCTTTGGCGAGTGCGTTCGCCAGGTGCAGGATGCCGGGCAGCGTCGACACCGTCGTCGTTGGTGATGAGCACCCGCGTCTGGCCCCGTCGGACGGTCTCCTTGGGATCGACGACGATGTGCCCCTCGATCTCCGGGTTGCGTCCGCCGGCCTCGCTCACGGTATGTCCTCGATCTCGACGAGTTCTGCGAGTTCGGCGATCAGATCGGGATCGCCGCTGCCAAGCCCGTGGCGGGTGACGTTGCCGGCGCCTGCGGCGGCGCCGAGCCGTATGGCGTCGATCTCGTCCAACCCGCGAAGGCGCCCGACAACGATGCCGGCAGTCATGGAGTCGCCGGCACCTCGGTGGTCGACCTCGGCGACGGGCGGGGGAGTGACGCGAATGACCCGCCCATCGATGCATGCGATCGCCGGGGCCTCCGCCGCGACACCACGACCGTGTGGGCACCGCGGGCAACAAGCGCCTGCGCGGCCTCGATCGCCTGAGGTTCGGATCCCATCTTCCACCCATCCGCGATCAGATCGTCCTCGCTGATCTTCAGCGCCTCGAGCTCGCCGCCCTCCAACGCGGCAGCGAGCGCCTCGCCGTGAAGATCGCAGAACACGCGCGTCCCGTTGGCGTTGAGGTCCTTGACCAGTCGAGAGTAGGCCTCGTCGGGCAGCATGGTGTCGCCGGCGGAGGTCAGCACCACGGCGCCGCAGCGGAGCCCTGCCTCCAGTGCGGCTCCGTAGAGATCGTCTGCCTCGTGGCGGTTGAGTTGAGGGGTCTCGACGGCCACGAGCTCGACCCGCTCGCCGGAGCGACGGTCGTGGATCTGCGTCGGAGAGCTGATGGTCGTCTGAACCGCGTTGAAGTCGATGCCCCAGTCGGGCAGCAACGCGGCCAAGACCGTTCCAGCCTCGCCACCGATCGGCGAGACCAGTCGCTGTTCACAACCCAAGCACCTGCAGCATCCGGGCGATCCAGAAGCCCTGACCGCCGGGATGCAGATGGACACCTTCAACGCCGCCAGCTTCGGTCTCGACGGTCACCGTCAGGTACAACAGCGGCCCGATGACCGCGCAGGCAGGCGTCGTGTGGTCGCTCATTGCACACGATGTACCCGTTCGCGTCGCCGGCTAACACGAATCGCCCGTGCGCGACGTATCCGCTTCCGCGAGTCGGATGCTCATCGCGACTCGGTATCGAGGTGAACGGAATCGCCGGTTCGAATGGTTCCCGGTGTTCGAACTTGTGTCCAGACGCCCAGCGTGCCGCCGTGATGGCGAGCCACGGTCTTGTAGATGTCGAGGTCGCGTTCGAGCCCAGGCTGCGAACGGGTCACCATCGTGCAGCGAATGCACCCCTGTTGAGGCAGGAGGTCGACCTCGCCGACACGAACCACTCGGCCACACCAACCGTCGTCGACCCAACCCTCGGCATCGATGTCGATGAGGAGGTTCGGCCGGAACCGACGGGCATCCCACCGGCCGCCGGGATAGAGGTTCGCTGCGGCTCGGAGGCTGGCAGTCGTGAGGACGAGCAGCGGCATCGCGTCGACGAAGCGTCCTGGCGGCATGGTCCATTCGATGGCATCGCTGGTGTCATCGGTGGCGTCCGCGAAGTACTCGGCGCGAGCACCCGCCGCGCCCGCGGCAGCGTCGAGGGTGACAGGGCGGCCGAGCCAATCGCTGAGCGCATGATCGGTCGCGTCCCCCATTCCGTGAAGTCTCGTCCCGTCGGGAAGAACGATCTCTGGCTGACCGTTCTCGTGAAGCGATGCGGCGGCGTCGAGCAGTCGAGGCTCGCGGCGGCCGGTGAGGATCTTGCCGGTGTCGTTGTCACGAATGCCCCAGATGCGGTCGCCACGCAGACCGTCGTCGTCGACGATGCCCGCCGATAGCTGTTCGCCCTGGAGAGACTTCACTGGATGGCGCCAGATGGCGACCAATTGCGCCAGCGCGCTCGGCTGCCCGGGCACGTCCCACGGGGTGCATCCCTGAAGAGTATCGATCACAGGAATGCGGCATCGCGCAACGCGCACGTGTGACGGCGGGCAAGATTGAGCTCGTGACAACGCCCGCCGACGAGCTGCACATCGATCGTCACGCTGAGATCGAACGCATCGCGCTGCCACCGTCGTCGTGGGTCGCGATCATTCCGGGCTTTGTCCGCGACGCTCCGTCGGAGTTCGACGAACTGCACGGCACGCTGCCGTGGCAACAGACCGAAGTCCTCCGCTACGACCGGTATGTGCCCGAGCGACGTCTCGGTGTGGGAGTGCGCCCCGACGCACATCCGATGCTCCATCAGACCGGGCTTCATCTGCGATCACGCTTTCGGGTCCCGTTCACCGGCGTCGCCGCGATCCTCTACCGGAACGGGGAAGACTTCCAAGGCCTGCACAGTGATCGTGAGATGAAATGGCTCGACGACACGGTGATCGCGATCGTCGTGCTCGGCACCCGACGGCCGTTCGTCCTGCGCCGACGGGCTGAGGGCGGAGTACCGGTCGAGCGTGTTCCGGCCGGCACCGCACCCGACGACCTCATCCTGATGCCGGGGGAGGGAGACATGCTGATCATGGGTGGCGCGTGTCAGCGCGAATGGCTGCACGGTGTGCCCAAGGCGTCCACCGATCGCCCACGCATCTCACTCACCTGGCGATGGACAAGCCGCCGCGGACGGCCGGATACCAGCCCGACCTACTACGACGGCCGGCACTTCAGCGACGGGCCGCGCCAGCCCGGATCGCGCAGCCGACCCGCCTGACGCTATGAAGCATGGACAGTCATGCCTGGCCGCTGATTGCATGCGCTGATCCATCTCATGCGGCGAGGACTGTTGGTGGGCCGGTGGTCATTTGGGTGCCGTCGGGTTTGGTGATGGTGAGGTTGCGTTTGGGGTCGAGGGTGAGTTGCCAGCGGCCTTCGTGGGCGAGGTGGTGGTGTTTGGTGCACAACGGCAGCAGATTGTCGATGTCGGTCGTCCCGAGGTTGCGGAACCACTTCAGGTGGTGGATGACGACGTAGTCCCAGGCGACGCAGCAGCCGGGGATGGCGCAGCCGCGGTACATCGCCCGGAGGGCGCGGCGTTGCTCGCGGCTGGCCAACCGTGTGGTGCGGCCGAGGTGGAGGTGGACGCCGTCGGCGCCGACGATGATTGGGGTGATCTCGGCGTAGCAGGCCATCCGGCGGAGTGTTTCGATGGGGAGTTCGATGCCGAGCCCGCAGTCGATCACCGAATGCTCGTGCACACCCTCCAAGAGGGTTTTGGCGTCGATGAGGACTGACATGTCGATCGACCCGCACCGCCCGCTGTTCTTGCCCGAGGTCAACGACAACAACGCCAGCGCTCGCGAGATGGTGTTGTTTCTCGAGCGGGTCGGTGGGGCAGGTGTCGGGTGTGCTGTCGTGGAACAACGCTTCGATGGCGGCGTTGAGCCGTTGCTGGAGGATCGGCGCCGGTTTCGGGGTCGAATTCGCCGCGCAGGCACCACATCCCGGTCTCGAGGTCGGTCCAGGTACGCAGTCGGGTGTTGCGCCGCTGCCGTTGGAGGCGATCGATGCCATCGTCTGCCTGTGCCCGGCGGATCTCGTCGCGCAGGGTTCGCCCGAACTCGGCCGACGTGGTCCGACGGGCGATATCGGTGAGGAACTCGTCGCGTGCCGATAGCCGTTGCTTGGCGGCCTTGTCGAGGCTGGCGACACCGCGAGCCAACAGGTTGAGGTGGTCGACGTTGACCGCGCCATCGGCCAACGCCGCACCGAAGGTGGGCATCAGCTCGACGGCTTCGGCCCGCTTGAATGGTTGCAACGCCTGGTTCAGCGAGACGCGGGTGGCGTCGGCGAGGATCTGTTCGGGGAAGATCCCGGGGCTCTCGTCGGCGAGTTCGTTGAGGCGTCGGGTGACGGCGAGGGTGCGTGATTCGACCCATGAGCGGAGCCCGTTGAGTCGGGCGAGCAGTGACGCACAGTGGGCGGTGTCGGACACAGCGAGACGACTAGCGGTCAACTGATCGACCAGCTCAGCGTACTCGTCCTGATTCATAGACGAACACTAGTTCGACCAGTTGCTCTTGTCAAGTCCGCCGATGAAATTCCGCATCTTTTGTTCGGACAATACCGTGGGACGTCGCACACCCGCGTTTTATCTAGGGCAGCGTGATGTGACTCACGTCGTCCACGACGCCGTCGTGCAACTGCAGGACAGCGGCGGTGTGTCGTGGCGCAGAACGACGTTGCATGGCCGATCCCGGGTTCACCTGGTGCTGCACGTGACCGTCGGATGGGCGGACGTCGATCTGGTGCAACGGCAGGTGCGAATGACCGAAGACGACGACATCGGCGTCGGGGAACCATCGGCGCAGACGACCGGTTCGGCCGCCGGCGGGACCGCTGTCATGGACGGCCGCGACTTGACATCCGTCGAGCTCGACAACGAGCCGTTCGGGCAGGGTCATGCCGCGGTCGTTGTTCCCCAGCACTGCGTGAACGGGCGCGAACGCCTCTAGCGCTATCAATACCGACGCGTCGACAACATCGCCCGCGTGGATGATGACGTCGGCCGCCTCGAGGTGGCCGCACAGCCTCTCCACGAGCCGGGCTCCCTGGCCTTCGCCCATATGGCTGTCGGCGAGCACGAGCACGTTCATCCTGCATACTTTCTCATGACCCGCTGACGGGCAACTCACCAGGAGAGCCACGTTCATGAACGACGATCACGTGACTGACGAACACCTGGCCGAACTCGTGGCGCTCGCGACCGAGGCCACGTCCGCCTTCATCGGCGGAGACATCCCGCGCTACCTAGCGCTCATCAAGCACACCGACGACTACACACTCATGTCACCGACGGGAGGCGAGACCACCCGCGGGTTCGATGCGTCCGAGGACCGCGTGACCGAGATCGCGCAGTTCTTCAAGTCCGGTGAAGGCGAACTGGAGGTCGTCCAGATGTACGCCTCGGGAGACCTCGCTGTTCTCGTCGTCGTCGAGCACCAGCACGGTGTGGTCGGTGACTACCCGGACCAGGACTGGTCCTTACGGGTGACGCTGGTCTTCCGCCGCGAGGGATCCGAGTGGCGGCTGGCGCATCGGCATGCCGACGCACTCGTCCACGCGATCTCATTCGACCAGCTATCCGACCTGGCCCGAGGCTGAACGTTGTCGCCGGCAGCACGGCGCTTGACGACTCGAGAGCGACAAAGTTTGGGGATTGCGCCGGTCACATACGCTGACGCGCATGCCTGGCTTCTGTCCGGAACTCGTCGGATCGATGTCCGAGGGTGCGGCGGGCAACCCGACAGGGGCGATGATGGAGGCAGCGTTCGCACACCACGATCTGGCGTGGCGCTACGTCAACCTGGAAGTTGCGGCAACCGCACTCGGCGATGCGGTTCGCGGCAGTCGGGCGATGGGGTTTCGTGGCTTCAACTGCTCGATGCCCCACAAGGTGGCAGTGATCGAGCATCTCGATGGGCTGGCCGCGTCGGCAAGTGTCATCGGTGCAGTCAACTGCGTGGTACGCGAGGGCGAACGGCTGGTCGGTCACAACACAGACGGTGAGGGCTTCCTACGAGCTCTCGGCGAACGAGTGAACGTGCGAGGAACCCGCATCGTGGTGCTCGGCGCAGGTGGCGCGGCGCGGGCAATCGCGGTCGAGCTGGGGCTCGCCGGTTGTGCCGAAGTCACCATCATCAACCGCGACGAGGGGCGCGGCATAGCGCTGGCCGAGCTGCTCGCGGCCAACACGTCGTCGCGCGCCGTATGGAAACCGTGGATAGGTGATGTGCTCGTACCGCTCGGTACCGATGTGCTGGTGAATGCCACGT
>CAVVBH010000006.1:0-115285 GCA_963746365.1 Ilumatobacteraceae bacterium | reverse complement strand
CTCCGCCCTGTTCGACCCGGACGACGAAGCGGGACCCGTCGTCGAGCTGGAGGAACCAGTTGCCCCGCGAGTGCCCGGTCGTGATGCGGCGCAGCTCGGCAACGCCGACGGCGCGCGCCGGCCTGCTCGCCGATCCAGCGTTCGAGCTCGTCACGCATCGGGGAGCTGCCCCCGGAAGTACGGCATCAGCATGCCGGTCACGGCGAGGTCCTCGTCGAGGTGGCGGCTGACGACGGGGCGCAGCACGGCCCGCACCTCGTCTGCCGGCGGCGTCGTCGCGCGACACGGCGTCGGCGAGCACCGCGCCGACCGCGCCGAGCACGGCCGCGCGGCTCGGTCGGATCGCGCCGGCCAGTGCGCGGCGACGACCGGGTTGCCGGCCAGGCGGTCGAGCAGCGTCGGCCAGCTCGGCCACCCGAGCCGGCGTCGGGATCGGGCGGGCGGGTGGCGGCGTAGCCGCGCCATCCCGACCAGCTGCACGGCGATCACCCGGGCCCAGTCGTCGGTCGATCGACGGGCAGCAGCACGTTGCGCACGGTCGCCTCGACCGAGCGCCACATCTCGGCGTCGGACGGCTCACGCCACCGCGCACCTGCTCGCGCGACCGCGGCCTCGGCGTCGAAGTCCCACGACGCCCTCCACATCGGGTCGACCATCGGCCCGTCGACGTCGGCGTAGCCCTTGCCGCGGAACCACTCGTAGGTGTCGCTCGTGCCCGGAGCGCAGGTCGTAGCCGATCGTGAACCCGAGCAGGCGCTGCGCCTTCTCGATGCTCACCATCGCGTGGTGGCGCACGCCGAACAGGTGGCCGAACACCGGTGCCGGGCAGGTCGCCGAGCATCGCATCGGGCACGTACACGACGTCGGGCTCCTCGCCGACGACGTCGGCCAGCACGTCGATGTAGCGGTTCACCGTGACCGACTCGCCGGTGATGTTGAACACCTCGCCCATCGCCGCCGGGTTGCCGACCATCGCCACCATCGCCTCGCACAGGTCGTCGACGTGCCCGTAGGAGCCGACGACGAGCCCGCCGTGCGGCACGAGGATCGGGCGGTGGCCGAGCAGGCGCAGGAACATCGGCAGCTCCATGTCGAAGATGTTGTTGTCCGGCCCGTAGATCGCCGCCGGACGCACGATCGTGGCCGGGAACCCGCTCGCCGCGTGGCGCGCCAGCATGCCGGCCTCGGCGACGGCCTTGAACCCGCCGTAGCTCGCCGGGCCGTCGGGGTTCGTCGGCAGGTCCTCGGTCCACGGGAAGACGCCGGCCAGCGACTGGTCGTAGGCCATGATCGAGCTGACGTAGACGTAGTGGCCGACGTGACCCTCGAGCGAGATCGAGCAGGCCCTCGATGTCCGATCCGCCGGCGGCCATCACGAACCCGGAGACGTCGAAGACGGCGTCCCAGTCCCGGCCGTCGAGCGCGGCTGCGCATCTGGTCGATGTCGGTGCGGTCGGCGACCAGCCGTTCGACCTCCGTCCGGCAGGTCCGTCGGCGTCCGCCCACGGTTGAGCACGGCGACGTCGTGGCCCCCGGCCAGCAGCGCCTCGACGGTGTGCTTGCCCACGAACACCGAGCCGCCGAGGACGAGGGTCTTCACGGGCGTGCCTGTGTGCTCATTCGGATCATCGCCCGACCGGGCTCCACCCGCACATCACCTCTTGTTCCTGCTCGACCCGTCGCGCCAGCAGGGCCGTGCCGCGGCGGGTGCAGCTCGTCGTCGCCGGAGGCGACGGCCGTCTCCAACGCCGGCGGCGAACGCCTCGCTGGCCCGGCGGTAGCGCTCGACGACGTCGTCGAGGTGCAGACTGCCGCCTCCATTCCCCGCCGACTCGCCGGTCGTCCCGAGGAAGGCGGCGAGCTCGGCGATCTCGTCGGTCATCCACGCGATCTCGTGGGCGGCCCGCTTCGCCGTGTTGCGCAGCACCAGTCCATCATCAAGACCGTGACCTTGACGGCGTCGTCGGTGACGGCGGGCAGCACCATTTCGATCAGCTCGCGGCTGCACTCGTTGAGGATCTGCTCGGTTGTCGGTTTGGCAATCACGTTCCAGGCTCCTTCTTGTGCAGCGTCACGTGCAGATGCTCGAGGTACCTCTCGTGGAAGTAGCAGAGGCTGTTGACGAGGAACGGCGCCATGATGCCGGCGCGGCGGCCTCGGGTGAGCAGCGTCGGCGCCCTGCATCATCTGCACGAACAGCTCCGCCATACCGAGGATGAAGAAGTACTGCATCACGTCCTCGTTGACCTGGTCCTCGGTGTACCCGGTCAGTTCCCGGTACTCCTCGAGGAAGGCGTCGCGGGTCGGCGGTGTACAGACTGTTCGGCAGCGGGCTGCCGCTGTAGTACCCGACGTCCTCGCGAGGGTCGCCGACGCGTGCGAACTCCCAGTCGATCACGACGGGCGGATGCCCCTCGGTGATGAGGATGTTGCCGGGCTGGAAGTCTCCGTGGACGACTGCCGAGCGGGACAGGCGGTGGCCGGTTCCCTCGAAGCCAGGCGGCGACATAGCGGACGATCGGGCTGCTGTCGCCGAGCTCGCGCTCGGCCCGCTCGTAGATGTTGATCGCGCTGTCGATGTAGGTGTCCCAGTCCGCCGGCGCGTCCATGCCCTCGTGGCAGCGCGTCGAGCGGGATGCGCTGCAGCGCGGCGGCGACGTTCAGCAACGTCGATCGGGCCGCGCGGACGTCGCCAGTCGGCGCGAGCGTCAGCTGGAGCGGCGTTCCTTCGACGTGATCCATGACGATCGTCTTGCTGCCGAGCCGCTCGCCCGTTGCGTCGTAGAAGCGCGGGCGGGGGATGTCGACTGCGTCGGCATCCCACAACGCAAGCAGCAACTGCCATTCATCGTCGCGATCGCTGTCGAACACTCCGTGTCCGCTGGGTGGGTCGGAGCGCAGAATCAACTTCTGCTCGCCGCCGTCGGCCGTTCGTATGTCGGCGACCGAGGTCAACCGGCTGTAGCCGCCACTGATCGGCGTGATCGACGTCACCGTTGCTCCGAGATCGGGCGCGGCCTCGGCCAGGAAGCGCTCGAGGTCCGCTGATGTTGTCATACGACCCCGAAACCCGTGTGCGAGACGACCATCGTCAGGATAGTAACTTGACACCGCCTGCTTCTGGAAGAGGGACATGCAAGCCACTCGACATCATCGAGATCCACCAGCTGCTGGGGCTGTACGGTCACGTCGTCGACGCTCAGGAGTGGGACCGATTCGACGAGCTCTTCACCCACGACGCCGTGCTCGACTACACCGCGGTACGGGCGCCCCAGATCTTCCATGGTGTCGACGAGATCCGCGACTACTTCCGCGCAGCGAACCATCCGTCCGCCCACCACGTCACCAACATCGTGGTGCTCGAGGTGGACGGTGAAGTGCACGTTCACAGCAAGTTCTTGGCGCCCTACACGCGAGCGTCACACGACTCCCCCGCGATGGTATGGGGGCGACTACCGAGACGTGGTCGTGCCCACGTCAGAAGGTTGGCGCTTCCGTCAACGCTGTTGCACGAGCCGATGGCAATTCACACCTGGCGAACAGGATGAGCTGCCGGCGCACCGTCAGACGTGGTGACCGTACGCCTCGCGGACGTTGTCAGGCGATGCCGAGTGAGCGGGCCCGAGACCCCTTGTCGTGGAAATCGGCCTCGAAGCACACCCGGTCGCCGTCGAATCGCAGGTACGACATGACCTCCACCGACCACTTCCTGCCGACGTGCTCGGGGCCGTAGATCGACGGGTCTTTCACGGTCGCGCTCATCACGTAATGGACCGCGAGGCCATCGTCGTTCGTCCAGAACTCGTCGGGCACGAGCTGCAGGTCGTCCCACTTGGCCAGACCGGCGGCGAAGAAGTCGCGGATGGCCGGCCAACCCTCGAAGGTGCCGCTGGCGATGTCGTGAAGCACGGCGTCAGGGGTCATCGACTGTTGCGCTCCGTCAGGGTCCCCAGAACTCCACCCCGCGAATAGTCGCCTGGCGATCTCGATGTGGCTGTCGCTCATGCACCGACCATACGCCACGAGGAGTATGTTGACAGTGTGTTCAGTGATCAGCAGGCCATCATCGATCTCGCCATCGCCTACACGTGGGCGCTCGACACCAAGCAGTTCGACCAGCTGGACGCGGTGTTCGCGGCCGACGCGACCGCGGATCTACACGGCGTGCGGTGTGACGGGCGCGACGCGATCGTCGCCCGCATCGAGCGTCCACTCACCCTGCTCGACACGACGCAGCACCTGATTGGCAATCACCAGGTTCACGTCGACGGCGACACCGCCACACATCGCTGCTATCTCCAGAGTCAACACGTGAAGCGCGGCACTCCGGGCGGCGACAACTATCTCATTGGCGGCATCTACGACGACCGTCTCGCCCGCACGGCCGACGGGTGGCGCATCACCCACCGCACGATGACGGCCGTGTGGACGGACGGCAACCCGGCGGTGATCGGCCACTAGCCCGCCGAGGCGGTACGCGCTCAGCCGGCGCGTGCCGCAGCGTGGCGTCCTGCGAGATACCCGAACACCATTCCCGGGCCGAGGGTCCCGCCCGCGCCGCCGTACGTCATCCCCATCACCGAGGCCATCACGTTGCCGGCCGCGTAGAGGCCGGCAATCGGTCGGTCGTCGAGGTCGAGCACTCGCGCATCGCCGTCGGTGCGCGGGCCGCCCTTTGTGCCCAGCGCACCGCTGTGAACCTGCACGGCGAAGAACGGCGGGGTATCGAGCGGCCCCAGCGTGCTCCGCACGTCGTCACCGAACGCTGGATCGCCCCAGTAACGGTCGTGCACGCTCTCACCACGCCGGAAATCGGCGTCGTGCCCGGCGGCGACGTGCGCGTTCCAACGCGACACCGACGCCTCGAGGGCGTCGCCGGCGATCCCGATCGACTCCGCCAACACGTGGCAACGACGGGGCCTCGATCATCCACGCGGGCGTCGGCGCGTCAGCCGTGTGACCGGCAAGACCGTATCGGGTGAGGTAGTGATGGTCGAAGAGCATCCAGGCCGGATGGTTGACGAACTCGTACTTGGACACATCCATCACGTGGAACGCCTCACCGAAGGCGTTGTAGTTGGCGGCTTCGTTGGTGAATCGCTGGCCCTGCCGGTTGACCATGATGCAGTGCGGACGCGTCCGTTCACCGTTGACTTGCCAGGCCACGGTTCCGAATCCCTCCTTGGGAACCTCGATGACGGGTACCCACCACGCCTCGGGCATGCACCCCAGGCTCGCGCCGGCGCGCATGGCCATCCGCAGTCCGTCGCCGGTGTTCGACTTCACCGAGACCGGATGAGTCATCGGGCTGCGCACAAAGCTGCGCACCAGTTGCCGATCCCACTCGAAGCCGCCGGTCGCGAGCACCACACCGCCTCGCACGCCCACCTCGAGCTCCCCGTCCGGGGTGTCGAGCCGGAGGCCGACCACCCGACCGTTCTCGACGACCAGCTCTCGGCCGGCAGCCTCGGTGCGCGGTTCGATACCACGATCGAGGCACCCCTTCAACAGGCGACCCGTCAGGCCTTGACCGGCGCCGCGCTCGTCGTGCTGCTGCCGGCGGGCAAGCTCCGCTGCGGGAACGCCACCGGGTGCGCCGCGGCCCAAGGAGGTCTCGCTCATGGAGATGTTGCGGCCGATCTGTGGCCCGATGGTCACCTTGTCGGCCCACGGTCCCAGTTGGTCGAAGGAGAACAGCGAGCACTCCAGTGAGCGTCCCCCACCTGGCTTGGCGCCGGGGTGCTCCGGGTGGTAGTCGGGGAAGCCAGGAATGATGGAGAACGTCACGGGCGACTCGGCCTCGACGAACGCGACCATCTCCGGGCCGGCGTCGATGTATGCCGCAGCGAGCTTCTCGTCGATCAGACCGTGCGACAACGAATGCAGATACGTCAACGCCTCATCCCGGCTGTCATCGATCCCGAGCTCGGCCATGTGCGGATTGCACGGCACCCACACCATTCCGCCCGACCACGCTGTCGTGCCGCCGACTTGATCGCTCTTCTCGAACACCGCGACCGTGGCGCCGCTGGCGTGCGCAGCGATCGCTGCCGTCAGTCCGGCTGCGCCAGTTCCTAGGACGACAACGTCGAACGTGTCCATATCGGCACCTCTCTCTGTCTGAACTCGTTGTCAAGTTAGCCGATCGGTCAAGTGCGGACATCTCGATTGCCAGCAGCCCGCAGGACTGTGACTACTGTGATCGCCAACGGTACTGAAAGGGCCTCTTGGGCCCAGGAAGACGAGGGGGGCCGAATGTCGAGCACTGACGACCCGAAGGTGAGATACGAGGAGTTCTTTCGACGGCGCAGCAAGGACCCCGACAGCGTCCGGGTCGTCGACTGCCAACTCATCACCGGTGGCTACAGCCGCCAGATGTCGAAGGTGTGGGTCGAGGAGTCGGGCACCAAGCGCGGCTACATCATTCGCCAGGACCCGCCGCCGGGCCAGGCAATCATCGACACCGACCGGGCGACGGAGTGGGAGGTGCTCTCGACGCTGCACCGGTCGGGCAAGATCCCGATGCCCGCACCGCTGTGGTTCGATCCCACCGGCGAGGAGCTCGGCAGCCCCGGCATCGTCATCGAGATGTTCGACGGCGAGGCGTACATCACCGCCACGCGGAGGCTCGATCCGAGCGAGCAGGCCAAGTTCGCTCCGCGGCTCGCCGAGGTCGGCGCGGCTCTCGCGGCCTTTCCCATCGAGGAGGCGCCGGCCTGTCTCGAACGGCCGGCATCGTGGGACGAGTACATCGATTCGCGGATCCAGCTCTGGGTCGACGCCGAAAAGCGACATGTCGACCGCGATCCGTTCATGCGGCTGATCGCTAGTTACTTGAGGTCGAACCGTCCCCCGCCTGTGCCCCTAGGGCTCGTCCACGGCGACTTCCAGGTCGGCAACGTGCTCACCGGTGGAGCCGGGCCCGACGTGCTCGTTGATTGGGAACTGACCCACATCGGCGACCCGCGGGAGGATCTCGGCTGGTGCATGTTGGCCAGTGTCACGGTCCCCCCCGACCTCATCGGCGCCGACGAGGAGGCGTTCTACACCCGCTACCGCGAGCTCAGCGGGCTCAACGAGGAGCAGGTCAACCCGGCCACGACGGACTACTTCCTCCTGCTGGCCGCCGCGACCGTGTTCGTCGGGGTCCTCGAACAACTGGCGTCATTGGCGAACGGTCAGGCGACCGGTGTCACCGTGGCGTACATGTCGCCGGCCGTTGCCGGAATGCACGACGTGTTCATGCGGGCGATGAAGCGGCACGCCGCCGCGACTGGAGGCGCGAAATGATCTCCAGGCCGACAACCTCGCAGCTCATCGAGGCAATGTGCACCGCATTGAGCACCACGGTTGCTCCGGCGATCACTGATCCGACCGTTCAGGTCCAACTGTCCATGGCGATCTCCGTGCTGCAGACGACCGCTGTACGGAGCGCCAACGAGTTGGCCTGGATGCAGGAGGAGCGCGACGCGATCGAGGAAGGCGCACGCCGCATCCTCCAGGCGCTCCCCGACGCCACTGCGTTGTCGTCGGCGCTGACGACCTATGTCGACGGCAAGACAGGCAGCCTCTACCTCGACGAAGCGCAAGCCGACTATGCGCGAGCGAGCGAGGTGCTGTCGTGCGCCGTCGAAGCCGCGTACGTGTCGGGCGACGCCGATCACATCGCCACGGTTGGCCGCCTGATGGACCAGCGCCACGCCAACCAGCAGACCGTCACCGGTCAGTTCACCGCGTTGGGACGCGAGTGAGCTAACTCGAAATTATTCAAGAAAGTGTTGGACTTTTGTCGTTGTGCGCACTATAGTACGGAGCGTCCTCACAATACTACGACCAACGAAAGAGGTTCATCATGGACACCATCGAAGCCATCACCGCCAGTAACGAATCCGCCATCAAGTACGTGACCGCCTTCCAGGAGCAGATCATCGAAGGTCTGCGCACCGTGGCCGAGCCACTCAAGGATGCCGGACCGAAGGTGAGCTCGTGGCTCCCGACCGCCGAGCCGGCAACGGCCCGCAATCTCGTCGAGGAGACCTACTCGTTCAACGCCCGTCTGCTCGAGCTCAACAAGGCGTTCGCCGTCAGCCTGCTCGAGGTGCTCACACCAGTGCCGGCTCCGGTGAAGTCGACAAAGAAGTCATAGGGCACCTCCCGATGAACCCGGCCGAAGAGATGTGGAAAGCGCATCTCCGTTCGCTCGGTGAGTACATCAAGGCGCAACGCAAGATCAACCAGTTGAGCCAGCGAGAGCTGGCGCACCTGGCGGATCTGTCCGACACGTACATGAGTCAGCTGGAGCGAGGCATGCACGAGCCCTCCATCCGCGTGCTCAAATCGCTGGCCGAGAGCCTCGGCATCCGGCCCGACCAGCTGATCATGTACGCCTCGGGCCTGCCGACGTCCGAGGGAGACGTCGACACCGAGGAAGCAATTCGCCGCGACCCGCGCCTGACCGCCTCGCAACGGCGGGCAATGGGAAGTGTCCTGCGTAGCTACCTCGATGACAACGAGTCGCCGTGACGCCATGATCAGGAGGCGGTGATCAGATCGCCGTCTCACCGCCATCGACGACCAGCAGCGTCCCGGTGATGAAGCTCGCGTCGTCGGAGAGCAGGAAGCAGATCGGACCGGCAAGCTCGTCGGCTCCGGCAACACGTTGTTGCATGTTGGCCATGCCGAAATCCTTTTCTCCCTCTTCGACGGTCGCGCCTCGTTGAGAGAACAGCGGCTCGGTCATCCCGGTGCGCACCCGCCCTGGCGCGACGGTGTTGACCCTCACGCTCGGCGCCCCCTCCCTTGCCAACTGGCGGGAGAAGGAGACGATCGCTCCCTTTGCGGCTCCGTACGGGGCGTTGTTCTTGTTCGCGGTGAGCGCCGCGGTCGAGGCGATGTTGACGATCGAACCGCCGCCCTGTTCGCGCATCATCGGCAAGACGTGCTTGCAGACGAGAAACGTTCCTCCGGCGTGCACCGTCATCATCTTCTGCCATCCATCCATTGACCACTCCTCGATCGGCCCGAACGCCGCGTGCCCGGCGGCGTTGAGCACACAGTCGATGCGGCCGAGACGATCTCGGGTCGCGTCGATGGCGGCCTTCACCGACGATTCGTCGGCGACATCTGCGCCGAGACCAATGGCACCTTCGATGCCGCCAGCGGTCTCCTCGGCGCGTCCCGCGTCGAGATCGACGATCGCGACCCGACCACCTTCTCGTGTGAAGCGCCGCGCCGTCGCCGCGGCGATGCCCGATGCGGCCCCCGTGGCAAAGAGCACCTTGCCTTCGAAATCCATGTGAATCTCCCTTCAATCTGCGCGCGGTTGGTACTGATAGCTGCGTTCGGTGCGCCCACCCGCCACGAGCAGGTGCTGGCCCGTGATCCAGCTGGCCGCCGGCGAGGCCATGAAAACGACGGCGGTGGCGATGTCCTCCGGCGTGCCGAGGCGACCGAGGGGAATCGTCGCCTGAAGCTGGTCGAGCTGATCGGACACGCCCAGCACCTCCAGGAACGCTTCCGTCGCCACGGGCCCAGGCGAGACGGCGTTGACGCGGATCCTCCTGGGAGCGAGCTCCAGGGCGAGCGTTTGGGTGAGGTTGATCATGCCGGCCTTGGCAGCGGCATACGGACCCGTTCGTGGCGAGCCACGTGTTCCTGCGCCGGAGGCGATGTTGACGATGACGCCGCCGTCGCCCATCCTGCTGGCCGCAGCTTTGGCACCTTGGAACGCCGACGTGAGGTTGAGCTCGAGCTGGGCACGCCACGTGTCGTCAGGGGTGTCGACGAGTTCCCTCACCGTCTTGTCGTCGGAACCCCCAACGTTGTTCACCCACACGTCGAGGCGGCCGAACTCCTCGATCGTCCTGCTGGCGAGCTCTTCGGAAAGATCGCGGATATCTCCTTCGATGATGAGCGCCCTGCGACCCCGCGCCAGCACTCCGTCCGCTGTGACCTGCAGGGTGCCGCGCCGCCGCGCGTTGACCACGACGTCACAGCCCGCGTCGGCCAAGCCCCACGCGATCGCACGGCCAATCCCCAAGCCGGATCCAGTGACGACAGCGACGTGATCGTCGATCCGGAACAGGTCGAGCAGGCTCATCGCTGATTCGTGAGCTACCGACTCAGAACGGTGCACGCCGAGATGCCCGGCGCTCCGTACACGTGGGTGAACGCCGTGGCCGGATCTCCGGGGACCTGGCGTGACCCCGCCGTTCCGCGGAGTTGCACGACCGACTCGTAGACCTGGCGGAGCCCCGACGCGCCGATCGGCTCGCCATTCGCCAGACAGCCGCCGTCGGTGTTCACCGGGAGCCGACCGTTGATCTCGGTGGCCCCGGTGCGGATGAGGTCTTCCTGCTCACCATCGGCACAGAACCCGCACTCGGCGAGGTGCATCACTTCGGCACCGGACTCGGTGTCCTGCACCTGGATGACATCGACTTCGCTCGGCGCGATGCCGGCCAACTCCAACGCGCTCGCCGCGGCGGCGACCGATGGTGATTCGCCGCGCTGGTCACTGAGCGACGGGCTGAACACCTCGAACGAACCGTACGCCCGCGACTTCAAGACAGCTGAGCGCAAGTACACCGGCCGCGCCGTGAACTCACTCGCAACGTCCGACGAGGCGAGCACCAGCGCGACAGCGCCTTCTGCGGGTGAGCAGAACATGTACTGGGTCAATGGCTCCGCGATCATCGGCGCATCGAGGATCTGATCCTCCGACAATGGCGTCCGCCGCCACGCGTTGGGGTTCTCGGATCCGTTGCGGAAGGCTTTCGCCGCCACCTTGGCCAACACCTGTCGAGAAATGCCGTACTCGTGCATGTATCGCTGAATCTTCATCCCGAAGAACTGAGTGGTGAGCATCAACCCGGTTTGGCCGTACCACTCCCCGATGCCGTATCGGGCGGGAGACGGGTCGAATGCGCCACGCGGGTGCTTGTCGAATCCGACGACCATGACGACGCTCGCAGCGCCGGCGCGGATCGCGTTGTATGCGCTGATCAGCGCGCTGCCCCCGGTTGCGCACCCGTTGGCCACGTTGATGAAGGGCACACCGGTCAACCCGAGCCGTGACACGAGCGTGTCGGCGTCTCCCCCATCGGCCGATCCGCCGAAGGCGTATTCGACTCGCGACCATTCGATGCCGGCGTCGGCGAGGGCCAGACGGGTGGCATGGGCGCCTTGATCCAGTCCCGAGATCGGATGCCGACCGAACGGGTGCATCCCGGCCCCAACGATCACCACGTCACTCAACGGAACCCCCTTGGTGCTCAGACGGCACCCGGCGAGTATAGTCAACAACTGTAAAGTTACTAATCCGGAGGTGGCATCAAACGCTGTGCCTACGTCGGTACGGGATGAACCTCCGTCGTTACTGGCACTCGACGTCGACGGTACCCTGCTCACGAGCGACGGCGAGCTGTCGGCGCGAACGCGGCACGCCCTTCGCGACGCAGATCGTGCAGGGTGGCAAGTCGCGTTGATCACTGGCCGGCCACTCCCCTACGTGCTCCCAGTGGCGCGCAAACTTGGCGTGGGACAGTACGTCGTGGCAGCGAACGGCAGCACGGTCGCTCAGATCGACACGGGCGCAGTTCTCTATCAGTCCAGCATCTCGGGCGAACTCGTCCGCACCGCGCTCTCGGCGATACGGGCGTCGCTGCCCGCCGTCTGCGCCGCAGTCACGACAGCGCGCGCGTTCGAGACCGAACGAGGCTTCGATGTGCTGGCCCCCCTCAGCAAGTTCGATGCGACTGTTGTCGACGATGCGACCCCGCTGCCCGAGGATGTCGTACACAGCGCTGTGCTGTTCGCCGTGGGGGCCGACGCCTCCGCCCTCTGGTCGCAGATCGCAGCACTCGTCCCACCGGGGATCGACGTCAGTCCGTCCGGCTTACCGGGGAGTGTCGAACTGACCGCTCCCGGCGTTCACAAGGGCAGCGGCGTCGTTCGTCTGTGTCAGCTCTTGCGAATCGAGCGTCAGCGCGTCGTTGCCTTCGGCGACGGGCTCAACGATCACGAGATGTTGATGTGGGCCGGCCACGGCGTCGCGATGGGCAACGCTGCCGACGAGACCAAGGCTGTCGCGGACGAGGTCACCGCCAGCAACGACCGAGACGGCGTGGCCATCGTCGTTGAGCGGTTGCTCGACGGCACTGGCGTTCCTCACGCACGTTCTTGAACGCGACGCCCCTTGGGTGGCGGCGCTGTCGTGTGGCCCACGACGCGCTCGGCGAGCCTGCCCATCTCGGCAACGAACCGCCGCTGACCGAGACCGAGGAACACGGCATCGTGCACCAGCCACGAGCTCGCTCCGGCCTCCAGCAGTGACACCAGGCCGATCGCCGCGACCTCGGGCTCGACGCTCGATCGCTTGCCGCTGCTGTGGGAGCGGATCGCCCTGGACAGCAGAACGACCTGCTCGATCCGCGTTTCCCGACGGAGTGCCTCGATGGCCGCATCGACGCCCGCGGAGTGGGTGAAATAGACCGTTGCTGCTGTTCGATGCTGCTCCAGCCACTCGAGCAGATCAGTGACCATCCGAGAACACCAATACGGATCGCCGTCCAGTCGAGCCAGTTCGCGAACCTTGCCGAGGTACCTTCCGGTGAAGATCTGCAAACCCTCGAGCAACACATTTTCCTTCGACGGAAAGTGGTAGTACACCGCAGCGGCAGTCATGTCGGCTGCGGCGGCGATGTCGGCGACGGTGACGTCGTCCGGAGGGTGCAACGCGAAGAGGCCCATCGCCGCGTCGATCACTGCCGACCGTCTCGACGGGCGGTGGGGTGGTCGTTTGCTCAACATTCGTCTCCGGACAGGAGTATCGTTCAGCGTTCAGGCGCTCAACAATGGAGGATAGGGAATTACAGTCCGCGAACCTGCGTCCCACAGGCCATCTCGTCGCAATGTGATCGTCGACGCCGCAATCAAGGTGTTCTCTGACCAAGGCTTCAGCGATGCCAATATTCACGACATCGCCCGAGAAGCAGGGGTGGCGCCGACAGCAGTGTACTACCACTTCTCCGGCAAACCCGAGCTGTTCGAGGAGGCGATCCGTCGCGCGCTGGGCTCCATCACCAGCGTCGTCACCGCGACACGGTCCGACGAGGAAGAGGGGACGCCCGAGGCCCTGGCCGCCGTGATCACGGCGGTGTGGAACTGGCTCGACGCGAACCCGGAATCGTGCCAGTTGCTGTACCACCACCTACCGGGGATGACTTCGCGGGCCATCACGCTGCAGCGCGAGTTCGAGGAGATCCACATGCGCAGGGCGTTCGACTACCTGCCTCAGCGCAGTGCGCCAACGAGCCGCCGCTCGGCGATCGGCCGACATGCAGCTGAGACACTTGCGGTGCGCGCCCTGGTCGGTCTGACGCTGCTGATCCATCTGATGCGTGGGCAGGACGGTCCCATCGCCGACCGCGCCGACCGCACGGTGCGCGAGGCACTCATCGGGGTTTCGCAGCGCCTGCTCGGCTGACACGCTTCCCACACTGGTTTCGACGAGCTGTAGATCCTCTATAGTTACTTCAGTTGCTTCGCGTAGCACTGCTGAAGGGAGTAGGCGCATGGAGGTTTCGTTGAGAGCCACGCCGCACACCGATGTCGCCCGCCGGCTGCTGGCCAACGTCGATGCCTCGACCAGCGACCAGGCCGAGGCGCAGATGAAGATCCCGGTGGCCGCGTACCGCGACCCCGAGCGCTGGGAGACGGAGATGGAGCGGGTCTACCGGCGGTCGCCGCTCGTCGTCGCGTTCTCCTGCGATCTGCGACAACCCGGAGACTTCGAAACACTGGAGATCGCGGAGCGCCCCCTGCTCGTCATCCGCGGTGACGATGGTGTCGCCAGAACCTTTCTGAACGTCTGCCGCCACCGAGGAGCCGCGGTCGCCGAGGGCTGCGGCCATGCCCGCCGGTTCACATGTCCGTACCACGCGTGGGTGTACGACACGAAGGGCGCGCTCGTGGGCTTGCCCGGCCGCGAAACCTACGGCGACGTCGACGTCGACGGGTTGATTCCGCTGCCGACCCACGAGCGCGCCGGCCTCGTGCTTGCCGTGCTGACGCCCGGGCTCGAGTTCGACGCCGATGCGTGGCTCGACGGGATGGGCGATGCGCTGGCATACCTGCGCCTCGATGAGCTGCACCGCTACCCAGTCGTCACCGAATTGGACAGCCCGAACTGGAAGCTGACCGCTGACGGTTACGTCGACGGATACCACCTCGGCTACCTGCACAAGGCGACGATCGGTGACAAGTCGATCACGAATCGCAACACCTACGACTTCTTCGGGCCGCACGTGCGGATCGGGTTCGCCAACAAGCCGATACTGTCGTTTCGCGACGTCCCGATCGACGAGTGGCAGCTGCCCCAGGCGATGAGCATGGTCCACTACGTCTTCCCGAACCTGTCGATCTCGGGGCAGCCGACCAGGCCGCTCATGGTGAGCCGGCTGCAGCCCGGGCCCACTCCCGACAGGTCGACCACGGTCCAGTACCACTACTACCGCGAGCCCGTCGAGGGGGACGAGGCCACCGCAGCCGCCGAGGCGCGCCGCACGCTGTATGCGCACGTCACGAGCCAGGAAGACTTCGTGACCGGCTTCAAGATCAACCGCGCCCTCGGTGCCATCGCCGACGATTGCTTCCGATTCGGCCGCAACGAGCCTGCGAACCAGAACCTTCACTCCTGGATCGACGCCTTGGTCGACGGCCGTGCCGAGCCGGCCCAAACGGCGCGGGCGCAATAACCATCGTCGGACTCTCCAACGTGCGGCAAGCGTCATCCGGGGAACGCCGCGTGCAGGTGGCGACGGCTGAACCGCCACGTCTCATCGGTGGCGCGCTGAAAGACGTCGTCGTAGTAGAAGTAGATGACGGGACGCATCGCGCCCTGCGTCCAGCGCGTCGCCGTGCACCAGCTGACGCCGTGGACCTCGACCTCGTCGAGCGCGACCAACAGGACCGGACCCGGCATGTGCATCATCGGTTCGTCGGCCTTGTAGCGCCCGCAGACGAGCTCCGCGATGGCCTCCGGACCAACAGCGGTGCCGTAACCGAGACCCGAACCGTCCCACTCCGCGTCCGCAGTGAACAGCTCCGCCAATCGAGCCGTGTCGCCGGCATCCGTGAACATCGCGTACGCCTGCACCAGGTTCTGGAGCAGCACGGTTGTCTCAGGCGGAGGTGGCATCGCCCAGCGGCTGGCGGTGTGCAACCGGTGGATTCGTCGCTCGGTCATGTGCCCTCCTCGCTGGTCTGCGTCATCATGACGCAGGGTGTCCATGGTCGTCGAAGCTGGTGCCGATAGCGTGCGACGGGTGGATCCAGGTCCCCACGAACGAGACGTGTTTGCGCATCACGTGACACCCCCTCGGCTTCGCCGCCAGTTGATGGAGTCCATGTGGCCGCTCGAGGCAGCCGCGTTCCTGGCGATCGCACCGTTGCTGCGGCTGACCACTCCCGGCGATGGGCACCCAGTGCTCGTCCTTCCAGGGTTTACCGCCGATGATGCGTCGACCGTGCCGTTGCGCTGGGCGATCCGCGGCCAGGGTTACTCCACCCACGCGTGGCGGCTCGGGCGAAACGTCGGCCCGACCCGGCGTATCGTCGAGGGAGTCCGAGACCGCGTGGTGGAACTGGCCAACCGGCACCATCGCAAGATCAGCATCGTCGGGTGGAGCCTCGGGGGCACGTATGCCCGGGCGCTCGCCCGCGAATACCCCGGCGCGGTGCGCCAGGTGATCACCCTCGGCAGCCCGTACCGCATGGTCGAAGGCGACGAGAGCTCGGCGCAATGGATCTGGCGACGCTACGAGAACCGGCATGACGGCAACCTCGATCTCAACCGGATCGCCGAGCAGAACAGACCGAAGTTGACCGTGCCGGCAACGTCGATCTACTCCCGCCGCGACGGGGTTGCCCCGTGGCAGACCTGCATCGACCAGGTCGGGCCGCTCGCAGAGAACATCGAGGTCCACGGCAGTCACACGGCGCTGGGCATGCAGCCGGCCGTCGTGTTCGCAGTGCTCGACCGTTTACGCCAACCGGAGGATGACTGGCGTCCATTCCGCCCGCCGGCCGCCGCCCGGCTGTGGTATCCACGGCCGGTCACCTGGCAGCCGCGTCCCGGCCGACAGGCTGTGCTCGTCGACGTCTGACGGATTTGGCGGGGATTTGGCGGGTCTTGGCGGCACCCTTCGGGGTCGCGGACTTCACCTTCTTCTGCGCAAGCGCGAAGAGTTCGTCCATGCTGTTGTGCAGAAGATCAACCAAGATCCACACATCGGGGACGAGCTCACGGTCGCCGACGAAGCCGAAGTCGAGGTTGCCGTTGTAGCTCTGCACGGTCATGTTGAGCCCGATGCCGTCCATGATCGTGCTCACCGGATAGAAGTGCTTGAGCTCGGCGCCGGCGGAGTAGAGCGGGTGGTTCGGTCCTGGGACGTTGGAGATCACCACGTTCACCGGAGACGCCACCCGGTCCGCGATCCGTAGACGGCTCAGCATGCGCATCGCCTGTCCGGCAACCGCCGGCGGGGCGAACTGGGTGAAGTCCTGCAGTGCGTCGGCGCTCACCGGATCGAAGCGTTCCTTCGCCTCGGCCATGCGCCTCGAGATCCGCAGCAGACGCTTGACCGGATCCGGCTCGTCAGTGGCCAACTCGCAGGAGATACCCGACACCCGGTTGCGGAAGATATCGGGCTCATCACCTTTGCGGACGCTGACCGGCACCATCGCGATGAGTGGACTGTCCGGCAACGCATCGTGCCGTTGCAAGTAGGCGCGCAGCGTTCCCGAGCACAGCGTCATCACCACGTCGTTGAACGTCACGCCGAACGCTCGGCGGATCTCGCGTGCGTCCTCCAGGGGAATTGTCGTGTAGGCGAACCGGCGGTGCGGGCTGATCGTGCCGTTGAACGGAGTCCGCGGCGCCGATGTCGACGGCAACGCCGGCAGTTCGTCTTCGTTGTCACGGCTGCCGCGGAGACGGTCGCGAAACGCGGTGCCCAGTGGACCGGGCAGTGGCTCGGCCAAGGCGCGCCCGAGCGCCGCAAGCCCGGGATTGCCGGTCGTGGCGGCCATGCTGCGCACAGCGTGGATTCCCGTGCGGATCATCTTTTCCGGCCGGGCCGCGAACACACGGGCGGTCCGGAGCAACATCTCGGCTGAACCGGGAACCGAGTCGACAGGCCAGTCGGCGGTGTCGACCTCGTCGGGGACTATCTCCGGATCGTCGTCGAGCATGACACCCAGCATCACGACACCCGCGGCGCCGTCGATGGTGGCGTGGTGGATCTTGTTGAGCTGGGCGATGTATTTGCCGTTCTCCACCCCTTCGATGACATACAGCTCCCAGAGAGGTCGGCTGCGGTCGAGTGGACGGGAGATGATTCGGTTGACCACTTCGGCCAGCTGCTGAGGCGTGCCCGGCGGCGGCACCGCGTGGTGGCGAACGTGATAGTCGATGTCGAAGTCGGGATCATCGATCCAATACGGGAGGTCAAGACCGAGCGGCACCGTGACCAGTCGCCGTCGATAGGGCTCCAACTGGTCCATGCGCGACAGGATCGCTCGCTTGGTGATGTCGAGCCCAGCTCCACCGGTTCCCGGTTCGGGCTCGAAGATCGTCAGTGACGACACGTGCCCGTACGTGGTGCGAGATTTCGATGTTCAAGAAGTTGGCGTCCATGCCACCGAGCTGCTTCATCGAAGCCCTCCTCGCTGCTGAGCGAACTCGTATCTTTACAGATGTTCAAGTTGTGAGCCAGTCCGCGAGACTGCGCCGATGTCGGTCTACCTCATCGTCAACGCCTCGGTGACGAACGCGGACTCGTTGACCGCGTACCTCTCCGCAGTTGGCGAGACGCTCGAGAGCCGCGATGTCGACGTGCTCGTCAGCACTCGCGCGGCGGAAACGATCGAGGGTGAGCCGCAGGGGCCGCGGGTGGTGGTGATGAGGTTTCCGGACCGCGACACGTTCCGCGACTGGTACGACTCGGCCGAGTATCAAGCCATCGTCGGGTTGCGCCTGGAGGGCACAGACGGCTTCGCCGTGCTGGCCGATGGCAGGGATTCGAAGTAGCGGGTCGATCAGGCGCTTGGGGGTTGGTCGTCGTCGATCACCGAGGCGCCGACCGAGCGATGCAGCCCAGTGCGTGCGCGTCGGGGGACGACACCCAGGTCAGTGCGTTGGCGACGAGCCGGCGGTACTGCTCGTTGCCGAACGTCGCTGCCGAATCACCCGGCTGGATGTAGACCACCGGGCTGCGCTCGATCGCCGTGGCCCACACGATCAGGTCGCTCGCCGGTGGATGAAGGCCACAGTCCGGCGCCGCTTCCTCGCCGAACAGCGACGTGTTCGTAGGTCGATGTGAACAGTCGTCCGCTCATGTCGGCGTCGGTGCGGATCAGTGGCACGACGTCATCTTCGAAGACCGGACAGCAGTACAGCTCGTCGGTCAACTCGAAATCGTCGAGCCCGGCGCACACCGGATGCGCGGGGTCGGCGATCCTCGCCGTGTAGCTGCGTGGTCCGTGTGCCGGACGACGGCCAATCGATGCCGCGCAGCCGACCAGGCGCGTAGTGAAAGCGGCCGCCCAAGACCTCCGCCCAGCCGTCCCAGGCCGGCCAACCGGCAAGGCTGTGATGGGTCATCACGAACCCGAGGCCGGCGGACAACATGTCGCGGAGTGATCGCCGGATCGCCGGCGATGCAGCGGTCGGCTCGGGCGCAGATCCGCGCTTCAGCAGTCAGGCCGGGAATGTCGTGGCAGAGCACGGCATCCCACCGGCGCACGGCATCGCCGCCCAACCACGACTGTGCCGACGGTTGATGGGCGTGCGCCCATCGCCAACCCATGGGGTCGCAGACCGCCGACATCATCGAGAAGAGCGCGTCGTAATCGACGCGGTGCCCACCAGTCAGCACCAAGGCGTCACCCACTCGCGGCCTCGGTCGACTTACTACTCATTGAGTCAGTACCGTACATTCCGCGTTCTAGCCTGACCGCAGGTCAGAGCCTGCCCGCGGTCATTGGAGGTGTGATGCTCTTCGGCGCTGTGTTCCCGACCACCGAGATCGGCAATGACCCGGGTGCCATCCGCGACTACGCGCAAACTGCCGAAGCACTGGGCTGCGTCCGCCTGACAACGTACGATCACGTGCTCGGAGCAGACCACGCCGACAGGGATCCCCCACTTCTCGGCCCCTACACGCAACACGATCCGTTTCACGAGCCGTTCGTGCTGCTTGGCTTCCTCGCCGCTCACACGAGCGCGATCGAACTGGCAACGGGCGTCCTCGTGCTCCCGCAACGTCAGACCGCACTCGTCGCCAAACAAGCTGCGGAGGTCGACCAGCTCTCGCGCGGACGCCTGGTGCTCGGGGTCGGCACGGGATGGAACCATGTCGAGTACACCGCCTTGGGGACTCCGTTCCGAAACCGTGCTCGCCGCTTCGACGAACAGATCTCGGTGCTGCGAGCCCTGTGGGTCGAGGAGCTCGTCGATCTCAGCGGTGAGTACCACCGCATCGAACGGGCCTCGTTGGTGCCGAGGCCCGAGCGTCCGATTCCCCTGTGGCTTGGCGGCTCGGCAGAGGCGTCCCTCGCAAGAGCCGCGTCGCTCGGGGACGGCCACATCTTCGCCGGCAACTCCGATCGTCACTTCGCGGCCGCGGCACGCCTGGCCGAGCTACTCGACGAACGCGGGCGCAGCCGCGACAGCTTCGGAACCGACATGTTCGTCGACTACGCGCAAGGCCCAGACGAGTGGCACGACAGGGCTGAGCGGTGGGAGACCGCCGGGGGCAGGCTGATGTCGATGCGGTCGATGACGACAGGAACCGAGTTTCTCGGCGTTCCCGGCGCGAATCTTTCCGGGGCCGCTGAGCACATCGCCGCTCTGGAGCGGTTCATGGAGGAGATGACACCCCGATAGCGCACACGCACACAAGTAAGTAGTGTTGGGCGGAAGCTGCCGGTGGTTCTGAAACGACGGCGCGAGCAACAAGGAGAACTGATGTCCGTCCCGATCAACATCCCGAAACTCGGCGTCTCGATGACCGAGGGCACGCTCATCGAGTGGCTCGTCGCTGACGGCGCCGTCGTCTCGGAAGGCGATCCGATCTATCTGATCGAGACCGACAAAGTCGAGAACGAAGTCGAGGCAACGGCCTCTGGGACCATCCGCATGACCGGGGAGGCCGGAGAGACGTATCCCGTCGGCGAGACGATCGGGGAAATCGAGACCTAGGAAGGCGTCACATCTCCCGCACCGGGTCGGTGCCATCCCAGCCCTGGGCCGCGGCCGCGACCTTGGAGTACAGGCGAAGAACGCTGTCATTGGGTCGGTAGATCTCGACGAGGTGCCCCAATTGGGTGCGGGCATCGTGGAAGGCGTAGCCGAACCCACTCGCGGTCTCGGCCCGCATGACTTCCGGCCAGCCCATGTCGGCGAGACGGCGCTGCTCTGCCTCGATCGAGTCGACGAACCACGTCATGTGATGGATGCCGCTCGTCTTCATTACGATGTCCGCGAGCGATTGAGGCGCGGCACTGTGCACCTCGATCAGTTCGAGTTGGATCGTGCCCCACTGGCCGTAGGCCGACGAATGGTCGAATTCGCCGCCCTCTCCGCGATGCTGCACAGTGCGGGGCAGGTCGTGATGCCGCACGAAGAACGGGCCGGCTCCAAGCTGTTGGGCGAGCGAACGTGCGGCGGCTCTGACGTCGCCGACGCCGTACGCGATCTGTACGACCTCGCCGAGTGGTGTGCTGTTCGACATGGTGATGAGTCGTTGCTAGGGGTCGCCGAAGTGGCCGACTCGAAGCCCCGTTCCGCGCAGATGTGCTGTCTCGTTGAGCGACAGAACCGTGCGCTGGCCGGCGCGACCCGCGGCGACACGATGGATCGAGGTGTAGTTCGGGTAGAAGAACCCGCTCGCGTCCTCGATGTGCAGGATGTGGCTGATGTACGCGTTGATCACGCCTCCGTGACAGACGGCGGCGACGATCTCGCCGGCGTGCGATGCGATGATGTCCTCGATCGCATCGACCACACCGGTCCGGAACTCGAACGGGTCGACGCCCGCGGCGCGATGCACATTACCGGTGAGAACGTCCTGCCATCCCGGTAATCCCTCTGCCCTGAGCACCTCGATGGGGATGTACTCGCCGGAGTCACGGTCGTACTCGGCGATGCCGTCGTGCACCACGACGTCGATGCCCCTGTCGGCAACGAGGGGTGCGGCGGTCTGCCGGGCGCGGCGCAACGGACTGGCCACGACGGCGTCGATGGTCTCCTCGGCCAGGTATTCAGCGAGCATGCGGGCTTGCTCGTGCCCGTTCTCGGAAAGCTCCGGATCGGCGGGGCCCTGCCGCATCTTGGACGCGGACAGGCTGCGCGTGCCGAATGAGCAGCAATTCCATCGGTGCCGGCCGCCCTTATCCCGGATCGCCGGGGGACCGTCAGCGAGATCTGCTCGTCGAGCAGCTTGTGGAAATGACGGATCTTGGTCTCCTCGTATCGGGCGAAGTTGACCCGCTCGTAGGGCGAAGCCTTGAGCCCGCGTTGCACGTTCGGCAGGTTGAAGGTGTCCTGGTTGAACACGCGAGCCAGCGAACCGAGCTCGTGGTGCCTGCGTCCAGTCGTCGTCGGCATCGAGCCAGTGCACGGCTGCCGGTGGCGGACGCTGGCCGGGCGGGAACGGAGACAGGAACATGCACTCCATGATCGCTTCGTCGACCTGCATGCCGTGCGGGCGGAACCGGTAGACGATGCGGTTGTACGCGCCCCACGGGTGGAAGTTGGGGAAGACGGTGAAGTAGAAGCTGTCGTTCACCTCGGCGTCCGACAGGGCGTCGGCACGGTCGCCGAGCACCGGGCGCAGGTTGTCGCGCCGGCTCGCCGCGGCCACCTCGCCGGGCCGTCTCGCCGTCGGGCACGGTGAGCAACGGCGGATCGTCGAGGTTGCGGTCGTACATCGAGTCGAGGATCTGCTGCTCGGTCGGCTCCCAGCGCAGGTGCGGGCTCGGCGTGCCGTTGGCCGTCATCGCCCGGCTGTAGTTCTCGAACGCGTCGTACTGCGTGTTGGCGTCACCGATGCTGGCGAGCAACTGCGGATGTGTCGTCACCACGTGCATCGCCTCCATGAAGGCCTCCTGGGCGACCTTCCAGTTGCACCTGATGACCTTGGCGACATGAACCTGCGTGAACCGATCCTCCAAGGGCCACGAGGCGAACTGCTCGGTGAGGTCGCCGAGATGGGACTGCAACGATGCCGCGCTCGAGGTCGGGATTGATGAACACGAAGCCGCCCCACGTGGCGACCTGCGCTTGCAGCAGGCCCCAGTCGGCGGGGTTCTCGATCTGCGGGAAGTCCCACTCGCACGGGACGTGCTTCAGCGATCCGTCGATCTCCCACGCGAAACCATGGAACGGGCATCGGAACTCCGACGACCGAGTCCCGCCCACCTCGCGCAGCAGTCGTCCTCGGTGCCGGCACACGTTGTGAAAGGCCTGGATCGCGCTCGGGGGCGCTGCGCACGACGATGTACGAACGTCCGGCGATGTCGTACACGATGTGATCGCCGACGTGAGGGATGGCCTCCTCGCGGCACGCCATCTGCCACACGCGGTCCCACAGCTTCGTCTCGCTCGAGCTGGAAGAACTCGGGCGACGTGTAGCGCTCGACCGGAACGGACATCGGGCCGTCGTCGAAGGGCGACTCGCGCCGGAAGATCGCGGGCACCTCGCGGCTGTCCTCGTCGAGCAGCTGTTGATAGGTGACCCCTGTCGAGCGAGTGCGAACGCGAAACCTTGGTCATCGGAAGTCATCCGTCGAAGCCCGCCGGCACGGGCATGTCCTTCATGTTGGCCCCGCCGGGCACCTGTGGACCGGCGAGCCAGATGCACAGCTCAGGATCGACCTGGCTGAGCTCGCCGGAGATGTGCTCGCCTCGAGGTGTGAACACGCCTCTGACGCCGTCCGTTGTCGACGTAGACATTGCCGTCGACCCCGACCTCGTAGAGGGCACCGCTCAGTGGATGGCGTCGCTTGTTCATGGCACTCTCCTGCTCGCAACGGGGTGACCGCCCTGCAACCGAGACTTGAGTTCGCAGATTAGTTTGTAGAGACGGACTCCAGCAACGTGGCCCAGCACAGAAAGGAACAGCACCATGGCAACTGACCAGAAGATCGCCATTCTCGGACACGTCGACGTCGATCCGGCCGTCCGCGACGAGGTCGTCGCCTCGGTCGTCGACCTGCAGCGCTCGACGCGCGAGGACGAACCAGGCTGTCTCGCCTACGTCATCGCCGCAGATCCGACAGATCCCGCACGGATCCAGATCGTCGAGTTGTGGGAATCAGCCGACGCCGCCGACGCCCACTTCCAGCATCCCAATTTCGAAGCGACAGGCGCAGCGTTGCGCGCCGCACCCCGCCGCGGGGGCGCTTCCCGCAAGTATCGGATAGACGCCGAAGATGACGTCAAGGGGCCGGACGGCCAGGCCTCGGGAAAGTTCTGGTCGGCTGGCGACCGCGAGCGATGAGCCTCATCGCAGTGGAGGCCGCGCTCGTCGTCGCCGACCCGTCGCAGCGCGATGCGATCGTTGCCGCATCGGCTCCGATCCAGGCGGCGAACGCGGCGCGACGAGCCCGGCTGCCGCGTCTACAGCTTCGCTGCCGACGCGGTCGAGCCAGACCTGATTCAGGTGTACGAGCTGTGGGATGACGAGCAGTCACTTGCCGCGCACTTCCTGCACCCGAACTACGCCGCGATCCGCGACCTGCTCCACGAGGCCGGCCTGCAGTCAACAGCCAGTCGGAAACTGCGCATCGACGCGACCGCGCCGGTCTACGCGCCCGACCGCAGCCCGATCGCCGGCTTCCCCGACGCCCCTCGACCACGCATACGCGCCGTGGTGTTCGACTTTGGCGGGGTGCTGATCACGCCGCTCACGAACCAGGTGGGCACGTTGGCGGGTCGCCACAACACGTCGCTGGAGGAGATGCTCGGGGTCGTCATCGGCCCGAGGGACTCGGGGGAGCACCCTTGGCATCGCGCTGAACGCGGCGAGCTCACGGTCGACGAGATCCAAGACTTGCTCGCGCCATGGGCGGCGGAGATCGGGCTGGCCCTGCACGGCGACGAGGTCGACGTCGTGCTCGCACCAGGGTCGTACACCATCGTGGCGCCAATGGTGGAACGTCTGGCACGCCTCCGCGGCGAGGGGTTCCGCACCGCGCTGCTCACCAACACGTTCCGCGAGTTCCGTCCCACGCTCGAGACCGTCATCGACCTGTCGCTGTTCGATTGCATCATCGAGTCCTACGAGGTCGGCGCGCGCAAGCCGGAACCGGCGATCTACGAAGCGACCGCTGCTGGCCTTGGCGTCGAGCATTGGGAGATCGCATATCTCGACGATTTCGAGCAGAACCTAGGCACGGCGAAGGCGCTCGGATGGACGGTCATCCACGTCACCGATCCGGGACTCGCGATCGCGGAGTTGGATCGCGTTCTGGACCCGGCGTAACCGCGCAGTCAACCAGCCGCGCTCGTCGGCACGCAGCCAACCGACTCGAGCGCACGGTCGAACGCCGCCATCTGTCGCGCGGGTGGCCACGACTCGGGGTCGAACAACGCTTGCAGCGCGATGCCGTCCACCGCGCCGATCAGTTGCTCGGCGATCTCGATCGCTTCATCGATGGACCCGCCGATGCACCGTTCCACAAGACCAGCCACACGCGAGCGATAGTCGCGATAGGCGTCGCGTTGTGTGGCGGCGAGCGCAGCGTCGCCGTTGGCCTCGGCACAGAAGGCGACGGTCACCATCCAGTGACGACGTGTGTCCTCATCCGTCGGCAACGCGCCCGCCAGCGCGGCGCGCAGGGTCGCGTGCGGGTCATTGGGCCGGTCATCGGGCCGCCGAGCTCGTCTCAGCTGCAACGACGCCACGAGGGTGCTGTGCAGCAGCTCGCGCTTGTCGGCGAAGTAGTGCGTGAGCGGCTCCGGTGGTCAGGCCTGCCTCGGCGGCGACGTCGCGCATCGTCGCGGCACCGAGGCCTGCCCGGGCGATCAGGCGCGCCGCCGCGTCGGTGAGCTCTTGACGCCGTTCGTCGATGTCGATGATCTTCGGCATTGACGTAACGTAGCACAGCGTGTTATATATAACACACGTATCATAAAACCCGTGCCAGTCGCGGGGTGACATCAGGGAGAGCAGATGGTTCACGTTCCGACACGCGGTGACGTTCCGGTCCGGCTCGGGCCCGACGTTCAACAGGTCCCCGACTACGGCGCCAGCGTGATGAGCCGCGAGCCGTACACCGACCCAGTCCGCTTCGAGCTCGAGCGCGAGCGCGTGCTCGGCACGAGCTGGCTGCTCGCCGGGCGCTCCGAGCAGGTCGCGTCGCCTGGCGACTGGATCACCTTCGAGGGCCACGGCGAGACCGTCGTGATCACCCGCCAGCGCGACGGCTCGCTGCGCCGCCTTCCACAACGTGTGCCAGCACCGTGGCCGGCCTCGTCGTGCCGACCTGCAGGGCTGCGGCGCCCGCCGGTTCACCTGCCCGTACCACGGCTGGGTGTACGACACGACGGGCAAGCTCGTCGGCGTCCCCGAGCGGGAGGACTTCTCCGCCGACCACCTCGAGGACGTCCGCGCTCCGGCCGTCGCCGTCGACGAGTGGGGCGGCTGGGTGTGGATCAACCTCGCCGGGCCCGACAAGGCGCCGTCGCTCGAGGAGTGGATCGGCCCGAGATCACGGCCGACCTCGGCCGGTTCAAGATGGAGGACATGGTCCTGCACGAGGTGCTCGAGTTCGACGTGCCCGGTCAGCTACAAGGCGATCGTCGACGGGTTCAACGAGGTGTACCACGTCACCCAGCTGCACCACGTCGGGCCGGCGAAGTCGAAGACCTTCCGCCAGACGTCGTTCCACATCGTCGGCAAGAACTACATGTGCTTCGTGCCGCGCACCGAACACGCTCGACAAGCTCGCCGAGGACTGGGACCACCACCAGTACGCGATCTGCCACTACGTCGTGTTCCCGAACACGGTGTTCAACTGCAACCCGCCGCACATCCAGGTGTTCAACCCGATCCCGATCGACGTCGACCGCACCCGGTTCCTGTGCTGGGAGCTCATCTACCCAGGCGACGAGACCGATCCGGAGTACGCCGAGTACCTCGACAGGACGCTGGCCCACTGGGAGACCCTGAAGGTCGTCGTCGGCGAGGACATCTCGATCTACGACCAGCTCGCCCGGACCAAGCGCTCGAGCGGCTACACGCAGCACATCCTCTCCGAGCGGGAGTGCAAGATCGCCCACTACCACGAGACGATGGACCGCCTTATCCGCAGTTGAGCGCCTGCGTCGCCGACCTAGTACGGAAGATCAACGAGCATGACGACATCTACGGCACAAGTGGTCCCGACGACACGGATGGTGACGCTGTTGCGTCGGCCCGGGCCGGCAGGACCGGTGCCCGACGACTTCGCTCTCGAGGAGCGACCCGTGCCCGCACTGCAGCAAGGCCAGCTGTTGGTGCGCAACATCGTCATGAGCGTCGACCCGGCGATGCGCGGGCGGCTCGAAACGAGCGAGAAGCACTACACCACCAACTTCGAGGTCGGGCATCCGCTCGACGGCTCCACGATCGGTGTCGTGATCGAGGCAGGGAGTTCGGAGATCTCACCGGGCACGGTCGTCCGGCACCGCCTCGGCTGGCGGGAGCATGCAGTCGTCGACGCAGCGGGGGTCAGCGTCGTCGATACCGACGCCGCACCGGCAGGTGCATGGCTCGGCGTCCTGGGGCAGACGGGTTTCACGGCGTACGTCGGCCTCACCCGAATCGCGCAGATGCGTGCGGGCGATGTCGTGTTTGTGTCCGCGGCAGCCGGCGCCGTCGGTTCCGCAGCGGGCCGGTTCGCGAAGTTGCTCGGAGCAGCGCGCGTGATCGGCAGCGCGGGCGGGGGCGCAAAGGTGCGCGTCCTTGTCGACGAGCTCGGTTACGACGACGGATTCGACTACCGCGCCGAGCCGCCCGGGGACGCTCTTGCCGACGCGTCGCGGCCTGATGGCATCGACGTGTACTTCGACAACGTCGGGGGCGCGCAGCTCGTCGCCGCGCTGGAGGCGATGCGCCTCGGCGGGAGGATCGCGCTGTGCGGGATGATCTCCCAGTACGACGAGTCCGCTCCACCAAACGACATCAACCGCTTGATCGAGGCGGTGCTGCGCCGGGTGACGCTTCGCGGCTTCATCGTCCGCGACCACGAGGAGGCGCGCCCGGAGTTCGAGCGCACCGTATCGGCGTGGATCCGAAGCGGTGAGGTCACACCGTTGCAGACGGTCGTCGACGGGATCGAGAACGCCGTCGGCGCGTTCCTCGGGATGTTGAAAGGCGACAACGTCGGCAAGGCGTTGGTTCGCCTCGACACGACGTGGCCGGTGTGATCGCCCGCTCCACGGCCGCCGATTACGTTGTGGCGAACTCGCGTTCACGACAGGAGCATCGACGATGAGCACACGGCCCTACCCGACCCAGCCCTCCGAGCTCACCACCGATTGGTTGACGGAACGTCTGCGTTCCACCGGCGACATCGGCGACGCTCGAGTCACCGGCTTCAGCAGTACACCGGTCGGGGAGGGCATCGGCATGCTCGGCATCCTCGTGCGGATCGCACTTGAATACGACCGACAGGACTCGGGTGGTCCCGCATCACTCGTCGCCAAGTTCGCGACGCCCGTCGAGTCGAACCGAGCGGTGGCGATGGCGTACCGGCTGTATGAACGGGAGGTCGGCTTCTACCGTGAGATCGCGCCGACCATCGACGCCTCTGCGCCGAAGTGCTACGCGGCCGAGATCGACCCCGAGAGCGGCGACTGCGTGCTGCTGCTCGAGGACCTCTCCGGAATGACCACCGGGGACCAGGTGGCCGGGTGCGATGCCGAGACTGCAACGCTCATCATCGACGCGGTCGTGCCGCTGCACGCGAAGTTCTGGGGCCACCCAGAGGATCTCAGCGTGAAGTCGGTCCCCCGCATCGACAGCGAGGCCCAGAGCGCCGGAATCACAGCAGGCTGTGAAGCGGGGTGGGATCCGTGCATGACCCAGTTCGGCCATGTGGTCGCGGACGAGATCAAGGCGAGCCGCGACCGGTTCCTCGCCTGCCGTGCCTGAGATCCACCGGATGATCGGCCGCCGGGTCCAGACGCTCATCCACGGCGACGTCCGTCTCGACAACCTGATGTTCGACGAGTCGCACATCATCCTGCTCGACTGGGCGCTGACGATCTCGACCGGACTGCATGATGTCGCCTACCTCCTCAGCCAGAACGTGACGACCGACGAGAGGCGGGCCCACGAGCCGGAGCTGATCGAGCACTATCAGCGGCGCCTCGCCGAAAACGGTGTCGAGTACCCGCTCGAGAAGTGCTGGGAGGACTATCGCGTCGGCGTGCTGTACATGTTCTGCTACGCCGTCGTGATCGCCGGGACACTCGACCCGGCGAACGAGCGCGGCGCCTCGTTCATGGAGAAGCTGGTCGAACGAGCGTCCGCCACGATGATGGATCACGACATCCTGTCGATGCTCCCCAGCTGATCTCACGTGGATAGAAGCGATCCAGGTAGACCCGAGCACGTCGATGTCGAGGGCTGCCTGAACGTCCGAGACGCAGGAGGTTGGCCGACCGAGGACGGGCGCTGGATGCGCACCGGGCTGTTGTACCGGGCAGACGAGCCGGTCCGGCTCACCGACGAAGGCAGGGCTGCGATCGACCGTCTCGGCCTGCGGGCTGTCATCGACCTGCGCCAGCAGGCCCAGGTCGACCGCGGTCACCTGTTTGCTGCGCCCGAGATCACGCACCACATCCAGGTGGTCGATCGTGTGATCGACGTCGACAACCCGCCGTCGCAGTTCGACCAGGCGGTCGACATCGTCGATCTGTACGAGGACATGGTCGACCGTGGGCGCCCTCAACTCGTGCGTGCCGTCGACACGATCGCCGAACACATCGTCGACGGCCCCGTTCTCGTCCATTGCGTTGCCGGCAAGGATCGCACCGGACTGATTGTCGCGTTGATCCAGGGCGCGCTCGGGGTGACGCTCGAATCGGTCATCGCGGAGTACGCACTGTCCGACGATCCAACTCGCCGTCGGCGGGCGATGATGATCGCCGACCCGCGAGCCGGAGACCCACCCGTCCACCGCTCCCCCGAGCTGCTCTGGACCGCACCCGACAGAAGTGATGGCGCTCTACACGCGGCGGATCGTCCACCGCCACGGCTCACTCACCGCTTGGGCGTCCGGGATCGGAGTCTCCGACGCGACGGTGCAACGGCTCCGCGAGCGACTCATCACCGATCCCGGCTGAGCGCGACATCGTCGCCGTCGATACCTCTAAACGCCACTCGTGACACTCGTGACAGCGGCGTGGGCGCCGCGATGGTCGCATATGGACCATTTCGACGCCCGCGTCGGCGGCTCGGCGAAAGTCAGGTGCGGCTGCCGGTCAGTTCGCCGATCGCCCGCATCACGGCAGCGGATCAACGGCTAGTCGACCGGATCTGATTGTCGCGAGTTCTGCCGGCCGGTGCTTTCGATGTTCTCCAGCCCTACTGCGAGTCGGAGTTCACGAATGTCATTGCGAAGTCCATCGTCGTCGTGACGCTCCGAGAGGTGCTCCATCAAGTCGGCCATCCCGTCGGCGATCGCGTTCAACTTGTGCTGGAGGGCCTGATCGCTTCGGGTCTGGCTGTTCTGCAACAGGGCGACCATCAGGAACGTGATGATCGTGGTGGTCGTGTTGATCTCGAGCTGGTATTGGTCATCGAGGAACTCTGAGAAGTTCCCCTTGGCGATGACCTCGACCGCCCCTTGGATCAACCAGAGGATCACGAGCAGGAGGCAGAACGCAAAGAACGGCGCTCGACTCGCCATTTGTGCGGTGAGACCGGCAAACCGGTCGAAGAAGCCAACCCTGCTCGACACGTCACTCGGCTTCAACAGTCTGTCGGGGGTGGATCGGTCTGATTCCGAAGGTTCCTTGTCAGTGTTCACCTGTTCACCATATTGCGACCACAGCGGACCACTGCCTAGCGCGTGGGTTCAACGGCGCTCAGCGTGTTTCAAGCGGCTACATCTGGGGTACTTGAGTATCAGTCCAACTCAGCCGAGACCCCGCTGTGAGAGCGATGGCCGGCCGGAATCCCCCAATTACCCGCTGGTATCCCGCAAGAGCCCCGATGCTGGCACCTCGAACGCCGCCGGGGCTCTTGGCGTTTCAGTCTGGATCGGCCCGGGGTCAACGCCAGTCGTCGACCGACACGCTGCGATGCAGTTGCAGCTTCCATGCCTGCGTCGTGGAGGAAACATCGCCGCCCACGACCGCGACGCGAATTCCCCCGGGCGGGTAGGCGGGCACGACGTCGTCGTCGGGCCGGCTGAGGTAGTCGGCCGGCCAACTGGGGGCGGTGGAGGGACCGAGGCCGAGGATGTCGTTGCGCATCATCGGAAAGAATCCGCTTGCCCGGAATGTGCCGAGGCGAATCGTCGCCCGTTGATGGAGGTACTCGGCCACCGCCTGTTTCGTGTACCCCTCGCCCGCGAGATGCTGGGCACGCTTCTCGGAGAACATCACCAGTGCACCCGTCTGCGGAATCTCGAAGTCCTGCAACGTCGAGGCGACATCATCGAGATCGCCGTAGTAGTAGTTCCCGTTGTGCGCCCAGCCGCCCAGCAGGATGCTCACGACGCTGTCATTCGCCTCGTAACCGAGGTCGACGTGGAAGGGCTGCCAGGGGCTCCCTGTCTCGTTCTCGGCGAAGGCGAACGCCCACGACACCGCACTTCCCTGGGCCGGTGTCGTGTTGACGCCGAGCTGTGCTCCGCCGAGCGTGCGGAGCATCAGATTGAGTGTTCGGCCGATCGTGGCGTTCGCTCGGTGTCCGGGTCCGAGCGCGTTCAGCCCGCCGACCATGCCGATCTCGCGGCTGATCGGGCCGCTGACGAGTTGGGCGAAGGCGAACGAATTCACGGAGCGTGTCATTGATTCGAACTGGATGTCTCCGAACACTGAGGCGGTGGCGAGGATCACTGGGAGGTACTCGGGCCGGGCGCCCGCCATGACCGCGTTGATCGCAACCATCTCGACTGTGACCCGCCGACCCTCCGGACGAAACGTCTCGGTGACGACCGTGTCCGGGGCGCGACTCGTGCCGCGCAGCATTGCCGCGACATCGGCGTGCGTCGGTGGGACGATCGGCAAGCCGTCCGTCCATCCATTGGCCAGAAATCTCTCATTGACCTCGGCGAGGGAGCCGCGGGCCGCGATCCGCTCGCGGGGCACGGGAACGCGCCACCCGGTGAGCTGCTCGTTGGCCTGTGCCGGGTTGGTGAGGTCGGCGACCACCATCCGAGCCACCGCAGCCGTCGCTTCGGCGGTGCGTGGCGGGTTGCCGATCGGCCAGAACCGCACCGGTGCGCCGCTGGTCGACACTGCATGCTGTGCTGCCGCTTGCAGGGATTCGAAATGGACCACCGGACACGGCACGCCTCGGCGCTCCAACTCGGTGGCCAGTATCACAGTGAGGTGCACCATCGTTGCGGCGGGGCCGGCGACAGCGATGGCAACGTCGAAATCCGCGGCGAGTTCGTCGATCTCGGCAAGATCGGTGACCATGAAGTTCTTGCGCATGTAGTGAGTGGGCTGCGCCGTTGGGCACACGGCGGCAACCTCGGCCCACAGTGCATCGATGACCGGCTCGAGACCCGAGCCCGCGGGCATTGTCTGGATCAGGGCGACGCGCAGGCCATCGAGACGTGCCGGCCGGCCCGCGAGAGGAATCCGCTCGATGCTCGGCTCGTCGCTGCACGGATCAAGCGCCTCGTAGGTCGCGGTCATGTGTTACAGGTGTCCTTCGCCACGGTCGATCGAACTGGTCTGGACGCCGATCGAGAGAATGCGCGCGAGCTCTGCCGAGACCACGTCTGGGTTCGGCGTCGAAGTGGTCGCCCAGGCCACGTACGTGTCAGGACGAACGATCAGCGCCGATACATCGCGGATGGCCGTGGGGCGTCGTATCGGGTGAGCTTCGATCACCGCGATCCGATCGTTCGGTGGTTCGAGACCGCGTAGCGCTTTGGTTCCGCTGAGGTCGACGACGACGAACGCATGATGGCGAAGCAGTTCGTAGAGACGGGTCGTGGACCCGTCGGAAAGGAACATCTCAAGATCGGGCGCCGGGAAACCGACCGGTGGAAGGCGCTCCTCGGGCTGCGGGTACTGCGTCTGGAGGCCGTTGAGTTCGGCCCACAGATGTTCAGTGACCTCCGGCTTGGTGAGGAGGTGCTTGGAGAAGTGTTCGGTGAAGGCGAGACCGCGGGGCGAGAAGTCGAACTGGATGGCGACTTGGGCGTTCACACTGCGGAACAGATCCTCGGCGATCGGCCGACGTTCGGCTTCGTAGGTGTCGAGGAGTGCTTCACCCGCGTCGCCGCGGATGACCGCCCCCAGCTTCCAACCGAGGTTGAAGGCGTCCTGGATGCAGAAGTTCATGCCGACGCCGCTGGCCGGGTAGTGGATGCGTGCCGCCTCCCCGACCAGGAACACCCGCCCGTGACGGAACTTCGTGGCCATCCACATTGCATCGCCGTATCGGCTGGCGGCGACGAGTTCCGGGATGTCGATCGGCTCGCCAAGGATCTGGCTGAGGCTCTGATTGAGCTCCGGGATTGTCACGGGCTCGGTTCGAGAGGTCGCCCGTCCATCGGCGTGCACCATCGTGAAGCGCGTCAGCCCGAGCCCGAACGGATTCGCCGCGAGCCACCCGTGTTCGTTGCGTTCCGTACGGGTAGTGCCCGGCCATGGGAACTGCATCTTCGCCGTAGCGATCACGCCCGTGAAGGTGTCCCCGTGGCCCACGACGTCGATCCCGACCTGTTCGCGGGTACGGCTACGACCTCCATCGGCGCCTACCACGTATCTCGCCTGCACTGAAGATGTCTCCCCGTCCTGGTCACGCACGACGGCAGTGACGACATCAACACCGTCGTGGACTTCGATCATCTCGTGACGGAACCGCAGCTCGACGCCGCAGTCCATCGCCCACCGACGTAGCACGTCCTCGGTTTCGTGCTGGGCCAGCATCAAGGTGAACCCGAACCGAGAGTCTCGGGCAGACCAGCGCACCGGCGCCATCCCGGCCCAGATGTGGAAGGTCTGAAACGGGTTCGGATTGACTTCGCTCATACGCCTGATGAACTGCTCGGCAATGCCCCGTGCGTCGAACAACTCCAGCGGGCGAGGCAGCACCGTGCCACCACGTGGAATCGGTTCGACCTCCCGCCGCTCCAACACCAGCACGGACGCTCCGGTTCGCGCGACCTCTGCCGCGACCGTCAGGCCTGACGGTCCACCACCGATCACCAACACATCCACGTCAGTCACCGGGGGCCTCCAACTTCGATTATGGACATGATTCTCTGTGATCGACTGAAATGTGTCAAGAGTTGCAGCGACGTGCTGGCGTCATGCCTGCTCAGAGGGGTACGGCTGATCGGTGGGCTGGACGAGCACGAGCCAGTTGCCGGAGTTGTCGCGGCACAACGCCTCGGTGCCGTATGGACGCTGCGATGGCGGCTGGAGGAACTCGACACGCTTGGCACTCAGCTCCGCCCAGGTTGATGTCGTCTTTCTCGTCGAAACCGAGCACGTCGGTGTAGAACCGCTTGGACTCGTCGACATCCTTCACGAAGACGCTGACAATCGAGATGTTGGTGATCATGTCGCGCACGTTACGACTGGTGGCCGCCGTCGCGCTTCTCGGCGATTGCGAAACTCGAATTGCGGCGCTCGGCGAGGCCCCCACATGAACACGAAGCATCCTGGGATATGAGGCGCACCGCTCGCATACCGTCGCTGGAAGTCACTCGGGTTCTCGCATGTTCACATCCTGCAGCGCCCTTCGCGCAACCTCAAGGTGCGGCCCGGGCGAGTCGACTGACCAGCGATCGATGGTGGGCGTCGCTCGATCACAACGTATGCTCGCTTGACTGAGCGGGGGGTCGGAGGGTGCGTAGATACATCGCGTCGTTGGTGGTGTTCGTTCTGGTAGCGGCTGTGTCGCCAATCGCTGCGGACGCGTATCCGTCGGGCGGCGCCTTGCCGCCCATGTTGACGCTCGAGATCGCGATTGCTGGTCTGGACGGGGTGCCGATCGATGCCGCAGGCGTGGCGTTGAACGTGACCGTCACCAACCCGGTGGCTGCAGGCTTCCTCACGGTGTACCCGTGCGGCGCGGAGCGACCAACAGCATCGAACCTGAACTACGTTGCCGATCAGACGGTCCCCAACTTCGTCATCAGCGCGCGTCGTCGCCGGACGGTGACGTGTGCATCGACACCATGGTGGTGGTGGACGTCGTCGTCGACCTTGCCGGCTACCTTCCGGCCGGCTCGCCGGTCGTCACATTGCCGGAGCCGAAGCGCATCGTCGATTCGCGTTCATCACTGGGCGTGCCTCACCGCCTCGCCGCCGGTGACATCGCGACGGTGCAGATCACCGGCAACGCTGGTGTTCCTTCGGATGCATCGATGGTCCTGGTGAACACCACGGCAGTCGATACCGGGACCCCCGGGTTCATCACCGTGTTCCCGTGCGGCGAGGCCATCCCGGCCACGTCGACGCTCAACTTCGTCGCCAACGCGATCGTCCCCAACTTCGTGCTCGCTCGCATCGGTAGTGGGGGCCAGGTGTGCGTCTTCACGATGTCGCCCACGGATCTGGTGATGGACGTTGCCGGCTACGTTCCGGCCGGAGTCGGCGAGATCGTGCCGCTCAGCGCGCCCGCGAGGGTGTTGGACACTCGGGACGGCATCGGTGGGCCTGCTTCACCGATCGGCGCCGGTGGCCGAACGCTGCAACTTGGTGGAGTCGGGGCGATTCCGCTCGACGCGTCGGCGGTGATCGTCAATTTGACGGCGACTCGCGCTGGCCTGAGCGGGTTCGTCACGGCGTTTCCGTGCGGCACGGTTCGTCCACTGGCATCGAACCTCAACTTCGTGCCCGGCGGCAACGTGGCCAACATGGCCATCGTCAAGCTCGATGCAGCGGGACAGTTGTGCTTCGCCACCAACACCGATGTCGACGTGATCGCCGACGTGTCCGGATATCTGACCGGTGACACCGCGATCACTGCTGTCAGCCCGGTGCGGATCTATGACAGCCGAGAAGGCGTGGACCCGCACTGCAACATCGGCGTGCGTGCCACTGCGTCCAGCATTGACATCATCGATCTTCGTACGGGAGCCGTGACTGCCTCCGTGCCGCTGGCGATCAGCAGCCCGCGTGCACACGTGCGCGACGATTGCCAGCACATCGATGTGGTCGGCGACACGCCGCCGGTGTACTCGCGCGGCTGGGTGCTCAGCCGGACAGGAGCCATACTGCAGAGCTACCAGTTGAACTACTACTCGTTCTACGTTCTGTTCACCAGCGTCGGGCCGTTGATGGTGCGGAACATCGCGCCTATGACGCAGGGTCCAGGTCCCACCACCGCTCAGGTCGAAGACGCGATCACCCACGATGTGCTGTTCACGCTTCCCGAGTTGAGCATGTCAACCGATGGTGGATACCGCTTCCGATACCCGTTGGGAGCCACCGACGACGTGTCTCTCTTGGCGCTCCGGTACGACACCGTCGATCGATTGCACTCAGTGGTTTCGTATTGGTCGATCGACGGGATTCACTTGGGCGATTTGCAGCTCGCCAATGGCTACCCCAGAGGGCTGTCGCCGTCCGGCACCTACATCAGCTACGTCCAGTCCACGGACATCTCCGCAGGCGACATCGTCGTTGCGACGCTGGACGGAGTCGAAGTTGCACGAACGCATCTGGCGTTGATGGACCTATATCCCGTGTGGATGAGCGACGGGGCGATGACGTTCTGCCTGCCCGACGCGCAGTCCTTGGGGAAACACCAACTGCGCTGGGACCTCTTTTCGCCACAGCGCCAGTTCATCCCCGGTGACCCATTCCAGTCCTGCTTGCTGGATGCCCGCTGACCGGCACAGCGGCTAGAAGTGACCGCTCATGAGGTCAATGATCAGCGGATGACGCACCGATAGTTTGCTCCTGACTAAGATCCCGGCTGATGCGTAGAACTCCTCGACTCCTCACAACGGCGCTCGCCGTGCTCGGCCTGGTTGGCGCGTCGTGCGGCTCCGACGACGATGCCGGCACCGCGGACACGACCGCCCAGGCGCCGACCACCACGGAGGCGGCGGTGTCGGGTGATGTGACGGTGTTCGCAGCCGCCTCGCTCACTGCTGCGTATACCGAGATCGGTGAGGCATTCAAGACCGAGCATCCGGACGCGACGGTGACGTTCAACTTTGCGTCGTCATCGGATCTCGTCACGCAGATCAACGAAGGTTCGCCCGCCGATGTGTACGCATCTGCCGATGAGGCCAACATGACCAAGCTCACCGATGCCGGTGGCAACGCGGGTGAGCCGGTGGTGTTCGCGACCAACTCGTTGCAGATCATCGTCGAGCCGGGCAACCCAAAAGCCATCGCGGGAGTGGCCGATCTCGCCAACCCGGACATCATCTACGTGACCTGCGCGCCGGAGGTGCCGATCGGCAAGTACGCCCAGCAGGTGCTCGACGCGGCTGGCGTCACCGTCACCCCGGCCTCGCTGGAGGAGAACGTGAAGGGCATCGTCACGAAGGTGACGCTCGGCGAGGCCGACGCTGGCATCGTGTACACAACCGACGTCATCGCTGCGGGCGCCGCGGCCGAGGGCATCGACATCCCGGCTGACATCAACGTCGTCGCGACCTATCCGGTGGTCGTCACGAAGGAAGCACCGAACCCAGATGGTGCGCAGGCGTTCGTCGACTTCGTGGTCGGAGAGCAGGGTCAGAAGATCCTGGCGAGCTACGGCTTCACCACCCCATGACCACCCTGGCGCCGCCGCGTCCGATTCGCCGCAGGGGCGGGAAAGAACGCCTTCCCGCCGCTGCACTGCTCATCGCTGTCGTCGCCGTGTGCTTCTTCGCGCTGCCGTTCCTCGGCCTCTTGTGGCGGGCGCCATGGAGCCGAGCCTGGAGCGTGTTGACCGAGGACAACGTACGGACAGCGTTGTGGCTTTCGATCAAGTGCTCCCTGTGGGCAACCGCACTCGCCCTGTTCTTCGGTGTGCCATTGGCATGGCTGCTAGCGCGCATCAACTTTCCCGGCCGCGGCGTCGTGCGCGCCTTGTGCACGTTGTCGATGGTGCTGCCACCCGTCGTAGGAGGCGTCGCGCTGTTCTTCTCGTTCGGTCGACGGGGTTTGTTCGGTCAGTACCTCGACCGCTGGTTCGACTTCCGGCTTCCGTTCACCACGTCCGGGGTTGTCGTGGCACAAACGTTCGTGGCGATGCCGTTCCTTGTGCTGACGGTCGAAGCGGCGCTCCGCCAACTCGACCGTCGCTACGAGGATGCCGCCCGAACCTTGGGGGGCACGAGGTGGTACGTGTTCCGAAATGTCACGTTGCCGACGGTTCGACCGGCGTTGATCGCCGGCGCTGTCCTCGCCTGGGCTCGCGCCTTGGGCGAGTTCGGGGCCACGATCACCTTCGCCGGCAACTTCCCTGGGCGTACCCAGACGATGCCACTGGCGACCTATCTGGCCCTCGAGACCAACCCGCAGGAAGCGCTTATCCTCAGCCTGGTGCTGATCGCCGTCTCGTTTGCCGTGCTCGTCGGGCTTCGCGACCGCTGGCTCGGCGGCACCGGCGGGGCGGCGTGAGCCTCGACGCCAAGTTTGTGCTGCGACTCGGCACGCTGACGCTCGACGTCGATCTCACCGTCAAACGAGGCGAAGTGCTCGCGGTCCTCGGCCCGAATGGCGCCGGGAAAACCACGCTGCTGCGAGCACTCGCCGGCCTGCTCCAAATAGATCGCGGCCGGATCGCGATCGATGACGCGGTGCTCGACGACTCCGACCTGAACGTGTTCGTCCCGGCCGAGAAGAGGCCGATCGGAGTCGTGTTCCAGGACTACCTGTTGTTCGCTCATCTGTCCGCCCGCGACAACGTCGCGTTCGGGCTGCGAGCGCGGCGGCACACCCAAGCCCGAGGCGCGCCGCCGTGCCGACGATTGGCTCCAACGAGTCGGTCTGGCCGACCACGCCTCCCACCGACCGCGGGCGTTGTCGGGAGGACAGGCGCAACGGGTCGCCCTGGCTCGGGCGTTGGCCACCGATCCCCGGCTGCTGCTGCTCGATGAACCACTCGGCGCACTCGACGCGGGAACCCGCACCGAAGTGCGACGCGACCTGCGCCGCTACCTCGACTCCTTCGACGGCATGCGAGTCCTCGTCACCCACGACCCAACCGACGCCTACGCCCTCGCCGATCGAGTCGCGATCCTCGACAACGGTGCGATCGTCCAAACCGGAACGATCAACGAGGTCACAGCGCATCCCCGATCCAGCTACGTCGCCAACCTCGTCGGCACCAACCTCGTCACCGGCACGATCACGAATGGCGTACTGACCACCGACAGCGGCGTTCACGTCGTCATCGCCGACGCCGAACCCGGCCGATCCTTCTCGGTCGTCCGACCCCAGGCAATTACGCTCAGCCGGACCGACCCGACGGCGTCCAGCGCTCGCAACGTCTGGGCGGGAACGGTCGGCGACATCGATCGGCTTGGCGACCGAATCCGAGTCGGCGTCGAGGGTCCACTCCGATTGACGGCTGAGATCACCGCTCGCGCGCTTGAGGCGCTCGATCTCCGCCCAGGAGACACGATCTACGCATCCGTGAAGGCGACCGACATCGAGGCGTACCTCGTCTAGACAACGGGCGAGTGTGAGAGGAGGCGACGTGCAACGTCCGCGAGCGCGACGATGGTGACAGTGAGCAGAACCAACAGCCAAGATCTCCTCCTCGGAGAATGGGCATGCCTCGGCATCCTCTACCCGAAACCGACCCACGGCTTCGCCATCGCAGCCCGCCTCAAACCCACCGGCGACATCGGTCGTGTCTGGTCGCTGTCCCGACCACTCACCTACCGCTCACTCGATCAACTCAGCGCCCGCGACTACATCCACCCGATCGGCGAAGAACCCGGCATCGCCGGCGGCAACCGCACCATCCTCGCCGCGACCCGCACCGGACGCGCACAGCTTCGCAAATGGCTCAACACCCCCGTCGCCCACCTCCGCGACCTCCGCAGCGAACTCCTCCTCAAACTGGTGATCGCCGCCAACTGCGACATCGACATTTCCGCGATGCTCGAATCGCAACGGAGCCACATCGAGCAACTCACCGAGGCGCTCCACGAGCAAGACGGCGAAGCCGGGGATCCCACCGACGTCGTTGCACTGTGGCGCCGCGAATCCTCTTCCGCAGCCCTCCGCTTCCTCGAACGCTTCTCCACATCGGCCACGCAGGAGAATTCTGCTTGACCTGACGCTGGTGTGGGCGCCGCGACGGTCCCCATGCGGACCATTTCGACGCCCGCGTTGGCGGTCGGCGAGCTGAGGGCCGCTCATGACTGCGCCGGTTCGGCCGAGCTGAGGAGAAGTTCCCACCGGTAGACGTCCTCGGTGACATCACCATCAGGATCGGCGGTCGTGTCGACGTGAACAAACCCGCAACGCTCAAGCACAGCGGTCGACGCGTTGACTTCGGCCAGGGTGTGCGCGACGACGGCCTCGACACCGGCATCGCGGGCGCGATCGATCATCCATCGTGTCGCCGCGGTGGCGATCCCGCGGCCTTGCCGTGACGGGGCGACCGCGTAACCGATCTCGACACGACCCGCGGACGGTGGTCCTTTGAAGCCCCCGAAGCCGACCAACGCGCCGTCATCGTCGAAGAACAGGTGGGAACCCCAAGGGTCGGCATCGTGGTCACGGGCCGCGTCAACCGCGAACGGCAACGCTTCAGGGAACCCGATCCAGCCCGGCTCGACCGGCACTCCGAAACGCTCGGCGAACACAGCGTCACTCTCGACGAGCGCGGTCGAGCCAGTCGAGGCGCGCTGGCACGATGCGAATCGGCATTCCTCGAGTGTGACCCAAACGCCACGGCCGGGTGACGTCGACACCGGCCCGGGCCACGAACATCGCCGTCGCGGCACCCGCAGCGCGGGCGCCGACAACGACGACGTCGGTGCGGTGGGTGCGTATCACAGTCCCCATGCTTGAGGACGATCGGCCGGCATGCCGAGGGCCAAACGGCCGGCGTGCACCAGCGTGAGCTCGGGGTCGAGGGGGTGGAACTTGGCCGCCCGCACGTCGCGGTAGGCACGCTCGATCGGCGAGCCGTGGTCGAACGCAGCACGTCCGCCCACCTCCATCGCCAGGTCGCACACCTCGATGGCGGCGAGGGCGATCTCGCGCTTGGCCAGCATCACGGCGGCGACAGTGTCCATCGACGGTGCCGGGTTGTCGCCGACGGCGGCCAGCGCGCCCTCGAGGGCCCATCCGGCGATCCGCAGGCGGTGGGTCATGAGGCCCACCTGGCGCTGCACGATGGTGGACACCTGCTTGCCGGCGAGCGAGTCGACGGCGTGGGCGTAGGCGCCTTCGGCGATGCCGAGGTACACGGCACTGATCACGACGAAGCCGATGCTGGAGATCACCTGCAGCGGCGCGTCGATCTCGCCGTAGGGCCGGTCGGCCAAGCACGCGCTCGTCGGGGACGAACACGTCGTCGAAGTCGACGTCGTGGCTCGACGTGCCGCGCATGCCCATGGTGTCCCACCGGTCGATGATGGTGACACCTTCACTGGCGAACGGCACGGACATGTTCAGCACGCGCAGGCCGCGGGCGGGATCGTCGTAGACGAACATCGTCGACAGCACGGCGCCGACCGGCGCCTGGCTGACGAACGACTTGCGTCCGCTGACGCGGTAGCCGCCGTCCACCTTCACGGCGGTGCCGCGGGGGTGGGTGTAGTCGCCGCCGCCGGTGGACACGACGACGATGCCGTCGCTGGCGATGCGACGCAGCGTCGCTTCCGCGCCCGGCAGGTTACGGGAGTAGCGCCATGCGGTGAACGCAGTGACGTGCTGGTGCATCGCCGAGGCGAGTGCGGTGGAGCCGCAGTGCCGAGCCAGTTCGCGTTGCACCGCGGCGACGTCGCTGATGGTGGCGCCGTCGCCGCCGAGCTCGGCCGGGACTGCGATCGCCAGCAGGCCGGCATCACGGATGTGCTCGAACGACTCGTGCACCCAGGTGCCTTCGTGGTCGTACCGGGCGGCGTTGTCGGTGGAGAACCGGCCCGCAGGCCGCTGCACGCTCGACGAATGAGCGCTGGTTGGTCGGGCCGGTGGAGTCCGGCGTGGTGGTGGGGATGTCAGTGGTTGTCATGTCCCACACAGTGCGGGACGAGCGCGTCCGCTCACATCGGGGTGCAGTACGCATTTCGGGACGACCGGACTACGTAGGCGGGTCGGCGGTGACGTCGCGGACTAGGTAGTGTCGGCGGTGCCCAGCGCCGCAGCCAGCTCGCTTCGGGTGGTGATGCCCAGCTTGCGGTACACGCGGGCGAGGTGCGTCTCGACGGTGCGGGTGGACAGATGCAGCCGGTCGGCGATGTCGCGGCTGCTGCGCCCGCCCGCGGCGAGCAGCGCCACCTCGCGCTCGCGAGCGGTCAGTGGCTCCACGCCGGCGCCACGGGCGAGCGGTGGCGTGCGCAGCCCGCCGGCGCGCGTCGAGAGCTCGCCGCAACGCTGCATCGCCGCGGCGGCGAGCCGGGCATCGCCGCGCTGCTGGTGCAGCTCGGCCAGCTCGGCGGCCGCCTCGGCGGCGAAGTGGAGCACGTCGAGCGCTTCGTAGTCGTCGACCACCGTGCGCAGCGCGTCGGGGTCGCCCGCGGCGACGGCGACGGCGTGGCCGTGGTGGGCGCGCACCAGCGGTCCGTCCACCACCTCGACGAGCTGGCCCAGACGGTCGACGGCCTCCGTCGGCGCGGCCGAAGCGGACGAGGTCGTTGAGCAACGCCGACTTCGAACGTGCGCACGCCGTCGCGTTGCACGACGGTGACCACCTCGCGGAGGCGAGCGCGTGCAGCTGCGAGGTCGCCGAGGCCGGCTTCCAGCCAGGCGCGCGTTCGTTCTCGCGTGGCCCACGACGTGGCGATCGGGCTGTCGCCGGCGGCGTCGGCGCGGGCAAGTGCGTCGGCGGCGGGGCCGCACTCGCCGAGGAGCAGGTGGCCCTGGGCGACGCCGACGTGCGCCCACACGATGGCGGCGTCCTGGCCGGAGGACGCGGCTTCGCCGGCCACAGCGCTGAACCGGCGGATGGCCTCGTCGGCACGGCCGGTGTCGCGGGCGATCTCGGCGAGGGTCATCTCCAGCCACACGCTGGCGGCCATCGCGTTGGCCGAGCGGGCCTGCTCGGCGGCCGGCTCGACGAGCCGGCGTGCCTCGGCGTAGCGACCGCTGTAGGCGAGGGCGTGGGCCTCGTTGACGAGGTGCCCGCTCATGCCGCGTCGGGCCTGCCAGCCGGACAGCGTGGTCTGCAACTCGGCAGCGCGGCGCGACATCTCGGCGGCCTCGGCGTGGCGGCCGACGCTGAGCAGGCTCACCGCTCGGGCGGTCGCCAGCTCGACGTTGGCCGCGGCGTCCTGTTGGACGACAATCGTGTCGAGCACCTCGAGCGCGTCGGCGGGCCGTCCGGCGTCGGCGAGCAGCAACGCGCGGCGACCCTGGATGAGGCCGAGCTCGTCGGGGTCGCGCACGACGGCGCACGCTTCGTCCAACGCCGCGAGCGCACCGGCGAGGTCTCGCTGCGACGAGAACCGGGTCCTCGCCAGGCGGCGCGACAGCACACTGCGCTGCGTGTCGGTGAGCTCGTGCTGCAGTGCGTCGGTGACGACTCGTTCGACCTCGTCGTGCTGGCCGAGAAGGTGGTACGCCTCGGCGAGCACCTCGGCGCGGGCGAACGCTCCGAGTGTCGTCGCCCTCGGGCCAGGCGGCGATCAGGCGCATGGCCAGGGCTGGGTCGTGCCCGGCGAGCGCCAGACGTGCGGCCTGCAGGAGTTGGTCGCCGGCCACGCGCCCGCCGGATTCGATGCGCCACAGGGCCACCTGCACCACGTCTTCACGGCGTCGCGAGCCGTGGCCTTCGACGATGTCAGCCAGCTCGTGCTGGATGCGTCGGAGCCGCAGCGGTGCCATCCGTGCCCGCAGCACCTCGCCGTAGAGGGGGTGGGCCAGGCGCACGGCGGTGCGCCGTCCGGTCACCACCAACGAGACCAGCCGTCCGGCCTCCAGCTTCTCCAGGGTGGCCAGACCGTGGCGACGTTCGAGGTCGGCGAGGCCGAAGCGCTCGCACACGGCGAGCAGTTCGAGCACCGCGAGCCCGGTTTCGTCGACGCCGGCGAGGTGCTCGTCGACCAGCTCGTCGAGCGCCGCGGTGGTCGGCAGGTCGCCCACCAGGCGCCACGCGCCGCGGTCGCGCACGAGGGCGCCCCGTTCGGTGGCGCCGCGAACCAGCTCGGTGAGCACCTGCAGGTTGCCGCCCGACAGCCGCGCCAGCTCGTCGAGCGCGGCGGCCGACACCGGATGGTCGAGGGCGCGGTGCAGCAGCACCCCGAGCTCGTCGGGCCCGAGCGGGTCGAGGTCGAGGCGCACGAGGTGACCGTCTCGTTGGAGACCGGTGAGTCGCGGCGACGGTGTCCGCCCGACACGGTCAGTGCGGACGGTGCCGATGAGGAATGCCGTGCGCGACACCACGAGCGGCACCAGCACGGCGACGGACGTGTCGTCGAGCAGGTCGAGGTCGTCGACGAGCAGCACGAGGCGGTCGTCGCCGGCCATCCGGCGCAACTCGGCGCGAGCGCCGTGGAACAGTCCGGTCCGCTCGTCGTCGCCGACCCCGAGCCCGCCGACCAGCGACGCCGGCAGGAGGTGAGCAAGCGCGCCGAGCGGGATCGACGCCATCGACTGGTGTCCGACGGCGCGGGCCGTCGGACTGCCTGCACGCTCGGCGCGGCTCAGCGCCTCCTCGGCCAGGCGCGTCTTGCCCACGCCGGCCGGGCCGTAGATCACCACGCCGCCCGCCGTGCCGGCGCGGTCGTGGCGGTGGATCGAATCCAGCTGGGCAGAGCGGCCGGTGAGCGGCCAGCGGGCGTGCATCATCGGAGGCTCACGCACGCGACGCCGACCCGTCTCATCTGCCGCGAGGTTACGGCCCGCGGTGCTGCGGAGTCGACCATGTTCCGGGTGTACGTAGTCGGGCAAACCGTCCCGAACGCGGTGATCACCAAGATCGCGGCAGACAGTCGAAGGGAGAGCACTCGCCCACGCTGGTGTGGGCGCCGCGACGGTCTGATACGGACCATTTCGACGCCCGCGTTCGCAGGTCGTCGAGCATGCCGGGATAACTGGAGGCGACGATGGGAATCGAACCCATGTACAGGGCTTTGCAGGCTCGCTGCCGATCAGCGCGTTATGCCTGCTCAGACGGCATGAGTTGACCTCCGAATTAGGTGTTGAGGGGTGAGCGAGGCGCGGGTCAACGGCTCGTCGCGGCCCTTCGCGGCCAATCGCGGTCACCTGCTGACAACCCTTCACGGCGGCACTGATCACGGACCTCGCGGCGCGATCAGATCGACTGGCAGTTATGCGTCCGCTGCGAAGTCGCGCAGATTTGGCGGAAGATGGTCGGGATCGTTGATCTGCCCGCCAAGTTCGTAGATCGCCTCGATGATCCACGACGGCACTCGAACATCGTGGTTCGTGATCACCCATGCCATTTGTACTAGGCCCTCAGGAGCCTCACCGTTCTCGATGAGACGACTCGGAATGCTCAACGCCTCGGACGGGACGAAGTCTGTGAGCGCGATCAAGACTCCACGCATCTTGCCCAGCCACCGTTCCATCGCGGCGAGTTCCTCTGGCGTGGGCGGCACCATCGCATGTTGCCCGATCCCGCGCCAGCCGTCCAGCACGCCGATCGGCAGATATGCACGCCCATCAAAGAGGGCGGAAGGCCTGAGCAATCGCTGCGATGTGTCGAGCGTCGGTTCCGCAACAGCCACCAAGAATGTCGATCTGTTGGTTTGCAGCGTGGAGTGCAACAAGCTGGTTCCCGAACTCCATCGGGTCGCCGTCGTCCAACTCAGTGCTGTCGTCCAACTCGGCGTGACTGAGGCGTGACACGTTCACGCGGACACCACGCACACGTTGCAGCGCCTCATGCGGAGCACTGAGAACTGCGCTGAAGTGGTCGGGGTGTGCGCAGTTGATCATGAAATACGCAGCGCTTGAATCGGTCTCAGCGTCCACGAGATCGATCGCCTCAGCAAGATTTACTCCCGACGGGAGTCGCCCGTCCACCTCGACGGTGAATGAAACGACGGCCGGCACCGAGCACTCGCTCGCGGCACGCAGGAACCCGATGGCTTCGGCAACGTTCGTCAGTGTCAATGCGCTCACAAGATCGACGCCACTGCCAGCTAGCGCCTCCACCTGCGGCCCGTGATATGCCAGCGCTTCATGGGCACTCGTGGGGCCAAAGTGCGAGTAGGCGTCACCCCGTGGGCCAACACAACCGCTCACGACCACCGGACTGTCCGCCTCGGCGGCTCGGAGCGCGAGCAAGAACGCAACCGCTCGCTCGTTGATCGACCGAAGTCGATTCTCGTCATAGCCGAGCTTTGAGCCCCAGTCCTGGCTTCCGCGCCACGTCGCCGTTTCCAACACGAGACCCAAGCCGGTCTCCGCTCCGATTCGCAAATACTCGGAGTAGTAGCTACGCAGCATCGCCTCGCCCGTCGCACGTTCGTGCAGGATGAATGACGCAAACTCAGGGAGATCGACTCCATGATGAAAGATCAAATCCGTCTCGAGACCGCCGTCGGTCAAGAACAGCCCACCATCGATCTGCGGCAAACCCGACATTCAGCACCCCCACTCGCGAGCTGTGCTACCGCCTTGCATTCCTAGTCGCTCGACGGAAGAACACCGACAATCGTCGGTCACAGAGCGCATATTGCCCGATATGGAGCGGCTGCGCCAGTGCCGTTTCGGGATCGTGTGTCACCGCCGGTGTTTGCGCTCCGCGGCACGTCGTTCGGCTCGGTTAGCGTGTCGCTCGGCGGGTATCTCTTCCCGCTGGCGTTCCCATGACCCCGGTAGGGCGGCCAGCGCGGCGCGGGTCCGCGCCGGATCGGGCGACTGGTTGTCGTGCAGAGCAGAGTAAACATCACCGGAGACGACCGAGGCCAACATGTGCAACACCTCGTGACGCTCGTAGCCGGCAGCGGTCAAACGTTTCGCCGTGTCCCACATCTCCGGCGGTTCGTTCGCCAGCAGTTGGTTGGCGACGATCTCGTGCATCGCAAGGTGGAGTTGTGGGTTCACTACTCGGCCGTGATGGTGGATCTTCTCTCGTCCGGACTCGATGGCGGAACGCAGCTCGGGGTGCTCGGCCAGGACCAGGATCGTGCGGTCGTGCTCGTTGTCGGAATCGAGGAAGCTGAGCTCGATGCCGTCGAACTGGCCGCTGAGTGCTGGTACGGCAAAGAGTCGACGCTCATCGCCCTTCACGCGGTCAACGCTAGCGATCGACGCAACAACGCCTTGCCGACGACCGCCACGGACTTCCAGCGGGTCCTCGGCTCATCGTCACCGCACATCACGAGAATTCGTCCGTCACTTGCCAACCCGATCCATAACGGGCATTCTGCGCTCGCCGTGTCACCCTCAAGGGGACGGTCTCGGCGCGTTGCCGTGGTCCGGGCGAACGATCCGGCTGGTGCCCCCCGCCGGTGAGGTTCAGCCGATCTGGATGGAGGCCACGATCTCGTCGATGGCAACTCGGTCCTGCGGCGATGTGCCGCTCCAGTAGGAATACGCCTCGATCACGAGGCGGGTACCTCCGACGTCGAGGATCCACAGCCGGATGTGGTTATTGCTCTTCGCCGAGTAGGTGAACCAATACTTGTCGCCGAATTCTTGCCAGAGGGCGAACGCGGAGTCCTTGCATTCGTCCGCGATGTAGCGGGGGACGTTGAACTCGATCTGCTTTCCGACGTACCCGTCGACGGTGATGTCGGCCGCAGCGGTGGGGGCCAAGCCGAGCAGGTTCGTCAACGCCGAGACAAGGTCATCGACGGTCGGACCGACCGGCGGGTCGACCAGCACCCATTGGCACCCGTCGGCGTAGACGTTGCCCACATCAAGGAACCTCACCTCCGGGTTGGGCCCCAGATTTGAGTAGTTGCTGTGATGGACCGCCCCGGGGGGCCCAAATCCCAGCCGTCCGGCACGGTGAACGTGACGGAAAGGCCGTCGTGGAGGGCAAGGAAACCTGTCTCCGTCCTCGGTGCGACGGTGGTCGGTGCGACGGTGGTCGGTGCGACGGTGGTCGGTGCGACGGTGGTCGGTGCGACGGTGGTCGGTGCGACGGTGGTCGGTGCGACGGTTGGCTGTACCGCGGGCGCCGGTTCCACGTCGTCATCGGAGTTCGGGCTGTTGGTGGCGATTGCGGCGACGCCGATGACGGCAACAACGGCTGCGGCAGCGATCGCCAGGCGCCGACGGTTTCTGGTTTCGCTGGTGGGTGGTGAGTCGACGGACACGTAGATCTCCTTCACTGGAACAAGTTGCTCGTCGGGTTCGAGACGAGTGTCGCCGAGTTGGAGATGAGATCGGCCCTCGCGGTCATCCGACGAGGCGTCCGGGTGAACGAGGCGGGCACGTTGTGCGTCCTCGTGGAACGCGTCTATGAGGCGGCGTTCGAGTTCGGTGATCATCGGCGGAGTTCCTTGCTCAGCTGGGCAAGCGCCCGTGCGTTGATGGATCGAACGGTTGCCGGCCTGGCGCCGACGATCTCGGCGATCTCGCCCTCCGGAAGGTCGGCCCAATAGCGCAGCACAAGAACGACGCGCTGTTTGTAGGAGAGCCGGGCGACTACGTCGAGCAACTCGGACGGCTGGTCCGTCGACGACACCTCGGCACCTACCCCGATGCGCCGTAATCCGGCATCGGCGCGACCCGCCGACCGGGCTTGGTCTCGGCAGCCGTTCACGATCGCGGTCCGAAGGTATGCGTTGCGATGCTCGATCGTTGCCAGGCGAGGACGCAGTCGCATGAACGCGTCCTGCACGACGTCCTCAGCGGCATCGTGGTCATGCGTGAGCAACCACGCGAGCCGCACCGCGCCCGGATAGGCGTCCCGGTAGAACAGCGCGAAGTCGTCGTCCATCCCACCGGGGATCGTGCCAGAGATTTCGACGCGGCGTGCTACCACACCTTCTGAGACGTCCGGGACGACCGTTCCGTTGCACTCCATTCGGAAAAATCTGTCGCTGACGCTGCTCAACGAACATCGACCGGCGCAACGTCGCAGACGTCGCCGACGACGCCAATCTGATACGACGTGCCCCGGAGTGCCGCTGGGAGACGCGCCATAACTGCCGATCGGCTCGCTGGACATCACCCATGGGATCGGGCAATCCGCTCGGGTGGCCGACCGTGGGTTGAGTTTCGTCGCGGCCCGGAGGAGCCCGAGGCCTGGCTGCATTTCTGTGGCGAACTGGGTTGGCGTGTGGCGCGCATCGAGGGTGGGACGTCCATCTACATCGGCGAGGAAGACGTCGAGGACTCCTTGCTGGTCAACACTCCCGGTCGATATGGCTATGTGCAGCTGGACCCACCGCGGCTCGACAGGGGTGCGTCCAAAGACGCGTGCACCGTCACTTGCTTCGGCACGACGAACCCGTCACCGTGATCCGGCGCCGTGATCTGTTTGACGTGGTGACCGAATTTCGGTAGACCCGTACTTAGCCTCGTCCCCGGGAGATCGCCATGACTGGTTTCGCACTGCAGGTGCCGCCACAGCAGATCGTCAGCCGCGCCAGCTGGCGCGGCGACGACGGCATGCCCCGCGTCCGAATTCGTGTACCGGTTGAGCGACGCCGAGTTGGATGAGCTCGAGCGCGAGGGCGCGCGGCTCGTCGCCGCCGATCCCGACCTGGGCACCCTCGACCGCGACGACTACCCGCTCCCAGTCTGCGCTGCGGGGATCGCCGAGTGGGCCGAGCAACTCGATCACGGTCTCGGCTTCGTGCTCGTCCGCGGCCTCCGGGTCGGCGAGTACTCGAACGAGCTGTCGAGCGCGATCTTCTTCCTGCTCGGTCTGTGGCTCGGCAACCCGATGCGGCAGAACCGTGCCGGCGACGTGTTGACCCACATCATCGCGACGACGTCGAAGCCCGCCTACAGCGCGCCGAACGTGCTGAGCTCGCGAACCACGAGTGAGCTCAGCTTCCACTCGGACAGCGCTGATGTCGTCGGCTTGATGTGCCTGCACTCCGCGAAGGAAGGCGGCGCGAGCGTGCTCGCCAGCGGGACGACGGTCTACAACGAGGTCGTGCGCCGACGCCCCGATCTGGCGCCGCGCCTGTTCGACACGTACCACTGGGATTGGCGGATCCAAGACCCGAACTCACCGACGAACACGTACCAGTCTCCCGTGTGCTGCTACGTCGACGGTGTGCTGTCGATGTACGGCGGCAGCAAGATCGTGTTCACCGCGCAGGAGTACCCCGAGGTGCCGCGGTTGACCGAGGACCAGGCAACCGTACTGCAGCTCGTCGACGACATCGCCGCAGAGCAGGGCGTCGCGCTGGAGATGGACTTCCAACCGGGCGACATCCAATGGCTGCTGAACTACACGGCGATGCACTCGCGCACCGAGTACCGCGACTTCCCCGAGCCGGAGCGCCGCCGCCACCTCATCCGTCTGTGGCTGACCCGCGACACCGGCCGGCCGATGGTCTCACCGTTCGGCAAGCCCGTCGCCGCCCGCGGCGGGGCGGCGATGCAGAGCCAACACCTTGCCGCGCTGACGCAGATCCCGACCTTCGAGGCCTGACGCTCAGCGTCACGCCGACGGGACGACCGACCTCTTATGCGGCACCGTGAGACCGGCGCGAGCGAACAGTCCCGGTGCTGAAACCGCGTGAGGATGCCCGCCTCGCTCTGCGCGGGCTTGGCGCTCCCACCACGCCGGCCAGCCAATGTGTGGAGTTCACGGTCGGGGCGGTCGTGCCCACGAGATCTCACTCTCTCAGCTCAAGCGATGCTCTGACTAAGAATGCCCTCGGGGCCGCGCCATAACTGCGTTATGCGTGCTGGACAGCTGTTACCAGTGATCGCACGTCAGCACCACACCACCCCCTCTCGGCGCCCCTCACCGACGTCGTGCTCACCCCGCTCCTCGACGATCATTCCGCGCACGTGCGTTTACTACTTCCATCTCTTCTGCACATCTGCACCAATGGTGCCCGGACGGCTCGTGTTGTGACCAGCCAGAGTTTAATCGGAGGCAAGATCGCCGCCTACGAGCATCGATCTCCGATCCGTTTCGCGCTTCGGGTCGAGGCGGCTGGCCCCTGTCTTTGACCTGGGACTGGGTAGATATCCGGGAGGCGCGTCGCGGACAGTTTCGGTGTACACGAACCCGAGGTGCATATGTGTGAGTGCGTTGATGGATAAACGAACGTGCGAAAATTGTGCGCATGGCTGAGACCCGTCCCGGTCGGCCACGCAAGTGGGCCAACAACGCAGAGCGGATGCGCGCCTACCGTGCCGTCGAGCGAGAGCGCCGTGAAGCTCTTCGCGGGCAGCACGACATCTCGGAGATGGCTGAACGCGTCGTTACGGTCACGGCCGAGCGAGATCGGCTGTGGCAACAGGTCGTACGCCTCCAACAGCGCATCGCGCAACTCGAGAACGCGCTCGCCGGCCATCCGATGGATGCCGCGTCTTCCACATCCACTCCGGCGGCGACTGTCGGGATGTCACGAGCCGAACGTAGACGGCTCGAACGCGAGCAACAGCGTCGTGGTGGTCGATGACCGAACGCCCTTGAATGAGTTTGGGAAATCGGGCAAACCTCGTCCACCGGGTGCCCAACGTGCGACCGACACGCCGACCGGGTAGTGATCCGGGTAGTGATCTGTGACGTCCCTCGTCGATGCTCACGATCCATGACTACCTCTATGGCTCCCACAAGAACCACCACCGTCCACCAGTTGCCCGTTCTCCTGACGATCGAGGACGTGGCCGAGCATCTCGGCGTGACCGTTCGCCACGTCCGACGGCTCGTCGCTGAGAGACGCATTCCGTTCATCAAGTGGGGTCACCTTCTACGGTTTGACCCATCTCAGATCGCCGAGTGGCTGGCGTCGCGGCAAGTTCCCATTACAACCCCGGACCCAGCTGCCGACGAGAGCTGCAAGATGATGGCGGCTCAGCGGCGTTGACGATCAACTGCAGCAGCACGGTGCGCCTGTATCCAGCTGTCCCAAGCCGCATGCACAGCCGGCGAAAGCCACAGCTCATCCCACACGCCGAGCAAGAGTTCCCGGTTGACCAACGCAACGACGTCGGCCGTCGAGCCCTCGGTCAGCACGATCTGGTACATCGACCTCAAACGAGCACGTTTCGACAGATCGAAACGATTGTTGTCGTCACTCCAATAGAGGTGAAACGGAAGCTCGACGACCCCTTCGATCGGACCCGACGATCCATCCCACTGAGCAGGAGGCTCGCTGGATCGCCATCGGCTCGTCGGCCGCGGATCACCTCCCAGCGATGTCATCTACGAAACGCTACGTCTGGAATTAGACGCACGCCACGGACCAAAACCTGGTGTTGCACCGTGGAGTTCGGTGATACACTTGCGGAGATGCCGACCGTTCGTCCTCGCCATCTGCTCACCGAGACCGACGACCTCGCCCATGCCATCGACGCCGCGGCTGCGCTGTATCCGGGAGAGACTCGCGCCGACGTTCTTCGTCATCTCGTCCAACTCGGTGCCGAGACGATCGCCGAGCAGCAAGGCCGACACCGCGACACCGTGCGCGACCGCGCAGGACGCTTCCCAGGCCTGTATCCGGCGGGTTACATCGATGACCTGCGTGAGGACTGGCCGGAATGATCGTCGTCGATGCCAGCGTGCTGATCGCCTTCCTCGACCCGAACGATGCTCACCACTCAACCGCCGTCGAGATCCTTGAAGAGGCCTCGCCGCCGCTGTTCGTGCACCCGATCACAGCGGCGGAAGTGCTCGTCGCTGCCGTACGCAACGACGTCGCAGAGGCGGTCTGGGCTGATCTGATGGCCATCGGTGTCGAGCTCGACGACACACCGATCGATCCGTTGCTACTCGCCAGACTTCGCGTCAAGACCCGCTGCAAGATGCCCGACTGCTGCGTCCTCGCCAGTGCCGCCACCCGCAACACGGCGGTGGCCACCTTCGATGAACGGCTCCGCCGGCATGCCGAGGGTCATCTGCCATGAGCGACGTGAGGATCAACCGCCGCTGAAGTCGGCATTCACCACAACCCGCGTTCGGCGCGCCGTGGCCTCATCGAGCGAGCGACCGAATGCTTCGGCGATCGCCTCGTCCAACTCCGGGAACAGGTGGCCGTAACGGTCGAGCGTCACGTTGATCGACGAGTGACCCATCCTCGACTGGATCGCCTTCGGGTGGGCGCCGGCCGCGATGGCGAGCGCCACGCTCGTGTGCCGCAGGTCGTGGAACCGGCACGACACCCCGGCGGCTACCTGTGCCTTCGAGAAGTGGTGCGTCAGGAAGCTCGACGCCGACAGCGGATTGCCCGCGGCGTTGGCGAACACCAAGGCATCTGGACCCGGCTGCGCGAACGACTCGAGGTGGGCGGCCAAGCAGCGACGCGGTGAACGGCGAGATCGTGATCGAGCGCACGCCGGCGGCCGTCTTCGGCTCCTTCCGCAAGAACGACCGATCCTCGAGCTGGACGAGCTGCTCGGTGACTCGGATCTTCCGATTCTTGAGGTCGACCTTGCCGCGACGCAGCCCGACCAGCTCGCTCCAACGCATACCCGTGTCGACGGCGACGTAGATCAGTGCCCGGTATCGCTCGCTGTGCGCTTCGGCGAGTCGGATCACCTGGTCCCAATCGAGGAACGTCATCTCCCGCTTCGGGACACGCGGCGGGTCGACGCGCTCGCACGGGTTGGTCAGGATCTTCTGCTTCTGCACGGCGACCTGCAGCATGCGGCGAAGGGTTCGGTAGTGCCGATGAACCGACGACGGGGCGATGCCGGCGGCGATCTCGTCGTTCAACCAGTTCTCGATCTCGTCGGCTGGCAACTGCCCAAGTCGGTACGCACCGAACCGCGGCAGCACGTACTTGTCGAGGTCGCGGCGATAGGTCTCCTGCGTCGTCGGCGAGAGTCGCCGGCACAGCGACAGGAACTCCTCGGCCCAGACGGCGAGTGGCGTGTCGGCATTGCGCGGATCGACCCACTGGCCGCGGACTCGATCGGCGTCGACTTGGCGAAGGAACCGTTCCGCATCGGCCTTGCGAGCGAACGTGCGCGATTGAACGTTGCCGAGCGGGTCCGAGAATCGAGCTCGGTACTTCCCCCGTTGCTTCTCGATGTAGGCCACTCGATCCCTCCCGAGGCGTGAGCGAGGCGTGGGTGAGGCGCGTTCTCGCGGTTTTCCAGGGTCTCTGAGGGTCAATGGCGGTCACTGCCGGTCACAACGAAAAGAACCTCTGACCTGGCACAATACCACGTCAGAGGTTGAGAGGCGACGATGGGAATCGAACCCATGTACAGGGCTTTGCAGGCCCTTGCCTGAACCACTCGGCCACGTCGCCGTGTCAGGTCACGATGTTGCGACCAGGACAAGACGGATCACGATAGCCGGAGATGTCCGGGAACCGTATGGCTCGACCGGAAGGCCCTCACCCACAGCGATACTGTGAACTCGATCGACGGGGCTAGCAGACCGTCCCTCGGCTAACCCCGTCGGTCGACTCTTGAACTGAAGACTCCGTCCCAATCCGCCGGTGGGGTGTCGCCGCCACGAGCAGGCCCGCTACGACCCATCTGCTCGCTTCGACACCCACCGCCGATCAGCATTCACGCCTTCAGTTGTGGTCCGTCCCGTTGTGTGAATTCATTACCTAGCCGAGGTTTGGCGGGAGCCTCGCTTCGACGGGGGAATCGTGCCACGGGCCCCCACAATTGAAAAGCCGGCGAGAGCCAATTGGGCCGAACGACCTATCGCGGCGCTGGGTCGCCGCCTCAAGCGCTCGTCGCGGCCCTTCAGGACCACGAAATGACCGTTTCATCACTCGATGTCGATGCTCACGACGCCGTGTTCGACCTTGGTGGGATAGGTCCTCAGGTTGTCGCGTATCGGCGCACACTTGCCCTCGCCCGTGCGATAGTCGAAGCGACCGTTGTGCTTGGGGCATTCGATGATGTAGTCCATCACCAATCCGTCGGCGAGCAGAGCATGCTCGTGCGTGCACGAACCGTCGGTCGCGTAGTAGGCGTCGTCCGGTGAGCGGTAGATGGCGTAGAGGCAGCCGTCGTGCTCGAACGGGATGACATCTTCGGAATCGACGTCGTCGACGCCGCATGCCACGATCCAGTTCGGCACGTCTGTCCTAACTCGCGACGCTGACCGAGGTCGAGCGATCGGGCTGGCGACGGTCGATGAACTCTCGCGGGTCTTTGCGCTGACGCAGCAACACCGGTGCGAACTCTCGGAAGGCAGCCGCGATGCTGGGCGAGGGTACGGGGAGATCATCCTTGATCTCGGCGTGCAACGCCGGAAGGGCGTGGAACGGCACCATGGGGAACATGTGGTGCTCGACGTGATAGTTCATGTTCCAATACACGAACCGGCTCAGCGGATTCATGTAGACCGTGCGGCTGTTGAGCCGATGGTCGGTGACGTCGTCGGCAAGACCGCCGTGCTGGGTCAGGCCCGTCATGAGGTGATGCCAGGCGCCATACATCCTCGGCAACCCGATCACCATCGCCGGCAGGATGCTGCCCGACACGACGCAAGCCGCGACGACGCCGGCGTAGATCACGAGCCACACACGTGCGGTCCAGTACGTCCTCGGCCGCTCGGTGTCGGGCACGAAGGTGGCCTCTTCCGGCAACAGTCGGCCCGAAGCATGGATGACCATGTGCTTGAACGCCTGAGGCACGGCGAAGAGACCGAGGAAATCAGCGGCGATGTGCCACAGCTCGGGTGGCCGCTTGGCGACGATCTCGGGATCGCGACCGACGATGATGGTGTCGGTGTGATGCCGCGCATGGCTCCAACGCCACACCGTCGGATCGCGCATGATCATGAAGCATGCGATGTAGTACACGACCACGTTCATCCACCGAGTACGGAACGCCGTGCCATGGCCGCACTCGTGCCAACGAGAGTCGGACGCCGAGCCGTAGAGCACGCCGTAGACGGCGAACGACAGCAGCGACCACACCGAGAACCACAGATAGACGCCCAAGCCGCCGAACAAGATCAGCAGACCGAACCACAGCAGCGTGTCACGGATGGCCGGACCATTGCGCCGACTCATCAACTCCTTCATCCGCTTGCGCGGCACGTCGGTGCGATACCACTGCGCCTGCGACAGTCCGCGTTCGACGGCGCGACGGGATTCTTCCCCGATCAACGAGTAGTCACGCTTCACGATTCACTCACCACGCACGATCGTAGCGGACGATCCGCATCCGACAAGATTGGCGGCTGCGTGAAACCATGCCGGCTCCGACGTGGCATATTGGCGAGCATGACGGCAGCAACCAAGCCACGTTTCGTCCGCGCCGACGGGCCCGACAAGGTGACCGGCAGTGGGCGATACACCGCCGACCTCACCCTGACCGGCATGCTCGCCGCCAAGTTCCGCTATGCCGACATTGCGCATGCACGCATCACCAAGCTCGACGTCTCGGCTGCCCGCGCCATCCCAGGCGTGATGGCTGTGCTGACCGCCGACGACGTGCCCGACGTCCGCTTCGGGCCTTTCGTGCAAGACCGCACGCTGTTCGCCCGCGAAGTAGTGCGATTCGAGGGCGAGGTCATCGCCGCGGTCGCTGCGACCACCGCGGCGATCGCCCAAAAGGCCGTCGATGCGATCGTCGTCGAGTTCGAGCCACTGCCGGTTGTCACCGATCTCGAGGCGGCTCTGGCATCCGATTCGCCGTTGGTGCACACCGAGTGGTCGACGTACGGGGCCGCCGATGTGTTGGTGCGCGATCGCAACGATGCATCGTTCTCGTCGATCACCAAGGGCGATGTCGAAGCGGGCATGGCGGAAGCCGACCACGTCATCACCAGCCGGTACGTTGCCGACGGCAGCCATGCCGCACCCATCGAGCCACGCGCGGTCGTCGCCCAATGGGAGGGCAACAAGGTCACGATCTGGACGTCGACGCAGGTGCCGTTCGATGCGCAGAGCCGGCGTCTGCGAAACGTTGGAGCTGCCGGCCAACCGCGTCCGCATCATCGTCCCTCACCTCGGCGGCGGCTTCGGCGGCAAGTGCGGGTTCCACTACGAAGCCCACATCGCCGCGCTGGCGCAGAGCGGCGAAGCGACCGGTTCGGCTGGTGTTCTCGCGTCGCGAGGAGTTCGTCGCCCCCGACCGCAGACGCGAGGGCATGGTCATCGACATCACGACCGGTGTCCGCAACGACGGCACGATCACCGCCCGCAAGGCATGGATCGCCATCGACAACGGTGCGTACACGGCCGACAGCGGGTTCTTCCCGCAGCTCGCCGCGATGCACGTCGCCGGGCCGTACAAGATCCCCAACCTGCATCGTCGCCGCCCACCTCGTCTACACCAACCACCAGCCGTCCGGATCGGTCCGCGCACCAACCGCACCGCAGTCGTGCTGGGCCATCGAGTCGCACACCGACGAGGTCGCTGCAGCCGTTGGGCATGGACCCGGTCGAGTTCCGGCGTCTCAACGCGGTCGACACCGGCGTCGAAGGACCCAGCGGCCAGACCTACGGCGAGATCGGCCTGCAGCAGTGCATCGAGGAGGCAACCAAGCTCGTCGGCTATGGACGTGCGCTACCCGACGACGAGGCGATCGGCGTCGCCATCGGCTGGTGGCCGAGCTTCGCGGTGCCGTCGGGCGCGTACATCAAGATCGACGGCGACGGCTCCGGCCAGATCATCACCGGCGCCCAGGAGTGCGGAACCGGAGCGGTGATGACCCTGCGCCAACTGGCAGCCGACGAGCTGGGGATGGAGCCCGAAGACTTCGAGATGATCTACCAGGACACATCGGTCGCGCCCTACGACATGGGCGCCACGGGCTCGCAGACGGTGTTCAACAACGGTCGGGCGGTCGTCGCCGCTGCCGGCCAGATCGCCGACCAGCTCAAGGCCCTCGCGGCCGACCACCTCGAGGCCAACGCTGCGCGACATCGTGCTGGCGGACGGTCATGCCCACGTGGCCGGAACACCCGACGTCGACGGTGTCGATCGTCGAGCTCGCCGGGATCGCCTCCGGTGGCGAGCTGCTGATCGGGCACGGCTCGGGTACTCCACCGTCCGCGCCTCCGCTGGCAGGATCGAGTTGCGTCGGAGACGTCGGCATGGCGTCGTTCGTCGCCCCGCAGTTCTCGTGCCACGCGGTGCGCGTCCGCCTCGATCGCGACACCGGAGTGGTTCGCGTCCTGGAGGTCGGCGCCGCCCACGACTCCGGCACCATCATCAACGAGACCGGTGCGCTCGGCCAGATCCAAGGCGGCGTGATGATGGGCATCGGCCAGGCGCTGACCGAGGGAACCGTGCTACGACGACGAGTCACGCCAGCGCAACGCGGCGCTGTTGGAGTACAAGCTGCAGACGTGCGCCGACGCGCCAGCGGTGCAGCACCCACTTCGTGCAGATCGCCACACCCGACGCGGGTCCACGAGGCGCGAAGGGTCTCGCCGAGGCACCCAACGTGGCGACCGCTGCGGCGATCTCCAACGCGACTCGCCAAGCTTGCTCGGCGGGCCCGTCCGCCGGCTGCCGATGACCGCCGAGCGGGTGTGGGAGACGATGTCAGGGGCTGACGGATCATGAACTTCACCATCGCCACGACGCTCGACGAAGCCCTTGCCGCGGTCGCCGCCGGAGCACGGCCGGTTGCCGGTGGCAGCGACCTGGTCGTCGGTGCCCGCCAGGGCAAATCGCCGCTGCCGGATTCGCTCGTCGCCATCGATCGCATCGAATCGCTCGGGAACATCGAGGAGGCCGGTGGCGGCGTGCGCATCGGCGCGCTCGTCACGCACGCCCGCCTCGAAGCCGACGACGACATCGTCGACCGGTACACCGCGCTCGCCGACGCCAGCGCGCTGGTCGGATCGCCGTCGACGCGCAACGTCGGCACGCTCGGCGGCAACGTGATGAACGCGTCGCCGGCGATGGACACCGGTGCACCGCTGCTGGTGCTGGGCGCCGAGGTCGAGCTCCAATCCACCGATGCATCGAGGCGCGTCGTCATCGCCGAGCTGTGGACGGCGCCGGGCCGCACGTCGGCGGCCGCGGGCGAGCTCTGCGTGGCCATCCACCTCCCGTCGCGGCCGGCCGACTCGGGCAGCGCCTACGTGCGCCTCGAGTACCGCCGGGCGATGGAGATCGCCGTCGTCGGCGCAGCGGCATCCGTCGGCCTCGACGGCAGACGGCGCATCTTGCCTCGCTGGCGATCGCGCTCACTGCCGTCGCTCCGACGATCATCGCCGTCAGCGGAACCGATGCGCTGCTCGGGCGCAATGTCGACGATGCGCTGCTGTGCCGAGATCGCCTCGTTGGCCAGCGAGCAGGCCGCCCCGATCAGCGACCTCCGCGCCAGCGACAGGTACCGCCGCCATTGCATCGGCGTCATGGCCCGGCGTGCTGTCGACGCTGCCGACCCGTCGAGCCCGGGGCGAATCGATCGCCGTCCCCGTCAACCGCAGCCTCGGGATTGGAGCAGCGTCGTGAGCATCTCGATCAATCTCAACGTCAACGGAACCGACTATCCGGTCACGGTCGATGCCGGGCGCAACCTCGTCAGCGTTCTCCGTACCGAGATCGGCCTCACCGGCACGAAGGAGGGCTGCGACGACTGCGAGTGCGGCGCGTGCATGGTGTTGATCGACGGTCAGCCGGTCAACTCGTGCTCGTACCTCGCTGCACAGGCCGGCGACCGGCCGATCATGACCGTCGAGGGTGTGATGGTCGGTGACCAGCTGCATCCCGCTGCAGCAGGCCCTGCTCGACGAGGGTGGCGTGCAATGCGGGTTCTGCACGCCCGGCATGATCATGTCGGCGACGGCGTTGCTGAGCGGCAACTCCTCACCCACCGAAGAGGAGATCCGCATCGGACTGTCCGGCAACCTGTGCCGTTGCACCGGTTACGTCAAAATCCTCGCCGCCGTGCAGAACGCCGCTGCTGCTGCCCAGCACTGAGCACGCCCGCCGACGCGAGCTCAGTCGACGGCGCTCACCTGGATCAGGATCGAGGTTTCGGGCCGAAGGACCGGGGCGTTGAGCCCTAGCGACGACAGCTGATTGCCCGTCAACTCGATGCCCGCGGTGACCCACTCCGGCTGATGCCGCGCGCTCCCCCATGTGCTGACGCCGACTGGAAGCACGACCACCCGATACGAGCGGGATGGATCGAGTCGCGGCAGCCGCAGCGGAGCGGTGTGCAGCGAGGGCCCCGACCGCAGGCGCGTGCACGCGAACACCGCTGATGCCCGGTCGGGCGCGACGACGCCGTGCACCATGACGCTGGGATCGGGATGGTCGAGTCGCACCACATCGCCATGATGAAGCAATGGCCGCAGGCGCTTGTGGAGATCGATGATCTCCCTGAGTTGCGCACGGTCTTGGTCGGACGCCCTCAGCAGGTTCCACTCGATTCCGAGCGAACCGAAGATCGCTGCGATGGCCCGAAACCCGAGACCGTGCGAACGGCCCGTGGTATGGGCAACCGGCGATCCGATGTGGCTCCCCATCAGTTCGGGAGGAAACAGCAACGAGAACCCCCGCTGGATCTCCTGGCGATCGAGCGCGTCGATCGAGTCACTGGTCCACGCGCGATCGGTTCGTTCGAAGATCCCAAAATCGACACGCCCGCCGCCGGAGGCGCATGTCTCGAACTCGACGCCGGGGTGCGCCGCTCGTAGCCGGTCGAACAGGCCGTACACGCCGAGTGTCTGTCGATGCACGCCGGCCCGACCTGCCGATGTCGCAGCAACGAGGTCGCGGTTCATGTCCCACTTGACGTAAGCGATGTCGTGATCGCCGAGCAGCGCGTCGAGATGACCGAACAGAGTAGTCACAGACCTCGCTGCGACCGAGGTCGAGCACCAACTGGTTTCGTCCGAGCACGACGGGATATCGATCATCGACCAACGTCCACTCGGCGTGGGCGCGGTAGAGCTCACTGTCTGGATTCACCATCTCGGGCTCCACCCAGATCCCGAACTGCATCCCGAGACCACGAACGTGCTCGATCAAAGGAGTGAGACCTCCGGGCCACACGTCGGTGTCGACCCACCAGTCGCCCAGGCCGGCGCGATCGTTGCGGCGGCCATGGAACCATCCGTCGTCAACGACGAATCTCTCGACACCGCACGACGCAGCGATGTCCGCGAGACCCCGGAGGCTGTCAAGATCGTGATCGAAGTACACCGCCTCCCAGATGTTGAGCAACACGGGACGCGGGGTGGCTGGGTGCACCGGCCGGGCGCGGAGGTAGGCGTGAAAGCTGTTCGACACCGCATTCAGGCCACGGTCGGAGTAGGCGGCGTACACCGTCGGCATGTCGTACCGACCTCCCGGCGCCAGCACGATCTCGCCCGAAGCCAGCAACTCGCCGACCTGAATCGAACGGCGGGCATCCGTCACGGCATCGCACGAGATCTCGAAGTTGCCGCTCCACCCGATGTGACAGCCCCAGACCTCGCCGCTGTGCTCGGTGAAGGCGGGCGTGCCCGCGAACACGACACCGAGCCGTTCGTGCGATGTCTTGCCGCGTCGGTTCTCGACGGTGAGGCAAGTTCGCGATCCACGATGTGCGGGTCTGGCCGAACTCGTTGGTCCATCGTCCGCCGACCGTCAACAACTCCTGAGCCTGCGCTGGCACCGGAAGGCTGATCCGGCAGGCGTCGAGCGAATAGTCCGAGTCGCCATCGTTGGTGATCGACATCGCGAAGGTCGCGACACCACTGGGATGCAGGACGACAGCGATCCGCAACGACAGCGCAGCGGCATCGTCGGCACAGGACAAACGTGCGCGCGATCTTCGCTCGCCTCGCTCGAACGCAAGGTGAACTGCGGCGCGAAATCGCGTCCACCTGCCGGTGCCCTTCGAGCCCGGGCTTGCCGAACCACCCGACGCTCGACTCCGCGAGCAGGCCGAGCGGCGGGTCGATGTCGAGCCCGCCGCCCGGGACAGGGCGTTCGAGAGCACCGAGCAACCGCTCGTCGGTGCGTCCGAGCGGGGCGCCCCAGTGAGCGAGGCACGGCATCCCATCGCCGCTCGTGATCAACAGGCTGGTGTAGCCGTTGGTGAGATGGGCGAGCAGACGGGACATCTCGGGCACCATACCGGTCGTCGTTGCTCACGGTTTGCTGTCGGACCACCGCTCGATCGTGCTGACGTCGGCAACGAACCTCACACTGTCGTTGGGCGCCCAGTGGCGGGCAGCGTCGACCAGGCAGTCGACCACCAGGTCGGCGACGGCGGAACCATGCTCGGCGGGCGCGTGTACCAACAGTTCGTCGTGCAGGCACAGCACGACCCGTGCGCCGAACACCGCCGACTGCGATCGCACCATCACGGCCCACACCTTGAAGAACTCTGCGGCTGCTCCCTGCACCATCGCGTTCCGTCCGTAGCGACCGCGTGCTGCCGCCCTGCTCCTGCTGTCGCGATCGTCGAGATCACCACCGCTCGACGATCCCATCCGAATCAATCGTCCGCCGTACGTGCGGATGTCGCGGCCGACCTGCCCGGCGAGGTCGGCCTCCGTGAGGTATCGCATGGCCACGGGGTACGCGAGCTCCAGTCCGCGCAGTGCCGCTGCGCCGTGTCCCGTCGTCTGCCCGTACATCGCGCCGAGCACCGCGACCTTCGCGGTTGCTCGATCGACGGCCAGTTGCTCGGCGACCGGCAGATACATGTCGTCCTCCGCCGTCGCCTTCGCAAGCGCAGAGTCGCCGGAGACCGCGGCCAGGATGCGCGGTTCGATCTGGCCGAGATCGGCGCGCACGAACACATGGCCGGCCTCGGCAATGACGGCCGAGCGGAGATGAGCCGGCATGTTGTGCAGGCCCGCTGACGCAGTCATGCGACCCGCAGCGCCATCGCACGCCGACCACTCGCCTCGCAAACGGCCATCCGATGCCGAGGTTCTCGTCGAGCCAGCCGTAGCCGAACGTCGTCGCAATCCGTTCGGCCTTGCGCCACTCCAGGAGCGCGTCGATCAACGGATGCGTGCCGCGGATCGCTTCGAGACGCCACGCACGCGTGTCGGGCAGTTCGACGCCGATGCTGCGCAGCAGTGATTTCACCTGCGCTGGATTGCGCAGATCGCAGCCGACGTTGGTCGAGTGGCGCAACACCTCCGCGTCGCGGGACCTTCGCTGCTCGATCGCCTCCGCTTCGTTCTTGCGGGCGTGGACCGACGAACGAGGCAACGATCGACTCGGCGATCGATCGGTCCATCGGAAGCCCGTCGGACGAGAGCTCAGCACACAGCAGTTCGGCCGCGGATTCGGATCGCGCGGTCGATGCAGCGTTCGGTCGATCTGTGAGACCGGCAAGCTTGGCGTCCTGGAGCGTGGCGGCTGTTGCTGCCAGCTGCGCCCATCTGCCGAGGCGTTCCGTCGTCCAGTCGAACTCCGGTCGCCAGCCACTCGGGTTTGATGTAGCCGTCGACGCGCAGCGGTTCGTCCGGACGGCCATCGTCGGGTTCGCTGAACAGGTCAACGGCAGCAACGACGGGAAGATCGTCGATGACAGGTCGTGCAGCATCGCCCATGCTCTGGCCGGATCCATTCGCCACCCGCCCACCAGCAATCGCTGCACGGCCGCGATGTCCCAGCACTTCGAAACGCGTAGTCCCCCGTCGACGAGCATCGTCTCGATGTCGCGCCCCCAAAAGACCCAGCGCGGCCGGAACCTTTCCTCGACGGCAGCGACGAGCTCGACGGTGTTGGGGTGAGCGACGGATGTCGACCAGCCATCGGCGGTCGCCACGGCAATGCCGACGCGCGGCTGCATGGTCAGGGCGAGGAACCCGCCCCGTTGGAGGCCAGCAGCGGCCGAGATCCTCCTCGAGCCGCTGGACGGTGCTGGCTACAGGTCGACGCCGAACTGCTTGAGGAACGTCAGGAGGTCGTCGGCATGCTCTTCCTCGACTGCGAGAATGCTTTCCATCAACCGTCGGGTGGTGATGTCGTTGTCTCCGAGCCACCGGGCAATCTCGGCGTACGAGGCGATAGCGACTCGCTCGGCCACGAGATCTTCCTTGATCATGTCGATCAAGTCGGTGCCCTCAACGTATTCGGCGTGGCTTCGGGCGACGAGAGTGGCGGGGTTGAAGTCCGGCTCGCCCTGCAGCTGAATGATTCGCGCCGCGATCTGATCAGCGTGCCCCTGCTCTTCGGTCGCGTGCTGCAGGAACTCGGCGGCAACCGACGCGGAGTTGATGCCGTCGGCTGTGTAGTAGTGCCGCTTGTAGCGCAACACGCAGACCAGCTCGGTGGCGAGCGCCTCGTTGAGCACCTTGATGACGCGCTCGCGGTCGGCCCCATAGTTCTCAGTCAAGGGGCCCTTTTCGATGTGCTCTCGGGCGTTCTTGCGCAGAGTTTTGATGTCTGACAGGTGGTCACCTACTGCTGTGCCGCTCATGAGTCACTTCTTTCCGGTTCGATCTGGCCCTCACCGTTGACGTTAGTTGGGGCGCGTGGCTTCAGCGGGACTCGTACCCCGGACCTGATTCGGTCAAACTCTGACGAGTGGCCGGCCGTGCGGCAGGATGTCAGCGTGACGAAACTTCGGACTCGAATGTCGGCCGCAGTCCTCGACTCCGGCGATCCCCGCGCGCTCGCAGAGTTCTACGAGCGCCTTCTGGGTTGGATGGTGGTGGTCAGCGAACCGGCACGACCGGGCGAGGCGCCCGAGGACGGATGGGTGATGCTGCGATCGCCGGAGGGCGGCAGCGGGCTGTCGTTTCAGTACGACGCCAACTATGTCGCACCGGTCTGGCCGTCGCGAGCCGGCGAGCAGGCGATGATGGTCCATCTCGACATCGCGGTCGAGAACCTCGACAAGGGCGTCACGTTCGCCAAGGGTCTTGGCGCCAGTGTCGCCGACCACCAACCGCAAGAAGACGTTCGAGTGATGCTCGATCCGGCGGGACATCCGTTCTGTCTGTTCGCAGGGCCTGTCTGATGTCCGACACCACGGAAGTCTCGACGTGGTCTGCCGGTGCGGCGTTCGTCGACGGTCAGTTCTGCCCGATCGCCGACGCGAAGATCTCGGTGCTCGACATGGGCGTGACGCGATCCGATTGCACGTACGACGTCGTCGGCGTGTGGGACGGGCGATTCTTCCGGCTCGATGCACACCTCGACCGTTTCCTGCACAGCGTTGCTCAACTCCGGCTCGACATCGGAATGTACGCGCGACGAGCTCGAGTCGGTGCTGCACGAATGCGTCAATCGGGCGGGTTTGCAGCGGGCATTTGTGTCGATGACCTGCACCCGGGGACGTCCCGCTGTAGGGAGTCGCGATCTGCGCACCTGCCGCAACAACTTCTACTGCTTCGCCGTGCCGTACATCTGGGTGAGCCCGGAAGAGCAGCAGAAGACCGGCGCGAGCATGTGGATCAGCGAGATCCCGCGCATCCCACCGGAGAGCGTCGATCCATCGGTGAAGAACTACCACTGGCTCGATCTCGACATGGCGCAGTTCGACGCGTACGACCATGACGCGCAGATGGTGGTGCTGCGCGACATGAGCGGCGCCATCACCGAAGGGCCCGGATACAACATCTTCGCCTTCGTCGACGGCCGCTGGTTGACCCCGGCCAGCGGGACGCTGCTCGGCGTGACACGGCAGACCGTCATCGATCTGTGCGCCGAGTCGGGCGAGCCTGCCGAGCAGGGCCGCATGACCGCCGACGACCTGTTGCGAGCGGACGAGGTGCTGACGTGCACCACCGCCGGAGGCGTGATGCCGATCAGCCGGCTCAACGGCGCACCGATCGGAGACGGGGGTGTCGGCAAACGCACGACAGACCTTCGTGAGTCGCTACTGGCAGCGACATGCCGACCCAGCATGGACGACCCCCGTTCGGTACACCGACAGCTGACGTCATGGTCACCGGCTTTCTGCATCCCGGCTCAATGGGCGCGTCGATTGCCGCAGTGTGCCGCGGCGAACGCCTGTGGTGCGGCGACGATCGATCGCCTGCGACTCGCGAGCGGGCCGAGGCAGCTGGTCTCGACGATGTCGGTTCGCTCGACGCTCTCGTCGAGCGCGCCGATGTGATCATCGCTGTCTGTCCGCCGGCGTCGGCCGTCGAGGTTGCTGACGAAGTGGCAACGCTGGGGTTCGACGGGATCTATGTAGATGTCAACGCGATCTCACCGGCGACGTCACGAGCGATCGGTGAACGGTTCACACGGTTCGTCGATGGTGGGATCGTGGGACCTCCTGTCGAATCGGCAGGCTCGACACGGCTCTACCTCAGCGGGGATTCCGCGCCTCAGTGGCCGATCTCTGGAGCGGAACGCTGCTCGAGACGCGCGTCGTCGACGGCGGTGCCGGCGCGGCGTCGGCGGTCAAGATGTGCTACGCGGGGTGGACGAAGGGATCGGCCGCGTTGCTGCTGGCGATTCGAGCCTTGGCCGTCGCCGAAGGCGTCGACGACACGATGCTTGCCGAGTGGGCGACGTCGATCCCAGGCTTGGCTGCACAGGCAGAGCGCAGTGCCAGTGGCAGCGCACCGAAGGCGTGGCGGTTCGCGGGTGAACTCGACGAGATCGCCGACAGCTTCGGGGCCCACGGGTTGCCCGAGGGATTCGGTCGAGCGGCGTCCGAGGTCTACCGGCGCCTCGCCGGATTCAAGGACACGACCGGCACAACGCTCGATGCCGTGATCGACGCGATCATCCATCCTGAGACTGCCGATCCCGACCCAGGCGATCGGACTCCCATTCGGCTCGAGTGATCGCGTATTCGACGTCGCCGTGCTCGTCGCCCGGGATGCGAACCGGCCAGTCGGCATGGAAGATGCGGACCTCGCGCATGCCGGCCTTCTCCATGACCCGCCGCGAGCCGGTGTTGACGACCATCGTCTCGGCGTAGACCCGCTCCACACCGAGCTCCCTGAATCCACGGTCGATCAGCGCCCGAGACCCCTCCGAGCCATAGCCCTTGTTCCATGCGAACCGATGCAATCGGTACCCGAGCTCTGGTTCGAGTGGACCAGCCCCTTCGCCGGGCCGGAAGTGGAACCAACCGAGGAACCGCCCACTGTCCTTCTCGATCACGGCCCAGAAGCCGTACCCGTCGAAGCGGTCGTAGTAGCCCAGGAACGCCGGAAGGGTCTCGTTGACGATCTCCTCGCGCGGCACCGGGGCGCCGCCGTTGATGTACAGCATCACGTCCGGATCGTTGTCGAGCTCGAACAACAGATCCTCGTCGTCCGCCGTGAATCGTCGGAGGATCAACCGTTCGGTCTCGATGAAGACGTGCACGGCCCGCAGCGTAGGCTCCGGCCGACCGGTAACACAGGAGGCACACGGATGGACAGACTCGACGACAGGGTGGCGATCGTGACCGGTTCGTCGAGCGGGATCGGGGAGGCGATAGCGCGGCGGTTGGCCGAGCTCGGTGCCAAGGTCGTCGTCAACTCGTCGTCGTCGGTCGGCGCCGGCAGAGCCATTGCGGAGTCGTTGCCGACCGAGTCGTTGTACGTGCAGGCCGACATCAGCGACCAGGCACAGGGCATCGAACTGATGGAGCGCACGATCGAGAGGTTCGGACGTCTCGACATCCTCGTCAACAATGCGGGTTGGACGACTCGGGTACCTCATGACGATCTCGACGCGCTGACCGACGACATCTTCCGGAAGACGTTCGAGGTCAACGTGTTCGGCACGTGGTGGCTCACGAAGGCTGCGATGCCGCATCTGCGCCAGTCCCCCGATGCCAACGTCGTGATGATCACGTCGATCGCAGGTCTCCGTCCGCTCGGCTCGTCGATCGCCTACGCGATGTCGAAGGCCGCGCTGAACCATCTCACCGCGCTGCTCGCCAAGTCGTGCGGGCCCGTTCGGGTCAATGCCGTGGCACCCGGCCTCGTCGCCACTCCCTGGACCGCGCAGTGGGAGGACCAGCACGCCTCGATTGCAGCCGGTGCTCCCTTGCATCGCTCGGCGACACCCGAAGACTGTGCCGAAGCGGTGATCGGGCTGCTCCGCAGTGCATATGTCACCGGCCACGTGGTGGTCGTCGATGGTGGAACGACGCTGGTCATCTAGGTCAGGGACCTCGCCGTCCCAACCGAAATTCGATGATTGGTACTGTCGGTGAAACGGGTAATCCCAGGCATGGCTTCTCTGCAGGACTACGTGACTCGACAGTTTCCTCAGCACGACATCGACGTGTTGGAGCCGCGCACCGGTACCGACCTGGAGTTGACCGACAACACGGTGGTTTCGTTCGTCGTCGGCAACCGCGCCGGTCTGGACCTGCTCAGCACGTATCGTCGATCTGCCCCCAATGCGAAGGTCGCGGCAGTCGAGGTGCGTCCGAGCGATCGGAGCGTCGTCCCGAGCGCGGACGAAGATCGTGACGGTGTGATCGACCTGCCCGCCAAGCGGGTTGCCGCATACATGCTCATCGGGCTCGTGATCTTCGGCGTCATCGCCACAGTCGTCGCGTGGACGATCGTCGACTCCGGTATGACTGCGCTGATCTACGGGTGCTTCGCAGCCCTGATCGGTGCGATCGTGGGTGCGATCGTCGGTGGCTCGCGATTCGCCGGCGAACGGGCGACCTCGCAGCCACGGGTACCGGGACGAAGCATCACCGTGGTCGCAGCCTTCCTCGACGACGACGCAGCTGCCACGTCGTTGGCACAATCTGTGGGGCCCGCAGCGGACTACGAGGTTCGCATCGTCGACCACTCGGGTGGTTGGCGTAGCCCCTCCACGGGTAACAATGAGCCATGACCCGCGTGCTGATCGCCGTTGACGACACCGATACCTCCTTGGCCGCCGCGCAGACCGCCTATCGGTTGTTCGGCGACAGCGCCGAGTACACGGTGATCAACGTGGCCGAGAACTCCCCTGTCGAGTGGGGCGACGACTCACTGCGATACGGAACCGTGTACCCGTTGTCGATTCCGGGCGCGGGCGTGGTGGGTGGCGTTCCCTTCGTCATCCGGTCGTCGAGCTCCAGTGACCTGGATTCGGATCGGGTCGACATCGCGGAGCAGACCGCCGACGACATCGCGCACGAGGCCGGACTACCGAATGCGCAGGCCGTCGGCGACACCGGCGACCCGGTTGAAGCGATCCTCGACGCAGCCAGCGCTCACAAGGCTGATGTCATCGTGGTGGGTACCCACGAGCGAGGATGGTTCAGGCGGCTGGTCGGCTCGTCCGTGTCCGACGAGGTGATTCGGGATTCCGAGATCCCCGTACTGGTGGCGCGCTGACATGGCTCGCTCACTGTGGACCGGTTCGATCAATTTCGGCTTGGTCAACGTTCCCGTGAAGGCGCACACAGCCGTACGCGATCATGACGTGCACTTTCACCAACTCGACAAGAAGTCGGGCTCACGAATCCGCTATCGCAAGGTGGCGGAAGAAACCGGCAAGGAGGTCGACGCCGACGACATCGCAATGGGCTTCGAGGTGCGCGACGGACGATACGTGACGTTCGACGACAAGGAGCTGGAGGCACTACGCCCGGCCTCGACAAAGGTCATCGAGGTATCGGATTTCGTCGACCTCGACGACATCGACCCGATGTACTACGAGAACACCTACTGGTTGGTGCCGGACGGCGAGGCTGCGAAGAAGAGCTACCAACTGTTGGTCAGCGCGATGGAAGACGAACAGAAGGTGGGGGTCGGCACCGTCGTTCTCCGAGACAAGCAGCACCTCGCCGCCGTTCGTCCGCTCGACGGCGCGTTGGCTATGTCGACCATGAGGTTCGCCGACGAAGTGGTGCCGCGCAGTGACATCGAGGGCCTGCCGCGACGGGGCAAGGCCGACCCGAAGGCGCTGCGGATGGCGAAGCAGCTGATCGAGGGACTGTCGACCGAGTGGAATCCGAAGCAGTACCACGACACGTACACCGAAACGCTTCGCAAGCGCATCACTGCGAAGAACGCGGGTAAGGAAGTTGTCGAGACGACCGACGAGAAGCCGGAAGGGCGTGTGCTGGATCTGATGGCGGCACTCGAGGCCAGCGTCGATGCGGCGAAGAAGCGACGCACTCCCCAACCGACGACCAGAAAGACGACGCGAAAGACGACGCGGAAAGCCGGCTAGGCAATGCCCGCCAAGACGTCACCCGCAAAGCGGTCACCAGCGGAACGGTTGAAGCGATATCGGCAGAAGCGCGACTTCGACGTCACGTCGGAGCCAGCCGGTGGTGCTGCACCGGCAAAGGACGGCCATCGGTTCGTCGTGCAACGACATCGGGCCAGGCGCCTGCACTACGACCTTCGGCTCGAGGCCGGTGGGGTTCTGCTGAGTTGGGCGGTGCCGAAAGGACCGACGCTTGACTCCAACGCGAAGCGCATGGCGGTGCACGTCGAGGACCACCCCCTCGAGTACTTCGATTTCGAAGGCGTGATCCCCAGCGGTGAATACGGTGGGGGCGACGTCATCGTGTGGGATTGGGGCACGTGGTCGATCACCGACGACGTGGATCCGATCGAAGCGACCGAAGCCGGGGATCTGCACTTCGACATGCATGGCGAGAAGCTGCGCGGACACTTTGCGCTGGTTCGACGAGGTGAGCGCGGCAGCAAGGAGCAATGGCTGCTACTGAAGAAGCGCGACGAAAGCGCCGTCGAGGGATGGGATCCCGAGGACTATCCGCGCTCGGTGAAGACCGGCCGCACCAACGACGAGGTGAAGGCCGCACCGGCGGCCACCTGGTCGAGCTCATCGATCTGGGCGGCGCCCGACGAGGAGGAGTTGGCGGCACTCGACGCGCTGAAGGCCAAGGGCACGTGGGAGCTCGGGGGGCATGAACTGCGCCTCACCAACCTCGACAAGGTGCTCTTCGCGGCCAAGGGCCGCGTGCCAGCCATCACCAAGCGAGATCTCATCCGCTACAACGCGACCATCGCGCCCGCCGTGCTTCCGTACCTCGTCAACCGGCCGGTCAACATGCATCGCTTTCCAGACGGGATCACCAAGCCCGGGTTCTGGCACAAGGCGGCGCCGCAGCACGCTCCAGACTGGCTGCAACGCTGGCGCTACGACGACGCCGACCCCGGCGAGACGCAGGAGTACCTCGTTCTCGACTCCCCCGCCGCGCTCGCATGGGCCGCCAACTATGGAGCCATCGAGCTGCACCCGTGGACGTCGACGACCGAACACGCGCACCAGCCGACGTGGGCCATGATCGACATCGACCCGGGCGAATCGAGCAGCTTCGACGACGTCCTGGTGCTCGCCAGGCTCCACCGCACGGCGCTCGACCATGTCGGCGTCCGGGCGTGCCCCAAGGTCACCGGCAAGCGTGGCATCCAGATCTGGGTGCCGGTGGCAGACGGCCTGACCTTCGACGACACCCGCGGCATGGGTCGAACGTCTGTCTCGCCTCATCGGCTCTTCCGTCCCCGAGATGGTCAGCTGGGAGTGGGAGGTCGCCAAACGAGGCGGCCGGGTGCGCCTCGACTACACCCAGAACGCGATCAACAAGACTCTCGTCGCCCCGTTCAGCACACGACCTGTAGTGGGCGCGCCGGTGTCGGTTCCCATTGCCTGGGAAGAGCTCGACGATCCCGCCCTGCGACCCGACCGTTGGAACATCCGGAATGTCGCTGAGCGTCTCGCAACTGCCGGAGATCCGCTCGCTCCGTTGATCGGTCTGCAGCAGCGACTTCCCAACCTCTGAATGCCCGGAGCTCGCTGTGTCGAAAGCTTTCGTCAGTACCGCGCGTTCCGCTTATGCTCGTAGCCGTATGACCGAGCGGGCTGCCCGGCGCAACACGACGCGCAACGCGATGAGTTCGTCACGTGATGATCCCCCAGATGCCTTACACCGCGAGTACGAGGGCGACCTGGCCACGCTGCGTGCCGCGCGTCGCGACGTCGTCGAGTGGCTCACGCACCAGGGTGCCGACCAGGAGACGAAGGACCGAGCTGCGCTGATCGTCAGTGAGCTCAGCTCAAACGCGATCAAGGCAGCACCGGGATCGACGTACCACCTGCAGGTCGCCCTGGTCGATGAAAAATGTGCAGCGATCTCCGTGCGCAACAGGCCGACCAACGGGTTGCCTCCAGCGCGCAAGCACTGGCGTGCGCCCGCGGACCTGCCGCTCGGGCAGCTGTCATTGCGAGGACGCGGGTTGGCGATCGTCGACTCGTTGTCGGAGGAGGTCACCGTCGAGCACGACGGGGAGGCCGTGGTCGTGACAAGTCTTCTGCGCATCGACGCCGAGCGCTAGAGCGAGTTCGGTCCCTGAGCGTCGTCGGGTTCGTGGACGATCGTCAGGGCGTTGGCCAGACCCGTCACATGCAGTAGGCGTTGGACCCGGCCGTGCGGGTTGAGCAGTTCGTAGGTAACACCATGATGCTCGGCTGCCCGTGCGCCGACCAGGATGGCTTTGATCGCTGACGAGTCGGCGAATCTGAGCCCAGACAACTCCAGGCGCACGATCGGGCTGCCGGAAGCGGCGGCCTCGATCAACATCTCGCCGACCTGATCGGAGTCGGCCATGTCGAGTTCACCCGACACAGTCACCGTGACCGAATTCGGATTTGTTTCGACTTCGACGGTGCATGAACTGAGATTCAGACGTGCCGGATCGCTGGCCAAACTGGACTTCGGTTCCATCTGTCCTCCGAGCAGGGTCTGGGCACGGCACTTTCGATGTCGCCGGGACCATACTGTTCAGTCAGCGGCAGCGTCAACGCACGGTGGATGTGGCTGCTGCGCCGAACAGATGAGAGACTTCACCCGTGATTTCGGTTCGTGGACGGAAACGCCTTCCCGCGGTCATCATGGCCGTTGGGCTCGTCATCTTCCTCGCGCTCGCGGCGGGATGCAAGGTGCTGTACAACCAGACCGAGAACCGCCTGCTGAAGCAACGCTCGCGGGAGGCGGGAGCGACTCTTGAGTTCGGCGTCAACAACATTCGGCTGCCATTGGATGCCGCTGCCAAGCTTGCTGCGGCGACCGACGGCGATGTCACGCCGTTCACGAAGATCATCGAGACACAAGTTGGGCCTGCCCCGAAGACCTTCACGTCGGCCGCGCTGTACCGCACCGGGTCTCCGACGCCGATTGCCGTGGTGGGAGCTCCCATCGCCATCCCCATCGACGGCTCAAACAGCATCGCCGCAGCCTTCGACGAGGTGCGGTCGCAGCCGTTTGTGGTCGTCAACCTGCTCGGCGGCGAACAGCGACGACTCGGCTATGCGGTGCCCGACGACCAGAAGAATCCGCAGTTCGTGGCCTATGGCGAACGCATCCTGAGCGCAGACCCCAACATCAGGCGACGCACTGACGAACCGTTCTCCCAACTGGACTATGCGATCTACTTGGGCAGGGAGCCTGCCGGCGACAATCTGCTCGGCTCCAGTGTTCGTGACCTCCCGCTCGAAGGTCGCACGGCACAACATGTCGTCACGTTCGGGAACACCGAACTGCTTCTGGTCATGAGGCCCATCGGACATCTCAGCGGCGACCTGTTCGCCCATCTGTGGTGGATCGTCGCGATCGGCGGAGTGCTGTTCGCCGCTGCCTTGGCGTGGCTGACCAGCCGGCTCCTCACACGTCGCGACATCGCACTCGCTTTGGCTTCCGACAATGAGCGCCTGTACGACGAACAGCGTCACATCGCCGAGACGCTGCAACTCGGCCTGCTCCCCCAGCACCTCGCCGCCCCAACAGGAATTGCCGTGGCGGCGCGATACTGGCCGGCCGGTTCAGCCAACCTGATCGGCGGCGATTTCTACGATCTCTTCTTGGTCGACGACGAACGCTGGGCCCTGGCGATCGGCGATGTGTGCGGCAAAGGCATCGAAGCCGCCGCTCTCACCGGCCTCGCGCGACACACCTTGCGAGCCGCCGCCCGCAATTCGACCACGCCGGTGGAGGTCTTGCAGGCACTCCACCACGCCCTACGCGACCATCAGCCGGCGACGTTCTGCACGGCGTGCTTCGCGTTCATCTCCCCACTCGGCCGCGACGCCTACCGCGTCGAACTGTCGCTCGGCGGCCACCCCCAGCCTCTCCTCCGACGCCGCGATGGTCTGGTCACACCGGTCGGAGCACTCGGCATGCTGCTCGGCATGATCGAGCCGACCCTGTCCACAACCGTCGTCGATGTGATGCCTGGCGACACGCTGGTGTTCTACACCGACGGCCTCACCGACGCCCCCGCCGACGAGGCTGTCTCGGTCGAGGAACTCGCTGCTCTTCTCGAGGCCGAGGGTGACCAACCGATCGAGCGACTGGCCGACTCCATCCGCGCCGTCAAGCGGTCACGACGGCCACAGGGCAGCGGCGACGACACGGCGTTGTTGATCCTTCGTTTGGAGACGTCATCGGTGCTCCCCTCGGATTGGGCGCCGGGGTCGACCGATGAGCCCGCGACCACGGGTGGTCAACGCTGACCGGGTCCACAACGACCTGACAGTTTGGACCGCGGGTCGTGCGGGTACACGGCCCACATCGCATCGCAGCCACATTCGACCCCGTCGAGTGCCGAGCCGTTCGTACCGGCGTCGCGCAGCATCAGGACGCTTGCCGCGGCTGCTTTGAAATGCACGGGTTGCCCGCTGTACGAAGACACCAACCAGACCGTGTTCGGCAAGGGCCCGGTCACCGCACCGTTGATCCTCGTCGGCGAACAGCCGGGCGATGTCGAGGACAAGCGCGGTCTTCCGTTCGTCGGTCCGGCCGGCGCAATGTTGTGGCAATGCCTCGAGGAGGCCGGGGTCGACCGGCACGACATCTACGCGACGAATGCGGTGAAGCACTTCAAGCACGAAACTCGTGGGAAGCGACGGATCCACAAGAAACCCGACACGGCAGAGATCGAGGCATGTCATCCATGGCTCGAGGCCGAACTGCGAGCGTTGAAGGGCCGCATGATCGTTGCGTTGGGCGCCGTGGCGGCGCGATCGCTGCTGGGGCGATCGGTCCCAATCGCTGCCAGCCGGGGAACCGTGTTCGAGGTGTCCGGTAGGCCGACCCTCGTCACGTATCACCCGTCCGCGATCCTCCGTGCCGACGATCGTGCGACCGAGGTGCGGGCCGCGCTCGTCGCCGACCTGCGAGACGCGTACAGCCGATCCGCACGCGGATGACCGATCCCAGTACGCCGGCTGCGTCCCGGCGGGGGCGAGCCCGGGTTGGCTGTTCCGGGTGGAGCTACGAGGACTGGCGAGGCATCGTCTATCCCGACGACCTTCCCGCCGGCCAGTGGTTCGCCCACTACGCGACCATGTTCGACACGGTCGAGCTCAACAACACCTTCTACCGGCTACCGACGGCGCAGGCAGTCGAGCAATGGGCCGCCGCGGCACCCGAGAACTTCCTGTTCGCGTTCAAGCTCGGCGCCTTCGGATCCCACCGCAAGAAGCTTCGCGATGCGGCGTCGTGGATGCCGAATCACCTCGATCGCGCCGGGCGCCTCGGCGACCACCTCGGTCCGACGCTTGTGCAGTTGCCGCCGCGGTGGCGCCGCAACACCGCCCGGCTGGAGGAGTTCCTGGCAATCCTGCCGACCTCGATGCGATGGGCCGTCGAGGTACGCGATCCGTCGTGGTTGCACGACGACATCTACGACGTGCTTCGTCGACACGACGTTGCGTTGTGCATCCACGATCTGTTGGCCGACCATCCGTTCCTGCTCACCACCAACTGGACATACGTCCGCTTCCACGGACCGAACGCGATCGAAGAGCCGTATCGCCGTGCATACGGCGCCCGCCGGTTGCGGCCATGGGCGACTCGTCTCAGCAACGAGCTCGAAGCCGGCCACGACGTGTACTGCTATTTCAACAACGACTACGACGGCCACGCCGTCACCGACGCCAGGTGGCTGCGCGCTGCAATCGCTTGACCTGACGCGAAGTCGAGAGGAAAGTATCAGGACGCCTCCGCTCGTGCTCTTGTGAATACGAGCTGGATGGAGGAGGTGATCCGAGTGACGATCGACGACAAGTTCGAAGTGCAGGACGCTGCCGACAGCGCTCCGGACGAGGTGCAGCAGATACCCGCGACGCCAGAGCTGGCGGACACGGTCTCACCTCCCACGACGCCGACTTCCCCTGATGGAGCGTCAAAGGACGCGACTGTTGTTCACGAGGTGCGCAACTGCACCAACGATCACGTCGTCGTCACGGCGGGTTCACGTTGCTTCCACATGAGTCCCCTCGCGATGGCCGATGTCGACGAGCCCACCATCGAGACCTTCGCCCTGCGAAGCCTCGCCGAGCAACATGTCGTGCGTGTGTCGGAGTCCCTCGAAGGATCGACCGGCGGCGAAGGTGGAATTGCAGCAGGCATCGGGTTCTGGGTGATCATCATCTACTTCTCGGTGCTCTCGAACATCGATTCCCACAGAGGCAAACTGATCTTCGGCATCGCCGCCCCGATTGTCGTCATACTCGTGGGTGGGCTGGTCTTCGCGAAGTTCAAGAAGCGCCTGGCCGCTGTCGGACAGGGGCTCAGCCTCGTCGTGGTCTTCATGCTCGGTGCCGGGCTACCGATTGGGGTGGCGATGGTGTTCGGCGATCTACCAGACCTCGTGCGAGACGGCAACTCTGCGGAGTTGTTCGGCCGATTGAGCCAGACCTTGCTGATCGTGCTCGCCGCGCTGGTTCCGACCGTGTTGTACTACATCTTCGATCGGCAGCGGGCAATGACGATCCGTCGAAACTTCCAACAGCAGATCCTGCGGCTGGATCCGGCACTCGACACGCTGTACGACATCGACGCGAAGTATGGCGATCTGTTGATCGAGGCCGTCGGTCGCGACGGTGTGCAGCGGGCACGCGCCAACAGCTCGAACCCGTATCCGATCTTCATGGCCGCAGCACTGATCGTTCTCGGATGGCTGTTGGTACTCCCTGTTGTCGACGACGGGCCCAGCTTGGCCGACGCAACAACGGTCTCCTCCTACTTTGCGCCACGACAGACGACCTACGTGTTCGGCTTTCTCGGCGCCTACTTCTTCTCGATCAACCTGATCGCCCGGCGCTACGTGCGCGGCGACCTTCGGCCGAAGGCGTACGGATCGATCACCGTGCGAATCCTCACGGTGTTCATTCTCTCGTGGGTGCTCGAGGTCGCATTCGATGCAGCCGACTGGATATACGTTGCCGCCTTCCTGGTCGGAATCCTGCCCGAGACGTTCTTCACCCTGGTTGCCGAAGGACGGCGCGCCATTCTCGGCAAGATCTCCGACGCAATGCGCGAACCCCATCCGCTGACGAGCCTCGAGGGCATCGACCTGTACGACCGCGCCCGACTCCAGGACGAAGGCGTCAACAACGTCGAGGCGCTGGCTCACCACGACCTCGTCGAACTGATGCTCGGCACTCGCATTCCGGTGCCGCGCCTTGTCGACTGGGTGGATCAAGCGATCCTGTACTTGCACACCGTGGATGAGCGCGGGAAGCCGTATGGGCGTGAACACCTTCGGGCGTGCGGCATCAGAACAGCGTCCGACCTCATTACGGTCCACGACAAGGCAGAGCTTTGGCAGGCACTGCTGTCGAGCGACCCGGTGCAACCCGGCGTGCGCCTGAACGTCGTTGCCGAGGCGATCGCCGACGACGAATGGATGACCGACATCCTCGCCTGGCGACACTCCGAGAATCCCGGCGAGCGCCGTTTCGAAGTCGTCGGCGGCCAGCTGGCCGTCGTATGAGGGACCTTTTCCTCTCGACATGGTGAGATCGGCGACGAAGCTGGTGGTGTGGCTGTAAAGGCAGACGAGACCTACTACATGGGGATACTCGACGCCCTGCCCGAGCGGGTCGTCCGGTACCGCCTGCCGGATCTGACGATCGTCTACTGCAACGCAGCCTGGGCGGCGGGGCACCAGCTCCATCCGGTCGACGTCATCGGCCACAAGCTGAACGAATTCCTGTCCGAATCCGAGGGGGCGGGCCTTGCGTCGCAGCTGGCACGCCTCGACTCCGATCATCCATTCCTTGCCGACGACCGACCTCGCCCCGCGCCGAACGCGCCCGGACAATGGGTGGAGTGGGTCGATCAATACCTGCCTGGCGTGGATGGAGACGAGGTACTTGCGGTCGGGCGCGACATCACCGGCCGCCACATCGCAGAATTGAACCTCGCGGAAAGCGAGGCCAGGTTCCGTGATCTGGCCGACAAGTCAGCCGATGTCGTGTGGCGATTCATCCTCGAACCGACTCCTCATTTCGACTACGTCAGCCCGTCCGTCGAAAATATCCTCGGCTATCCACCCTCGTTCTTCGTCGACGACTTCACTCGACTGCTCGACATTCTCAGCGAGGATGCCCTCGCTGTGATCAAACGTGGCTTCGAGGGCGAACCAATGCCCGAACGCGTCGACTTCCACTACCGTCACGCAGACGGCTCGATCGTGACTGGCGAAATGCAGATCACCCACATCCGAGGCGGCTTGCAAGGCGTTGGCCGAGACGTGACCGAGCTTCGGCTGCTGCAAACGAACCTCGCGGCACTCGCCCTCCGCGATCCTCTGACGGGGCTTGCCAACCGGCGCCTTCTCAACGAACTTCTCGAAGCCGATCTGGCACGGACGAAGCGGAACCGTCGGCCGCTCGTTGTGGCATTCCTCGATCTCGATGGTTTCAAGCACGTCAATGACACCTACGGTCACGATGCCGGCGACACGATACTGTGCGAAACCGCTCGCCGCCTGCTGTCGAATGTCCGCGGCGCAGATGTCGTGGCGCGGCTCGGCGGAGACGAGTTCGTGATCGTCTTCGAGCCGAGCGATGTCAATTCCACAAGCCTGATCCAGCGAATCGACAAGGATCTCGCCCGGCCGATCGCGATCACGGCCACCGAATCGGTGGTGTGCCGGGCGAGCATCGGGGTGGCCGACACGGCCACCGTCGGGTACGACGCGGCGGCTCTGCTCGCGGCGGCCGACGCTGCCATGTACGTCGTCAAGAACGCAGGACGCACCCGACAGACGAACGAGTCGAGCCACGCCGTCCCGTGATTTCGCCCTGTTGTAGGGTGGATATGCTTACGCAGTCTGCCAACGAAGCGAGCGCGCATTCTTGGGGAGGACGTGGGACGCAACCGGATTGCTCTGTGGTCGGAAGACGACCTTGTCGAGGCCGCTCGGCAAGGTGACCGGCGTGCGCTCGGCGAGCTGCTCGAGCGCAACTTCGACCTCGTGCACACGGTCTGCAGACGCGTCTTGTGGCGCCCGTACCATGCCGATGCGCTGGAACAGGCCCGCCAGGAAGCCCTTCTGCGCATCGGTCGCGGCATCGCCCGGTTCAATGGCGAGTCACAACTGAGCAGTTGGATCCATCGCATCGCCACCAATGCCGCGCTCGACGCGTTGAAGTCGTTCGACCGCACGCCCCAACCGAGCGTTCTGCCGGACCGGTCGACGTCTTCGTCGCCGAGCGACACCGTGACGATTCGCATTCGCATCGACCAATGCCTCGATCAGCTGCCGGAGCCGTATCGCCAGCCGGTGGTGCTGTGCTTCCTGTGCGATCTCGACTACGACGAGATCGCCGAGCAGTTGAATCTGCCCAGCGGGACCGTGAAGTCGCGCATCCATCGCGGGCGAAATGCGCTGAAGCACTGCCTCGGCGAGGGTGATGCCGAAGATCACGAATTGGGAACTAGAGCTCCGGATCAGCAGTCCATTGCTGTCATGGCCAACGCCGCGGACGTCGGAAAATGAACGACCGCGAGTTCGACGCGTTCCTGCGGGAAACACTCCGGCTTCCGGCACCATCGCAGGTGCCCGACGAAGTCCGGTCAAACGAGATCGCGCGCACGCTGTCCGCCGTGTTCGATGACGCTGTATGGGACGACGGTGTCGATGACGTCAACGACGACGACGACCGGCGAGACGGCGATGATCGACAAGGCGATTTGAAGGGTTGGGAAGAAGGGGATGCCGACGACGAATGGGACGACGTCGACGACGACCCGCTTTTGTCGTCCGATCCCCTCGACGACGATGCCGGGCACCCCGACGGCCACGGCGATGGCGACACCTTCGGGCCCCACGGTCCTGGGCTGGGACACGAATCCTCGGGAACTCACGACGACGGCCACCACGGACTGCACGGTTCCGGCACCGACCACGACTCATTCGGGCACCAGATCGGTCCGGCCGAGCACGGCCTCGACGAAATCTAGGAATATGGAACCACCGGCGACGTAGCTCGGTCCAAGGTGGGTGCGTGCGAAGTCCGCACGGTCGGAAGGAGCAAGTGATGGACACCAATTGGAACGGCATCGACGACTCACTCGAATGGGTCCCCACCAACGACACCAACTGGAACGGCATCGACGACTCACTCGAATGGGTCCCCACCAACGACACCAACTGGAACGGCATCGACGACTCACTCGAATGGGTCCCCACCAACGACACCAACTGGAACGGCATCGACGACTCACTCGAATGGGTCCCCACCAACGACACCAACTGGAACGGCATCGACGACTCACTCGAATGGGTCCCCACCAACGACACCAACTGGAACGGCATCGACGACTCACTCGAATGGGTCCCCACCAACGACACCAACTGGAACGGCATCGACGACTCACTCGAATGGGTCCCCACCAACGACACCAACTGGAACGGCATCGACGACTCACTCGAGATGTGGAACACCCCGGTCGCCACCACGTTGCCGCCGGCACTCGACCCCATCTTCGGCGGCTTCCCGACAGCGGGAGCCTCGTCGACCGGCGCACTCGGCGAGATCTCGGGGATCCTCAACACGGTCGATGCGGTCATCGCTGATCCCGTCGGCGCCGGCTCGTTCCTCGAGCAACTCGGCGCGGCGAATGGCGCACTCGCCCCGATCGCCGGCATCCTGTCGACGGTCAATACCGTTGTGGCCGATCCGGTCGGCACAAGCGCATTCGTCGAGCAACTCGGCGCGACCAACCCCGCGCTCAACCAGATCGAACCACTCCTCGGCGCGGCGAATCAGGTCCTCGACGATCCTCTCGGTGTTCCTGGCGCACTCGCAAGCGTTCCCGGCGCATCTCCCACCGACCAACTGTGGAACTTCGCCAACCAACTGACCTTCAACACGCAATTCGCGATCGCCCAGCCCGGCCTGGCGGCCCAGCTCGGCAGCCCGCAAGGCACGATCGCCAACTCGGTCGGCAACATCGTCAGCCAGTTGCAGGCCAGCGGCGCGTGGCGTCCGGGTGCGAACCCAGCAGCCGCGTTGCAGGGGTCATTGTTCGCCAACAAGGCGCACCAACTGGGCCTCCAGCTCGTCGGCGCACCGTTCGAGTCGATCACCGACTTCCAGCAGCAAGAGCTCAACTACCTGAACCTGCAGGGTGAATGGCAGGCACAGGAGTTGGCAGCCAACGTCGACTTCCTGTTGCGAATGAACGCCTCTCGCCTCGGACTGAGTGTCTGATGAACTCCGAACTCACCCACTCCGATGCGCAGACCCGCATACGCGTCTCATCCGAGGCGCGGGCAGCTCTCGTCGAGTACTTCACCGCACAGGGACTCACGTTCGCCGATGGTCCGAACGGCGAGATCGTCGTCCCGTTCGAACTCGCCGGGCGCCGCCTTCTGGTCACCGCCCAAGTCACCGAGCAGCCGGACCTGGGGATCTGGATGAAGATGATCTCCGCAGATCCTGTGGCGCGGGAGCACTGGGCCGCGACGCTGGTCGCGGTCAATCAGTGGAACATCCTCGTCCGCGCCCCGCGCGCTGTCCTGCGCGTCGGCGACTGGGACAAGGATGCGGAAGCAACGCTGACACTCGACTCGTGGCTGCCGCTCGGAGCTGCCGGCGACACCTCGCAGATCGAGCAGGTCGCCGAGACGATGTTCGCCGCGAGCTCGTACTTCGCGACCGGGCCGTCTCCGCGAGCGGCGCAGAACGCCGGTTCGGAACCGCCGGGATGACGCCGTCGTTGACGGCTGACGTCGAGCGACTCTGCGGCGAACTGGCGCAACGAGTCGATGGGACAGCACTGCGCAGCAGTGTGGCGAGCGTGGGCCAGTCCGTCGGCGAACCGCTGGTCGTCGCGATCGCTGGGCGGCTGAAGGCGGGCAAGTCGACGCTCGTCAATGCTCTGCTCGGACGACGGGTGGCGCCGGTCGACGTCGGCGAGTGCACGAAGGTGGTGACGTGGTTTCGATACGGACCGCGCGAACGCATCGAGGTCACTCCACGTACTGGCGTCGCATGGACCGTGCCGTTCGATTCCGACGGCTGCGTGCCCCGAGAGCTCGGGCGTCCGCACACCGACATCCAACACGTCGATGTATGGCTGTCGAACCGCCTGCTCGAGCGGTTGACCCTGGTCGACACGCCCGGGCTTGATGCGCTGACACCCGGCGTCAGCGCATCCACCGAGGACTTTTTGGCGTTCGACGACGATTCGCTCGCGGCCATGGCAGGCGCCGACGCCCTTGTGTTCCTGCTCCCGCAGCTGGCGGCGAGTGACCACGAGAGACTCCGGAGCTTTCGCAGGCTGTTCGACGGCACCAGCCTCTCGCCCGTCAACGTCGTCGGTGTGCTGAGCAAGGCCGACCGTGTCGGCGATCCAGGCACTGATCCGATTGTGCACGCACGCGAGCTCGTGGCGCGATACGGGGTCCTTCTCAACGATGTCGTCGCCACGGTGGTGCCGGTGATCGGTCTCCTCGCGGAGACCTCCGATGCAGACCGGTTCACGGAGAGCGACGCGGAAGATCTGCGGCGTCTCGCGTCTGCACCGCCTCTCCTGCGGGCTCAGTTGCTCGCCTCGGCGGAGTGGTTCACCAGCATCGACGTCGAGTCGGTGACCCCGGATCGGAGGAAGCGGTTGCTCGGGCAACTCGACCTCTATGGCGTTGCACTCGTACTCGATGCGATCGACAGCGGCCGCGGCTCCACTCGGGAGCTCGTCGACCTGGTGCGCGCCGCATCGGGCATTGCTGATCTTCGGCTCGTCGTCGAACAACACTTCGGTCGTCGCGCCGAAGCGCTGAAGGCCTTCGCTGCGCTGAGTGAGCTGGAGCGCCTGTCGTACCTCGCCGATCGCGACGGCGACGTCGACCTCGGACGGGAGATCCGAACCCACGTGGAGCGTGTCCGGCTCGATCCGGCAATGCACGAGCTCGCGGAGTTCGATGCCTACAGGATGTGGTGGTCGGGTGCGGCCGACTTGCCCGAGGACCTCGGGCGCGACCTTCGTGCTCTGGTGATCGAAACCACGGTGCCCGCGAAGTTGCAGCTACCGCCTGCCGCGACGGACGACGAATGCGGCCGACGCGCGCTGCAACAGGCGACGAAGTGGCTCGCGTTCCAGAACGATCCACGCAGCACCCCATCACAGGTCAGGCTGGCAGCGATCGCGCGCGAGTCGTACACGGTGCTGTGGGGAGCCAGCGCAGCAGTGAGCGAGCGATGACCAGCGAAGGCGCCAGCAACGTCGCGGCGGCGAGCGCGGCGGTCGCGGTTCGAATCATCGATATCTGCACTCGTGCGCATCGCGACGACCTTGCCACCCGGTTGCGGCCGGCACTCGATGCGCTCGACACCGAGGGCATCACGGTGGTCGTGGCGGGCGAGACGCAACGCGGGAAGTCGACCCTGATCAACTCGTTGCTCGATGCTCCTGCGCTGCTGCCAGCCGGCTCCGAACATCCGACGACGGTCCCGATCACCATTGTTTCCGGCACTCCTGGTCGTGCTGCGATACATCGTCCGGGTCGTCCCCCGCGACCGATCGGGGCCGACGAGCTCGGCCCGTACCTGGCCGCGTCGGGACCAGAGCCTGACGGTGCTGACTGCACCGACGCCACCATCGAGCACGACCACCCGCTGTTGATGTCCGGTTTGCGGATCGTTGACACCCCCGGAATTGGAGGGATGGTGGCCGGTCGGGCGATGTTGACACTCGCTGCGCTGTCACGGGCCGAAGCGGTCTTGTTCGTCGTCGACGCGACTGTGCCACTGACACGTGGTGAACTCGCATTTGTTGTTGCAGCCGCTGAACGCACCGCTGTGATCTTTGCGCTCGCCCGCATCGACCGGGCGGCAGGATGGCGGGAGATCCTCGAGCAGGACCGACGCCTCGTCGCAGATCATGCCCCGCAACTGGCCAACGCGCCGTGGTTCCCGGTCAGCGCGGAGATGAAGACCGTCGTGGAACGAATGGGCCTGTCCTCCGGTGACCCAATGGCTGAGCGCGCCATGGCAGACAGCGGCATGATCGAGCTCGCGTCCGGCCTGCGCGACCACCTGGTCCGCGAGAGCCGGGCCGTGAGGGCGAACAACGTGCGCCGTGTGTGCCGTGGCGTCATCGATGCCCTTGCCGAGCCTGAGGCTCGCGTTGTTGGCATCACTGGACGGAACGGGCGATGACGGTGCGCTCGAAGCCGAGCGGGCCAACCTCGTGGACCTTCTGGGGAAGTCCGCACGTTGGCGCGCCGAACTCGACCTCGAAATTCGTCGGCTGTCGATCGACATCGAGACCGAGACCGACTTCGCATTCACGGAGCTGGGCCGTCGCCTCGAGCAGCGAATTGCGACCGACAAGCGCCTCTCGCCGGAGCGAATCGCCGGCGACCTCGACGCAGAGATCTCGGCCGTGTGGGTCGAGGTCGACCGCTTCCTGCAGGACCGAATGGTCACGATCGTCGACGGCATCGTCGAACAACTCGAATTGGCGGGCGCAGCACCTGCAGTCGGTCACCTGTCCATGCCCGACCGCGTACGCGAGGTCATTCGCGACTGGCGCTCGACCGGTACGGCGAAGGTGGGTGGAGCCGAGACCATCCTGCAGTACTACCCCGTGATCTTCTCCGGTGGGCTGGTTGCGACGATCTCGACGTACATGAGCAGCTTGTTCACAGTCACCGCGAATCCCGTGCAGATCGCCGTAGGTGGTTTGGCCACGATGGGTGCAACGTTCACCGCCCGACGAACCGCCGTGAAGCGGGCTTCGAATCGGCAGGAAGCATTTCAGATCGTCAGGAACTCATTGGGTCACGCTCGTTCGTCGATCGCCAAGCAGGTGTCGCGACAGGTCGTCGACAGCCGAGCGGCAATCGAGGCTGGGATCGCCGGCGAGCTCGAAAATCGGCGGACCGTGTTGGCCCGCCGCAACGCGGACGAACGGGCGCTTCCCAAGGAGGGCCCCGCCCGCCAGAAGGCGGTCGACCGCTGCCGGCAACGGCTCGGCAGCTTGGACCAGCTTCGCAAGCAGCTCGACCAATTGGACGGATCGCAGACGAATGTGGAACTCGAGCGGACTGAGCACAGTCCCAATACGTTGACGAAAGTCGTCACTCTGACCGAGGAGGCCGGCTGATGGACAAGAGATGGACCCTGGCAATCGACTTCGGGACCACGTTTACCTCTGCGGCCGTGGGCGCCGATGGTCGTATCGATCTCATCGAGGTGGATGGCGTGGCCCGCATGCCATCAGCCGTGCTGTGGATCGACGATGCGTTCGTCGTAGGCGTGGCAGCCGATGCCCAGCGCTCAGCCCACCCCGACCGGTTGGAGCGCACGCCCAAGCGCCACCTCGGCGTTCGCGAGCACATGATCCTGGGCGGACAGCCCGTCTCGGTGGTCGACGGCGTCGCCGCGGTACTTCGCGCGGTGTACCACGAGGCGCTTCGCCGCCGTGACGGTGCGGCTCCTGCGCTCGTCTGTCTCACGCACCCGGCGCGTTGGGGTGAAGCTCGAATTGGCGCGCTTGCCGAAGCTGCCGCACGGGCAGGTATCGAAGATCCGACATTCCTCGCCGAACCTATTGCCGCCGCGCTGCGATATGCCGACGTCAACATCGGTCCGGGCGACCATGTCGCGGTCTACGACCTCGGCGGCGGGACGTTCGATACCGCTGTGCTGCGACGCACGGACGACGGGTTCACGCTTGTCGGCCCGCCCGGAGGCGACGAGCGTCTCGGCGGCGAGGACTTCGATCATCGCCTGGCCGACCACCTTCGCGCCCAGATTGCGGTCACCGATCCCGAGGCAGCTCTCGCGCTGGCCACGTCGCCGGAGCGGATCTGGCGGGTCGCCGCGTCGGAGCTTCTCAACCAGGCGAGGCTCGCGAAGGAAGCACTTTCGTTGCAGGCCAGCTACACGGTCTACCTCCCGGCGCCGATCGATCGAGAACTGCGAGTGACCCGCCCGGAGTTCGAGGCCCTCGTGCGCAACGATCTGCTGCGCACAGTCGACGAGCTCGGGTTGTCGGTGCAGAAGGCCGGGCTGCAGCGGGACCAACTGGCGGCGATCTACCTCACCGGTGGTTCGAGTCGGATCCCGCTGGTCACCAACCTCGTCCACGAGGCATTCGCTCAGGTTCCGAACACATGGGAAGACCCGAAGTGCGTTGTTGCGCTGGGCGCCATCCGGGCCGACGCTCTCCGCGACGCGCTCGTGCCTTCACAGCCGGGAATCGGTGGCGATGATCGACCTACCACGTTGTTGGCGGCCGCGGCCCCATCGCCATCGTCGCCGACGTCGGCTCGGCGACGCGTTCTCACTGCCATCGCCGCGGTCGTAGCGGTCGGGGCACTGACGGCGGCAATCGCCATGGCAACCGGTGACGACTCCGACTCCTCGGCCGCAGAGGCCACCGTCCTCGCCGTCCACAGCACCAGCACCACCGAGTCGTCCACGACAACTACGTCGACGACTGTGGACCCCACGACCACGAGCAGCCCGCCCAGCTCGACGACGTCCGCGGCGCTCGAGATCGCAACCACCGCCGCGCCAGTGGTCACGCCCACGACTGCAGCGCCCCCGCCGCCGCCATCTGATCCGTTCGTTCCTACGGTGACGGGCCAGGATCTCAACACTGCTGCCGCGAACCTCCAGGCGGCGGGCTACAGCGATCTGCCTTACATCTACGACTGCTACGGCTCGAACAGCCCCGGCCAGGTCGTGGCGCAAGAGCCCGCAGGTGGATCCCGCGCTGCGGCGTCGACGCCGATCAGGATCTTCCTACAGGCCGACAACTGCGCCTACATCCCGCTGGTCATCGGCATGGACCTCGATGCAGCAGCAGCCAGTCTCCAGGCGGCTGGCTTCAACGACATCCCGTACGTCTACGACTGCTTCGGCTCCTCCGACAAGGGAACCGTCGTCAACCAAGAGCCATCCGGTGGTCAGGTGACGTTGGCGACACCGATCAGGCTCCAGCTACAGGCCAACAACTGCTGATCGAGAGTGGTCAGCCCCTGCGGCGGCGAGCCATCGCAGTTGTGCCGGCACCAGCCATGATGAGGAGGAACGCGAACGCAACCGTGGCCAGGCTGTCGCTTCCGGTTGTCGGCAGAATCCCAACGGCTGGAATTCCAGCTGAGGTGGGGTCTGAGCCAACTGGGAGCGGCGCGTACACGGCGTCGACCGAAAAGACATTTGCCGCGACCGGTCGTGATGCGCGGCCGGTGAGCGGGTCCAACCCGTCGCAGGTGAAATAGCCGTACGGGACGCCGGCCATGTCGAACGAACCAGAGTCGTCAGCGATGCTGGTGAACACGACGTCGTCGTCGTTGCCCAGGATGTCGTCGTAACCACTCCAACGGCAACGGATGGTTGCCGCAGCCACACCTTGAAGAGAAGTGGTGTCGAACACCTGCCCGGTGATCTCACCGTGTCCGATTCCGGCAAAGTTCGCGCTGCTTGTCATCTGTGCGACGACGTCGACTGCAACGACCCAATCGGCGAGACCGTCGGTGTCCGACGTGAAGTCGAACCCCTTCAGCGTGACCATCGCCGTCACCCGGTATGCGCCGGGCGTCAGCTCCCCAAAGAAATACGAGCCGTCGGCAGCGGTGATCGCTGTGCGGTTGAACAGAGCCGCCTCGAAGCGCAGCGACTGCGACATCGGGCTGGTGCTGGCCTCCTCGATGGTGACTGTGACACCGGGGAGAAGCCATTCGTTGCCGTCGAAGGAGCCATTTCTGTTCCTATCGAACCACACAACACCGTGCACGCTGCCGTTCGGTGTGGCTGCGCTCGGTCCCGGACTCGTCACGACCGACGTGGTCGTGCCCGGCGCAGTCGTCGAAGTCGTCGTCCCCGGCGCTGTCGTCGAAGTCGTCGTGGTCGCAGCCACGGTCGTCGAAGTTGTCGTCGTCCCTGGCGTAGTCGTCGTCGTCGCAGCCACGGTCGTCGAAGTTGTCGTCGTCCCTGGCGCAGTCGTCGTCGTCGCAGCCGCAGTCGTCGTCGTCGCAGCCGCGGTGGTCGTCGTCGCAGCCGCGGTGGTCGTCGTCGCAGCCACGGTGGTCGTCGTCGCAGCCGCAGTCGTCGTCGTCGCCGCAGTCGTCGTCGTCGCAGCCTCGGTCGTCGTCGTCGTCGCAGCCGCAGTCGTCGTCGTCGCAGCCACAGTCGTCGTCGTCGCAGCCGCAGTCGTCGTCGTCGCAGCCGCAGTCGTCGTCGTCGCAGCCACGGTCGTCGTCGTCGCAGCCACGGTCGTCGTCGCAGCCGCCGATGTCGTGAAGGACATGATCGTGCCCGTGAGGATGCCTTCTGTATCGGTGCCTGCGTTCGTCGTGCCCGTGACCATGAAGTAGTAGACGGTCGACGGTGTCAGCCCTACCGGGGTCGCCGAGACCGTCGTGGTCCCAGTCACCAGTGACGGGGTCGCCGCGATCGTGGTGCTCGTCGCCAACGTCGGGCTAATGCCGTACCGGAAGCTCGGCACCGTCGACGTCGTTCCGACGGTGAGTGTGCCGTTCAGCGTTGCCGAGGTCGAAGTGGGCAGCGTGGCTGCATTCGTGGTGACGCTCACGGCCGTGTTCCAGCTCGAGATGTTCGCCGTTGTGAAGCTTCCACCGAGCGCCGCGAGAAGGGCTACGTCTTCGTTCGCCGCTTGGTCGTTCAGGTCGGCGATCACGTTTGCTTGAGTTTCGCCCGCTGCGATCTCAGCGGTGTAGAACTCCATCGGAGACATCGCTCCACAGTTCGGTCCGAAGAAGACGGCCTTTCCAGCGGGTGTCCAGTTCTTGGCAATCGACGTCGCGCCGTTGAAGGGCAAACCTTCGGCGTCGCCTCCCGGAATGACGTCACCCCAGTACTTGTTGTTCGCCGCGTACGAGAAGTTCGGATCGAACACATCCGGGTTCGAAGACCCACTGGGAAGTAGGTGTCCCCCGTGCCCGTTATTTTGCACCGCGTTCTGCTTGACGGTGATCTTTCGATACGGATTCGTGATGCTGTGTGTCCGGTGGCAGATGGTGATCTTGGTCGAAGCGGCCTCGACGGCCAACGGCGCCGAGAGCGAGCTCCACGCGAGTGTGCTCACCAGCACGCCCACGGCAACCACCCCGATACGCCGGCCGCGACCTACAGCAACTTTGCGCTCCGTCGTTGTGCGACGCTCGGACTCACCGGGGTCCATGCTGATCTCGTTTCCAAACGTAGAAGGGCCCGATGTTGCCCTTCGACGCCGCCGGATTACACGACCTTCATCGGCTCACTCGAGTGAAGTCTTGAGTGGAGGTTGATGATTGCCGAGAAACCGGTTCAGCTCAGCGTCTGTAACCGCGGGACCCCATACGGGTCCTCCGGCTCCAAACGCCCGATGTCAGCCGCAGCGTCTGTAACCGCGGGACCCCATGCGGGTCCTCCGGCTCCAAACGCCCGATGTCAGGCCCCCAACGAATGTGGGCGCCGGGAAAGGCCCCACAACGTCAGCCCTGCGCCGAGCAGGAACAGGCCGAGAATCGCGATCGGTCCGGCGGCCTTGCCGGTGACCGGAAGGCTCGATGGAACTGGCACCGGCACTGCCGCGACCTGCCGGGCAACTGTCGACGTGGTTGTCGGCAGGAACGGAGCCTCAGAAGCAACCTCTGACGTGGTGGTCGCAGCCGCTGTCGTCGTGGTCCCAGCCGCCTCTCGTGGTCGCACCTTCGGTGGTCGTCGTTGCAGCTTCAGTGGTCGTCGTTGCAGCCTCAGTGGTCGTCGTTGCAGCCTCGGTCGTCGTGGTCGCAGCCGCCGTCGTGTCGTCGTTGCAGCCACGTCGTCGTGGTCGCAGCCACGGTGGTCGTCGTTGCAGCCACGGTGGTCGTGCGTGGTCGCAGCCACGGTCGTCGTCGTGGTCGTCGTTGATCCGACGGTCCCGCACGGCGGATGGCTGATCCTGAACTGGTTGAATGCCGTGATATCCGTCCCTGCCGGGAATGTCATCTGGGCCGACTCGATGGTGAAGTTGCCGCTCTGGTTGACGGTGTTGTTGAGGAAGTGTGCCGTCAAGTGCCCGCAATCAGTGAACGTCGCGGTTGCCGTGCTGCCGTTGGAGAAGCTGATCAAGATTGGCCCGAAATCATTTCCGTCGATGACCGCACCCGCAGCGTATTCAAGGCCGTTCATGATGAAGTGGTAGCCATCCCGGTCTGGGTCGCAAGCCTTGCCAGCCGTTGAGTAGTCGGGGTTGCCGGCGAAGACAGTCACTCCTGGCCCCACATCGCTCGCGTATGTGGTCGTTCCGGCAATGCCGAGAGACACACCACTTACTGTGAGTATCGCTCCGGCAATGCTGAGAGTGCGAGCGAGACGTATTTTGCGAAACATTCCGAGACCTCCGAGGTTGGACTGCGTCAGAGTACGGTCGAATCACAGATCCGCCTATGGGCCGTTCGACTCATTCGTCCTGCTCAGGGGCACACAGACAGCGCACTGCTTCAAGACGGCACCACTTCTCGTTGCGGGGATCTTGACGAACGAGCGACCCGTAACAGCCCGATCACTTTGCGTGAAAAATTGAAACGGCGGCTCGGCGGAAGATTTGGATGTTTACGTCGACGCAGGTTTCGGCCGATGATGTTGATATGCCGTCGCACTTCGATCCGTCGAGATTCGATGACGTGATTGCCCGAGTCCGCACTGGTGATCCGCACGCTGTCGAGGAACTCTTCCACGAACTTCAGCCGCGCCTGCTGCGATTCCTGCGTTCGCAGGAGAGCCGCGCTGCTGACGATCTTGCGGCGGAAGTCTGGCTCGCCGTCGCGTCCGGCATCTCGCGGTTCGAGGGTGGTTGGTCCGACTTCCGGGCGTGGGTCTTTGCGATCGCCCGGAGGCGGCTTGCCGATAGCCGCCGAACTGCCGTACGCAGACGCACCGACGTCGTGGATGTGGAGACGTTCGAGCATCGCCAGGCCGACGACATGCCGGAGAATGAAGCGTTGGACAAGATGTCAGGCCAGCAGGCCGCCGAACTGATCGTGTCGGTGCTCAAGGGCGAACAGGCCGAGGTGTTGCTCCTGCGAGTGCTGGCCGATCTGGACGTCGATCAGGTAGCCGCCATCATGCAGCGCTCGCCGAACTGGGTGAGGGTGACCCAACATCGGGCGGTGAGAACGCTCGCCAAGCGTCTCGGTCCAAAGATCGTTGTAATGCGATGAGCGGTTCGGACGATCTGCAAGGTGTGACACCTTGGATCTCCAACGACGATGCCGAGCGTTTGCTGTCAGGCACGCTCGCCGACGAGGCCGACGATCTTGCCCCCCTCAACACTGTCTTGAACGCGCTTCGCGGCCCGGCCGAGCCGGTAGAGCTAGTGGGTCTGGATTCCGCTCTCGTTGCGTTCGGGGCTTCGGTTGTCGCCGCACAACCCAACTCCACGACGGCGAGGACACGACCAATGATCAAGAAGCTTCTCAGCGGCAGGGCGCTTGCCGCCATTGGTGCGGTCACGCTTGTCTCAGCCGGCGCTGCAGCAGCATCGGGAGACGTCGTACCACCGTCGTGGTCCTCGAAGCCTGCTGCGGTGGTGTCCGGCACAGAGGTTCGTGACGAGTCGACCGACGAATCTGCCAAGATCGCCCGCGACACGACCCCGACCACCGACGAGACCGACGCTGCCGAGCTGAGTGCCGCAGATGAGGCGACCGACGCCGACGCGACGACCGGCACCGACGGTCAGGGACCGGATGTGAACGGTCCAGCGAAGTTCGGCCTGTGCACCGCGTACGCGGCCCGCACCAAGCACGACGACACGACGACCGCGGAAGCGGCTCCCACAGTGGACGCAGAGCCCGTGGCGGAAAGCGCCGAGGACGAGCTCCCGGTGCCGTTCCAGGCATTGAGCGATGCAGCCGACGAAGCCGGCAAATCCGTCGCAGATTTCTGTAAGGACGCAGTGCCGGGCGGCTCTGTCGACGCCCCAGGCAAATCAGGCGACAACCCGTCGGAGACAGCCCCAGGCAAGTCCGACGACAACCCATCAGCGACGGCCCCAGGCAAGTCCGACGACAACCCGTCGGAAACGGCCCCAGGCAAGTCCGACGACAACCCGTCAGAAACCGCTCCGGGCAGGAGCGGCGCAACGCCGGGCAACTCTGGTGGAACTCACGGCCAGCCCGTGACGACAGATCCGTGAGCGCTCTTCCAGTTCAAGCTCACGACGTTTCGGCGGATCCCCAGGCGACGCCGTTGGATTGTGTTCAGGGCGATCCAACGGCGTCGCTCGCGGGCCCAACTGAGCCATTGGACAAGTTCTTCGTCCGAGCCAGTTCGACCCTGATGATTTGGCTGTTCCGCTAGCCGAACGTAGCGGGAGTGGTCGAGGGCGGAGCCGGGTCCGGCGTCCGAGGATGCCTGACAACGTCACCACCGAGGAGAGCACCGCTCGTGCAGTCTTTGGCGCGCCCCGGCCCATTCTCGTTGTCGTGTACGTGGGAGCAGTGGTGCCGCGCTGTCCGCGAACGCTCGTAGCGAGCCTGAACCCTCGAGCAGCGGACAGCAGACGAGGGGTATTAGAGGGCAATGCAGGTCGAGCCTTTTGACACCGGCCAGGTTCCACCACGCGCCACCTGGCAATAGGTCTTTTGGCCCCTCCTGGATCGGGCACAGAATTCATGTCTCAAGTTCGTCAAGAAACGACCGACCTATTTAGTCGGAACGATCCCACCGTGGGGTCCCGAAAGGATGGTCTTGGTCATGAAGCTCGATGTGTGGCGGTCAAGATGGGCTGCGGCTGGCGCCGCTGTTGCCATCACGTTCGGTGGAGGCGGGCTGTTTGCCGCATCTGCCATCAGCGGCGCGGGTGATGCTTCTCTACTGGTACCGGTGGTGCCGGTCCGAGTTCTCGACACCCGCGAGGCTTCGAGTGCCATCCCGGCGCTCCATCAAGGCACGACGGTGACCCTCTCGCTCGTCGACAGTGTCCCTGCAGACGCCACGGCGGCGGCGATCAACCTCACCGTCGTCAATGGCACGATCGCCTCGTTCCTGACGGTCTATCCCTCCGGAACCAACAGGCCGTTGGCCAGTTCGATCAACTGGGCCGACAACCAGGCACACGCCAACTCGACGGTCGTCAAGCTCGGTACCAACAAGTCGTTTGACATCTTCAACAACTCCGGCAACGTCGACGTGGTCGTCGACCTCGTCGGCTACTACATCCCGTCTCCCTCCGGCGGCGGCTCGGGTGGCCCGGCGGGCCCCGCAGGTCCGGCTGGTCCGAAGGGTGACACTGGCGCAACCGGCGCAACCGGCGCAACCGGCGCCAAGGGGGATACCGGCGACGTCGGCCCTGCCGGCGCCAAGGGCGACACCGGTGACCAAGGCCTCCAGGGCGAACAGGGCCTCCAAGGCGAGAAAGGCGACACCGGCGACCAAGGCCTCCAGGGCGAGCAAGGCCTCCAAGGCGAGAAGGGCGACACCGGCGACCAAGGCCTGATGGGCGACGCAGGAGACAAAGGCGAGAAAGGCGACACCGGCGACCAGGGCCTCCAGGGCGAGCAAGGCCTCCAAGGCGAGAAGGGCGACACCGGCGACCAAGGCCTGATGGGCGACGCAGGAGACAAAGGCGAAAAGGGCGACAAGGGCGACACTGGCGACCAAGGCCTCCAAGGCGAACAGGGTGTCCAGGGCGAGCAAGGGCTCAAGGGTGACACCGGCGACGTTGGACCTGCCGGACCTGCCGGACCCGCCGGATCTGCCGGACCTGCCGGCACGAATGGCACCAATGGGACCAACGGAACGAATGGCACCAACGGCGTGAGTGGCTATGAGGTCGTCGTCTCGGCGCCGATCAACGTCAACGCCGCAGGGCCGGTCATCCGCAACGCAACGTGCCCGGCCGGTAAGAAGGCGGTCGGCGGCGGGTACACCGAAACAACCGGACACGGCGTTCTGGTGTTGAGCTCCGCGCCGGCAACGGTCACCACCGCCAACGACAGCTGGTCGGTGCAGGCCGAGAGGATCAACGGCAACGCCTCGTTCACGGTCACGGTCATCTGCATCACGGCAGTTTGAGCGTTGCCTCGAGGAGCTAGCACTCCTTGACATCGAAGACCATCACATCGTTCCGAATGAGGAGGGGTGGCAGCCGGACGGGCTGTCGCCCCTTCGCATTTTTCGAGTCAGCCTTGTCGGCGGCGCTCGGCCTTCTCGCGCCGCCACGCCCAACGGGCTCGCGCGACTCTCACCAGATCACGAATGGTCATGACAACACCTGCGTATCCGTCCTCATCCCAGCCGTCCCTGGCTGTCCCTGGGCGGGGCAATCACTGCCCCCAATCACGCGAATCGTAGGGCTGAGCCCCTTGCGTCGTCCATGGTTCATTTGACCTAATCGACGGGACGTCGCTCGATCGAGCCGGGTGGAATCCAGGAACTGGTGCTCGACGGATCAGCGGCCCCGGGTTCGGTGAGTTTGCCAAGGCTGGAAATTTCGGCAATGCGGAGCACCGGTGCCGAGGCGTGGCGGACATGAAGCCAGCCACCGGACTGTTGCATTCGTTTCGACTGGACCAGGAGCACATCGAGTCCTTTGGAGTCCATGAAAGTGACGCCCGAACAGTCGACGACAACGTGCTGGTCTGACCCGATCTCATCGAGAAGGCTGCGGAGCGTGTCGGCCGTGTAAAAATCGACGTCGCCCTCGACCATCACCACCACAATGCGGTCGACGCGAAACTGTCGACACGAATATTAGGGTCTTCCACCGCCGTGCACGCCCCGTCCCTTGGGCTCGCTGCTGCTGCCGCGAACTTTGCGATTATCGATGACCGCCGCGGACAAGTCAAATGGGCGGCCGCTCGTAGAAGTCTGTGGGCCTTCAGACCTCGAGTTCGCCGGAATGGATGAGTTGCCAACCGTCGCTGGAAATGGCAGGACCATCCTCAAACGTGCGGTAGGTCCCGCGATCCATCAATTGAAGCACGTATGAACGATGCAACAGGCAGAGAGGCATGATGCCGACTGTCGCGGAGACCGCCGCATCGCAGCCGTAGAAGCGACACACCGCAGGGCCTGTCATCGACATTCTCTTCACGCCGTCGGCTATTTCCAAAGTTCGCGCTCCGGCAAACAACCTGTGACCGATTTCACACACACCACGAAGACTACTCACCGTGGGCGAGTGTACATGCCAAGGACGGTTCACTTGGGATCCATCGCGAAACCGTGGCTGCTAGTGCCCGCCGCCCGCGACAGCGCTCGTCAGATCGTCGGCCACTCCGACCTCGGCTCCATCGACCGGCTGGGTGCTGCCTGAATGGTTAGTGCGCAGCGCCTTCAACATGCGTACCAAGCACCTGCTCGACCGTTCCGACGAGAATCATCAGATCCAACGTGAGCGACCAGTTCTCGACGTAGAACAAGTCGAGCCGCCGATAGGCCTCGAACGACGGGTTGTCGCGGGCCTCGACCTGCCACAGACCGGTGATTCCGGGCATCACCTGTTCGCGCATTCTGAGCTCGGACGAGAAATTGACGACCTCGGCAGGTAACGCCGGCCGTGGACCGACAAGGCTCATCTGGCCGCGGAGGACATTCCACAGCTGTGGCAGTTCGTCAAGGCTGGAATCGCGCAGGAAACGCCCGACGCGTGTCACCCGCGGATCGTTCTCCATCTTGAACAGCGGTCCCTGGCGTTCGTTGCCGCCTCCGAGTTCGGCGAGCTTGCTCTCCGCGTCGACCGTCATGCTGCGGAACTTCAAGACACCGAAGGTCCGCCCACTACGGCCGACACGCGATTGGCTGAACAGGATCGGTGCGCCGTCGCCCAGTTTGATCGCGATTGCCACGGCGAGGAGAACCGGGCTCAACACGATGAGACCAATCGACGCAACGACCACGTCGAAGCAGCGTTTGACGATCAGCTGACCCTTGGCGAGCGAAGGCGCTTCGACATACAGCAATGGCTCATGCGCCAATGGCACTGAGCGCAGGCGGCGGACGGCAATACCAGAAATGCCGGTCGCCAGATGAATGTGCAGTCCGCTGTGGTGGAGATCGCGAATCAAGCCGTTCAGTCGGGTTGATGACATCCCGCTCGTCGACGTGACGACACCGGAGAGGTTGGCGATGTCGACAAGAACCTCTCGGGCGCTCCGCTTCGCCGAGCCACATGTCGCCAAGCCCGCGCCGAAACGCTTCGTCCTTGTCACCGACGATTCCGACCACCGTCAAACCCAGATCGCGATGTGTCTGGAACAGGTTGATCAGACGAACTGCCTCGTCATCGGTGCCGATGATCACGATCCGTCGGCAGTACCGACCCTGTTGCCGGGCACCCGCCAGCCACGCCCGATAGATGGACCGGACAACGCACAACAGCACGAAGCAGACGACCGAGGCGATGATTGTCTCACGCACGTACCAGTCGTAGTGACTCACGCGGTCAGCGAGCAGGACGAGGACGGCGAGCAGCGCGACCGCACGGGCAGTTCTGGTGAATTCGACGACCCTGACAGCGCTGACGCGGGACAGGTAGAGGCCCTGTGAGCGCAGGGCCCACAACCCAGCGACAACACAGAAGACCACGACAACCATCAGTCGCACCGTTCCCTGCCGAGTCACGTAGCCGGTGCGCCAGCCGGTGAGGAAGTAGCTCAGCATGACCGCGATGGCGTCGCCAAGCACAAGCAAGGCCTTCAACTTGTATCGAGCCACGAACGCGAAACGGGAAACACCGTTTCTATCGGAACCCGCGGCCTTGTTGTCGCAGTCACCCATTCAATCACCCGTCCCAGGTGCCAAAGCGAGCCCGTCCAGTAGCGCTCGACAGTGAGACTAATGGCATCCGTGCCGCAACAAAAGGGAAGATCTCTCATTGCCACCCGTTATTTTCCGCGTGATCGCGCGTTTCGCCACTGATGTCGGTCGGGCGACCGCGAGCCGTCGAACGGCTTGCGGATCCGCTGACGTTCCTCACCGCCACCTGTCCGTCGCGAGTGGAAAGTTGATGCAGGCGACGAGCATCGCGTACGGTGCGGCCTCTCGAAATGACGCCTCTCGAAAGGGTGCCTATAGAAAGATGAGGGTGACGGCTCATGGCTGAATCTGATGAGTTCGACGTCGCCGTCGTCGGCGCTGGCATCGTCGGGTTGGCGACATCCGTAGCCCTAACGGATCGGTGGCCGACACTGCGGGTCATCGTGCTGGAAAAAGAGACGTCGCTCGGAGCCCATCAGACGGGACGAAACAGTGGCGTCGTGCATTCGGGCATCTACTACAGACCGGGCAGCTTCAAGGCTCGGTTGTGCCGAGCCGGCAATGAGTCGATCGTTCGCTTCTGTGGCGACCACGGGCTGCCCTACGAGCGGTGCGGGAAGTTGATCGTGGCATCCGACGACGGAGAGCTTGCCCGACTCGGCAACTTGTCGGACAGGGCGCGAGCGAGCGATATTCCTGCATCCGTCGTGTCTCGAGAAGAGATCGCCGAGCGAGAGCCGGCAGTGGCGGGCGTGGGCGGACTCTGGATTCCATCCACGGGGATCACCGACTACAAGGCCATCCTCGCAGTACTGGCCCAGCTCACCCGAGAACGCGACGGAACGATCATGCTCGGCGCCGAGGTCGACGACTTCGGCCGCCGCGGCAACCAACATGTCCTCCAGACGAGCCGGGGGACGATCCGCGGTCGATTTCTTGTCAATTGCGCGGGGCTTCAGAGCGATCGGGTGGCGAAGCGTGCCGGAGCATCGTTGTCGGCCCGGATCATCCCCTTCAGGGGGGAGTACTACGAGCTCGCACCGCATCGTCGCCATCTCGTCCGGGGCCTCGTCTATCCGGTGCCCGATCCGAACTTCCCCTTCCTCGGGGTGCACTTCACCCGGATGATCGATGGCAGCGTTCACGCCGGTCCGAATGCCGTTGTGGCATTGGCTCGCGAGGGCTATCGCAGGCGCGACATCCGCGTGCGCGATGTCGCCGACATCGTGTCGTTCCCGGGATTCTGGAGTCTCGCCAGGCGCCACGGCCGCGCCGGCATGGGTGAAGTCGCCCGGTCGATGAGCAAACGACTTTTCCTTCGGAGCTTGCGCCGGCTGATTCCCGAACTGGAATTGGAGGATCTCGTACCGGCCGAATCCGGCGTGCGTGCCCAGCTGCTCGAGAGGACGGGCACCCTGGTCGACGACTTCCTCATCATTCGCGGTGACTATGCCGTGCACGTGTGCAACGCGCCGTCACCGGCAGCAACGTCATCGCTCCAGATCGGTCGCCAGGTTGCAGATGAGTTGTCGAACGCGATCGATTGAGCGCGGTCAGCCGTTGATGAATGCCGCGGTGAGCCAGGTCTTGTTCGTGTAGTGCCAGTGGACGCTGTCGCCGGGTTGGTTGAGGTAGGCGTCGGTGTTGACGTACCAACGTCCGCTGAACCACAAGCCGACGCAGCCCCAGACGTCGCCGGCCGCGTAGGTGCCGTTGCGTTCAACGGTGTTCAGCCAGGTGTAGACGCCTTCGTAACAGGCCCGCCACGAGGAATAGGTGTAATCGAGGTTGTACGCGGTCGAATTCTTCGCATTGATCGAATACTGGAATGCAGAGGGGTGAGCGGTGGTGCGCACTTGGCCGATGCCGAACGATTCGCCGTTGTCACCGGGCGGGCCCAATTGATACCAGCCGGATTCCTTGATCATCTGGGCGCGGACGATGTCTTCGTCGATCCCCCATTTGCAGGCGGCCCACTGGATCAGTTGGTCGGTGGTACCGGCGAAGTCGCCGTCGACCCGGTTGAAACCCGACCAGTCGTTGCGCGTGTTGGCATTGGCGCGGCTGCCGCGGTTGTTGTTGGGGACGGTGTTCTCCGGCCGGATCTCAACGGCTGCGCGCACACGGTGCTGCACTCGGCACCACTGGGCAAGGCCGACCCGACCGGCAACGTCGCAAACCTGCCCGACGCCGGCGGAGTCGGCGGCGCGGGAGGAGTGAGCCGAACGGCGGGCGCCGATGCCGTCGCCCCCGACTTGCCAATGGCCGTGATCGGTGCGGCCCAGACAGTGGGGACGAAGGAGATCGCACCGGATCCTGTGGCCGTGACCAATACAACCGAAAGGACGATCAGGCCCGCACGTGCAACGCGTTCACGTGTCTTCAATGTGGCACCTCGGTGACTCGAGTGGTAACGGTAGATCGCCGCCCGGCAACACCTCAGGTACAGCATGTTATCCGGCGCGACTTGCCCAGAGGGCAGTTGCAGACTCTGACGGCGATCAACCTTCGCAGTACACTCGCTGACGTGCGGGTCGGGATCACGGTTTCGGGCACGATCTCACCGGATCTGTCGTCGTCCGTCGACGCTGGTCAGCGGCCGCGTGCGGACTTCGTCGTGCTGGCAGAGCGCCTCGGCGCCGATCTGATCGATTACGCCGAAGCCTCCCGACGCTCGGGCCAGATCGGCAGGGTCATTCGCACCGTGGCGGGAAACAATGCCCTCCTCGCGTGGACATGCTTTCGGTCGCGCAAGCTGTACGACGCCATCCTCTCCGACGGCGAACAAGTGGGCATTCCCTACGCCGCGCTGTGCATGGTCAGCCGCCGAAGGTCGCGCCCTGCGCATTCGATGATCGTGCACATCATGTCCGTTCGTAAGAAGGTGATCGTGTTCAACGCCCTCAGGTTGAGGCGTCGTGTCGACAGAATGTTCGTCTACGCGACCTGGCAGCGCGATTTCGCGGTCCGGCGGCTCCGCATGCGGCCGGAACAAGTACAACTGACGTCGTTCATGGTCGATACGGAGTTCTTTGCCACAGAGCGAGTGACACCCGAACCGCGCCGCATGATCTGCGCTGCGGGCCTCGAGTTTCGCGACTATGACACGTTGGTGGAAGCCGTCCGCGGGCTGGACGTCGAAGTGGTGATCGCTGCAGCAAGCCCTTGGTCGAAGCGAACGAGCGCTGTCGGTGACACGCTTCCCGCGAACGTCACCGTGTGCAAGCTGACGCTGTTCGATCTCCGGCAGTTGTATGCCGATGCCCGTTTCGTCGTGGTGCCGCTTCTCGAGACCGAGTTCCAAGCAGGCGTCACGACGATTCTCGAAGCCATGGCAATGTCCAAGGCGGTTGTGTGCACGAAGACATCAGGGCAGACCGACGTGATCGTCGAGGGCGAGACTGGCTTGTACGTCAGTCCCGGCCGACGTCAACGCGTTGCGTCACACAATCACCGCGCTGCTCGACGACCCAGATCGAGCGAGCCGACTCGGCGTGGCCGGGCGTGGCTGGGTGGTCGCCAACGCGGATGTCTCGGTCTACGCCGACCGTCTTGCCGAGGCGGTGCTCACTCAGCCTTGAGCGGTCTGCCCGCTGCCGTTCGGCGTCCTTCTCCTATTGGAAAGTTCGCACACGTGGCCATCGCCATCCCGAGCAGCGTCATGTTGCGGGCATCCCAAGCGATATCGACATAGGTGAACACGGACAACATCGCGATGAACGTCGCCGCCGTCACGACCACCACCACGTCGGGCCCATCCCGCAGCAGGCGGATCTTGGACACGCCGACCATCAGGGCTCGAGCGAGCATGTACAACATCGAGACGAAGCCCAAGAAGCCCGTCTGCAGCCAGATCCACAAGATCGCGTTGTGCGGGATGTAGTTGCGGAACTCGAAGTTGGCACCCAAGTTTGGCAGCGGATACGGCTGGTAGAAGGGATTCCCGAAACCGACGCCGAATACCTTCGTCTGACGGATCGTGAAGTTGAGGTTGTTGTTCTCGATCTGCCGATAGAGGTCCGAGCTCTGGTCCCTGGCACTCAACGTGCCGGGGGAGATCACGGACTTCACGGCTTGGGCGGGGAACCCTGCGGCGGACTCGGAATTCCAAAAGACTCCAAGGTAGGCGATCACGAGAATCGCCAGTACTGGAACGAACTTCATGAAAGTGCGCGGCTGACGCCAGAACAGGGCCACCGAAAGCACGACCACGCCGGCCACCAGGCCGACGACCGCGGCGCGCCGGTTCGACAGGAAGTACACCCAGCCGACCGGAAGCGTCATCAGGATGAGCACGAAACGGCTCCGGGACGTGCACCCCTTGAAGAGGCACGAGGCGGTGAGCAGTATGAAGAGAGTGTCCATCCCGACTGCGGAGCCATGCTCTCCGAGGCTCTCGAGCGAGGACTTTGCGTCATAACTCAGCCGGAAGTAGTGGTCCAACGACAACAGCGCGTTGCAGAGAATGGCTCCCGTGGCCGTCCAGAGCAAACGGCGATAGTGCCCGGCCGTGGTGCAGAAGTTCGAGACAAGCATGTACACGATCGGCAGGTAGACCAACGGTCGCACCTCGAAGATCGCAACGCGGACGTCGCCTCCGCTGCCGATCCCGTACACGAAACCGAGCGCAACAAATCCTGAGAAGACAAGCAGGGGGCGCAGCAGCGGGCCCGTGACGAGTGGCGACTGCACCGCGACTCGCCGTAACAACAGGCACACCACCGCGAAGCCCAATGTCAGATCCATCGGGCTGAACGTCAGCCGTTCAGCCACGTACAGGACCGACTCGCCACTGGAGAAGTTCTTCGCCATCGGATACCACGGCGCCGCGACCGAGTCGCCCACCAGGGCGAAGAACACGGTCAAGTGCAGGGCCGCGAGTGGGCGCACCGCCCAGGTGGCCAGCAGGAAGACGAGCAAGGCGAGCGCAATCGAGATCATCCCCGGAGCTCGACGCCATGCGAGCCCGGCCAACAGCAGACCAAAGCCCATCACCGCCACGTAGCCGAACCGCCAGGTCCAACGTTCTCTGGCGACCTGTTTCGCGACGGATTGATCGAGCTCGAGCTGATGGCCAGCGATCACAGAACGACTTTCAAGCTGAGGAAGCTAACTGCGACGAGCGCGCACAGAGCCAGCAGAACCGGAGGGCGCTTGATCGTGAATCGCCGAGTTGCCGGCAGACCTCCGACCACGAAGGACACAAAGAGAAATGCAAGAAAGACTTTCACGGCCGCGGTCTCCGGTGTATCTCGAGTGTGCTCCTCAGGACGAGACGAAGTGCGCCAGCCACTTCGGGATGCGGGAGTTGAACCGATTGAGCACAACACCGATCGATGGAACGCCGCGCAGTTCGTCGGCGACCGCTCGAACCTGTTGCGTCGTCGTGACCCCGTGACGGACGACGAGCAGGTAGGAGTCCGTGTGGCGAACCAGACCGAGCCCGGCGCTTCCCGCAAGTATCGGCGGCATGTCGAACACGACGCAATCGAACTGCTTCTCGAGGTCGTCGACCAGCTTGCCCAGGAGCGGACTGCGCACAAGCTGTTCCCGTTGTGCGTTCGGAATCCGGCCGGCTCGAAGAATCATCAGGCGGGAATCCTCGGTCTTCTGCAGTGCTGAAGCGAGTCCCATTCCCCCGCTGAGGATTTCGTAGATACCCGCAGGACCCTGCGGTTCTGGTGCCTGTGGTGATTGTGGACTCGGCCAGCTGAAATCAACCCAACAGACCCGCACATCCAGGTCGTGGGCGATCACCGCCGACAGGGTGCGCGAGATCGTCGTGACGCCCTCTCCGTGAAGCGCGGAGATGACGCCCAGACGTCTCGGAAGCTCGACTTTTTCGCCCAGCTGAAACCGGCCGACCAGATATCGCATCGACTCGACGAGAGGCGCAGGGAATTGATCGAGCAATCCGGAGAAGTGAAGCGACGTCTCTGCGTCGGGTGGTCTCACTCCGTTGACGCGACTCGACCCTGAAAGCCAGGAGGCGAAGAGCCCGTCGGCGGCCCTCGGTCGCAGCGTCTTCGCCGGCTTGGACACCTTGGGCGGCTTGGTCTTGCCGCGCTTCGAGATCCCCGTTGCCGTCATGATGCCACCCGGTTTGCCACGGGGGGACTAGACCTTGGCTGTGGTGAGTTCATGTTCGGTGACCTGACCTTCGATTCGCCGACTCAGCGCGGCGATAGACGGGACGGTTGCCACAACGGCAAGACCGCTTGCAATGTCGATGTCTTCGGCGGAACGAACCGCCCGGTCGAGGAATGTCGACAAGAGCAGCAGCGCCGCGACAATGAACAACCCAAGGAAGAGGTAGACGGCCGCGGCCAAGGCCTGCTGGCGGCGCACACCTTCCGGTGCGGACGGCACCTCTGGCGGATCCACGACCTGCAGGCCGTCGCCAGTTTGGCTGCGCGCGAGCTGCGTGGCCAGTCTGGCTTCTTCGATCTTGCTCTCGGCGTTGGTCAGCTGTGCCTGCGCCTGCGTGACCGCGGTGTTCAGGTTCTGCAGCTCCAGCGTTTGCTCGGTTGGGCGTTCGCCGATCTTCGGGGCAGGAAAGGCGATGACGTACGCCTGAACCGCAGCCTGTGCATCCTTCGCGGCCTGCCGGTACCCGGATTCCAGCCCTTGCCAGTATGTCTCGGCAGCGCTGGTCTGTCTGATCGCGACCTGTAGCACATGATCGGTGTACTGGCCGATTGTCGCCGTGACGAGCTGCTGTGCGGTTCTCGCATCCGTCCAGGAAGCCCCGACAGCCAACAGTCTGTCGCCGGCAGAGCTTGCATAGACGCGCAGCCGGATCTCGTCGAGCGTCACCAAGCCGGCGTCGAGGGCACCTTGTAGGCCGGCACGCTCAGCGACGCCGCGAACGAACACGTCGGTGCGGAAGAGCTCATTGATCATCCGAGTTGTGGCGGCAGATGGAGTCTCGAAGCCGTATGCGCCGTTGCCCCCGAGCGGATTGACACCCGACAGGAGTGGATTCGACGCAACGTTGAGAACGCCCTGCGATCGATACTGTGCCGTCACCCGACTCGCTTGGAAAATACCCAAACCGAACAGGAGCAGCAGCGGCAGCAGATAGAGCGGCCAGCGGCGGAAGAAGCTCTCAGCGACCCCGTACCAGAACCGTCTTCCGGATGTCTGGGATCTGTCCGCCCGCGAGGTCACGATGAATTCGTCGTACGCCACCCGACGCAGCTTAGCCCCTAGGCTTCATCGGTTGGCCTCCGCGGCGGCAAGATAATTCGCTAGACCTATTGAACGTAGTTGTTCTGTCAAGGAACTTGACAAAGGTCGAAGATTCAGCACGGCACCTGCGCGTCGGGCTACTCGCACCAGCCCCACGAGCTCGCACACCGACGCCATCGACAAGCGCGACGAGAGCCCGGTGTCAACGCTCACAGCCGCGCCCCTCGCTGCGGCACCGACTGCCTGCGCCCACTGACCGCCGGACCCATTGTCGCCTGTCTGTACGGTGATGAGCACGTCGTTGCCCGAGACGTGATATCCCAGCGAGTCCGCGTGGGCCCGGTATCGACGGATCACGCGCAGGTAGCGTCCCAGACGGGGAAAGAACACCAGGGCGTCGTGGGCGTAGCGCTTGCCCAACCGACCAGGTTCTTGGGCGGCACGGACCACCCACTCCAGACCGGCGCGCTGCGCCCACTGTGGTGCCCGGCGACGTCCACCGACGATGAAGTCGAGAGTCCCTCCGATGCCGATCATCACTGGTGCACCGAGACGCGCACGGTATGCCTGGATGAACCTCTCCTGCTTCGGATTCCCGAGAGCGACGCACAAGATGTCGGGGTCGGCGGCGGCGAGCGATGCCAGCAGCCCTTCGTCGAGCTGGCTCGCGTCTTGGATGAACGGGCCGCTGTCCCCTGTGACATGAGCCCCCGGGTAGCGGGCTATGAGCAGCTCCGCCGCTCGTTCGGCGGTTCCCGGCGCCGCTCCGAACATGTGGATCCGCCACCCGGTCTCGATGGAACGCTCGGCGAGGGCCGGCACGAGGTCGGCTCCGGCAATTCGTTCGCGCAGCGCCATGTGGGCAGCCCGGGCTCCCCAGACGACCGGCGCACCGTCGGCGAGGCAGATGTCGGCGTTCTGGAGCAGGTGATGCACGCTGTCGTCGGCCAAGGCGTTGACGAGAAAGTCAACGTTCACGGTTGCGATCTGATGTGTGCGGCCGTGACGATGGCCATCGTCGACGAGGTCACCGATGGCCGCGACCGTCTCGTCCATCGTCAGGTCGTCGATCGGCACGCCGAACAGCAGCGCGGGTGGTCGCGGTGTGTACCCGCCCATCATGTCGTCTCCACGTTTCGGGTGGTTCTCGTCCAGGTGACCGAGTTCGGCCGCATCAGAACCCGCAACCAGAGTCTGATCTTCCAGGCGATCAGTCGCGGTGCGTTCAGGAGCGCACGGTAGGCGCTGCCTGGCGCATCCACCGAACGCAGGCCGGCAACCACGTGGACGACGATCACGGTCGCCGACAGTGCACTGGACAGCAGGTTCAGGCGGTCGAGGCGCCGTCCACGAGTCACCGTCATCACCGCAGCCCCCGACGCACACACCATGTTCGAGGCGATGAGCACCGACAGCGGCGGCACCAGGTGGTCGAATATGGCGTCGGCGTACGCCGTGCGCAGCTCGCCGGGTCCCGAGATCAGCCGCCGCGTCAGCTCGGGGACGTAACGCTTGGCCATCTGTTGGCGCCCGAGCTCCCAACGTTCATTTTGAGACGTTGCCGATTCCAGGTTGTGGGGCATCTCGGCCTCGAGAACCGCTCCGGGCACGTACGCGACACGATGACCGTCGAGAAGGAGGTCCATCTGGAATTCCATGTCCTCCGTCAGATGCCCCGACCACCGACGCCCGTCCATGAGTTCGCGATCGAATGCCATCCCATTGCCGTAGAGACCGCTGGACGCCCCGATTGCCGTTCGACCGAGTGGACGGAGGTTGTGACGGCAGGCGAGCGCTGCTGCGCGCAGTGCGGCAGCGGACGAACCATCGGCATCGTGAACTCCGTAATAGCCCTGAGCTGCTCGTGCTCCGCCATCGAGCGCGGCCGCCATGTGTCGCAAGAAATCGGCACGAAGCGTCGTATCGGCGTCGACGATCAAGACGGTGTCGAATTGCACTTCTGCTGCTTGCAGCCGGTCGTAGAGCCAGTTCAGCGCAGGACCCTTGCCGGGGTGCGCTGCATCGGTGCGCACGTGGGCGTTGAAGCCGCTACGGCGCACCACTTCGTCGGTGCGATCGGTGCAGTTGTCGGCCACCACGTGAACCTGAAATTGATCCGCCGGGTAGTCGAGCTGCCTGAAGCTGTCCAGGGCGCGACCGATCACCGCCTCCTCGTTGTGCGCCGGCACCAGGATCGCAAATCGGCGCGGCAATCGAGCGGGCGTCGCTTGCTCGTCTGATTGGGCAGACCGCTTGCACCTTGCCGCCGCCGTGAGCACCGCCAGGTAACCCGTGAGCGCGCACACCGCGGCGGTACCGACGGTCAGTGAGCCCGATGCCGTCCTGATGACCCTTCTGGTGAGAGCTCCGCCCACGATCGAAAGACCACGTCAATACGCTACCGTCGCCCACAATGACGTCGATGATCCCACACGTGTGGAACCAGGGGCGCGCCGTCGCCCGCGCGTTGGTACCTCCGCCGACGCGGATTCCATCGGGTCGAGGGTGCGCCTGCAGGGGAAACCCCGCGTGATCAATCGGGGCCGGATGTTGATCGGGCAGCGAGTGAGGTTGGACTCGACCGCGGCGACGCTGGAGTTGGTGACAGAGGCCGATGGCGTGCTCGATGTAGAGGATCACGTCTTCCTCAACTTCGGTTGCAACATCGCTGCAACGAAGCTGATCCGAATCGGCGCCTATTCGCTGCTCGGCCCCTACTGCATGCTGATGGACAACTCGTATCACTGCGTCGAGCCCGAGCGCCGGCTCGAACGGCCCGAGTCGCAGCCGATCATCCTCGAGCCGAACGTGTGGCTGGGTGCCAGAACCATCGTCTTGCCGGGCATCACGATCGGCGAGGGCTCATGTGTAGGCGCCGGAAGCGTCGTGACGAAAGACGTCCCGCGACGCACGTTTGTGGCAGGCGTACCCGCTCAAACGGTCAGATCGTTGTGAGGCCAGCGCCAGAGGGTCCGGTCTTCCAGACCTCCCAGGGGGCGTTTCCTGCGTTGAAGAGGTCGGTCAGCTGCTGCTGTTCCTTGAACGTATCCATGCACCAGAAGCGCGGGTAGCGGTACGCGAGAAGCTGATGTTCGTCGATGAGCCGGCCGAACGGCTCGAGCACCAACTCCTCGCCTGGTTCCATGTATTTGAAGATCTCAGGCCTGAGGCAGAAGAAGCCGGCATTGATCAGCAGGTTGGAGTCGCTGACGGGGCGCAGAGAGCTGACATGTCCGCTCTCCTCCATTTCAACGAGATGGAAGCTCTGCGAGGGTGGCGTGGCGACGAATGTGGCGACCTTTCCACTGTCTCGGAAGTGGTCGATCATGGCCGTGAGGTCCATGTCGATCAGTCCGTCGGAGTAGTTGGCGAGGAACATCTCCTCGTTCTCCACGTACCTCCGTACGGCGGCCAGGCGTTGGCCGATGTTGGAGTTCAAACCCGTGTCGACAAAGGTGATGTTCCAGTCCTCGATGTCGTTGTTCTCGAGCTCGAGGTGTTTGCCGCCCTGCGAAAGGGTGAAGTCGTTCGAGATCCACTCTTCGTAGCGCAGGAAGAACTCCTTGATCACATCTCCCTTGTATCCGAGGCAGATGACGAAGTCCTTGTGACCGAAATGCGCGTAGTACTTCATCAAGTGCCACACGATCGGGCGATATCCGATCTTCACCATCGGCTTCGGGATCTCACCCGTGTATTCACGGAGCCTCGTCCCCAGTCCACCGCAGAACAGAACTACTTTCATGGATGAGCTCGCTCCTGTACTGGCTCAGGTAGCCGCCGCAACTCGGCATCGATCACGCCTCGTTCCTGTAGGCCCTTGACCGTCGGCAGTCGGTAATAGCGAGGGCCCTTCCAATCGCCTTCCGTCAGTTCGGCGTCGGAATACGCATGGTAGAGCTCTTCGATACCACGCCGCAGTGTCCATGTCGGTTCAAAACCAGGCAGTCCTCGTGCGATCTTGCCGAAGTCGACCCGATAGTTCCTGGTGTCCGGTGACGCTCCCGGCGCGAAGGCGATCTCGCAATTCGGAACGACCTCCTGCACCAGCTCGGCCACCTCGCGGATCCGATAGTTCTCACCGACGCGTCCGACGTTAAACGCTTCGTTGTGGATCGCTTCGACGGGAGCCGTGAGGCATGCCTGGAACGCGGCAATGATGTCGCGGATGTGGACGAGCGGACGCCACGGCGAACCATCGCTTTGCAGCAGCACCTTGCCTGTCGTCACCGCATGACCAACCAGGTTGTTGACGACGATGTCGGCCCGGAGTCGTCTCGAGACACCGTACGCCGTTGCATTGCGGAGGTAGACCGGCGAGAAGCTGTCATCGGCGAGCTTCGACACTGCCTGCTCGACGCGGACCTTCGACTCTCCGTAGGCCGTAACGGGATTGAACTCAGCGTTCTCGTCGAGCTCGCCGTCACCGCCGGCGCCGTACAGACTGCACGATGACGAGAAGAGGAATCGCCGAACGCCGGCAGACTTCGCGGCCTCCGCAAGGCGCACCGAAGCGTGCAGATTGATGTCGAACGTCAATTGGGAATCCAGGTCACCCAGCGGATCGTTCGACAACGCGCCCAGGTGGGCGACGGCGTCGAATCCCCTGAGGTGGTGGGGGGTGACGTCGCGAAGATCCACGTCGAGCGTCTCGACCGCATCGGGCGGGCTCACGAAGTCGCACTCGTTGAACAGCCCGGTGTCGAGGCCGGCGACCTCGTGACCGGATGCTCGCAAGACCGAGACCATCTCGACACCGATGTAGCCGAGGTGCCCTGTCACTAGAACCTTCACAATGTTTCCCTCCGCTCAGATCGAATCTTCCGCCGCGCACCATCCGATGGCAAAGACGTTCACATCACCATCTTGCGCACGTGCAACGCTTCCGCGTACCCGCTCGCCGAGTTGCACTCCACGCCGCGAACCGCCATGATGCCGCGAAACGTCTCGGATCGAAACCACGAACGGTGACCCTGGGACGAAAAGTGCTTCAGAAGAAGATCGATCTTTCGTTCGGCGACCTCTGCCGAGACGGGAACGAACACGTTCGGCCGGCCGAGATCCCCTTCGTACTTCGGAATCTCATACTCCGCAACGACGTGGTTGCGAAAGGTGTTCCACGTCAGCTGGGCGACAGTTCGATGATCCTGATGGACGTCGTCGAGGTGATGCGACAAGACGAGATCGGGATCAACCATTGCCTTGAGTTTCTCGAAGTAATCCTTGATCTCGGCGCCGATGTACGGGAAGTAGCTCTCACGAAACGACTCCACCATCACCGTTCGCTCTGCGGCATCTGCGAGAAAGTCCGCAGCGCTGCACCGAGCCTCACGTTCGCGCTCGGGATCACCCGACAGCACTGCCCAGAACACCGAGGAGCCCGGCCGCTCGGCGAGCAACCTCAGGATCGTGGCACCACAGCCGATCTCGATGTCGTCACTGTGGGCGCCGACACACAAGATGGTCAGTGGTCCGCTGCGACCGTCACCCAACGAGAACGGGAGCATCTAGGGAAGGGTCAGCTCGCCGGAGACGAAGCGAGCTGCAAGTCGGCGGGCTCGTCGCTCGCAGCCAGCAGCTCCTCGAGCCACGTCTCACCCCGGAAGTGCCGATACTGCTCGGCGCGCAGTCGGTCGGCGAGGCGCCCCTTCGGAAGCTTGACGTCCGCGTATGTCAAGACCTGGTCGCGCCCGACGTCCCGAGTGAGGATGCAACCTTCGACGAGACCCTCCGGAAGGTAACGACCACTGCTCATCTCGGCGACGTCGACAGCTTCGCCGTACGTCGTGTACATGCCGTATTCGTCGAGGATCTCGCCGGCTTTCAGGTCGCGCTTGGCGACTGCGCAGACCTCGACCGTGGGTCCGGCGAGCGGCGGGGCGAGTTCGTCGTTGAACAGCACGACGCGCGCGATCGAGAAGGGCGTCTCGAAATGCACCAAGTGGTACGGGATCCAGAAGGGATACAGCGGACCCTCACCCATCTTGTACAGCTCCAGGTAGTGGCGTTGCTTCGGATCGTCGTGCTCGGCGAGGACGTACGCCTTCACCAGTGGCGGACCGACGGTGTAGTTCACCACGCCGCCAAGCTCGCGGAGCTGCTCGACGTCGTACAGGGCCGGCGTGTCCATCACTGAGCCTTCGAACGGGGCGCCGCGCGACATCCCGCGCTCGAGGACGGTGAACCCCGTGGCGTTGGCGACGATCGTCTGTTCGAAGCTGATCTTGGAGCCGTCGGCGAACGACGTCACCATGGCCGCGTTCTGGCCCCAGCGCTCGGCCCACCCCTGTTGAGTCGTCGGGTTGCGATAGGGATCTTGCAGCCCTTTGATGTTGCAGACGACCCGTGGTGTCAGCCCGAGTCCCTGCACCCAGCGCACCAGATTCATCTGCAGTCCCGGCTCGTCGCCGTCGCACGCCGACAGGATCTGTCCGTGCCGCTTCGCGTGTACACGCGCAGAATGGGTCCAATCGTGGCATCGACCTCGGCATTCATGAGGACGACGGACTTCCCGTGCTCGAACGCGTCGAGGATGACATGGGCGCCGAACTCGACGGATCCGGTGACGTCGATGAGAACATCGATGTCGGGACAGCGCGACAAGAGGAACGGATCCTCGGCAACGACCGGGGTGCCCTGCCGTACGAGGTTGTCGAACGCCGATTGCGAGGAGGTCGTCGTGACGTCCGGGTGACCTGCATAGTCGTATACGTCGACGGCTCGCTGCGGATGTCGGTTGAAGATCCCAGCCATGCGCATCCCAGGCACGCTGTTCTCGATCTGGTTAGTGAGGCCTTGGCCCATGAAGCCAGCGCCGATCATGCCGACCCTGATCGGGCGCCCCTCTTCCTCGCGAGCGCGGAGCGCTCGATCGACGATGATCATGCTGCCATCCTCCCCTTCAGCTCCGGCTCGATCTCGTCGAGCGTGGCCCACTGGTTGTCCTTCTCCGACATATCGGTCACCGGGAGCGGCCACTCGAGTCCGAGTCGAGCGTCGTTGTACAACAAGCCGCTCTCCATCTGTGGGGCATAGAACTCCCCGACCTCGTAGCTCGTCTCGGTGTTGTCCTCGAGCACCTGGTAGCCGTGCGCAAAGCGTTCCGGTACGAACAGCGCCCGATGATTCTCGGCGCTCAGTTCGACTCCGACGTGTTGGAGATATGTAGGGCTCTCCGGCCGGAGATCGACGATGATGTCGAGAATCGAGCCCCTGATGGCACGTACAAGCTTGGTTTCGGCCGCAGGGGGATACTGAAAGTGCATCCCACGAAGAGTGCCCTTGAATCGGTTGAAGGCGACATTGGCTTGAGCAATGGTGGGCTTGAGGCCGTGTTCTTCGAACTCATGCTGACAGAACACACGTGCGAAGAAGCCGCGGAGTCCTCCCGGCGCTCGACGTCGAGGATGAAGGCCCCCTTCAGCTTCGTTTCCGTGAAAATCACCAGGTTCTCCTCGCCCAATCGATCCAGAATCCCATCGCCGCCTGAAGGTCGGCGTCCGCGACCACCGTGTGGAGCGCGCCGGACGGTGCATACATCGACGCGGTCCACCGCAAAGCCGTGCCGTCCACCCGACCTCCTCGTCCCTCGTTGAGCGTACCATAAGCCTTCGAGTTCAGAGTGAGGCATCATAGTCCTTGTCCCCGAAAACGGGCGGCCGCTCCAACTGTCAACTCTCCAGCGCCTGCTGGCCGTCAACCTGGTCGGCGGCTGGCGGTTCGGCCGTCGCTCGATCGGACCGGCTCATCCAGCCTCTGATTTCCTGGACGGAGATGGTGTGCAGCAGGAAGGACGCCAGCGCGTAGGTGACCGCGCCAGCGCCGATCTGTACCCCGAGCGGAGCTGTGCGGACGAGCAGGACGACGGGGACCATGGCGCTGCTGGCGACCACGATGCGCAGCAGTCCATTGACCGTCGTTCGGTCGAGAACGCCTTTTGGCCGAAGTGCGATGCCACCCACGAGCAGAATCACTTCGGTCAGCACGGTGACAGTGGCTGCGCCAATTGCTCCGTTGTCGAACAGTCGCTGCGACTGGGGAATGGCTACCAGGTTGAGAAGCGGGTTGAAGATCGTCGCGATCACGCTGACGATGACCCACTGGCGTTGTCGATCCGCCGCCATCGCGATGGAGCCCAGAATGATGTCGAGGCTGACGATCGGGATGTGGAACGCAAGGATCCGCAGCAGAGGCACGCTTCGTTGGAACTCCGCGCCATACAGCAAGGTCAAGAAGGGATCGGCAACGAGGGCGATCCCGACAGCCGTGGGAGTCGCCACCAATACGGCGATTCGGGTGGCGCGGTTTGCCAATGAACTGAAAGCTGGCGCGAGCGTCACTCCCTCGGCAGACAGCGCAGGAAAGAACGCAGTGGCGATCGCAGCAGCGAAGAACGCCGGCACGCTCACCCATCGATACGCGAGCGAGTACCAGCCGACCTGCTCGCTCCCGGACAATGCCTGCAGCAGGGGAATATCGATGGTGCCGTAGACCACCAGTAGGCCGGCGAGAATGAAAAACGGAAAGCCACCCTTCATGATCAGTGGCCACAGCCTCGGTTCGATCCTGCGATTCCCTGCGATATAGGGCCAGAGCCTGCGAAGGTTGAACGGTATGGGGATGAGGAACGACAGGTTGAAGACGATTGCGTACGCGACCACCGAACCGTGGCCGAGGAGAACGAGCACGCCCCCGAACCCTCCGACATAGCACTGCACGATGTTCCACTTCGCCAGATCCGCCATGAACTGCATGCCGGTGAGCGCAGCCCCGATCGTCGTGCCTACGGCGTTGATCACCATCCCCCCGCTGTATGCGCCAATCAGCAAAAGCATCGTGTGCGACAATCCCAGGGAAGCGCCGATAACCAAAGCAAGACCAGTGAGGACGAGGGCCAGGCAAAGCTTCATGACAACGGCGTTCACGACGTAGCGCCCGAGACTGTCGACATCGCGAGCAATCGACTTGACGATGAAGGTGTTCGTACCCATGTGCGCGACCAGGTCGAAGAAGCTGACGAAGACGATGACGAAGCTCAACTGACCGAAGCTGCGATCGCCCAGCACCCGTGGTGCGACGAGTAACACCGAGATGGAAACGACCCAGGTTGCCGCCTGTGCGACGAGCAGCCACACGAGGTTTCGCCTGATGAGGTTCATCGTCCCGTCGCCTCAAACGTGTGCGAGGGCCTGCCCGTGCTAGGCCAGACCCCGCAGGGTTGACACCTTCTCAAGGTCCGCACTCCACCCGTCCTCACCCGTCCGCGGTCCGCGCGGACACTGGGCGAAGCCTACAGCTCGCTTCCATCTGCGCGTCTGCGGAGCATCCTCGAACGACATCGCTGCCTCGTTTGTCAAGATTCGCTCAACAGGCCTCCAACCAGCCGCTTTTTCTGCACGTCGGCTACAGACCCTGTTAGCTTTAGGGGCTGTGCGGGCGGCACGGCATGAAACGTCACGGTGGCCGAAGTGGTCGTCGTCTGGACGGGGGTTCACAACCTCACACGCTCGTCTGTCACGCTTCCAGTTACGACCAGCGACGCGGGTGCCCCGATCGCCGGTCGCCAGAGAGCGAGGTTGACGATGCCTAGAGAACCGATCGAGTCAGAGGAAGCCATCCCGACCGTGAGCGTCGGGCTGCCCGTGTTCAACGGCGAGAACTACCTCGCCGAGGCCGTCGAGTCGATCCTCGGCCAGACGTTTGAAGACTTCGAGCTCATCATCTGCGACAACGCGTCAACGGACCGCACCGAGGAGATCGCTCGCCGCTTCGCCGCACTCGACAACCGGGTTCGCTACCATCGCAACGCAACGAACATCGGTGGTGCGAGAAATCAGAAGCTGGCGGTCGACCTTTCACGGGGTCGTTACGTCAGGCTCGCCGCCCATGATGACCTCATCGCGCCGACCTTCCTCGAAGAATGTGTCCGAGAGCTCGAGAACCGGCCCGACGCCATCATCTGCTTCTCGGGCACCATCGTCATCGACGAAGACGGCAACCAAGTCAGCACATACCAATCGACCCGCGGGTGCGCCGACCGCCCGTCAAAGCGGTTCGCCGAGCTGGCGTTTCGGGTACACAACTGCGATGCCATCTACGGCGTGATGCGTACCGACGTCCTCCGAAGAGCCAAGCCTCTGAGCAACTACATCGACGCCGACAAGGTGTTCCTGAGCGGTCTGGCCATGCAGGGGCCCTTTCATGCGCTCGACCGTCCCTTGTTCTACAAGCGGTTTCATCCGAAGAACTACGTGGCCGATTGGCGGGACCGAATGGCCTAGTCAACCCCGACAAGAAGGGCAGCCATCCCTCCCGAACTGGCTCGAGCTGCGAGACTTCGTGGGGATGGTCGCACGGGCCGAGATCCCGCTTCGCGAACGGATTCTCTGCGCAGGCGTAACGGCAGCGTGGGCGGTTCGATACTCGCCACAGTTGTCGAAGGACCTCTTCGTTTTCACCCGGACGATGTTGTCACGGTCGTGTCGCAATGCCTCGCCGTCAGGCATCTACAACTGCAGTGATCCGACCGGCGAATCACTTATTCGCGGCGACGGCGGGCGGTTCGATGTTCCAGCCAGCACTCGCGAAAGTAGGGATACATCTCCCTTGCGCAGAACCAGCGACCAGTGCTGCGCGCTCCAGAACGAACCGGTCCTCGAGCTTGATGCAATCGCTCCCGAACTCGAGCATCTTGCCCGACGGTTCGTCGATGATCCGCGTGACCCGACCCCTGACCTGCATTTCCTCACCCCCAAAGCCGCCATTTCCGTGTCGAAGTGAAGGCCCCGTTCGCTCCCCCGGTCGTCAACGTCGCTTCCACGTCTTTTCTCTTCTACCCTGACCCACTCACCTGTCCGAAGATCGAGCGGCTCGGACTTCGGCGATTTGGTGTTGGGACCCTTCGGCCACGGCAGTCGCCCAAGGTGGCGCGCCACTGCCAACCGCGGCGCGAGACATCACCCGAAGGAACTCGCCGAGCGACACGTTCCGCGACGTCAGCTCACGAAGGTATGGACGAGGATCGCTGTTCGACAGCGGCGTCGACGCGGCAGCGATCTCGGTGGCCTGACAACGGTACCGAAGGGTCTCGTCATCGGCAGTTCGCCTGGTGTTCGACTCGGTGTGATCCCGCAGCGCGGCAACCGCGGCCTCGTCATCCGGCATCGCGCACCGGACTTCCGGGTGAAACTTTCCGAGCGACGCCTCTTTCCACAGGAGCCGGCACTCGGCTTGACATCCGTCGTGAGACGAGCCGTCACATCGCTTGTCACCGAGCAGAACGGTGTTGGCAGTCGCCGGCTCTGCAGCGTGGTGTTGATCGTGTCGCACACCTTCTCTCCCCGCCGGTCGACTTCGAACCTTCGGCCACAGAGCCCGATCATCTCGGGCATGAAGGGGACACCGTCCAGTGCACCTGCGTCATCGAGTGTCTCGAGGATTTCAGCTCGGCTGCCCACCTCGACCAGGTCCCCTCTACGAAGTGCTTCCTTTCTCATCTCGCCGTCTCCTTCACTACTTCCGCTCGCCCGGGACGAGCCGGGACATGGGTCATGTTCGAGTGGTGCACAAGCACCCCGCATCCACCACACGCGAGCATGATCCGCCGCTCGACATGCTCATGCATCGAAACTCGCCTTCAACCGCACACTTGGCCGCCATACTGACGGGTCCTGGCACAAACTGTCATCCGCTCATGCGCCATCCAAGTCGTCGTGCTTAGAACAGCCTGGGTGACACGGTGAACGCGAAGCAGGACCTCCGCGAGAGTTGACGAACTCTCCACCCTCGGTTCGCACTCGGCCGACTGTTGATCAGCCTTCTGCCGCCACTCCTGGTCGGCAACCTGGACGAGGACCAAGCTCCTCCGCATGTCAGGTGTGAGGA
>CAVVBH010000005.1:0-57033 GCA_963746365.1 Ilumatobacteraceae bacterium | reverse complement strand
GTCGAGCGAGCCGGTGCTGTCGCGGCTGGACAGAACTTCGCCCGAGTGGCTCCACTCGCGGAGCCGCTCGCTCGCGAGCCAGCCGCGTATCCCGTCAAGCCCCCCACGCCGTCCCCGACTTTGCTCGCGGTCCGACTTAACCGGATAGCCGAGTCGGCGCTCGCCGCCTAGTCAACTCACTGTGGCAATTGCGCGTTGCCGTCATCTGAGATCGACGATGACCCAACGGCCATCGTCAGCTGCTCGCACGGCGATCACAACGCGAACAGCATCTTCACTCTCCGACACGAGCACACCCCGATCGTCGTAGACCACCAGTCGTTGGTCAACGGCTTCAACGCCGATCACTGCCGCGGTCTTGCCCGCCGCGAACACGGGAATGAAGTGCATCGCGTCGAATGTGTACTGCGAGGTCGTGATTGATCCGGTGCCGGCGTCGACGATGGTCTGTCTCAACTGATCGAGGCGAGTGCCGTGATCGACCGCCCGCAGTAGGTCGGACTGGCGTCGGCGCAGGATCTCGGCCTCGACGTCGAGGACGTAGAGCACCTCGCTCGCAATCTCGTCGTACACACGGGCCGCGGCGTACGCCTCGCCGAAGACGACCATCTCCGGATCGAACGTGATCGTGGGAAGCGCGGTCGGCGTGCGAGCGAGCACGCTGGTCGGATCGGGCAAGGTCTCGACAGCGAGCATCGAGGATCAGACGCGGCTCGCGTGTTCGTTCACCCAACGCATCGACGGTCAACGCGTAGCCGCCCACACCCAGGACTGTCGCGATGCCGACGGCCACTCCGAGTGCATCGGACGACACCCGGGGCAGCCGCACGACGGCGAGGATCGGCCGCGCCGGCACACAATCGCCAACGCGCCCAGGAGCCCGACCTTGGCGCCGAACTCCGTTCGCTGCGGCGCGATGAGCAAGTGGCAACGAGCGCGACCGCTACGCCGAACGCGATCTCTGGTATACGCGTCGACGGCACCGTCTTCGGATCGGTGATCATGAAGAACAGGAAGATCAGCACCTCCGGAGAGACGGCGATCGTCCACCAGAATCGACCGTCGCACACGGGTGTCAGCGACCAAGGGGAGGTGATGCAATGCCCGGGCGCCGCGAGCAAGGCCAAGCCAGCCAGCAGCGTCAACCAAAACGCGACCGCCATTTCGAGCAGGTGCAGCCGGCGCGTCACGACCACGCCGCCGCCGATGATGACGGCGTAGGCGATCACCATCGCAGGTCCAACTGGGTGCCACCAGAAGTTGAGCGGTTCGGCACGACTACTGCCGAGCAGAAGGAAGGCACCGACGAGTCCGATGTTCGAGGGATTGAAAAGGTGCGATCCGTGGAAGCGGATCGCATACTTCGTGGCCAGCGACGCCGCAGCAACGATCGCGAAGAGATACCAGCGGTCGAAGGTCCAGTGGTCGGCGGATGTCGTGCCGTTGACCCGCATGATCAGTGCGACTCCGCTGCCAGTCAGCATGGCGCTCGCGGGCCAAACGATGCGTTGCGACCTGATTGCAGTGAGAACGACTTCGATGACCGCCGCGGTGAGGATCGCCACCGCAATTTGCGGTACCGACACGGCGAAATCGAGCACGGTCTGCCCGAGCACATGAATCGTCATCACCACGCCCGCGGTGTGCAGGCGTGCGTCGTTCAGCTTCGGTAGGACGACCGGATAGTCACGTCCACCGACGCGCACGATCAATCGAGCACCCTCAGGTCGAAGTCGAAACGGAAGTTCGGTCCGGCGTCGTCGGTGTTGGGGTATTTCGTGGTATTCGTACCGATAAACCGTTCGAAGAGCTGTCCCGTTTCGCGCCCAGATATTTACCGGTGCCGCCGACCAACGCGCCGGGCAGATCTGGCTCTTGTCGAATGATCCTTCCAGGCCGACGCTGCTGAGCATGTCCGGAGGGAAAAGGCGCTCTTTGGTGATCGTCCCGAAGTAGAAGTCTTGGTGACTCGACGTATGCGGTTCAGGGCGAGACGAGTCACCGACTGAGTAGCCACGGCAGAACCAGCGACCGATGGAACCATCTTGGGTCGGGATCAACCCATCGCCTTTGATGTGGCCTGCAGGGTAGATCCGAGCCCTCGACGAGGAACGGGGCGCGGAAGTCGCCGTCGTCGGCTGGGTTGCTCTTCGTGCCCTCACGCCACAGATTGAACAGGCAGGCGACATCGAGGCTGAGCGTCGCCTTCTTGTAGCTCGACCCACTGCCGAATGCCAGCGCGCCGACAGCGCCGCCACCGACGGCGATACCACCCGCCGCCAGACCGCGGAACAATCCGCGCCGGCTGACACGGGGTGACAGTCGACTTTTCGTCATCGTTCATGACGGCACCGCTTCCTTTTGAGCGACGGGTATTGCGAGCACGTGGCGGCATAGGAACTGTCGTCCGGGCCGTAGAAGTCCCATTCGGCTTGGGTCAAGTTGCGGCCGGCGGCGCGACAGGCGACTGCCGGCCAGGCGTCGACGTCGAGATCCCAGCGAATGGCGCGACCGTCGATGCGGTGACGAGCCAGCGAAGATCGCCCGAAGGCGCACCGGTCCAACTGTCGGCGGCAGGAAACACGTCGCCGATGCGTAGCCAGAGGCGAAGTCCCACAGCTGCGCCTTGCCGTCTCCGACGGTCATCATCAGCCGGCCATCGGCCGAGAACCTAACGAGTGCTCGCCGGCACCGCCCGGTTCGAAAGAAATGTTCGGCCGGTGGGCTGGAACGTATTGCGTCGCGCAGGGTCACGTTGCCCTTGGCGTCCGCGGTCGCAACAGCGTGTGGTCAGGCGTAAGTCGGAAGCCGCCGCTGATGCCGGTGAGGTCGGGGAGTCGTTCGGCTTTGCCGGTCGCGAATCCCACCGGAAGACGACGTCGACTCCGGAGATGCATGCCCGAGCAGCGTGCGGAAACTCGGGTCGAAACCGCGCCACCGTTCCGCCGAAATAGGCCGGCTTGCCTTCGACTCGCCCAACGCGGTTTGCAACTCGGTGAACCGATGCAAGACCGAGTCGTCCACGAGCGATCGGATCTCGATGAGTCCCTCTTCCGAGGCCAACAGATAGAGGGCTTGGGTTTCGACACCTCGCCGTACGCCCCCTTCCTGACGTCCCAGTCCGGCACCCAACGGATGATCCGGCCCGTTGCGGTGTCGATCAGCGCGACCCCTCGTTTCGGGTCGACCGCCAACGAGATACCGGTGCCCCGGCCTTCGAACTCGTTGAAAGCACCGGGCAGGAAGATGTAGAGCGGTTCGATCCCGGAAGGGAAACACACGAAACCGCTCTCGCCAGATGCCACAGCGATGAATCGCGGGAGGCCGCGTGCGTTGACCGCGATCGTGCGGCCATCGAGGGAGACGTTCACCTCCGCCCCGTTGCCGGCAACGGTGGCGTGGATATCGCAATGAGTCCTTCGTAGTTACGGCCAGCACAGCAACGCCGTCGTCGCCGCTGATGGCCGCCTTGCGCGGCACCGGGAGCGATGGCGACGCCGGTGCAGTCGCCGGTGCCATGGCGCAACTCCAGATCAGCGGCCGACCCATCGAGGCTGCGGAAGTACGCGACCGTGTCGGAGAACCCTTCGAACAGCTTGCCCTGCGCGAATGGCAACCGGAATGACCGCGTCACGGCGCAAGTAGAACGAGCCGCGGTCGAAAGTCGTCGTCTGCGACAGTTGCGTGGCAGTGAACCGATCGAGCGTCCAGAGCTTCTCGTCGTCGGCGACGAGGAGTCGAACGCCACCGGCAATGTCGGCGAACCCGACGGCGAGTGCAGTTCTGGCGACCGGGTCAGCTGCCGATGTTGGCCACCAGTGGCGCGTGCGCCACGAGACGCGAAGTGGTCAGGTCCCAGAGTCGCGCGTAGCCGAAGCCGGCGGTAGCCACACGTGTGCCGTCGGGATCGAACGTGATCGCATTGACGCCGCGGATGGCCGACGCCGGTAGGTGGGGCACCGTTTCGACGACTGCGGTCGGCAGCTTGAGCTCTGCCAGAGTCCGCTCGGGGTGGGCTGGGATCCGGAAACGCGGTGCGCCCGACTCAGCGTCAACGGCAATCAATGTGCCAGATCGGGTGCCGATCGCGAGGACCGCGCCGTCAGGCGAGTACGCGAGCGCCTGCACCAGGTCGCCGACAGGAACTCGCGTGACATTGCCCGTCCTCGCGTCGACGAGCGCGACGCTGTCTTGCGAACCCGCGGCCAGCCGACCCGTACTCTCGTCTGCGGCAAGCACGCGAGTTCCGGCGAACGGCACCGAGCGCTGCAAGCTGCCGTCATCGGAAAAGATATCGATCGCATCGGAACGAGCGGCGACGAGCGTTTGGCCGTCGATCCATGTGACTGCCTCATATCGAGAGCCACCGCCGATGAACCCGAGCAATGGCCCAGTGTGCGTGAGCACCCTCTGGAGCGCGCCCAGCGTTTCAGGTCCCGGCTCACGCCGGTACGCCTCGGCCGCCAACAGCAGCGCGACGCGTGGGTTGGTGCTCACGATCTGCGCAGCATCGGAGGCGATGCGCGAGGTTTCGGAGTGGAAGGCGGCGGCCCGGGCCGCCTCGGCTCGATCGCTGGAGCGCTGACGCTCGTATAGCGCCAAGGCACCGGCAAGCAACGCGACGACAGCGGTGATCGACGCGGCGACGAACAGCCGGCGCAACCTTCGGTTTCTGGCGGGCCTGACGCAGGTATCGGGCTTGCTCCTCTGCGACAGACGCATCGCGAGCAGCGACGCTCGCCGCGAGGAACTCTGATTCGACTTCGTTCAGATCATGGTGATGCGCGTGCTTCCAGTCTTCGGACGCGATGAGGCGTGCGCCGCGGAAAGATCCCCATCGTCGCGGTTGTTGGCAAGCCACGACGCGGCAGCGGTGGTGATCTGACGATGGATACGCAACGCGGCGCGGCCGTCGGTGAGCCACTCGCGCAACCGCGGCCACTGACGGATCAGTGCCTCATGGGCAACCTCTACCGTTGGCTCACGATCGGCGGGGTCGCGGTCGAACGACAGCAGCCGTGCGTTACCGAAGGCTTCGATCACCGATGTCGTCTCATCACCGGCTCCGAGTTCGCCACGTCGAATGCGGCGGCGGTGTCCTCTGTGCCTTCACCGAGCGTCACCAGCCGCAGCATCAGGCGACGAGTCGCGGCCTGCGCTTCGGGCCGTGCACCGACGTAGAGCTCTTCTGCCTTCGCGGCAATGGCGCCGGTGAGTCCACCCATGTCGCGGTACTGGCTGAGCTGCAGCACGTCGTCTTGCCGGTGCTCGAACAGCACGGTGAGCGTGTACTGCAAGAGCGGCAATGCACCAGGCTGGGTACCGACGTCGGCGATGATCTCCGCGACGAGGCCGGGCGCGAACCGTGCGCCGACTCGCTGCGCGGGATAGGTGATCGCCATCTCGAGCTCTTCGGGCGCAAGGGGCGTGATCGTGATCGTCGAATCGCTGACGAGTTGTGCGATCGCCGGGTAGCGGAGGGGGCGGTCGTAGAAGTCGGCGCGGAGGGTCGCCACCACTCGCAGTTGGGATCCGATCGACGTGACCGCCTCGCCGAGCGCCTCGATGAACAGTGCCCGTTCCGTCTCATCGGCGACCTGGGTGAAGAGCTCTTCGAACTGGTCGATCACGAGGAGCACCTCGACGTTGGCGTCCGACACCACACGCCGAACGCCACGCACGATGCCGCGGCGGTCAGCGCGCAGCATCGTCGCCAGCCCTGGATGTTCGTCGGTTGCGACGCGGCGAAGCGCTGGCGGCGAGCTCTTCGTAGGGACTGGCGCCGGGCACCATCGTGGTCATGAACCAGCGCTCGGAACCGACGACTACTCCCTTGCGAAGTGCGGGAAGGAGCGCGGCGCGGACGAGTCGAGCTTTTCCCCGAACCCGACGGGCCGACGAGGGTCACGAGCCGACCGCGGCCGTCGGTCGCCTCCATGCGTTGCGTGATGGAGCGCACGAGCCGCTCCCGCCCGAAGAAGTCGGCCGCGTCGGCCTCGTCGAAGGCGCGAAGTCCCTTGTACGGATTCACCCCGACAAGTTCGGCGACCTGGGTGGCAGTGACGCTGCGGGGTGCCACTTTGTGATTGCTTTGCGTCAGCGCTTGTAGCTCTGCGACGAACTCGTCCGGTGTCGTGTAGCGATCCGCTGGCTTCTTGGCCGTCGCTCGCGCCAGCACGTCATCGACAGCGCCGGTCAGATCGGGACGCAATGTGCGAACTGATGGAAGCGGGTCGTTGAGTTGATGCGCGACCATCGCAGCCTGATCGACGGCGTCACCGTACGGTAGCCGGCCCGTCAGGGCCTCGAAGAGGACGATCCCGAGGCCGTAGACGTCGGCCGGCGGGCCAACAACCTCGCGGCGAAGTTGTTCGGGCGACGCGTAGGCCGGTGAGCCGATCGATACCGAGTCGATCGACTGATGCGTTTCCATCGCCTCGTGCGCGATGCCGAAGTCGGAGAGATACGCGTTGCCCAGTTCATCGAGGAGGATGTTGGCGGACTTGACATCGCGATGGATGACGCCGCTTCGGTGTGCGAACGACAGCGCGGCGCCGATCTGGCTGACGGCTTTGATGGCGCGGTCGAGATCGAAGCGAGTATCGGCGAGCACATCGCTCAGAGAGCCACCGCGTAGCCAGCGCATGACGAGATAGGCCGACCCTGGTTCCCGCCAGTAGTCGTAGAGCGGCACGATGTGCGGATGCTCGAGCCGGGCAACGAGATGTGCCTCGGTTTCGAATCGGCGGATGAAGTCGGGGCGGTTCGCCAACTCGGCGTGTATCTGTTTGATCGCGACCTCGCGGCCGACTGAAGGTTGGGTACCGCGATACACCGCGGCAAACGCGCCGACGCCGATGCGCTCGTGCAATTGATAGGCATGCAGTTGGGACGCGTCTGACCGTTCGAGATTCTTCTCGATGTCACCGCTGCTCACTGCGACGATCGATTGCTCGAGCTTCTTGATCTCGTCGCTTGGGTCGAGGCCCAGATCAGTCGCCAACCGTCGCCGGAATGCCTGGTACACCCGGATGGCTTCTCCGCTCCGTCCCGAGCGATGCAATGCGATCATGAGGAGTCGGTGCGTGCGCTCATGCAGCGGCTGGCTCGCGACGGCGGACTCGAGGATCGGGATGGCCTCCTCGTAGCGATCGGCGTCGATGAGCGCATCGGCGAACTCGTCGGTGGCGAGTTGATGCAGTGCCTCGAGGCGAGTGGCATGCGGACGGGCCCACTCTTCGTGTTCGAACCCGGCGAGTGCCGGCCCGCCCCACCAGCGCAACGCCGCGCCGAGTTGGCTGATGCGGTCGACGCGCAGGCGGATTGCGTCGTTGCAAACTGCTTCGAAGCGCATGGCGTTCGACTGACATCGGGTCGATGTCGAGCACGTACCCTCCGGCGCGCCCGACGACATACGCAGAGTCGCCCAGCGAACTGCGCAGCCGCGAGATATAGGTCGGCAACGTCTTGCGCACGTCGGTCGGGAAGTCACCACCCGCCCACACTGCGTCCACGACTTCGTTGATGGACACGAGCTTCCCGGCGCGTAGGGCGAGGATGGCAAGGAGCCGGCGCTGACGAGGGCCGCGCAGGTCGATCGCGCTGCCGTTGTCGGCCTCGACCGCTCCGAGGAGCCGGATCTGCAGCTCCATTGACCCCTCCGTTTGCTCTTCGTCTACATCCTCACCTGGGCCGATTGCAAATACAGACAGTCCCGAAATTGCTTCAGGCCCGGACCTTGCAGTCCGGGCCTGAACGTATTCATCACGCACGGATGTGCGATTGGTAGATGCCGTCGATCCGAAGAATCGTTCCCGTGAGTGTCACCACGAAGGCCGAATGGCCGATGAAATCGAGCGAGGTGGGCTGGTTCAGACCCGACGCGATAGTGCGGAACGTTCCGTCGTGACCAACGGCGACGAGTTCACCGGTGTTCGGCGCGGCGGGGAAGCCCTCGTTTGCGATCGATCGGTTCGAGGTTCCAATACCCCTGGAGCAGTCCATAGCGCCTTCCCCGATGACCGAACTTCGCGTCGACGATCAGTCCGGCGTTACCCGAGTAGTTGCTCGCCCATTCGCCGACGACGGTCAGCTCGCCGTGCTTGCCTACGGCCTGGATCTTCGAGTCCGAGGGCACATGAGGGATGGGGCCAGCGGTTGCGACGTAGACCTTTCCGTGGGAGGAATCGATGCCGATCGGAACGGCGTCGGTCGACGGAAACGCGAGCAACTCCCGACACGTTGCCGTGGCGATCGACTCGGATGACGCGGGCGTGGAGCATCGGTCACGACGAGTTCGTCGCGCCAGACGTCGAGCGTGTACTGGACGCCCGCGACAAGAACCAGTCGGGATCAGCGGGTGGATTTGCCGCCGCCCAACTGCCGATGTCGGCGAACAGCTCGAACTGGCCGTCGTTGCCCAGGCGGTAGATGCCCATGACGGCGGCGGGGTTGCCGACATCGGCCCCCGCGAGAGTAACGAGCGCGTAGGCCCGGCCCCGCCAGAACACGGCGTCCATCGCGCCACCGATCCCTACAAGCTGCGGTGGCAGCCCACTGCCGACCACTGTCGCGTTCCCGGTGCGGGGATTGATGCGAACGAGCGTGCCGGCGGTTCCGTTGGTCACGTACAACGCACCGTCGGGGCCAACCGTGCTGCCGCTTCCCAAGCCGTCGAGCGCCGTGGAGTTGATCACGGTCACCGTGGGCGATTCCACATGCGTGGGCTCCTACGGTGGCCGTCGGAAGCACCGTTGTCGCAGTGAGCAGTGCGGCGAGCGCAATCGCGTGTCGTATCTTCATCTTGTTCCTTTCTGTCGGAGACGGACCGAAATCCGTCGCAATGAAGAGCCACCGACCCGCGTCCGTGCGTCGAACTTCGACATGTGACGAACGGTCGTTGGCCCACGACAGAGGTACGCGAACCCGATAACAAAACGCTGACAGCGCCGCCTGAATTTCGTTTGGTCGCGCACTTGCCCCCACGAGAGCGGTCAGCGGGCTCGATCCGACGTCAGGCGAACTCGGCCGGTCGTGCGCGTGCCTGGTGCCAGGAACGTGCGCCGATCAAAAGGCCGCGATCCCCGCTGCGCCGACGAGGTACCACAGATGGATGTAGTCGCCGACGCCGTCGCCGGGCTTCCATGCATCGGTCAGCGTGATCGTTGCGGCGACGCCGAGCGCGCCGGCGATGCGCTGGAACGCCTGTTGCACACCCATCGCTTGTGCGAACAACGACGGCGGCAACCCTTGGCCACGAGGCCGAACAACGCCGGCCACGCGAAGGCGCCACCGACCCCAAAGAGGACCATGCCTGTGATCCATGGCGCAACGTGGCGTTCGGCGCCGAGCGCGAAGGCCATGTTGCATGCACCGGCGATCGTGAGCACGCCGGCCATGACCAACATGAGTCCGAGTCCGAAACGTTCCGCGAGCCGACCTGCAATCGGTGACATCACGACCATCGACGCGGGAGTGGCGATGAACAACAGGCCCGCCTGCATCGTGTCGTACTCCCACACGAAGCTGAGGAACTGAATGGCGCCGAAGAACGAGCGCGAAGAATCCTACGCCGTAGAACACCGCACCACTGACCGCGTAGCGCACGCCGGAGAATCGAAGCAGGCGGGGTCGATGAGCGGCCATTCGATGCGCGACGACCTGAGCGCGAGCGCGATGAGCGTGGTCGCGCTCGTGGCGAACGCGACGAGCGTGGACGGCGACGTCCAACCCCACGAGCGGACCTGCACGAGTGCCAGCGTGAGTGATCCGATCCCGACGAGCAGCAGTGCAGAGCTCCACGGGTCGGGAAACCGACGTTCGGCCACCCGCCGTTCTTCGAACGTTCGGAATCCGACCACCCACGCGAGGATGCCGAACGGCACGTCCGGTCCAGAACGCCCAGCGCCACCCACCGAGATCGACGAGCCACGCACCAAGCGACGGGCCCGACGCGGTCGCCACCGATCCGACGGCGCTCCAGATCGACATCGCGAATGTCCGGCGAGTCGCGGGCACGGCATCGAGCAGCAACGCGACCGCGGCGGGCCCGAGCATCGCCGCGCCGATTGCCTGCACGACGCGCGCGGCGATGAGCACGGACACGTTCGGCGACAATGCACCGGTAGTCGATCCGATCACGAACGTCGCGAGCCCGATGAGCGCGATACGGCGATGCCCGACCCGGTCGGCGACGACGCCCGCCGGAATCAGCACCGCGGCAGTCACGATCGTGTAGACGCTCAACACCCACGACAACGACGCGCGGCTGGCGTCGGGCCAATGACCGCTGCAGGGCGGGAAACGCCACGTTCATGATCGTTAGGTTCAACCCCGCCTGGAAATTGCACAGCGCCACGGTGAAGATCACGAGCAACATCGGTCGCGTGAGCGGCACGCGAGGGGACGCCGAAGGTCGCTCTCGGGTCGCGTTCGCGAGCGGGTCGGTCTTGGACACGTGGCGAACCCTACGAGGCGTAGTTGGTCGCGGATTGATGCTGGCCTGATTTGATTCCGAAGTGGTCACTCGTCTACCGCCCTGACGGCCGGGCTGGCTGTCGAAGTCCTCCCCCGAGGGGTTGTTCGATATCTCGGCGTGACGCGGTGGTGATCACTTGGATTCGTGGAACGATGAACGCCATGGAGATCATCCGTTTGCAACCTGCTGGGCTCGTCGTGAGCCCGGCGTTCAGCCACGTCGCTATCGTGCCCGCCGGCGCGACGACCATCTACGTGGGCGGCCAGAACGGCGTCGACGCCACCGGCGCGGTCGTCTCGAGCGACATCGCCGAACAGTCGAGCCGCGCGATCGACAACGCGAGCATCGCGCTCGAAGCGGCAGGCGCATCGCTCGCCGACGTCGTGCAATGGTCGGTACTCATCGGGGCAGACGCCGACCTCGGCGCCGCGTACCGCGCAATCGCACCACGGCTCGCTACTACCGGTCCCCCACCACTCGTCACCGCGGCACGGGTCGCAGGACTCGGCGTACCAGGCGCTCTCATCGAAGTAAGCGCGATCGCAGCGTTGATGCCGACCTGATGTTCACATCAGGACGATCCGCGGCGACCGTATCGTCACCGCCACCGCCGATGACCGCCCGGGCTACACGCTGCGCGTAGAGATCAGCTCGGGCCTTGGATGCGCCAGACGCGGCGAGTGCGGCGGTGGTGAGAAGCTCGCTCGCTGATCCATGTCTCACCCAGCCTGCATGATCATCGTCATGTCGAATGCTGAGCCGTGGGTATGTCAGTGCCGTCGCTGTCGGGGCGTGTTCCTCGCGGCCGACGCGGTGCAGTACGTGTGGGAGTCCTCGTTCGGTTGCTGCAAGGTCCCGATCGTCGTCGGTGTGAATGCCCACAGCGATGGGTTCGTCACGTGCACGTTGGTCTACTGGCACGACGAGCCCGACGAGCCGCACCCGATTGGCGACCTCGGCGAGTTCATCGTCTCCTGTCGACCGGGCAGCGGCACTACTCCGACAGAAGGCGACATCGCCCGCTGGACCCGTTGGTCGGTCGGGGATCATCCGCCGCGCAACTGGCTCATCGCCGACGGCCGACGGTTTCGCTCCGTGCGCGACGTCGTCGAGACGTTGAGAAAGCGCGTACCGATGCCCGAAGAAGAGATGATCTCGGGCGATTGGTGGGTCCCAGATCTCGCCGAGGGGACGTCGAGAGGAGAGATTCGCGCGAACTGGGCCGAAACGGTGCGGCGCAACAGACAGTTCTGGAAGACGTGATCAGCCCACGCCTCACCTCGGCCACTTCCAGCACCACAATGGCCCAACGCTAACGTGGGGATCCACCGCCGAGAACCTGGGAGTTTCGTGATGAAGCCGAGCGATCACTACATCGTCATCTCCGCCGACACGCACGCCGGTGGGAGCCACGAGCAGTACCGCGAGTACCTCGACCCGAAGTACCGCGACGACTTCGACGCCTGGCGCGAGAAGTACAAGCAACCCGTTCAAGGACCTGAAGGACACCGACCTCCGCATCCGCAACTGGGACACCGAGCGGCGCAACGCCGACCAGGAGGCCGACGGCGTCGTCGGCGAGGTCATCTTCCCCAACACCGTGCCGCCGTTCTTCCCGAGCTTCGTGCTGTTCGCGCAGCCGCCCACGCCCGACGAGTACGAGCTACCGCCTCGCCGGCATCCGGGCGCACAACCGCTGGATGGTCGACTTCGTCGCCGAGCAACCCGAGCGGCGCGCCGGCATCGGCCAGATCTTCCTCAACGACGTCGACGACGCGATCGAGGACGTCAAGTGGTGCCACGCCAACGGCCTGCGCGGCGGCGTGCTCATCAGCTCGGTGCCGCCCACGTGCGACTGGATCAAGCCGCTCTACCACCCCGACCACGATCCCGCTGTGGGCGGTGTGCGAAGACCTCGGCGTGCCGGTCAACGCGCACAGCGGCACCGGCGGGCCCAAGTACCAGCACGGCTCCCGCGATGCCGCTCGTGCACTTCATCGAGGTCCGCTTCTACTCGCAGCGCCCGTTCGTCTACCTCACGCTCGGCGGCGTGTTCGAGCGATTCCCGAAGCTCGAAGTTCGTCATGACCGAGATGGGCTGCGCGTGGATCCCGCCGACGCTCACGCACCTCGACACGTTCATGGCCAACATGCGGTCGAACAAGGTCGGCGAGATGCGCTTCGACGGCGAGACCGTGCCGCCGCGCTCGGCCACCGAGTACTTCCACCAGAACTGCTACGTCGGCGCCAGCCAGCCGACACCGGCCGACATCGCAGGCCGCGCTCGGCCCCGTCGGCGTCGAGCGCTTCATGTGGGGCAGCGACTACCCGCACGAAGAAGGGCACCCACCCCTTCACCCGTGAGACGCTGCGCCAGACGATGTCGGGCCTCGAGCCCGAACACCGTGCAGCGCATGCTCGCCGGCACCGCGGCCGAGCTCTACGGCTTCGATCTCGACAAGCTGCGCCCGCATCGCGGATCGCGTCGGCCCGACGGTCGCCGAGGTCGCGACGCCGCTCACCTCGCTGCCGGCCGAACCCAACCAGGCGCTCCTACGATCCGACGCCCAACTCAAGGCCAGCTGACAACTCGCTGGTCGTCCCAAGAATCAGTCGGTGACTTTTTCTCGATGAGTTCGAGGAGCTGACCGTCGAGGTCACGCGTGAAGCCGATCACATAGGGAAGACCATCGCGCGGCGTCGGCTCAGCGACGAGCTGGCCGCCGGCGTCGACGATGCGCGGAATTCGTCGGACGTGGTATCTCGATGTCATCGAGATCGACTTCGAACGCCGGCCGAAGTGGGCGCCGCGGTCCGGTGGCTCGCCTCCGATGAGGGAGGGTGGGTGACCGGACAGGTGATCCACCTCAACGGCGGATCAGTGCACGGCCGCTGAATCGTCCGCTCACGCCGCGTCAAAGCAGTATGCAAAATCGAGCGAGCAAAGGTAGAGAAGCTTGGGGCAGCGACGTTTCAGACTTGCCGTGAATAGGACTTCGGCACATCATCCACAAACAGTCTCGAGGTGACTCTATGTATCTACCGATGCGGGGCGTACGCGTGCTCGAAGTCGCGCAGTTCACGTACACGCCGGCGGCCGGCGGGGTACTCGCGGACTGGGGCGCCGATGTCATCAAGGTCGAGCATGCCGTCATGGGCGATGCGCAGCGGGGACTCACGGTGGGGCCGGCGGGCTGGTCCGAGGGACGCTTCCATCCGATCATGGAGCATCCAAACCGGGGCAAGCGCAGCATCGGGCTGGCGCTCGAGCATCCAGACGGCCGAGACGTCCTGTTCGAGCTGGCGCGAACCTGCGACGTGTTCGTCACGAACTTCCTCCCCGACGCGCGGCGACGATTGCAGATCGACATCGACGATCTCCGCCGAGTCAACGATCGCATCATCTATGTGCGCGGCTCAGCGTTCGGAGCCAAAGGGCACGAAGCCGAAAAAGGTGGCTTCGACTCCAGTGCCTTTTGGGCGCGAACGGGAGGCGCGCATGGTGTCACCCCTGTCGATTTCGACGGAATGCTGGGCATGCCGGCGCCGGCCTACGGTGACTCGATAGGAGGTATGACGATCGCCGGCGCCATCGCGAGCGCGCTGTTCGCGCGTGAGCGCACGGGTGAACCCGCAATCGTGGACGTGTCGCTGCTGAGCGTGGGTGCGTGGGCATCAGGGCTGGCGGTCGATCTTTCGCTCGCGACAGGCGAGGAGTGGGCGCCTGCTTCGACGGGTTCGGTAGGTATGCCGTCGAATCCCACCATCGGCCCGTTCCGCACATCAGACGGTCGCTTCATCTACCTTGCGATACTGCAGCCGGGGCGATACTGGGCCGATCTCTGCCGTCATCTCGACCGCACCGACTTGCTCGATGACCCTCGGTGCTCGACCGCGGAGTTGTTGATGGCCAATGCACCGCAACTTGCCGTCGAGGTCGCACACACCATCCTCGACAAACCGTTCGCCTATTGGAACGAACGACTACAGACCCTTGACGGCCAATGGGCCCCTGTACAGAACAGCCTCGAACTCGGCAACGACCGACAACTGCGAGAAAACGGTTACATCGCGGCGATCACCGACGCCGACGGACGCCAACGCGAACTCGTGGCGAACCCGGTCCAGTTCAACGAGGAACCCGCCACACTCACCCGAGCCCCGCAATTCGCGGAACACACCGACGACATACTTCGCGAGCTGGGCCGAAGCGAAGACGAGATCATCGACCTGAAAATCAGCGGCGCAGTGACCTGAGCACTACCACCCCGCACGCCACCTCTCGCAGCGGGCCGGCTCTCGCAGCGCGCGTAAAGTGTTAAGGCCTTTCGGACAAGATTGCGAAGTCTCACTAAGGGGGCTGTGCTGTGGCGAGTTCGGTCAGTAGGGACGACCTGCCCGTCGAGAAGATGGGCGATTACGAGAGTCGGTCGACCGAGCTCGACGACTTCACCATTTCGTTCGAGTCGACGCCCGCGGGGTTCGCCCCACCGCGCGAACTGTTCAAGGGGCTTCCCGACGATGCATGTCCATGCCCCCATTGGGGCGTCCTGCTCAAGGGTGAGCATCGCATCACCTACACGGACGGCACGGTCGAGACGATCCGAGCAGGCGAGGCCTACTACCTCCGTCCCGGGCATTGGTTCGAGTCAGTCGCCGACTCCGAAGCCGTCGAGTTCAGCCCGACCGAAACCCTCCGGACCACCCTCGAGGTCGTGCAGCGCAACATGTCATCCGAAGCCTGAGCCCGACTCACGAGGATCTGTGGATCTGATCGACACCGCGAACAGTTGCGGGTATCCGTATCTCCGCAGCAGTCGGGGTAACGATCCTGCTGTCAGGCCGTTTGCCGGACCGAGGGCTGAGCCTTCCTCGGGTTGGCCTGGCGTGGCGCGATCGCGATGGCGCCCGAGTCCGTCTGCGTAGACGCGAAGCGCCCACCGCTGGACTCAGGGTGACTCATCGTGGAGGTAAAGCGCGCCTGCGATGGTGTTGATGCGGTGACCAAGAAACCGATCGAGACATGCGTTCGGGAATCGTTCCGTACGGAATTTCTTACCCGGCGCGCAGCGCATCGATCGGTTCGACCGCGCAGGCTCGCCATGCCGGATAGGCACCGGCAAGTACGCCGATCACGACGCCGAGCAACGGTGCTCCCGCGGCGAGACGGACGTCGAGCACTGGGTTCCACGCTCGCGTGGCCGATACGCCGAGTGTGACGAGCACACCGCTCGACGCGCCGACGAGGCCGCCCAGAAAGCCAACGACTCCGCTCTCGATCAGGAATTGACCGCCGATGTCGCGGCGAGTTGCTCCGAGCGCTCGGCGCAAGCCGATCTCGCCGATCCGTTCCATCACGGACAGTAGGGTCACGTTCGCGATGCCAACCGCGCCGGCCAGAAGCGCGACCGCGCCGAGCACCAGGAAGAGCGCGTTGACGTCGCTTTTGACTTTGGTTTGTATGGTGCTGCCCGAGGGCGGAACGGACGCCGCCATGAGACTGGGATCGCTGGGTGCGAGTGCGATCGGTGCTTGATGGCCGACGAGTTGCGCAGCCCCGAGCGCGGTGCGGATCTGCACCGCGGCAGGCGCGCCTAGGGCGAAATACCGTTGCGCCGTGTGCGCCGGGATGATGACGGCATCGAGCAGTTCCGAGTGTCGTACGACATTGTCGACGATTCCGATGACGCTGAATGCACGATTGCCGACGAAGACCGTCGGGGCGTTGTCCACGCGGTTGATGTGCAACCGCTCGGCGGCCTTCGCTCCGAGGACGACAACGGTGTCGGCTCTCGCGTCGTGACCTTCGTCGAAGAATCGGCCCGTCACCACCTGACCGACGACGGCGTCGAAGAGGCCGGCGGAGACGGCGACCAGTGGTAGTTGTGATGATCCCTGACCCGACGGATCGATCACGGCGATCGTGCGCGTCGGCACGGTAGCGATCGTCGAGATCGTGCCCGAAGCGAGCACGCCTGTCAGTCGATCGAGGCGTTGCTCGGCGTCCCACGGGATGAAGGTGAGGGCTTGCTGGCCGCTGCTCGTGGGATCCTTCGTCGTGCGGGGCTGAACGCTTACCTGGGTCGCGGCAATCTCGTCGAAGCGACCAGCCACCTGGGCCGCGGCAGTCTGCGCCAATCCCAGTGTGGCGACCATCGAGGCCAGCCCGAGTGCCGCGCCCAGAGCCGTGAGGGCCAGCCGCGTCGGACGCGGCAAGAACGCCGGCGACTGCCTCATCGAGGAGATCGCGGCGACTCATCGTCACAGCTCCTCCAGTTTGCCATCGACGATTCGGACGCTTCGTTCGGCCCGGGCGCTGACCTCGAGGTCGTGCGTGATCACCGCAACGGTGATGCCGTCGGCGTGCAGCGTGTCAATCACATCGAGAACGCTTGCCGTGCTCGCGGAATCGAGGTTGCCGGTTGGCTCATCGGCGAGCAATAGGCTCGGCTCGCCGAGCAACGCTCGGGCGATCGCAACGCGTTGTCGTTCACCGCCCGACAGCGTCAACGGGGAGGCATCACGTCGGTGGGCCAGGCCCACACGGTCGAGCATCAAGAGCGCCTTTTCCGCCCTGCCTCGGCGGGGCGCCCCTGCGTACATGACGCCGAGCGCCACGTTCTCGAGCACCGTTCGGTACGGCAGCAAGTGAAAAGCCTGAAAGACAAAGCCGATCCGGGTGCCGCGGAGTCTGGCCCGCGCGCTCCGAGGTCACTGTCGTGTCGGCACCGTCGAGCAGGTATGTGCCCGAGGTCGGCTGGTCGAGCAAACCGATGATGTGCAACAGGGTTGACTTGCCGCTGCCCGACGGGCCGACGATCGACAGGTAGTCGCCCAGATGGATGTCGAGATCGATGTCGTGGATGGCGACGACCGGTGACGTGCCGGGAAAGGACCGACCTACGTCTCGCAGCGCCACCACAGGGCAGGCCTCTCCTTGGTTGGTCATCATCGGCCGACGACGACCAGGTCGCCCGCGGCCAACGGAGTCACTGACGAGCTGATCTCTGCGTAGCCCTCAGCCGATAGTCCCAATGTCACCTGCACGAGTTCGCTGGTGCCGTCCGCGTGCTGTAGCTCGACTCGCGATTCGCCGCCCGCTCCGGCACTCAATGCCGCCAGAGGCGCGCACAGAACTACCCCATTGGTCGCCGCGATCGGGATCGTTACCTTTACGTTGAGTCCTTTGATTGCGTCGATGTGCTCGGCTGTCGGATCAGTGAGCGTGATCGTGGCGATGGCGCCTCCGTTCGTCTGCGGCTCGATCGCTTCGACCTTGCCGTCGAGGGTCGTATTGCCGCTACCGACCTTGGCCAGCATCCCTACCGCGACAAGCGGTCGGTCGGCGGCATCGAGCACGGCCTTTACGACGACCGTCGTCCCGCTGACGGTCATCGCCGGACCATCGAGCACTGCGCCACGTGTGAGAGTCATCGTGTCGACTCGCCTGGGCAAGGTCGGGATGAACACGACTTCGGCCGCGGGCAGCGGAGTGTCGGCAGCTTGCGTGCTCGTCCACAACTCGACGTTGGCGGCGCTGAGTTGTGCCTGTGCGGAGGTGACCGCCGCGGTCTCTACGCTCGTGTCCTTCGGCTCGAGCAACTCGGCGCGGCGTGCCTCTGAGATCTGTAGGCGTTCGGTGGCGACGGCGATCTCGGTTGCGTCGCCACGGGCGTTGGCCGCATCGAGTGCGCGCCGCGCCGCGTTCACGTCGCTATCGGCACTGAGTCGCTCTGATTGGGTCGGGCCCCTCTGTGCTGCCAGCAACGCGGTCCTTGCCTGATTCAACCGGTCGGTCGCCGTGGCGACGGCCTCGTGCGCCGCCGTACGTCGGGCAATATCAGCTGTGGATGCCTTGGGCGCTTCGTAGCCCACTCTGGCGAAGAGCTGGGCAACGCCGATCGACGTCGCACCGTCGTAGACGTCATCGACCGCACCCGTGTCGATTCCGAGCCGGCGCAAAGCGATTTCGAGTTGGGCGACATCGGGCCCGTGCGAGCCGGGCACGAGAGTGCGGTAGGTCGGAAGGTCACCATTGAGGGAGATCACCGGCCGTCCGGCAATTTGCATCACGACCTGTCCCTCCTCGATGGGCTTTCCGACCGCAGGTGGCACCGCGGTGACGATTGGCGGCGTGTCGAGACCCGACGTTTCGACACGCACCTCGAGAGAACCGTTGAAGATGGTGTCGCCACGCGTCACCACCTGGCTCTTGAGTGCGCGTTTCTCGAGCGCTGCGGTGACCGGCCCGGCCGTCGGTGCTTTGGCACGGGCGGCGGCGTCATTGGGTGAGGACATCTGCGCGGCGGCCGCATAGCCCGCGCCGATCGAGACGAAGGCCACGATCGTCACCCCGATCAGCGCCCTTCGACGACTGGCGGCCATCAGCCTTTGCTCACATGGGCGGTACCGGCGGCAAGCGCATCGCGGAATTGCTCCAGCTCGGTACGGTTGGCCTCGATAAAGGCCTCTTCGAGCTCCGTTGACACCGTCTGCAGGGCAACGTCGTACTCGCGGCGACATTGGTAGTCAGCGGTAGCCACAGAGATCTCGAATGCTCGCAACTCGCTGAGCGCGGCGGGCTCTACTTGCGCCCCCTTCTTGCCGCCACCGAGGGCCTGTGCACGTCGGTTCACTTCGCCTTGCCCGGCCGCGAACTCGGTGTAGCCCGGGTGGCCCGCAGCCGCCATGCAATCGGTCCACGCGGACTTCAGAGCGTTCAATCGCGGGTCTTCCTCGATCCTTGTGTACAAGGCGTGGATCGAATCCTGCAGCGCGGTGAACGAATCCTGGGTGGTCGACCCCGGCTCGGGAAGTGGTCCGAACACCGCGGTGTCGGCTTGCGCAGCGCACGAGGTCGCGCTGGGTGGGGTGTTGCGGTCCTTGTCGCTCTTGATCGGGTAGCCGTCCGCGTTGACCGTGAACAGGTCGCCGTACATCGCCGCGAAGTATGCGGCGCGTTGGGCGATAGTCATTGCGTTCACAATGGCGTCGTTCGGATTCGTCCATCCGTCATCGATCGTCTCACGATCGATGGTCGTGATCCCGTACCCGTACTGAGCCGCGAACTGAGCCGGTGACGGGCGCGGATCGACTCTTTGAACCCCCTTCCGCCGTCGGGCCGATCGACCGGTACGTACTCGAAGCCCTGTCCCTGCATACAGGTCGCGATCAGCTGCTCGACTTCACGCCGCTGTCGAGCCTCCTCGGCGAGCTCGGCTTCGGTGCGTTCGCCGCCATTGCCGAGGCCGAGGAACGCATCGAGTGGGCCGATGTACCTCGCTGCCGCATCAGGTTGTGTCCCTGACGTGGCATCGCTGCCCGAAGAGGAACACGCCGAAACGATGAGAGCGAACGCGCAACAGGCGCCGAACAGCGCGTGAAATAGCTCGGTGGTGAGGAATCATGCGAGCAACGTATTTGTGCGGTCATCAAGATCTTGTGAAGGCGCAATCAGATTCCGTCTTCATCAGTTCCTGACAGGTCGGAGGCCAGAATGATGGACGTGGAGCTCGCGTTCTCGTCGCAGAAGACGATCCGAAACAGGCCGAACTGATCAAGCGCTACCTCGAACGCGAAGGGCATCATGTGCTCGTCGTGCACGACGGTAGGGCCGCTATCGACGAGTGCCGCCGACGCCTCCCTGATCTGGCCGTGCTCGACGTGATGATGCCGAAACTCGATGGGCTCGACGCCTGCAGGGTGCTGCGAGCAGACAGCGACATGCCGATCATCCTGCTGACTGCGAGAAGCACGGAGGACGACATCCTCCTCGGACTCGACCTCGGAGCGGACGACTACGTCACCAAACCATTCAGCCCGCGAGAGCTTGTTGCCCGTGTTCGCACCGTCCTGCGTCGGACGCGCCCCGATATGAACTCCAATGACAGCTCCGTGATCAGCGTCGGCGATCTCGAGGTCGATCCGTTGCGGCATCTCGTTTTCTTGCGCAACAACGCGATCGAATGCACCCCAGCAGAATTCAAGATTCTCCGCCGGATGATCGAATCCCCCGGTCGTGCGTTCACTAGGCAACGGTTACTGGAAGAGGCGTTCGGCTTCGATCACTACGCGCTCAACCGAACTATCGACGTGCACATCATGAACTTGCGCAAGAAAATCGAGGATGACCCGTCGGAGCCGAAATACCTTCTCACCGTCTACGGAGTCGGTTACAAGCTCACTGATCAAATGCCACCCATGGAGCCCCCGCGATGCTTAAACGAAGCGTCCTCGTTCGCCTCATTGTTTCATCGATCGTCGTGGCGACCTGCTCTATCGTGGCGACCGCGTAGCTTACCACGAGGTCGACTACTCGTCAGATCAACGTGGACTTGAAGCAAACACTCGAGGCGGACAACAAGATCTACGACACACTCGTCGACTTCGGCGGATCGCACACGTCGGTGGGACGGCGTTGCGACCGTCATCGACTCGTTCGCAAGTTCGACGGGTCGCACCATCACGCTCGCATCGCAGGACGGCAACGTGATCGCCACCTCAGATCCACGACTCGGCCGGAAGGTGCCCAGCGATGCCGTCGCCGTGGCACTCGTCGATCCAGTTGTCCCCTCTTCGACCCCGAGCGGCATCAAGAATGAAGTGTTGAAGGGCATCATCGCACTTCCGCAGGCCGCCTATGCGCTCGAACCCGACGAGGTCGCGCAACACGGGGAACTCATCACCAAAATACCACCTGTGCCAAATCGCTGGACCTCGACGCTCGAGTCGTTGATGGCCTTGATGGAACCAGCGTGGTCGATCTCGTGGGCGGTGGACCAAGAAATCGCTCAACTGTGCGACGAGCCAGAACTCCAACTCCCGGGCCGGCGTTATATCCAGATCAACAACGCAATCGTTGACGCCGAGAGCGCCTGTCTCGACGGACGCGGTGTGTCCACGGCGTCGGCGAGGACCCGAGCACCGGGATGCGAGTTGTCAAGCTGGACATTCAGCGACTCCGATTTCGCGCTGAAGCGTGAGCTGTCGCGCCGACGCTCAACAAGCGGATCGGCGCTGGATCGTACTTCGCATCCCTAGCACTGCTCCATTTGTCCAGGGCCCAGCTTCCCAAAGCTGGCTGGCGGATCTCCGCCGGCGGGCGCGAATTGCGGTTGCTCTCCTTCGTCGTACTCGCCATCACGCTCACCGGCGCCGCGGTCGAGGCGCGTCCGTCTGTTGAGGCCGATCGGGTCGTTGATCCAGGCGGCACAGCGGATGGCATCGGGCGAGATCGACGAGCACGGATCCCGTGACGGTCCGACGAGATCGCCCGGCTCGGGTCCGCCTTCAACGCGATGGCCAATGCCGTCGACTCGAACGAGCAACAACGCAAGATGCTCGTGAGCGATGTGGCGCATGAGTTGCGCAATCCACTCGCAAACGTGCGCGGCTATCTAGAAGGCGCCCAGGATGGCGTCGTTCGATTCGACGGCGCCTGATCGACTCGCTGCTCGAAGAGACGATGCTCTTGCAACATCTCATCGACGACCTCCAAGACCTTGCGCTCGCCGACGCCGGCCGGCTGCGCATCCATCCCGAGCCCGCCGACGCGGTCCGTTGGCCGAGCAGGTAGTCGCAGCTCACCGACCCCTCGCCGACAGCGCCAATGTCACCCTTGCGCTCTCAGGGGATCACTGCGCGCCGGCGGTCGTGGATCAAGTGCGGATCCGCCAGGTGCTGGGCAACCTCGTCGCCAATGCCGTGCGTTACACGCCACCTGGGCGGCCACGTCACGGTGGCCGTGCGAGCCGAGACCGGAGCAGTCGCCGTTGGTGATCGAAGTGACCGACACCGGGCTCGGCATCACGGAAGAAGACCTGCCCCACCTATTCGATCGCTTCTATCGGGCAGACGCGTCTCGGAGTCGAGCGACTGGTGGCAGCGGGCTTGGTCTGTCGATCGCCCGACACCTTGTAGAGGCGCACGGCGGCTCGATCGCCGTGGTGAGCACGGTTGGGTTCGGGTCACAGTTCTCGATCGAGTTGCCCATGGAGAAACTGCATTATCTGACGGCTCAGCGGCCTAGGTAGCATCTCGGTCCTAGCCGAAGCCGATGGCTGCACCGCCACGGCTATGGGCCAGGGATGACCTCGTCGATGACACGGAGGAGTTGTTGTCCGTCGTAGGCTTCGGCGGCCCCGACTTGCGGACGCTTGGGCAATTTTGCCATTCTCCGACCTCATCGCACTCGCGGTCGATGACGAACGTCCCATGTTCGCCAACTAGGTGGCGGGATCGTCAAATGGTGATGTTGTTCATCATGACCGGCGCTGTTGCGTTGTTCGAAAGGGTGTGGGCAGGCACGTGTCAGTCCATCGTTGGAGTGTCGTTCGAATGCTTAGAGGCGATGATGATTAGGCCCACGACGAGCACAGCGCCGAGCGCAACCGTCGGAACGACAAACTGTCGCAAGCGATCGACGTCGCCGATCTTCGACTCGAGTTCGACCATCACAGCCGCGACACAGAGCACAACAACCAACATGACGTCTGCCAGCAACTGCCGCGACTTGTTCACTGATTGGCCTCTCGATTTCGCCGTGGATGCGTAGGAACCCCGTGGGCGTGCCCAACCGGCGGACCGAGCACGAAACTCAGCCGGCCACGAAGCGCTCCTAGTCCATTCGGCTCGGGTCAACGATTGTTGAGCGTGACACACATCTCGAAACCCCATTTCCGCCGCCGGATCGGCATGTGAACCCGCCTGACGATCACCCGCACGGGTGAATCGTGAAGCCGCGTCGTTCGCCAATATTCATCCGACGTAGGAACGGCCATGGCACCTCAAGTCGAGAAGAACGTCCCGGAGCTCGTAGGAGCAGTACTCGGGTGCTTGCTCGTTATCGGGTTTTTCTCGCTCTTGATATGGGGCATCGTCGTCTGGGCTTCCTGATACGACCATGCAATGGGAAACACCGACGCGCACTCGTGTTGCGGCCTTTTGTCAGCCCCAGCGTTGTTTGTCGTCGGGGTTGACGCCCAGGCACAGCTTTCCAATCACCTCGTGTGCGAGGAAGGTGTTGCCGGGGTGAAACTTGCCCATGCGGACGTCGCGGAAGATCTGTTCGAGCCGGTTTCGCTTGAACGCACCAGCGCCACCCGAGAGGTCCAACGCTTTCTCGACCACGTCATACGCCTGGTTGATCACGGTGAAGCGGGTCCCGAGGATGCGAATCGGCCAGTCTTCGTGTGCCACGCCCTGCGCCCAGTCGGTCGTGTTGGACCGCAGGAGCGCTTCGCAGACGTCGAGTGACATCCGCATATCGGCAACGTGATGTTGGACCTCAGGGTGGTATGCCATCGAGCGCTGCATGTTGGCGACCGACGACTTCTGAGGAATCGCGCGCCACGGTGAGATCGAACGCCCGCCGGGCCGCGCCGTAGTACACACTCGCCATCCCGCACAACGACCAAGCGAACGCCATACCGAGGAACGGTGGCCCCGCGGCGAATCCCGTCGGTCCTACCGATATGACGAGTTCGTCGGGACAGAACGCCTTGTCGAGCAACGTGTCCTGGCTCTGGGTCGCGCGCATACCGAGCGTGTCCCAGGTGTCGACGATGGAGAGGCCCGGGCTGTCCTTGCGCATGAAGCCGTGGATGACCTGCGGGTTGTCGGGATCGGAGTTGTCCTGGGCATGGAATGCGCCGTACGTCCACACGGGCGACAGTGTCCCGAAGATCTTGCGGCCCGTGATCGCCCACCCGCCATCCACTCGGGTTGCGGTCGCCGCCGAGTACACGCCCGGAAAATCGTTGCCGGCCTCGCCGTACAACGCCGCGAACACCTCGCCCTCGGCCGCTTTCTCCAGGATCCACCGCAACGACGTGTTGCCCTGCTTCAACAGGTCCGCCGCGACACCAGTCCAATAGATGTGCATGTTGAGCGCCACCGCGGTCGCCGGCGCCACGTACCCCAACTGTGTCGCAAGCTTCGAGTACTCGTCGAGAGCGAGGCCCGCGCCGCCGTACTCCTCGGGTACTGCGCAAGTGAGATAGCCACTCTCTCGTAGCTCTTCAAAGTCCTCGGTGAAGAAGGTGTTTTCACGGTCATAGATTGGTGCCCTCTCGTCGAACCGAGCGAGCATCTCGTCGGTCAACAGGCCGCGCTTCATCGTCATAGCCATCGGTGCTACCTCCTGAATATCGTGTCTGTTACGGTGAACGATCCGCCGCACCTCAGCTCGCGTCCACGCACTGATCACCGCACCGGGACAGGCATCGACCAGCAGTTCGCCGTCGGTGACGATCGGGATGCCGGCCACCCACGTGTGGTGGATGCCCCTCGCACGCGAGATCAGACGGTCGCCGTCCGCGGGGAAGTCATAGAGCCGCTCGAAGTCGGTCTCGCCAACGGTCGCCGGGTCGAAGGCGACAAGGTCGGCGGCGAGCCCGGGCTTGATGAAACCACGATCGGTGAGACCGAAGATCTCGGCTGGCTGCCCGGCCAAGCGGTAGACCGCCTCCTCGACCGTCAGCGCTCCCTCCTCACGCACCCAATAGCGCAACGTGAACGTCGGGAAGCAGGCATCGCACAACATGTCGACGTGCGCGCCACCGTCGTGCGCGCCGAGCACGGTGCGGCGATCTTGCACGAGCGCCCGCAATTCGTCGTAGGTCGCACGCGACCGCGTTTGGAAGCGAGTCTCGAGGTTCTCCTCGAGCGCCAACTCGATCATCGTGTGGAAGGGATGCTCGCCGCGCTTCTTGCCGAGTTCGAGCAAGCGGGATGCCGATCAAGTCCTTGTGCAGCTCGGTCTCGACGACCGAGGTGCGTTCGAACCACCAATCCATGTCGTGGTCGAGGAAGTTGGTCGTTTCGGCACAACGCCTGGCCTTCGGCGATACGCGCTCGCGCCACGCACGGTCGGCGTAGATCGGCATCTGGACATCGACCGAGCACCCGATCACGTCTTGATGGGTCGGCACCCGCGCCCATGTGTTGGGGTTCTTCATGCTGTGCAGCGTGGTGATGAAGCGCGTGCTCGTCTGGGGCCAGATGTCGCCGCCTTCGCACCGACTTGCCGCGTTCGAGCATCTCGAGCGCGGCACCCGGCGGGCCGAAGAGGCCGGGCAGCACCGAGCCCCACGTGATGCGCACCCCGGTCTCCTTCGAGAGCCGGGCGCAATCCTCGATCTCGAGAATGTGGCCGTAGGTGATCTCCGCGATCCCGCGCCCGATATCCGGCGAGCACCTCGAGCGAGCGCCCGCAGTTCGTCGACGTCGGCGAACCGGCTCGGCACCGGTCGCCCGTGCGGACCGTGATGCGAGGGCGCCTGCGATGTCGAGAACCCGATCGCGCCGGCATCCATCGCCTCGCGCAACAAGCGCTGCATCTCCCCGCGCTCGTCGCCGGTCGCGGCACGCGAGAACGCCGCTTCCTCGCCCATGACGAAAATTCGCAACGGCGTATGCGGCACCATCGGCGCGATGTTGATCGACTTCGGCAGCCGGCGCAGCATGTCGAGATACTCCGGGAACGACTCGTACTCCCAACGCAACCCGGCCTTCAACGTGTCGAGCCGCATACCCTCGACCAACGACAGCGTCTCCATCGCCAGGTCACGGTCCGCGGCGCGCACCGGCGCCACGCCGAACCCACAGTTACCCTGCACGACGGTCGTGACGCCGTGCCACGACGACGGGCTCAGCGTGGCATCCCACGAACACCTGGGCGTCGTAGTGCGTGTGGATGTCGACGAATCCGGGCGCAAGCACGAGGCCCGTCAGATCGACCTCGACTGCAGACGGATCGTGGCCAATCTCGCCGACGGCAACGATCACGCCGTCGCGGAACGCAACATCAACCCGAAGCCCCGGCTCGCCGGTGCCATCGACCACGGTCGCATTGCGAAGAACTGTCGTGACAGAACTCATCACACCACCCCCAACGGCAGGCTCATGCAATCAGCGGAACGCACCTGCAGCCCCCGCGTTCGACGGCGGCGCACTCCACGTTATCCCGGAACACTCGGGCGCCTCTCGGTTGCGTTTCTTAGAGTCGCGTCTCGCCACTAGCAAGTCGCCTGACACGCCGATCCACAGGTCACCGATGAGTTCGACCGGCACGCCGAGTCAGTCACAGCACAACGAACCTACGGAAAGGACAATCCAATGACCGAGCTGAACGCGGAACATGCCCGGCGAGCGATCGTCGAACACACCCGACGTCTGGCGGAATCAGCCGCCGCGGCCGGACCTGACGCCGCCGTGCCGACAACCCCGGAGTGGACCATCACTGACCTGGTCGAGCACGTGGGCCAGACCCAGCACTGGGTCGCGGAGATCATCGAGCGGCGCATCACCGACCCCACACAGCTGCCCACGGAGATGGCCGTACTCCCCACCGACCCCCGCGAGTGGCAGGCGTGGCTGTCGGAGTCCGCGCAGCGGGTCGCGAGCGCGTGCTCCGATGACGCGCTCGACGCGCCGGTGTTCAACGCCGCGGGGGACGAGCGGACCGGGACGCGATTCTGGATGTCCAGCGTCCTCAACGAGACGGTCGTCCACGGCTTTGACGCAGCCAACGCGGCGGACCGACCGGCCGACATCGACGCCGACATCGCAGCCGCGCTCATCAGCAACCACCTCGCGATGCTCACCTCCCCCACGTGGGAGATGCAGCGGTCCGAGTCCGCCCACGCCATCCGGGGCACCGGGCAGACCCTGCAGTGGCTGGCCACCGACACCGCGGACGACGCGGGCGCTTGGTTCGTCGAACGGCGGCCTGACGGGGCGACGTGGCAGCCCGGAACCCAGCAGGCCGATGTGACGGTGACCGGCCCGGCACGATCGCTGCTGCTGACCTTGACCCGACGACTCCCTCTCACCGACCGCGAAGCCACCAACATCAGCGTCGACGGCGACACCGACCTCGCCCAGCACTGGCTCGACAACACCGCCCATGTCGCCGACTGACCGGCACCGAGGCGCCCACCGCCACGACGAAGGGAACGTTCGGCCTTGAAGGCGCTACACAGGCAACTGACCCGCATCACCACGCGGCCAGCTCGGGCGCGTCGAGGTGCCACTTGTGCTCGTCGAACGGACTGGGGCGGGCGTCGGTTCCGAGCGCGGTGGCGTAGGCGGCGATGCCGATGGTCGATCCCCCCTCACACGTCCAGTCGGCCTTGGCGCAGTCCCAGCCGGGCGGTGCGGTCTTCTCCAGCGCGCCGGTCCAGTACAGCGTGAGCGCCACGGACGCGTTGGGTCTGCACCCAACCACCGCCGCATCGGTCACCGGATCGTCGACGACCATGCCGACCACCCGACCGCCGAACGTCTCGCCTCGGCAGTACAGCTTGGCGGCGAACGCGGCGCCATTGGAGAACCCGTTGATGATGACGCGCGCGCACACGGCTCGACGGCGTCGGCGACCCTCGCGGTGCAGCGTCGTACGCGCTCATCGGGGAAGTACAACCACTGGCGAGCCCCCCAACCGTTTGCATTGCCCGTCGGCGCGAGCACCGCGACACCTCCGTCCGTGAACGGCTCGGCCCCGGTCCCGCCCTTGCCGTGCAGGCGCACGAGGCATCGATCGGTCACGTCGATCGCCACCGGCGACGTCGGCGCGCTGTCCCCGCACGCCGCGCCCGCCGCCACTACGAGCAGGGCGATCCCTCGACGATACGCCGACCGCAACCTCCTAACGGTGCCCGATGGCGGTATATCCACCCCACCAGCCTCCCACGGACGCGAGGACCTATGCTCAGACCCGCGGCGGCGTGCGATGTGCAAGTCTTCGGTCGTGCGCCCTGACGATCCCGCCCTCGGTCCGTCGACCATCACGGTCGCGTGCGTCAACTTCGAGTCGGTGCCGCCGCGACAAGGCGGCGACGCTGCAGAAGATCGACGCCCGGATCGCCGAGGCCGCGTCTCGAGGGAGCGACCTCGTCGTGTTCCCCGAGCTCGCGCTGAACACCTGGGGCGAATGCCCCGACTGCGCATCCGAGCACCAGCCCTGCTGCGTGGCACCGCGGCCAGGCCGAGCCCGCCGACGGCCCGTCATGTCGCGCCATCGTCGACATGGCCGCGGCGCACGGGGTGCACGTGGTCTACGGGTTCGAGGAGACGGGCGACGCCCCGAGCGGTGCGATCCACAACTCGGCGAACATCGTCGCCCCGGACGGGCTCGTCGGCACGTACCGCAAGCTGCACCTCGGCATCCCGCTCGAGACCGATCGCTTCACGCCCGGCGACGCGCTCCCGGTGTTCCAGACCGACCTCGGGCCGATCGGCATCCAGATCTGTTACGACTTCTACATGGGTCCCGAGCTGAGCCGGGTGCTCGCGATGAAGGGCGCCCGCCTGCTGCTCAACCCCACCGGACGGTCCGCGCTCCCCCGTGCCCGCGAGCACCTCGAGCAGGTCACCAACGCCCGGGCGCACGAGAACCTCATCGCCGCCGCGTCGGCCAACCGGGTCGGCACCAGCCACGGTCCACCCGAGTGGGCCGGCGGCAGCGTGATCGCCGCCGTCGAGTTCCCGGGCTTCCCGGTCACGCTCGCCAAGGCCGGCGCCGGCGAGGAAGTGATCACCGCCACGATCGACTTCGCCGCGATCGGCAAGTGGTACGACCTGCTCCCGTGGCGCGAATGGCGCGCCGGACCCCAACGCGCCGATCACCGACCTCGTCGCCCGCGAGCTCGCGCATGCGGCCGATGCGCGGAGGCCGCGTCGCGCCGTACTCCAGCGTCGCGGACTCACCGGCCCGACCGGCGGTCAGCCAAGTGGGAGTCAACGACGAGTAGCGGCTCTGAGTCAGTTCACGCCCGAAGTCCGCCCCATCCACCCGATGCGTCGCGATCGGGCTCGCCCAGGCCGCGCCCCTCAGTCGCCACGATCGCGAACAGACCAGCAGCGACGACGCCGAGCGGCACGATCGGTTCGGCTTGAGCCGCGACGACCACACCGCCGACCGTCACCGCGAGGATGGCGAGTCTTCCTACGAGCACTCGACGCGAGACCCGCCAGTACGCGAATGCGGATGCGCCGACGAACAGCCCCACCCCGACCGCCAAGCTGGTGACGACTGCACCATCCGCAGCCTTGTCGGGATGCAGCATGATCTCCTCCACCGCAACCGCGAAGGCGATGATGCCGCAGATCAGCGGGAAGTGAATCAAGCTGAACGCGTCCCGGGCGAGAGCGCCGAGCTGCCGCGGCATCGGCGGCGACGAGCGCCTGCTCGAGCGCCTCCTTCAGCCAACCGAAGTAGCTCCACCACAGCAGACACGCCACGAGCAACGACGCGCCGGCGACAAGCACCAGATCAGCGGTTCGATCGTCGCTCGCGACCGCAGTGCCCGCCACGATCAACGACTCGCCGAGGGCGATGATGACAAACAGGCCATGACGCTCGCTGAAGTGGCGAGGGTCGAGATGCCAGACGGCATTTCGCGACGACCTGGCCGCCAGCGAGTCAGATCCAAGACGATCGCCACTACCCAAACCCAGTTCCTCGCGGGCGTGTCGACCAACGCGCCGGCGAGGACCACGACGAGGCCGATGGTTGAGATGGCCACCCATTGCATGCTGATACCGACCTGGTCCGGGTCGCGCTCATGATCGACCGAGACCTGCAGCGCCATGCCGAGGAAGCGGATGACGACGTACGGGACCGCGAACCACATCGGCATCGTCCTCGAACGCCCGCGGCACCGACGCCGCCATAACGAACGCTGCGCTAGTTGCGACCAACGTGCACACCTGCACGAGGGGGTGCTGCGTGTCGGCAGGATTCAGGGTCCACGTGAACTGTGTCCACGCCCACCAGATCAGCCAGAACAACATCGAGCGATCTCGCGACCCCGCTCGACGTCGAGGTGGTGCGCAGTGAGCACCGTCACCTGCGTCACCGCAAACACGAAAACAAGGTCGAAGAACAGCTCGACAAAGGTGACCGGCTGCTCTGGCGGGGCATGGAGACGGGGACGTGCCATTGACTTATTGTCCCTCGGCCGGAGTTGCACCCGCACTGCGAATCGCGCTGTCCGGACGCAGTTGACTTACCATGACGCCTGCTACGAGCCTGTGGGGGCAGATCGCGGAGGTGCCGTATGGCGATGGGGCGGTTGGAATCGCACGTGCGCGAGGAGCTTGCTGGCCGCGTCCGATGAGGTGATCGAAGATGCCGTCACCTACGCGGACCCAATGGTGCTTCGCGGGCTGTTGTACCAGCTCACGGGTGACGAAGAGGTTGCCCGAGCACGGCTCAACCCTGTCGGCCCTGCGGCACGCGGTCTTGCCGGCGGCGACGACGACGCACCGCTGTTGCGGCGGAAGGCCGCCGAGTTCCTGAAGGCGTACCGTGACGCAGGAGCGGGAGAGATCTCGATCGGCGACGAGGAACGTCTTCCGACCAGCCTTCGGCTGGCGAGCGACTTCGAGCTCGCCGATGAAGACATGGGCCTCTACCTCGAAGAGCTGTCGCTGGACCCGTGGGCCCGCGGCCTTCAGTGGCAGACGCCGCCGCCGCAGGACCGGCTCGAAGCGTTCAACGTCATCGTCATCGGCGGCGGGCTGGGCGGCCTCAACGCGGCGATCCAGCTGAAGCGCGCCGGCATCCCCTTCACCGTCATCGAGAAGAACGCCGATGTCGGCGGTACGTGGTTCGAGAACCGCTATCCCGGATGTCGGGTCGACAGCGCAGAGCCGCTGCCTACACGAACCTCTTCGGCGTCGACTACAGCTACCCGTACCCGCACTGCCCGGCGTCCGAGAACGAGCGCTACTTCCACTGGGTCGCGGACACGTTCGAGCTGCGCGACGACATCGTCTTCGAGACCGAGGTGCGGTCGATGGCGTGGGACGAGACCACGAGCGAGTGGCAGGTGTCCATCGCCGGCCCCGACGGCGAGCGAGTGCTGCGGGCGAACGGCGTCATCACCGCCGTCGGCTTCCTCAACCGTCCGAAGCTGCCCGACATCGAAGGGATGTCCGACTTCCAGGGGCCCGTCCTTCCACTCGGCGCGTTGGCCGGACGGCCTCGAGGTCAAAGGCAAGCGCTTCGCCGTCATCGGCACCGGGGCCAGCGGCTACCAGATGATCCCGGAGCTCGCCCTCGAAGCCGAGCACGTGGTCATCCTCCAGCGCACGCCGCAGTGGTTCATGCCCACCCCGGGCTACCGAACGCCCTACCCGCCGCAGGTCAACTGGCTCGACCGCAACCTGCCCTTCTACACGAACTTCATGCGGTTCCGAGCGGCCATGTCGATCCGGTTCCTCTCGGACTTCAGCGAGATCGACCCGGACTTCGACGATCCCGACGCGTGCAGCGCACGGAACAAGGCGATGCCGCGACGCGTGCCTCGCGTTCCTCGAGCACAAGCTGGGCGACCCCGAGCTGGTGCGCAAGATGACGCCGCCGCACCCCTACCTCTCCGCGCGTCCGCTCGCCGTGGACAGCGAGTACAGCGTCCTCGACGCGCTCCATGCGGACAACGTCACGCTGGTGACCGACGGGATCCGCCGGATCACCGAGACCGGCATCGAGACCGTCACCGGCGAGCACCACGAGGTCGACGTCATCGTCTACGCCACGGGCTTCCACGCGACGGACTACCTGTTCCCGATGACGATCATCGGACGTGACGGCGTGACGATCGAGAAGACGTGGGCCGAAGACGGCGCTCGCGCGTACCTCGGGTGCATGGTGCCGGGCTTCCCGAACCTGTGGATGGTCTACGGACCGAACACGAACGGCGGCATGCACCCCGCCAGCTTCCACGAGGTCGTCGGCCGCTACGCGCTCGAGTGCATGGAGCACCTCATCGTCAACGACAAGCGTGCGATCGAGGTGACCGAAGACGCCTACTGGCGGTACAACCGCCTCGTCGACGAGCGCAACGCCCGCAAGGTCTGGAGCGACCCGCGAGCGCACAACTACTACTGGACGGAGTTCGGCCGCTCCGCGGTGATGTGCCCGTTCTACCCGTGGGAGATCTGGCACTTCCTCCGTCACCCCTCGTTCGACGATCTCCTCGTTCACTGACGGCTGTCAGACGGCACGCGTTTCCATGACCAGTGAGATTGCGTGTCCTTGTGCACGTCAAGCTCAAGGCGACACTTGCCTTCGAAAGTCGTGTAGGACAGCCTCAAATCCTTCGTAGCGTTGCGTGCAGTCCGATGACGTGCAACTTGATCCGCAAACGTGGATCGTGGCTGGCGTGGATCATCGCCTAGTGGGAGCGCACGAGAAACCTGGGGAGGCTCAACTGTCGAGCAAGGCGGCGCCACCGCCGTGCGCGCGCTTCTCCAAGCTAGCGGCCTCGATCCGGTCACCGATCGACTTGTCGATGTTGCGCCAGTACTCGAACACGCGCCGGAGGATGTCCTCCCGGTTGCAGGCCGCGGCGTGCCCGGCGACGTTGTCCACCAGCCGGCTCGCGCGGTCGTCGTCGAGCACCTTGTTGATCATCGTGTTGGCCTGGCCGTAGTCGTCGTCCTCGGCGTGGGGCGTGTAAGCGGCCCGCACCATCTCGCCATCGGCCGCCCAGACCGCGTGCTCGGCGTAGGTCGACGGTGTCGGCGGCCGGCGCGCCATCGACGGAGTTCGGGTAGTACACCGGATCGGTGACGTTGTCGATGCGCATCGCCCCGTCCTTCGAGTAGCCGCGAACAGGACTCTTCGGTCGATTGACGGGAATCTGCTGGTAGTTCACGCCGAGGCGGGCGCGGTGGGCGTCGGCGTAGGAGAAGCCGCGGGCCAGCAGCATCTTGTCGGGCGACAGGCCGGTGCCCGGCACCGTGTTGTTGGGCTGAAAGGCCGCCTGCTCGATCTCCGTGTGGTAGTCGGTGACGTTGCGGTTCAACGTCATCTTCCCGACGTCGATCAGCGGGTAGTCGCCGTGCGGCCACACCTTGGTGAGATCGAAGGGATTGAACCGGTAGGTCTTCGCGTCTTCGAACGGCATGATCTGCATCTTCAGCGTCCAGCTCGGGTGGTCGCCGCGTTCGATGCGCGTTGTACAGATCCCGCTGGTGGTAGTCGGCGTCCTCGCCGGCGATGCGGTCGGCGTCGGCCTGGGTGAGGAACTCGATGCCCTGGTTCGGTCTTGAAGTGGTACTTGACCCAGAACCGCTCGTTCTCCGCATTCACCCACATGTAGGTGTGCGACGAGTACCCGTTCATGTGACGCCACGACCTGGGTATGCCCCGGTCGCCCATGAGCCAGGCTGAGCATGTGCGCCGACTCCGGGGACAGCGTCCAGAAGTCCCATTGCATGTCGGCGTCTCGCAGGTTGTTGGCGGCGAGCCGCTTCTGGGAGCGGATGAAGTTCTGGAACTTGATCGGGTCCCTGATGAAGAAGATCGGCACGTTGTTGCCGACGATGTCGAGGTTGCCCTCGGATGTGTAGAACTTGACCGCGAACCCGCGTGGGTCGCGCCACGTGTCGGGCGAGCCCCGCTCGCCGGCGACGGTGGAGAATCGGATGACGGTTCGGTCTCGGTGCCCGGCTGGAACACGGCGGCCTTCGTGTACCGGCTGACGTCGTTGGTGACCTGGAACGTCCCGAACGCACCCCCGCCCTTCGCGTGCGGTTGGCGCTCGGGGATGCGCTCCCGGTTGAAGTTCGCCATCTGTTCGATCAGGTAGAAGTCCTGCAGCAGGATCGGCCCGTCCGGCCCGACCGTCAGCGAGTGCTCCTGACTCGCCACCGGGATGCCTGCGTCGGTCGTTGTCGGCGGACGAGCATTGTTGTGTCGGTCGTTGTCCTGAGGCATCGCTTCCCCTTCGCTGTCGGCTTCCGTGGCCTGCGACGCGGCGCGCCGAACATGCAGGAGCCTCCCTTCCCAATGACCGGCTGCGGGTGTCGCTAAACCAATTTTGAGTCAGCATTGCGTTACGTGGCGCTTCGCGGACACCGGCCCCGGCGCGGTGCCGAGCGAGAACCAGCGGAACGGCATCGCCGCCTGAGCGGTCAACAGCGCCCGGCGAACGGCTTGTGCTCGCGCGGGCTCGTCCCGAACCACGCACGGAGTTCGGGGGCACCGTGAACCTTGACGGTGAGATGGTCGGGATAGATCCGATAGCCGCGGCGATGTTTCGATGTCGCGACGTGACGCGCCGTGCCGTGCGGCGACGCACGGGGCGGTAGTACGGCACGCGTTCCCGGTTGCGAGCCGCGGGTGCCGCACACGCCGGGTCTCCGCCGACACGACCTTCTCAAGCAGGTCGTCCGGCGTATCGTGAGCGCGTGGCCCGTGCTCTCGGCATCATTTGTCAAAGGGCTGGAATCCAATATACGTGTGTGACCAGCCCCGGCGCGAAGATCGAGGAGGAGACCGAGATCTCCGTTCCGACGTCGCACACGGATCGTGGAGCACAGTTGAACTGGTTGCTCGAAGAATCGGAGAAGTTGCTGCGCCGACTCCGCCCGGACGTCGTGCATATGAAGAAGTCCGCCAGCGGGCAACGACAGTCCTCGCGTGAGCAACATGAGGTTGAGGCGCTCCTGCAGGTTGCCGCCCACCGAGTGGGCGTCGCGTGCGCGATCCGTACGACCGAACAAGTCCGTGCCGTCCATGTCCCAAAGGCGAAGGGCGCTTACAACGAGCTACTCGAGCGGCGGGATCTCAAGGCTCGCGGCAACAAGAGCCGCCGAGAGCGGTACTTGTACGCGTCGACTGCTCTTGGCCAGCTGCCCGATGACGAGCGGAAAGGTTGAGATCGAACAGGAGCTCAGCCGCGGCGACTGCTGCACACACATACACACACTTAGACCTGTGCGACCTCTGTAATCGCTACCAGGCGGCGGTACCGCTCTCGGGGGCGTTGCGGCGCGATGTTAAGGTTCGTCCGTGCAACATTCCGTTGCTATACGTGCTCGATGAAACCAGGAGACATATGCCAAAGCTGCAGATCTGCGACATCGACTCGTTGGTATGGATGGCTGCCAAGCCCGGCTACGAACGGCCGTCGGATGAGTCCACGATCGAGAAGGCGAACCAGGACTCCGATGATCGGATGTGCCACCGCGTCCGCCACCCCGGCAGCGACAGTGAACTGCAGATGTTCGAGGTGCGCGTGCCGCCGGGCCACGTCGTAGAGCCACATGCTCACGACGAGGACGAGATCGTCGTCGTTGTCGAAGGTGAGATGGTGCTCGGAGCGCGCTATCCTTCGCGCCGGGTCATCGGCGATGATCCCCGGCAAAACCCTGTATGGGTTCTCTGCCGGACCCGACGGCTTGGTGTTCTTGAACTTCCGCGCGCGACGCGACGTGACCTTCCACACGAAGGAGCAGTTCATGGCACAGCGCCGAGGCGCCACCGACGCCGCGTCTTAATTGCAGAGCGCAATCGGCGTGCAGTCGGAATCAGCGGCACAAGGACTGAGCCGAAGCGTTGTCGATCCTCGCTGACACGCGCTGGACCAGCTACTTCGTAGTGTCGGAGGAACGACACAGACGCTAACCCCACGGCGCCACGACGGCGGGTTGGTTCGCAATCGCTGCCTGAGTACTCCGTGCCTCTAACGCCGCGTTCACCCTTGGCGTCAATGCAATCCTTAGCCAGTTCCTCAGCGAAAGTCTGAGTGACGAGGTGTTTCACGGTGACCTGGCATGGCTGCTAGGTCACGAAATCTGCAGTCAGGAAACTCGGGGCGGTTCAGCGGGACGCAGCAGCGGCGACTGGGCGGTCGCGCACGTGATGCACGTCGTCGCAGCGACATCGAGCGCGCAGTCGTCCTATGCCGATGGGCAGTCCACAGCGCGCACGTGCCGTACGTGCCACTGCTTAGTCGCGCATCGGCAACATCGAGCGCGACAAGCGATAACCGAGCCGATTCGAGCAAAGAAATCACCATTCCGCGCTCGTAGGCCACAGTCGAGCCCTCGGGATCGTGCTCATCGTCAAGGTTGGCCGTGTCGGCCGCGTCGACGATATTTTGCCAATCATCTTCGAGAGAGCGGATACGCGTTATCGCCCGGTCATGGCTCATCGCCAACAACTCCGAACACTCAGCGATCAGCGCAGGCGTCAGCGTGTCATCCACGACCACTCTCCAACCGGCTCAGGAACACAACGAGTACTCGTCCTAGGCAACAAGCCGAAGATTAGTGATCGATCCAATCTGGCCGGTGTCGGTTGCCGCCACACGGCGACCGGCTGGTGGAGTTGTCGCGGCGATGCAGGAATGGGCATGGGCTGAGTGTTGGTGGGCTAGCGGTGGCGAGGACCGTCGACAAACGCAGCACCGGCATCCCGGACACCGACGCCAACCCCCAACGAACAAGCCCGCCAACCCACCGGCGACCGCCACAGCACCCGTTTGAGGCTTCAAACGGTGCGCGGAAGTCATCAGTCCTCGAGGCAGCGCCGATAGTTTTAGGGAAAGGCTTGCGCGGCGCGCTGCCTGGGTACGAGACGGCATGGCTGAGCCGTCGACGCGGGTGGTCCCACCGCCGATCCCGGGCGTGGAGGAGCTCGAGCCTGTTGGTCGCGGTGGCTTCGCCGTCGTGTACCGCGGCTGGCAACCGGAGTACCAGCGTCACGTGGCAGTGAAGGTGCTCGAGCCGTCAACCGATCCCGCTGTGGTTGGCCGCTTCCGTCGCGAAGTTAGGGCCATGGGCGCCGTCTCGGACCACCCGAACGTCGTCCCGATCTACGGCGCCGGCGTGGTCGATGGCCGCGGCTACATGGTGATGCCGCTTCTCTCGGGAGGAACGCTGGACGACAAGATTCGCTCCGGTCCACTGGACGCTCCAGAGGTGGTGCGCATCGGCCGGGCGCTCGCCGATGCACTGGCGGCGTCGCACCAAATCGGTTTGTTGCATCGCGACGTGAAGCCAGCGAATGTCCTTTTCACCGCGTACGGCGATCCGCAGCTGGCTGACTTCGGCATCGCGCGCTTTGCCGACGCCACTGCCACGTACACCGGCTTCGCGGCGACGGTTGCCTACGCCGCTCCGGAGGTGCTGCAGGGCGAGCCGGCGACCCCGGCATCGGACGTGTACTCACTCGGTGCGACCCTGCACGCCGCCCTTCGAGGCGAGGCGCCCTTCCGCAGGGTGGATGGCGAGCCGGCGGTGGCCACAGCGATGCGCGTGCTCTCGGACGAACCCGCCCATCTGAAGGCCGCGGGCGTGCCCGCAGCGCTGGCAGCGGTCGTCGAGCGGGCGATGGCGAAAGACCCTGCGCACCGCTACCCGACCGCGCAGGCACTGCGACATGCGCTCGACGACGTCGATCTCGGCATCGCGACGCGGAAGCGACCAACTGCTGCTGCCACGATTGTCGCGACGGAACCCAGCCCGGCGCGAAACCATCGATCTCGGGACCGCGATACGAAAGCGACCACCTGCTATTGCCACCGCTGTCGCGACGGAACGCATCCCGGGCTCGCCGCAGAGGGTGGGCACCCGGCGAAGACGGGCGCCGCTGGTTGTCGGCGCCGTCGTTGCCGCAGCCATCCTGGTCACCGCGCTCGCCCTGACACAGCGCCGCAACGGCGACAACGACACGACGACGGCATCGTCCGGCACCGAGTCGTCCGGCCTGACTACCAGTGTGAGCCACGACCGGCCAGGCGACGGCGACGGTCGCGCCGGCCTCGACTGCACCGGCCACGACAGCGCCCTCGACGAGCACAGTCGCCGCGGCTCCGACCGCGACGGCGGCGCGACCGACGACAACCGCTTCGGTGACGGCAACGCCCGAGTCGGCAACGCGTTCGTACTACGCGCTGTTGGACGGAGGGCGCATCGATGAGGGCTGGTCATGGCTCAGTCCTGCCTACCAGCAGCAAACAGGCCGTTCGTCGTACGAAGGCTTCTGGCGGACTATCGATCGCGTCGAAGTGCTCACAGCGCGTGCAGAGGGCCGCACGGCTTGGGCGACGCTCCGCTACACGCGCACCAACGGGACGGCGTCAACTGAAAACGTGCGTCTCGACTTCGTGCCCGACGCAACCGGTCGCCTGCTCATCAACGGCTACCAGACGGGTGTCTCTGCGCCGTAGGGGCGCCTCACACGTCGGCGATGTCCAGCGCGTCGAACCCGTCCGGTTCGCCCTCGGACTCCCTACAAGTGCGTCAACGTCGCGTGGGTAATGGGCTGCCTTCGCTCGCGTCTGCCACCCACGAGGCGCACGCTGATCAACTGCTAGTTGATGAGACACTGTGACCAGGCGCTATATCGGTGTCGGAGGGGCGAGTCGAACCATTAGTCACGCGATCCGTGGGAGGCGTGGCTCGTCTCGGCGTAGACGAGCTGTTTGTGACTTGGACCATATGAAACTGACGAAGCTGGTTGACACCTTGGGTCTTCTCAGAGGCGAGACCAAGTGAAAGAACCAGAAGCAGCTCGACCCGCGGGCACGCTGCATGTACCGGCCCAAAGACACCACCACCGATGACCCGAGCGAAGTCTCGCTCGTTATGAGCGAACCAACTGAGCGCGACAAAGCCGAGAGCAGGATGTGGTTTCAGATTCACGAAACGGACGTTTTCTGTAAATACAGACGAATGTTCCAGGCAGCCCTAGCGTCGGGACGCGGCGCGGCCTCGACCCTGAACGGCTTTCAACGCTTCAAGCGCACCTCGCATGTACGCCGCCTGCACTGGCGAAGCGTCAAGGCGACCGGCGTCGATCTCATCGAGCACTAGCTGTAGTTGCTCGGCGCACGTTGTCACGTCGGCCTGATTCATCATCACCACGACGTTATAACTGCGAGTCGGTGCAACGTGAGTTCACTCGTGGACGGACAACTGAGTGGATCGGCCTGGCAATACCGCACTGAAGGGCCATCATTCCTTGGGCCGGGGACGAAGCGATTGCGCCCTGACCCGCCAGAGAGACCGACCGCCGAGCTTTAACGTCCGGTATCTTCGGCTTGGACACGGGAGGCGCAGTGGCGGCCGAGAGAGGTTGGTACAACGATCCGTCGGGGCGGCACCAGTACCGCTTCTTCGACGGAGGGGATTGGACCGCCAACGTTGCAGATGATGGGGTCGCGGCGATCGATCCACTTCCTACCCGGCCACCGACAGGGCAGCCACCGGAGCGCTCGCCGGAAGCTAAATCGCGGTGGCGGAGCCGAGGCTCGCTCAACGACCTTCTCACGCGGTTCGGCGACATCGGGTCGGCACACAAGGAGAAGGTCGCTCGGGGCGAGTCCACGGACCTCACGTCAACCGAGGCACGATCCGATTCGAACGAGTCCCTTGGGTCGAGCAGAATCGATTCAGGCTCCCATTCCATCTCTTCGATGGAGGCGAATACTTTCACCGAGCCGGTCAACGACAAACAGAAATCGAATACGGAATCGGTTGGATCGCGCAGCTTCGGCGCGCAGTCGAGCAACGAGACTCCGATCGCGCGTGACGACTTGGTGAGTGATAACTCTGAGCCAATCTGCGAATCGGGTGGATCGCGCCCTCGGCGATACGACTTCGAACACTGCTCGCCAGGGTGATCCGACAGTGGAGAGTGCTGTCGACGATGCGGTGAACGATACCCCCCAATCAATCAGCGACTCTGCAGGGTCGGGCACAGACGATTCACGCTCCCAATCGGTTTCATCGACACAGCAGCGCTCTACCCCTCCCTTGCGCTTAATACGCACACCCGAAGACGCGGAGGAAGTCGTGGCCGATTGGATGCGGTTCTTTGGCTTTGAGGACGCACGCCGAACGCCCACGGGACCCGACGGAGGAATAGACGTCGTGTCGTCGAACGCGGTCGCGCAGGTCAAGGATTACGCGATACCGATCGGGCGGCCCACGATCCAACAATTGGTGGGCGCGAGCCGAGGACGGCAATGTCTCTTCTTCGCCCGAATGTCATACACGCCGCAGGCGGTGGAGTACGCCAACGAACTCCAAGTCGCGTTATTCCGTTTCGACTTGCAGGGACAGCCGGAAGCAGTCAACGCGACCGCCGGTGCGCTACTGACGCGGCCACGCTGAAGCCACACCAACAGCCAGAACCATTCGTGGACATGCAATACGCCTCTATTGTCGACGACGGAGGTTCTCAGACTTGCACACGGGCAGATTAGGGAGGGCTCAGGTCGAGAGGGCGTATCGCTGGCGTGTTCGACTGGTGGGTTCCTCTGTACTTGATTGAGCTTTCGTACGTGTACGACGCTGGTCGACGTGGCACACGCAGCGGTTTCACCGAGGTTGCCTACGATGCGCTTAGTGGCCGCAAGTACGCCGCAACTCTCCCAACTGCGGTACTCGGCGAGGACATCGATTCCTCGACGTGGAAGCCGATAAACACTGTCGTCCACGAAATTGAAGAGTTGTGGTCGTCCCTCAGTCGAATGGGAGGGTCCTCGCAGTTCCGTAAGACCCGCGAACGCCAACTCGTCGCTATTGGCTTTCCAACTCAGCCGGTGCGGTCGCTGGTCGTACGAAGTAAGAACATCGTTGCCCTACCCGCGGCTCTCGGGCTCATCGAGGACAGCGCTGGCAGCCACATCACGGTCATCAACCGTGCCACTGGCAGGGCGGATGCCCAACTGACAGAGGCCGTCAACTCGCATCACTTGCTCGCGTTTGTGGACGCAATACGCGACGGTACTCATCCGCGCATTACGCCATAGCGTTTCGCCGTGGCAGAGCTCAACAACACAACGCTAAGGTCACCCGCCTTGCAGGCGAGTACGTTCCGCGTCCATCACGGCCGTGGCACGGTTCGCGGCGGGGGCATCGGCTCACCCCCGCGTCGGTCCGAACCGGTCCACGCATCGACACCAGCCGTCAACAACAAGACGCCGCCCGGGCGAAGCCAACGCGCTACCGCGACATCACCAACGGCTGATGCTCGAGTGGCGAGTAATGATCGAATACAAGAACACGGCTGCGTGGAACCGGCCGTCTTCGAATGACACCTCCGTGAGGTTCTCGCACACGAAGCTGGCGTCGGGCACGAGCTGCCGTCCCCGTCCGATCTGCACGGCACTGAAATCACGCAAGTGACGTGGTGACCCGCCTCGGCCAGGTGTCGTGCGACCGGAACACCACAGCCACAGCCGAGATCAATGACCGCGCTCGACGGCGCGAGCACGGCGTCAAGATGCTTAGCCAGCTGGCGTACACGTCGGGACTGTCGAGGTCGGCGCGAAAGGCCCGCGAGACGACGTCATAACCGCGGCGAACGCGGTCGACCCATGGGTCACTGTCGGTCATTGGCTATATCCGGGTTCGGTAGCGCATCTCTGCGACCGGTGGCCCGAAGGCCGTTTCGGTCTTGATGGCACCGTCGCCAGACCAACCGGCGCGCTCGTAGAACCGGCGGGCCCGGACGTTGGCTTCAGCGACCCACAACACGGCGGCGTGATGCCCGCTCGCACGAAGCACCTCGACTGCCGCCGCGAATAACGTCCGCCCGAGACCGCGCCCGATCGCGTCGGGATGCAGGTATATCGACCACACCTCACCCACGCTCGCACCCAAGCCGTCCCGGTTCGGGCCAACATCCGAGAATCCCGACACAATCCCGTCGACCTCAAGAACCAGCGTGCACTCGTGTGGACGAGCCTCAGCGCTGGCGAGACGTTCCGTCCACCTCTTGCCGCGTGCCTCCGGATCGAGTGCGTCGAGATAGTCGTCAGGAAACACACCCCGATATGTGGCCAGCCATGACTCGACATGCACGCGACCAATCGCAGCGCCGTCAGCCGCCAGCGCAGTGCGCACCGACACACAGGCATTCATCACACGATCATGCCCGACGTCCTCACCGCCTCGGCGCCAATTTCGCTGGCGAGCAGATAGATGTCGATCCCCAAAGGCGCCGATTTCACAGCGAAATCGCGGCGTTAGCAAAACGTTAGCGATACGACACCCTTTGGCCGATTCGCAACGCCGTGACCAGGTACAAATTCGGTGTCGGAGGAACGACACAGACGGTAAGCCCACGCCTTGCCGACAGTGGGTTGGTTCGGGATTGCTGCTTGAGCGCTCCGACTTTGCTGGCATTCAGCGCAGCTCGCGGAAGAACGCCCGGATGTCCTCGACCATCAGCTCTGGCTCCTCGGACGGCGCGAAGTGGCCGCCGTGTGGCATGACGGTCCAGCGGGCCAGGTTCACCTGTCGGTCCATGAAGCGTCGTGGGACTCGAATGAGCTCACGAGGGAACACGGCGACCGCAGTTGGGACTTCGACAGGTGGTTGGCGATCATGCACCAGCGGCCACGGCGCGGCGAAACGTCTCGGCGTAGAACCGCACCGACGTGTGGAACGTGCCGGTCAGCCAGTAGAGCGACGCCGCGGTCAGGAGTTGGTCCTTGCTGAAGCGGCGTTCGACATCGCCGTCGCAATCGCTCCAGTTGCGGCGCCGCTCGATCATCCAAGCCGCCAAGCCAGCTGGTGAGTCGTTCATGGCCCACGAGAGCGTCTGTGGGTCCTCGGTGTGCACCGCCATGTGGCCGGTCGTTCCGCTCGTGCGCTGGAGTGTCGGTGAGGTAGTGCTCCTCCTCCGGCGAGTAGTCGTCGCGACGGATCGTTCCGAGCGCCGCCATCGACGTGGTGGCGGGCAGGTTCAGGTGGATACCGATCACGTGCGCGGCATGCGCGTGTCCGAGTCGCACACTGACGAACGCGCCTGAGTCGCCACCGCCGGCCGCGAACCGCGTCGTAGCCCAGCACGTCGCGCATCAGACGAACCCACAGATCCGCGGTCGCTGTGACTCCGATGCCAGTCGTGCGCAGCGGACTCGAGAACGCGGTGCCGGGCAGCGAGGGCACGATCACATCGAAGGAGTCGCGGGGTCACCGCCGAACGCCGCCGGGTCGGCGAGGGGAGCGATGAGGTGCTCGTAGTCCCAGAACGTCCACGGCCAGCCGTGGGTCAGGATCAACGGCATCGGCGCGGGCCCGCGGCCACGCTCGTGTACGAAGTGGATCGGTATCCCATCGATGTCGACCCGATAGTGGTCGAAGCGGTTCATCGCGGCCTCTTGCGCCCGCCAGTCGAACCGCTCGCGCCAATGCTCGACGATGGCGCGGAGGTAATCGCCGGGCACACCGAATGTCCAGTCATCGTTGCCGAAGTCGTCCGCGAATCGTGTTCGCCGGAGACGATCGTCGAGGTCGTCCAGCGCATCCTGGGGCACGTTGATCTCGAACCGCTCGACGGCCGGTTCGGTCATGACGCACGTCCCCCCGGTGATGATTCCGACATTGCAATATTTCACACGCCGGTACAGATCGACGTCATTCGTAGACCAAGGTCTGGTGGAGATTCCCACAGTCCCAAAGATGAGAACCACCCGAGGCCAACGACCCCGGGCGGACAGGGCGTGATCAACCTCGCCGAGCTTCGAACCACCGCCCCCGGGACGATTCCCGCACACGTGCGACGCAATCCTCGACGAAGGGACGCGACACGGAGAGGAGCCGAGGCGCGTGGTCCACGGCGTGTACGCGCTCTCGCTGGTCAGCACTTGCGCAGCACCTTTACGTGGGTCTGCGAATCGAAGGACCGACCGCCCTCAGACGGCACGCCCAATCGCTCAAACGCCGCGAGGAGCTGCCGTGCTCGTCTTCAGCCAGCGAGCGGCCCGGCGGGGATCGATCCCGACGATGCGCTCGCCGAACGCCTCGGCCGACGCGATCACCATGGTGCCGGCATAGCGCTGATCGCTGAGCAGCTCGAAGCCGTTGGCGGTCGACCGGTCGATGACGTCTTGGGCCAGCTCGCGCACCAGGTCTCGTCGTCGATGATGGCGACAAGTCCGTGCCCTGATCCCTGTGCGACCGGTTCGGACACGTACAAGATTCCGCCCGGCCGCAGCACACGGTTCGCCTCGCGCAACGCCTCGTCCATGGCGTCCGCCGGCACGTGGTGCAACGAGTTCGGCCATCACCACAGATCGGCCTGGGTCGGGCGCCGGAGTGTTGCTGGGCGAGGTCGTCGCGACGGCGGGGCTGGTGGCGCTGGTGCTGACGCTTCATCGCACCCATCGCATCTCACTGGCCGCGCCGGCGATCGGGGCGTACATCGCGGCGGCGTACTGGTTCACGTCGAGCACGTCGTTCGCCAACCCGGCCGTGACCATCGGACGCGCACTGTCCGACACGTTTGCCGGTATCGACCCAGCCTCCGTGCCGGCGTTCATGGTGGCCCAAGTCGCGGGAGCCGCCGCGGGCTTGGGCGTCGTGGCCTACCTGTACCCCATCCGCATCACCGAGAGGAGCGGTCCGTGACCGCGCCACAGGTCGTCTTCGCCTGCCGCAAGAACGGCGGTCGCTCCGTCATCTCGCGACTGCTCACCGAGTACTTCGCGGGCCACCGCGCCATCGCCCTCTCCGCGGGCACGGGCCCGGGGACCAGGTACATCCCGAGGTGACGCAGATCCTCGAGCAGCTCGGGCTCGACACCTCCGAAGAAGCCCAAGAGACTGACGCGAGACATGATCGCCGGCAGCGACCTGGCCATCACCCTCGGCTGCGGCGAGGAATGCCCCTACGTCCCGGGCATCAGGTACGTCGACTGGCCTGTCGCCGATCCCCAGGGCCAGGACGACGCCACTGTGCGGAGCATCGTGGCCGACCTGGACGCCCGGGTGCGAGACCTGCTGGCCGACCTCGTCCCAGAGCTCGTCCTGCCACCGTCACTCGTGGGTGAGCGCTGACCGACGATGCAGTGACGCCGTCAGCGGCCGGTGCGCCCGTCGACCTGCTCCCGGATGATGTCCGCGTGACCGGCATGGCGAGCCGTCTCCCCGAGCACGCTGATCAGCACCCAGCGCAGATCGTGGGTCTTCCCGCCGCGGGTGACCGGCGCCCCCGGGTCGCCGACCGAGACAGCGATGTCGTCGCTTGTCTGGCAGGCAGCCCGGTACTCCGCTCGAAGTCTCGCCAGCGTCACGCCTGGGTCGACCTCCATCGAGCGCCGGCCCCGCGAGGCAGGACGCCCGGCGACGATGTGCTCGAACCAGTGGGACTCGACGAACGTGAGGTGCTGGAGCAACCCGGCCAGGCTGGTGCCTGACGGAACCGTGCTGCGCCGCGCGTCAAGTTCCGACAGTCCGGCCAACTTCTTCAAGACTCCCGCCCGCATGGCGTTCAGGGCGTCGCGAAGTGCCAGCTCCGGGTCCAACTCGCCCGCACTCAGTCAGTCAGTCCGGCGCGGGCGACTCGTGGGCCAGGCCGCGCTCGCGATCGCGTCTCACGGCACGAATGCCGGCCTCCAGGCCCTGGTGCCAGGTCTCCACGGGCACGCTGTCGGCGACGTAGGCCAGCAGCACCTGCTCCAGCGCCCACTTCTCGTGCGCGCTCATGTCGAGGGTGGCGAGCTTGAGCTCGAGGAGCGCTTCCTGCCCGCTGTCGTGCAGCACCTGGACGGCGGGATCGAACGAGTCGCTCATGTCCGCATGGTGACTCGTTGGGACGCCCGGGACAAGGGCCACCCCAGGGCCGGGTCACTCCATGGGACGGACGCGGGCTCGGAAGGTTCGCCGTCCGTTCACCTGTACGCCGCCCACTCCTTCTAGCGTGTTCCCGTGTGAGCGGCCGGACGGACGGGGACGGGGACAATCTCCCCATCCTGTCCCGTTTCAACGTGCACGAGCTCCGGGCGATCGAGAGGGCACTGGCCCAGCACCTCCGGGTCAGCATCGAGCAGGTCGGCGAAGAGGGCTTCACGGTCGTTCCCGACTCCGGACGGCTCCTGCGCGTCACCTGGCGGGGCTCGGCGGCCATCGCGATCGACGACCTCCAGAGCATCGTGGACGAGGCGACGGCAGAGCACCCCAGCACGGGGCGACAACCCTGGCCCGGTCATGCACCCGTCCCGAAGGTGACCCGCAAGGTGACCCGGCGACGCCCGGGCACCCGGCACGACGACTCCTAGCCGGTCACTCGGCCTCCGCAGTTGTCCGTTCACCTGGCACGGCTACAGTCACTTGCTCACCACCCCACGCGGGCGGATCCGCCGCCCGCACTGCCCCGTGGGAGGACCCATGGCCGCCAGGATCGAGATCTTCCGGACCGACCTGGGCGAGTATGCCTTCCGTCTCCGCGCCAAGGACGGAGAGCTGATCGCCACGGGCGAGTCACAGAAGACCAAGGCGAAGGCGCGCGACAGCGTCCTCGCGTTGCTCAAGGCGACGCCCAAGGCGAAGATCTTCGACCTCACGGACGATCCGCCCATCCCTTGACAGTCGCCAGCGACGTCCCGGTCCGGGCGGCCGACTCTCGCGACACGGTCGCCCATCTGGTCGGCCACGAGATGGCCGACCATGCCCGCGCGATCGTGTCGAAGTGGTCTGCCGCTTACGTCAACGAGCCCGACGGCGTCCATGCCATGCGGGTGTCGACCAGGCGCCTTCGGTCGGTCCTCGCGACCGGACGTCCCTTCGTCGATCGCGCCGTCACCGATCCCGTCCGCGACGAGCTCGGCTGGCTGGCGGACGTCCTCGGTGAAGCACGGGACGCCGAGGTCCGGTCGGCCCGGGTCGCGGAGGCGGTCGAGACTCTGGTGTCGGAGCGTGCCGACCTGGACTGGGAGGCCGACCGAGTGCGCCCAGCCCTGCTGGCGCCTCTCCAGGCCAGGCACGACATCGCCCTCGCCGCCCTGCGGGAGGGTCTCGAGAGCCCTCGGTACGCCGAGCTGGTCGAGCGCGTGGAACACCTTGCCTCCGCTCCTCCTTGGACGCCACGAGCTCAGAAGCGCATCCGCGGCGCCTACCTGCGGCAGGTTCGGCGCCACCTGGATCGCCTCGACCGGCGGATGAGCTCCCGCGGCTTTCCCGCATCTCGATCCCGACGCCAGAGCGGCGTCTCTTCACGACGCACGCAAGGCGGTCAAGCGCACCCGCTACGCGGTCGAGCCGCTACTACCGGTCTTCGGCAAGCGCGCCAAGCGGCTCACGCACCGGCTCAAGGAGCTGCAGACCCAGCTGGGCCAGCTCCAGGACACCGTGATCACCAGGGACTACCTCCACGACCTCGTTCGTCTCCATGCGCCGGGCGTCGACCCCACGGTCGCCCTCGTGGCCGGCGCCCTGATCGAACGAGAGGCCAGCCACGCCGAGGGTTACGAAGCCGCAGCGGTGGAGGCGTGGGAACGGGTGAGGACGACCAAGCCGCTCCGCTGAGCCGCTTGGTCCCTGGCTCGACGCCGACCCTTCACCCGGCGTTCGCCCGGGGGCGTCCCGACCTGGCCAGCCTGACCTCCATGCCCCGCCCGAGATCGAGCTGCACTGGACGACCTGCCGACGGGTCAGAATGCCCACGCACCTCAGTGTTTCCACGCGACGCTCGGAAACTGGTGACGACAACCTTGATGTCGTGTGAACCCCTGCCGTCACTCTGGGGTGGTAGCGACTCGGGCAGCACCAGGAGCAGGAGAGGGGCATGATGGTTCCTTCCACTCCATCGACGAAGGCGGCCACGTGACCAGGAAGAAACCTTCTGCCTCCGCCAAGAAGGAGCTCAGGACCACGATCAAGGAGCTGCGCTCGAAGCTCCATCAAGCCGAACGCACAGCGAAACGTTCGCAGACCAAGGTGGCTCGGCTCAAGAAGACCAACGCGGAGCTCGACGCGGAGGTCAAGGACCTCAAGAAGTCCAACAAGCGCTTGAAGAAGGCGCATCGACCAACCGAAGCGACACCGGCGGCCACGGAGGCGCCCTCCGTGGCGACCGAGGCCTCGCCTGCCGTCATCTCACCCGTCGTGAGCCCCGACGACAGCTGGACGGTCGCGCGGCTCCGGGAGGAGGCGCGCACACGCGGACTCACCGGAATGTCGCGCAAGACGAAGGCCGAGCTCCTCGTCGCCCTCGGGTGACTGCCATCGTCCTCGGTGGTTGAGGTGAGGGCCGCCAGGCCCGAGCCTCGAAACCTCCGACTCGCCGGCGGTGGTTTCGAGGCTCGTCGCTGGCGCTCCTCGCACCTCACCTCAACCACCGAACTGGCGGGCCAAGGTGTTGGAGAAGACCCAGTCAGCTGGTGACGCGGTCCGTCTCGTAGGCCCACATCACGATCTCGACGCGGTTCCGGGCGCCGATCTTCGCCATGATGCTGGCGAGGTGGGTCTTGACGGTGCTGAGGCTGATGTGCAGCTCGGCGGCGATCTCGGGGTTGGTCCGACCCCGCGCCACGGCGACCACCGCGTCCTCCTCCCTGGCGGTCAGCGGCTCGATGGGTTGCTTCGGCGGGCGGCCGAGGCGGGTGTCGGAGAACGCGGCGAGCAGCCGCGCGGTGATCCTCGGGGCGATCAGCGCGTCCCCCGCGGCCGCCGCATGGATGGCCTGGACGAGGAGCTCGGGTCCGGCGTCCTTGAGCAGGAACCCGCGGGCTCCCGCCTTGAGGGCGCCGTGGACGTACTCGTCGAGGTCGAAGGTCGTGATGACGACGATCGCGAGCGGCTCGTCGACGCCGGGCCCGGCGAGCTGGCGGGTCGCCTCGATCCCGTCCAGGCCGGGCATCCGGATGTCGAACAGGCAGACGTCGGGACGGAGCCGGTCGCGCCAGCGACACCGCCTCGCAGCCCGTCCGCGGCCTGACCGACCACCTCGATGTCGGGCTGGGCGTCGAGGATCATCGAGAGCCCCGTGCGGACCAGCTCCTGGTCGTCGGCGACCAGCACCCGGATGGTCATGCGCGGACGCCCGCCCTGGGCAGCACCGCGTCGACGGTCCAGCCCCGCTCCGGCCCGGGACCGGCCTCGAGCGAGCCACCCAGGAGCGCCGCCCGCTCCGTCATGCCCACCAGTCCGTAGCCGGGCGGCCGCTCCCCGTCGACCCGCCTGCCCGTCGTCGCTCACGGTCAGGCGAACGCAGTCCGCGTCGCCCGCGACCCGGACCTGATGCGGGTGGCGTGGCGCGCGTGCCGTACGGCGTTGGTCACCGACTCCTGGGCGATGCGGTAGACCGCCGCCCCGACCGAGGGTCGGAGGTCGTCGAGGTCCCCGACAGGTCGACCTCGACGCGAGGGCAGGTCGCCCACGCTCCGGGCGAGCCGCTCGAGGTCGGCCACCCCCGGCTGCGGGGCGAGCGCGGCCGCCGTCGTCGTCGCGCAGACCGCCGACCATGATGCGCAGCTCGGCCAGCGTCAGCGACGCCTCCTCCTCGATCACGCCGAGGGCGTCCAGCGCGGCCTCCGGGTGGGTCGCGGCGACGACCCGGCCCGCCTGGGCGCGGATGGCGATGGCGGAGACGTGGTGCGCGACCGTGTCGTGCAGCTCGCGGGCCAGCTGCGCGCGCTCCCGGAGCTTGACCTGGTCGAGCTCGCGCAGCCGGGACGACGTCCAGTAGCGCACCGTCGCGCCCAGCGTTGCCGGGAAGAGCAGGAAGAGGAATCCCAGCCACCGAGTCGACGATGCCGGTGTAGTCGATGGCGATGCCCAGGATCGCGGTGCACCGCGATGAACGCCAGACCGATCGCCGATCTCCCGGCCGCTCCCCCAACGCACCAGCGAGTAGGGAAACAGCACGACGAAGACCATCGTGTAGAGGCCCACCGCCCCGTCGGCGTCGCCGACCAGGCTGGCGATGTCGGCCAGGATGATCGGCGCCGAACGCGACCTCGACGACCGCCAGCGGATGGGTACGCCGCCACAGCAGGGTCCAGGGCAGCGCGACGCCGAGCAGCAGCCGACACCGGCCGCCACACCACGTCGTCGCGCAGCACCCCCTCGAGCAGCGCCGTCGGCACCAGGGCAGCGACGAGGACCCAGTCCCGCCAGACGCGCGCGGGAGGGCTCGGGGCTCGCGGTTCGGCCCACAGCGAGCGGACGGTGTCTCGTCACCATGACCGCAGCGTAGTGATCCCGGAGCGGTCCGCGGATCGGCCCAAAGTACGGCGCGGCCATCGGCCGGTCGGCCGGGGGAGGTCCGGCCCTTCGCCCGAGGTGCGTCGCTGCCCGCCGTCGTGACGATGGAGCACGTCGGTCGTCGTCCGGCACCGACGCACGTCACCGAAGGAGACCCTGATGTCGCATGCTCTGTACCGGTTGGGTCGCTTCGCAGCACGCCGCCCGTGGGCCGTCCTCGGGTCCTGGCTCGTCGTGTCGGTGCTCGTCGTCGGCGCGTCGAGCGCGTTCGGTGAGAAGCTCGAGGACTCGTTCGGGGCGCCGGGACTCGACTCGCAGAAGGCGACCGACCTGCTCTCCGCCGCCGGGTCGGACCGGGCCGGCCTCACGGCCCAGGTGGTGCTGACGCCACGCGATGACGGCGCGACGTTCTTCGGCTCGGCGGAGGCGCGCGCTGCGCTGGCGCAGGTGCAGGCAGCCGTCGCGCCTGCCCCACGTGCTCGCCGGCGACCCGGCAGGCGCCTGCGGCCGGGCCGAGTCCGCGGTCACCAGCGGACTGGTCTCGCCGGACGGCCGGGTCGCCCTGATCCGGGTCCAGTACCCGGTGCTCGAGGAGCTCGACCCGGTCGACCTGGAGAACCTCAAGGCGCTCGGCGCGAACCGGTGCGGGCTCGGCGCTGCAGGTGGAGCTCGGCGGCGACCTGTTCTTCGCGTTCGAGGAGCCGGGCACCGGCTGGGCGAGGTGATCGGCCTGGTCGCCGCGGTCGTCATCCTGCTCATCGCGTTCGGATCGGTCATCGCGATGGGCCTGCCGATCGGGATGGCCCTGTTCGGGCTCGCCCTCGGCATCAGCTCGATGTCGCTGATCACCTACCTGATCGACATCCCGAGCTGGGCTCCGGTGGTCGGCAGCATGGTCGGCCTCGGCGTGGGGATCGACTATGCGCTCTTCCTGGTCACCCGGCACCGCGAGTACCTCGCCCGCGGAATGACCGTCGAGGAGTCGGTCGGCCGAGCCGTCGCCACGGCCGGACAGTCGGTCGTCTTCGCCGGCGGCACGGTGGTCATCGCGATCCTCGGGCTCGCCGTCGCCGGAGTCCCCTTCATGACGGCCGGCGGCATCGCCATCTCGGTCGATCGTGCTGATCATGGTGGTCACCTCGGTCACGCTGCTGCCGGCGTTCCTGGGTCTCGCGGGCCATCGGATCAACGGCCTCGGGCGCCGGCGCGACGCGCCGCAGCCGTACCGCTGAAGGCCTCGGCTGGCGGCGCTGGGGTGGACACGTCTCCCGGCACGCCGCCGGCGTACGCCGTCGGCGGCCACCGTCGCGCTGCTGGCACTGGCCGCGCCGGTGCTGGCCCTGCAGATCGGAACCCCCGACGAGGGCGCGCTCCCGCCGCACCGCACCGAGCGCCGCGCCTACGACCTCGTCGCCGACGGCTTCGGTCCCGGCATCAACGGGCCGCTGGTCGTCGCCGTCGACATCTCGAAGGACCCGAGCGTCGTCGCACCCCTGGCCAGGGCGATCCGGGCCGACCGAGGAGTCGCCTCCGTCGCGCCTCCCGAGGTCGACGCTGACGCCGGCGTCGCGACGCTGGTGGCGTTCCCGACCACCGGCCCTCAGGACAGCGCCACGCTCGACACCGTCGAGCGCCTCCGCGCCGACGTGATCCCGTCCGTGCTGGGGCAGAGCCCGGCCCGCGCCCACATCGGTGGCCAGACGGCGAGCTTCGCCGACGTCGGCGACAAGGTCAACAGCCGGCTGCCGCTGTTCATCGGCGCCGTGATCGTGCTGTCGGTGCTGCTGCTGACCCTCGTGTTCCGGTCGGTGGTGGTGCCCATCAAGGCGGCGCTGCTCAACCTGCTGAGCGTCGGCGCCGCGTTCGGCGTCATCGTGATGGTGTTCCAGTGGGGATGGGGGGCCGACCTCATCGGTCTGGAGTCGACCGATCCCGATCGTGCCGTTCATCCCGATGTTCATGTTCGCGATCCTGTTCGGCCTGTCGATGGACTACGAGGTGTTCCTGCTCTCCCGGGTGCGCGAGGAGTACCTGCTCACCAGGGACAACGACAGCTCGGTCATCCACGGCATCGCCACCACCGGGCGGGTCATCACGTCCGCCGCGCTGATCATGATCTCGGTCTTCATGGGCTTCGTCCTCGGAGACGACCCGACGGCGAAGGTGCTCGGACTCGGTCTGGCCACGGCGATCTTCGTCGACGCGACCCTCGTGCGACTGGTCCTGGTCCCGGCCACGATGAAGCTGCTCGGCGACGCCAACTGGTGGATCCCCGGCTGGCTCGACCGACTGCTCCCCACCATCGACGTCGCGGGCGAGGCCGGCCTACCCCGGCCCCAGATGGAGGCCGACCAGGTTCCCGATCCCGTCACCCGGCCGCGCCCAGTACGGTCCGAAGTGTGAGAGCGATCGTCCAGGACGCCTACGGCGCACTCGACAGCCTCGCCCTTCGTGAGGTCGAACGACCCGAGCCTGCCGATGACGAAGTGCTGATCCGGGTGCGGGCGGCGTCGGTGCACCCCGACGTGTGGCACGTCGTGACGGGCCGGCCAGCGGTGCTCCGTCTGATGGGCTCCGGGGTCCGGCGCCCCAAGGATCGGGTGCCGGGTACCGATGCCGCGGGTGTCGTGGAGACGGTCGGGGCCGCGGTGACGCGTTTCCGACCCGGGGACGAGGTGTTCGCCGAGACCCTTCGCGGCATCCAATGGCGCAACGGCGGCGCGTTCGCGGAGTACGCCACCGCGCCCGAGTACGCCGTTGCGCTCAAGCCGTCAGGGCTCAGCTTCGAGGAGGCGGCCGCCGTACCGACCGCCGGCCTGATCGCGCTGCACAACCTGCCCCAGCGCCGGGTCTCTCCCGGCGACCGCGTGCTGGTGAACGGAGCCGCCGGCGGGGTCGGCGCGATCGCGGTCCAGCTCGCCAAGGCGTACGGCGCGCACGTCACCGGCGTCGACCACCCCCGCAAGCTGGCGCTCGTGCGCTCGCTCGGCGCGGACCAGGTCATCGACTACACCCGCGAGGACTACACGCGCAGCGGCGAGCGCTGGGACCTGGTCTTCGACGTACCCGGCAACCACTCCTTCGCGTCGAACCGGCGGGCCTTGGTGCCGCGCGGTGCCTACGTGCTGATCGGGCACGACGCGTACGGTGCGGGCGGCCACCACTGGGTCGGCAACATCCCGCTCATGCTCGGGCTGGTGGTGCGCTCGGCCGTGGTCCCCGAGCTTCGGGGCGGCTCGTTCGCGTCACCGGACAAGCGCGCGCTGATGGCCACGCTGACCCAGCTCCTCGAGGCCGGCGAGCTCCGCATCGTGGTCGACCGGACGTTCCCGCTGTCGCAGGCGTCCGAGGCGCTGCGATACCTCACCTCGGGTCAGGCAGTGGGACGGATTGTGCTCACCGTCGGCGACTGAGCAGCCCTCGTGGATCATGCCGGCTGGGGCCTGTACGTCTGCGCATTGGGACAACAGAGATCGGCGACGGCCAGGGCAGGATCGGTCAGCGGTAAATGGGGCACGACGCAGGGCATCGACGAGTAGACGCGCCCCTCGTCGAAGATGCGTCGCAGGCTGGCGTCGATCAAGGGCAGGTGAGCGTCGAGCCTCCGGAACCGGGGGACGACGCTCGTGACGATCCAGCTCCAGCGGTCGTCGTAGTCGGTGATCCTCGGCCACCCCTTCGCACGAAAGGCGTGCGGAATCCGTGCGGCGAGCGAGGAGACGTAGAACGAGGTGAAGTAGGCGAGCTTCCTGCCGGACCCCGTGCACCTCGAAGGTCGTGGTGGAGCCCATCGAGACGAGCCGGGCGAAAGCGCACGACAGGTGGTCGAACTGTGGTTGCACGAGGGCGCGCTGCTCGTGCTCGAGGAGCTGGACATTCCCGTTCCAGATGAGCTGCTCGGCCATGAGTCGGCTGTCGGCCGTCGACGTCGCGTCCTCGAGGACCCGGCGTCCCCGATCGATGGACTCGAAGCCTGAGAGGACCGGCGCGTAGTGGACCTCGTCCCGCAGGAGATCGCGCAGCCGGTCGAGGCCGTCATCGGCCGAGAGGTAGGCGAGATGGGCCCAGAAGATGTCGTCGAAGATGGCGTTGTTCGTCTCCCGGATCGTGTTCACGTCCCGTATCAACAGCGACTTGTGACGACCCAGGCTCCGCGGGATGTCGACGTAGCCCGTGCGATCGCTGTCCAGCCGCAGCGGGAAGAGCGCACGGCGGACGTGGTGCGACGCGATGGCCGCCATCCCGGCCCACTTCATGCAGGCCGGCGCTCTCTTGTAGATCCAGGCGTATTGGGTGGAGATCTCCAGGTTGCGGTGGAAGGCGCAGGACACTTCCGTCAGGAGGGAGCCGGCCACCGCCTTCCACCCTGCCATCGTGTCCGGCACCCCGGCTGGGGACGGCGTTGCGGCCACCTTCGGAAGATAGTGCCTTGTGGCGATCGCTGGTTGAGGAAGGCGTGCTAGCGCCTGTCTCGAAACCCCGGTGACGGGACTATGCGCCACTTCTGGGGTTTCGTGACGGGCCCGACGTCCCTCCTCAACAGCGGTGAACCCCCGTCGACCTGGGTCAGCCGTGGGCCCGGCTGCCCCGTTCGATGCGGCCGCTCGTCGCAGCCGGCCGCTGCTCCCAGTGGAAGATCCAGCCCGCCGCCAGGAACGCGGGAACGGCCAGGAGCAGACCGACGAACTGCTCGGTGAGGGCCAGCAGCGCGATCACGACACAGCACACGGCGAGCAGCGCCGTCCGGCTCGGAGGCAACCCGTCATCCATGTTCGTTGATCCTCTCTAACTGTTTATGTTGCTCAAATTACTACATATTGCTGCCGACCGAAAGGGCATCCCGCACTGCGAGGATGGCCCGGTGCGCCGTGCCGTGGCTCCGTTGCTCGCGGTGACCGTGGCCCTGGTGCTCGCGGACTCCGCGGTCGTGACTCTCGCGTTGCCCGACATCCTCCGACACCTGGATACGTCCGTCGGGCAGGTCGCGTGGGTGCTGATCTCGTTCAACCTGGTGCTGGGGCTCGCCGCCGTGCCGATCGCCATCGTCTTCGCTCGGAAGCAGCCGCGGTTCTTCACCGCCGTGGGGATCGCGGTGTTCGCCGGCTCCTCGGCGTGGTGCGCGTTGGCGGGTTCGATCGAGGTGCTGGTAGCCGCTCGATGCTTGCAGGCACTCGGAGGCGCGTTGGCCCTGGTCGGGTGCCTCGAGCTCCTGGTCGCGACGTACGGCGAGCGGCGCGGCGTCGCGACCTGGGTGACGGCCGGCGTGGTCGGCACGGCGACCGGGCCGGTCGCGGGCGGACTGCTCACCGAGGCGTTCTCGTGGCAGGCCATCTTCTGGGTGCAGGTGCCGTTCGCAGTACTGGCGGTCCCGGCGGCGCTCGCCGTACCGGCGGTCCCTGCGCTCACGCCGGACCGGCATCGCCCGGCCGTGCGCCCCAACCTGACCCTGGCCCTGCTGTCGGCAGCGCTCACGGCGGCGTTGTTCTTGTTGGTCCTGTTGCTGGTCGAGGGCTGGGGCCGCTCCCCGGCGACCGCCGCTCTGACGGTGTCCGTCGTGCCGGTCGCGGCTCTCGCCGCTCGCCCGCTCGCCCGCCTCCTGCAGCCTCCCGCCGAGGTCGAGGTCGCCGTGGGCTGCTTCCTCATCGCCGGCGGACTGACCGGCCTCGCGATCCTGCCCTCGGCCGACCTCATCTGGACGCTCGCGCCTCAGGCACTGGTGGGCCTCGGGCTCGGGCTGACCATCGACCGGCTGACCTCTCAGGCGATGCGGATGCGCCTGCCACGAGTCGAGCACGCGGGATGGACCATCAGCGCACGCCACGTCGGTGTGGTCGTGGGACTGGCGATCATGACGCCGGTGTTCACCGCGGACCTGCGAGACGCCGAGGTGCCCGCCCAGGAGGCGATCGCGTCCTTGGTGCTCGACGCTCCGTTGAACGCGCAGGACAAGATCGACCTCGCCAAGGCGCTCGGCCGCGAGCTGTCGGAGCAACAGGGACAGGTCCCTGACCTGCACCGCGCGTTCGCGACGATCGACTTCGATCCCGACGAGCGAGCCGCCGCGGCGGAGCTCGAGCGCGACCTCGATGCCCAGCTGGAGGGCGCCGCGACACGGGCCTTCCGCGACTCCTTCCTCATCGGGGCTGGTCTTGCCCTCCTCGCCCTGCTGGCCGTGATCGCTCCCCGCAGACGGACCACGACATGACCGGACGCCCTCCCCTGGTCGCACTGCCGGCGGTCGCGCTGGCACTGGTAGCCGGCGTGCTCGGCGTACAGCTCGCCAACGGTGGCGGGACGTTCGAGCCCCTCGCAGTCGGCCGACCCCTGCGTCGAGCGCACCGTCACCTCGCAGTCCGAGGGCATCGAGGGCCTCACCGAGCGTCTCGTGCTGATCGGCATCGACGGCGCCGCCTGCCGTCTGAACGTCAGCCGCGAAGCGCTCACGCTGGAGCTCGCGCAACCAGGCCCCCGCACCGACGCGGAGGTCGACGCCCTGCGCCAGGGCCTGCTGTCCGCCGTCCAGCGGATGGAGGACGACGGGTCGCTGCCTCCAGCTCGGAGCTGGTTGACGAAGCGCTCGAGTCGGCCGACCTCAGCGACTTCGTCAAGACCTTGATCCGCGCCCTTCCGGACTCGCTGATCAACACCGCGGTGAAGACCGACGACGTCTTGACCCGCACGATCAACGACCTCGACCTGCGCGCGCTGCTCGCGAACCTCGACGACCAGAACGACCTCAACCAACAGGTCGAGCTCGCCGTCACCCAGGCGGTCAAGGACTCCCTCGCCGCCCGCCTCCGCGACCTGCTGTGACCTCCG
>CAVVBH010000004.1:0-33324 GCA_963746365.1 Ilumatobacteraceae bacterium | reverse complement strand
CCGACCGCCTGACTCGCGGGCCGGCACCAATCCCTGGCCGCAATGGAGCCTCGTCTATCGCGTGTCGTCGGCGCACGAAGAGGGTGGCGAGCGGCTGTTCAGTGTCAACACCGAGCGATTCGTCGACGACGGAAACGGCAGGGTGCGTGCGCTGCTGCTGCACGACGTCGAGATGATCGATGGTCGTTTCCAGAAGATCGAAGGCAGTGATCGCGAGTTGCCTGCCGACTTCGTCTTTCTGGCGATGGGCTTTGTCGGGCCCGAAAAGCCACATGGCTCGACATGCTCGGCGTGTCGTTCGACGAGCGCGGCAATGTGGCCAGAGATGGCCGATACATGAGCAGCGTGCCCGGAGTTTTCATCGCCGGCGACATGGGCAGAGGTCAGAGCTTGATCGTCTGGGCCATCGCCGAGGGACGCTCGTGCGCAGCGGGTGTCGATGCGTGGCTGATGGGTGAGACACAATTGCCCACACCGATAGCGCCGACGGCGCGACCACTCGCGTAACACACCAGCGCGTAGGCTGATCGAATGAAATCGAATGTCCTGCTGGTAGCGCTCTTTGCTGTGGTCCTGGCCTCGTGCGACTCAGCGAACGGCTCGGCGTCTGATCAGACGACCCTCGATCTCACCTCGACCAACTACGTGACGGTCACCCAGACTCCGACGACCATCACAACCACAACCGCTGCCGGCGGCACCGGCACGCCCGGTGCGGTGCATCCCGAAGAGGGCAGCTACGTGATCGCCAACGGTGACCTGCCGTCGACGATCTCGGTCAAGTTCAAGGTCAAGATCGAGGACCTGCTCGCCATCAATGGTTGGACCTTGGTCGGCTCGGGAAGCTCAGCCCAAGTACCTGAGTACCCGGCCGTCGGCGCAACCATCAAGATTCCGCCGGGCTGGACCGAGCCGGGCACCGCGGAGACGACCGACGCGGACGCGACACCGTCGGGAGAGACAACGACGACGGTCGCCGGTGGTCAGCCGACATGTGCGCCAGGCGAGTACACCATCGTCGAGGGCGACTACCTCGGCAAGGTGGCCACGAAGCTCGACACCACCGTCGAGGCGCTCAACGCTGCCAACGCCAACACGCCCGGCTACAGCGCGTTCTACCCGGGCCTCAAGATCAAGACCCCACCGAAGGCCAACTGCTAACCAGGTCTCGTGGGCGCGGTAACGCAGTGGGTTCCGCTGTCGCCCGACCGGGTCTCTGGGCGCGGTATTACGCAGTGGGTTGCCGGTGTCGCGCCCGACCAGGTCTCGTGGGCGCGGTATTACGCGGTGGGTTGCCGGTATCGCGCCCGACCAGGTCTCGTGGGCGCGGTATTACGCCTCGGGTTGCCGGTGTCGCGCCCAGGGGGTTGCCCAGGGCGCTCACCGCTGGCGCGTCAGACCAAGCGCAGGGTGACCTGATCGAGGGCGATGGTGTGGCCGACGTTGCTGCGATCCGTGGCAGTCAGATCGATCGTCGAGTTCGTTCCGTCAATGAAACGCACACCGTGTAGCAGTCCGAACAGCGACCACAGCGTGGCCACCGCCGCAGGATCGTCGACAGCGATCGTGTAACCGGCGATCGACGTGACGACGGAGTTGTCACTGTGCGCCTTCCACGTGGGCCCGCCCCACATCCACGATCCCGGCGGATTGGTCTGGTCGAGGGAGACGATCGCGCCACCGATGTCGCCCGGATGCAGGTGCCGGCCGCGGATCATCGTGTGGTCGCCGCTCCACACGGTTCGCACGCCGGCCTCGGTCAGTGCCGCCATCCGAGCGTCGAGGTCGTCGACCTCGAACATCACCATGTATGCGGTGACGTCGGCGCCACGGCGATCGAGCAACCTGCCCGCGGCTGTGTTGTCGGCCATCGGTGACACGACTTCGATGAACTGATCACCGACGTTGAACAGGGCGTTGTGCAGGCCGAACTCGGCGACACCGGGGTCCTTGAAGCACACCGGGACCTGGAGCTCGGCGGTGATGCGGTCGACGGTCGCGTCGAGATCCCGGGCGGCCATGACGACCTGGCGGAGGCGGAACATCCCAGCATGGTAGAGGTCATGGTTGGCGCTAGGTTCCTCCTCATGCTTACGGTGATCGAAGGCCGAGTGCTCGGCTGTTTGATGGAGAAGGAACGCACGGTTCCGGATCAGTATCCGCTGACGATGAATGCGTTGGTCTCGGCATGCAACCAGTCGTCGTCTCGTGAGCCCATCATGGCGCTCGACGACTTCGAGGTCGACGCGTGCATCACGTCGATGAAGGCTCAGGGACTCGTACGCATCGTCCACCCGTCGCATGGCCGGAGTGTCACTCGCTTTCGACAGGTGGCCGTCGAGAAGTACGAGCTCGACGATGGCGCGGCCGCGATCGTGGCCGTGCTTGCTGGTTCGCGGTCCGCAGACCGTTGCCGAACTCCGTTCACGCACCGAACGCCTGCACACGTTCGACTCAGCAGCTGAGGTCGAGGAGTGTCTTCGCCAGCTTGCCGACAGCACATTGGTGCGATTGCTGGATCGCCAGGTGGGGCAGAAGGAACAACGCTGGCAGCAGCTGATCGCCGACGAGGCCGAGCACGTCGCGGCGCCAACGGCAATCGTTCCCGCCGCGGTGGCCGGCAGCATGGCGGACCGCGTCGCCCAGCTCGAGGAACGTGTCGCCAAGCTCGAGTCCGCCCTCGCCGATCTGCTGTAGGTATGCGATGTACGCCCCCGTCGCGTTCGCCGAAGATGATCCGGCTGGGATCGCTGGCATTCCTCGTCGAACATCCGATGGCGCAGCTGGTGACGATGACCGCCGAAGGTCTCGTCGCCACGCCGATGCCGATGTTGTACGAGCCCGCGGCTGCAGGGTTGGGATCGCTCGTCGGTCATGTTGCGCGCCCCAACAAGCAATGGTCCGATTCCGCACCGGACGTGGAGGCGCTCGCCATCTTCACCGGACCGAATGCCTACGTCTCCCCGAACTGGTACCCGTCGAAGGCGGCGCACGGCAAGGTCGTGCCCACGTGGAACTACGAGACGATTCACATTCGCGGCATGTTCATCGCCCACGACGAGACTGAGTGGAAGCGTGCGTTGGTGACGCGCTTGACCAAACGCCATGAGTCGCGGTTCGAGGCGCCGTGGGCAATCGAGGATGCACCACCTGACTACATCGAGTCGATGCTGAAGGCAATCGTCGGGATCGAGTTGCAGATCACCTCGATCCAGGCCAAACGCAAGCTCAGCCAGAACCGACCGGAAGCCGATGTCGCCGGAACAATCGCCGGTCTGACTGCGGCTGGCGGTGCCTCAGCACGACTCGCCGAATCGATGAGAAAGCCCTGGTAGTGGGATTTTGGGATGTCCCGGAATCGGGTACTACTCAACGGAACAGCAATCGACGACAGGAGCGTGTCATGCCCCGAATCACACCAAATCTCTGGTTCGATCTCGAAGCCCAGGAAGCAGCGGAGTTCTATTGCTCGGTCTTCCCGAACTCCGGGATCAAGAACGTTACGCACTACGGCGAAGCCGGTCCGCGACCGGCCGGCACGGTGTTGACTGTCGACTTCGTTCTCGACGGACAGGAGTTCACGGCGATCAACGGTGGGCCGGAGTTCACGTTCGACGAAGCCGTGTCGTTCCTCATCAACTGCGCCGACCAGAAAGAGGTCGACTACTACTGGCACAAGCTCACCGAGGGTGGTGAAGAGGTGCAGTGCGGCTGGTTGAAGGACAAGTACGGCCTCTCGTGGCAGGTCGTGCCGGAGGGTCTCGCCGAGTTGGTGACCGATCCCACAGAGCGCGGCCAGCGGGCCATGAACTGCATGCTCGGCATGAAGAAGCTCGATCTCGCCGCGATCAAGGCCGCAGCCGACAACGCATAGCCCTGTGGAGTGTCTGGCGCCCACCTGGGTGCCTTGAAACACTCCACTCGACCTGGGTTCAGCCGATGTTGGGCCAGCGTCGCTTCTGACGGCGGCGCTGGCCTGCCTTACCCAACTTGCGGTGCTCGGCAAGCGCCCATTGGCGACGCCAGCCGTTGTAGTCGGGCCCGGTCAGCTTCGGGCTGCTCCCAGTTGCGCGTCGGCGGCGTGAGGTCCAGAAGTCGGTCAGGGCCTCGTCGCCGAGCGTCGTGACCGCGGCCTCGATCCTCGCGTTGAAGCGGCGCGTCGACTCACCCTCGACGGGAGGCATCGGCGAACCGAACACCACCTTGGTCTTGCCGGGCTTTGGCCGCTTCATCCCCTTGCCGTAGATCGCGCCAGACCCGTCGATGAACATCGGCACGACTGCAGCGCCGGTGCGCGACGAAAGGTATGCGGCGCCACCCTTGAACTCCTGGCCCCAGCCGTCGGGCGAGCGACCGCCCTCGGGGTAGATCACCAGGCTCCACCCGTCCTCGATCAGACGCTTCAGCTGATCGCTGGTCTTGCGTCCGGTGACCTCACGGTCGATGGGGATGGCGTTGAGGGACAGCGCGGCGATGATGCCCTTCCAGCGCACATCGAAGAAGAAGTCGGCCGCGGCGGCGACGACGAGCTTCGATCGCCACGGCTCCGGGATGGAGATGATCGACAACGGCGTGTCGAGGTGGCTGTGATGGGTGGGGGCGAAGATCAACGGCGGTGGCTCATCGCGAACGCGCAGGTCTTCGAGTCGGTCGACGCCATAGATCTCGGGGCGGGCGAGGCCGTGCACGAGCAGTCGCAACGGGCCATTGGTGAGAACCTTGCGCGCGGCCTTGGCCGGCCCGCGACGGGCCCACGCCGTCTCGAAGTTGGCACCGAGCTTGGACGGGTCGGGGGGACAACGACACCCTTCGGGATGCTGGGCTTGCGATACGGGAAGCCGAGGTTGCGCGCCGGCCTCAGGCCGCGTTGCAGGGTCGCGCTGGCGATGTCGCCGAGTCGCGTGCGCCCGGCGCAGTCCGGTCAGCGAATAGGGCACCGTGCGCTTCCTCATCGCCATGCCCTCATTGAACGTCGGCCACCAGGAGTGCAGGGACGTGCAGATGGCTGATGGTCGGTGTGCGACCGACGACATCGCTGGCGATCTCGAACGCGTCGTCCATCGTCGATGCAGGCGTGAAGCCGAGGCGGCGGACTGTCGGCGGATCGCCGCCGACGATGATCACCTTGCCGGCATGTTGCAGGCCGTGCGCTCCCCAGTACCAGGCGTAGAACGGGTGCACGCCGTGGTAGGCGTTGCCCGTGCGGTACAGATGCCGGTACCACTCGTCCTCCGCGTACTGCTTCTCCCACTTCCGCGACATCGTTGCCGGGTCGGTGGTGTCGGCCAGCACCTGCTCGAAGAAATCGATGTAGCTCGGATGGTGAACTGGGTGGAACTCGCGATACGTCGGGTGGGTCATGATGATGACGCCGCCCTCTCGTATCAACGGCTTGTTGCGGTACATGTTGAAGAGGTAGCCCAAACCCATGCACATCACCAGCACGGGGTTCATCACACCGTCGGGGTTGTACGGGCACACGTAGGGGATGCCGAGCGTCAAGATGTCGGTCTGACCGTGCACCTGGACCAGCTGCTGCTTGTGCACCCACTCGAGCGTGATCTTGTGCACGGCCTCGGTGTCGCCGGCCTGCACGCTGGTCATCTGGTGGGGGCCCTCGATGGAATGGAAGATCTTGCGCGCGAGGCGGCCCGGTGTGCGACTGAGTGACTTCGTGGTCGCCAGGAAGGTGGCCCGGTCCTTGGCCTTCCACTCCCACTCGCGCTTCGACAAGAAATCGAACGGCGACGGGAACATGTCGGTGTTCAACGTCGACTCGATCTGGAACACCGTCGGCCCGCAGTCGCGCATCACCTTGCCGAGCCGCCAGACGCTCTTGTGCAGATCGCTCTTGTGACGGTCCATCAAGCTGCGGGTGTTCTGCAGTGTCTCCGGGTTGTGGTGGAAGGTGAGGCTGAAGTAGCTGGCCAAGTCCGGTGGTGATGCTCTTCCACCCACCGTCCATCGCCACCGAGTTGATGTTGACGTACACGATCAGGTCGCTGTCGGCCGCCCGCTTGCTGATCTCCAACACCTCGCCCTCCGGCGTCGAGCCGATGACGGTCAGGTTGTCGCGGTCTTCGGCGTCGTGTTGATAGAGCAGTGCCCCGCGGATGAAACGCGTCGTAGACGCGATCGCCCAGCGCGTGGCGCAACTCGTACTCGTGCATCCGACGATGCAGACCGAGTGCGGCGATGATGTGCACATCGTCGACCCCGGCATCGGCGGCAAGGTCGAGGACGGCCTCGATGATTCGTTGGCGGTTGTCGGGCATGCGCATCTTCGGCAATGGCAGGCTCACATCGTCGAACGCGATCGTCAGCTTCATGCCGGGGAACAACTGCGCCGGAAGGGGATCCTGGTCGTGCGGGTTCAACAAGGCCTCGCGGATCGCGCCATCGATGTCTTCGATCGGATCCAAGGGCTCCGGCGGGTAGATCACACGGCTACGGCCCGCGGGAAGCTTCTCGAGGCTGAAGTTCTCGCCGCGCCAGAACATGATCGGGGGAGTGGAGCGATCCACTTCGAGGACGAATCCAGGGCGAGGCATCAGATTCCGCTTTCTCTCATGTCGAAGGCGACCTTCACTGCGCCACGGCGCCCGGCCGAGGCCGCGTGGGCTGATCGCGTCCTTGTAGTCGTCGAGTGGATAGGTGGCCGAGACGAGCCGGCCGAGGTCGAAGCGACGCACGATCTCGATGGCCGCCATGAAGTCGTTGCGGGTGTAGGCGTAACAGCCGCGGATGGCGGCCTCGCGGTGCCACAACGAGGTCAACTCGAGCGACACGTTGCTCGGCATTCCGACCAGCAGCACTTCGCCTCCGGGCGCCACGACGCGGAGCGCCTGCTTCAGCGATTCACTGGATCCGACGCAGTCGACGACGTGACGGAAGCCCGAGGTCAACTGGTCGCCGAGCACCATCGACTTGGTTGACGAACGGACCCACCGTGGCAGCTCGTCCGATGTGCAGACGATGTCGGCTCCGAGCTCCTTGGCCAGCCTGCGCTGTTCGGCATACCGCGCGGTGACGATCACCGGGCCGCTGCGATCCTTGTCGCGGGTGGCTGTGATTGCCGCCAGGGTGAGCAGGCCAACGGTGCCGGCGCCGATGATCACGGTCTCGTGGCCGTGATATCGCAGCGCGGCGTGTGCCGCACATGCCGTTGGCTCGATCATCACAGCTGCCTCGTCGCTGAGATCGTCGGGGACGTCGACCAACTGGCTGGTGTGAGCCACCATCCAGGTGCTCCAGCCGCCACCGGTGTCGGTGCAGAAGCCGCTCTGCAACCCGGGTTCCAGATGTCCGAACGCCACCCGCTCGCACTGATTGGTTCGTCGCGCCGCGCACTGGCTGCACACCGGGTTGATGCCTCGTGTCACACACGACAGGACGGGAACCAACGCGACGCGCCGCCCGCGCTCGGTCGTGGCGACGACCTCGTGTCCCGGTACGAACGGATAGCTGACGAGTGGATCGAAGTACGCCGAGGCGGTCCCGTCGATCATCGCCAGGTCGGATCCGCAGATTCCCGACAAGCGGGGTGTCAGTCGTACCCAGTCGGGACCTGGCAGTGGCAGCGGCTCGTTGGGCTCGAGTTTGAGTGGACCGACAGCCGCGCCACGTCCCGGCGACAGCGTGCCGGCCAGCCGGGCTGCCGCGAACTTCACGGGCCTGCGTTCGAAGATCAACCTCATGCGAACTTGCGTCCTCGCTCGCGTTCCTGCATCAATGAGCCGATCGGCAGGAGCGGACGCGGTCCGCCGGGTGCCTTCGACCAATGCTCGACCAACCAACCACGCTTGCGGGCGATCGATGCGAGCCGGGTCTCGGGGTTGACCGCGACGGGAAACCCGACGGCCTCGAGCATCGGCAGGTCGCTGGTCGAGTCGGCGTAGGCGATCGACTGTTCCAACTTGAGGCCCTCCGCATCGCAGTAGTCGGCGAGGATCTGGGCGCGCGTTTCGCCGGTGGGCGGCACCTTCGAGAGATGACCGCTGTACGTGCCGTCCGGCCTCACGGTCATCTCGGCAGCGATGATCTCGTCGAACAGTGGACGCAGACCCTGCACGGCGAAGTCGAGCGCGCCCGTGATCAAGATGGTGCGATGGCCGAGTGCTCGGTGCTCGCGGACGCGCCGGATACCGCTGGGGAAGCTCTTGGTCAGGATCAAGTTGGTCAGCAGTTCGGTCGAGTCCTCGTCGATCTGGCTGACCGGGGCATCCTCGTAGCGGCGGTAGAAGAACCGCAGGAAGTCGCCACGATCCTTGCGGTCCATGGAGCTGAGGCTCGGTGCTTCGGCCAGTGTCCGCAACACGTAGCGAATCCGTTCCGGCGTGTTCAGACGGCGGGTCGCGAGAAACGTGTAGCTCTCGACGACGTTGCTGGCGATCAGCGTGTTCTCGAGATCGAAGGCTGCGACGTGGCGATCGGGGGAAAGAACACTGCGGCGAAGTCGGTCGGCGCGGTCGTTGCGACTCTTGCCGGGCTTGGTCTTCGCACGCGAGTGGTGGACGATCGATGGCAGGTGAATGGTGCTGACGTAGGTCGGCCAATCGACGCTGCGCGGGTCGATGTTGAACGCCGATTGGTCAGCAGCATCGAGACCATCGTGGATGCGCATCAACTGGTCGACTTGATAGATGGCCTCGCACTCGGTGTAGAGGCCGTAGAGCTGCACGTACTGGAACGCGCGATCGATGTCGGTCTTGGTCTCGTCGAGCTTGGCGGCCCACGTCGCCTGCTTGCCCCGAAGCGGCAGCGCTTGCAGCACCCGCTCGGTCTTCTCGGCCATCGTCTTGGCGCGCTGCAGCTGCTTCTTCACTCTGCCGCGTGCGGGGAACTGCCACTCCGGTACGACGATCGGCTGGCCCTCCGCGTCGTACAGCGGATGCTCGGTGAACCAACTGCGCACGTTGTCGACGAGCGTCTTGTAGCGCAGCGGATTGATGCCGCCGCTCGCGACCTGGGTGATGCGTGGCGCCTCGGCAGGCCCGAGCGCGGCGACGGCAATGATCGCAGCGACGACGATGTCGACAGGGATCACGTCGACCGTGCCCTCGGGTACGCCGGGGAACTCCTTCAGCAGCCCACGGGCATAGCTGAGGATCACCGGCTCGGCCATGCGGAAGCCGCGGATCCAGCCGGGGAACGGTTCGGCCAGTGCGGACTCGATGATCGACGGGCGAACGATCGAGACCGGCACGTTGCCCTTGACCTCGGTCAGTGCCTGCTCGCCGAGCGCCTTCGTGTAGGCGTAGGCATCCGGCCAGCCGACGCTGGCCGCGCGCGCTCGGCCCGCTTCGACGAGCTCCGCCTTCACCCACTCTTCTCGGAGGCTTTCGGTCTTCGCCGCAAGGGCCGGCGCTCCGGCGGCGCCCAACGACTTGCGTGCCTCGCTGCGGAAGTGCCTGAGCGTGTCGGGCTGACGGCTGATGGCGTCGGTGTCGCTGCGAAGGCGTCGTGCTGCAGCCACCTCCTTGCGCCAGCTCAAGCCGAGATCGAATGGGCCCTCGCTGACCAGTTCTTCGGGAGCGCTGCCGCGACGGTTGCCTGCGACGTAGCACGTGCTGACGGCGACGAGATGAGGCGTGACGTCGGCAGCGTTCAACGTGTCGGCGATGCGCGTCGGCCCGAGGAGGTTGATCTCGACAGCGCTGTCGAGGGGCGAGTCGAACGCGACCGCAGCCGCCGAGTGGATCACGATGTCGCAGCCGGTGAAGGTGGCCCGATCGGCGTCGCTGAGGCCCAGGCCATCGGAGCTCACGTCACCGGCGACTGCCACGACGCGGCGGGCACACATTGCCTCGAACGGTTCGGCGGTGTCCTTGAGCTCGGCACGCAGACGGTCGAAGGCGTCGTTCTTGAAGATCTCGCGGCGCACCCGCTCGGTCACGTCGTGGCGCTTGCTCGGCCGCACGAGCAGCACGAGTTGGCACTCGGGAACCGCCCGCAGCAGCCGCTCGACCAACGCAGTGCCGACGAAACCGGTGCTACCCGTGATGGCGATGCGCTTGTTGGCAAGGTTCTGGCGGATCATTCAGGCCCTTGTCTATCACAATTCGTCTACCATTTGGTAGAGAGGCATGAAGACACCCACCCGCGACCGAATTCTCGACGCCGCGACCGACCTGTTCGGTACACGCGGTGTCGACGCCGTGTCGCTCGACGTCATCGCAGCCGAGGTGGGTGTCGCCAAGCAGACGTTGCTGTACTGGTTTCCCAGCAAGGACGATCTCGTGCAGGCAGTGCTGGTCGCCGCTGCTCAGGAGCTGTCGGTGGTCATCGACGCCGCGGTTCGGGCCGCGACCGACGATCCGCTCGACCGCATCGAGGCTGTCATCCGCGCCGTGTTCCGTCCCGCCGTTCGCCGACCCGCGTTGTTGGGTCTCATCCGCGAGGTCAGTCGTCTCCCATCCGCGGCGGGCGATCGACTGACAGCCGACCTGAGCCCACTCGTGGACCGGGCCGTCGCATACCTGCAACACGAGATGGACGCCGGTCGTCTGCGGCGCGCCGACCCTCGTCTGGTGGCGTCGCTGTGTTATGCGACGGTCACAGGCATCGCCACCGAGCCGGAAGCACTGCGCGTGGTGGGCTGGCAACCATCGGCCGCCGGCCTGCGACAGCTCCGCAGTGAGATGCTGGCGTTCCTCCGCGCCGCACTCGCGCCGTAGCCAGTCACGAAACTTCCGGCGCAACCGGGGGATCGGTGACTTGCCGCGTGATCAGTGGGCGGTGTTGCGGCGTTGCCGGCCGTGGCGCTCGATCGCCAGGCCGACCAACTCGTCGATCAACTCCGGATACGACAGCCCGCTGGCGATCCACATCTTCGGATACATCGAGATCGGCGTGAAGCCGGGCATCGTGTTGACCTCGTTGCACATGAAGCCTCGCCCGTGCTCCTCGAAGAAGAAGTCGACGCGGGCAAGTCCCTCGCATCGCAGCACCTTGAAGACCTGCAGCGCCATGGCGCGGACCTCGTCGGACTGCTCGGGAGTCAGGGGCGCGGGAACCAAGGTCTGCGATCCTTCGTCGAGGTACTTGTCGGCGTAGTCGTAGAACTCGGCGCCCGGCACGATCTCCCCGGGAAGACTGGCCCGCGGTTCGAGGTTGCCCAGCACGGCCACCTCGATCTCCCGACCGACGATTGCCTCCTCGACGACGACCCATTCGTCGTATGTCAATGCGGACTCGATCGCGTCGCGGACGTCTTCGACGGTCTTGGCCTTCGAGACCCCGACAGAAGAGCCCATGTTTGCGGGCTTCGCGAACAGCGGCAGCCCGAGCTCCGCCGCCAACTGTGCCGGCAAGCCGGGTGTGATCTCGTGGGCCCGGAACGCCCGGTACCGAGCCTGCGCGATGCCGTTGGCCGACAGCACCTGCTTGGCCATCGCCTTGTCCATCGCGAGTGCCGAGCCGAGCACACCCGAGCCGACGTAGGGGATGTTCGCCAATTCGAGCAGCCCCTGCACGGTGCCGTCCTCGCCCATCGGGCCGTGCAGCAACGGCACGACGACGGTGCGGGTGGTCTCGGAGATCACGTCGGCGGGCATGATGGCGGTGCCCGTCGGGTCCAGGTGGCCAGGTAGTGCCGTCGGTCCACTCGCCAGCGCAGCACGAGCACCCTCGGAGATTGCCCAGGCACCATCGCGGGAGATGCCCACCGGGGTGATGTCGTACTTGGCGGGATCGGCTGCTCGCAGCACGTGTGCTGCAGTCGTGCAGCTGACGTCGTGCTCGGCTGATTGGCCGCCGAACAACACCACCAGCCTGATTCGATCGCCTGTTCCCATGTCGCCCCGACGGTACCGTGTGCGGCGATGCGATTCAGGGCAAGCGACGTCGCTGTGGCAACCGGTGGCCGATTGATAGGCCCTGACGTCGACATCGACGGCGTTGGTTTCGACACTCGCACGCTGCGCCCCGGTCAGTTGTTCGTGCCGTTGATCGCCGAGCGCGATGGGCACGAGTTCATCGACGAGGCGCTGGGCGCCGGCGCGGTCGCGTACCTCACGTCGCGACCCGCAGTCGGTGGGACTGCCATCGAGGTGGGCGACACGCTTCGCGCGTTGATGGACCTCGCGGCAGATCGGCGCCGATCGTTCGCCGGCACCGTGATCGGCATCACCGGATCGGTGGGCAAGACCAGTACGAAAGACTTGGCGTGGGCCGCGTTGGCCGCGAGCCGCCGCACAGCGGCGAACGAGCGCAGCTTCAACAACGAGCAGGGGCTGCCCACCGCCATCCTCAACACGCCCGACGACACCGAAGTGATGGTGTTGGAGATGGGCATGCGCGGGTTCGGTGAGATCGCCGCGCTGTGTCGTATCGCCATGCCGCAGATCGGTCTGGTCACCCGCGTCGCCGAAGCTCACAGCGATCGCGTCGATGGAATCGACGGCGTTGCCCGAGCCAAGGCCGAACTGATCGAGGCACTACCGGCCGACGGCGTTGCCATCCTGAACGCCGACGATCGTCGTGTTCGTTCGATGAACAGCCTCACGGCGGCGACGTGCCTGCTGTTCGGCGAGGCCGGCGACGCAGATGTGCGCGTGCGCGATGTCGCGCTGGATGAACTGGCAAGGCCGTCGTTCGTCGTCGACACGCCGTGGGGCAGCACGGATGTGCGTCTGTCGATCAGCGGTCGGCACATGGTGTCGAATGCCGCGGCGGCGTTGGCGTGTGTCGGCGCAGTCGGTGGCGACGTGGCGGCAGGTGCTGCCGTGCTGACGACCGTGGGATTGACAGCAATGCGGATGCAGATCGAACGTGCGGTGTCGGGCGCGATCATTCTCAACGACTCGTACAACGCCAACCCAACGTCGATGCGCGCGGCGATCGACGCGCTCGTCGATCTGCCGGCAACCCGCAGGGTGGCCCTGCTCGGAGTGATGGCCGAGATCAGCGATGCAGCAGTGGAACACCTCGCCATTGCGACGTACGCGGCCGAACGTGGCGTCGAGGTGATCGCAATCGGGACCGACCTCTACGGTGTCGAGCAGTCGACCGATGCTGCGGCGGCTCTGGGTTTGCTGTCCGGCAACGACGCAGTACTCGTCAAGGGCAGCCGCGTGGCAGGGCTCGAAAAGCTCGCCGCCCTCCTCCTCACCCGTTGACTCCGGCATCAAGGTGAGAGCAGCGCTTGACGATTTGGGCCCCTATACGGGGCCGGAGTTGTCAAGCGCTGCTCTGGTGACACATGCCCGGGAACACCGCGGCACGGCGGAGCGTTGCCATCGTCATGGAAATTTCTGAAGCTCTGGAGTTTGCCGGTGAACGTCGCAACGGGGTGTTGGTCACACAGAGGCGCGATGGGCGCCCGCAGTTGTCCAACATCGCCTATGTCGTCACCGATGACGTGATCAAGATCTCGATCACCGCCACGCGCGCCAAGTACTTCAACCTCGTACGCAACCCGCAGGCTTCGCTGTACGTGACACGGGAGGACTTCTGGGCGTACGTCGTCATCGACGCCGACGCCGAGTTGTCGGCGGTGGCGACCAAGCCCGATGATCCGGCCGTCGACGAGCTCGTCGCCTATTACAGAGCGCTCGCAGGTGAGCATCCCGATTGGGACGACTACCGCAAGGCAATGGTCGCCGACAAGCGCGTCGTCGTGACCCTTAAGCCCACGCACGCCTACGGCATGGTGAACAGGTAGCTAGTGACCCGCGGCGAAGGTGATGGGCATGTGGGCGGGGCCGAAGATGCCGACGCCTTCGGGCTTCCAGGTGATGTCGCCGTCGATCGCCAGCTTGGGCATGCGCTGAGCGAGCAGCGGCAACGCCTCTTGTAGCTCGGCTCGTGCCAGGGCCGCGCCGAGGCAGTAGTGGATGCCGGAACCGAACGTCAGCTGTGGTTGGCCGGAGGGCTCGGAGGTGATGTCGAAGGCCTCGGGTTCGTTGAACACCGCGAGGTCGCGGTTTGCCTCCGCCAGTCCGACCGCGATGAACGTGCCTGCCGGGAACAACACATCGCGGTACTCGATGTCACAGCTGGCGAAGCGAGCGGTGCCGCGCACGGCACCGAAGTATCGCATCGACTCCTCGACGGCGCGGGGTGCAAGCTCGGGTCGCTCGGCGAGCAGCGCCCACTGATCGGGATGGTTGGCGAACAGCGACACCGCGCAGCCGAGCTGGTTGCGCGTCGTATCGGTCCCACCGACGATCACCGCGTTGACCATCATCACCAACTCGTCGTTGCTCAGCTTGTCGCCGGCTTCTTCGGCTGCGATCAGGTCGGTCAACAGGTCGTCGGCAGGCTTGCTGCGACGTTCGGCGATGAGCGCGCGGGTGTATTCGCCGAGCTCGTCCTGCGTCCTGATGATGAGGTCGATCTTGTCGACCACATCCGCCGAGAAGATCTCCAAGATGTCGCCCGCCCACCGGCTGAACAACTGCCAATCCTGCTTCGGCGCGCCGAGCAGTTCGCAGATGATCGGAATCGGGTACGGCTCGCAGATGTCGATGGTGAAGTCGGCCCGGCCGGCATCGGCAACCTTGTCGATGAGGCCGCTCATCACCTCGCGCATGAACGGTCGGAGGCGGTCAGCGGCGCGAGGCGAGAATGCCGGCGCCACAAGGCGGCGGAGCCGGAGGTGCATGTCGCCCTCTGCCGACAGGATGCTGACTTGCTGACGTTCGAGGAACTGCGGGTTCGTGATCCCCATCAGCTCCGGAATCCGGCTGACCGCGCTGTGCCAGCGCTTGTCGCGAAGGATCGCCGTGACATCGTCGTAGTGCACCACCGCGTAACCGAACATGTTGCGAACGATCCACTGGTCGGGATCCAACGCCATGCGTCGCGCGAACCGCTGATCGAACGAGCCGTCGAGGATCTCGGGCAGGTCGAGGTCTGAAGCAAGCGTTGCCATGCGGAAACGCTAGGTCGGGGTGACTCAGTTCAACGCAGCGAGCGGCTCGATGAACGGCGTACGGAGGAACTCGGCAACTGGTGCGTTGGTCACCTGGCCGGCGTAGGTGTTGAGCCCGTGCGAGAGGGCGGGGTCGCGGCGGCATCCACCTGCGGCACCGTGAATGGCGACTTCGAGTTGGTAGGGGAGCGTCGCGTTGGTCAACGCGTAGGTGCTCGTGTGCGGCACCGCGCCCGGCATGTTGCCGACGCCATAGTGCAGCACGCCGTGCAACTCGTAGACAGGTTCGTTGTGGGTTGTCTCGTGGATGGTCTCGATACATCCGCCCTGATCGATCGCGACGTCGACGATGACGGCGCCGGTCTTCATCGTGCGCACCATGTCTTCGGTGACGACCACCGGTGCGCGCCCACCTGCCACGAGCACCGCACCGATCACCAGGTCGGCGTCGGCGATGTTGCGCTCGAGCGCCCCGCGGTTGGAAGCCAGCGTGACGATCCGTCCCTTGTTGATCTGATCAACCCATCGCAAGCGGTCGAGGTTCTTGTCGAACAGCACCACCTCGGCCTCCATGCCGGCGGCGATCCATGCGGAGTTCCATCCGACGTTCCCCGCGCCGAGCACCACGACCTTGGCGGGCTGCACGCCAGGCGCCCCGCCCATCAGCACGCCGCGGCCTCCATTGTGACGCTCGAGGTAGTGCGCCCCGATCTGTGGCGCCAGGCGACCGGCGACCTCGCTCATCGGGGCCAGCAGCGGGAGCGCGCCGCTGTCGATCTGTACCGTTTCGTAGGCGAGTCCGGTGCAGCGCGAATCGATCAACGCTTGAGCGACGACCGGATAGGCGGCGAGGTGCAGATACGTGAAGAGAGTCAGGTCGGCGCGCAGGAACGTGAACTCCTCCTCCTTCGGCTCCTTGACTTTCACGACCATCTGCTGGGCCCAAGCATCGGCGGCCGTCGGGACGATCTCGGCGCCTGCAAAGCGGTAGTCGGCATCGCTGAAGCTGGCGCCGACGCCGGCACCGGTCTCCACGAACACGTTGATCCCCAGCCGCTCGAACTCACGGACACCGTCGGGGGTCATCGCCACCCGGTACTCGTTGTTCTTGATTTCCTTGGGCACACCAACGGTTTTGATCACGGGTGATGTCATGGCTCGAATCTTGCCCCGGACGACGCCGTTGATCAACGACCAATACTGCGGCAACATGGGCCGATGACCGAACGAAACGTGGCTGTAGATGGCATTGACCGACGAATCATCGGAATCCTGCAGCATCACGGTCGAATCAGCTGGCGCGATCTTGCCGACGCGGTGCACATGGCGTCGAGCTCGGTTGCGGATCGCGTGCGGCGGTTGGAGGCGGCCGGCATCATCCGGGGCTACCGCGCGAGCATCGATCCCGCCGCCCTCGGGCGCAACGTGCGAGCTGTCATCGACGTCAGCCTCCCGGCGGGCGGAGATCCGGCGGAGTTCGAGGCACGGCTCGCCGAACGCGACGAGGTCGAACTCGCCCTCTACGTGACCGGCCCCGCCGACTACACGGTGATCGTCGACTGCGTCGGCGCGGAGGGCCTCGACGGGTTCATTCGGTGGTTGAAAGCCGAGGGTGGAGTCGCTCGAACGGAGAGCAAGTTCGTGTTGCGTCCAGTTATCGGATAGGTCAAGATCGACTGTCGTTCGCAACGAGGCGAGCGCGCCACAAGGGGATTGAGAGCATGAAGGCGTTCCAGAACTTCATCAACGGCAAGTACGTCGACGCGGTCGATGGTCGCACCACACCGGTGATCAACCCGGCCACCGGCGAGCAGTATGCGACCGCACCGTTGTCGGGCCCGGCCGACGTCGATGACGCCATGCAGGCGGCTGCCGCGGCGTACGAGTCGTGGCGCGACACGACGCCGAGCGAGCGATCACTGGCGCTGTTTCGCCTCGCCGACGCGGTCGAATCGCGCGCCGAGGAGCTGATCGCCCTGGAGGTCGAGAACACCGGCAAGCCGATTCACCTCACGCGCAGCGAAGAGATCCCGCCGATGGTCGACCAGATCCGCTTCTTCGCCACGGCAGCCCGCCACCTCGAGGGCAAGAGCGCCGGCGAGTACATGCACAACATGACCTCGTTCATCCGCCGTGAATCGATCGGCGTCTGCGCGCAGGTCGCACCGTGGAACTACCCGATGATGATGGCGGTGTGGAAGTTCGGGCCGGCGCTGGCCGCCGGCAATGCGGTGGTGCTGAAGCCGAGCGACACGACGCCTGCCAGCACCACGTTGCTGGCCGAGATCGCCGCCGAGTTCTTCCCGGCCGGCGTCTTCAATGTGGTCTGCGGCGACCGTGACACCGGGCGGGCGATGGCCGTGCACGAGATTCCCGCGATGATCAGCGTCACGGGATCCGTGCGTGCGGGCCAAGAAGTCGCTGCAGCGGCGGCGCAGTCCCTCAAGCGCTGCCACCTGGAGCTCGGCGGCAAGGCCCCTGTGGTGGTCTTCGACGACGCCGACATCGCCGCGGCCGCAGAGGGGATCGCGATTGCCGGGTACTTCAACGCCGGTCAGGACTGCACTGCCGCCACACGCGTGCTCGCCGGCCCTCGGGTGTACAACGACTTCGTCGCTGCTCTCGCCGAACAGGCCAAGGGCACCCAGACCGGAATGCCCGACAACGAAGACGTGCTGTACGGCCCGGTCAACAACTCCAACCAACTGGCACGCGTCGGCGGCATGGTCGGCAGGGCACCCGATCACGCCAGCGTCGCAGCCGGCGGCAGCGCCGTGTCAGGCAACGGCTATCTTCTTCGAGCCGACCGTCATCAGTGGCCTGCATCAGGACGACGAGATGATCCAGAACGAGATCTTCGGCCCGGTCATCACCGTGCAGCAGTTCACCGACGAGGACGAGGCCGTTGGCTGGGCGAACGGCGTCGAGTACGGCCTGGCATCGAGCGTGTGGACGAAGGACTTCGGACGCGCCATGCGCATGGCGAAGCGCCTCGACTTCGGGTGCGTGTGGATCAACACCCACATCCCGCTCGTCGCCGAGATGCCTCACGGCGGGTTCAAGAAGTCGGGCTACGGCAAAGACCTGTCGGCCTACTCCTTCGACGACTACACCAGGATCAAGCACGTCATGGCCAACCTAGACAGCTGAAATTCTGCTCTAGATGGCTGGCATTCTGAGCACATAGCGACGAGCAGCGCAGTGGAGTGTTTGGCGCCCGCCTGGGTGCCCTGAGACACTCCACTCGGTCTTTAGTGCGCACCCCAGGTGAAGGTTTGCTTGACCAGGTCGAGGTAGATGAAGGTCTCGGTCGAGACCACGCCGGGAACTGAGCGAATGCGGTTGGTCAGGTCCAGCAACGCGCCGTCGTCTTCGACCACGACCTCGCACATGAAGTCGAACGACCCGGCGGTGACGACCAGGTAGTCGATGTCGTCCATTGCCTGCAGGGTCTTGGCGAGGTCGTCGGTCGGCCCCTCGGTGTGCACGCCGATCATCGCCATGCGCCGGAGACCGAGCGACAGCGGGTTGGTGACGGCGACCACCTGCACGACGCCGGCGTCGGTCATGCGCTGCACTCGCTGGCGCACCGCTGCTTCCGACAACCCGACGGCGGCACCGAGGCGCGTGTACGGGATCCGGCCGTCGGCTTGGAGTTGCACGATGATCGCCCGATCGGTGTCGTCGAGCTGTGTGCCGGAACGATCCATGTCTACGGATACTGGTGGCTGCGACCGTCTTGCGCAAGGGAATCCGTGGCGCGCGACGGTCGAAACATGCGCTTTCCTTGATTTGACGCTCCCGGCGTGCAACGGTGTGCACGTGGCAGCGCATTTCGAAGCGACGGGTTGCCCGTCGCTGCGTCGGTGTTCACCGCATGGGCTCGCGGGGAATATGGTGTGCGTCCAACAGGTCTGGGGGATCAACGTGTGACTGAATTGTTCGTGCCACCGAGCGGTGGGGCGTCTGAGCGCGGCGCAGTCGAATTGACCGACGTCACGAAGCGGTTCGGCACGATGGTGGCGGTCGACCGTCTCAACCTGATGGTGCAGCCTGGCGAGTTCCTGTCGCTGCTCGGCCCCTCCGGGTGCGGCAAGACCACGACGCTGCGCATGCTCGCCGGCTTCGAGCAGCCAGACGAGGGCTTCATCCGCATCAGCGGCGAGTACGTGCAGGGCATCCCGCCGTACAAGCGCGACGTCAACACGGTCTTCCAGGCGTATGCCCTGTTCCCGCACATGACGGTGGCGGAGAACGTCGCGTACGGCCTTCGGCAGAAGCGGGTGCCGAAATCGGAGATCGCCAGCCGGGTCAACGAGGCGCTCGACATGGTCAAGATGACCAAGCTCGCCGAACGCAGACCGCGGCAGATGTCGGGCGGCCAGCAGCAACGCGTCGCAGTTGCTCGCGCGCTCGGTCAACCGGCCGAGCGTGTTGTTGCTCGACGAGCCCCTCGGCGCTCTCGACCGCAAGTTGCGCGAGGAGATGCAGATCGAGTTGAAGCTTCTCCAGAGCCAGTTCGGCATCACGTTCGTCTTCGTCACCCACGATCAGGAAGAAGCGATGAGCATGAGCAACCGCATCGCCATCATGCTCGAGGGTCATATCGAGCAGCTCGGCGATCCCGAGACGGTCTACGAGCGGCCGGTCTCAGCATTCGTCGCCGGTTTCATCGGTCGCAACAACTTCTGGCGAGGTGTCGCAACGGATGGCGGCATGGCTGCCGACGACGGCACGGTGTTCGTGTGCGAGCGTCCGGAGGAGCGAGTCGCGGGTGGGCAACGAGCGTTGACGGCCGTGCGACCTGAGAGCTTCACGCTCGTCGCCGACGGATCCCGGGCGACGTCGCCAACGTCCTCGCCGGCGAGGTCGCCGGCGTCTCCCACTTCGGCGACACGTTGCAATACGTCGTGCGTGGGCGTTTCCGCGACGTCATCGTGCTGCTCCCGCGCCAGAAAGCACCAAGCCTGCTTCCGGGCGACCCGGTGTGGTGCTCAGTGGTCGGCCAACGACGTGTACCAGTTCTCGGCCGCTCAGGAGAGCCTCGTGCTCGCCGAGCCAAGCTCAGAAGTAGCCATCTAGATCCACGAAGACCCTTCCAAGGAGAGTCATGTCATCCAAGAATGAACCTGTCAAGATCCTCGCACCGCAGAGCTTCCGCGCCGCCATGTCGCGGCGCACGCTCTTCCAAATGGGTGGTGCTGCGGCCGGGCTTGCAATCATCGCTGCTTGCGGCGACGACGACGTCGAGAGTGACGCCACCGCAGTGGGAGGAACCGTTGCACCCGGGGCAACATCGGGTGGAGGAACGGTCGCTGCCGGCTCGAGCGATGTCGGCGACAGCGGCACAGGCCTCGGGGTCGCCAGCGGTGATTACAGCCGTGTCGTCAACAAGTCCTCCGGAAACCTGGCGATGTACACATGGGGTGCCTATAACGACCCCGACATCGTCGGCTCACTCGCCGAGTCGCAGCTCGGCATCAAGATGAAGGTCGACTACTACGTCAGCAACGAGGACCTCATCACCAAGCTGCAGGCGTCGAAGGGAACGACCGGCTTCGACATCGTCGTGCCGACCGGCACCTTCGTGCCGCAGATGATCCAGAATGGCCTGCTCGAGAAGTTCGACAAGTCGAAGCTGCCCAACATCGTCAACATCGACCCCGCGTACCTCGCTCAGCGATTGGGACCCGACCAACGACTACAGCGTCTGCAAGGACTGGGGCTCCACGGGCTGGATGTACGACAAGACGAAGATCACGACCGAGCTCAAGACCTGGAACGACTTCATCGCGGCATGCCAGGGTGTTGCCAGCAAGAACTGCTCCATCCTCGACTCGCCCGGCAACATCACCGGGATGTACTTCTGGGCGAACGGCATCGACTGGACGACGGAGAAGACCGAGGATCTCGACGCCGCCGAGAAGTTCCTGGTCGACGAATACGCGACGCACGTCAAGGCGTTCGACAGCTACCCGTCCGACAAGATCGCCGAGGGCGCATACGCCTTGTCGATGATCTGGAACGGCGATGCGCGCGCCGCCTATCCGAAGATCGAGGATGCCGGCGGAACCGTCGACGATTGGGTCTGGGGCCTCGGTGCACCCGAGACCGAGCTGTGGATGGACAACTACTGCATCCCGACCGGCTCACCGAACCCGGATGCCGCTCATGCCTGGATCAACTGGCTGATGGTCCCGGAGGTGTCGATCAAGGACCTCGACTACCACGGTTACAACTCGGGGCTCAAGAACATGGCGCAGCTGCTGGCAGACCTCAAGCCCGACCTGAAGTACGGCGACATCATCTTCTTCACCGACGAGCAAGTGGCGACGATGAGGACCGGCGCCGTCAACTCGGCGCAGGATCGCCTGGTCGACATCTACAACAAGATGAAGGCGGCCGCGGGCGCCTGACGACGGCTTCGCGACTGAGTAGGGGATGAGATGACGACGACGGTTCCCGTGGCCGGACCACCGCGCAAGCGGCGGCTGCGGGCACCGTCGTTCTCGCTCGCTTTGCCCTCGATCGCTGTGGTACCTGTTCTTCTTCATCCTGCCGATCGTGCTGATCGTCTGGTACTCGTTCGGCACCAAGAACACCGCGTCGGGTGGCGGTGTGCCGGTTTCCATGGGCAACAAGACCCTGCAGAACTACCGCGACGCGTTCAGCCCGACCTTCTTCCAGGTGTTCAAGACCACCGTGAGGGTCGCCGTCATTGCCACCACCCTGTGCTTCGTCTTCGGATTTCCAGTTGCCTACTTCCTGGTCTTCAAGGTCACCGAGAAGTGGAAGGCGATCCTGCTGGCCCTGATCGTCGTGCCGAGCTTCACCAGCTTCTTGATCAGAACTCTTGCGTGGCGCATCCCGCTGGCCGCCAATGGCGAGGTCTCGAAGTGGCTGCAGGACTGGGGGCTGATCAACGGACCCATCGGCATCCTCGACACCAAAACCGCGGTGCAACTGGCGATCGTCTACAACTACCTCGGGTTCATGATCCTGCCGCTGTTCGTCGCTCTGGACCGCATCGAGGGACACATGCGCGAGGCCAGCAAGGATCTGGGGGCCAATCGGCTGCGTACTTTCCTGCAGGTCACCCTGCCACTGGCCGGCCCTGGAATCGCGGCCGGCGTGCTCCTGACCTTCATTCCGATGTGCGGCGACTTCGTCACGGCCACCTTGCTCGGCGGCACGTCCGGCAACATGATCGGCTCCATGGTCGACAGCCAGTTCCATGTGGCGCAGAACTGGCCTCTCGGGTCGGCCATGGCGGTGATGATGATCGGGGCAGTTCTCTTGGTGCTGGTGATCGGCAGCATCATCGTGTTGGGCGCGCAATGGATCCTTCGTCGTCGTCGCCACATCGAGATTCGGGCTGCCGCATGACGACGATCAGCCCGCCCGAGGTTTCGCCGCTCGCCGTCCCGAGGCAGAACCGCCCGCCCCGAGACGGCGCCAAGATCCTGATGGCCGTCTGGGCCGTGATCGTCCTGACGTTCCTGTTCATCCCGATCCTGCTCGTCATCCGTCACTCGTTCAATCGAGGTGGCTCGTTCATCGTTTGGGTCGCGCCACTACTCCACCAAGTGGTGGGGTGCGCTGTTCAATCCCGACAAGACGTTGAACGCCATCTTCGTGTTCCTCGTGATCGTCGCGCTTGCTTCGTTGATTGCTCGCTTCTCGGGAGTCAAGCTGTTGCGGCACTGGGCGATACCGCTGGGGGTGGTGCTCGGCGTCATCGTCGTCGGCGTACGTACCACCTGGTACGCCGACCTGTTCAACGAGACGGGCCTCGGCCTCGCGTTGCGCAACTCGTTCACCGCCGCGATCGGCGGGACAGCCATCGCCGTGGTGCTCGGCGGTCTCGCTGGAGTCGCGTCTGGCTCGGCGCACTGGTGCATGGAGCAAGCCGTTCATGTTCGTGCTGTTCCTCATCCTCGTGACGCCCGAGATCATGGATGCGATCGCCCTGCTCGGCTGGTTCGTGCGCGTGGGCGGCCCGTTCAACGATCCTGTGGGGCCGATCAACAACGGCATCTTGCGGTTGTGGGTCGGCCAGTCGCTCTATACGTCGGCGCTGGTCACGTTGATCGTGCGAGCGCGTCTTGCCGGTCTCGACGAATCGCTCGAAGAGGCTGCGGCCGATCTCGGCGCACCGCCGGCACGCGCGTTCCGCCAGATCACCCTGCCGCTGATCAGCTCCGCACTCGTGGCCGGCGGCCTGCTGTCGTTCACGCTGTGCCTTGACAACACCATCATCGCCAACTCGGTCTCCACCGCCGGCTCGTCGACGTTCCCGGTCTACGTCATCGGAACCGCCAAGAGCACGACGAGGCCCTTCGTTGGCGCCGCAGCTGTGGTGCTGTTCGGTGTCACGGTCATGGCGTTGGCGTTCGTGTACTCGGTCCTGAAACGCTCCGGCGATTCGTCTTCGCAGATGGCCTCGACGCTCGCGGGCGGCTGAGCCCCGACCGTTCATGCGAATCGTCGTCGTCGGGGCTGGGATGGCCGGCCTCACCGCGACCCGACTGCTGCTTCTCGACGGTCACGACGTCACCCTGATCGAAGCGGGATCTCGACTCGGCGGTCGCGCTCGAACCGTGCGGGAACCCTTCGAGCAGGGCCAGTACGCCGAGAGCGGTGCCGAGTGGATCGACAGTCATCATCACCGCATGCGCAGCCTGCTCGTTCGTCATGGCATGGAGTTGCAGGGCGAGGGCCAGCAGTGGACGACGATCCGGCGCTGGCTGTATCGCGACGGTCGATTGCAAAGCCCTACGGACCTCGGCGACGTGGTGCACGAGCAGTTGGCAGTGTTCGAGGCGATCGTGCACGAGGCGGCGGTCGCAGTCGACGACCCAGCGAACCCGCAGCGATGTGCATTCGCGAATGACCTCGATGGAGTGTCGCTTGCAGACGTCGCGAACCAGGCGGGACTCGACGAGCTCGCCCGGCTGTTTCACCGTCGCGACAGCCAAGGCGAGTTCGCCGCCGAACCGGCCGAGGTGTCGCTGCTGTTCGTGGCCCAGCAGCGCGCGATCAGCATGGCCAACAACGCCCACGATGTCATCCGCTCGCACCGTGTGGCCGGCGGCATCGACACCTTGGTCGGCCGGATGGCAGCCGAGGTCGTCGACGTGCTGACCACCGACGAGACGTTGCTCGGCGTCGAGCACGACAGCGAGTCGGTCACGGTCATCACATCCCGTCGCCGGTTGCAGGCCGACCATGTCGTGCTGGCTTGCTCGCTGGTTCCGTTGCGCAGCGTGCGTTTCGATCCGCCTCTGCCCGAACTTCTGCAACGAGCCATCGACGAGCTCGGCTACGGCACCGTCACCAAGACTGCCATCCAGTTCGCCGATCGACAGTGGCCTGCGGGCTACGCGACGACCGAGGGTCTCTCGCAACGGATCTACGAGCCGACCGTCGACCAGCCGGGCCGGGCCGGCGTGCTGACGTCGTACGCCGGCGGCGACGGCGGAAGGACGTTGGCCGAGAAACCAGAGCCGGAGCGCATGCGTGCCATCGAATCAGACCTCAGAGAGGTGCACGGGATCGTGGCGCAAGCGACCGGCGGCTTCTCGCGAGCCTGGTCTGCGGAGCCCCGGTACGGCGGTAGCTACGCGGTGTACGGACCGAACCAGGTCACCGCATTCTGGGAGGTGCTGCGTCGACCGCATGGGCGAATTTGGCTCGCCGGAGAGCATGTCGCGACGTGGACCGGCTACCTCGAGGGAGCGGTGGAGAGCGGCGAAAGAGTTGCAGGCGATATTCGTAGAGCGGGCTAGCCTCACGGTGCATGCCTCCAAGTAAACAGGCCTCGTCGAAGTCGTCACGACGCGACGGGCCACCTCGAATCGCAATCGGTCCGGATCCCGAAGGCGGTCAGCACTGGTTGAGGGGGGCAATCGCCGCCGGCGGCGGTCACATCGTGCCGGTCGGCGAGGCAGAGGCCTTGATATGGACAGTGCCTCGCGAGGCGTTGCAGCTCGAGGCGGTGCTCGAGGCCAACGAACAGATTTCGTGGATCCAGCTGCCATATGCGGGCATCGAACCGTTCGTCCATCTCGTTCAGGACGATCGCACGTGGACGTGCGGTAAAGGCATCTTCGCCGAGCCCGTCGCCGAACTGGCCCTGACGCTGGCGCTCGCCGGAATGCGCAGCCTCGGCATGTACGCGAAGTCGACGACGTGGCTCGGTGAGTCGGGCCGCAACCTCATCGGAGGCAGGGTCACGATCCTCGGGGGCGGCGGCATCGCGAGCGCACTCGTACGAATGCTCAAACCTTTCAACTGCCACATCACCGTCGTGCGCAACCGCATCGAGGAGATGGAAGGCGTCGACGACGTGTTGGCCGCGGAGCGATACGTCGACGCGCTCGCCGGAGCCGATCTGGTCGTGCTGGCTCTGCCGCTGACCGCCGAGACCGAGGAGATGATCTCGCTCACGGAACTGGAGATGATGGAGAGCCACGCGTGGATCGTCAACATCTCGCGCGGCAAGCACATCGTCACCGACGACCTGGTGTGGGCCTTGCAAAATGGTGTCATCGGCGGAGCCGCCCTCGACGTCACCCATCCCGAGCCGTTGCCCGACGATCACCCGCTGTGGACCATGCCCAATTGCATCATCACGCCGCACATCGGCGCGACGCTGGAGATGGAAGAGCCACTGCTGTCCGAACGCATCACGACCAACATCCGCCGGTTCGCCCAAGGCAAACAACTCCAGGGCGCGGTCTATCCCGATCTCGGGTACTGAGCCTTGGCCGAACTCGACGCAACTGCGTTGGTCGGCCTGCTCGCCGACACTCACCGCCGCAAGGTGGTCGCCGCCATCGAGCTCGGCGCGTCACACGTCGACGCGATCGTCGCGGCAACCGGTCTCACGTCCGCACAGGTCGCCAAGGCGCTCGGCAAGCTCGTGGAGACCGGCCTGGTCGTCAGCGGGGACGACGGCCTCGGTGTGGTCGGCGATGCATTTCAACGCGCCGCCCGGCAGGCCAACACCCGCCCGGCCTCGACCGAGTTCGACGACGAACCCGACGAGATCCGAAAGGTGTTGCGGGCGTTCGTCGTCGACGGTCGGCTGCAGTCGATCCCCGTGGCACCGGCGAAACGAGCAGTGATCCTCGACTGGTTGGCGCAGGAGTTCGAACCCGGTACGACATACAGCGAGCAGATGGTCAACCTCATCCTCGGCAAGCGCCATGCCGACACCGCCGCCCTGCGTCGTTATCTCGTTGATCAAGGCTTCCTCGATCGCAGCGAGGGTCGGTACTGGCGAAGCGGGGGTACGGTCGGGCCGTGACCCACTACGAGGTACTGGGGATCGATCGCACTGCCTCGACGTCGCAAGTACGGGCCGCATTTCGTCGCCAGGCTCGAGCCCACCATCCCGACACCAGCAGGTCCGGATCCGCCGACTCGCTGGCGCCCATCAACGAGGCCTGGAGGGTGCTGGGTGATCCGGCATTGCGCCGCGCCTACGACCGGTCGCTCGACGTGCACGAGCGGCCGTCGCCACCGCCGTCGTCGGCACAGCAGTGGGCGCCGGTGCCCGGACCGCCGCCGGAGTCGAGCTTCCCGTGGCGCTTCCTCGCTGGCCTGACCGCTGTTGGCATCGGCATCGTGTTGTTGGGCGTGTTCACCTACGAACCCTCGGAACCCGGCCCACCCGACAACGTGCTCGAGGCGGGGTCGTGCGTGGTGATCGAAGACAACGGCGACGCCACGGAAGTGAATTGCAACACCGATCACGACGGAGTGGTCGAACGCCTGCTCACGGCCGACGATCTGTGCCCGCCCGAGTTCGAACCTCATCGCGACAGCCAGGGTCTCGGTGTCGTGTGCATCCGTTTCGACCGATGACCATCAGTTCGGGCACACGAAGTTCGAGACGCCGGATTGGGAGGATGGCTGGGGAGGATGAATTGGGCGCCACTGCTAGTCTTTCGGCACTGCAGGGGCGTATAGCTCAGTTGGTTAGAGTACGTCGTTCACACCGACGGGGTCCACGGTTCGAGTCCGTGTACGCCCACCCGGCCCAGTCGTCAGCCGATCGTTGAGCAGGTCACGGATCATCCGGATGCGCCGGATATCTAGTGACTTGCCTCGCCACCCAGGGGTGAAGCTGTCGACGAAATTCGAGCGATGAAGCCGGATCGGCGGGCGCGCCTCGGGTACGTTATGGGTGATGACGCGACTGTGTGAACGCCCTGGATGTTCGCAAGTTGCCGAGATGACCTACGGGTTCGACGCCGAGCAGGTGATGGTGTGGATCGACTCGTACGACCGTGTCAGCACCGATCGTTCCGGCGTGCTGTGCCGTCGTCACGCCGACGCGATGGTCGTGCCTCTGGGTTGGATGCTCGACGACCGTCGTGATCCGGTGCCGCGCCTGTTCAAGGCTCCCGCACAACCAATCTCTGCCGCACCGCGTCAACGTCGCTCGTCGAGGCACCGCCGCGACGACACCGAACAGTTGGAGTTGGGCGCCGATCCCCTCATGCCAGAATTGACTGGTGCCCGACATGGTCGACGAGATCGAGGACGACCTCATGAGCGAAGAGCCCGATGCGACCATCGACATCGAGGTGCTGCCATGGAAGCCCACGTTCGATCAGACCGACGATCTCGATGGTCTGCTCGAAGCGACGAGCCCCCTTCTCGCCAGGGCGTTCGGCGGTCAGGAACGGTCGCGGCGCAGCAACTAACCGGCGATACTTGACGGTATGGACATCACCGCGTCGCTCGAAGCACCGTGCGGCGCCGAGCAGTTGTTCGTGTTGGTCGACGATCTGGCGACCTACCCGCAGTGGAACGGCTTGGTGCACTCGGCGGTGGCCGAGCCCGGCGATGCTCCCGTGTGGGACGTCGAGCTTCGCGCCCGCCTAGGGCCGCTGGCGCGCAGCAAGCGGCTGCGGATGGTGCGAACCGTGCGCGACGCCGAATCCTTCACCGTCAAGTTCGAGCGCGATCAGGCCGATGGCCGCAACCACTCGCCATGGGTGCTGCGCGCCGCGATCGTCGAGCACGGCGGCATGAGCACATTGACCATGCACCTGCACTACGGGGGTTCGCTGTGGACGGGCGGCGCGCTGGAGCGAGTGCTGGCCGAACAGATCACGTCGGGTCGTGAGCGCCTGTTGCAGCTCGTGGCGACCAGGCGCTGAATCGGCCGTCGCCGCGTCGCTCCAACGTCAGCGGCACCCCGAAGGATTCGCTGAGGTTGGCCGACGTCAAGGTACGACCGATCGGACCTGACACCACGACCTTGCCCTCGCGCAGCATCATCACATGGGTCATTCCCACCGGCACCTCGTCGAGGTGGTGGGTGACGAGGATCAACGGCGGTGCCGATGGATCAGTTGTGAGCTCGGCAAGCGCTTCGACCAGCTGTTCGCGACCACCGAGGTCGAGACGCGCGCTCGGTTCGTCGAGCAGTACGACCCCTGGCTCGTTCATCAGCGTGCGGGCCAGGAGGACGCGCTGTTGCTCGCCGGACGACGTGGTTGCCATCGGGCGTTCTGCCAGCCATGCAACGCCCATGCGGTCGAGACACGCTCTGGCGCGAGCCTCGTCGGCTTCGTCGTAACGATGCCACCACGGCTCCAGCGCGGCGTACTTCGCGGTCATCACGATGTCGAGGCAGCGCAGTTCTTGACGCAGTTGCACGGACAGCGAAGGCGACAGGTACCCGATACGGCGGCGCAGTACTCGGACGTCGGTGCGACCGAGCCGTTCGCCCAGCACCCGCACGTCGCCGCTCGAGGGATGCTCGTACATCGCTGCGATCCGAAGCAATGTGGTCTTGCCCGAGCCATTGGCACCAAGCACCACCCATCGTTGACCCTGCAAGACCGTCCACGTCAGCGGAGCGAGGATCGTGCGACCGTCGCGGACGAAGGTGACGTCGGCGAGACGCAGGACCTCGGACTGCGACGACGAGACTTCGGACCTCGGTTCGGACATGGAGGTGTGACGATATCGCCACGCAGAGTAAGAGATACCGGTCGCAACGCTGAATCCACTGGTACCCTGCGCCCAAGGGATGCGTCGGATTCTGGTGTGTGTGTCGGCGATGAGCTTGCTCGCGCCGCTGTTGTCGGCTTCGCCTGCGCGCGCCACCACCCCCCAAACCGATGCCGAGAAGGCTGCCGCAGAGATCGCCGATGCCCGCGAACGCGCCAACGCCGCAGCCGACGCATACTTCGCTTCCGAGTCGCGAATCGACGAGCTCACGATCCAGCAAACACAACTGCAGTCCGAGATCACCGCCCTCGAGGGCGAGGTGAAGGCGCTGCAGCTGGCGGTCGAGAACGTTGCCATCGGCCGCTACACCCGATCCGGCAGTACCGGCGTACCGCTGCTGACCGGGTTCCAGTCGCCCGAAGACCAGGTCAAGATCGACGCGCTGATGGAAGTGATCTACGACTCCTCGGCCAATGACTTCGACCGGTTCGATGCGCTCAACGGCGACCTCGCCGACAAGCGACTGCAGCTCGCCGACAAGAAGGATCAGGCCGAGAAAGAACGTGCCAACCTTGCCCTGTTGAAAGATGCCGCCTCGTCCGAGGTGCAACGATTGAAAGATGTCGAGGCCGACCGTTTGCAGAACGAGGCTGTGCGGACTGCGCTGATCGCCGAGCAGGCACGACGCAAGCGCGACGCAGATCGCAAGAGGTTGCTGAGCGCGCCGACGCCCACACTCGCCAACCCACAGGCCTCGCCCGCAAACCCGGCCTCCGATGTCGGGGCCTCTGACGCCGGCAGCGATTCCGGAGACGATCTTGCACCGACGGGCGCTGCGACACGTCCTTCGCTGCCCAATGCCGGTGGCGGTCAGACGGGCGGTGGCGGAACTGGCAACTTCCCCGGTAGCGGCAACGACTACGCAGGCCCTGGTTGGGTGTGCCCCACCGGCAGCGCGCCTGCGCCGTTCGGCGACACGTGGGGCGCACCCCGCAGCGGTGGTCGACGACACCAGGGTGTCGACATGATCGGCACACGGGGCATCCCGGTGCTGGCCGTCGTCGACGGGATCGCCGAGCCGAAGACCAACGTCTTGGGCGGCACCACGATCTGGTTCAGCGGGGTCGACGGTCACAAGTACTACTACGCCCATCTCGAGTCGTACTTGCAGCTCGGCTCGGTGAAAGCCGGCACGCCGATCGGGGTTCTCGGCCAGTCGGGCAATGCACAGTTCAGCATTCCGCACCTGCACTTCGAGATACATCCCGGCGGCGGTCCAGCCGTCAATCCGTACCCCACTGTCGCAGCTCACTGCCCGTCCTTCGGCTGATGCCCGAGGCCCTCGACGACGGGCTGGCGACCGTTCTCGGGGTCGCTGAGATCGGTGGCCTGACCCGGTTGTCGGGTGGGGCGTCGCGAGACACGTGGCGGTTCGAGGCCGATGGCAGGTCGCTGATCCTGCAGCGCCAACGCGAGGGCGACGTGCGCGACATGGCAACGGAGATCGCTGCCCTACGCGCAGCCGGTGCAGCCGGCGTACCCACCGCCACCGTTGTGATGGCATCGACCGATCGCACTCAACTCGGCGCTGCGTACATGATCGTGACCGACGTCGGGGGCGAAACCACTCCTCGAAAGATCCTTCGCGATGCGGAGTACGAGCAGGCGCGGCAAGCGTTGCCTGCGCAGCTCGCAGAAGCCTTGGTCGCGATTCACTCGATCGATCCCGCGGCCATACCGGGCCTCGAATGCACCGATCAGGTCGAGCGCTATCGCGAGGTCCTCGACATGCTCGGCGAGCCGCACCCGACGTTCGAATTGGCTCTTCGATGGCTCGACGGCAACCGCCCACCAACGTCGCGCCGCGGCCTCGTGCACGGCGACTTTCGGATGGGCAACGTGATCGTCGGTGCAGAGGGTCTGCGTGCTGTGCTCGACTGGGAACTGGTTCACATCGGCGACCGGATGGAAGACCTCGGCTGGTTGTGCGTCAAGGCGTGGCGGTTCGGATCTGGCAAGCCCGTTGCCGGCGTCGGTGATTACGGGCAACTGTTCGAGGCATACGAGGCAGCGGGCGGTTGCGCCGTTGACCCCGGTGTGGTTCGTTGGTGGGAGGTGCTCGGCACGATGAAGTGGGGGATCATGTGCATCATGCAGGCCAACGCACACCTCACTGGCGTGACGCGCAGCCACGAGTTGGCGGCAATCGGTCGCCGGGTGTGCGAGAACGAACACGATCTCTTCCTGGCACTGGAAGGTCACTGGTGAAGCCCCACGACGTACCCTCAGCCGGCGACCTCGTCGAGTCGGTCCGCGAGTGGCTGCAGCGCGATGTGCTGGCGGCGACCGACGGTCGGCTGCAGTACCACGCACGGGTTGCGATCAACGCACTGTCGATCGTCGAGCGAGAGCTTGCCCTCGGAGTAGAGCAGGAAGCGAGGCATCGCGATCGTCTCCGGACACTGGGTGTCGCCGACGATGTGGAGCTCGCCGCCGCGATCAGATCGGGCGAGCTCGACGATCGGATGGACGAGGTGCGATCGCTGGTCTGGCAGTCGGTTCGCGACAAGCTGGCTGTTGCCAACCCGAAGTACCTCGCGTCACCGTGATGGTCTGATCGTGATCGGCTGACCGGCAGCGAGCTGCCCGCATGCGGCATCGATGTCGGTACCCCGATTGCGTCGAACCGTGGCGTTGACGCCAAGCGATTCCAACATGTCGCGAAACTCGTGGACCCGTCTCAACGGCGAGCCAACGGTCGGATAACCCGGCGTCGGGTTGAGCGGGATCAGGTTGACGTGCGCGGGTAGGCGGAAGCGTCGGCACAACTTGGCGAGCTCGGTTGCGTCGCTCGGCCGGTCGTTGACGCCGTCGATCATTGCCCATTCGAAGCTGAGTCGACGCCCCTTCACGGCCAGGTAATCGGCACACGCGGTCATCAACTCGTCGATGGGATACCGCTTGTTGATGGGCACCAGTTCGTCGCGGAGCTGATCGTTGGCGGCGTGCAGCGACACAGCCAGGTTGACCGGCAGCGGTCGCTCGGTCAGCCGACGAATGCCCGGCACGAGCCCAACGGTCGAGATCGTCAGCTTGCGTGCCGACAAACCGAGGTCGTCGTGCAGACGTTCGACGGCCTCCCACACGACCGCTTCGTTCGCCAACGGCTCGCCCATTCCCATGAACACGACGTTGCCGAGCCGGCGATCCATCGACCGAGCTTCACGTGCTGCCGTGGTGACCTGTTCGACGATCTCGCCGACTGTGAGGTGGCGGCTGAACCCGGCCTGACCGGTGGCGCAGAACCCGCATCCCATCGCGCAGCCGACCTGACTGCTGACGCACACCGTCACGCGATCTGGATACAGCATCAAGACCGTTTCGATTCGCCGGCCGTCGTGCAGTTCCCAGAGGTACTTGACCGTGTCGCCGCCGTCGCTGACACGTCGTACGACGACCTGCAGCGCGGGAATCAATCGCTCGCCCAACGTGGCGCGCAGTGCCTTCGGAAGATTGGTCATCTCCGCCGGCGTCGACAGGTTCTGATACAAGCCCTGCCAGATCTGATCGAGGCGGTAGCGCGGTTCACCCTGCAGCAGCTCGGCGAGCTCCGTGCGGCTCGGTTGATAGAGCGACGTCGTCACATCTCGGCGGCCAACGCCGTGTACTGATCGATGTGCCCACGCAGTACATCGAGGCTCGCTGACCAGAACGACTCGCCAGACACGTCGAAACCGAACACAGCGCCCAGCTCTTCTGCGGTGTTCATGCCGGCTCTCGACAACACGTCGTCGTACGACAGCTGGAAGCGTTGGGGGTTCTCGCGGTACTTGGCGAACAGGCCGAGCCCGAACAGGAAGCCATACGTGTACGGCCAGTTGTAGAAATGATTTCCGTAGTAGTGCGGCTTCACCGCCCACATGTAGGGATGGGCGGTCGACTGGTCGAGCCCGTCGCCGTATGCGTCGGCCTGCGCCGACAGCATCATCTCGTTGAACTCCGATACCCCGATGGTGCGGCGTTGACGCCGGGCGAACACCTCGGTCTCGAAGGTGAACCTGCTGCGGATGTCGACCACCGTTTGCAGGGCGCCCAGCAGGTTGACGTCGAGCAAGGCCAGACGATCAGTTCCTGTCAGGTGTTGCAGACCTTCCTCGACCACCAAGGTCTCGCAGAAGATGCTGGCGGTTTCGGCCAATGCCATCGGCATGTGTCGTTGAAGCGCCGTGCGGTGGGCGAGTTGGGTGTTGTGGTAGGCGTGCCCCAGTTCGTGGGCCGTCGTCTGCGCGGAATCGATGCTTCCGCTCCAGTTGAGGAACACCAACGAGCGGTCGTCGACGAATGGCATGCAGAAGGCGCCGCCGCGCTTTCCCTCGCGTGGACCGGCATCGATCCACTCCTCGTTGATGGCGCGGTCGACCAGGCCGCCGAGCGGCTGGCTGTACGATGAGAATGCCCCGCGGACGATGTCGAGG
>CAVVBH010000003.1:0-198926 GCA_963746365.1 Ilumatobacteraceae bacterium | reverse complement strand
TTCCTGGCGCCAGCAACTGCGCTCGCGACCCGCCGCGCGCTGTTACGAACCGCTCTCGCCGCGCTTCCCACCGTCATCGTCGCGCGGGAGACGGCATCGACATCGGCGCCGATCCGGAACGGATCGCGGATGCTCTTCCCCTGGAACTGCGCGGCGAACTCCGGCAGATCGACCGAGAAGTAGCCGTACGGCTCGTGGTGGTCCGCGACGACGATGCCGGCCAGGACGCCCGAGGGATTCAAGGCCGACGAGAATCTTGATGGGCCCGTCGTAGCCGCGCTCGAGCGGATCGAGCTCCGTCGTCCAGAACGCGACCCCCGCAAGCTTCGGCGCCCCCGCGCCGTCCGTGACGAACACCTTGAAGTGAGGCGGCTCGCCCGATTTCGGCGAGAACGACGCTGCCGTTGGGAAGATCCGGCGCAGGCTGCGTCTCGAGCCGCGCATCAATGCCAACTTGGGCGCCGGCCTGGGCGCCGGCACTGGCAAGACAGCACAGAGCGATGGCGGCGCTCAGAGGTCGAATAGGCGCGCTCCTTTCGGGGAGCTTACTATACAGAGATGAACGCGCGCCCAGCCCTCGACGAGTTCGTCGAGCGGTTTCCCGACTATCGGACGACCGAAGCGATCGACGCGCTGCGATCGACCGAATACGGCCGGCTCGACCGGGACGGTCACATCTATCTCGATTACACCGGCGGCAGCTTGTACGCCGACTCGCAGGTGCGCGCCCACGCGGATCTGCTGAGACAGGGCATCTTCGGCAACCCGCATTCCGGCAGCCTTAGCTCGATCGCATCCACGTCGCTCGTCGAGGACACGCGGAAGCGGATCCTCCGCTTCTTCAACGCCGCGCCGGGCGTCTACACGGTCGTCTTCACCCAGAACGCCACCGCGGCGCTGAAACTGGTCGGCGAGGCGTATCCGTTCGACGCCGGCAGCCGTTTCCTGCTGCCGTTCGACAATCACAACTCGGTCAACGGGATTCGTGAGTTCGCGTGCGCGCGCGGCGCAGCTGTCGAGTACGTGCCTCTGACTGTGCCCGAGCTGCGAATCGACGACGAAACGACCGAGTCGCGCCTGGGCCACGCCGACCGTGGTGCCCGAAACCTGTTCGCGTTCCCCGCGCAGTCCAATTTCTCCGGCGTGCAGCACCCGCTCGACCTGGTGCGTCGGGCCCGTGCACACGGGTGGGACGTTCTCCTCGACGCGGCCGCGTTCGTGCCGACCAACCGCCTCGACCTGACGGAAGTTCAGCCGGACTTCGTCACGATTTCTTTTTACAAGATGTTCGGCTATCCGACCGGCGTCGGCTGTCTGCTGGTCAGGAACGATGCGATTGCCAGGATGCAGCGGCCATGGTTTGCGGGCGGAACCGTCAATTTCGCAACCGTGCAGGGTCGACATCACATTCTCGCCCCTCGCGAGGCCGGCTTCGAAGACGGCACCTGCAACTACCTCAGCATTCCGGCGGTGGGCATCGGCCTGCAGCACCTCGAGCGCATCACGGTCGATGCGATCCACACGCGTGTGCGATGCCTCACCGGCTACCTGCTCGAACAGCTGCTGGCGTTGCGGCACGCGAACGGACGCCACATGGTCCGCATCTACGGCCCGGCAACGACCGCGATGCGCGGCGGCTCGGTGACGATGAACTTCTACGACCCGGAGGGGCACCTGCTCGACTACCGTCGCATCGAAGAGCTCGCCAGTCTGCGGCGGATTTCGCTGAGGACCGGCTGCTTCTGTAATCCTGGAGCGGGCGAAACGGCGGAAGGGTTGACCGCAGAAGACATGCTGGCGGGCGCGGCGGGCGGGGCCGACATGACGCTGCCGCGGTTCCTGCAGGTCATTCACCATCGCGGCGGCAAGAGCGCCGGCGCGATCCGCGTCTCGCTCGGCCTGGTGAGTAACTTCGCCGATGTCGACGGTTTCCTGCAGTTCGCCGCGGAGTTCCGGGATCAGACGCGGCTGACGATCGGCGAGGTCACCTTCGATATCGAGTCGTGTCGGGTGATCAGGGACGGGAGTTGAGCAGCCGCCTTCGGCGTCGTCAGGTTCTCACGTTCTTCGTTCTATCGTTCTACGTTCTCAGTTCCCGAACGCGACTGACAGACCGTGCAGCGTAGAACGCAGCACGCAGCACCTAGAACGATGCATCCTTCTCAGTAGACCACCGCGCCGGTCGCTTTGATCTGCCACGCGACCGGCCTGGCGTCCTTGCCCTGTGCCTTCGCGTGTTCGGCGGCGGCCGACTGCCCCTCAGCGTCGGCGGTGACGCGCTGAACGACGCCCTGGGCGGCCGCGCGCTTCCCTTTCGCGCTCACCGGAAAGACGATCACGCCGTCGTCGACTTTGATCATCAGGTTCGCCCCGTCCTTGGCGGCGTCGGGAATCAGCGACATCCAGCAGCCCATGTGCGTGCAGACGGCGGAGACGGTCCCCTCGACGCGCACGGTCTTGCCCTCGAACTCGGCGGGACGCGCGATCACGCGATCGATCGGCGTCGTCTCGGCAAGCGAGACTCCAGTGCCGAAGCTTTCCGGAGCGGCGGCCGCGGCACCCGCGGCGGCGATCACGAACGTCGACAGAATAGCGAAGCGGCGGATCATGCGGACCTCCTGCACAGGACGATGGTAACTCAATTCTGGAGAAGCGGGTCTCTCGAGCCCGGGGTCTGCGGCAGCAGTGCGAAGAGCTCGGTGGCGGTCGCGAAGTACACGACGCCCTCGCGCCCGGCGGCAATCGCGCGGATGCCGCCGACGGCGCCTCGCAGGAGATACTCGGTCGAGGCGATCGTGCGCCGGTTCTCGGGATCGATTCGCAGACGCAGGATGGCGCGCGCCTCTTCGCTCGCCAGCAGCAGATCGCCCGCGAGGCCCGGCAGCGAACCGCCGCGATAGAACAGCAGTGCCCCCGGCCCGATATCCCTCGGAAGGTTGTAATTGACCATCGCTGCCGCGCGCATCGGCGCCGTCGATTGTGCGGCGACGCCCTGCAGACGGACCGCCTCCGCAATCCACAGCATCCCGCTCGCATCCCAATCCATGCCGCGCGGCTCGTTCACGTTCAGCGCGAACACGGGCGTACCGCCCGCCTGATCGGGCGGCGTCGTGCCGTCGACGTTCAAACGCAGCACCTTGCCGTTGAACGAACCGATGTCGCCCGGCCGGACGGGGTCGCCGGCGTCGTCGATGCCCAGATACACCTTGCCATCGGGACCGAACCGGAGGGTTGCCGACGGCCTGGCGAGCGCCGCGTCGATGCCATCGAGCAGGATGGCGCGTTCGCCGAGCGTGTCGCCCAGGGCGCGGTATCGGGCCAGTCGGAAGCCGTCGTCGGCCGTGTGCACCGCGAACACATATCCGGTCTTCGCAAAGGACGGATCGATGGCGAGCGCCAGCAGCCCGCGTTCGCCGGTCGAGACGACGTCGTCGAGCTCGATGGCTGGCTGCGGCTGCAGTTCACCATCGCGGACCACGCGGATGCGGCCCGCACGCTCGCTGATGAAAAGGCGCCCATCCGGAGCGACCGCGAGGTCGGTCGGGTCTTCGAGCCCCGAGGCCAGCGGCGTCGCCACGAGGCGAATGCCGTCTGCAGTCACGATCGAGACAGGCGGAGACGTGACCGCGGTCAGCGCCGACTGGCCGACTTGAACCACGAGGCCAGCAGATCTCGGGCTCTCTAGCCGCTCGCCCGCGTCGGTGAGCCTGAATGCCGAAATCTCGAGGGTATGACGCCCGGGCGACAGCGGAGGCAGCCGACTGGCGCACGCGAAGCCGTCGCCTGCTTGCGCCCGGCTGCACTCGGCATTGGACAGTTCGGTCGGGACGTTGTCGACGTAGATGTTGAATCGGATCTCGGCCAGCTCAGCCGCTGATGAGGCCTGCAGTAGCCAGCCGATCCGTTCGTTGCCGGTGATTTGCTGAACGTCCCCGGGCAGCGCGTCCGAAGACTCCTCGCCGCACGCGGCCAGAACAACTGTGCAGAGGCAAAAACCGACGAGGCGGCGCATAAGCGGGTCGCCTCGATCATAGCGCGAGCAGTGGGGCGCACGACGGCTCGTGATCCGTCGCGCGCCAAATCGGTTAGCGCTTGCTGACGAGGACGATCTTCACCCAACCGGCGCCGTTCGCGCCCTGCACGTTGATGAAGCCATTCTGTTCCTGGCCGATCACGACCATCTCGTCGCCGCGGCCGAGCGTCCCGAGCTCCTTGGCGTTGTCGGCGGGCAGCGCGAGGATCTTCACGCCGGCGATCTTCGGCGCCAGCACATCGCCCTCGGCGAAGACCGCGCCGGCCTGTCGCTGACCTCCGCCGGCCGCTTCCTGCGCGAGCGTGCCGACGTTGCGTTGCAGCGTCGGGTCGTTGCGCACCGTTTTGACGATGTTGTTGTAGTTGTCCATCAATGCCGCGGCGATGATCTTGCCTTCGTTGGTGTTCCCGTACCCGCCCGCCGCGACTCCGCCGCCGCCGCCCGCGAACAGGCCGCCGACCCCGATGTCGGCCTTCCGGGTGCTGCCCTCGGCGGCCGCCACCTGGACGGTGCTGCGCGCGTCGGCGACCAGCATGCTCGTCTGCGCTTCCTTGAACTTGAGGCCGCCGGCGATGGCGCCAGCGGTGCGTCCGAACAGGCCGCCGACGACCGCCCCACCGACCCCGCCCGCGTTGTTCTCGGCGAACACGACCGCAGGCGTGAGGATGAAGTCGGCCGTGACCATCTGACCGCCTCCCACGTTCGAGTCGGCGCGCAGCTGACCACCTTGCTGCAGCTGGCGTTCCTGCATCGCGTTCTGCAGGCCGACGCCGCGCTCGACCACGATGAAGCAGTTCGATTGTTGAATCATCATGCGGATGAGGCCGGTCGGGCGATCCGAGGTTGTAGCGCCGCAGCGAGGCGATGATGAAGTCCTGCGGCTCCACGACCGCCATTGCGCCCATCGGCTTGTCGCAGTGCTCGAGATTCTTGTCGCCCGTCGAGCCGCCAGTGCCGGCGGAGCCCTGGACGACGCTCCCGCCTTGTCCCTGACGTGTCCCGGTGATGCCTTGCGCAGCCGCCGCCCACGCCAACAGGACGACGCTCAACACAGCGCCCGCCCGGAGCCAGACCGTGTTACTCCCTGCCATAAATCCTCCGACAACCGTGTCCCGGCGATAGCCGTGGACGAGCAATAAAAAGGTTGGAAAGATTATGCGATCAAAGGTTGAGCTTGGCAACGGAGATTAGGGCCCGGACCGGTGATTTTCGGCCTATTCGGAGCGAAGCGCGACCATCGGATCGACAGCCGCGGCGCGCCGCGCCGGGAGGTAGCCCGCAAGGGCCGAGACGGCCGACACCACCAGGACGGCGGCCGTCATCGTCATCGTGTCGGTCGGCTGCAGGCCGAACAGCAGCGACGCGATCAGACGTCCCGCTGCCGAGCGCGGCGCCGACGCCGACGCCGATGCCGACGAGGACCAGCAGCAGCGATTCCCGCATGATCATGCGCAGCACGTCGCGCGCGCTGCGCGCCGAGCGCCATGCGGATGCCGATCTCGTTCGTCCGGCGCGCGACGCTATACGACATCAGTCCGAAGAGCCCGATCGACGCCACCAGCAGCGCGAGACCGCCGAACAGCGCGTACGCCTGGGCGAACACGCGCTCCTGCGCGAAGCGCCGTCTCGATCTGCTCGATCTGGGTCGACACGTCCATCAGCGGCACGTTCGGGTCGACCTGCCGGACGGCCTCGCGTATCGAGCCCACTGCGCCTGCGCGGATCGCCGGCGGTGCGAACCTCGAACGCCATCGCGCCGACGCGGGCTCTGCATGTAAGGCACGTACATCGTCGCCGGCGCGTCGTCGCGCACGCTGTTGTACTTCGCGTCGCGCACGACGCCGACGATTTCGATCTGGCCGCTCGTCTCGGGGCTGCTGCCGAAGCGCTGTCCGAGCGGGTTCTCGCCGCGGAAGAACTTGCGCACCGCCGCCTCGTTGATCACCGCGACCTTTGGCGCCGGCCTGGTTGTCGCGTGCTGTGAAGCCGCGGCCGGCGATCAGCGGCATCTCCATCGTCTCGAAGAAGTTCGGCAGCGATCCGCACACGGTTGATGTCGTTGTGCCGGCCGCGTGTATAGGGTCGGCCCTGCACGATGAAGCTGGTCCCGTTCACGCTGCCCGACAGCAGCGGCGGGTTCGACAGCGTCACGGCGCGGACCCCCGGCACGGCCTGCAGCCGCTGCGACCATCTGCGTCGTAGAGCGACGCGATGCGCGTCTGCGTCGTAGCGTTCAAGCTGCGGGTTGACGCGGAACAGCACGAGGTTCTGCGGGTTGAAGCCGACGTCGACGCTGCGGAGGTTCTCCACGGTGCGGAGGAAGAGGCCCGCGCCGACCAGCAGCACCAGCGAGATCGCGACCTGCACGACGAGCAACGACTCGGCCGAGCACGTGCGCGATCCCGATGACGGTGCGGCTGCGTCTCCTTCAACGCGTGCTCGACCGTGGACCGCGTCGCGCGCAACGCCGGCGCGATGCCGAAGAGCACGCCGGTGCGCGATCGCCACCGCGCAGCGAACGCCAGCACGCGCCAGTCGAGCGGCGCCTGCCCCGCCTGCCCGGGCAGCAGCCGTCGTCCCCAGTACGCGACCAGCATGCCGCCGGCCGCGCCCGCCAGCGCCAGCAGCGACGCTTTCGGTGAGCAACTGGCGAATCAACCGTCCGCGCGTGGCGCCGAGCGACAGTCGCACCGAAATCTCCCTCTGCCGTGCCGGCGGCGCGCGACAGCAGCAGGTTCGCCACGTTGGCGCACACGATCAGCAGGATCAGCGCGACGACGACGCTCAGGATCGTCACGGTGCGCACTTCCGCAGGATCGGTGTCGTAGAGCCGCGCGCGGCCGAGCTGACGCGCAGGCGCGGCACCTGCCGTGCGATTCGCGCATCTGCGAGGACTCGCGCTCGGCTGCCGGAGTGACGACAGCACCGACTAGGTATCCGCCGCGCGCCGCCTGCTGGAACACGCCGTCGAGGTTGCCTTCGACCTGCTGCGCGGCGACACCCGGCTTCAGCCGGCCGACCATCTGCAGCCACCAGTACGTGGCTGGTCTTGCAGACGGGGCGGCGACTTCCGCGTCGGCCGAGCTGGCGGTTGATCCGCGGGATCGAGGGCCAGCGGAAACGTGACGTCGGGCGCGGCCGCAGACCGACCGCTGAATGCCGGTGAACTCGGGCGACAAGACGCCGACGATCGTCACGCGGCGTGTTGTTCACCTCGATCACCTTGCCCAGGACGCCGGGATCCCGGCCGAACCGGCGCGTCCAGAACCCATGGCTGATCACCGCCACCGGCGGCGCGCCGACGGCTGGTCGTCCTCCGGCAGAAGCGTCCGGCCGACGACGCTCGTCACGCCGAGCAGCTGATGGTAGTTGCCCGTCGCGATGTACGCGGTCGCGATCTCCGCCTCGCCGTCGACGACGACGTTCACCGAGCCCGTGCGGGCGCGCCCGCGAACAGGTCGGTCATCGTCTGGTTGTCCTTCGCGCAGCTCCTGGACATCGGATAGGAAAACGTGGTCGCGCGAGCCGGTCCGTCCTCCGGCGCGCATGGGCCGTACTCGCTGGTGTTGGTCGCCATCTCGTTCCGGCCGATGTGCCGCAGGCGCACGAGCGAGTCGGGCTCCTCGACCGGCACTGTCCGCAGCGCGAGCCCGTTGACGGCGCTGAACAGCGCCGTGTTCGCGCCGATGCCGAGCGCCAGCGACAGCACGACCATCGCCGTCCACCCCTTGCTCCGAAGGAGGATCCGCGCCGCGTATCTGAGATCGTTCAGCATCGAGTCACCTCGAACCGGACGGGTTTTACCCGAGGGGCTCCGCCCCTCGGACTCCCCCACACGCTCTCTCGCACGCTCGCTCGCGGCGCAGGCTGCCAGTTTTGGGATCGCTTGTGGTTAGACGCGCTACAGGCGAAGCAAGTTGGGATACAGCCTGCGATACCCGCGATCCCGCGCCCACAGATCGAGCGGCAGCGTCGCCAGGTCATCGACGATCGGCACCGCCAGGCCGTCCTTGGTGAGGTCGACGGTCTTGATGTAGGTCCGACAGCTATCGCACGCGTCGACCCGGACGTGCTCCGTGGTGTCGGCAGTATAGACGGGGAGCGCGTCGAATCGGCTCTCCTCGCACACTGGGCACTGAACCCGCAGAAAGCTCCATTCGGAGGCGCACAACCCGCAGATGAGGACGCGCCGGGCACCGTGCCCCTCCTCGCGCAGCGCGCCGACAACGGGGGGCCCGCCGCAAGTCGGACACGCACGTAACGTCGGCGGGTTCGAGGCGCCGCTCATCGCCTCGCGAAAGGGACCCGCGGCACGCTCGGCGAAGGGCTGCAGGATGGTCTCGACAACGAACGCGGTCGCCGCGTCGTCATCGGACGGATCGCCCTGATTCGCCAGGCGTTCCAGCATGAGATCGCGCCAACCGTCCGCCGGCATCTTCTGCCGTTCGGCTGCCTCGCGCGCGAGCGATGACGGGGCGTGGCGCTGCAGCCACCGCAAGAAATCCGCAACCACGCGCGAGGCCTGGTCGACATCGACAGCCGACGCAAACGGCGAGGATGCCGGAGGCGCTGCTGCCGTCCTGCCGAGGGTCGCCAGGGACCGCTGGTAATCAGCGAGGTCGGCGTAGAAGGTCAGGATGTCGGAGGACGGCGTGCGTGCGGTGGCGAGCGACCGCGCCCGTGCGATGCGCTCAGCCCAGCTCACGACGGCTTGCGCCAGAGCGGATGATGGTGACGTGCCCACGCCTCGCTCACGTCGCCGTGAATGATGGCGTGCAGGCCGCCGGGCACGACCGCGATGCCCATGTAGACGTGAACGATGAAGCCGCCGATGGTCACGAGCGCGGCGACGGCGTGCACGAGCGGCGCCACGAGTCGAAGCACCTGCAGCTCCCACGGCACCGAGGCGACGAACCACATCACCAGCCCTGACAAGAGCAGCGCCAGGCCGCCCCAGGCCATCATCCAGAACAGCATCTTCTGCCCGTAATTGAAGCGCCCGGCCGCCGGCACGCCGGCGTCCTCGTTTCGGATGTACTGCGCCGATCGCCCGTCGCCACTTGCGGTCGTCGGCTGTGACTGCCATGTCGCGCCACCAGCCGCCGGCCATGCAACACGACCGCCCCCACGAACACGAGGCCCATCCACGGGTGCAGGACGCGCGAGAGATAGCCGCCGCCGAGCATCATGGCCAGCCAGTAGAGCGCCGGCGTCCAGAACGCCAGGCCGCGTGATCAGCAGATAGAGATACGACAGCCCCGCGACGCCATGAATCAGGCGTTCGCGGAACGCGTATCGCTCGACGCGGTTCACAGGGTTCACAGGGTTCACGGGTTCACCAGGTGCGCAGGGTTCTCAGGGTGCTCACGGTTCACGCGTTTCCGACGGGATCTGTTTGCGGCCGAAGCGGATGAAGTGGCACGGCCGCGGCGACGAGGCCGCCGAACATCGCCAGATTGCCGAGCGTCTTGAGCGGACCCTTCCACAGCCGGACCGCGAGCGGAATGGTGGGATTGCGCGGCAGGCCGTACAGTTCCGGCTGATCGCCGATATGCGAGCACCGTCACCACGCCCGTGCCGCCGACGCCTGGCGGATCGTAGACTGCCGCCTGCGCGAACCCGTTCGCCTTCAACTGATCGACCCGCTTGTCGGCCACCTCCAGCATCTGCTCCTTGGTGCCGAACTGCAGGCAGCTCGTCGGACACGCCTTCACGCAGGCCGGCTGCAGACCGACCGACGTGCGGTCGACGCACAGCGTGCACTTGTAGACGCGGCGCGTCTTCTGGCTGAACTTCGGCACGTTGAACGGGCACCCCGTCATGCAGTAGCCGCAGCCGATGCACTGGTCCTGCTGGAAGTCGACGATGCCGTTGGTGTACTGGACGATCGCGCCGGGGCCGGACAGGCCACCAGGCAGCCGGGCTCGGTGCAGTGCATGCACTGGTCCTTCCGCATCAGCCAGTGCAGCCCGCCCTCGTCGTCGTCGTGCTCGCGGAAGCTTGATCAGGTTCCAGAAGTTCTCGGTCATGTCGGGGAGCGTCTGATACGTCCCCATCTGCACCGTCGTTTCCGGCGGCAGATCGTTCCACTCCTGGCAGGCCACCTCGCACGCCTTGCAGCCGATGCAGGTCGACGTGTCGACGAGCTTCGTCACCGTCGGCTGCAGCCGGATGCCCGGTGCGGGCGACGATGAAGCCGAGACGCGCAGGATCTCGAGCGGCATTTACTTCGGACTCACCGCAGAGGACGCCAGGACGCTGAGGGACAATCCGGTCTGCCACACCTGGACTGTCGATCCTCTGCGTCCTGGCGTCCTCAGCTGTGAGCGTTACTCCTCACACCTTCTCCAGCTTCACCAGGAACCCTTTGTACTCCGGGGCGAACGAATTGGGATCGACGACGGTTGGCGTCACGAGATTGGCCAGCGAGCCGCGCCTGCTTCACCGCGGCCCAGAAAGCCCCAATGGATCGGGAATCCGATCTGATAGATCGTCTGGCCGCCGACCTGCATCGGCTTGATGCGGCGCGTGACCATCGCGCGCCCCTCGATCGAGCCGCGCGCGGACGTCACGCGAACGAGATCGCCGTTGCCGATCGCCTTCTCGCCCGCCAGCTGCTCGGGTCATGGAGACCCGCCCACTCAGCAAGAACAAGCGCTGGCGCGTCGTCGAAGTGCTGGAGAGGGCCAAATGATCCAGCAGGAGTAGCGCCTGAGGGTTGCGGACAACAGCGGCGCCAAAGAGGTGCTCTGCATCAAGGTGTTGGGCGGCACGCGCCGTCGCTATGCCTCGATCGGCGACATCTTCGTCGCCACTGTGAAGGACGCCATCCCGGGCGCCGGTGTGAAGAAGGGCGATGTCGTCAAGTGCGTCGTCGTTCGCACCAAGAAGGAGAAGCGTCGACCGGACGGCAGCTACATCCGGTTCGACGAGAACGCAGCAGTGATCATCAAAGACGATCTCACACCGCGTGGCACGCGCATCTTCGGCCCAGTCGGGCGCGAACTGCGCGACAAGAAGTTCATGCGCATCGTTTCCCTGGCACCGGAGGTGCTGTAACCATGAAGCTGAAGAAAGGGCGACACCGTGAAGGTGATCTCGGGCAAGGACAAGGGTCAAGAAGGCGAGGTCGTTCACGTCTTCCCGTCCGACAACAAGGTCCTCGTCAACGGCATCAACACCGCCAAGAAGCACTCGAAGGCCCGCAAGGCCAACCAGCAGGGCGGCATCATCGACCGCGACATGCCTGTCGACGCCAGCAACGTGATGCTGGTGCACAAGGGCAAGCCGACCCGTGTCGGATACAAGATCCAGGCCGACGGAACGAAAGTTCGCGTCGCCAAGCGCACCGGCGAGGTGATCGGATGAGCACGGCAACCGAGACTGCAAGCCGGACCATTCCGCGCCTGAAGCAGAAGTACAACGACGAGGTGAAGGCGGCGCTGAAGAGCGACCTCGGCCTGCCGAACGTGATGCAGGTGCCGAAGATCGAAAAGATCGTCGTCAACATGGGCGTCGGCCGCGCCACACAGCAGCCGTCGCTGCTCGAGGGCGCCGTCAAGGACCTCACCCGCATCAGCGGGCAGAAGCCGATCGTGACGAAGGCGCGCAATTCGATCGCCAGTTTCAAGCTTCGTGAAGGGCAGTCGATCGGCTGCAAGGTCACGTTGCGCGGCGACCGGATGTGGGAGTTCTTCGATCGTCTGGTCAGCGTGGCCATTCCTCGTATCCGCGACTTTCGTGGGCTTCCGGCCACCAGTTGGGACGGGCGTGGCAACTACACGTTCGGTCTCAGCGAGCAGGTCGTGTTCCCCGAGATCGACTACGACAAGATCGATGCACCTCGTGGCATGGACATCACCATCGTCACCACAGCGGCCACCAACGAGCAGGGCAAGGCGTTGCTCGACGCATTCGGTTTCCCGTTCAAGAGGGAGGCCGACGTGTCGGCGCCCGAGAAGGTCAGGCGCCGCGGACCAGCGTTCCGCGGCAAAGGCGCAGGCGGCAAGTCCTCTGCGAAGAAGAAGTAAGGGAAGGTCATCGAAGTGGCAAAGAAGTCATTGATCAACAAAGCGAATGCCAAGCCGAAGTACAAGGTGCGTGGCTACAGCCGGTGCCGCAAGTGCGGCCGGGCGCGTTCGGTGTACCGCAAGTTCGGGTTGTGCCGTGTCTGCCTGCGCAGCATGGCCCACGCCGGTGAGATCCCCGGCATGACCAAGGCGAGCTGGTGAGGAGCGCATCATGATGACTGACCCCATTGCAGACATGCTGACCCGAATCCGCAACGCCAACACGGCAATGCACGATGAAGTTCGCATGCCATCGTCGAAGCAGAAGATCGCACTGGCGACCATCCTCCACAAAGAGGGCTACATCCACGGCTTCAGCACAGCGCCATCGACCACTGGTCCGGGCGACGTGCTGACGATCTCGATGAAGTACTCCGCGGAGCGTCACCGCACGATCTCCGGCTTGCGCCGCATCTCCACTCCCGGCCTTCGGGTCTACCGCAAGGGTGACGCCGTACCGCGCGTCCTCGGCGGTCTCGGAGTGGCTGTCCTGTCCACCAGCCAGGGGCTGATGACCGACCGCGAAGCGCGTAAGCGCAAAGTCGGCGGCGAAGTCCTCTGTTACGTGTGGTGAATCGGAGTACTCATGTCACGTATTGGTAAATCCCCCATCGCCGTTCCCGGCGGCGTCGATATCACGATCGTCGGCGGCGAGAACAACACCGTCACGGTGAAGGGCCCGAAGGGCACCCTCACCCGATCGCTGCCCGGCATCATCACGGTTCGTCGCGACAGCGAGATGATCGTGGTCGAGCGGCCCGACGACATGCGCGAGAGCCGGTCGCTCCATGGCCTGACTCGCACGCTGGTCAACAACATGGTCGTCGGTGTCACCGATGGCTTCAGCAAGGAGCTCGAGATCATCGGCGTCGGATACCGCGCCGAGGCCGTCGCGCCAAACAAGCTGCGCATGGCCCTGGGGTTCAGCCACCCCGTCATCGTCGACGCCCCAGAAGGCATCACGTTCGAGGTGCCTGTGCAGACACGGGTGATCATCAAGGGCATCGACAAGGAAGTCGTCGGGCAGGTCGCCGCCGACATCCGCTCGATGCGCAAGCCGGAGCCGTACAAGGGCAAGGGCGTGCGTTATCTCGGCGAGAAGGTCCTCCGCAAGGCCGGCAAGACCGGTAAGAAGTGAGCAAACGATGAGCAAGACAGCAGAGAAGCGTCGGCTAGGCCGAATGACCCGCCACCGGCGGGTACGCAAGAAGATCCACGGCACCGCGGCTCGTCCGCGCCTGGCCGTGTTCCGTTCCAACAAGCATCTGTCGTTGCAACTGATCGACGACGAGGCCGGCCGCACCGTGGCCAGCGCCTCGACAGCCGAGGCTGCGATGCGTTCAGAAGGCAGTGGTGCAACGGTCGCCGCGGCAACTCGACTCGGGCAGTTGCTGGCCGAGCGGGCCAAGGCTGCAGGTGTCGACCAAGTGGTGTTCGACCGTGGTGGATTCCTCTACCACGGCCGTGTTGCAGCGGTTGCCGCTGCCGCACGCGAAGCAGGTTTGGAGTTCTGATGGCTGCGCCAACGAATTACGCCAACAATCCCTCGACCCACAACCCCGTCGATTCCAGCGGGTTGCGCGAGTCGCGGGTCATCCACATCAATCGCGTCGCCAAGGTCGTCAAGGGTGGTCGTCGTTTCTCGTTCACCGCGCTGGTCGTGGTGGGCGATGGCAACGGTCGCGTCGGTCTCGGGTACGGCAAGGCGAAAGAAGTGCCGCTCGCCATCCAGAAGGGCACCGAAGAAGCCAAGAAGAACCTGTTCGACGTTCCGTTGGCAGGCAGCACCATCACCCATCCGATCATCGGCGTCACCGGCGCCGGCCGGGTGATGATGAAGCCGGCGGCTGCCGGTACCGGCGTCATCGCCGGTGGCGCCGCACGCATCATTCTCGAAGAGGCCGGCGTGCACGACGTGTTGTGCAAGTCGCTCGGCTCGTCGAACGCCATCAATGTGGCCAGGGCAACGATCAATGGTCTGCAGTCGCTGCAGCGTCCGGAGGAAGTTGCCCGTCGTCGCGGTCTGGCGGCCGAGGAGTTCGTGCCGAAGGGCATGCTCAACGCCTACAACGATCGCAAGAAGCAGATCGCAGCAGGAGACTCACACTGATGCCGCAGAAGAAGAGCGACACATCCGGCGAGAAGACCCTCACCGTCGAGCAGATTCGCTCGACGATCGCCACCAAGCCAAAGACCCGTGGCACCATGCGTGCCCTCGGCCTGCGCGGGATCGGCGACACCAACACGCTGCCGGACCGCAAGGAGATTCGCGGCATGATCGCCCGAGTCGGTCACCTCATCACCGTGACGGAGAACTGACATGCGAGTCGACGAACTAGCCCCCTCACCGGGGTCCAACAAGGCCAAGACGCGCGTCGGCCGCGGCATCGGAGGCAAGGGCGGCAAGACCGCCGGTCGCGGCACCAAGGGCCAGCGGTCACGAGGCCGCGGCAAGGTCGCGCGCGGCTTCGAAGGCGGTCAGATGCCGCTGAAGCAACGCGTGCCGAAGCTCAAGGGCTTCAACAACCCGTTCCGCGTCGAGTACAGCCCCGTCAACCTCGACCAACTCGAGGCGTGCGGGGAGTCGACGGTCGATCCCGACGTGCTCGTCGCCAAGGGTCTGGTGCGCAAAGGCGACTTCGTCAAGGTGCTCGCCCGTGGTGAGGTCACGTCGAAGATCGACGTGACTGCGCACGGTGTTTCGAAGGCCGCGGAGGCTGCCATCAAGGCTGCGGGCGGTAGCGTCACGCTGTTGCCGCTGCCCTTCAAGCAGGGCCGCCCGCCGGTCAAGGGCAACCAGTTCACCAACCGTTGATCCTCACTACCGCTGAGCCGACAAGGGAGTCGCTGTGCTGTCGAACCTGAAGAACGTCTTCAAGGTCACCGATCTGCGGAACAAGATCCTGTTCGTCATGGCGATGATTGCCCTGTACCGACTGGGCGTCGCCATCCGCGTACCGGGCATCGATCCCGACGCGGTCAAGCAGTTCAAGAAGGGTGTCGAATCGCAGGGCGCGCTCGGCTTCCTCGACCTGTTCTCCGGCGGCGCGTTCGGTAGCTTCTCGATCTTCGCGCTCGGCATCATGCCGTACATCACGGCCAGCATCATCATGCAGGTCCTCGGCGTCGTGATCCCCAAGCTCGAGAAGCTGCAGCAAGAGGGCGCGGTCGGTCAGCGCAAGATCACGCAGTACACCCGCTATCTCGGCCATCGGCATCTCGACGATGCAGGCCACGGCGCTGACGTTCATCTTCGGCAACGGCAACGGCAATGCCTTCTTCGGCGCCGCGCAACGACTTCCCCAGAACGTCAAGCTGCTGCCGGACGGCATGTGGCCGCGCGGCTACCTGGTGATCCTCTCGCTCGTCGCCGGAACCGCTGTGTTGATGTGGATCGGCGAGCTGATCAGCCAACGCGGCATCGGCAACGGCATGAGCATGGTCATCTTCGCCTCCGTCGTCAGCAGCCTGCCGTTCGGCTACTACGCGATCCTCGCAGGAGCAGAAGTGGTTCGTGTTCGCCCTGCTCGTGGTCGTCAGCCTGCTGATCGTCGTCGCCGTCGTGCGCGTCGAGCTGGCGCAACGCCGCATCCCGGTGCAGTTCGCCAAGCGAGTTGTCGGCCGGCGGATGTACGGCGGGCAGAACACCTACATCCCGCTGAAGGTCAACCAGAGCGGCGTCGTGCCCGATCATCTTCGCCAGCTCCGTGCTGCTGCTGCCCGTGCTGCATCACCAACTTCCTCGGCGGCAGCAACGGCACCGGTTGGCGGGCGACGATCCAGAAATGGGTCGACAGCAACCTCGTCAACAGCCAGAACCTGGTCTACATCCTGCTGTTCTCGCTGATGATCGTGGCGTTCGCGTACTTCTACAACTCGATCGCGTTCGACCCGATCCGTCAGGCCGATCAGATCCGTCGTCAGGGTGGGTTCATCCCCGGCGTGCGACCAGGTCCGCAGACCGAGCGCTACCTGGCGAAGGCCGTCAACCGAATCACCCTTCCTGGCGCGCTGTTCGTCGCAGTGATCGCCATCACTGCCGTACATCATCCTGTGGGTGTTCGACGTCCAGAACTTCCCCTTCGCAGGGACCACCGTGTTGATCGCCGTGGGCGTCGCGCTCGAACTCATGCGTCAGATCGACAGCCAGCTGATGCTGCGCAACTACGAGGGCTTCCTGAAGTGACCCTGCCCGTCTTTCGGAAGGCGGGTCGACAGCGGCATGATCCCCGGCGCTCGGCTCATCCTGCTCGGCCGGCAAGGCGCCGGTAAGGGAACGCAATGCGTCCGTTTGTCGCGCCATTTCGTCGTCCCGCACATCTCCACGGGTGACATGCTGCGGGCGGCCGTCCGCGAGGGACACCGATCTCGGACGTATGGCCAAGAAGGTGATGGACGATGGCGGCCTCGTCGGCGACGAGATCATGATCGGCATCGTCAACGAACGACTCACCCACCACGATGCAAAGGGCGCGCGGGTACATCCTCGACGGCTTCCCGCGAACCGTGAAGCAGGCACAGGCCCTCGACGAGATCACGGCCGAGCAGCCGATCGATCTGGTTCTCGATCTCGATGTGCCCCGCGAGCTCGTGCTCGCCCGGCTCAGTGCCCGGCGGGTCTGCCGCGACTGCGGTACCAACTACGTGGCCAGTGGGTACGAGAAGTCACCGTGGATCTGCGAGGTCTGCGGTGGCGACGTCATGCATCGCGACGACGACACGCCCGAGGCCATCGAACACCGCCTCGACCTCTACGAGGAACAGACGGCTCCGCTCATCGAGTTCTACCAGAGCCAAGGCCGGCTCGCGGTCGTCGACGGAGTCGGCACGCCCGACGCAGGTGTTCCGGCTGCTCGCGGCGGCCGTCGACGCCGTTCGCTGAGAACGATGAGGCGCACTGCACGATACGCCGTCCGCGGACGAGTTGCGGTCAGATGCGCGCGGCGGGCAGGGTGGTCGCCGAGATGCACAGGCCATCCGTGCCGCTGCCGCTCCTGGAGTCACCACGTTGCACCTCGATCGTGTCGCTCGCGATGTGCTCGCCAAGCGGGACGCGACATCCAACTTCCTCGGCTACCACGGGTATCCGGCAGTGATCTGCGCGTCGGTCAACGACGAGATCGTCCACGGCATCCCCAACGAACGTGCGCTGCGACGACGGCGACGTGCTCTCGATCGACTGCGGCGCGATCGTCAACGGGTGGCACGGCGACGCCGCGTTCACGATGGGCATCGGCACCATCGACGCGGCCGCGCAACGCCTGATCGATGCGGCCGACGAGGCGCTGCGCGCCGCTGTCGCAGCGATGCGACCCGGAGGTCATCTTGGCGATGTCGGCGCAGCTGTCGAAGCGGTGGTCAACGCCGCCGGGTATGGCAGCCCGCGCGACTACTGCGGCCACGGAATCGGTCGGGCGATGCACGAGGAGCCCGACGTCGAGAACCGTGGACGGCGCGGGAAGGGCCCGCGGCTCGAATCTGGTGTCGTGCTGGCGATCGAGCCGATGTTGATCGCCGGCGGGAACGACACGGTGATGGTGCTCGACGACGACTGGACCGTCGTCACGGCCGACGGCTCCCTCGCCGCGCACACCGAGCACACCGTCGTCGTCACCGACCACGGCCCCGAGATCCTCACCCGCCTCTAAGAGCGCCGCCGCCGCGTCGCGCCCCGCAGCGTTTGACGAATTGCGCCCCGATGCGGGGCCGCAGATGTCAAACGCCGGTGATGGTTAAGGCGGTTGTGAGTGAGTTCTGTCAGCGCTGGGCGACGCTGTCGATGACGGTGGGAACGCCGGCGAGCACGGTGTGGCGAACCTTGCCACGCAGCGTGCGACCTGTGTAGGGCGTGTTGCGGCTCTTGCTGGCGAGCTTGGCGGGCACAACGGTCCATTCGGCGGTCGGATCGAACACCACGAGGTTGGCGGGCTCACCCACGTCAACCGGCCGGCCATGACGATCGGCGAGTCCGGCGATCGCAGCGGGCTTCCAACTGAGCGCCGCGACGATGTCGGCCAGTGGCATCTCCAGCTCGGAGATCGCCAGAGCGAGAGCGGTCTCGAGACCGAGCATGCCGGGCGGCGCCTGGTCGAGTGGAGCCTCCTTCGACTCCGACGGGTGCGGTGCGTGATCGGTGGCGATGGCGTCGATGGTGCCGTCGACGAGCCCGGCCTTGATCGCGGCAATGTCGGCTGCGGTCCGCAGCGGAGGGTTGACCTTGAAGACGGCGTCGTAGCCGGTCAGCAGCTGGTCCGTGAGCGTGAAGTGGTGCGGGGCAGCCTCGGCGGTCACGAGCAAACCGTCGGCCTTCGCAGCGCGGACGAGCTCAACACTGCGTGCCGTCGAAAGATGCAGCAGATGAACGCGCGCACCGGTGAGACGCGACAACTCGATGTCGCGGTGCACCATCAACTCCTCGGCGATTGCAGGCCAACCGGGCAGGCCGAGATGACTGCAGCACGAACCCTCGTGCATCACCGCACCCTTGGTCAGCGATGCGACCTCGCAGTGCTGCGCCAGCGTGATGTCGAGCGGCACGGGCGTACTCCAGCGCGTGCCGCATCAGTTGCGGATCCTGTACGCCATTGCCGTCGTCGGTGAACAGGTGCACGCCGGCGGCGGCGAGCTCGCCGAACGGCGCCAGCGCGACACCTTCGCGATCGATGGTGATGCAACCAGCGGGGTGTACGTCGCACAGGCCGGCCCGCCGCGCCTGGGCGCGGACGAACTCGATGACCGCCAGCGAGTCCTGCGCGGGCTCGGTGTTGGGCATCGCAACGACTGCGGTGAACCCGCCGAGTGCGGCGGCGCGGCTCCCGGTCTCGATCGTCTCGGCTTCCTCCCGGCCGGGCTCGCGCAGATGCACGTGCAGGTCGACGAGGCCGGGTGCGACCATGCAATCGGATGCATCGAGGGTGAGATCGCCGTCGAGGGACGGCGCCACTTCAACGACGCAACCGTCTTCGATCGCTACGTCGGCCCGGCGTTCGCCGCTCTGGTCGAGCACCGTTCCACCGCGGATCACCGTTCGGCTCACGACGCATCTCCCCGAAGGTCATTGCCGGATCCGAGCAAGTGGAACAGCACGGCCATCCGAACGGCCACGCCGTTGGTGACCTGATCGAGGATCACCGAGCCTGGTAGTTCGGCAGGGTCGACGACCATCTCGACGCCCCGGTTCATCGGGCCCGGATGCATCACCAACGCGTGGGGCGCAAGACACCCCGCACGCTGAGCAGTGAGGCCGTACATCGTCGAGTACTCGCGCAGACTCGGCAACAGCGCATCGTCCATGCGTTCGCGTTGCACCCGCAACAGGTAGAGGACGTCGAGATCCTCGAGGGCAGCATCGAGATCGTGTGAGACGTCGACCGGCCAGCCGTCGAGCGACGGTGGGAGCAACGTCGGCGGAGCGACAAGGGTGACGTGCGCGCCCAGGGAGGTGAACGCCAGCACATCGCTGCGAGCGACGCGGCTGTGCTTGATGTCGCCCACGATTGCGATGCGCATCCCGTCGAACCCGTCGCGGCGGTTGAGGTTGGTGCGAATGGTGTAGCAATCGAGAAGTGCCTGTGTCGGGTGCTGATGCCACCCGTCCCCGGCATTCACGATGCTGGCGTTGGTCCAACGCGTGATCATCTGCGGGGCGCCGCTCGACTTGTGCCGCACGACAAACGCATCGACGCCCATCGCCGCGATGGTCTCGATGGTGTCGCGCAGGCTCTCACCCTTGTTGACGCTGCTCGATGAAACCGCGAAGTTCATCGTGTCGGCACTGAGTCGCTTTGCAGCAGTGTCGAAGCTCGTCCGCGTGCGCGTCGAATCCTCGAAGAACAGGCTCACCACGTTCTTGCCGCGAAGAGCGGGCACCTTCGGAATGGGCCGCTGCGAGATCTCGACCATATGATCGGTGAGCTCCAGCAAGCCATGGATGTCGGCGGCCGACAGATCGGCGATCGACAGCAGGTGCTTCACGCGATCACCACGCCGTCGGCGCTGACGCGAACGTCTTCGTCACCGGCGGTCGGAAGGTTCTTGCCGACGAAGTCCGGGCGAATCGGCAACTGCCGGTGACCGCGGTCGATGATGACGGCCAACTGCACAGCATGTGGACGGCCGTAGTCGTTGAGGGCCTCGAGCGCCGCGCGAACAGTTCGACCGGTGAACAGCACGTCGTCGACCAACACGACGGTCGTGTCGTCGAGCGATACCGGAATGGCCGTGACGTGGCCCGGCACGATGGGCCGCAGGCCGACGTCGTCGCGATGGAAGCTGACATCGAGCGACCCGACGGGCACGGCGGATCCGATCCCGGCGAGTATCGAGCCCAATGCGTCGGCGATCCACACGCCTCCCCGCTGCAGCCCAACCAGCACGATGCCTTCGGTGCCGTGGTTGCGCTCGACGATCTCGTGGGCGATGCGGGTCAGTGCACGCCGCACATCGTCGGCGCTCAAGACCTCTCGAGGCCCGATGCTTGCCCGAGGCCCGGTCGCTGACGGCATTGCTTCCTTCCACGTATCGGCCTCACGGGACCGATTTCACGTTCGGTCCCGAATGTTATCGACCCCGCCACCGACCCTCTAGCGTCGCGGAGCAAACAGAGGATGAACTGGGGGGTTCATGAACACGCACTGGATCGTCGAGGGCGAGATCGACCCGCGGTGGCCAATCAACACGCGGGGCAACATTGGCGAGGTCTTCCCCGAGGTGTTGACACCGCTGTCGTACAAGCTCGCTGTCATTCCCGCCGAGAAGGGATGGCGCGACGCCTTCACGAGGATGGGCATCCTCGCGCCGCGCGACTTGCGTCGTGAAGAGCCGACCATCATCGGGCTCTACGGAGGGTACGGCTACCTCAACCTCTCGTTCCTGCGCATCGCCGGTGTGCGTGCACCGGGATCGAACCCCGAGGCCATCGACAAGAGCCTGTTCGGCGAGGGCAATCCTCCGCCGTACCAACCCCACAAGGGCGACAGAAACCTGCGCTGCTCGTTGAAGATGCTCCGGACCGTGCTGAAGGCGTTGTCGATCCGGGAGCTTCCGTCACAGGTCGCGGATTCGCGACGTCGCGCCGACGACTGGATCGCTCGCCGCCCATATCTGTCGGCGTCGAACGAAGAACTTCTGGCGTTCCTGCAGGAGTACCGCAACGTCTTCACGCCGGTCTTCGAGAACCACATGATCACCACCTTCACCGCTTCGATCGTCGGCGGCATCCTCAACGACGGCGCCGCCGCTTCGGGCGACCAGACGCTGGTGACGACGCTGATGGGCGCCTTCGGTGAGGTGGCGTCGGCGCAGTACGCACGCGAGATGTTCAAGGTGGCCAGGATCGTTCGCGCCAACCCCGTGGTGAATGCTGCGTTCGACCAGGGCTTCAACGGACTGTTGGAACGCCTCGACGGGGTGCAGGAGGCTGCGGTGTTTCGAAATGCCTTCGATCAGTTCATCGCCGACTACGGGCACCGCGGTCCCAACGATTGGGAGCTCTCTGCCCGCACGTGGGAGAACACGCCCGAGCTCGCTCTCGCAGCCATCGACTGCATGCGGCGGGCCGAGCACGACCTCGATCCGTCGGCGCGGCTCGGCGATGTGGAGCGACTGCGCGCAGACGCCGTTGCCACAGTCCTGCCGCACCTCAAGTTGATGGACAAGGCCAACTTCAAGAAGGCGGTGAATGTGATGGGCTTCTGGTTCCGGGGACGCGAGGGCACCCGGGATCAGGCCATCCGGATGCACCTCCCAACACGTCAGGTGTTCTTCGAGCTCGCCGGGCGAGCAACGCAGAAAGGTGGTTGGAGCGACCCGCGCGATGTCGCATTGCTGGATCCATATGAAGAGCTGCCGTACTGCGTCGCCGATCCCACCGCCTGGACCAACACGATCCTCGAACGCGTTGCGCTGCGTGACCGGTTCGCTGCGGTCGAACCGCCGTTCTTCATCACGTCGCAGGCCGAGGTCCCGAGCATCGAGCAGATGGAGTCCGCCGGTGGCCGTCAACGCACTGCTCACGCGCAGGTCGGAACGGTGCTGTCCGGTGCAGGCGGTTGCGCAGGTGTGGCTCGAGGTCGGGCGCGAGTGGTTCTCGACCCTGCCGATCCCAACGGTCTCGAACCCGGCGATGTGCTGGTCGCGCCGCTGACCGACCCCGCGTGGACTCCGCTGTTCCTGCCGGCAGCCGCAGTCGTGGTGAACGTCGGCGCCCTCATGAGCCACGCCATCATCGTCTCGCGCGAGCTCGGGATCCCGTGTGCCGTCAGCGTCGAGGGCGCAACCGAACGGATCCCCGACGGCGCGCTGATCGAGGTCGATGGTGCAGCCGGAACGGTGACGATCCTCGCCGCGGCCGTGTAAGTCGCCTGCTCTGAGAGAATGCCGGATGATCGAACGAGAGGTCAAGCTCGCCGCAGATGCCGGCGTCGTGCTGCCTGATCTCGCCGCAGCGATCGCCGGCCTCACGGTTGGATCGGCCTCGACGGTTCACCTCGACGCCATCTACTACGACACGCCTACGTTGTCGCTCGCCAGGTCCGGCGTGACCCTTCGATCACGCACAGGGGAGCCCGGCGCTGCGTGGACGCTCAAGCTCCCCGTCACAACCGAAGGTTCGAAGGTCTCGCGCGACGAGCTGATGTTCGACGGGCCGATCGGCCAGGTGCCGGCCACCGTTTCTCGCGCGGCCCGCGGCTACGTGCGTTCGCAGACGCTCGGACCGGTGGTGCGGTTGCACACAGAACGCATCCAAATCCCCCTCGGGGTCGACGGATCTCCTCTCGCGACCATCTGCGACGACCGGGTTGTCATGAACGGCCCGGTTGAACCGACGGGCATGTTCAGAGAGATCGAGGTCGAGCTGGCCGAGGGCTCGGAACGGCCTGAGGCGATCGACGTGGTTGTCTCGTGTCTTCTCGCCGCCGGTTGCACCGTCCCCGACGCCCCTGTCGGCAAGGCCATTCGTGCACTTGGACCCCAGGCACTCGAGCCCCCGGACGTCGACCATTCCCAAATTGGGCAAGCGCGCCACGGTTGATGAGGTCGTGCGTCATTCGCTGGCCACATCCGTCACGCAACTCATCCGTCATCACGCAGGAACCTTCGAAGGGAACGACCCCGAAGACCTCCACCAGTTCCGGGTCGCCGCTCGACGACTTCGATCCGATCTCCGCACCTTCGGGTCGTTGCTGGATGACGAGTGGGCCGGCCACCTGAGCGACGAGCTGAAATGGCTAGGGGGCGAGGTCGGGATCGGTCGCGATGCCCAGGTGCTCGCCGCACACCTCAGGGCCCAGTTGTCCAAACTGCCGGAGCACGATGTTGGTTCGGTGAACCAGTTCCTGCAGCGTCTGTCGGAGACAACGCGCCAGGCGTCGGAGCACGTGGTCGCCACTCTGACGAGCGATCGCTACGTCTCCTTGCTCGATGACCTGGTCGAGGCCGCTCGTCACCCGATCCTCGCGGCCGACCCTCCGGGGTTGCCGGATCGTCAGGCCCGACCGAAGGTCAAGGCTCTCGTGCGCGCACCATGGCGACGCCTCAATCGAGCTGTCAAAGCGTTGTCGCCCGACGCTCCCGACGCCGAATTTCACGAGGCGCGCATCCTCGCCAAGCGTGCCCGATATGCGGTCGAGGCGGTGCAACCTCTGTTCGGCCGCGATGCGCGGCGCTTCGCCCGCGGGCTCGGCAAGATCCAGACCGTCCTCGGGGATCACCAAGACACAGTTGTCGCCGAAGCGTGGCTTCGTGAGACCGCAAAGGGACTGCCGTCCACACGGATCGTTGCCGGCGAGCTCATCATCCTCGAGCGAAACGACAGGGCCCGACTTCGCGCCGAATTTCCCTCTGTGTGGAGGAAGGCGAAGCGTCCGAAGCTACGGAAGTGGCTCAACCGCTGAGAGTTCGCTCGGCCGTTAGACGAGACGGCCACCGTCCAAACGGAGTACCTGATCTGCGCGGTCGATTGCAACCGCACGATGCGACACCGCCAGCACCGTGATGCCGGCGGCCGAGAGGTTCGACCACAGCTGCAACTCGGTCTCGATGTCGAGAGCGCTCGAGAGATCGTCGAGCACGACCAGCTCGGGAGAATGCACCAGGGCTCGCGCTGTTGCGACACGCTGTCGCTGTCCGCCCGACAGTCGCAGACCACGGGGACCGATCAGCGTGCGCGCTCCGTCCGGCATCTCGTCGATGTCGTCGAGCACCGCTGCCAGCTCCAGCGCCGCGGTCAGGCTGGCGTTGTCGACGATGCCGAGGGCGATGTTGTCGGCCACCGAGTCGGAGATCAGTTGTGGAACCTGCGGCAGGAAGGCCGCATTCGGCGGGATCAGGAACGCGGCGCGATCCTGCAGCGTTCGGCCGTTCCACGACACATCGCCCGTGACCTCCGCCTGGTGAGCAAGACCGAGCATGGCGCGGAGCAACGTGCTCTTGCCTGATCCGATCGGTCCGGTGAGCACGATGAAGCTGCCGCGCGGCATGCTGAAGCTGACGTCGTGGATTCCGGCTCCCGAGGGATAGTGCGCGCTGAGGTGGCGCACGTCGAGGACGTCGAGTGGTACCCGATCGGGCCTGCGTGTCTGCGGGCGTTCGCGGTGATGCTTGAGGCCGATCGGCAGATCACGATCGGTGACCGTGTTCGACACCTCCTTGTCGGCAACCAGCGTGCTCATGCGGTCGAACGCCACCGCTACCTGCTTGCGTCGGGCCAGCATGCGGCCCACCATCCGTGGCAGGAAGCTCAACCATCCGAGGTACGCGGAGAACACCGCGAGCTCGCCGACGCTGAACTTCCCAGAGGCCATACCGCCGGCAGCGGACAGCAGCACCAGACCGAGCCCGACGTCGGCAGCGCCTTGGCTGAAGGCCCACACGCTCTCGTCGAGCACGCGATCGCGCACTGCGGTTCGTCGTCGTTCATCGACCAACTTGCGCAGGTGCGCGATCGTCGGTTCGATCGCGTTGTTGACCTTCACCGTGGTCGCGGCAGCCATCACGTCGCCGAGCAGGCCGCTGACAGCCGATGCGGCAACTCGGTCGGCCGCGCGGTAGCGCTTGATGCGGCCGTCCAGCGTGCGTGTCGCCATCGCAACACCGATCAACGGGATCAACAGCACCAGAGCCGCGTTTCCGTCGACGCTGCCGAGCACCAGGCCGGCGAGCACGGTGAAGACGACGCCGGCCGAGATGTCGACGAAGCCGTCGATGAACATCGTGACGTCCTCGACATCGTCACGGAAGTGGGTGATCGCTTCGCCGGCAGAGCCGACCGGTTGGCCCGCCTCCGGGCCCCCGCTGGCCACCTGGGCGGTCAGCAGGTTGGCGCGGAGCAGTGACTGCATGTGCACCCACGCCCGGGTCCACATGAGAGCTCCGAGGTGAATGGTGCTCATTCGGGCCAACTCGCTCAGGGCGAGCGCGGCACCGATCCAGTAGACGCGGGAGTTGTGACCGGTCGAGAGCGCCTCGAAGCCGCGCCCGAGCAGCCAGCCGCTCAACACCGGGAAGGTGAAGAAGAGCACGAACAAGAGGTAGCCGGACCAGAAGCTGCGCGGCTCGTGCTGCGAGACGCGCCAACCGAGTCGCCAGATGCTCATGGCGCCACCGCCTCGTCGTCGTGCGCCAAGTCCAGCAGGTGGCGGTACCGGCTCTCGAGGTCGTCTGCCAGATCGGCTCGATCGCCGCGCTCGACGATGCGACCGTGATCGAGGACGACGATCTCGTCGACGTGCCGAAGGGTCGACAGGCGATGGGCGATGATCAACGTGGTGCGGCCCTCGGTCAGCCGGGCGACAGCATCCTCCAACTTGATCTCGGTGTCCGGGTCGACTCGCGCGGTCGCCTCGTCGAGCACGACGATGTCGGGGTCTCGCAGCCAGACTCGGGCGAGAGCCAGGAGCTGAGCCTCCCCGGCCGAGAGACCGGCGCCGCCCGCGCCGAGCTGTCGATGAATGCCTCCGTCGGCCAGGGTGCCGAGACCCGCGTTGCACAGCGCAGAAGTGACTGCATCGTCGGTAGGCGTCTCGTCGAACAGGGTGACGTTGTCGCGGATCGAACCGCTCAGCAGCTCGACTTCCTGCGGGATCAAGGCAACCCGCCGGCGCAGCTCGCCGATGGGAATCTGCTCGATGGGCACACCTCCCAGCAGCACGGATCCGCTGGTGGCCTCGACCAGGCGCAGAACCAGCCGCGAGATCGTGGTCTTGCCGCTTCCGGTGCGGCCGACGAGACCGATCGAACGGCCGGCGGCGAACGACACGTTGATCGACTGCAGGACGGGTTGGTCGTCGCCGTAGTCGAAGCCGACGTCACGGAACTCGACGCTCAACGGGCCGTTCGGCGGCATGGTCGTGCCCTCGTCACGGATGTCGGGCTCGACGGCCAGGAGGTCGATCACCCGCACCATCGCGCCGTTGGCCTTCTGCACCGTCTCGAGCTGATCGACCATGTCTTCGAGCGGACGGGCCAGCAGGAGCACGTATTGGAACAGCAAGAAGGCGTCGCCAATGGAGATGATGCCCCGGCTCACCAGCAATGCGCTGACGACCAGCGACACGATCGAACCGGCCTCGACCGAACCATCGACTCCCCACCACATCCGCAGGAATGCCTTCTCACGGCGCACGGCGCTGCCCATCGCGTCGGAGCTGTCTTCGACGAACCGCCACATCGCGTGACCTCCCGCTCCGTTCGAGCGCAGGTCCTCGGCTGCTGTGAGTCGCTCCTCGATTCCTCCATACAGGCGCGCATAAGAGCCCATTTCGTCAGACGACTCCCCAACGGCGCGGTGCCGCTGGCTGACGACCACGGCGACGGCCAAGGTGACGTATGCAAGGGTGCCGAGCGCCAGCCGCCAGTCGACGACGACCAGTACCCCGATCATGCCGACCATCGTGAACAGTGCCCCGGCCGCGCGTGGAATGACGCGGCCCATGAAGTCGCTGACCGACGTCACATCGCCGTCGACGCGTTGGATCAGTTCGCCTGGTGTGTGCTGACGGTGAAATGCATGGCTGAGGCCGAGCACGTGGCGAGCCAGCCTGATTCGGATGCCGTTGGTCGTGTGCCATGCCGTCACCGTGGCCATCCAGGCGACGGCCATGTTGATGAGCTGGGTGGCGATCGCCACGATCAGGAACAGCACCGCGAGGCGCGAGAGCTCACCGCTGGTCGCGCCGTTGGTCGCCTTGTCGACGATCGCGCGTACGATCAGCGGGCCCGTCAGGATCAGCCCGGAACCCGTGGCCACGAGCGCGCCGAGACCAACCCAACGCCAGGCGTCGGGTCGGAGCAGGGCCGCGAGAGCGCGCCAACGAGAGGTTGCAGGGGACATCGGAACGATTCTTCCTCGTCGGAGGGCCGCGGCGGGCCTGATTTTCCAATGTCCGCCGCTTGGCGTTGTGCCCCCTGGCCGGTAGCATTGCACTTCGGCCCAGGTCAGCTTCGCGCGTGCGGAGCAGGTATTGGGCTGCAGCAACCACCGTTCGAAAGAGGCCCACTCTGCCCAAGCCAAAAGACGACGCCATCGTGCTCGAAGGCACGATCCTCGAATCTCTCCCCAACGCAATGTTCCGGGTCGAGCTCGAGAACAGCCACAAAGTGCTGGCGCACATCTCGGGAAAAATGCGGATGCACTACATCCGAATCCTCCCTGGCGACAAGGTGCAAGTCGAACTCACCCCCTACGACCTCACCCGCGGTCGCATCACGTATCGATACAAGTAAGCCGAGACTCAAGCCAAAGGCATCATGAAGGTTCGTCCGAGCGTCAAGAAAATCTGTGAGAAGTGCAAGGTCATCCGCCGCCACGGCCGCGTCAGGGTGATCTGCGAGAACCCGCGTCACAAGCAGCGTCAGGGCTGAGGAAGAGCCAAGAGGAACAGAGTCATGGCACGTATTTCCGGCGTCGACATCCCCCGCGAAAAGCGGCTCGAGATCGCGCTCACCTACATCTTCGGGATCGGCAAGCCCACCGCTCAGCGGATCTGCGGCGATACCGACCTCGACCCCAACCAGCGTGTACGCGACCTGACCGAAGACGAAGTCAACAAGATCCGCGTCTGGGTCGATGCCAACCTCACCGTCGAAGGTGACCTGCGCCGCGACGTGGCGCAAGACATCAAGCGCAAGATCGAGATCGGCTGCTATCAGGGCGTCCGTCACCGCAAGGGCCTGCCGGTGCGTGGTCAGCGAACCCACACCAACGCCCGCACCCGTAAGGGCCCGAAGAAGACCGTCGCCAACAAGAAGAAGGCAGTGAGGAAGTAATGGCCAAGCCGAAGCCAGGTGGGCGTCGTCCACGCAAGCGCGAGCGCAAGAACGTCACCGTAGGTGTCGTTCACATCAAGAGCTCGTTCAACAACACGATCGTGTCGATCACCGATACCGAGGGCAACGTCATCTCCTGGGCCTCGTCGGGTGGCGTCGGCTTCAAGGGTTCGCGCAAGAGCACCCCGTTCGCTGCTCAGATGGCCGCCGAAAAGGCTGCTCGGGCGGCGATGGAGCACGGTCTGCGCCGCGTCGAAGTGCAGGTCAAGGGCCCCGGCTCCGGTCGCGACACCGCAGTTCGCAGCATTCAGCAGACCGGCATCGAGGTCACTTCCATCAAAGACGTCACCCCCGTACCCCACAACGGCTGTCGCCAGCCGAAGCGTCGCAGGACCTGATTCGACATGGCTCGTTACACCGGACCGAAAGTGCGCGTCTCGCGCCGCCTCGGCACCAACATCTTCGAAAATGAGAAGGGTCGCAAGGCTCTCGAGCGTCGCCCCTTCCCGCCTGGGGCGCACGGTCGCACACGTCGTCGCAACGCCGGCAGCGAGTACCTCGCCCAGCTGCAGGAGAAGCAGAAGGCCAAGTACATCTACGGCGTGCTCGAGCGTCAGTTCCGCAACACCTACGAAGAGGCAGTGCGCCTGGCCGGCCCGACAGGTGAGAACCTGCTGCGCCTGCTCGAGCAGCGCCTCGACAACGTCGTCTACCGCGCCGGCTGGGCGAGCACCCGCCCGCAGGCACGCCAGTTCGTCAGTCACGGCCTCATCCACGTCAACGGCAAGCGCGTCAACATCGCCAGCTACCGGGTACGCAGGGGAGAGGTCATCAGTTTGCCCCCCAAGGCTCGCGACATGATCGTGATCCAGCACAACCTCGACGTCATCGATCGCAATGTCGTCGGCTGGTTGGAAGTCGGAGACGGTGGCAAGCAGGTCACCGTTCGCGACCTGCCGCAGCGCGACCACATCGACGTCCCGGTGCGCGAATCGCTCATCGTCGAGCTCTACTCCAAGTAAATCGAAGCCCACCAAGCAGTCAAAGGCACCTTCATGCTCGTCATTCAGCGCCCCACCGTCGAAGCCATCGGCGACGAAGACAACAATCGTCAGCGTTTTGCTGTCGGCCCGCTCGAGCCCGGCTTCGGCCACACAATCGGCAACTCCCTCCGCCGCACGCTGCTCTCGTCGATCCCCGGCGCGGCCATCACAGCGGTGCGTTTCGACGACGCCCTCCACGAGTTCGACACCATCGCCGGCATCTCCGAAGACGTCACCGACATCATCTTGAACCTCAAGGACATCGTTCTCACCTCGACCAGCGACGACGACATCGTCCTTCGCCTCGACGTGCGCGGTGCCGCCGACATCACCGCCGGTGACATCAAGGCCCCCAGCGAGATCGAGATCCTCAACAAGGACCTGCACATCGCCACGCTCAACACCAAGGGTCGTCTCGCTGTCGACCTGACGGTCGGCCGTGGCCGTGGCTACCTGTCGAGCGACCGCGATTCGCAGAACCGCACCATCGGCGTCGTGCCGATCGACGCCATCTTCTCGCCGGTCCGCCGTGTGATGTTCGAGATCGAGCCGACCCGCGTCGAGCAGAGCACCAACTACGAGCGCCTGGTGCTCGACATCGAGACCGACGGCTCCATCACACCCCGCGAGGCACTCGCCTCCGCCGGTGCGACGCTGCGTTCGCTGGTCGATCTCGTTGCCAACCTCAGCGACGAGCCGCAGGGCCTCGAGCTCGGCGAAGTCGCCGCTGTTGCCGCATCGTCGCCCGACCTCGACCTGCCGATCGAAGACCTCGACCTGTCTGAGCGTCCGCGCAACTGCCTGAAGCGAGCCCAGATCAACACCGTGGGCGAGCTGTTGACCAAGACCGAAGACGATCTGCTCAACATCACCAACTTCGGGCAGAAGAGCCTCGACGAGGTCAAGCAGAAGCTCGACGAGCGCGGCTTGACGCTGCGCGGCTGACCGAAAGAGCGACGGAGACCGACATGCCCGCAACCCCACGCAGATCCCGCAACTTCGGCGGCAGCTCGCAACACCAGAAGTTGATGATGGCAAACCTCGCCGCGTCGCTGATCGCCGCCGAAGGCATCACCACGACCGAGGCGAAGGCGAAGGCACTGCGACCGATCGCCGAGAAGCTCATCACCAAGGCCAAGAAGGCCCAGGACGACGGCGCGATGCGAATTCACCGCATCCGTCAGATCCAGGGGTACCTCGGCGACAAAGAGATGACCCACAAGCTGGTCAACGAGGTTGCGCCGCGCTACGAAGATCGCAACGGTGGATACCTGCGCATCCTCAAGCTCGGCCCGCGCCAGGGCGACAACGCCCCCATGGCGCGCATAGAACTGATTTGATCCGCGGTCTTGCCGCCAGTGTCGCCACCACTAACCCCGGTCTCCTCTCGAATCGTCCGTGACGAAACTCGATCGCGCGGCGTCAACTGATCTGGGCGCCAATGTCGCGGGTTCACCAGCGAGTTCGTCGGAGCCTGGCACCCAGATCGAAAGCCGGCGGCAGGCCTATATCGTCACTGACGATTCACGAGGGCTCGACACCGGGCACGGACCATCCGGCGCAGCCGGAGATTTCGTGACTTGCCTCCGGGGCGGGCGCAGACCACACGCGTAGGCTGGTGGGGTGACCAAGCACCACATCTCGATCGCCTATTGCGTGCCTTGAGACTATTCCGAGCGCGCCGTGAGCGCCGCCCAGGATCTCTTGCACGACTATCAGCACATCATCGCTGAGCTGCGCCTGATCACCGGTTCGAAGGGAATCTTCGATGTGATCGTCGACGACGAGGTGCTCTACTCGAAGCACAAAACTGGACGTCATGCGAAGCCCGGTGAAGTGCTGAAACTGTTCCGCGCCCGGTATGCGGAGGGTGTCGAGGTCTACGAGCACTAGGTTCGCCTGCGGGCTCCTATCAGGAGGAACTGCGGGCGTTCCAGCTCCACCGCCCACTCGGGGTGATCGGTGATCTGCGCGGCGGTGGGAGCCCACTCGTCGAAGTGCTCGAGCACGAAGCCGGCTGCTCGGAGGCACGACAGGTAGGTCGTGATCGTGCGATGGTGCTTGACGACGCCGGGTGCCAGCCAGTCGGTGGTTCGCGGTCCTTCGATGAGGTACTGATCCAGCGGCCATGTCACATGATCCGACGAGTCGGTGACGAAATCCGGCTTCGATGGCGCGCTGTAGATCGGATGCTCGATCGAGAAGACGAACACCCCTCCGGCGACCAACGACTGATGGACACTGGCAAGTATCCGTCGAAGATCCGCGAGGTAGTGCAGCGTCAGCGAGCTGTACGCAACGTCGAACGCGTCGGCCGGGAGGTCGATGACCTCGAGATCCTGTCGCCGGTACGAGATCCTCTCGTCGTCGGTATCGGCCACGGCACGCTCGAGCATGTTGGTCGACAGGTCGATCCCGAGCACGGACGCTGCGCCTGCCTGGGCTGCCCACCTGCTGAACCAACCGAACCCACAACCGAGGTCGACAACTCGGCGGCCTGCCATATCGGGCAGCATCGAGCGAAGAGTCGGCCACTCCGGTGCACCATCGAGTCCTTCGATCGAGCGTCGCAGACCCGAGTAGGCAACGAAGAATCCTTCGTCGTCGTAGATGTTCTGGGCCATGTCGCCGAAGGTAGTTGACGTCTAGTCTGCCGCCGTGCGCTTTCGGCTGATACCCCGGGACAACGGCTTCTACCCCCTCTTCGAACGGCAGGCCGCCACTGCGGTCGATACGGCCATCCAACTCGAGAAGCTGATGGCGTCGCTTCCCATCGCTGCCAACCGTGTCGACACGATCGTTGCCGCAGAACGCGCCGGCGACGAGGTGATGCGACTGGTGCGCAGCCGCCTGGAGACATCGATCGTCACGCCGTTCGATCGAGAAGACATCCAGTCGTTGGCCAACTCGCTCGACGACGTGCTCGACGAGATGCGCGCCGCTGCGGACCTCGCCCATCTTCACCAACTGTCATCGCCGTTGGCCGGTGTCAGTGAACTCGTGGCCCTGCTGCGCAAGATCGTGGAGGCCAACAAGGTGTTGGTCGGCAAGCTGTCGACCCTCAACGATCTGCACGGCGACATCGACGAGATCGACTCGATCGAGAGTCAAGCCGACGCGACGTATCGACGGATCATGGCCGAGTTGTTCAGCGGCTCGCACGCCGCGCTCGACATCCTGAAATGGAAGGACATCGTCGAAGCGGTCGAGCGGGCCATCAACGCCGTCGAGGACGCGAGCGACGTGATCCAAGCGATTGCCGTGAAGCACGCCTGACACATGGCCACCGCGTTGCTGGTCACCGTCGTGGCGATCGCGTTGATCTTCGATTTCGTCAACGGGTTCCACGATGCCGCGAACTCGATCGCCACGGTTGTGGCGACGAGGGTTCTGAAGCCGTGGCAAGCCGTGATCTGGGCGGCGTTCTGGAACTTCATCGCCTTCGCCATCCTGCCGCTGAAAGTGGCCAACGAGGTGGCCAAGATCATCGACAGCAGCGTGGTCTCCATCGGCCTCGTCTTCGCCGGCCTGCTGGGGGCGATCTTCTGGAACGTTCTCACGGCGGTGCTGGGTCTGCCTTCCTCGTCGTCGCACGCCCTGATCGGTGGCATGGTCGGTGCCGGCATCGCCAAGTCGGGCGGTCACGTCGTGAACCTCGACCGTGTGCAGAAGACCGCTGTGTTCATCGTGTACTCGCCACTGCTGGGCCTGGTGCTGGCGTTCGTCCTGATCGTTGCGGTGATGTGGCTCGTGCACCGCAGTCGCAAGAAGCGAGCCATCAACAAGACGTTTCGCAGCTTGCAGCTGCTCTCGGCAGCGGCGTTCAGCCTCGGTCACGGTGCCAACGATGCGCAGAAGACGATGGGGATCATCGCCGCGTTGCTCGTCGGCGCGAACGAGCTCGACGCGAACGTCCTGGAGAAGAGCGATGCCCTGCCGTTGTGGATCGTGCTGTCGTGTCACAGCGCGATTGCGCTTGGCACCATGTTCGGCGGCTGGCGTATCGTTCGCACGATGGGCAACAAGCTGACGCGCTTGCAGCCGATGGGTGGCGTCTGTGCCGAGAGTGCGGCGGCAGCGACGTTGTTCTTCGCGTCGTACAAGGGCATACCGGTCAGCACGACCCACACCATCACCGGTGCCATCGTCGGTGTCGGCTCGGCCAACCGCATGTCGGCGGTCAACTGGAACGTCGCAAGCCGAGTGGTCTGGGCGTGGGTGTTCACCATCCCCGGTGCCGGAATCGTGGCCATGCTCTCGTACTGGTTCGTTGCGGCGGTGAGCTGATGGATCGTCGGGCCGTCTTCTTCATGTGCAGCGCGCTGGTGTGCGCCTTGCTGTCGCTGGTGACACCGTCCGAACTCCGCTGGGTCGGCGAGGTGATGGCGATCGCGTATGCGGCACTGTCCGCGGCCTCGTGGCTCGACCACTCCTCCCGTCGCCGTAGCAACCGTTGAGCTCGATCTTGCGACGGGCCAGGTTCACCGTCGCGTACGACGGCACCCTGTTCCACGGGTTCGCCGAGAACGACGGCGTTCGAACGGTGATGGGTGAGTTGCGGGGTGCCATCGAGAAGGTCGTAAGACAGCCGGTCGATCTCGTCGGCGCGGGCCGCACCGATGCCGGCGTGCACGGTTGGGGACAGGTTGTCAGTTGCGACCTGCCAGACGATGTGGATCTGGCGACCTTGGTGCGGCGCGTCAACCGGATGTGCGGGCCGGCCGTGGTTGCCCGTGACGCAATGTGGACGGAGTCGCCCGACTTCAGCGCTCGTTTCACCGCAAAGTGGCGGCACTACCGCTACGACATCTGGAACGCGGCCGAGCCCAACCCATTCATCGCCGCGACGTCGTGGCACGTCTTCCAACCGTTGTCGCTGCCGACCCTTCGGTTGACGTGCGATCCGTTGATCGGCGAGCACGACTTCTCGTCGTTCTGCCGGCGCCCGAGATCCGTTCCGGGACAGCCGGACCCGTCGATGACGCGCAAAGTCATGATCGCACGGTGGTCGGAGGTGCCCAACGACTACGGCCCCGGCTTGTTGCGCTTCGAGATCCGCGCCAATGCCTTCTGCCACCAAATGGTGCGTGCGATCGTCGGCACGATGGTCGACGCCGGTGTCGGCAGGCTGCAAGCGGGCGACGTCCGAGGCATCATGCTGTCGAAGGATCGCGGCATGGCCGGCCAGGTCGCCCCTGCGCACGGCTTGTGCCTGTGGGAAGTTGGGTACGAGTGATGGGAACAATGTCGACAGCACGGTCGTTGGACTCGGAACGCACCCGCACGGAGGGCTGATGTCGTCACATCGAATCCTGATCATCTCGACTCCCGTGGGTGCTCTGGGAAGCGGTACCGGTGGCGGTGTCGAACTGACGTTGCACAGCCTCGTACTCGGCCTCACGGGACGCGGGCACACTGTCGAGGTGCTTGCGCCTGCGGGATCGCTGCATGTCGGTGCCGTCGTGCACCAAATACCCGGCGCATTGCAACCGAGCGCGCACATGGACGATCGCGACACGGTGGTGACGGTTCCGGCCGATGGAGTGTTGGCGGCGATGTGCGAGTGGGCGCGGCTGCACCAGGACGACTTCGACGTGATCCTGAACCTCGCCTACGACTGGCTGCCGTTCTATCTCACTCCGTTCTTCGTGGAGACGCCCCTGGCCCATCTCGTCAGCATGGCGACGTTGACCGACGCGATGGACGACGTGATCATCCGCGCGGCTGCGTTGCGCCCGCGCAACGTGGCGATGCACAGTCGTGCCCAGGCGGAGACGTTTCCGGAACTTGCGGACCAGGTTCCGGTGATCGGCAGCGGACTTGCCGTCGAGCGGTACGACCTGCACATCACTGCCGACGAACCGCCGTACCTCGGTTTCATCGGCAGGATCTCGCCGGAGAAAGGTCTGGCCGATGTCGTCGCTGCCGCCGCGGCCACCGGATTGCCCCTGAAGGTCTGGGGTCTGATGCAGGATCAAACGGTCTGGGATGCGGCGATCGCCGCGCATCCTCGTGCCAACGTGTCGTACGAGGGCTTCTTGCCGACCGACGAGCTGCAGGCCGCCATCGGCGGTTGCGCTGCGGTCGTGATGGCACCGAAATGGGTCGAGGCGTTCGGAAACGTGGCGATCGAGGCAATGGCCACTGGCGTACCGGTGATCTCGTACCGACGCGGTGGGCCCGCGGAGATCATCGTCGACGGCGAGACAGGGTTCTTGGTCGAACCCGACGACATCGACGGGCTGATCGCCGCCGTTGGTCGAATCGACGAGCTCGACCGTGTGGAATGCCGTCAGCGCGTCGAGGAGGAGTATTCGATCCCCGCACTGGCGGCCAGGGTCGAGAAATGGCTCGACGCGGTGGTCGACTGTCACCGCAACTCCTGGTTCGTTGATCCTGCGTAGTTCCGGCTCTGTTTCCGTCCTGTTATCGGGCACTCGTTTGCCGGTTTCGGCCAGAAGCCCGTATCATTTCACGGTTCCCTGGCGATGAATCGCCCGGCGGCGACACCTCGTTCTGCCCGAGAATCCAAAGGTTTGAAATGCCCACTTACAGTCCGAAAGCCAGCGAGATCACCCGCGCCTGGCACGTCATCGACGCAGACGGCCTCGTGCTCGGTCGCATGTGCACCGAAGCCGCTCGGGTCCTTCGCGGCAAGCACAAGCCGATCTTCGCGCCGCACATCGACACCGGTGACCACGTGGTGGTCATCAACGCCGAGCAAGGTCGTGCTGACGAAGGACAAGGCAGCCAACAAGGGCGTGTACCGCTACAGCGGCTATCCCGGTGGCCTGAAGACCGAGTCGTACGAAAAGCTGTTGGGGCGCAAGCCCGAAGAGGCAATCCGTCGCAGCATCGCCGGCATGCTTCCGAAGGGCCCACTCGGCCGTCAGATGATCAAGAAGCTCAAGGTCTACGCGGGCCCAGAGCATCCTCACGCAGCCCAGCTCCCAGTCGTCCTCGATCTCGCTGCGGCCAAAGCCCGCTGAGCGCGAAAGGAACCAGTTCCATGGCAACCAAACCGCTCACTCAGACCACAGGTCGTCGCAAGGAAGCCGTCGCTCGCGCCCGGCTGCGCCCCGGCACCGGCACCCACACGATCAACGGCAAGGCGTTCGACGCCTACTTCACCACGGCGATGCAGCGCATGACGGTGACCGAGGCACTGCGCGTCACCGAGACCGAGACGAGCTACGACATCGACGCCACGATGCACGGTGGCGGGATCAGCGGCCAGGCCGGTGCCCTTCGCATGGCCATCGCTCGCTCGCTGGTCGAGCTCGATCCCGAAGCCCGCGCTGCGCTGAAGAAGGCCGGCTTGCTCACCCGCGACCCGCGTCGCAAGGAGAGCAAGAAGTATGGCCTCAAGAAGGCACGTAAGGCTCCGCAGTACACCAAGCGCTGATCGAAGCTCGGCCGTGGGCCAGCTTCGGTTCGGAACAGATGGAGTACGCGGCCGGGCGTTGACCGAGCTGACAACCGACTACGTCGGATCTCTGGGTCGCGCCGCGACGGCGGTGTTGGGCGGTGGTCGAATGGCTGGTCGGCCGAGACACACGCGAGTCCGGCCCTGTGCTCGAACAGGCTTTGGTCGACGGTCTGCGGTCGGGCGGCGGGTCGCCCATTCGGACCGGCGTGATACCGACGCCGGCGCTGGCGTATCTCTCGGCGCAGCACAACGTTCCCGCCGCGATGATCACCGCGTCGCACAATCCGTACGGTGACAACGGTGTGAAGATCTTCGGCGCAGGTGGGTTGAAGCTCGCGGACGAGGTCGAACGGGAGATCGAATCGGCGATGGAGGATCCTCCGGAACCGACGGAGCACGTCGAGGTCGTCCAGCCCGGGCTGGTCGAATACTGCGACCATCTCGTCAACCTCATCGCCACAGGCTCGCTCGATGGTCTGCGCATCGTGCTCGATTGCGCCAACGGAGCCATGTTCGAGGCGGCGCCCGAGATCACCCGGCGTCTCGGAGCCGACGTGGTGGTGATCAATGCCGAGCCGAACGGGCGCAACATCAACGATCATTGCGGTGCCATGTACCCCGCATCGTTGTCGGTTGCGGTGACCGATCACGGCGCCGACCTCGGGTTGGCATTCGATGGCGACGGCGATCGGGTCATTGCCGTGGACAATCTCGGCAATGTCGTCGACGGCGACCGGATGATCGCGCTCGGCGCGTTGCAGCTTCGCGACGAGGGCCAGCTCACCAACGATACCGTCGTCGTCACCGTCATGAGCAATCTCGGCTTCCACAAGGCGATGGCCGCCGCCGGGTATCGAGGTGATCACCACGGCCGTCGGCGACAGGTCCGTGCTTGGAGGCACTCGAGACCGGCGACTATGCGATCGGCGGCGAGCAGAGCGGGCACATCGTCTACCGGCACCTGGCGACGACGGGCGATGGCCTGCTCGCGGGACTGCGACTGGCGGCATACGTCCGTGCGACAGGCCGTCGATTGGCCGACCTGGCAGCTGCGGTCATGACGTCGTACCCCCAGGTCCTCGTCAACGTCAGGGTTGCCGATCGACACCCGACGGTCGATGTCGAGCTCGCCGACGAAATCGCTGCAGCCACAGCGGCGTTGCGCGGCGAGGGCCGCATTCTCGTGCGCCCGAGCGGGACGGAGCCCCTGATCCGCGTGATGGTCGAGGCTGCGAGCCAAACCGTGGCTCAGGCGACGGCAGACCGACTCGCTGACCTGGTGAAGGCTCGTTTCGGCTGAAACTGCACCGGCGTGGGCGACCGATCTGCCCGGCCGCGAGTCGGTAGCCTGATTCGTCATGTGCGGCATCATCGGCATCCTCAGCAGGCCATCGCATCGTGCGGTGCCCGAACCCGCCGAGCTGCTGGCCCATCTCGACGATGCGGTTGCCGCCGACAGCCTCACCGCCGCCGCCGCGGCCGTGCGACGGTGCGATGAACTGCTGAAAGGCGTGCCAGGTGCGCGCGCTCTGATCGGTCGGTACGAGCTCGCGGTGGGCATCGTCGCCCGACTCGATCAACTGGAAGCGCGCGCCGCCGAAACCGAGAACGAGATCGAGTCGGACGAGGCGCTGGATCCCGACGAGCAGGAGCGGATTGCGACCGAGTTGATCGAGCTTCGCGACGCTACGTGGGCCGTTCGCAACGACCGGCTGCGTACCGCACGCGAGGTCGAGGCGTTGGTCGGTCGCGACAGCACTATGGCAGCGGTGGCGGGCTACCTCGCGGTGCAGCAGTCGCTCTCGGCGCTCGATCGGCTGGAGGTGCGCGGCCGCGATTCCGCCGGACTGCACCTCTTCGTGTGGAATCACGGGCTGTCCTTGTCGGATCCGGTGGTCATGCGACTTCTCGCCGAGCGCAGTCGCGATCCGCTGTTCCAGAACAACTCAGTGCGGGTCGCGGCCGGATGCCTCGGGTTCGTCTACAAGGCTGCCGCCGAGATCGGTGAGCTCGGCGACAACACACGAGCCCTGCGCTCAGCGATCTCAGAAGACGCGTTGCTGCGCCTCTCACTTTCGCAGCCGGATGCACGGCTCACCGTGCTCGGTCACACGCGCTGGGCCAGTGTCGGAATCATCAGCGAGGCCAACTGTCATCCGCTCAACAGCGAAGAGCTCGAGCAGACCGGCGGCGCTCCATACATGGTCGCCGTCCTCAACGGCGATGTCGACAATCACGCCGATATCAAGGTCCATCACGGCCTGCACATCGCGGGGCCGATCACGACCGATGCGAAGGTCATCCCTGCCGTCATGGCCCATCACGTCGGTGCAGGCGTCACTGATCTCGGCGAGGCCTTTCGTCGCACGGTGGCCGAGTTCGAGGGCAGTGTGGCCATCGGTGCGGCAGCAGCCGACCGTCCCGACAGCTTGTACCTGGCACTGCGCGGCAGCGGCCAGGCGCTGTACGTCGGACTGGCCGACGACTCCTTCATCGTCGCCAGCGAGCCGTACGGGTTGGTCGAGGACACGATGCGGTTCGTGCGAATGGATGGTGAGTCCCCGTCGCCATCGGGCAGTCGCGGCCAGGTCTTCGTGCTCGATGGTGCAAGCGCCGGCGAACTCGCAGGTGTCCGCCGGATCGCATACGACGGTGGCGAGTTGCCGCTGACCGACGACGATGTCGTCACGGCGCAGGTCACGACCCGCGACATCGACCGTGGAGACTCACCTCACTACCTCCTCAAGGAGATCAGCGAGGCGCCCGCAAGCTTCCGCAAGACCGTACGTGGCAAGATCGTCGACGTCGATGGCCTGCGCCGCGCATCGGTCGGGTTCCGCGCGCTGCCGGCCGACGTTCGGGCCAGGCTGACCGATGGCACCATCAAGCGCATCAAGGTCATCGGCCAGGGCACCGCAGCGGTCGCCGGTCGCAGCATGGCCGCGATGCTCGACACACTCGCAGACGGCGAGATGGACGTCGACCCCATCACGGCCACCGAGCTGAGCGGCTTCGGGATGCGGCTCGACATGAGCGACACGTTGGTCATCGCCGTTAGCCAGAGTGGTACGACCACCGACACGAATCGCACCGTCGATCTGGTTCGTGCTCGCGGTGCATCAGTGCTCGGAATCGTCAACCGACGCAACAGCGATCTCACCGACAAGGCCGATGGCGTGATGTACACCAGCGATGGTCGCGATGTCGAGATGAGCGTTGCGTCGACCAAGGCGTTCTACGCACAGGTGGCTGCCGGCGTCCTGCTGGCCTGCGCCATCACCGAGGCGGCGAATGTTGGTTCCGCCCAGCGCCGCCACGATCTGCTCACCTCGTCTGCGCCAGATGCCGGAAGCACTGCTCGACGTGCTGTCGCGACGCGCCGTCATCGCCGATGCGGCGCGACGGTTCGCGCCGTCGAAGCGCTACTGGGCCATCGTGGGAAGTGGCCCCAACACGGTCGCCGCCGAGGAAGTTCGAATCAAGCTCAGCGAGCTGTGTTACAAGTCGATCGCCTGCGACATCACCGAGGACAAGAAGCACATCGACCTGTCGAGCGAGCCTCTGATCCTCGTCTGCGCGGCCGGACTGGTCGGTGGCACCGCCGACGACGTCGCCAAGGAAGTCGCCATCTACAAGGCTCACAAGGCGACACCGATCGTGGTGGCTACCGAGGGCGACGAGCGCTTCGCTGCAGCCGCAGCGGTGCTGACAGTGCCGCCGGTCGACTCCGCCCTGGCATTCGTGCTCTCGGCGATGGTGGGCCACCTGTTCGGCTACGAGGCGGCACTGGCCATCGACGCTTCGGCCCGTCCACTTCGTGAGGCGCGCGAGGTGATCGAGCTCGCCCTGGTTGCGTCCGACAACGGCGACGAGGTGTTGCGTTCGGTACGGCACGGCATCGGCCAACACGCCGAGCGGTTCGGCGAGGGGCTGCGAGCGGGTCTCTACGACGGCCACCTCGAGGCCTCGACCGCAGTCCGGTTGTCGGCGCTACTGGCCGACCTACGCGACGATCTTCCGTTAGAGGCCTACCACCGTGCGACGGGAAAGGTGGCGACTCCGGGAGTCATGATCGACGACCTGACCGCTTCGCTGACGCGAGCGATCGAGGAGCTCACCCGACCGGTCGACGCGATCAAGCACCAGGCGAAGACAGTGACAGTGGGGATCAGCCGCAGCGATGAAGGAATCCTCGATCGAGCGCTCGTGCAAGCAACACTCGCGGCGGGCGCCGGGCGCGATGCGCTGAGCTACCACAGCCTGAAGGTGCTCGCTGATCTTGATCCAGCTGTCCAGGCGGTGGCCGGCTACACGCGATATCGCATCGACGGTGATCCGGCAGGCGATGCGCAGATCACCATCGTCGATCGCGGTGGGCTTTCCAACGAGGTGTCGAGCCGGGTCGAGCGCAATCCGATGCTCGTCGGTACCAAGCGTCGCGTCGCGGCCGAGCGCCAGGTTCTGGTGGCGCGAGGGCGAAGCGACGGTCGCACGGTGATCTTCGTGCCGGAGATCAAGTCGGGCGTGTGCATCGGGATCACGTTGTTGCATGTGCAATTTCATGATCGGCTTCCGGCCGCTGTCATGCGGGGTGTGCTGCAGGGCTACGACCATCGCTACGATCGGCTCGTCGACTGGGTGTCCGAGACCGAGGGAGTCTTCCGCGACGACCTGCTCGGCGAGTTCCCTGTCGCCGACCTGTTGATCCTCCCCATCTCCGACGTCGCAGATCAGTGGCGTTCGTGATTCGTGGCATCGGGATCGATGCCGTCGACATCGAGCGGTTCCGGCGATCGCTGGAGCGCACTCCTTCGATGCAACAGCGGATCTTCACCGACCACGAGCTCGCATACGTCGCACCGAAGGCGGATCCGGTCCCGTCGTTGGCCGCGCGATTCGCGTCGCGAGAGGCTGTGATGAAAGCGATGGGGCTCGGCCTGGGCGCGTTCGGCTTCCACGAGGTGTGGGTCGACCACCGCGAGAGTGGAGAACCACACCTCAACGTCACCGGCAGAGCCGCCGAACTGGCCGACGAGCGAGGCATCGAGACATGGCACTTGTCGATCACTCACACCGACCAGGTGGCCATCGCCTACGTCGTCGCCTCGTGACGTAGCCTCATCGGCATGCTGCCGATCGTCACCCCGGAGGAAATGGCCGCCATCGATGCAGCCGCGCCGGTGCCCTCGGAAGTGCTGATCGAGCGGGCTGGATCAGCGGTCGCATGGGCGGCGTTGCGCATGATGGGTGGTGCGTATGGCCGCACGGTCAACGTGCTGTGCGGCAAGGGAAACAACGGAGCCGATGGCCGCGTCGCAGCGCGCCACCTCTCGGTCAAAGGCGTGCGCGTTCGCATTTTCGACGTCGCCTCGGCTCCCGCGATCCTGCCGCCATGCCGACCTCGTCATCGACGCTGCGTACGGCACCGGCTTCCATGGCAGGTGGACACCGCCCGACGTGGGCGACGTTCCCGTGTTGGCAGTCGATGTCCCGAGCGGTGTCGACGCGCTGACCGGCGACATCACTGGCGATGTCCTGGCCGCGTCGCACACGGTGACGTTCGGTGCGTTGAAGCCGGGCCTGCTGATGCCACCTGGAAGCGCTCTTGCGGGCGAGCTGGAGTTGGTCGACATCGGACTTGATATCGGGTGGGCTCGAGCCAACCTCGTGCAGGGCGTGGATGTCGTCGAATGGTGGCCGGAGCGCGATGAGTATGCGCACAAGTGGCAAAGTGCGGTGCGCGTGATCGCCGGCAGCGAGACGATGACCGGCGCCCCTCGTCTCGTTGCACACGCGGCCATGCGCACCGGTGCCGGCATGGTGCATCTGTCCATCCCCGGCATGACGCTGACCGATGCTCCGATCGAGATCGTGCAGAAGCCGTTGCCCGGCACCGCGTGGGCCGCCGCCGCGCTCGCATCACTCGATCGATTTCACTCGATCGTCGTGGGTCCTGGACTGGGTCGATCCGACGACACCGCGGCCAACGTGCGCACGCTCGTCGTCGAGGCACCGCTCCCGATGGTCATCGACGGCGATGGACTGTTCGCCCTCGGGTGGAGCTCGGAGGGCGCTACGGCCCTGCTGCGACGGCGCTCCGTGCCAACAATCCTGACACCGCACGACGGTGAGTACGCAGTGTTGTCGGGAAGTCAGCCCGGAGCTGATCGCATGGTTGCGGCGCGGCAGGCTCGCCGCCGACAGCGGCTGCACGGTGCTGTTGAAAGGCGCGGCGACGATCGTTGCCGATCCGTCCGGCGAGGCGCTCGTCGTGACAGCCGGCGACGCCAGACTGGCCACGGCCGGCACCGGCGACGTCTTGAGCGGAATGATCGGCGCTCTGCTTGCCAGCGGGATGAAACCGTTGCACGCTGCTGCGACCGCGGCATGGGTTCATGGCCAGGCGGGTCGGCGCGGGAAACTCCACGGCTTGGTGGCCAGCGACCTGCCCGACCTGATTCCGGCGGTGCTGGACGAACTGTTGTGAGCCGGTGGGCGTGGGCCGACGTCGACCTCGAGTCGGTTCGGCACAACGTCGGGGTCATGTGCGCGGTCGCCGCGCCCGCCGAGGTGTGGGCTGTCGTGAAGGCCGACGGGTACGGGCACGGGGCAATCCAGGTCTCCCGGGCGGCGCTGGACGGCGGCGCCACCGGCTTGTGTGTGGCCCTGGTGCAGGAGGGTGTTGCTCTTCGTGAGGCGGGTCTCGCGTGCCGAATATTGGTGCTCAGCGAGCAGCCGGACACGGAACTGTTCGCCGCCGTGGGTGCTGGTCTCGAGCTCACCGTGTACTCCTACGCACAACTGGTGGCGATCGAGGCCGCTGGTGGCGTCGACCATCCCGTGCACCTGAAGATCGACTCGGGTATGCGCCGCGTTGGTGCTGCGGCCGACGACGCGTTGGCACTCGCCGCGGCGATCGCGGGGTCGACTGCCGTCCGTTTGGCAGGAGTGTGGACCCATCTCGCGGCTGCCGACGAACCGGATAACTCGTTCAACGCCGTTCAGGTCGAATCGTTCGGCGACGTGCTGACTGCGCTCGCTGTTGCCGGGCATCATGTTCCGCTCGTGCACGCCGCCAACTCGGCAGCAACGATGTCGATGCCCTCCGCGCACTTCGGAATGGTGCGCGCCGGCATCGCGATCTACGGAATCTCGCCAGGGACGGCGCTCGACCAGCAGGCCGCCTCACTCCGTCCGGCGCTGTCGTTGCGTGCCCGGGTGTCGTTCGTCAAGCGGGTGCGGGCGGGCGATCGCATCTCGTACGGATTGCGGCATCGTTTCGAGGGCGACACGACCGTGGCGACGTTGCCCCTGGGGTATGCCGATGGCGTACCCCGCCGTCTGTACGCGAACGGCGGCGCGGTGTTGATCGGTGGGCACCGTCGACCGATCGTGGGTGTGGTCACGATGGATCAGCTGATGGTCGACTGCGGCGACGACAGCGTGGCCATCGGTGACGAAGCGGTGCTCATCGGCACACAGGGCGGCGAGTCGATCTCGGTCGGCGAATGGGCCGAGCGGCTCGGCACCATCGGCTACGAGGTGGTCTGTGGCATCTCGCCGCGCATCGACCGGCGTTACACCTGACCGTGAGCCTCTAGCATCGTCGGCGGCCATGTTGCATCTCCGTTCCGACTCGCTGGCGACGACATCCGCTATCGCCGCGTCTCTGGCCGGCTTGGCGCGCCGTGGGGATCTGATCGTGCTCGCCGGCGAGATGGGAGCCGGCAAGACGGCATTCGCGAAGGGCTTCGGTGAGGCGATCGGCGTCTCCGAGCCCATCACCTCGCCGACATACACACTGATCCACAGCTATCCAGCCGGCCGGGTGACCCTGCATCACGCCGATATCTATCGACTCTCGACACATCACGAGGTTGCCGATCTGGCACTCTCGGAACTGCTCGAATCGGATGGCATCGTGATGATCGAATGGGGCGATGTCGTCGCCGGGACGTTGGGCGACCACGTGATGGTCCGGCTCGAGTTCGACGACGCCGATGCCGACGCTCGCGACATCGAGATCAGCGCAGCGGGTCGCGCCTGGGCGGCACGTTGGTCCGAGATCGAACGTCGACTGGCGGCCTTCGCATGCTGATCCTCGGAATCGAGACAGCGACCGAGCAGGTCAGCGTCGCCATCGGCGGCCACGAGGGCGTGCTGGCGATGTTCGAGGTGTGCCGCGGTCGCCGGCATGCCGAAACGCTGATCCCATCGATCGAGTTCGTGTGCAAGCAGGCCGACGTCGAGATGTCGGAGTTCGGCGCGATCGCCGTCGATGTCGGGCCAGGGCTGTTCACGGGGATGCGGGTCGGCCTCGCCGCCGCCAAGGCCATTGCACAGGCGTTGCGAGTCCCGATGATCGGGATCAGTTCGCTCGACCTTCTGGCGTTCCCATTGCGCCAGAGTGGTCGCGAGGTTGCGGCAGTGATCGACGCCCGCAAGGGCGAGTTGTTCTCCGCCTTCTACCGTCCGGTTCCGGGTGGTGTACAGCGCCTCGGCGAGCCACGGTGTGGTTCCGTCGACGACCTGGTCGGCGAACTGATGGCGCGGGGAAACGACATGGTGTGCGTCGGCGACGGCGCATTGCGCTATCGCGACCAGATCGCGGCCGTCGTTCGGTGCGACTTCGCCGAGCAGTTCCTGTCGCATCCCTCGGCGGCGCCGCTCGTGCAGTTGGCCCATGCCCGGGCTCTTCGCGAGGAGTGGGTCAATCCGTGGGAGATCCAGCCCTTGTACCTGCGCCCACCCGACGCCCAGATCAACTGGTCGACCCGAACATCGGCATCGCGAGGTGGACGATGAGCGTGCTGTCGAGATTGCTGTCGCGAGGCAACGGCGACGATCAAGTGGTCATCGAACCGCTGCGGCGCAGGCATCTCGCCGACATCCTGGCGATCGAGCAGGTCTCCTATCCCAAGCCCTGGTCGCGCGCGGTGTTCCAGAGCGAGCTCGAACTGGCGCGCAGCGGCGACCGCCACTACATCGTTGCCCGCGCTGGTTCAGTCGTCGTTGGCTACGCGGGCTTGATGTTCGTCGTCGGTGATGCTCACGTCACCAACATCGCGGTTGCCGCCGAGCGGCAACGCTCCGGCGTGGCCACGCGGTTGCTGGCCGAGCTGGCGTGGGAGGCCATCAATCGCGGCTGCGAAGCGATGACGTTGGAGGTGCGCGTCAGCAACACCGGTGCGCAAGCGTTGTACCGTGGGTTCGGGTTCGTGCCCGCGGGCGTTCGCCAGCGCTACTACGAGAACACCGAGGACGCGATCGTCATGTGGTGTCACGACATCGGTCAGAAGGCCTACGCACAACGGCTGAGGTCGCTGAGCCCCGAGTCAGCGCCCGGCAGTCGGCAGCGATGAACGCAACCGACAGCACGGTTATCCTGGGAATCGAGACGAGCTGCGACGAGACAGCGGCCGCCTTGGTGATGGGCGGCTACGACGTGCTGTCCAGCGTCGTGTCGACACAGGTCGATCTGCACGCGCAGTACGGCGGAGTCGTGCCCGAGATCGCTAGCCGTGCCCATCTCGACCTGTTGAACCCGGTCGTGGCAAGGGCCATCGTCGAAGCCGGCGTCGAGCCCGAACGGATCGACGCAGTTGCCTGCACCGTCGGCCCAGGGTTGGTCGGCGCGCTGCTGGTTGGGGTCTCGGCTGCGAAAGCCCTGTCTCTCACGTGGGATGTACCCTTCATCGGCGTCAATCACATGGAGGCGCACCTGTACGCGGCGTTCCTCGAGGACCAGTCGTTGGAAATGCCATTGGTGGTGCTGCTCGTGTCGGGCGGGCACACGATGCTGATCGAGATGCGTGATCACGGCCACTATCGCCTGCTCGGCCAGACCATCGACGACGCCGCCGGTGAAGCGTTCGACAAGGTCGCCCGTTTCCTCGGTCTCGGGTATCCCGGTGGGCCCGCCATCGATCAGGAGGCTGTCCGCGGTGACCCGACAGCGATCGCATTTCCGCGGGCGATGCTCAACGATGGGCTCGACTTCAGCTTCAGTGGATTGAAGACCTCCGTGGTCAACTACGTCCGCAAGAACCCCGATGTCTCCGCCGCCGATGTTGCTGCCTCGTTCCAGGCGGCAGTGGTCGACGTGCTCGTGTCCAAGGCTCGGCGTGCAGCGGCATCGGTCGGCGCTCGCGGCCTCGCCCTCGGCGGAGGGGTTGCCGCCAATTCGCTGCTGCGCGACCGGTTTGCGTCCGCCGGTGACGAGGACGGAATCAGGGTCTTCCTGCCGAGCCGGGCGATGTGCACCGACAACGCGGCGATGATCGCGGCCACCGGCTGGCACCGACTCGCCAGCGACGGCCCCACATCACTCGACATCGGCGCCCTCCCCAATCTCCGCCTCACGTTCGACCCCTGACCCAGACCACGCGATGAGAGATGAGCCGCCCGGGGCCGCACATCTCTCATCGCGCCCCCAACCCCGCTGCGTGCGATGAGAGGTGAGCCGCCCAGCACGGCTCATCTCTCATCGCGGTCATCGTCTCGTAGCCTGGTGCGGTGAGAATCGGCTCGTTCGCACCGGTGGCGCCTGTCGTGTTGGCGCCGATGGCTGGGGTCACCAACGCGCCCTTTCGAACACTGTGCCGCGAGTTCGGCCCAGGGCTCGTCTACGTCAACGAGATGGTGATGGCAACGGCGGTCGTCCATGAGAACTCGAAGACCGAGCGGATGATGACGTTCACGCCCGACGAGCAGCCGCGCAGCCTGCAGATCTACGGCAGTGACCCGGTGACGCTCGGCGAGGCGATTCGCAAGCTCTGCGACGCAGACCGCGTCGACCACATCGACATCAACTTCGGCTGCCCGGCAGCAAAGGTCACGCGCAAGGGCGGCGGGGCAGCGGTACCCGCCAAGCCGAACCTGTTGCGAGCCATCCTGCGTCATGCCGTGGCTGCGGCGACCCCTAACGGCGTGCCGGTGACCATCAAGTTTCGCAAGGGGCTGTTCGATTCCCTGCTGACCTACATCGAGACCGGGCGGATCGCCGTCGACGAAGGCGTCGTGGCCATCGCCCTGCACGCGCGCACCGCCGAGCAGCACTATGCCGGCACGGCCGATTGGAACGCGATCGGCGAGTTGAAGGCCGCCGTGCCCGAGATCCCTGTACTCGGCAACGGCGACATCTGGGAGGCTGCGGACGCCGTCAAGATGATGCGCGAGACCGGTTGCGACGGGGTCGTCGTCGGGCGTGGGTGCCTGGGGCGTCCCTGGTTGTTCCGCGATCTTGTCGAGGCCCTCAACGGCAGGCCCGTCCCGCCGTCGCCCTCGCTGGCCGAGGCCTGCGCGGTAATGGCTCGTCATGCCCGCCTCCTCAGCGACCACCTCGGCGAGAACCTGGCGATGCGCGACTTTCGTAAGCACACCTCGTGGTACCTCACCGGGTACCCGGTTGGCGGCGAAGCACGTCGGCGGTTCGCGAACATCTCGACCTTGGGGGAGTTGGAAGGTCTCATCGCCGCACTCGACCCGGAGATCTTCCTGGTGCCCGGCGGCGAGCGCATCCGGCGCGGCCACACCAACGGCCCCATCCGGGTGGCGCTGCCGGATGGCTATCTGGACCACCTCGACGATGTCACGGTGCCGGACGACTCGCACGTGATGGCGCTCAGCGGCGGATGACGACCGTCGTTCTCGCCTCGGCATCGTCGAGACGACACGAACTGTTGACGCAGATCGGCGTTCGTTTCGCGGTGCGGATCCCCGACATCGACGAGTCACCCGGAGAGGGTGAAGATCCGGTCGAGTACGTGCGCCGATTGGCGTCGGCGAAAGCGGGGGCGGTCATCGCCACCACAGATGAGCTGGTCATTGCCGCCGACACGACGGTCGACGTCGGATCCGTGATCCTCGGCAAACCTCTCGACGACCGCGACGCCTCGTCGATGCTGCGTCGCTTGTCGGGGCGCACTCATCACGTGCACACGGGCGTTGCCGTTCGACTGGGGGATCAGGAGTTCGTCGACGTCTGCACCACTGCGGTGACGTTCGTGGAGCTCGACGACTCGACCGTCGACTGGTACGTGTCGACGGGCGAGCCGATGGGCAAGGCGGGCGCGTACGCGATCCAGGGTGCGGGCGCGGCGTTGGTGTCGCACATCGACGGCAGCGTTAGCAACGTGATCGGATTGCCTCTGCACATCGTCGTCGAGCTCGCTGGATTTGCCGGTGTCGAGCTCCTGGTGGCGAGCAGCGACTGAGCCCCTCAGAACTTCGGCCACGACGCAACCGGTGCGCCGCTGCTGTCGAGAATCTGGACGGCGAACGGAACCGGCTCCACGAACGCCGCCGCAGCAAACTCGTCGGGCATGTTGGGATCGATGTCGAGAAATGGCGTGACGATGGAGGGCAGACCCGTGGGATTGACGTGCAGCTCGGCACCCGTCATCGAGCGGGGCACCTTGGCCACCACATAGGTGCGACCATCCTCGACGTAGGTCTCGATGGTCGGCCCGCCGCTCGGCAGGCTTGGTCGTAGGTCGGTCCGCTGGGGCGGAGGGCCTGGCCGGCTGATCCACCACACGTATCCCGCCGCAGGTTGCTCGGCGTCCCGTGCCGAAACCTGTATGGCCCATGCAAAGCCGTCGTCGAGCCTCCCCCCGCTGATCTGCTTCGGGGGTCCTCCAAACGGCCTTGCCTCCGCCTCGACGCTCGACAGATCCACCAACTGCTTGCGCACGGCGTCGTCAGAGCTTCTGTGCACCGTCTCGGCGATGGCCTGCAACCGCTGGGGATCGATGTTGCCGGTGACGGTGATCAACGCCTCCTCGTCGCGCCACTGGGCGACCGACATCGTCGGATCGGCAACGGACTCGCCGACGACCGCAGGGTGATCTCCCACCGCGAAGGTAGCGGTGTGGCTGATCGCGAACTTGGTCACCGTTGCCCGATCGACGACGTTGTCGCCGGCGACGGTGATGGTGAAGCGGTCTGCCAACGACGGCGGCAGATCCGTCGTGTATCCGACATGGGCAACCGGTAGACCGAGCAACGCGACAGCAGGGTCTGCGTTGAGGATTCGGCGATGATCGCTCGCGAAGAACTCACTGCTGAAGTTGATCACCGAACCGTCGATGCTGACCGATCTGACGAGCCTGACCAGCTGCCGATCGAGCCATCCGAACGCTGTGATCTCCACGGCTGTGCCGTTCTTGGTGAACGAGACCCGCGACTGGCGAGACGACGGATTTCGTTCGATGACCACTTCGATTCCGTCGACGAGGGTGCGATAGCCGTTACGGCCGGTTGCGTGGTGGGCGCCCTTCGCGACGACGAACCACGATCCCTGGGTGCCCGTGGCGTTGTTGGTCGCCCACAGTTGAGCCGGCCCACTGGCGGCAAAATGGCTCGGCGGGGCACCGGCTTGCTCACGATCCTCGGCAAGGTACAACACGAACCCTGACGGCGGGTCCGCGACGTAGTACTGGGCATCGATCAGTCCCGGTGTCGAGCGTGTCGCCTTGGTATGGGAACTGACAGCCGAACTGACCACGCCGTACCCGACGACGGCCATGAGTGCCACAGCCGCGGCAGGGCCGATCCAACGCAAGCCCCCGACGGCATCGCTGCTCGTACGGGTGGCGAGGCGATCGGCGAACGCATCGCCCTCGTCGTCGATCATCTCGACGATCTCGGGCGACGGTTCCGTTTTCACGGCGGCCAGGACGCCAAGACGGTGCCGTCGGCTCCGATGATCTGCGCGCTGTACTGCGTTGCTTCACTGAACGCGTACGCAGCGAACGTGCGGTTGAGCTCGGGGTCCGCGTCGATGAACGGAACGACCACAGGGTCGACCCCAGGTCGTGTGACCTGCAGTTGCGCGGTGGGTGCGACTGCACGAGGCAGGTTGGCGAGCACGTACGTGCGCGTGCCTTCGACGACGGTGTTGATCGCCGGCCGATCACTCGCTGTCGCGCCGAATCCATTCGTGCCCCATTGCCAAGTGAGCTGTTCTTGGGTGGAGAATGTCGCCGTCGCGACCGTGATGGTCCACGGGCTGGCATCAGCATCGGTACCGAACGAGACGGCGACCGGCTCGGTCTCCTCGTACTTGCCGAAGTTGTTGTCACCCCTGTGTTGAGTGGCCTGCAACTGCATGCCTTCCCATTCCTGTGACGAGACCTCATGAACAGTGCGGGCGACGGCGATGATCTCCGGCACCGTCATCATCCCCGAGATGGTGACGATGTGATCGCCGGCAGTCCAAGTGGCCAGTGCGTAGTCGCGCTGGCCGATCAGCGCGCCGGCTACAGCGGAATGCCCGTCGACGCTGAACGGTGTCGTGTGATCGAGGAAGAAGCGCAGTGCGACCTGTCGATCGATGGCGCCACCACCTCGGTTCGCCGGCGGATGTACCGCAACGACGACGCTGATGCTGCTCGTGAAATCGTTGCCGGCGGTGTAGTAGATCTGGTGGACCGGGAGACCCTGCACGGCGAACCATGGCGAGACCGAGCCGACCTTGACGCTGCCGTTGAGCAGCGACCCATCGGTCAACGTCACGTTGTCCGCATACTGCTCGAACCTGAGAGATTGGGCGAGACGAATGAGGTCGTCGTCACTGCGCCCGAACGAGGTCAGCATGACGCCCGCCGATCCATTGGTCGAGAACTGAAGGATCGTCTGCCCGGTGGGCGAATGAGTGATGGCGATCGACTGCTCACCGATCTGCACGCGGTAGGCGTCGATCGCGTAGATCTGCCCCATGCCGTTGGAATAGCTCTCGATCGAGAACCACGACCCCGATGTCGCCGTGGAACCTGGGGTCGCCCACAACTGATAGTCGCCGGGCGGGTCGAATCCGAGCTCGGGCTCTTGGGTGCCGGCGAACTCCACCGAGTACTGCCGCGGTGGGTCCGCTGCGTAATAAGGAACCCGCGGCGGCGGGACCGTCGTTGGCGTGGGCAGTGTTGTCGTCGGCGCGAGGGTGGTGCTGGTGATGGGTGCCACCTTCGGCGCGCCGCTGGACGATGCGGATGTCGCCACGCCGTATCCGATCAGTGCGACGAGCACTGCCCCGGCGACCGGTCCCACCCACCTGGGCCCGTCGGAGTCGTAGATCGGCGTATCGGCACTGCGTTCACCGAACGGGTCGACGTCGTCGTCGATGATCTCGATGATCTCGGGGAGTGCTTCGGTCTTCATGACGGCCACGTGGCCAAGACTGCGCCGTCGTCGCCGACGATCTGCGCGGTGAACGGCACCGGTTCGCTGAAGGCGTATGCCGCGAACGTTCGGTTGAACCCGGCGTTGACGTCGTTGAACGGGACCACGAGCGGGTCGAGACCAACACGTGTGATCTGCAACTGTCCCGTCGGCGCAACTGCTCGCGGTAGATCGGCGAGCACGTACGTGCGTTGTCCCTCGACCACGGTGCTGATCGTTGCGACATCCGCGGCGTTCGATCCGAAGCCATCTCCAAACCGACTTCCTAGTCGGCTCGCACCGCCCCACTTCCAGCTGACCTGTTGCTGGTTCGGGAAGGTCAGCATCGAAACCTCGACGGTCCAGGTTTCGGACTCGGCGTCGGTGCCGAACGCGACGGGTATCGAGGGGGACTCTTCGTACTCACCGAAGTTGTTGTCGGAGGTGTATCTCGCGGCTTGGAACGTCATGCCGTCCCACTGGTCCTTGGTGACCTGGTGAACCGTTCGGGCGATGGCCGTCAACTCGTCAACCGGCATGAACCCCGAGATGGTCACGACGTGATCACTTGCGATCCATGTGGCTAGCGCAAGGCCGCGTTGGCCGGTCACTGCACCGGCCGTCGCGACATGGCCGTCGACCTCGAAGGTCGAGGGTTGGTCGAGGAAGAATCGCAGTGCGATCTGGCGGTCGAGCGTCGCCCCGCCCTGACCAGCGGGCTGCCGAGGAGCGACCGTCAGCCCGATCCCGCCGTTGACGTCGTTCTTGGATGCGTAGTAGATCAATTCGATCGGGATGCCTTGCACCGCGACCCAGGGAGGCACCGTTGTGATGAGTTGGTAGTCGGGGATCACCGCCGGATCGGACAGCTTGAACTCCAGCCCCTCGACCGTGACCGACTGGGCGAGACGCACCAGATCCTCGTCGCTGCGGCCGAACGACGTCAGCGTGACCGCCACCGATCTGTTGACCGAGAACTGTGCCACGGACTGACCCGTTGGCATGTGTGAGATGGCGATCGACAGCTCACCGGCTTGCACGCGGTAGGCATCGACGGCATAGGTCGACGGCGAGCCGGCGAAGACGATCTCGACCGAGAACCAGGAACCGGAGCCGGCCGTGGAGTTCGGCGTTGCCCACAACTGGTAGGTGCCGCGGTTGGAGTACTCGCCACCGACCTGGTGGAACTCGGCGAACTGGATGCTGAAGTCCCGTGACGGGTCGGCGTCGTAATACGGCACCGCTGGCGGAGGCTCGGCCGTCGTCGTCGGCGCCGGCAACGTGCTGGTCGGGGTGCGGACCGTCGTGCTGGGGGCGGGCGCCGCCTTGGGCGCCCCGCTCGACGCCGAGGTCGCGACGCTGTACCCCAAGAGGGCCAGCAGGGCAATGGCCGCAACCGGCCCGACCCAGCGGGGTCCGCCTGTGTCTTCAATCGTCGTGTTGTGGGCGCGGTCACCAAATGCGTCGGTGTCGTCGTCGAGAATCTCGATGATCTCCGCGACAGTGTCGCCCTGCAGGCCGGTGGCCTTCACGTCGCGAGTATCGCGCACTGCGTCCCGTTAGCACTCTCACCTCCCGGTTGCTAACAGTCGTGCCCACCGCCTAGGATTGGCACTCGCGGTAGCCGAGTGCTAACGCCACATGCAATCAAACCGCATTCCCCAACACGTCCGAGTGCCCATGCCAACGGAGGCCCGCACCCATGAATCTCAAGCCCCTCGATGACCGCATTGTCGTCAAGCCCAACGAGGCCGAGCAGACCACTGCTTCAGGTCTGGTCATCCCCGACACCGCCAAGGAAAAGCCACAGCAGGGCGCAGTGCTCGCTGTCGGTCCCGGCCGCTGGAGCGACGACAAGGGCGCCCACGCACCGCTCGACATCAAGGTGGGCGACACCGTGCTGTACTCCAAGTACGGCGGCACCGAAGTGACCATCGACGGCGACGATCTGTTGATCCTGACCAGCCGCGACGTGCTGGCGATCGTCGGCAAGTGAGCTGACGGACCATCATGGCAAAGCAACTGAAGTTTGACGACGAGGCGCGTCGCGCCCTCGAGGCCGGGGTCAACAAGTTGGCCGACACGGTCAAGGTCACCCTCGGGCCGAAGGGTCGCAACGTCGTGCTCGACAAGAAGTTCGGCGCACCGACCATCACCAACGATGGCGTATCCATCGCCAAGGAGATCGAGCTCGACGACCCATACGAGAACATGGGTGCCCAGCTGGTGAAAGAGGTCGCAACCAAGACCAATGACGTCGCCGGCGACGGCACCACCACCGCCACCGTGCTCGCCCAATCGATGGTCAACCACGGCATGCGCAACGTCGCCGCCGGGGCCAACCCGATGGGCCTCAAGAAGGGCATCGAGAAGGCCGTCGCCGCTGCTGTCGAGTCGATCAAGTCGCAGGCCGTCGACGTCGAGGACAAAGAGCAGATCGCTGCAGTCGCCACCATCTCTGCCGCAGATGCCTCCGTCGGCGAGGTCATCGCCAACGCCATCGACAAGGTCGGCAAGGACGGCGTGGTCACCGTCGAGGAGTCCAACACGTTCGGCACCGAGCTCGAGTTCACCGAGGGCATGCAGTTCGACAAGGGCTACATGTCGCCGTACTTCGTCACCGACACCGAGCGTCAAGAAGCCGTGCTCGAAGACGCCTACGTCCTGCTGAACTCCGGCAAGATCTCCACGGTGCAGGCCATGTTGCCGGTGCTCGAGGCCGTGATGAAGACGGGTCGACCGCTGTTGATCGTCGCGGAAGACATCGAGGGCGAGGCGCTTGCCACCCTGGTCGTCAACAAGATCCGCGGCACGTTCAACTCGGTCGCCGTCAAGGCTCCCGGCTTCGGCGATCGCCGCAAGGCGATGCTGCAAGACATGGCTGTCCTCGCGGGCGGCCAGGTCATCAGCGAGGAAGTCGGTCTCAAGCTCGAGAACCTCACCCTCGACCTGCTCGGCAGGGCCAAGCGCGTCATCGTCACCAAGGACAACACCACCATCGTCGATGGTGATGGGGCTCCCGAAGACGTCCAGGGCCGCATCAACCAGATCAAGGCCGAGATCGAGAACACCGACAGCGACTGGGATCGCGAGAAGCTGCAAGAGCGCCTCGCCAAGCTGGCCGGCGGCGTCGCCGTCATCAAGGTCGGCGCAGCCACCGAGGTCGAGCTGAAGGAGAAGAAGCACCGCATCGAGGATGCGGTGTCGGCAACTCGTGCAGCCATCGAAGAGGGCGTTGTCGCCGGCGGCGGAGTCGCGCTCGGTTCGGGCCCGCAAGGCCGTCCTGAAGGTCGTCGAGAGCCTGACTGGCGACGAGGCCACTGGTGCTCGCATCGTCTGGGATTCGTTGACGTCGCCGTGCCGGATGATCGCCGACAATGCCGGCATGGAAGGCGCAGTCGTCGTTCCCCAAGTCGAGGCTGCAAAAGGTGCGATCGGCATGAACGCAGCCACCGGTGAGATGGTCGACCTCGTCAAGGCCGGCATCATCGATCCTGCCAAGGTGACCCGCGCTGCGTTGCAGAACGCAGCGTCGATCGCCGCTCTGGTGCTGACAACTGAATGCCTCATCTCCGACAAGCCGGAGAAGAAGTCGGCCATGCCGGCCGGTGCCGGCGGTATGGGCGGAGGAATGCCCGGAATGGGAATGATGTGAGGCCCTAGGGCGTTACATCAATCCCCCCACCAAATGGCCTCGGTGCTGCGAGCAATCGCCGCCGAGGCCGTTTGATTTTTGCCATCGGCGATTCTCACGGGGCCAAAGTTCCGGGCCGGTAGGCTCCCCGCGATGGCTGGTACGAATTTGCGTCCGTTCTGGATGCATCAGTTGGTGGAGTACATCCTCGGTGGCGCCATGGTCGCGGCTGGGTTGCAGAGCCCGACCCCGATAGTTCCGAGCGTGGTCGGTGGCATCGTCATGCTCCACGCTGCGATGACAACCGGTCCGTTGGGGGCATTTCGAGTGCTCAGCCGTCGCGTGCATCGTGTGATCGACATCGGAGTGATCGCGCTCGAGGTGGCCGCCGGCGTTCAGCCATGGATCGATCTCGATTCGGGGACTCGGTTCGTCGTCGTCGGGATCGCCTTCGTTCACCTCTTCGTGTGGTGGAACTCGAGCTTTGCGACGCGAACCAGGTCCACCGCCGTCTCTGCCGAAGGTGGGCGCAGCACCGAGATCGGTCGAATCGCCGGGCGCCTGGTCGGTAACGGCGTCAACGCCGTACGCCGTCCACGTGGGGATGATCGGTAGCCTGCATCCATGCCATTCACGCCACCACCACCGGATCTCCACAAGCTGCAGATCGCTTGGGAGGAGTGGGAGCGGGGCGAACAACCTCCCGGCAAGGTGCTGGCCAATCTGAAGACGGCCGGCATGGCAGTTGTGCTCGCCCAGCTCGTCGAAAGTGGCTGGAGCCCCGCTGCGTAGCTCGCAATGGCGTGCGCAGTGGCGTGACGGTGGCGACCAGCGGATCCCGCGGCCGGACGGTTGGCTTCACGGTGGTATCGCGCCCTGGGTAGATCGTGTGCGCCCGTTATCGGCCGCCGACGTGGTTGCAGCCGTCGCCAACCGTGGGCATTCCGACCGCCCGGCGCCCGACGGAACGCTTCGTGAATCGGCGGTGCTTGTTGCGATCGAGGATGGTCCCGCCGGCGCCGAGGTCCTGCTGACGCGTCGCTCGCAGGCATTGACGAGCCACCGCGGCGAGATCAGTTTCCCGGGAGGCAGGGTGGATGCGGGCGAGACCTTCGAGCAGGCTGCGCTCCGCGAGGCACACGAGGAGGTGGCGTTGGATCCCTCGACCATCGAGCTGCACGGTCGCCTCGACCCGATCTCGACAATGGTGACCGGCAGCTTCGTCGTGCCGGTGGTCGGCACGCTCGCCAGTCGGCCGTCTCTGCATCCGGCGGAGGATGAAGTCGAGCGCATCCTGTGGGTGCCCCTCGCCGAGCTCACCCGCACCGACACTTTTCGCGAGGAGGTGTGGAACTTCAACGACGAGCCGCGTCCGATGTTCTTCTTCGAGCTCGACGACGAGACGATCTGGGGCGCCACCGCGCGCATCCTGCACCAGTTGCTGCGAGTGGCCCTCGGCATCGAGGGCCCAGAACCACTCGCGCTGTGAACCATTTTTCACGCTGATTCCGCGCTACGGCCCTCCGGCCACCCGCACGGCGGCATAGAAGGTCTCTGCCCAGGCGAGGCAGGTCGGTTCGTCGTACCAAGGCCGCGCCCAGCAGTGTCGTCGCATGTCGCTGTGAAACAGCTGGTCGACCCGACGGCGACTGGTGGAGTTCCAGTGACCACCTCCGTACCGGTGGTCGAGCAGCTGAAGGTTCCGATATCCGAAGTCGTGGCGCCGGCAGGCAGTCGAGAAGTCGAACGTGCGGCCGGTGCTGCCGACCAGTGGCGCCGAGCAGAGGTCGGTGCTCCAGTCGAACCACGTGTCGCTGCCGACCGCAGCGGTGAACTCGCTGATCGGCGTGACGTACAGCATTCGCTCGATGAACGCCTGATCGGCCGAAGCGGAGTGAACGGGGCCGGCGGAGGCCGGCGATGCGACGGTCAGCACACTCGTGACCGCGACGAGCATTCCGAGAACGTGTCTCATGATGCTCCTCGGTTGTGACGTCCACAGGTGGACTCGGCGGAGTCAATCAACTGCTCGGTATGCCGGGCAACACGCGCTGTCGATTTTCCCTGGAGCTACGCAAACTGCTGCAGCAGTCCCCAGGCCGAACGCACGTGGCGCTCCTGCGTCGCCCGGGCGCCGATCGAGAACCTCAGCACCGACCTGCCGTCGAGCACGGTCCGCGTGAACAGCACGGTGCCGGTGTCGTTGGCCCGCTCGATGAGGCGGTCGGTTGCGGCGTCACCATCGCGGAGGGCCACGCACAGCAGGTTGAGGGGATGCGGTGCGACGATCTCGAACCGTTCGTCGGCGGCAACCAGTTCGGCCAGGAGTTGGGTCAGCCGAACGTGTTCACGGATCATCTGCTGAACGCCCTCGATGCCGTCGATTCGCAGATGGAACCACAGCTTCAAGGACCGGAAGCGGCGGCCGAGCGGGACCTGCCAGTCGCGATAGTCGATCACGGCGCCACGCTCGGCCGCCTGCGAACGCAGGTACTCGGGGAGGATGCTGAGAGCGCCCAGTAGAGCCCTTCGGTCCGACGTCCAGAACAGGTCGCAGTCGAAGTTGATGCCCATCCACTTGTGGGGATTCGTGCAGTAGCTGTCGGCTCGATCCAGGCCGGCGTTCACCCACCGATGCTCCGGCGCCAGCGCCGCGATGCCGCTCATCGCTGCGTCGACGTGCAGCCACATTCCCTCTCGTGCGGCGATGTCGGCGATCTCGATCGTCGGATCGAATGCCATTGAGCTCGTTGTGCCGTGAGCTGAGCAGACCCAGAACGGTATGAGCCCGGCCGCACGGTCGGCGGCGATCATCTCGGAGAGAGCTTCGGGTCGCATTGCGAACGACTCGTCGTGCGGCACCACACGCAGGCGATCGGTGCCGACGCCTGCGATGCGCAGGCCCTTCTCGATGCTGGAGTGCGCTTGTGATGTTGCATATGCAACGAGATTGGATGTGTCGCCGTCGACATTGACTGCTCCGTCCGTGATCCGCCACCGCGCGGCGAGAATGGAGGCAAGCGTTGCCTCGCTCGCCGACCCGTGGATCACCCCGCCACCGGTGGCGCTCGTGGAACGAAAGCGCTCGGGAAGCCCCAGCAGCTCCTGCATCCAGTCGACCATCAATGTCTCGATCTCGGTGCAGGCTGGACTCGTGACCCAGCTCATGCCCTGCACCCCGAGGCCAGCCGTCAGGAGATCGCCGAGGATCGCCGGGTACGACGAGTTGGCAGGGAAGTACGCGAAGAAGTTCGGGTGTTGCCAATGCGTGAGGCCAGGCACGACGACGCGCTCGGTGTCGGCCATCACGGCGTCGAACCCATCGGGGGCTTCCGGTGGATGCTCGCTGAGTTGGGCGCGCACGTCGCCGGGTTCGACGATCGACGTCACGCGCTGATCCTCGATGTTCTCGATGTAGCCGGCGATCCAATCGATCAGTTCGTGGCCGCGCTTCTTGAAGTCCTCAGGAGTCACCCGGTCACCGTAGTTCGCTTGGATCCGTGCCTCGTAGGGGTTCTACCTCTTCGGGATCAGCGTGTCGCCGGGTGAGCTGCGTCCCGGGCGCGTATCCCGCGGGCGATGCGCCACCCGATGAATGCCATACCGGCGACGAGCACGGCGAAGACGAGGTACGTGTGGCCGTCGGCTCGGGCCTTGCTGCCACAGTTGGCCTGCTCGGCGGTGCCGATGCAGTTCGTGACGTCGTTGTTGTCGGGAATCAGATCATTGGTCGCCGGTGGCGCTTCGATGGTCGTGGCGGTCGTCGTGGGCGGTGCTGTCGCTTCGGCGCTGGCCGTCGGCGCCGTGGCACTCACCGCCATCGTTGCGATCGCTGCGATCAGAATCCGCCACAACTTCGTCACCAGGCCATCGTCGCACCTCGAACCACCTCGTCACACATCACCTCCCGGATATGTGACGGATGAGCGTCCGCAGCACCTACGATCCCAGGGAATGGTGCAGCGCAGCGAAACGGTGTTGGTTGTCGACTTCGGCGCGCAATATGCGCAACTGATCGCCCGGCGAGTTCGCGAGCTCAACGTGTACAGCGAGATCGTGCCTCATCGCATCACCGCTGCCGAGCTCGCCGCTGATCCGCCGGCGGCCTTGATCCTGTCGGGTGGTCCGAAGAGCGTGCACGTCGACGGAGCACCGCTGCTAGATCCGGGGATCTACGAGTTGGGCATTCCCATCTTCGGGATCTGTTACGGCGCACAGTTGATCGCCTTGCAACTCGGTGGTGAAGTCGGTCGCGGGATGCGTGGCGAGTACGGCCGGGCCAAGTTGGAAGTTGCCGACGGACCGACCGAGCTCCTCTACGACCTGCCGGCGACTCACGACGTGTGGATGAGCCACTTCGATGCGGTCATCAAGGCACCGGAAGGCTTCATCGCCACCGCGTCGACGGCCGATGCTCCTGTGGCTGCGCTGGAAAGCGCCTCGCGAAAGATCTGGGGTGTGCAGTTTCATCCAGAGGTCGTTCATTCCCCGCACGGGATGGTTGTTCTGCAGCGCTTCCTCCACGATCTGGCCGGGTGCTCGCCGACATGGACGATGGGCTCGATCATCGATACGCAGGTCGAGTTCGTCCGCGCAAAGGTCGGCGATGCTCGGGCGATCTGCGGCCTCAGCGGCGGGGTGGACTCAGCGGTTGCAGCAGCATTGGTGCACAAGGCGATCGGACATCAGCTCACGTGCGTGTACGTCGACACGGGCCTGATGCGACGCGGCGAGAGTGACCAGATCGTCGAGACGTTCCGGCGCAATCAGGGGATCGAACTGATCCACGTCGACGCCGGGCAACGATTCTTCGAGGGCCTTGCGGGTGTCACGGAGCCAGAGGCCAAGCGCAAGACGATCGGCGAGTTGTTCGTCAGGGTCTTCGAGGAGAACACCGGCGGATTGACCGACGCCGAGTTCCTTGTGCAGGGAACGCTCTACCCCGATGTCGTCGAGAGTGGTGGCAGCGACGGCACGGCCGCAGTGATCAAGAGCCATCACAACGTCGGCGGACTGCCCGACGACATGACGTTGAAGTTGGTCGAACCGTTGCGGGCCCTGTTCAAGGACGAGGTGCGACGCCTCGGCCACGAGCTCGGTCTGCCCGACGAGATCGTATGGCGCCAACCATTCCCCGGCCCCGGTCTCGGCGTGCGGATCATCGGCGAGGTCACACCGGAGCGTGTCGCGATCCTGCAACACGCCGACGCGATCGTGCGCGAGGAGATCCAGCGTGCCGGGCTCGAGCGCGAGCTGTGGCAATCCTTCGCCGTTCTGGCCGACATCCGCTCTGTCGGGGTGATGGGTGACGAGCGCACGTACGGGCATCCCATCATCATCAGGGCGGTGACCAGCGACGATGCGATGACTGCCGACTGGGCGCGGCTGCCGTACGACGTGCTGGAAACGATGTCGAACCGGATCATCAACGAGGTCGCAGGAATCAATCGCGTGGCGTACGACATCACCTCGAAACCGCCAGGAACCATTGAATGGGAATAGGGCGACTGGGAGCAGCGCTGTCGTCAAGCAATCGGAGCTGCTTCGACATCGGTTCGTAATAATTGGTAGGCTGGCGGCCGCATGCGGTCCAGGGGCATCATCCTTCATCGATCTCTCGCGGCCGTTCTCGCCGTCGGCTGTTTGCTGACCTCGGCAACGGTTGCTGACGCCTCCAGCGTCGGTACGCAGAAGCAGAAGGTCGACCAGCTCGCCGATCAACTCGACAACCTCGAGAACCGCATCGGTCAGCTCGACGAGGACTATGGCGCCGCGCAGGATCGCAAGGCCGAGCTCGACCAGGAGATCGCCGAGTCGCAGGCCAAGATCGCCCAGCAACAGAGCCGGCTCGACGAGCTGTCCGGCGTGCTCGGCGACATCGCCGTCGACAAGTACGTCAGCGGCAGCGCCCTCGAATTGAGCCCGCTGTTCTCGAACGCGGCCGCCTATTCGGAGGCGGAGCAGAAGGATTCCCTCAGCCGATTGGCCTTGGACAGTGGCTCGGGAAGCACCGACGAGATGCTGGCCCTCGCCGAGGATCTCGCCAAGGAGCAGGCCTCGCTCGATCGCAAGCAGCAACAGGTCGCCGATCTCGTGGCAACCCTCGACGCCAAGATGACCGAGGCCCAGGCACTGCAGACCGAATACACGCAGAAGCTCTCGTCAGCGCAGGCCGACCTCGGCGTAGCGATCGCGCAGGAGCGCGAGCGTCGTGCCGAGGCTGCGGCTGCTGCCGAGATCGCCAAGCAGCAACAAGCGGCTGCTGCCGCGTCGGCAGCCGCGGCTGCGAACACCAAGAGCGCAGCGGCCGCAGCGGCGGCGCCGCGCGGTGGCGGTACGGGCGGCAGTTCGTCGGGCGGAGGCGCAGCACCAGCGGCCCCCGATCCACCAGCAGGTGGCGGTGGGGGTGGCGGTGGCGGCGACGACCCGGCCCCTCCGGCACCTTCGGCGCCGCCGGTTTCGTCGATGGCCGGAATCGCCGTCAACGCCGCGATGAGCCAGCTCGGTGTGGCATATCGATTTGGAGCCGAGTCGCCCGGCGTCGCGTTCGACTGCTCAGGGCTGACGAAGTACGCCTGGGGACAAGCCGGGGTGTACCTGCCTCACCAGTCCGGAGCACAATACGGATCGATTCCGCATGTCTCGCAGAGCGAGGTGCAGCCTGGCGACCTCATCTTCTACAAGTCGCCCATCGGCCATGTCGCGATGTACATCGGCGGAGGATCGCTGATCCATGCCCCCGCTACCGGCGATGTCGTGAAGGTCGCCGTCGTCAACTGGTCCAAGGTCGTCGGAATCGGCCGACCCGGATAACCACCCGTTACGGTGTCGCCCTGTGCAGGGCATCGACACCATTCGTGTCAGTTCGTGGCTCGACGCCAACATCGACGGTGCCTCGTCGCCGTTCGATTTCGCGCTCATTGCCGGCGGCCGGTCCAACCTGACATACGCCGTCACCGATAGCAGCGGCCAGCGATTCGTGCTGCGCCGGCCGCCGCTTGCCCAGGTCTTGGCCACAGCACACGACATGGCCCGCGAGCACCGCATCATCTCAGCGGTCGGTCGTACCAACGTGCCCGTGCCTCGCACGCTGGGCCTGTGCACCGACACCGACATCACGGGCGCGCCGTTCTATGTGATGAGCTACATCGACGGAGTCGTGCTCGACGCACCGGAGCGCGCGGCCCTGTTGCCGGTCGACTTGAGGCCGCGAGTCAGCGAGCACCTCGTCGATGTGCTCGCCGATCTGCACGCCGTGGATGTCGATGAGGTCGGCCTCGGTGATCTCGCCAAGCGCGAGGGATACGTCGAGAGGCAGGTCAAGCGGTGGTCGCAGCAATGGGAGCAGTCGAAGACACGTGAGTTGACCGCTATCGACGAGGTGGCGCGACGCCTGCGAGACCACCTTCCGGTCCAGCAGGGTGTGGCCATCGCCCATGGCGATTTCCGTTTCGGGAACTGCCTGACCGATGTCGAGCTGGGCAGGATCAACGCGGTGCTCGATTGGGAGCTCTGCACCTTGGGCGACCCGCTGGCCGACGTCGGATACCTCGGGGTGTACTGGTACGACGGCGATCCTCTGCTCGCGCGTTCGAACGATCCGACTTCTGCCGGTGGCTTTGGGTCGTATGCCGATCTGCTCGAGCGCTACGCGCTCCGCACCGGTCGCGATGTCAGTGGCATCGGCTACTACATCGCATTTGGCTGCTGGAGGCTTGCGGTGATCAGCGAGGGGGTGTATTCACGGTATGTGCATGGTGCGATGGGTGATGGTGGCGATTTCGACGCCGCCGCGGCCAAGGAGGGCACCGAGTCACTGGCCGAGCGGGCCAGCGAGGCGATTCAGAAATGGGCATGACCAACGCTCTTGATGGGTGGGCTCGCAGCGACTTCACCGCCGACGGACGTACCCGGTCGGTCTTTCGCCGTGGCTCGGGTCCCGGAGTCATCGTGGTCCACGAGATCCCCGGGATCACGCCGAGGGTGGCAGCCTTCTCCAACGAGGTGGTCGCGGACGGGTTCACGGTGGTCATGCCGTCGCTGGTCGGTACTCCGGGTCGTGCCATTTCCGGGCTGTACGGCAGTGCATCGCTCGCCAAGGTGTGCATCTCGCGGGAGTTCGTGACCTGGGCACTGCATCGCACTTCGCCGATCATCACCTGGCTGAGGGCGCTTGCAGCCGACCTGCACGCCTCGGTCGGCGGGCGCGGCGTCGGTGCGGTCGGCATGTGCTTCAGTGGTGGATTCGCGCTGGGCATGATGGTCGACGACGCGATGGTCGCACCCGTGTTGAGCCAGCCCTCGCTTCCGTTAGCTCTCGGCAAGTCGGCGCGCCACGCTGATCTCAACCTGTCGCCCGCCGATGCCCGACGAGTGGCCGAACGCGCCGCTGGTGGATGCGAGGTGTTGGGACTGCGGTTCGATCAGGACAGGCTGGTCGGCACCAGGTTCGACTCGCTGCGAGCCCTGCTCGGCGACGCCTTCATCGCCGTCGAGCTACCCAGCTCCTCGAAGCGGGATCACTCGGTGCTCACCGAGCACCGCCACGACCCCGCGATTCAACGCGTCATCGAGTTCCTGAAGTCCAAGCTCCAACCCTGACCGATCGACGTTTGGAGTCTGGCGGACCGCATACGGGTCCTGCGGCGCCAAACGCTGCGCAACCTCATGTCGACGTTTGGAGTGTGGCGACCGTATACGGGTCCTGCGGCGCCAAACGCTGAGTTGGTGGGGCTAGGTGAGGCCGAGGGCGTCGAGGGCGTGTTGTTTGGCGGTGGCGTAGTCGGCTTTGCCATTGGGAGCACGTGGAACCTCGGCAACGAACACGACCCGCTTGGGTGCCTTGTATCGGGCGAGCTGCGTCTTGACGTGCGCGATCACATCGGCTTCGTCCAGCACCGTGCCGTCGGTTGCGGCAACGGCTGTGACCGCCTGGCCAAACCGCTCGTCGTCCACCCCGACGACCAAGCAGTCGCGTACACCGGGCACCCGCTTGACCGCTTCTTCGACCTCCTCGGGAAAGATCTTCTCGCCGCCGGAGTTGATCACCTGGCTCCCGCGCCCCAGCAGGATCAACGTTCCGTCGGCGGCCACCTGGGCGAGATCGCCCGGGAACGCGTAGCGCACGCCGTCGATCGTGCGGAACGTGCGCTCCGACTTGGCGGGATCCTTGTAGTAGCCGAGCGGTACGAACCCGCCGGCTGCAACCACGCCGATCTCTCCCGAGCCGGGCGTGACTTCGCGATCATCCTCGGTGAAGACCTTTGTCGTCGGGTTCTGGGTGAACTTGGCGGTCTCCGTCGACCCGCCGCGCATGCTCATCTGATTCCCCATCGAGCCCTCGGTCGAACCGATGGCATCGAAGAGGACGACCTGCGGGATGCGCTCCAGCAACTGCTCTTTGACCTCCGTGGTCCACATCACCCCGCTCGACAGGATCACGCCGATGCTCGACAGGTCGTACGGCTCGCCGCGTTGTGCGGCCCCGTCGATGGCGGCAACGATCGGCTTGGCAAAGGCGTCGCCGACGATCACGAGCGAGGTCGCCCTGCGCTCCTGCGCCGTGCGCAGCACCTCGTGCGGATCGAGCGTTCGGCTGGTGAGCGTGATCACCTCGCCGCCAGTCAGGTGCGCGGCGAAGGCGCCGAGCCACAACCCGGTGCCGTGCATCAGCGGCGCGCACGGGATGGCGATCATCCGGTTGCCCGCCGCGGTGATGCCGGCGACGACTGGCGCGACCTCTTCGCCCGTTCGCGGCACGGGTTGGCCGAGGAACGGGAAGCCTGACCGGAGGAACAAGCCGACGTGCGACGCCATGTCGTACATCACGCCTTTGGGCATCCCCGTCGTACCACCCGTGTAGAGCATGTAGATGTCGTCCTCGCTGCGGCCGATGCGCTCCATCGGTTCATTGGTCGCGAGCACCTCGTCGTAGGCCAGCGCTCCGGACACCTGACCGGTGCCACCATCGTCGACCTCGATCAGCAGCTTCAGCCTGGGCAGCCGATCGATGACCTGGGCGACGCGGTCGCCGAGCGACGAGTGGAAGACCAGGGCCTCGGCATCGGCGTTGTCGAGCAGGTACCACAGCTCGTCGTCGAGGTAGCGATAGTTGACGTTGATCGGCACACCGCGAACCTTGAAGGCGCCGTATTGAGCCTCGAGGTACTCGTTGCCGTTGTACATGTACAGCCCGATCTTGCTGTCGTGACCGAGCCCGGCGGCGGTGTATGCAGCAGCCAGCCGTGCCGCCCGCTCGTCGTACTGCCTCCAGGTCTTGACGTCGTCGCCGTGAGCGATTGCAGTCGCCGTCGGGATCGTGTCCGCGATCGATTCCCAGATGGTGGCGTAGTGCAACTCCATGGACCGGGAGCGTAGGTGATCAGTTGGCCAGGCAGAGGCTGGGGAACGACGACGTCGGCGAGCCGGACCGGATCGGTGTGCACTCGTCGGGAAAGTCCTGCGACCACACCGATCCGCGACCTCGCATCACCGTCAGGAACTCGTCGAGACGAAGGAGTGCGGCGTCGGCGACATCGTGCAACACGACCACCGACCACGGGCATGTGTCGATCTCACTCAACGCAGCCTCGACCCATCCGTTGGCGTCGCGCCAGTCGCCGGGCAGCACGTTCCACAGCACGCAGGTGTACCCCTGCGAGCAGAGCGTCGCTGCACCGAACGAGCTCATGAGCTGATGATCGATGACGCCACCGGCACCGTACGGACGGAACAGCAACTCGTCGCCGCCGGCGCCGGCGACGGCATCGCGGGTGCGCGTGAGCTCGTCGCTGACCACGTCGTCGCCGGTGGCGCCGAACTGCACCGAATGGCTCCAGGTGTGGCCACCCAGGACGTGTCCTTCACCGACGATCTGCTTGCCGAGTTGCCGTCCCTGATCGGTGGCCAGCTTGCGCCCGATCGCGAAGAACGTGGCAGGCACGCCGTGCGACGAGAGCAGCTCGAGCACGGGCTCGGTGATGCCGGGTGTCGGTCCGTTGTCGAACGTGAGGGTGACGACCGGTGTCGTCATTCGGGGCGCTCGACCAGACCGCCTGGATGACGAGCGAAACGCCCTGGCTCGGCACCGTGAACGGGACCATCGGCCTCCCACGGCCAACCACCGAATCCCGTGCGCTGATAGTCGGCGAACGCCTGCTCGATCTCGGCGCGTGTGTTCATCACGAAGGGCCCGTACTGGGCGACGGGTTCGCCGATCGGGCGACCCTGCAGCACGAGACATTCGACGGCGGAATGTCCGGCACGCAGCTTCACGTCGACGTCGCTGCGCACGACGGCGCCGGTCGACGCGCCGAGCTGGTGATCGCCGATCGACAGCGTGTCGCCCTCGAAGAAGTACACCGTGCGCGTCACGTTCGCATGCCGCGTCGCCGGCATGGTCCAGGAAGCGCCAGGTTCGAGGCGCAACACCCAGATCGCCACCTCGGCCTCGTCGCGTGCCGCCCACGAGTTCGGTGGAGGCGATGCCGGCTTGGCGTCGCCGAGACTTCCTGCAACGACGGTGACGCTGCCGCCCTCGAACTCGACGACCGGAATGTCGTCGGCCCACAGCATCGTGAAGTACGGCTCGACCATCTTGTCGGTCGATGGCAGGTTGAGCCAGATCTGGAACAGCTCGGTCGTGTTGGGCTCGACGGTGTCGACCAGCGGGAACATCTCGCTGTGCACGATGCCGGATCCGGCTGTGAGCCATTGGGTGTCACCTCGGCCGAATCGCGCTGTCGCACCGAGCGAGTCGCTGTGGTCGATCAGTCCTCTGCGTACGAACGTGACGGTCTCGAATCCACGGTGGGGATGCTGCGGGAAACCGGGCACTTCCTCGCCGTGATACATCCTCCACCCGTCGATCGGTTGGAAATCGTTGCCCATCTCGCGTCCATCGAGTGCCTCCGGAGCCGGACCGAACTTGCCGTTGCCGGCTGGATACATGTCGAGGTGGTGGACGCAGAACAGGAACGGGTCGAGCGTCGCCCACTGGAATCCCAGGGGAATTTCCTGCAAGACGGGATCACTCATGCCCTCTAGTTTAAGGGCTACACCAGCGACGCAATGACGTCACCGAGCTGCCGCAGCGAGCGCACCTCGAACGCTCCCCGGCAATGGGCCCGGTAGTCGTCCATCGCCGAATCGGTCTGGCCCCACTCCTGCTCGGGCTCCGGGTTCAGCCAGAAAACCCGGCGGGCCTGCTCGGAAATGGCCCGGAGCGCCTCGGCGCCGTCGGGTCGATAGTTGGTACGAGCATCACCACAGATGATGACGGTCGAGCGTGACGACACGGCGTCGGCCAGGTAGTGATCGACGAACCGTGTGAATGCACGGCCGTAGTCGCTGTGCCCATCGTCGCCGAGCACTCCGCGCCGTTCGACGAAACGGTTGACATGGATCTGGTGCCGTGCGCTCTCGAACAGGTCGGTGACCTCGGCGATGCCGTCGACGAATGCAAAGCTGCGCACGCGCCTCAATTCGTCGTGCAACGCATGGACGAGGGTGAACGTGAACTGGGCGAACTCGGCCACCGATCCGCTGACGTCGCACAAGAGGACGAGGTCGGGCCGGTGCGGGTGGCGACGCCGCATCACGACATCCAGCGGGACGCCACCCGCCTGCAGCGAACGTCGCACGGTGCGGCGCGGATCCAGCCGACCGGTGCTGCGGAGACGCCGATGGCTGCTGATACGGGCTGCCAACTGTCTGGCTAGCGGCTGCACCACTCGTCGAAGTTCGTGGAGCTCGAGTGCGGAGAGTTGCAGCATGTCGCGGTCGGCGAGTCCCGAACCGATGTCGACATCGGTTCGGTGCATGCCCGCCGTCGACATTCGTGCGGCGATCTCGGCGGCCAGCCGGCGTCGGAACTGTTCGAGCATCTCGGCGAACTCGTTGCGCGCCAGCATCAGCTCCAGCTCGGTCAGCTCGCCGTCGCGACGAAGCTGCTGCATTGCTGCGCTGAGCATGCGCGACAGGTCGATGGCTCGCATCACCTTGTGCAGGTAGTAGCGCTCGCTGTGGTCGGCACCATCGTCGAATCCCGCGAGGGCATCGACAGCCTGCTGCGCCAACAGGGCAATCTGCGCTTCGTCGCCGTGCTGCATCGCGTTCAGGAGCGCGCTCGACAGTTGTCCGGGCGTCGTGCTCGCTGGCGGCCCGTCCGCCGGTTCATCCACGTCTGTCCAGCCGGCCGCGGCGAACGCGGCGCGGAAAGCGCGGTCGAACTCGCCGGTCGGATCGGCGTTCTTGACGAGTGTTGCCCGCAGCCCGGCCTTCACCGATTCGGGCTCCTCGAGCGGCAGGTGGGTGAGTGCGGTGAACGCGTCGATCACCGCACCCGTCGTCACATCAATGCCGCGACGGCGCAAGTGATCGACGAGAACCTCGACGCGATCGATCAGTGGATGAATCGCGACAACGTACCAGCGCGCGTAATGTCGCGATGTCGGCATGTTGCCGGCGTACTGGGGGCCCTACACTCCGCGCCGTGAACGACACGAGCGCCGGCACGCTGCCCGCGTCGTTGTTCGTGCCGACGGCTCACGACGTCGTGACGCCGACGGGACTCGCTCGCGGTCCGTGGGATCCCGGATCGCTTCATGGCGGCCCGGTGGCAGCCTTGCTCGCCCACATCGTGGAGGGACTTCGCGACGATGACGTCGACTGGTTCGTGGCCAGGTTGACCGTCGAGCTCGAACGGCCGGTGCCAATGGCGCCGCTGCGGCTCCACGCAGAGGTGACCCGTCCCGGCCGCAAGGTGTCGATCGTCGAGGCCACCATCACCCGTGCCGACTCCGGTGCCGTGCTTGCGCGAGCCCGCGCTCTGCGAATTCGCACCGCCGACGTCGCGTTGCCGGTGCACGATTCGGAGCTTGCGCCACTCCTGGCGATCGAACCCCCACCGCCTGGCCCGCAGTACGGCAGCGCCCAAGAGGTTGGGCCGAACGACGACATCGGCTTCCACAACGGCGGAGTCGAACACCGCTTCCTTCCCGGCACAGCAGCGATGGTCGGTCCGGTCGTCGACTGGATCCGCCTCTGCGTGCCTGTGCTCCCGGACGTCACGCTGACTCCTCTGCAGCGCGTGGGGGGCGCTGTCGACTTCGCCAACGGGATCTCTCACGTGCTTCCGTGGGAGTCGTACCTCTTCGTCAACCCCGATCTGACAGTTCACCTGTTTCGGCCGCTTCGCGGCGAATGGGTCGGAATGGCGAGTGCCACGCATCACGGTTCGACGGGCGTTGGCATGTCAGACACGGCAGTGTTCGACATCGACGGGCGTATCGGACGTTCCTGTCAGTCACTGCTGCTCGATCTGCGATGACCAACGTTGAGCGGTCGGTCAGCGCTTGGCCAACTGGGTTTCGATGCTGCGCGCCGTGGTGAGGAGGTCGGGAAGGATGACGCCGCGCAGTTCCTTCAACGTCACCCGCGCCGCGTGCGTGCCGACGTTGATGGCCGCCAAGGTCCGGCCGCGTCGGTCGCGCAGCGGCGCGGCCACCGATCTGATGCCCTCCTCCAGCTCTTGGTCGATCAGCGCGTAGCCCTGGCTCCGCACGGTATGAATTGCGGAACGCAGAGTTTCGACATCCGTGATCGATTCGGTCGTCAGTCGCGTGAACACCAATCCCTCGAGAAACTCCTCGAGCTGCGCGTCGGTGAGGCCCGCCAGGAGCACACGACCCATCGACGTCCATGCCGCGGGCAGTCGCGAGCCGATGGCCAAGGAGATGCCCATGATCCGTTGCGTGTTGACACGCGCCACGTACACGATCTCCGAACCGTCGAGCACCGACGCCGACACACTTTCGTGCACACGATTCGACAGCGCCTCCATGAACGGCTGGGCGATGTCGGGGAGCTGCAGCGACGAGACATAGGCAAAGCCGAGATCGAGCACCTTCGGCGTCAATTCGAATGTGCGCCCGTCGGTGCAGACGAAGCCCAACGAGACCAGGGTGTGCAACAGCCGTCGCGCGGTCGCGCGCGTGAGACCTGTCGCGCGGGCCATGTCGGCCAGCGTCATGGCCGGCCGCTCGGCGTTGAACGCCTGCAGCACAGTAAGGCCGCGACTGAGCGACTGGACGTATTCTCGTTCCGGGTTGTCGGTCGACGACCTGGCACTTGACACGTGGCTCACCTCCGGCGACAATGTTCACATATCGCACGGATGTGCGCAATACGAACATTTTAGGGGGTTGCGTGACCGAGTACGTCACCAAGTTCGGCTCGCTTGCCGACTTCGAAAAAGGCAACATCGAACTGATCAACGATCAGGCCAAGAACTACGCCTTCTCCAACATCTTCGAGGTGGCGAACTCGTCGAAGCCGTGGGAGAAGGTGGCCGTCGGCAAGAACATGCAGTACGTGCTCGAGGCCATCCGTGCCGAGGGCACCAGCGAGTGGCGCACGTGTGCGCACGACGAGTTCCCGCTGTGCATGGATGGAGAGGTCACGATCGAGCTCGTCAAGCTCGACACGCCCGCCGTGGCCGCCGAGAAGGAAGGCTCGGTTCGCATCGACGGCGAGCCCGTCGGCAAGAAGATGGGGCGGATCGTCATTCGCAAGGGTCACCAGGCGCTGTTGCCCGCCAACTCCGCATATCGCATGAGCGCCACGGCGCCGAGCGTCATCCTTCTGCAAACCATCCTCGGCGACGACACGGTCGAGCGCTGGGCCGACATCTGCTTGAGCTAGCCGCATTCTGTTGAGATGAGGAACTGAACATGACACTGACCGACGTTCAATCGACGGATCCCAACGCACAGGGCTATCGAGAGTTCAACCTTGGAGCGTTTCACTTCTCTCGTGACGAGTACTTCGTCCACATCGCATGGCCCACTGGCAGGCATGTGCTCAGCGCAGACGTGTTTCTCCGCGCGCTGCAGCGTGATGTCGCGTGGGATTTCTTCTACGGCACCGTCAACTTCGACGGCGTGTTCGGAACCGTCAACCACTACGGCACGGTCGACATGTTCGCCGGTCGTTTCAACGACGCGTACCGCAAGGCCGAGCTCGACCACACCGAGAACTTCGAGACCGGACTGATCCGCGAGACGTTCAAGGCGATGCTCGACGATTGGACCAATGCGTCGTTCGACCCGTTCGCCAGCCCTGCCGAGACCGACAAGCCGTTCGGTGTCAAGGACGGCAGCAACACCGAGGCCATCACCCGGCGTCGCGTGGCTGCCAACCGAATGGTCAGCGTGCCGGGCGACGAGCAGATCCGCACCGATGCGACGCACCCGGTCAACCGGATGTTCTCCGATGTCACGCAGGACGAGCCGGAGGTGTACCCGGAGCCGGGCTTCGAGGATGAAGTCGCCGCCTACAACCTGTTCGCCTACATCAGCCGCAGCGATGTGACGTGGAACCCCAGCGTTGTCAGCGTCTGCAAGGCCAGCCTGTACTGCCCGACCAGTGAGGAGTACATCTTGCCCGTGTTCCACGGCAACGATCGGGTGGAGTGGTTCGTACAGCTCAGCGACGAGATCGTGTGGGACGTGCAGGATCGCGACTCGGGCGCACCGCGCAGCAAGGTCACCATGAAGGCCGGCGATGTCGCAGCGATGCCCGGCGACATCCGCCATCAGGGGTACAGCCCCAAGCGCTCGATGCTGCTGGTGTGGGAGAACGCTTCGCCCGAACTGCCGGAGATGATCCGCACCGGCAAGGCGAGCGTGTACCCCGTCGAATTCTGATGTCGATGGTCGGGACTGGCCTCCGCTTCGCTTCGGCTGCTCCCTCCGGGCGGCTCGTCGCTAGCGCTTCCCTCGCCGCGGTGCGGTAATGGCTGCTATGTCTACGTTGGAAGAGGCCGTTGCGGAGCACGTGCACGACGGCGACATGTTGGCGCTGGAGGGCTTCACGCACCTCATCCCGCATGCTGCCGGACACGAGATCATCCGCCAGGGCCTCCGCGACCTGCACGTCGTTCGCATGACACCCGACTTGGTCTACGACCAGTTGATCGGATCAGGCTGCGTCACCAAGTTGACGTTCTCGTGGGGTGGGAACCCGGGCGTGGGCTCGCTGCAGCGATTTCGCGATGCCGTCGAGAACGGATGGCCGCACCCACTCGACATCGAAGAGCACAGCCACGCGGGGATGGCCACTCGCTACGCGGCCGGCGCAGCCGGACTGCCGTTCGGGATCCTGCGCGGCTACATCGGCACCGACCTTCCGAAGCACACCAGCACGATCAAGACCGTCGAATGCCCGTTCACGGGTGAGCTGCTGGCGGCGGTGCCGGCGATCAATCCCGATGTCGGCATCATCCACGCACAGCGCGCCGACCGTGCCGGCAACGTGCAGATCTGGGGCTTGCTCGGCGTTCAGAAGGAGGCCGTGCTGGCTTCGACGCGATCGATCGTCACCGTGGAGGAGATCGTCGACGAGTTGCCGGAGGTGGTCGGCGCGATCGTGCTGCCGTCATGGGTGATCAGTTCGGTGTGCCACGTTCCCGGCGGCGCCCACCCGAGCTTCGCGATGGGTTTCTCGGTGCGCGACAACAGCTTCTACAAGGCGTGGGATGCGATCTCGAAGGACCGTGACGCGTTCACCGCGTGGATCGACAAGCACATCATGGGCACGGCCGATTTCAACGAGTATCGCGAAAGCGTGGGCATCTGATGGCGGAGTACACCACCGACGAGTTGATGATCGTCAACGCCGCACGACAGCTCGGCACATTGGCTGCGGCCGGCAAGAAGCAGTGCTTCGTCGGCATCGGCCTGCCGTCGACAGCTGCCAACCTTGCCCGCCGCCTGTACCCGATCGAGCCCGTGTTGATCTACGAGTCGGGCTGCATCGACACCAAGCCGACGCGACTGCCGCTGTCGATCGGTGACGGCGAGCTCGCCGAGACCAGCGACGCGGTCGTCAGCGTGCCGGAGATCTTCGCCTACTGGTTGCAGGCCGGGCGCATCGACATCGGGTTCCTCAGCGGCGCCCAACTCGACAAGTACGCCAACATCAACTCGACCGTCATCGGCTCGTACGAGTCGCCGAAGACCCGTCTGCCAGGCGCAGGCGGAGCGCCCGAAATCGCTGCGTCCGCCGGCGCCGTGATGGTGATCATGCGCCAGTCGGCACGTGCTTTCGTCGCGCGTTGCGACTTCCGTACGTCCATCGGATTCGGCGACGGCAAGGGCGATCGCGAGCGATTCGGGTTGCGCGGCAATGGGCCACAGTGGGTCATCACCGACCTTGCCGTGATGGAGCCCGATCCCGAGACCTGCGAGCTGGTAGTCGTTGCGCTCCATCCTGGCGTCACACGCGAGCAGGTCGAAGCTGCCACCGGCTGGCCTGTTCGATTCAACGAGGAGCTGGCTACAACCGACGAGCCCACCGACGCCGAGCTCGACACTCTGCGCACGTTGCAAGCGGCATGAATCCGTTCACGTACGACCAGCTGCCGGGACGCATCGTGTTCGGCGCCGGACGACTTGCCGAGGTGGGTGCCGAGGTCGAGCGTCTCGGCGGCCGACGGGTGATGCTGATCTCCGATTGGGCCACTGCTGCGTCGGCTAGCGCGGTGACAGGGCAGCTCGGTTCTCGACTGGTGCTGGCCTGGGACGAGGTCGCCCAGCATGTGCCGGTCGAGCTCGCCGAACGGGCACGTTCCGCGGCGACGGCTGCTTCGGTCGATTGCATCGTGTGCATCGGCGGCGGTTCGTCGACGGGCCTCGCCAAGGCTCTGGCGTTGAGCCACGCAGTGCCCATCCTCGCCGTGCCGACCACCTATGCCGGCAGCGAGCAGACCTCGATCTACGGGCTCACCGGTGGCCGTCGGAAGGAGACCGGTAAGAACGCGATCGTGCAACCGAAGACGGTCGTCTACGACCCCGAGCTCACGGTCGGCCTCCCAGCTCAGGTGACCGGACCGTCGGCGTTCAATGCGCTCGCCCATTCGGTCGAGGCTCTCTACGCACCTGGCAACAACCCGGTCACATCGGCGCTGGCGCTCGAGGGTGTGCGTGCAATTCACGACTCGCTACCGACGGTGATGGCCTCGCCCGGCGATGTCGAAGCACGTGGCACCTTGCTATACGGCGCGTATCTCTCGGGAGTCGCGTTGGGCGCCACATCGACAGGTCTGCACCACAAGCTGTGTCACGTGTTGGGTGGCAGGTTCAATCTGGTGCACGCCGATGCGCACTCGGTGATCCTGCCGCATGCGATCGCATTCAATGCACCGGCGTTGCCCGCAGAGATGGGCCGGCTGGCAGCGGCGCTCGGCGACACCGGCGGAAACCCTGCGTCGGCGTTGTGGGATCTGGCGGTTGCCAGTCAGGTCCCGACCCGACTTGCCGACCTCAAGGGCGATGACGGCCTGCTGAAGCGAGAAGACCTGCCGGGCGCCGCACATGCGGCCGTAGAAGAGATCACCGTCAACCCGCGTCCTGTCACCGAGGCCGATCTGCTCGAGCTGTTGGAGCGCGCGTATGAAGGAGTGCGACCATGAGCAGCGAAGCATTCATCGTCGATGCGGTGCGTACACCCTTGGGGCGTATCGGCGGCGCGTTGGCCGGGGTCCGCCCCGACGACCTGCTGGCCGGCGCCGTGCGCGCCATCGTCGATCGGTCGCCGTCGCTCGATCCGGCATCGATCGACGAGGTGTACGCCGGCGATGCCAACGGTGCCGGCGAGGACAACCGCAACGTCGGTCGCATGGCGCTGCTGCTCGCCGGGCTCCCCACCACGATTCCCGCTGCAACGGTCAATCGGCTGTGCGGCAGCGGTATCGAGGCGATCTTCGGCGCATCGCGCACCGTCGCGGTCGGCGACGCCGATATCACCGTGGCGTGCGGAGTCGAGAGCATGACCCGAGCGCCTTGGGTGGTGCTGAAGCCGTCGAAGGCCTACCCGACCACGCACGAGCAGATGTGGAACTCGGCTCTCGGCTGGCGGATGGTCAATCCCAAGATGCCGGCGGAGTGGACCATCTCGCTCGGCGAAGGTGCCGAGGTGTTGGCCGACAAGTACTCGATCTCCCGCGACGAGCAGGATGCGTTTGCGATGCGCTCGCATCTCCGTGCCGCAGACTCGTGGTCCGCCGGTCACTTCGCCGCTGAGATCGTCCAGGTCGCCGAGAATCCTGTGGAACGCGACGAGTGCATTCGGCCGGATTCGTCGATGGAATCGCTGGGCAAGCTGAAGCCGGTGTTCCGCCAGGGCGGTTCGGTCACGGCCGGGAACGCCTCGCCGATGAACGACGGCGCGGCAGCGATGCTGGTGATGTCGTCGCGAGGCGTCGAGGCGTCGAACGCGACTCCCATGTGCAGGATCGTCAGTAGGGCAACGAGCGGAGTCGACCCTCACCTCTATGGCATCGGCCCGGTCGAGGCGGCGCGGACAGCCCTGCGACGCGCCGGCATCGGATGGGGAGACCTCTCGGCGGTCGAGCTCAACGAGGCCTTTGCCGCGCAGTCGCTGGCTTGCCTGCGCGAGTGGCCGGAGCTCGACTCAGCGATCGTCAACCAGCAGGGTGGAGCCATCGCCATCGGTCACCCGCTCGGCTGCAGCGGCGTGCGGATCGTCACCACCCTGGCTCACCACCTGCGACGCACCGGCGGTCGCTACGGTCTGGCCGCGATGTGCATCGGCGTCGGCCAAGGCATCGCCATCGTCCTGGAAAACACCGCCTAAACCCGTGTGGAGTGTTTCACGCCCACGTGGGTGCGCCGAAACACTCCACTAGCGGGTTTGGGCTATCTGGGCCACGGCGTCGAGGGATTCGGGGTTCTTCAGGGCGCCTCGGCTGGCGACCGCATCGGGGTCCGCGCCGCGCAGGATCTTCTTCACGGGCAGCTCCAACTTCTTGCCCGAGAGCGTGGTCGGGATCGACGGCAGCGCATGGATCTCGTCGGGCACGTGGCGCGGCGACAGGTTGCTGCGCAACGCCTGCTTGATGGGGTCGATCAGGTCGTCGAGGTGTAGCCCATCCGAGACGGCGACGAACAACACCAGCGCGCCCGCTCCACCGCCCTCGGCGTCTTCGAGGTGCACGATCAGGCTGTCATCGACTCCGTCGACCGCCTCGACCACGCGATAGATCTCGCTGGTGCCGATCCGTACTCCGCCGCGGTTCAGCGTGGCGTCGGATCTACCGGTGATGATGCAACTGCCGTTCGCCCGGAGAGTGATCCAGTCGCCGTGCCGCCACACGCCGGGGTACGACTCGAAGTATGCGGCTCGGTACCTCGAGCCGTCGTCGTCGCCCCAGAAGCAGATCGGCATCGACGGCATCGGCTTGGTGATCACCAGCTCGCCTTGCTCGCCGATCACCGAGCGGCCGGTGTCGTCGAACGCCTCGACCGCGGCGCCGAGATACCGGCACGAGATCTCGCCGGCGACGACCGGCACCATCGGGCATCCTCCGACAAATGCCGAGCAGATGTCGGTGCCTCCGCTGATCGACGACAACATCACGTCTGGCGCGACGCTGTCGTAGACCCAGCGAAATCCGTCTGCCGGGAGTGGTGCGCCGGTCGATCCGACGGCGCGCAGCCGCGACAGGTCGAACTGCTCGCCGGGCCGCAGCGATGCCTTGCGACAGGTCATGTAGTACGGCGCGCTCGACCCGAACCACGTCATACCGGTCTCTTCGGCCAGGCGCCACAACGCGTCGAGCGTGGGGAATGCAGGGTCGCCGTCGAACGTGACGATCGCCGCGCCGGTCAACAGACCGCTGACGAGGTAGTTCCACATCATCCAGCCGGTCGTCGTGAACCAGAAGAACCGGTCGGTCGGCCCGAGGTCGGCGTGTAGGCCGAGCACCTTGTGATGTTCGAGGAGGATGCCACCATGTCCGTGGACGATTGGTTTGGGCATGCCCGTGGTGCCCGACGAGTACAACACGTACAACGGATGATCGGCGGCGACCTGCTCGAACTCGACAGGTCCTGGCTCGGCGACGAGGTCGCTCCAGGGGATCGTGTGTGTCATCGGCTCGCCACCCAGGTACGGCAGAGCGACCGTGTGGTGCAGCGTCGGGAGCCCATTGCGAACGGCTTGCACCTCACTGCGGCGATCGATGTCGCGCGACCCGTACCTATAGCCGTCCACGACCAGCAACACCTTCGGATCGACTTGGCCGAACCGGTCGAGCACGGCCTGCACGCCGAACTCGGGCGCGCAACTCGTCCAGACCGCACCAAGGCTGGCAGTGGCGAGGAAGGCGACGATCGTTTCCGGCAGGTTCGGCAGGTAGGCCGCCACTCGATCGCCCTGACGAATTCCGAGCCGCTGCAGCCCGGCCCGCGCCCGCCCGACCTGATCGCTCAACTCGTTCCACGTCAACGCCGACGGTGGTCGGGTCTGCGAGTGGGCGATGATCGCCGGTCGCTCACCGTCGTGACGCAGGACGTGCTGGGCATAGTTCAGTCGCGCGCCGGTCAACCAGCGCGCGCCCGGCATCGTCGGCGAGTCGACGATCTCCGCGTACGGCACGCTTGCTTGCACTTCGAAGAACTCCCAGACCGCCGCCCAGAATCCGGCGATGTCGCCGATCGACCATTGCCACAGTGCGTCGTACGACTCGAACGGTCCGATCCCACGGTCGCCCAGCCAAGCGACGAAGCGACCGATGTTGCTCTTGGAGATCGACTGCGATGTCGGCGCCCAGAGTTGGTCGGAGGTCATGGCCACACGTCGTGGTCTAGATCAAAGTCCGCTTCGACGCCAAGCCCGCCATCCACGCGGCGACCAGCGCTGAATGCCGCTCGACGAACTCCGCCAGGCCGGGGCGCCGCAGGTTCAGACCGAGGTTGATCACATTGAGACTCCGCGCCGCAGCGAGCGCCCGCTCCAACGCCTGGTCGTTCAAGGGCCACGGTCGGACGGATCGATATCCCTCCACCAATGCGTCGATCAACGACTCGTCGGCGTACACCCGTCGAAGATCCGCCACCGTGATCGCGACGTCCTGCAGGTCGAACCCGAACTGCAGGTCCTGAAAATCGATCGGGGTCAGCCGTGTTCGCCAGCGCATGAGGTTCTGCGGGCCCAGGTCGCCGTGGAGAAGGTGAGGAGAGTGCGGCGGCGTGGTCCACAGCGCGTCGAGATGTGCCTGCACGCGATCGATGGCCTCCGCGAACATCGATCCGTACTGCGAGCGGTGTTCACGCAGCTTCGACGTGTCTGCGAAGTACACGACTCGATCTGCAACGATCCCGGACGGCACATGCGGTGGACGGTACGACGAGGCATGATCGTGCAGGATGGCCTGCACGACTCCCATGCTCCTGGCCGTGCCGACATCAAAGCCGTGGCGCGCCGTTCGGCCGGCCACCCAGGTCATCACCGAGCAGAATCGTCGACCGGGCACGAGAGGATGCGAGCCGGCCGCCACGTGAAGACCGTGGCGGTCGGCGAGCAACGCCGGCACCGGCAGAACCGACTTGGCGCGAAGAGAATCTAGCCATCCGGCCTCGACCTCCTCGACACGATCGGCATGGATCCGCACCTCGCCCACTCGAACTGCTAGTCGCCGGCAATCCCGGAGATCAGCGCGAAACAGGGTGTTGAAGGAATGCGATGCGAGCAATGACACGCGCCTCGGCTCGACGTCGAACTCGGTCCTCAGCGTGTCGTGTGCGAGAAGTCGCAGTCGTGCGATCTGACCGATTCTGCTCAGCTCGTCGAATGCACGCACCTGCACATTCTGGCGAAGGCCTACTCAGATCAGTGGTGTGTTCGGCTCCAGGCCCAACAACAGGCGGCCGTACATCTCCTGGTTGGTCTCGAGCTTCATCAAGCCGTGGTTGTTGATCGCCTGCAGATCCGCGAAGGCACGGTTCAGCGGGCTCGCCGTGCGCACGCCTGTCGCGCCAGATTCGCGAAACAGGATCTCGACACCCTCGAGCAGACGACGAACTGCGGTCGCGCAGTCGTTGCGCATCTCGGCTCGTCGCAGGAAAGGCACCTCACCGCCGGCCTGGGCGGTCGCGTCGATCTCGTCGGCGACGGCGTAGAGCAACAGTTCGCCCTTCCCGAATTCGCGACGGCGGCGTCGCCGAGGCGAATGTGGGTGAAGGGATGCGGTTCCTGTGGGTCGGCCGTGTAGGCGATGATCTTGCCCTTGATCACCGACGGGAAGTCGGCCAATGCCTGCCTGGCGATGCCAATCGCCCCGCCGCACAGGGCAATGGTGAGCACGGGCACCGGTGCGCAGCGTTGACACCCAATCGTCGCCGTGCAACTCGGCGCCGGGACTGTTGCCCATGATCAGGCCGGGCATCGACAGGAAGCGGTGGGGTGGTACGTCGATTCCTTCGGCGACCATCGTGCACGAGCCAGTGCCGGTCAGGCCGCTGACGAACCAGTCATCTTTGAGCGTGACCGACGAGGTTGGCACGATGAAGTCACCCTGGTCGATCTCGTTGCCATCGGTCGTCGAACACGGGCCGCGCCGAGCAGCAACCAGTCAGACCGTTCGCAACCCGAACCGAACGGCCAGACGCCTTCCAACCGGTACCCGTCTGCGGTGCTCACCGCCTTGCCGCGGGGGACGATGACCGCTGACACCACCGCATCGGGATTGTGCCGTAGACGTCGTCTTGTCCTTGCTCGGGGAAATGAGACGCAGCCATGAGTGAGCATGGACGACGCCGGCGACCCAGGCCGTCGAGCCACAGCCCTCGCCCAACGCCGAAATCACGTCCAGATGGCTACGGATCCCGAGCGCGTACCCACCGTTGCGCGTCGCCTGAATGGTCTTCAGCGCCCCCGACTTGCGGAGCGCATCGATGGTGGCCAGAGGCAGGCGTCGGTCGAGCGCAGTCTGCGGTGCGCGCTCGCGCAACTCGGGGATCAACTCGCGAGCGCGTGCGACGGCGTCGCTTGCGGTTACGACCATCGTTGTCGACACGATCTTCTCCATTCAGGTTGTGGCTCGAGGCCGAGGTGTTGCCGTCAGGGCTGGGCGATGACCGGGTTCTCGAGGAACCCGAGCTTGTCGATCTCGATCCGCACGGTCGAACCGGCGTTGAGGCACCGTGGCGGATCCATCACGAATCCCACTCCGGCTGGCGTACCGGTGGCGATGATGGTGCCCGGCAACAAGGTGAACGCCGTCGACAGGTGGGCGATCAGCTCCCAGCAATTCGTGATCATCTGCTTGGTCGACCCGTCTTGACGCAGGTCACCGTCGACCCACGTACGGATGCTGAGATCGTGCGGATCGCCGACCTCGTCAGCGCTGACCAACCACGGGCCGATCGGACCGTGCGTGTCCCACGACTTGCCCATGGTCATGGTCGGTGTCGCTCGCTGCCAATCGCGCACCGACACGTCGTTGACGATGAGATATCCGGCGACGACCGACGGCGCATCCTCGACGGACACGTTTCGGCAACGTGTTCCGATGACGACGCCGAGCTCGCCTTCGTAGTCGACCCACTTCGGGGCCACGGTCGGCACTTCGATGCCGGCGCCAGGACCGACGACACATGTGATCTGCTTGTTGAACACCACCGGTGTCTTCGGCTTCTCCATGCCGCTCTCGGCGACATGGTCGGCGTAGTTCAGGCCGATGGCCAGGAACGTGGGGGGCTGCGCGATGGGCGCCTCGAGCTGCACGGCCGACAAGGGGATTCGAGATGCGGAACTCGCGACACGACCCACGTCGGCCAGTGCGCCGGCGGCCAGCAGCGGACCGAGGTCGCCCGGCAGCGAGCTGTCGGCGCTACCGACATCGATGATCTCGTCGGTGTCGGTCGCGACGATTCCAAGACGGGTGCGGCCACTTTCGGTGAAGCTGGCGATCTTCATGAGACTCCTTGTAGTCCTTGTAGTGCTGCGGCGATCTCTTCGACATCGTCGGGATGAACGAATGCTTTCGGGACCGGGGGCCCCCACGCATACAGCGACTTGTCTGGAGCCCAGTCGCGAGCATCCCACTCGGCGTCCTCTGGGATCTGATCGAGGTCGGCGTAGTACTCGGCGAAGTTGCCGGCAGGATCGCGGAAGTACCAGAACAGGTTGCTGCCGAGGAAGTGCCGGCCGAGCCCCCACACATCGCGCGTCGGATCGACGGCCAGCAGCGCTTGGGCGCCTTGGCCGATCTCGTCGAGGTCGTTGACCTGCCACGAGGAATGGTGGAAGAACGGAACCGGTGCGTTGATGAGGCCGACGTTGTGGTGGTCGGTGCTGCAGCGAAGGAACGCGATCATGCCGGCGCTGGTGTCGCTGATCTTGAACCCGAGCACATCGGTGAGGAATCGCATGCTCGCCTCGAAATCGGGGCTCGTGTACAGCACGTGGCCCAGCTTGCGCGGCCGGGCAGAGCCCTGGTTGAAGATGGCCGGGGCACGCGTGCCCGAACGAGCGGGGTTGCCGGGAGAGTTCATCGCTTCCCAGCTGTAGGCGTCGGGCTGCTCGATGCGTGGGCGGATGGTGACCTTGGCGCTGATTCCGACGATCGGCTCGCTCATCGAGATGCTGCCGTCCTCGTGCTCGGTCACCGCGATGCCGGACGCGGTGGCGGCAGTACGGATGCGATCGATGTCGTCGCTGTCGTCGGCTGCCAGAGCGAATTCGACGAGGCGACGATATGGCGACTCGACGACGCGTAGCTGGTCGCCGCCGTCGGCCGACGCGAACATCCCGTTGTCGCTCTCGGCGAGGCCGAACTCTCGGTAGAACTGCCTGGTGGCGTCGACGTTGGGCACGCCGAGCGTCATGTTCGCGAGGCCGTGCAAGCTCATCGCGTCATCCCCATCGTGGACCCCCTACTCGTTACCATCCGGGCGCGTTTGTTCTACCGCCGTATCTTCGACATGTCAAGAAAATTTCGATATTGCGCGCCAATCCCGAAAGTGCTTGACTGTCAGACCATGGGGGCCAACGCAACTCGTGGCGAGCAGGTCTACGTGCAACTGCGTGCCGACATCTTGTCGGGCCGTGTGCTCCCCGGTACCAGGCTGCGATTCGCCGAGCTCACCGAGCGGTACAACTGCAGCACCAGCGTCGTGCGCGAGGGGTTGAGCCGTCTCGCCGAGCAAGGGCTCGTGCAATCCGAGCCGCAACACGGGTTCCGCGTCACGCCGCTGTCCGACGCTGATCTCGAGGATCTCACGACCGCTCGCTGCGAGCTCGAAGGCCTCGTGCTGCGGATGTCGATCGAACACGGCGACATCGCGTGGGAGAGCGAACTGGTCGCCGCCCATCATTCGCTCGATCGTACCTCGATGGAGAGCGACGGCGATCCGGTGCTGATGACCGAAGAGTGGACGCAGGCGCACTCGCGGTTCCACCAGGCGCTGCTCGCTGCCTGCCCCAATCAACGGCTGCGAACGATGGCACTGTCACTGCGCGACGCAGCCGAGTTGTACCGACGCTGGTCGAGGCCGATCGGCCACGACGACCACCGCGATGTACGCGGTGAGCACCGCGCGCTGGTCGAGGCAGCGCTGCGCGGCGACGCCACCGAAGCAGTGCGCTTGTTGGAGGAGCATCTCCGCCGCACCACAAGGGCGCTCGGTGCTCGTCAACGTGCTATGAGTACCCGTTAAATCGTTTCGACGAACAGCAACACCAACCTCAAGGGGGAAAGACATGGAAGACCAGACCTGGCCTGCCCGGCCGATCTACAGCCGGCGGCGTGTCCTGGCGCTCGGTGGTGCAGCGGCCGCCGCGGCGTTCCTCGCGGCGTGCGGCAGCGACGACGATGCGAGCGACGCCACGTCTGCGCCCGCGGGCGATACGACAGCCACTGGCGACACCACTGCGGCTCCCGTCGAGACGGCTGCACCGAGCCCCACCGAGACCGTCGTTGTCGACACGACGGCCGGCGCGCCGACGGGTGGCACCAACGCTGCCAAGTTCGGCGGCGGCGGCGGTGACGGCACGGTCAAGATCGGTTTCACCGCGCCGCTCACGGGCCCGCTGGCCGGCTTCGGCGAGGCCAACCCGTTCATCCTCGAGGGCATCAACACGTTGATTGCCGACGGCATCATGCTCGGCGACAAGTCGTACAAGATCGAGATCATCCAGAAAGACACCGAGTCCAGCAGCGACACCGCGGCCTCACGCGCCGGCGAGCTGATCCTCGACGACGGGGTCGACATGATGCTGGCCATCGCCACACCGGAAATGATCAACCCGGTCGCCGACCAGTGCGAGGCCAACGGTGTGCCGTGCCTCAGCACCCTGGCGCCGTGGCAGCCGTACTACTTCGGCCGCGGCGGCACTCCGGACAAGGGTTTCGATTGGACGTACCACTTCTTCTGGGGTGCCGAGCAACTCGTCGGCGTGTTCGTCAGCATGTGGGACACGATCGACACCAACAAGAAGGTCGGGTTGCTGTGCCCCAACGATCCCGATGGCAACGCCCTCGCCGATGCGAAGACGGGCTTCCCTGCCGGCGCTGCGGCAGGCGGCTACACCATGGTCGATCCCGGCCGCTTCGAGACGTTGACGGCCGACTTCAGCAGCATCATCGGCCAGTTCAAGGACGAAGGCGTCGAGATCGTGGTCGGCATCCCGATCCCTCCCGACTTCGCCAACTTCTGGACGCAGGCCAACCAGCAGGGCTTCCAGCCGAAGCTCATCACGATGGCCAAGGCGGTGCTGTTCTCGTCGGCGGTCGAAGCCCTCGGCGACATCGGCGACGGTCTTGCCAGCGAGATCTGGTGGACGCCCAACCACCCGTTCAGCAGTTCGCTCACCGGCGAGAAGGCGCTCGAACTGTCGAACCAGTACGAGGACAGCGACCGGCAAGCAGTGGACGCAGTTCGTCGGCTTCGTGCACGCCCTGTTCGAGGTCGCGTTCGACGTGTTGTCGCGTGCCGGCAGCACCGACAAGCAGGCCATCGCCGATGCGGCCGGTGCGACCAAACTCGACACCATCGTCGGTCCTGTGCAGTACGGCAACGGCGTGCCGAAGAACGTCAGCCCGACCTCGTTGGTCGGCGGACAGTGGCAGAAGACGAGCGGCGGCAAGTTCCCGTTCGACCTCGTCGTGACCAACAACTCGTTGTCGCCGGAGATCCCGGTCAACGGCACCCTGAAGCCGCTTGCCTGACATCGTCGCCTGACGGATGACGGCACTGCTGCAAGTTGACGACGTCAGCAAGCGTTTCGGCGCCTTGCTGGTGGTCGAGAAGTTCACGTTCGACGTTGCCGAGGGCGAGGCCCTCGGCATCGTCGGGCCGAACGGCGCGGGCAAGACCACGCTGCTCAACTTGATCGCCGGCGATCTCCGTCCCGACACCGGAACCATCCTGCTGGCCGGGCACGACATCACCAGGCTTCCGGCCCACGTCCGGTGCCATCGCGGCATCGGTCGCACTGCCCAGATCCCGAGACCGTTCGAGGGGCTCACCGTCTTCGAGAACGTTCTCGTCGGCAGCACCTTTGGAAGCAAAGGCAGGCTGTCGACGTCGAAGGAGGAGGCCGCCGTTGCCGCCCTCGAACAGGCGGGCATGCTCGACAAGGCCAACCTGGTTGCCGGATCCCTGAACCTGCTCGACCGCAAACGGCTCGAACTTGCCAGGGCGCTGTCGACATCGCCGATATTGCTGTTGCTCGACGAGATCGCCGGGGGCCTCACCGAAGGCGAGGTGCTCGAACTCGTCGAGACCATCAAGCAGATCCGTGCGGGTGGCGTGTCGATCGTCTGGATCGAACACATCGTCCACGCCCTGCTGCGCGTCGTCGATCGGATGGTGGCGGTCGACGCCGGTCGCAAGCTGATCGAGGGAGATCCACACGAAGTCATGTCGTCGAACGCGGTGCGCGCCGTGTACCTCGGCGACGACTTGGCCGACGACGCGGCTCCTGGGGCCTCATGAGCGGGCTGTTGCGCATCGAGGCCCTCGATGTCGGGTACGGCGACTTCCAGGCACTCTTCGGCGTCGACCTCGAGGTGGCCGAAGCAGAGACCGTCTCGATCATCGGCGCCAACGGCGCCGGCAAGTCGACGTTGCTGAAAGCCATCGTCGGCCTCGGTTGCACCTATGCGCGGCGACATCTTGTTCGATGGGAAGTCGATCGCGTCGCGTCCTGCGCACCGTCGCGTTGCCGACGGCATCGCGCTGGTGCCCGAGGGACGCCGGATCTTCCCGTCGCTCAGCGTCGAGGAGAACATCGTCATCGGGGGCGATGTCGGCCGGCCCGGCCCGTGGAACAAGATGAAGGTGCTCGACGCGTTTCCGTTGCTCGCCCGTCTGTTGAAGCGATCGGGCGAGGGTCTCTCCGGTGGCGAGCGCCAGACGCTCGCGATCGCCCGTGCCCTGATGGCCAACCCGCGACTTCTGCTGCTCGACGAAGTGTCGCTGGGTCTGGCGCCCATCGTCGTGCGCCAGGTCTACGAGGCGGTGCCGATCATCAAATCCCAGGGCACCACGGTTCTCGTGATCGAGCAAGATGTCAATCAGGCGCTGGCCGTCGCCGATCGCTTCTACTGCCTGCTCGAAGGTCGCATCGCCCTCACCGGCGTACCGGGCGAGGTCACCAAGGAGCAGATCACCGAGGCGTACTTCGGCATGTCGACCGTGCGGGGCGATCACTGATGGTCTGGGTCAACGCGATCGTGCAGGGCATCCTGCTGGGCGGCCTGTACGCACTGTTCGCGACCGGGTTGTCGCTGGCCTTCGGCGTGATGCGCTTCGTCAACCTCGCCCATGGCGATATCGCCATTCTCGCTGCGTTCATGGCGCTCTCGCTGACTCGCACCTTGGAGGTCAACCCGCTCGTCACGCTCCTGATCGTGGTGCCGGGAGCGTTCGTGGTCGGCTACGCCTTGCAGCGGCTGGTGTTCGATCGTGTCGTGGGTGTCGACCCGGCCTTTCAGATCGTCGCGACGTTCGGTGTCGGCGTCATCATCCAGAACGCGTTGCTCGAGAAGTACACCGCTGACACCCGGGGCCTCAACGTGGGCCGCCTCGAGACTGCCACCATCAAGGTCAACGACACGATCAGCATCGGGTGGCTGCCGCTCATCACATTGCTGTGCGCGATCGGCGTGCTCGGCGGCCTCGCCCTGCTGATCAAGCGCACCAAGCTCGGCCGCGCCTTCCGCGCCACTTCCGACGATCCTGACGCAGCACGGCTGATGGGGATCGACGTGCGCCGCGTGTTCGCCGTCGCCATGGCGTTCGCGATCGCCACTGTGGCACTGGCGGGTGTCTTGCTGGGTGCTCGCGGCTCGTTCGCCCCGTTCAGCGGTCCCGAGAACCTGATCTTCGCCTTCGAAGCCGTCGTCATCGGTGGTCTCGGTTCGCTGTGGGGCACTCTTGCTGGTGGTGTCACGCTGGGCGTTGCCCAATTGATCGGCAACCAGATCGACCCGCAGTGGGGCCAGCTGGCCGGACACCTCGTGTTCCTCGCCGTGCTGGCCACCCGGCCGACCGGCATGTTCGGCAAGGTGGCCATGCGATGAGCTCGTTCAAGGTCGTCCGAGGCACCACCACCAGTCGTATCTTCGCGGTCCTCGCACTGGCCGGCATCGCAATCCTGGCTGCCATGCCGTCGTGGGGCGAACCGGCGACTCAGCGCAAGATGGTCGAACTGTTCACCCTGCTGGCCCTTGCGCAGATGTGGAACCTGCTCGCCGGGTTCGCCGGTGTGGTGTCGGTCGGGCAACAGGCGTTCATGGGGCTCGGCGCCTACGCGATGATCTTCCTGGTCAACGTGCATGGCAAGGACCTCTATTACTCCGTTCCCATCTCGGCGCTCATCGTCGCGGTGCTGGCGGTGCCCATGGGGCTGGTGGCGTTTCGACTGCGTGGCAGTTACTTCGCGATCGGCACCTGGGTGCTCGCCGAGGTCGCCAGCAAGGTGATCATCACCCGCAAGAGCCTTGGTGCCGGCGACGGAGTGTCACTGAAGGTTTCGGGTTACAGCGTTGCGTCGCGCCAGGATGTGACCTACTGGCTGGCCATGGGCACGGGAATCGGTGCGGTCCTGTTGGCATATCTCGTGCTGCGGTCCCGATTGGGTCTCCAGATGCAGGCGATTCGCGACGACGAAGGCGGCGCTCGCGGCCTCGGCGTCAACGTGTACCGCACCCGCTTCGTGATCTGGATCGTCGCTGCGTTCTGGACGGGCCTCGCCGCCGCGCCGTACTACCTCCAGCAGTTGCGAGTTCAGCCGGTGGGCACGGGTGGTGCCTTCAGTGTCGTGTTGTGGACGGCGCCGATCATCTTCATCGTGGTCATCGGCGGGATCGGCACCATCGAGGGACCGATCATCGGCGCCGTGTTGTACTACTTCCTGCGCAACCGGTTCCAGGATCACCAGACCGTCTACCTGATCTCGATGGGTGTGATCGCCCTAGGCGTTGCGCTGTTCCTGCAGGGTGGAATCTGGGGAACCTTCCGTCGCCGCTTCGGCATCGACCTGTTCCCCCTCCGCCGCCGCCTGGTCGAGTAGGGATCTCCACACGGCGGTCCGGCCCCTGGGGCTCGCAAGCGCATGCCGGGGCGGGAACATTCGCGAATTTGGGCGTTCCGAATCGTCCGTGACGATTCAGCCTGTGCCAGTTTTCCGATCTGGGCGCCAGGGGCGAGCGTTGGGCTTGCGTTGGGGTTTGGTGGAGTGTGGCGCCCAGATCCTCGGGCTTCCCCGGTCATTTCGTCACGGACGGTTCGGGAGGCTCGGTCGTTCGTGATCCTATGCTGACGGTCGGTCAGGGACCGACGGCGGAGGGAGCGGTAGGGGAGGCGGCAGGGCCGTCGGTGTGCGTGCGCTCGAGACGAAGGGCCGAGGCGGGACCGCGAACATCGCCTCGAGCGCTCGCCGTTCTGCTTTGCGTCGGTGGATGGACCAGATCATGTAGGCGATGATGCCGAGGAAGACGAGAATCCCGAAGATGCGTCCGAACACGTACGCAACGCTGTCCGAGCCGGGCGTCGAGTGCGAGGTGTTGAGGGTTGGTGCGGCACCCATGCTCGACTGGAGGAATGCCGCTTGCCTCGCGGCGAGGGCCTTGATGTCAGCCTCGGACGCGTCACCGGGCTCGCCCACGACGAGCACTTCGACGAAGTACGTGTGCTGACGCCAGATCACGCTGCGAGCCGGCTCGGTGGCCTGATCGACGACGAAGCCGGCGGTTCCGACGACACCGGACTCGAACGTCGAGTCACTCGAGCGCTCCGAACTGTCGAGCGCACCTTGGAGGAAGTCGCTGACCGATTGCACGTCGCCACAGTCGATGACCACCGCGACGGCTACGGCTCCCTCGTCATTGCGCCACGTTCGCGCCTCGCCGGCAAGTCCGCGAAGCTCGTCGGGGAACTCGTCGGGGTCTGTCCCCGTCAACTCCATCAAGGTGTCGATGGTGATCGGTCCGTCCAGTTTCCCCCCTTCGATCCGCTCGTAGCCCGGCAACGGGTCGGTCACGATGAGGCCGTCGGTGTCGGATGCCAGCATTGCCGCGGCCGGCGATGCTGCGAGGAGGGTCGCAAGCACCACCAAGCAGACTTTTCCGAGATGCCGGGTACCGATGGTCACGGCTCTTCATCGACGCCTGGACGCCGCCGCTTGAACCCGGTGCTGACTCGGAGAGAGAAATGGGTCATGTGGCCCCATGCCGGATGGGGCGGGTGTCCTACAGCGTCTCGGGCTGCAGGTCAGTCGGTGTTCGTGAAGAGATCGCCGCTGAGGTACTTCAGGCCTGAGTCGGGTTGGACGGTGACCACCCGATGTCCCGACCCGAGCTCCCGGGCAAATCGCAGGGCCGCAACGATGTTGGCCCCACCAGACGGCCCGGTCCACACTCCCTCGGTCGATGCCACGGTGCGCGCCATTGCGAACGCCTCGGCAGTGGAGACGGAGTCGGTTCGGTCGTAGGTGTCGGGGGTGATGTGTGGCGGGATGAAGCCGACTCCGCCGCCCTCGATGCGGTGAGTTCCCGGCGAGCCCCCCGAGATGACCGCCGACTCCGCCGGTTCGACGATGACACGCAGCATGTCCGGCCATCGAACTCGTAGTGCTTCGGTGGTGCCGACGAAACAGCCGCCGACGCCGACATAGATGCACGCTGCGTCGATCGGGCCGTCGATCTGCTCGAGGATCTCCTCCCCGATCAATCGGTAGCCGTCGAGCGCATCGCGGTTGACGAACTGATCGGTGGGAAATGCGCCTTCGGACTCGACGATTTCGAGAGCCCGAGTGCGCATCTCCGGGATCAGCCCGGGGTGGATGCCATCGGGGCTGTCGATGATCTCCAGGGTCGCGCCGAACGCCGCCATGGTCCGAAGCTTCTCCGTGGCGAACGCGTTGGAGGTGACGATCCGCAGCGGGTATCCCTTCACAGCGCACACGAACGCCAGCGAGCTTCCCGTCGAGCCGCCGGTGTACTCGACCACCGTCTGCCCGGGCGTCAGCGCGCCACGACGTTCGGCCGCCTCGATCATCGCGAGCGCCATCCGGTCCTTGTACGAGCCCGTCGGGTTTGCTGCTTCGAGCTTCACCCACACCTCGGCGTCGTCCGGCCCTGGCAGGTTCGACAGCCTGATGAGGGGAGTGTGGCCGATACCAGCCAATGCGCCAACACGCATGCAATTTCTCCGATCAGCGAGCCGCCGGCGGGTCTCGCCGCCAGGAAGTTAGTCGAACCAGGTCGAACTTCATCTAGGTAGGTGCTCCGCAATAGATACGTAGTGGATGCCGATGACGCCGGAAATCGATTTCCGTACTGTCACCTGACCGCACGAAATCGTCGTGCGACGACAGGGCCGACACTGATGGAACACGAACCAATCTCAATCCAAGAACTCACACGGCAGCGCCATGACGTGATCGTGGTCGGCGCACGATGCGCGGGCGCGGCGACCGCGATGCTGCTCGCCGCCTCCGGCCACGACGTGCTGCTCGTCGATCGCAGCGAGTTCCCGAGCGACACGCTGTCGACGCATGCGATCGCCCGCAGCGGCGTCGTCCAGCTCAACCGATGGGGTCTACTGCCGGCGGTGCTCGATGCGGGGACGCCGCCGATTCGCGAGGTCGTGTTCCCCAGCGGCGGTTTCGTCGGTCGCTCGGACGGTCAAGGACCGGCTGGGCGTCGACATGCTCGTCGCGCCCCGACGTCATGTGCTCGATGCGTCTGCTCGTCGATGCGGCCGTCGCCGCCGGCGCGCACCTGATGACCGGTGTCACCGTCGACGGCGTCCGCCGCCGCTACGACGGGCGGGTCACCGGCGTCCACGGTCGAGCCGGCGTCGGCCGGTCGAGCTCTCCGCACGATTCGTCGTCGGCGCCGACGGGCTGGGCTCGCGCATCGCTCGTTCGGTCGACGCCCCGTTCACGGAGGTCCGCACTGCCGGGAGTGGCGCGACGCACTACGCCTATTTCGCCGGCGAGTGGCCGGCGATGGAGTACCACCTCGGTGATCGCCTGTTCGCGGGCGTCTTCCCGACGAACGACGGCGAGGCCTGCGTCTGGGTGTGCTCGCCCGCCGACGAAGCGCGACGCGTCCGCCGACGCGCACCAAACGATCGACGGTGCCTTCGGCGCGATGGTGCGGCGCGCTGCGCCGGCGTTGGCCGAGCGCCTGCGCAACGCCGCCACCCGCAGGTCGACGACCCGGGGAGTCATCGGGCTGCCCAACCACCTCCGCCACCCGGTCGGGCCCGGCTGGGCGTTGGTCGGTGACGCCGGCTACCACCGCGACCCGATCACCGGCCACGGCATCAGCGACGCCTTCCGCGACGCCGAACTGCTCGCGACCTCCCTCGACCTCGCCCTTCGCGACGAGGTCGACGAGATCAGCGCCCTCAATCTCTACCACCGGCAGCGCGATGACGCAGCTGCGAGAGATCTTCGAGATCACTTGCGAGCTCGTGACCTTTCCGCCGGCGGATCGGTTCGTCGAACTGCAACGGCAACTCGGCAGCGCCATCGATGCGCAGGCCGAACTCCTCGCCGCCCGCCCGATGCCGGCCCTCGTTGCTGCTTGAGCAACCCAATGTCCCAACCCAAACCAGCCGGTACCGGCACTCACAAAGGAACCAACAATGACCATCACCGAAACCAACCCCGCCAGCCGCAACGGTGTCGACACGGCCACGCTGTTCGCCACCCTGAACGCCGTGAAGCAGATGCCCGCCGCGGCGCAGTTCCAGTTCCGCGCCCACAACCGGTGGGTCAACGGCACGCACAACCGCTCGACGATCACCGACTTCTTCGGCGTCGGCGAAGAACGAGAGCACGCGCGAACGTTCGTGTTCGATGCGGACCACCCGGCGGTGCTCGTCGGACACGACAACGGCCCGACCCCCGTCGAGTTCGTGCTGCACGCGCTCGCCGCGTGCCTGACCGCAGGCCTGGCGAACATCGCCGCCGCACGCAAGATCACCCTCACCGAGGTCCGCTCGACCGTCAGCGGCGACATCGACCTCAACGGCATCCTCGGCCTCAACCCCGAGGTCCGCAACGGCTATCAGCAGATCCACGTGCAGTTCACGGTGAAGGGCGATGCATCACCGGAAACGCTGCGCGAGCTGGTCGAGCAGTCGAGGTCACGCTCGGCCGTCTACGACGTCATCACCAACGGCGTCCCCGTCGTGATCGACGTGGCGGTGGCATGATGGGCCCGCAGTGCCGGGCGAGAGCCGCATTGGAGTGGTCGCGCATGGCGGCCACCCGATCGGTCAATGGGTCCGCGTCACTTCGGCGCGACCAGCCCCAGCTCGGAGGCGCGTCGGGCGGCCTCCCGCCGGGTCTTCACGCCCAACTTGGTCAGCACGGCTGCCAGGTGATGCTCAGCGGTGCGCTGCGAGACCACCAGTCTCGCGGCGATCTCGGCGTTCGTGAGCCCATCGGCCACGAGCGCCAGCACCTCGAGCTGGCGAGCGGTCAAACCGGCAGGGTTGACACGCGTCGAGTCGCGTTGCCCGGCAGGCACGCGGATCGCGAGTTCGCGCATCCGCCTGGTCACTTGCTTCGTCAACGGCCCAGCGCCCAGCCGACGGGCGATCTCCAGCGCTTCGCCGAGTGACGTCTCGTCGTCGAGCATCGACAGCATCAAGGCTCGGTCGTACACCCATCCCACCTCGGCGAAGCCATCGGCTGCGGCCTGCCAATCGCGCCGCGCCATCGCTGCGTAGGGCGGTGTGGTGAACCCGTCCCACGGGAGGTCGATCCCGGCCACTGCCGCCCACCCCGACATGCGTTGAGCGTTCCAGCCCGCAAGACCACGGATTGCGGCACGTTCGGCAAGCCGGTCGAACTGGTCGGTCGGTACGCGTTCACCGCGTGTGAGGGCGTACTCGGTGCTCAATTCGATGACGGGTGTGATCCGCTGCAGATCCCCCGAGCGCTCGGCGTGACTGGCCAGGTCGGCCAAACGCGCTGCGGCGTCGGCGTCGCCCCGACGAACGGCCAGTTCCGCGAGAACGGTCTGGGCCAGCAATTGGATGACCGTGATGTTCTTGTCGATCTCGTTCTGCGTGGTCCGCTCCGCCTCGTCCCACTCGCCCGCCCGCAGGCGAAGCCACGCCATCGTGGTGGTGGCATACGACGCGAGGTTGTGCACCTCGTGTTCGACGGCGTAGTCGATGGTTCGCTGAGCGTACTGCGCTGCCTGCGGCGCCTTGGCCCAGCACATCAACGTGTACGAGATGTTGTTGAGCGCACGCGTCGCCTCGTACGGCTCGTTTGCAGCGTGAGCGACGGCGTGCGCCTCGTGCAGGATGGTCAACTCGCTGGGATCCATCTGGATCTTGGTCGTGCCGATGTTGACGAGCGCGTGCGCCCGGGTGTTCTCGTCCCCCAATCGCGTCGCGAGCTCCAGAGCTTTGTCGCCCCAAACCACTGCCTGCTCGATGTCCTCGGCGAGCATCGCCAATTGCGACAACCCGCTGTACGCACGCGCCAGTTCGACCGACTCGCCCAGTGCCTCGAGAATCGCGATCGCCTCGAGCGCCGTCGCTCGGGCGGACGTGCCATCGCCGGCGAACCAGTGGAACCTGGACAGCACCCGCGTGCACCGGCCGACGGCTGCTTCGTCACCGAGACCACGGTGGATTTCGATCGCCCGCTCGAGTGGCTCGAAGGCCTCGTCGATCCGGTTGACGAGGTAGGCCGCCGTCCCGAATTCCTCCAGCACCGTCGCCTGCTCGGCCAACGGTCGACGGTCGACGAACGCCGAGACGCGGCGGTAGTGCGCGTATGCCTCGCGGTGCGATTCGAGCGCTGCCGCGCGTCGTGCGGCGACGAGCGCATAGTTGGCGACGACATCGACGGCGCCGGCCGCCTCGGCGTGGTGGACGATGTCAGCGGGGTCGGCGTTGGCTGCCAAAAGCGCCGACAGGAATTGGGAGTGCAATCGACGGCGGCCGGCGATGGGAACACCTGCCCTGATCGCGTGTCTCGCGAGCTCGTGACGGAATCGAACGTAGTCGGCGTCGACTTCGAGGAGCTGGATGCGTTCGGGTTCCTCGGCACAGGCAGTCCAATCCGGCATCACGACGTCGAGCAACGATGTCTTCACCCGGCTGGGAACCACGGAGACCAGCTCGACCAATCGGCGCGATGCATCGTCGAGTCGGGACGCACGACCGATCACGGCATTCGCGACCGATGGCGGGAGTTCCGCAGCCGTGCGCGATGCCAGGATCTCGCTGACGTAGAAGGGGTTGCCGCCGCTCACCTCGTAGACGTGGTGCGCGTCGTGCCCGGCCAGGGTCGTGACGGCGTGCTCGGACAAGGGGGTCAGCTCGACGACCACGGTGTCTTCTGCGCGGATCGCACCCAGTGTGGCGTAGAGACGGCTGCCAGGTGGCGCCTCGCCACCCCGAAACGTCAGCACGATCAGCGCTGGAAGCGACGCGATCCGCCGACCGAGCACTGTGATCGAGTCGAACGTCGCGTCATCGGCCCAATGAAGGTCCTCGATCACCAGCACCGTCGGAGACGGGGGCAGCTCGAGCTCTTCGATCAGCAGCGATTGGATGTCGTGCGTCGTCGATCCCTTCGCGAGCGCAAGCGTGAGCGCGCCCGAGACACTCCCGACCAGGTCGCGAATCGGGCCCAACGGCCTAGGGGTCGAGAGGTCGTCGCAGGTGCCGAACAGCACCCTCGTGCCGACGTCGAGATCCTCGAGGAACTGTCTGACGAGCCATGTTTTGCCGATTCCCGGCTCCCCGGAAACCAGCGCGACACGACCTTTACCGTGCGACGCCGATTCGCACGCTCCACGAAGCGCGGCCAATGCCCAGTCGCGCTCGAGCAGCTCCACGCGCCAAGGTTACGGCCTGCTGCGAACCTCTCAGGCGGTGGCCCAGACCAACAGCTCGGCTCCATCGGCACCGGCCGTGAACTGCAGCGCTTCACCGTTGGTGATTCGAGCCGCGTCGCCGGTGGCGAGCGCAGTGCCGTTGCTGAGCGTTCCGTCGCCGACGGCTACGAATGCGTGCACGTGCTCGTCGGTCGGCAGCTCGACGGCTGCACCGGCAGGTAGGCGTGCACCCCACAGCACCGCGTCGCGTTGATGCAGGCTGACAGCGCCGTCGTGGCCTTTGCCCGAGGCAATCGGCACGAGCTGGCCCGTGGCCAACGCCTCGTTGATGTCGCGCTGTTCGTAACCTGGGTCGACGCCTGCGGTGTCGGGAAGCACCCACATCTGCACGAAGTGCACCGGTTCGGAATCGCTGGCGTTCATCTCGCTGTGGCGAATGCCGCGGCCCGCCGACATGCGTTGGGCAAGGCCCGGGTACAGCACACCGTCGTTGCCTTCGCTGTCCTGATGTGCCAACTTGCCGGAGAGCACCCAGGTCACGATCTCCATGTCGCGGTGGGCGTGCGTGCCGAATCCGCCACCGGCAGCCACCTTGTCGTCGTTGTTGACGATCAGCAGGCCGTGCCCGCCGTCGCCCTCGCGGTAATGGCCTCCGAAGTTGAACGAATGCTTCGAGTCGAGCCAATCGATGTCGGTGTGGAAACGATCAGCGGCCTTCTGAACTGCAATGGTCATGCTCGGTACAACATTGTTGCGCACACAACTATTCCTTCCTCGTCTCTCGGGGAACGGCTCAGCCGACAGGGTTGCCGTACATCTCCAACAGAGGGTCGCTGATCAGTTCGAGCCGTTCGCCATCGGGCCCGCGGAAGTACAGCGACGAGCCATCGACGTGAGCCGTCTCGATGTGCTGCTCCTCGAGCTGGGCCTTCAACCGTTCCCACGTCGGCCGTTCGACCGAGATGGCCAGATGGTGCTTCCCACCGAGCACCTCCTGGTACGGGCCGAGGTCGAGGCCGGGCAGGTCGAAGTAGGCGAGCGTGTTGCCGTTGCCGATGTCGAAGAAGAAGTGCGTCGATCCTTCGTAGTCGCGGTTCTCGAACATCTCGATCAAGGGAAATCCGAGGACACCCTGGAAGAACTGCACGGTTCGCTCGACGTCGCTGCTGATGAGCGCGATGTGGTGCACGCCTCGGGCGGTGCTGGCAGGGCGGTCGGCCTTGGGCGCGAGGTATTGGGCGGCGAGCTCCTCGCGGCGGGCGGTCAGACGGGCGCGGCGATCGGTATCGATGGTCATAACGGCAACTCCACTGGATCGGTTGGTAATGGGCAGAACACCACGGTGCTGGCTCCGGCTGCGACCCATCGCTGCGCCTGCTCGACCCACGTGACCGGATCACCGGCAACCACGAGCTCGTTGAGCGGCACGGCTTCGTCGCCGTACGCGGACAGCTGCGCGGCGAAACGCGGCAGGGACATCTTCTCCTCCATCATCGCCTCGAGCGCGACAACGTCGGCGCTGGCCTGAACGAACGCGGTGAACTTCGGGCCCTCGCCGATCTGTTCGCGGACCTGCTGCAGATATCGAGGACCCGACCACTCGGCGAAGATCACACCCGTGCCGACCTCCGCTGCCAACGCCATCGACTTCGGGCCACGCACGCCGAGCGATATCGGTGGCATGACCTGTGCAGGATGGAACAGCTGAACATCGTCGAGATGCACATGGGTACCCTGCGTGCTCACCTTCTGGCCGGCCAGCAATTGACCGGCGTTGACGACGACCTCGCGCAGGGACGACAGCCACGACGTGGGGACAGCGCCGACCTGCTCGATCCAAAAATCCACACCGTGGCCGAAGCCCATGTGGAACCGGCCAGGGAACATCTGTGCCAGCGTCGCGATCTCCATCGCGGTGTATGCGACGTTGCGGACCACCGCAGGAGCGATTCCGATGCCGACGTTGATCCGGCGTGTCGCGGCGAGTGCAGCAGTCGCCTGGGTGAACCCACCGTGGAAGCTGAGATCCTCGACGACCCACATCTCGTCGAGGTCGTGGGCTTCGACCTGGCGCGCGTAGTCGATGAGCCGATCGGCAGGCCATTCCCTGCGGAACATCACGCCATATGTCGTCATGGCGCTGCCACCGAGGTCGTTGCACCGGGGGTGCGGGCAAGTGAGGCGATGTGCTGCCACGTCGCCGCCGAATCGAAACCGAGTGCCCACAGCGAGACCCCGCCGAGCCGCTCGGTGCGGGCAAGATCGATCCGTTCGCGAGCACCTGGGGCATCGACGTAGTGCACCTCGCGAGTCTGCGTGCACGTGGTCGTGCCGTCGGTGACTTCGAGCAGATAGGTGAACGACGATTCTCCGGTCTCTGGATCGTGGACCGGAGTTGCTCCTCGCTTGGCGAGCAACTCGTCGATGTTTCGTTGACTCACGCTGGTCTTACCTTCTTGATCGGCCGGGCAAGTGCCAACCGTAGCGATCGGCCAGTTGTATCCGTACAGCGCAACGCCCAACACCAGCTTGCTGTCGTCGTCGACCGCCTTCTTCGCAGCGGAAATCGCCTGTCTGACGAACGACATCGGAGCAATCGGGCCCGGCTTGTCGGTGGAGTAGTCGTACGCCATGATTCGGATCTGGTCGACGTGCTGTGACATCTCCGCGTAGTCGTAGACCCAGTAACCGCTCTCGTCCGTCCGTTTGCCATCTTTGATGTGCGGCACGCTGACCGACAACGTACGACCGTCCGCATGCAGACTGCGACCGAGTTCGCTGACGAACTCGATCCACAGAGGACGCGTCGTGGCCCAGGTCGACCGGTCGTCGGCAAACGCGAACTTCTCGTAGTCGATGTCGATGCCGTCGAAGCCGTTCGTGGCCGCCAGATCGGCGATGGCGCTGACATGCGCGGCGCGAGACGCGGGATCCGCCAACACCGCGGCCATACCACCGGCAGGCATGACATCGACGATCGACGGCACGACCTTCGCGCCCGCGGCGCGCACGGCCGAGACGAACTGAGCAGTCGATTCGGGCGAAAGATGCTCGTCGACGGTGATCGTGGTGGGCCCCTGCGCGGAATACCAGACCGGCGAGACCTGGCGCACGAATCTTCCCTGCGTCACGAGGGTGGCTTCGGCATCGGGCAACGCGAAGTACGGCACCCAAGCATCGATCGGGATGTCGACGGGTGGGGGAGGCGCCGGATCGTTGCGCATCGCTACGGCACCGATGCCGGCTGCCGCCAACAGGACCGCGCCGGCCAGTAGGGCGGGACCACGCCGACGGGACCTCGCGCGGATCGACGACTTCCCATCGAGCAGGCTGTCGACGCGCAGGTCGGTCAACGAGTCGACAACGCGATGACCGCGGCTGTTCGGCACGTCGACGATGTGCGGGATCACGATCACCTGGCAGCCGGCGGAGGTGGCCGAACGCACGCCGGTGGGCGAGTCCTCCAACGCAACACAATCACGCGCCGGTACCTTCAGTGCCCGCGCCGCTGCGAGGTACGGCTCGGGATGCGGCTTGCCGCGGCGAACCTCGTCGCCGACGACCGTGGCTGCGAACGAGCCACGCGGTAGCTCGCTGACGATCGCGTCGACCAGCCTTCGCCACGACATCGTCACCAGTGCACATGGAACGTTCTCGACGCGCAGCTCGGCGAGCAGATCGCGTGCGCCGGGACGCCATGGCACCTCACGACGCAAACGGGCGATCACTCCATCGAGGAGACGGTTGACGATCTCTTCGGCTGGTAGGTGCACTCCACCGTGTTCGCGGATGTAGCGCGCCGACTCCAGCAGGTCGCTGCCGACAATGGCATGGGCGTGGTCTTGGCTCCAAGTGCCGCCGTGCGCCTCGACCAGTTCGTACTCGCATTCGATCCAGTACGGCTCAGTGTCGACGAGGGTGCCGTCCATGTCCCACAGGACGGCAGCGGGTCGGCCAAGAGTGCGGTCGGTCCGCCTGGTTGAGGTCATGCCAGGTCGAGGCTATTCATTGCGACCGCTCATCGTTGGTCACTGATGTGATCGACGGCCCGTGCAGCTCGGCGGCCCTCGAGCACGGCCTCGTAGATCGTGCGGGGTGCGACGCAATCGCCCGCCTGCAGATCTGCTTGAGGGAGCGGATCGGTTGGAAGTCGGAACCCGCAGTCGACCAACGCTGCGCAGGCGATGCTGTGCCGCTCGCCGCTGAACCGGTCCTCCACCTCGACCTCGCCGGGTCGCACGGCGCGCAGAAGCGCCCGCCGCACGATGTGTGCCCCGCGCTGTGCGAGTCGAACGTTGGCCGGCGCCAGATCGCCTGTGCGCGACAACTCGTTGCCCGCGATGTGATCCTGCGTGATCAGGATCGCTCGCTCGCCGAGCTCCTCGGCCAGTGCAACGGCGATGGGTCCCCCGATCGGATCGAACAGAGCGATCGGACCCGAGGGCAATGCCACGCCTCGTCGAACATCTGCGATGTCGATGACCACTGACCGATCGTCGATCTCGTACTCGCGGCGACCAGGCTGTGATCCGGTGCATTGAATGGTCACGTCGCCATCGGGTATCGCCAACGTGGAGGTGGAGATCTCCACGCCGAGTCGTCGACACTCGGACTCCAACCACGCCGCCAGCGCAGCGCCGGGGCCCGCAGTCGCGACGATGCCGCCAACTTGCGGAGCGCGCTCGACGACCGTCACGTGGTGACCTCGCATGGCAGCGACGCGGGCCGCCTCCAACCCGGCGACACCTCCGCCCACGACGACGACGCGGCGTGGAAGCGTCGTGGGCTCGTACCAGTCGGGGTCCTCGGTCTCCCGACCCGCTGAGGGTTCGCCGACACAGCCGACGAGCGGGTTGCGGGCATCGCGAACCTGGCAGGTCTGGTTGCAACGGATGCACGGGCGCACCGATTCTGCGTGTCCGGATCGCAGCTTTGTCACCAGATCGGGGTCGGCAATCTGGGCGCGGGTCATCTCGACGCCATCGCACACTCCCTGGTCGATCGCCCAGTCGGCCTGACCCCAATCGACCACGGATCCCTGAAGGAACACCGGTGTGTCGGGCAGCGCGGCTTTGACCGCTCGACATACGTCGATGTTGAAGCCTGGTGACTCGTGAAAATCCGGCCGTGTCTTCTCGGCGGAGTAGATCGAACCGCGAACGACCACGAGGTAGTTGACGCCTGCGGCAACGAGCGCTGCCGCGATCGCGGGCGCGGTGTCGGGTGTCATTCCCGCCCACGGCGCGAGCTCGTCGCAGCAGAGTCGCACCCCGACCAGCGGCGTGTGGGGGCGAACTGCATCGAGCACTTGGCGGGCGAACAGCAGGCGGTCCTGTCCCCACGGGTCATCGCGGTGGTTGGTCAGGCCCGACAGGAACTGGCGCACCAGGCTGTGTTGACCGGCGTTGATCTCGACTCCGTCGCATCCGCCCGCGACAGCGAGCTCGGCCGCTGCGGCAAACCCGGCAATCACCGCCTGGATGTCGCTCGCCTCCATCCACTTGGGCGTCTCGCGGCTGTTCACCTCGGGCACCCTCGAGGGTGCCAGCAGCGGCAGCTGGTTGTACGCACTGCTGCCCTGACCACCGGCGTGGTCGAGCGATGCGATCACCAGGCTTCCGTGTTCGTGGCAGGCGTCGACGATGCTGCCCCAACCCGCCCCGCATCGGCCGGCCAACGGGGCCCGCTCGTAGGGCCAATCGCTGTCGTGAACGCTGACGCCTTCCGTCACGATGACACCGCAGCCTCCGGAGGCGCGCTTGGCGTAGTAGGCCGTGTGCCGGGGCGTGAATCGGCGGTCGTCGTCGCCGAGGTTGGTGACGTGCGGCCCGAACATCACGCGGCTCGGTGCTTCAAATCTTCCGAGCATCAGCGAAGTCGTGAGCTTCATCGGTGGTTGGCCGACAGCTCACGTCGAGCGATCAGCCGCTTGATGTTCTCGATGTGGCGGACGAGCACCAATCCGCAGAGCGCAATGACGGCGACGATCTCCCACGCCGGTGCGCCCGAGACGGCGATGCCGATCGGCAGTCCGAGCGTGATCAGCAGTGATGCCAACGATGCTTTCCCGGTCGCCTTGCGCGCCGCCAGCCACACGGCAAGGAGCACGAGCGATGTCAGTGGATGCAGCGCCGACATGGCACCGCCCATGGTGGCGACACCCTTGCCGCCGTGGAACCCGCGAGTAGCCGGGAACATGTGGCCCAGGACGGCGGCAGACACCAAGACGTACGCACCGGGTCTCGTGTCGAGGGCAACGCCCACCAGCGCCGGCAACGCCCCTTTGATGGCATCGAGCAGAAAGACGACGGCACCCCATCGTGTTCCGAGGACACGCGCGACGTTGGAGGCGCCTGGATTGCCCGAGCCCTCCTCCAGGATGTCGACCCCACGCGATCGAGCGACCATGACGGCACTGGGAAACGTGCCGAGCAGGTATGCCAGAGGAACGAGCGCGAGTGCGGCGGCGATCCACCAACCTTACGGCAGTGCGAAGTTTGTCGTTGGGAGCGCCCTCAGCGGCGTCCCGACAGCGACAAGGTTCGCCGAGTTGGTTGCGGGCTGCGACGCGAGTGGTCGAGCGAGGGGCGCGGCGTGAGCTCGACCCGGACAGCACCGAGGGCGATGTCGGCATGGCCGCTGACGCACTCGGGGTCGGGCCCATCGAGCGGCAGCCCGGTGAAGAACTTGGCGGCCATGCATCCGCCCTGGCACGCGTCGTAGCTGCCGCAACTCGAGCACGCTCCAGCGGATTGCGGTTCGCGAAGCTCCAGGAACAGGTCGCTGTATTTCCACACACGGGCGAACCCACCGGGGTCTCGCACCGACCCGGCCTTGAACTGATCGTGGATCACGAACGGGCAGGCGTACACATCACCGATCGGGTCGATCAGGCACACCACTCTGCCGGCGCCACACATGTTGAGTCCCGGGAGGCTCTCGCCCAGGGCATTGAGATGGAAGAACGAGTCACCGGTCAGCACCGACTCGCCTTTGGCCAGCAACCAGTCGTAGATCTGGCGCTGCTGCGCGTTGGTCGGGTGCAGGTCGTGCCACGTGTCGGCGCCGCGCCCGCTGGGTCGAAGCCGCGTCACGCGCAGTTGCGCACCGTACGAGTCGGCCAGCTCCTTGAACTGGTCGAGCTGGTCGACGTTGTGGCGAGTGACCACGACGCTGACCTTGAATGGACCGAAGCCCGCCGCCGCCAGGTTGTCCATCGCCCGGCGGGCCATGTCGTACGAACCGACGCCGCGCACGGCGTCGTTGGTGTGCGCATCGATGCCGTCGAGGCTGATCTGGATGTCGAGGTAGTCCATCGCGGCGAGCCGACGGGCGTTGACGGCGTCGATGAAGGCGCCGTTGGTGGAGAACTTGACGCCGATGCCCGTACCGCCGGCGGGCGGATTGATCGCGTATTCGATGAGCTCGAAGAAGTCGCGTCGCACCATCGGCTCGCCTCCGCCGATGTTGATGTAGAAGACCTGCAGATCCCGCAGCTCGTCGAGCACTCGCTTTGCCTCGGTCGTGGTCAGCTCGTGCGGATCGCGTCGCCCACTCGACGACAGACAGTGCACGCACTGCAGGTTGCAGGCGTAGGTCAGTTCCCACGTCAGGCAGATGGGGGCGTCGAGCCCGGTCTTCAGCTGCTCAACCAGCGACTGGGCGCTCACGGACGATCTCCGATTCGTTGAGGGTGGCGAAGGCCTTGTCGAACGACGGCCAGCGCGCCGGGGCGATTCCGCACGCGCGCGACGTCGCCGACAGCGATGGATGTGCGGAGAGCTCTCGGGCCACGGCCACGACATCGAGGTGCTTCAGGAACACCAGACGCCGGTTGCCGTAGTGGTAGGCGAGCGCGCCGAACGGCTCGGGGCGCAACGCGACCTGCGGGTCGAGCTCCAGCGGTGTGTCGAGGAGCGACAAGTTCAGTACACGCCGCACATGCCGTCGATCGAGATCTCCTCGATCAGCAGCTCTTCTTCGATGGCGTCTTCGTCGGCGGGCGCTTCGACGATGTCTTCGGTTTCCATGGGCCGATCGTACTGGTTACGGGTCTCGACATCGCCCACGAACCGCGGCGGCGGCGCACGCTAGAGTGACCAACCCCGTGGACGCTGACCTGTTTCCCGAACTTGTCGCCGAACGAGAGCACCTCACCTTCGCCCGGCGATGCCGCGACGCCATGATCCAGCGGTTCCGCGAGGTCGATCCAGCAGCAGCGGCCGACGAGATCACGAAGGAGTACGTGGAAGTGACGGTTGCCGAAGCACTGGAGGATCTGCACAGCCCGGGTGCCGGCGACTTCTTCGGGCGCATCACCGACGAGTTCGCCGACCAGTGGTACATCGGCCGCCGGCACATCGAGGACGATTCGCACGATCCTGTGGTGGTCGACTGGCGGGCGCCGATCGCGGCGCCGTTCTACCGGGCCACCGGCGTCGACCCGCTCGGCCTCAGTCACCGCCGCCGGTTCACGATGGTCGACGGCGATCTGTCGGCCTACCTCGACGAGCAACTCGACGATCCCGACTCCCTCACGGCCACCGGCGTTCCCGATCCGGTGCTCGCCGAGATCGGCGCAGCGCGCACCGGTGCGATGCGCGAGATCGTCGCCACCATCCAGGCCGAGCAGGACATCGTGATCCGAGCGCCGCTCGATCAGTGCCTGGTTGTGCAGGGTGGGCCCGGCACCGGCAAGACCGCGGTCGGGTTGCACCGCGCTGCGTTCTTGTTGTTCGAGCATCGCCGTCGCCTCGTCGCGCGCCGGGGTTCTGGTCGTCGGGCCCAACACGGTCTTCCTCGACTACATCGCCAACGTCCTGCCTTCGCTCGGCGAGCGATTGGTGCAGCAGCGCACGGCACTCGACATCTGCGTGCCGAAGGTCGAGATCACCGGCATCGACGACGATGAGACGCGTCGTTGGAAGGGCGCGCCCGAGATGCTCGAGCGGCTCGCTGCAGCCAGCGTCGGACACGTGGCGCGGCCGACCGAAGATCTGCGGCTGCCGATCGGCGCGAGGACCGTGGTGGTCAGCGCCGACGAGCTCGCCGGGTGGGTCGACGAGGCGCTGGAGGGCGTGACGCCGGTCAACAAGCGGCGCGACGGTTTGAAAGGTTTGGTGCAGCGCGAGCTGCTGCGTCGCACCGATCGCGACGATCTGTGGGAGCGCTCGCCCGAGCTCCGCGCAGCGGTGGGCAAGGCATGGCCGATGCAGCAGCCGATCAGACTGGTCGACAAGCTGCTGCCGGGGCCGTCCGGCAAGCGACGCAGATGGTCGGTCGCCGATCAGTTCCTGGTCGACGAGGCCAACTCGATGCTCAACGGCACGCCGTTCACGTTCGGCCATGTGATCGTCGACGAAGCGCAGGACCACTCGGCGGTCTCGCTTCGGGTCATCGGCCGGCGGAGCCCGCAGGGATCGATGACGATCCTCGGCGACCTGGCGCAATCGACGACTCCCGCCGGCCAACAGGACTGGAGCGACGCGCTGTCGCACATCCGCGCCACCGCCGCCGAGGTCGCGGTGCTGACGATCGGCTACCGCGTGCCAGGACCGATCCTGGATGCCGCCAACCGATTGCTGCCGTACACCGACGTGGTGAGCGAGCCCAGTCGCAGCGTTCGGCTGGAGGGCACGGCGCCCGTCGTGCGCGTCGTACCGTCTGCCGGCCTGTTCGACGCCGTGTGCACCGAGGTCGCCGCGGTGCGGCATCGGCATCACAACACCGGTGTCGTTGCGCCCGCCGCCCTGCACCAGGCAATCGGTGACGCGTTGGCTGCTCATGAGCTGCGTCTCGTCGACCATGTTCATGATCTTGCCTACGGCGACGTGCCGGTCTTCACCGCAGAAGCCGTGAAGGGGCTCGAATTCGATGGTGTCGTCGTCGTCAACGCTCATCAGATATTCGACGGATCGGCACTCGGTGCGCGACTGCTGTATGTCGCGATGACGCGTGCCGTGCAGGTGTTGCACCTCGTCGGCGATGCGCCGCCGCCGATCGAGTTGGGTTTGCCTGCTTCAGCCATCGACGACTGAACGTCTTCGGTGGCCACAGGGTGCTTTCACAGGTGTTGCAGACAACCGACTTGCCACTATGGTCGGCGGCACAGCAAGTACTACGTGGGGGTCTCTTGTGAAAACCAAAGCCGCGATCCTGTGGGAACGAAACACACCGTGGAGCGTCGAGGAGATCGACCTCGACCCGCCGAAGGCCGGCGAGGTGTTGGTCAAGTTGGCCGCCAGCGGCATGTGCCACAGCGACGAGCACGTCGTGACGGGCGATTTGGCCGGCGTCACCGGCGAGCCGCCATGCATCGGCGGGCACGAGGGTGCCGGGGTCGTCCTCGAGGTCGGCGACGGGGTCACTTCGCTCGAGGAGGGCGACCACGTGGTGTTCTGCGTTCCTGCCGGCGTGCGGACGTTGTCCCAGCTGTGCATCCGGCCATTCGAACCTGTGTGATATGGGCGGCGTCACTGCGACCGGCATGCAGATGTCGGACGGCACGACGCGGCATCACGCCCGCGGGCAGGACCTCCGGCTGGCCATCGGCGCGCTCGGAACGTTCGCCCATCACACCGTGGTCAACGAGGCCAGCTGTGTGAAGATCGACAAGGAATGGCCGCTCGATCGTGCCTGCCTCTTGGGCTGCGGTGTCGTGACGGGCTGGGGTTCGGCGGTCTATTCGGCACAGGTGAGGCCCGGCGACATGGTCGCCGTCGTCGGCGCCGGTGGGATCGGCTCCAACGCCATCCAGGGCGCCAAGCTGGCTGGCGCGAGGGTGATCGCAGCTATCGACCCGGTCGAGTTCAAGCGCGAGAAGGCGATGGAGTTCGGTGCGACTCACACCTATGCGTCGATCGACGACGCGATCGGTGACCTGGCCAACAGCACATGGGAGCGAGGGTTCAACAAGGTCATCATGACCATGGGGGTCGGCAGCGGCGAGGCACTGGGCAAGGCATTGTGGCTGGCCGGCAAGGGCGGCAAGATCGTCATCACCAACATCCACCCGGTGACCGAACAGACGATCTCGATCCCGGCCATCATGCTGACGCTCACGGAGAAGCAGTTGATCGGCTCGCTGTTCGGCTCGGCGAACATGCGCAAGGACATCCCGATGCTGATGGAGCTGTACACGCAGGGCCAGCTCGACCTCGACGGTCTCGTGACGCGCACCTATCCGCTCGAAGGGATCAACGACGGATACGCCGATATGAACGCCGGCAAGAACATCCGTGGCGTGCTGGTCTACGAGTGATGCCTCCACAAGCCATCACGGTCGAGTGATCGATGGCTGACGCCGCCGCGCTGGTCGAGCGGGTCCTGCGCCGCGTTGTCGGCCGCGAACGTGAGGTCGAACTGGTGGTTGCGGCGCTGGCGGCCGATCGCCACGTGCTGATGGAGGGTCCGCCCGGCACCGGCAAGAGCACGTTGCTGCGCGCTGTCGCCGATGAGCTCGGCTTCGGCTTCGAGTTCGTGGAGGGCAACGCCGAACTGACTCCGGCACGTCTCGTCGGTCACTTCGACCCCGCCAGGGTGTTGGCCGATGGCTACGACCCTGATGTGTTCGTCGACGGGCCACTCGTCTCAGCGATGCGCGACGGTTCGCTGCTGTACATCGAGGAGATCAACCGCATTCCGGAAGAGACGCTCAACGTCCTCATCACCGTCATGAGCGAGCGCGAACTGCACGTACCGCGACTCGGCAGGGTCGTGGCCGAACCGGGGTTCCGTTTGGTTGCGGCGATGAATCCGTTCGATGCGATCGGTACTGCTCGCATCAGCAGTGCTGTGTACGACCGCGTGTGCCGGCTCTCGGTCGACTACCAGTCGGCCACCGACGAGGAGTTGATCGTCGCCAGCTTGATCGAGCCAACACCAGATCTCGAATGGCTGGCGAAAGTGGTCGAGGTCGTGCGTCTCACTCGCGTCACACCCCGACGTGCGAATCGGTTCGTCGGTTCGCGGAGCGATTGACATCGCCGCCGTTGCAGCCTCGTTGGCACCGTTGCGTCACTCGTCTGCGACCTCGTTCGACGTCGGGCTCGACAGCGCCATCGTTGCATTGTCCGGGCGACTTCGGATGCGGGAAGGCTTGTCACGAAATTCCGAGTCTGTCGTGACCGAGTTGTGGCATCAGGTGTTCGGTGAGAGCGGGTCGGAGCCGTCGGGAAAAGCCACAGCCCCGACCGGGGCGACCCGGAGAACCCCCTAGCCCGGGAGGGCGCCGACGCGGACGCGGCCATCACCGAGTCGCGCCGACGCACGACTTCGCGACGCGAGCTCGGGCGCAACCCTCGATTTCAACAGGTTTCGCCCGAGGTCGGTCAGCTCGACGAAGCCGCGGTGGAGGAGGGATTGCTCGACGATCCTGACGAGACGCTGGCACTGCTCGCCGACCTTGCAGCCGCGACCGACCAACGACTGCGCGATCTCGCCCGGCGTTTGGCCGCCCGCTTGTTCTTGGATCTCGCTCGGCGAGGCCCATCGGCGCGGCGTGGCGTCGGCAAGATCGTCGCGCAGCCATACAGACCCGATGGTGGAGACCTGGATTTCGATGCCAGCTTCGACGTGATCGCGGAGGCCACCGCGGCGCGCGCCGCGGTCGACTTCGAGCGCCTTCGGGTCAGGTCGTGGAGCACTCCGGATACTGCCTTGTGCCTGTTGGTCGACCGCAGCGGATCGATGGGCGGTCAGCCACTGGCAACAGCAGCGATCACCGCGGCGGCGGTTGCGCTGCGAGACCCGGCGAGCTACAGCGTGCTCGCGTTCGGCAAAGATGTCGTGGCGGTGAAGAGTCAGACCACCGACAAGGCGAGCGAGCTGGTCGTCACCGACGTGCTCTCGCTGCGCGGACACGGCACGACCGATCTGGCCGGCGCCCTGCGTGCGGCCGGCGACCAACTGCGTCGCAGCGAGGCGGCGCGCAAGATCACGATCCTTCTGAGCGATTGCCGCGCCACGGTCGAGGGCGACGTCCGCTCGGCCGCCGATGCGTTGAGCGAGCTGGTGATCATCGCTCCCGAACAGGATTGCGAGGAAGCCCTGAGGCTTGCGCTCGAATGCGGTGCCCGTCTCACCACGGTTGCCGGCCCGTCTCGGGCCGCCGAGGCCTTGGAGACCGTGCTCGAACGCTGACCCGTCCGATGCGGCTCAGCACTCGGTGGCTGCGTCGGGGACGATCGCCGTCTCCGGAGCGTTCGACAGCGGGGCGTTGCCGCCGTCGACAGTCGTACCGGTCACATCGGTGCCGGCAGGCGCGACAGACGTGGCCGCGGACGACGACTTCACCGTGGTCGACGTGCGCGGAAGCGTTGAGGTCGTGGTGGTGTCCGCGAACCGCTGCTCGGGTGCATCGGCCAATGGTGCAAGCCCCCGGAAGATGTTGAGGATGGCCTGCATGTTCTCGGAGTCCTTGTGCCAGACGAGGACGGAATTGCCGCTGATCTTCTTGCCGGTCGCCTCGATCTGATAGGTGCGAATCTCCGACGCCGTCACTTTGCGCACGACACCGACGAACTCGATCATCTTGTCGATGGTCATCCCTGTGTCGATGACCAGATCGTCTCGGTACGAGGCGTACAGGCTGGTGATGATCTTCGGCTTGAGCACGTTCTGCTTCAAGGCGGCCGTCAGCGTGCGCCGTAGGAAATCCTGCTGGCGTGCTATTCGACCGAGGTCGGACGACGGGTCTTCGTGCCACTCGCCTGCCGCGTCCTGGTATTCGAAATGTCGCGAACGCACGTACTTCAATGCCTCGTCCCCATCGAAGCTGTGGCAGCCGGCTTCGAGGATGTTCAACCCGGTCGAGTCGTCGCGGACGGGGAACGGCAGCGGCACGCTGACGCCGCCGATGCCCTTCACGAGCCGCTGGAATGCGCAGAAGTCGATCTGGATGAAGTGATCGATGTTGAGGTCGAACTCCTGCTTGATGGTCGCGATGAGCAACGACGGGTCGTCGCGGCGATACGCGCCGTTGATCCGCTGCGTGCCGTGGCCGGGAATCTTGACCCACAGGTCGCGGTGGGAATGACAGCACCGCAGAACGCTTCGTCGCCGGGTCGAGCCGGATGACCATGATGGTGTCGCTGCGTTCGCCGCTGCGGGCGCCCTTGTCTTGCAGGTCGACGCAGCTCTTGTCGGTGGAGTTGTCGGCACCGGTGACGAGGAAGTTCATCGCCGTCGGGTCGGCCTCTGGGAACGTGTCGGGTGTACCGGTGTCGTCGGCCAGCGTCTGTCCAGGTGCAGCGGTGACACCAGGCTGTTGCCCGCTGGCAGCGCCCTGTGCGTTCGACGGCGTGTTGATCTGAACCTTGCGGCCCTTCTCGCCGGCGTTCTTGCCGATCAACAGCCCCACGGCACCCGCGAAGCACAACACGACGATGAGACAGTTGAGCACCAGGACGAGCCGCTGCCCGGCGGTGTGACGGCCACGGAACGGGTGCTGTTCTTGCGGTTCCGCTTCGGCCATGAGTCGTTCAGGTTAGCGGGGCGGTTCGCGAGATGGGGAGCGGTCCCAGTCGCCCTTGACTATGGTCGGGTCGTGCCAACGTCACGGCCTTCGTGGATCGAACGACTCGATGATCTGCACCTGCTGACACCATTGCGCATCCTGGCGATCATCGTCGTCGCGATCGTCGTCGCCATCGTGTTGCGCTCGCTCGTGTCACGAGTGCTCAGCCGCACACTTGGCCTACCAGGTACCGACCGCTCGCGTGCCGATGCCAGGCAGCGAGCTCTGTCGTCGGCACTGCGGTCTGCCGTCGTCGGTGTCGTGTGGGGCACGGCGGTCATCACGATCATCAGTGAGCTCGGCGTCAACATCGGCGGTGTCATCGCGACCGCGACTGTGATCGGCGGCGCGATTGCGTTCGGTGCGCAGACACTGATCCGCGATGTGATCTCCGGATTGTTCGTGCTTGCGGAGGATCAATACGGCGTCGGTGACAGCGTCGATCTCGGCTACGCCACGGGCGAGGTCGAGCGCATCACATTGCGCAGCGTTCGTCTTCGCGACAGCGAGGGCAAGGTGTGGCACGTCGCCCACGGCAACGTCCTGTGCGTTGCCAACCTGTCGAAGACGTCGGTTGCTCTGCTCGAGCTGGAGCTCGCACGTGACAGCGATCTTGCTGTGGTCGACGAGGTCGTCGGCCGACTGGTGCAGCAACTTCACGAACTTCCGGAGATCGGCCCGACGCTGATCGACGAACCATCCACCGTCGGAGTCACCGAGGTACGCGACGACAGGTTGGTCTACAGGGTCTCTGCGCCGACGATCCCCGGCAAGCGCGACGAGGTCCGTCGTGCGTGGCACAGGCTCGCATTGGCTGCGTTCCGCGAGGGAGAGTTGGCTCCGCCGCCGAGCCCGCCGACGTTGGCCCACTTCGTCTCGTCCTCTCCGTCGTCTTCTGCCGGTACGGAGGACACCGACTGACGCGGCGTCTAGTCAGTGACGACCACGGTCGTGCCGATGTTGGCGAACGCCCACATGAATTCGGCGTCGGCGGTGATCTGACGGACGCATCCGCCCGACAACGCCTGACCGATCTGAGAGTCCGATTGGATGGGCACGCCGTCCTTCTTCGGGATCTCGTGGAAGCCGATGTTGTCGCCCTGCGGACCGTGAGCGAACCGAACCATGAACCTCATGCAGATGTTGGGGTGGTCGATGTTGCAGGTGTAGCTGGAGCGCGAGAACACTTGGTACGTGCCGGGGTCCGGCTGGCCCAGTCGACCGGAGACCCGATAGGTGCGCACGGTCACGTTGCTGGCGTCGACGATCCACACGCGCATCTGGTTCTTCGAGTAGACGACGCGCCGGCCGACACCCGAGAGATACGGCACGCCGGTGTCGGGTGGCGCTGCCAGCACCGTCGTGGTGGGCGCCTCGGTGGGCGGTGGTGGAAGCGTGGGGGTCTCTTGGATGCTGGTGCCACGTTCGGCAGGGATCGGCGCATCCGCTGCGTCGATCCGGCTCGCAATCGGGGCGTCGACCGCACCGCCGTCGCCGGGGATGGTCGTCGTCGTGACCGAAGGGGTCGCCGACACCGACGCAGGGGCGCCCATGGCACCCACGCAGAGCGCTGCACCACCTACGAGCAGCGCTATAACCCGAACCCTCGACCTCACGTCGAGCAGGCTAGTGGGCGGCCGTCGCATCCGTCGAGGGAGTCAGCCGCACCACAGTCACCAGGGTGGTCGCCTCCGACAAGATGAATTCGGAGATGCCACCCGCCTCGGCCAGGTCGGTGCGACTTGCCTCGAGCGCGGCGAGCACGGCTGGTGGCCCGTCGACGATCAACTCGTCGATCGTCGCTCGTTGGCTGAGCTTGGCCTCGGTCTTCGCTCGACGCACCGACGCGAGCACCTCGCTGACCGGCTCGAGCAACGAGGCATCGCCGGTTGCCGGCAACTCGTCGGCCGTTGGCCACGACGAGGCATGCACGGATCCCTCGCGCCACCAGCTCCACACCTCCTCGGTCACGAACGGGACGAACGGAGCGAACAGGCGTAGGACGACATCGAGTGACAGGCGAAGTGCGGCGCGCGCAGAGTGTGCGGCATCGTCGCCCTGAGTGCCGTAGGCGCGGCCCTTCACGAGTTCCACGTAGTCGTCGCAGAACCACCAGAAGAAGGCTTCGGTGCGTTCCAATGCCCGTGCGTAGTCGAATTCGTCCAACGCCCTGGTCGCCTCGTCGATGACCTCGGCGAGCCGGGCAAGCATGGCCAGGTCAAGCGGAGCGGCCGGCGCGGCATCGGCCGGCGGTTCACCGAACCCGAGCACGAACTTTGAGGCGTTCAGCAGCTTGGTCCCCAACTTGCGACCGATCTTCATCTGTCCGTCGTCGAACGCAGTGTCGACGCCCGGTCGTGCCGACGCCGCCCAGTAGCGCACAGCGTCGGTGCCGTATTCCTCGAGGAGGGGGAGTGGTGTGACGACGTTGCCGACACTCTTCGACATCTTCTTGCGTTCTGGGTCGAGAATCCATCCGGAGATCGCCGCGTGGGCCCAGGGTAAGCAGCCATGCTCGAGATGGCTGCGCACGACGCTGCCGAACAGCCATGTGCGAATGATGTCGTGGGACTGCGGGCGCATATCCATGGGGAACACCCTGGCGAACAGGTCGGGGTCGTCGACCCATCCACCGGCGATGTGCGGGGTCATTGACGAAGTGGCCCACGTGTCCATCACGTCGGGATCACCGACGAACCCACCGGGCTTGCCGCGCTGAGCCTCGGTGAAGCCCGACGGGAGATTCGTCGATGGATCGATCGGCAGTTGTGCCTCGTCGGGTGTGAGTATCTCGTCGTACCGCGGGTTGCCCTCGCCGTCGAGGCGGTACCAGAGCGGGATCGGCACACCGAAGAAGCGCTGGCGGCTGATCAGCCAATCGCCGTTCAGTCCCCCGACCCAGTTCTGATAGCGGTTGTGCATGTACGCCGGGTGCCAGATCAATTGCTCGCCACGCTCCACCAACGCGGCCCGGAGTGCAGTCATCGCGGCCACCGTTGCGGATGTACCACTGGCGGGTGGCAACGATCTCGAGCGGCCGCGACCCACGTTCATAGAACGCGACGGGGTGGGTGATGGCTCGCGGTTCACCCAACATCTCTCCCGATTCGACGAGCAACTCGACGATCTTGCGTTGCGCCTGCTTGGGCGCCAAGCCGGCGATCTGCGCGTACGCCGCCTTCCCGCCGGGCTGGGTGATCCACTCCGGCGTCTCCACGGCCATGCGCCCGTCGAAGCCGATGAGAGCACGCGACGGCAGGTTGAGCTCGCGCCACCACGTGACGTCGGTGGAATCGCCGAACGTGCAGATCATCGCGATGCCGGTGCCCTTCTCGGGATCCGCAAGATGATGGGCGAGCACCGGCACCTCGACGTCGAACAGCGGTGTTCGCACGGTGCTGCCGAACAACGGCTTGTAGCGCGGATCGTTGGGATGAGCGACCATCGCCACGCAACTGGCCAATAGCTCTGGCCGAGTTGTGTCGATGAGCAGGTCCCCCTCGCCGTCACTGCGATGGAAGGCGATCTTGTGGTACGCCCCGGGCACGTCGCGGTCCTTCATCTCGGCCTGCGCGACGGCGGTGCGCTCGTCGATGTCGTACAGCGTCGGCGCGTCCTGCTGGTACGCCTCGCCGCGGGCCAGGTTGTGCAGGAACGCCAACTGGCTGACCCGCTGGGAACGCTCGCCGATCGTGGTATAGAGGAGTGACCAGTCGATGGAGATGCCCAAGTCTGCGCACGAGTTGCTCGAACACCTCTTCGTCGTCGTGAATCACGCTGTGGCAGAGGCTGACGAAGTTCGGCCGGCTGATCGGGATAGCGCGGTGATCCTTCGGGACATCACCGTTGTACGGCGCGACGAAGTCGGGGTCGTACGGCAGCGACGGATCGCAGCGAACACCGGTGACGTTCTGCACTCGCCGCTCTGTGGCCAGGCCGTTGTCGTCCCATCCGATCGGATAGAAGACGTCCTTGCCGCGCATCCGCTGGAAGCGGGCGATGGCGTCGGTGTGGGTGTAGCTGAACACGTGGCCGATGTGCAGCGAGCCACTGGCAGTTGGCGGGGGCGTGTCGATCGGCGAACACCTCGTCGCGGCCCGACGTCCGATCGAATCGGTAGGTGCCTTCGGCCTCCCATCGCTGCATCCAGCGCGCCTCGATGCCGTCGAGCGACGGCTTGTCGGGGATGTTCGACGTCTTCTCAGCCATGGTCAGCCAAGGCTATCGACCACCCTGGGTCGTCATGTGGAGTGTTTCTGGCTACCCAGGTGGGCGTGAGACACTCCACACCGACCTTGTGGAGTGTCTGGGTGCACCCAGGCGGGCGCCAAACACTCCACGGATCAGTGGTCTGGCGAAGTGCGGCTTGCACGCGGTCGGTCCAGTCGATCGACTCTGTGGAGACGCCGTTGGATTGCATCTCGCTGCGCTGCGCGGCGAGCGCGACCGGAGGCAGATCCTGCGCCGATCTCGGTCAGCCACTTCTCGAGCTCGCTGCGCAGGTGCGAGGCCAGTGCCGGGCTGGATCCACCGGTACCGACAGCGACCGTGACGGCGCCATCGCGCGCGACCGCCGGCAAGGTGAAGGTGCAGTTGGCTGGGTCGTCGGCCGAGTTCACCCAGATCCGCCGGTGCGTCGCGTCGGCGGCGACAGCAGCGTTGACCGCCGGGTCGTCGGTGGCGGTGATCACCAAACGGACGTCGTCGAGATCACCCACCTCGTACCGTCGAACGACGACGCGAACGTCGAGATCGCGAATCGCGTCGGCCACCGACGGGGCCACGACCGTGACCTCGGCACCCCCCTTGACCAGGCCTTCGATCTTTCGCAGGGCCACCCTTCCACCACCCACTACCAGCACGGGTACGCCGGTCAGGTCGAGCATGATGGGGTAGTCGAACGCCACTCGGAGAGGCTACCAACGATCAATTGCCTCAAAGTTGATCGAATTAGTCGTAATTAGGTAGGATGCTCGGGTGAGCCTGCTCCATGCCCCCGACCTCCATGTCCCCGACGAGGTCAAGGAGATGCACCCGTCCGACGTGTTCCGGTGGGCATTCGACAACTATGGCGTCGAGAACGTCGCTGTCACGACGAGCTTCGAGGATGCGGTCCTGGCCCACCTGGCCGTCACAGCCGATCCGGCCGCCGACATCGTCCTCCTCGACACCCAATACCTTTTCGCCGAGACGTGGTGGCTCGTCGAGGAGATGCAGAGGCGGTTCGACATCAATCTCCGCGTCATGAAGCCGCGTCCCGAGGTCCATCGCGACAACCTGTGGCAGACCGACGTCGAGGGTTGCTGCGCCATTCGCAAGGTCGAGCCCCTCAACCGCGCGCTCGAGGACAAGGCGGCGTGGGTCACCGGGGTTCGCCGCGCCGACGGTCCGACGCGAGCCAACACTCCGGTCGTCAGCTTCGACATCGGCCGGAACCTCGTCAAGATCAATCCCATCGCCGCGTGGACCGACGACGACGTCGCGCTGTACATCGAGATCAACGACCTGCCCGTCAACCCGCTCAGTGAACGGGGCTACCCGTCGATCGGCTGCTGGCCGTGCACGCGACCGGTCGCCGAGGGTGAGGATCGTCGCGGCGGTCGGTGGGCCGGCAACAGCAAGACCGAGTGCGGCCTGCACGTATGACCGCCATCGCGAGCCCGCATCTCGAATCGCTGGCCGACGAAGCGGTCACGATCATTCGCGAGGTCGCCACCGAATGCGAGAACCCGGTGCTGCTGTTCAGCGGAGGCAAGGACTCGGCAGTGTTGCTGCACCTCGCAGTGCTGGCGTTCGCCCCAGCAAGGCTGCCGTTCCCGGTGATGCACGTCGACACCGGTCACAACTTCCCAGAGGTGATCCAGTACCGCGACGACTTCGTGCAGCGTGTTGGAGCGCGACTCGTCGTCGCCAGCGTGCAGGCGTCGATCGACGCCGGCCGCGTCGTCGAGGATGCGGGCCCGCGGCCCAGCCGCAATCGATTGCAATCGGTCACGCTGCTCGACGCCATCACCGAGCACGGCTTCGATGCCGCGTTCGGCGGCGGTCGTCGCGACGAGGACAAGGCCCGTGCCAAGGAGCGAATCCTGTCGTTCCGCGATCGCCACGGCAGGTGGGACCCGCGCAATCAACGACCCGAGCCGTGGGACGTGCTCAACGCGCGCATCCGCAAGGGCGAGCAGCTTCGTGCGTTCCCGTTGAGCAACTGGACCGAGCTCGACATCTGGCAGTTCATCGCCGCCGAGAAGATCCCGTTGCCCGACATCTACTACTCCCATCAGCGCGAAGTCGTGCAGCGCGATGGCATGTTGCTCGCAGTCGGAGGTCCCGTTGTGCTCGAACCCGGCGAGCAGTCGTCGGTCGAGACCGTGCGGTATCGCACGGTCGGCGACGCCAGCTGCACCGGCGCCGTGCGCTCCACCGCAGCGACGATCGACGACGTGATCGCGGAAGTCTCAGCGGCACGTATCACCGAACGGGGCGCCACACGTGCCGACGACACGTTCAGCGAATCCGCCATGGAAGACCGCAAACGAGAGGGCTACTTCTGATGACCTCAGCTCCCGCACTTCGCATTGCCCCGCCCACAGTCGCGACACTCCGAATCGCGACCGCCGGCAGCGTCGACGATGGCAAGAGCACGCTGATCGGCCGTTTGCTGCACGACACCAAGACGGTGTTCGAGGATCAGCTCGCCGCGGTCGACAAGGCCAGCCGGCGATACGGCGACGGCGAGCGGAACCTTGCGCTGCTCACCGATGGCCTGCGCGCCGAGCGCGAGCAGGGCATCACGATCGACGTCGCCCATCGCTACTTCGCCACTCCTCACCGCAGCTTCATCGTCGCCGACACGCCGGGCCACGCCCAGTACACGCGCAACATGGTGACGGGCGCGTCGACTGCGGACGTCGCCATCGTGTTGGTCGATGCCCGCCACGGTGTGCTCGAGCAGACGCGCCGTCATGCGTTCATTGCGTCACTGCTCGGCGTGAAGGCGATCGCGTTGGCGGTCAACAAGATGGATCTCGTCGACTGGGACGAAGGCGAGTTCGACTCCGTGGCGAAGGATCTTGCCGGGTACGTCGAGGCTCTCCCGACGCCGGTGCCTGTCGTCGCTTTCCCGATCAGTGCGTTGCACGGCGACAACGTCGTGACGCCATCGGAGAATTCGCCGTGGTACGAGGGCCCGGCCCTTCTCGAATGGCTCGAGACCTTCGACTCGTCGGTTGTCGCCGAGATCCCGGCCCGTCTCGACGTGCAGCGCGTCATCCGCCCGCAGGGTTCCGATTTCCGTGGTTTTGCCGGCCGGTTGTCCGGTGGCAGTCTCCGTATCGGCGACCCTGTCACCGTGTTGCCGAGCGGACGCAGCAGCTCCGTGTCCGCGATCCAACGGTTCGGCCGCGACGTCGAGGTTGCCACGGCAGGGCAAGCTGTTGCCGTGTCATTGGCCGACGAGATCGACATTGCCCGCGGCGACGTCTTGGTGGTGGGTGTTGCGGCGTCGACCGAGTTGGTTTCCGGCCACGTGTGCTGGATGATCGACCAGCCGTTGCGAGCGGGCTCGCGGTATTGGTTCAAGCACGGCACCCGGGTGGGTCGTGCCATCGTCGATTCCGTGGAGTACCGCCACGATCTCCACACCCTCGAACCGGTCGGCGCCGAGCTGATCGGCCTCAACGATCTGGCGATGGTGCGTTTGTCATTGAGTGAGCCCATCGTCGCCGCCCCCTACGGGCTCAGCCGCGAAGGCGGTCGTCTGATCCTGGTCGACGAAGCGACCAACACGACGGCCGGGGCGATGATGATCACGGAGGCCGCATGATCTCGCTGGTCGGCGCGGGCCCAGGAGATCCGGAGCTGCTGACGATTCGCGGCTTGCGCAGGCTGCAAGAGGCCGACGTCGTCGTGCACGACGCGCTCGTCGGAACCGGCGTGCTCGCGCTCGCGCGACCGGGCGCCGAACTGGTCGACGTCGGTAAGCGTCCTGGGGCGCCTGTGCCACAGGAACTGATCAACGAGCTGTTGATCCAGCTGGGTCAGAGCGGCCGAAACATCGTGCGCCTCAAGGGTGGCGATCCGTTCGTCTTCGGCCGCGGGGGCGAAGAGGCGCTGGCGCTCACCCGCGCCGGGCTCACCTTCGAAGTCGTGCCAGGCGTCTCGTCGGTCGTCGCCGCACCAGCGGCAGCCGGCATCCCCGTGACGCACCGCGGGGTCAGCGCCTCGTTCACCGTCGTCACCGGTCACCGCCAGCGCGGTGAGACGGCTGTCAACTGGCACGCGCTCGCCCAGGCGGGTGGCACCATCGTGGTGTTGATGGGCGTAGCCCAACGCGGCACGATTGCCGCTGCGTTGATTGAAGGCGGCCTGCCCGCCGACACTCCGGTCGCTGCGATACGCCACGCGACGTCGAGCCAACAGCACGTTGTGCGCTGTCCGTTGTCAGAGCTCGCCGACACGGTGGTCGAGTCACCTGCAACGATCGTGATCGGCGCCGTCGCGGCGTTCGACCTGACGGGTGAATTCATCCGGGGGCTCGCGGTCGCCGACACGTAGGCTTGCAGCCCATGCTGCACCTGTACGACACGGCGACCCGAGCGGTACGTGAGCTCGCCCTGCGCGAGCCCGGCACGGTGAGCATCTACCTGTGCGGCCCGACGGTGTACGGCCCGCCGCACCTCGGCCACGGTCGGGCGACCCTGGTCTACGACGTGCTGCGCCGCTACCTCGAGTGGACCGGCCTCGACGTTCGGCTGGTCAGCAACGTCACCGACATCGACGACGCCATCATCAACCGCGCCAACAACGAGAACCGGCCGTGGCAGGACATCACGACGAAGTGCGAGTCGGTGTGGTTCGAGGCGATGGGCAAGCTCGGTGTCGCCAGGCCCACCGACGTGCCGCATGCAACCGCGTATGTCGACCAGATGGTGACGATGATCAGCCAACTCGTCGAGATCGGACGCGGCTACACCACCGACGACGGCGTGTACCTCAGCGTCGAGTCGGTCGAGGACTATGGGCTGCTGGTCAACCAGCACCTGTCCGACATGGTCGAGGGCGGTGGCGACCGCGAGGTCTACGGCGCCGAGAACAAGCGTCACCCGGCCGACTTCGTGTTGTGGAAGATGGCCAAACCCGGCGAGCCGTCGTGGCCGTCGCCGTGGGGCGACGGGCGGCCCGGTTGGCACAGCGAATGCGTGGTGATGAGCCTCGACATCCTCGGCGAAGGCTTCGACCTGCACTGCGGTGGCATGGACCTCAAGTTTCCTCACCACGAGAACGAGCGCGCCCAGGCAGTGGCGCTCGGCAAGAGGTTCGCCAACCACTGGATGCACAACGGCTTCGTGGTCGATGCCGAGGGCGAGAAGATGTCGAAGAGCCTCGGCAACGTTGCCAACCTCCTCGATCTGATGGAGCACTACGACCCGCGGGCCTATCGCATGCTGTTGTTGCAGTCGCACTACCGCGGTCCGGTCTCGGTCGGTCAGGACAACATCGACGCCTCGGTCAACGCGCTGGCCGGTCTCGACTCGTTCGCGTCGCGCACAGCCGCCCTCGGTGTCGCCGATGCCGACGCCGATGTGCTTGGCGCGGTTCCGCGAGCGGATGGACGACGACCTCGACACGCCCGGTGCGACAGCGCTGCTGTTCGACACCGTTCGACGGGCGAATGCCGCACTCGACGCAGAGGATCCCAACGCTTCATCGCTCGTCGCCGCGGTGCACGAGATCTGCACTGCATTCGGGCTGGTGCTCAACGCCGGCGGCGAGGTGCCTGCGGAAGATGCCGCAAAGGCCGCCGCACTCGATGCTGCGCGCGTCGCCAAGGACTTCGCCACCGCCGACGCCATACGCGCCGACCTGCAAGCAGCAGGCTGGACGGTCGAGACGACGAAGGCGGGCACCACCCTGCGTCGTTGACGGTGTGGTGTGGTCAGTCGTCGGACGACATCGACGGCACCGCTGCCATCTCGACGTCGCCGCTGACTTGCATCGCAGTTTGGATGAAGGCTTCCGCGGCGCGCGACTGCAGGCGATCGCGATGCCAGATGATGCCGATCTGGCGATCGAGGTTTGCCTTCAATCCGCGGATCGCAACCTTGGCATCCGGGATGGATCGTTCAACGGTGAGCAAGGGCACGATTGCCACGCCGAGCCCGATCGCCACGAGTCGTTGGGTCGTCAGGTTGTCGTCATTGCGAAAGACGATGTCGGGCTCGGAGCCGACTCGCTCGAGCGCGCGGGCGACGCGCATCGCGCATGGGTCGGCGACCGGCATCGAGATCATCCGCACGCCCGACAGTTGCGCGAGGTCGATGGTGTCGTACTGCGCCAGCGGATGGTCGGGTGCAGTGATGAGCACCTCGGGATCCCGGATCAGTTCGACCATGGCATACGAATCATCGAGCAATGCGACATCCGCGAATGCCAGGTCGGCCTGTCCGGCCCGGATGAGACCTTCGACATTCGTGATGATCGGTTCGTTGTGGAGTTCGACATTGATGTCGGGCCAGGAGGTTCGAAACAGATCAAGGGTGGGTGGCAACAGCCGGTTGCTCGCCGACTGGAAGGTTCCCACGCGTAGGACTCCGGCATCGCCTGCGGCCATCGCATCGAGATCAGCCTTCGCAGCAGCGAGCCGGGAGACGATGTGACCGGCATGCTCGAGCAGCACCTTGCCTGCCTCGGTGAGTGACACCGACCTCGGGCCACCCGGTCGGTCGACGAGGCGATGCCCGACCGCCTTCTCGAGGCTGGAGATCTGCTGCGAGATCGCACTCTGTGCGTAGCCCAGTTGCGTCGCGGCCTGGGAGAACGAGCCGGTCCGGGAAACGGCTTCGAGCGCCATCAAATGGCGAACCTCGACCCCAACGGGTAGATCGTATTCACTGATTGATTTCAGCATTTATATCTATTTCCCTTATTGATCGCAATGGACGATACTAACATACAACATCGATTCAAGGAGATGATTCATCATGGCAGCATTGATCCTGCTGGCGCTACTCGTGGCTGCGGTGCTGGCACCGCGGTACGGCGTCGACTCCCGCCGCGAGTTCACCGGACGTCCTGACTGGCGCAACCGCTGCTCGTGAACTCGACCCGCCACCGCGGCCCTCCCGTCTAGCCCCGCCACCCGACCCCAGGTGGTGGCGGGGCTAGCCCTACCTACGTCCTACGGCCATATGGCTGTGAACTGGGTTTCCATCAGGTAGAACGGTGACCCGTGGCAAAGGAGAAGAGAGCTCGCACTCCTGTGCCAAAGGGCTACTGGACGATCTGGACCACGGTTGCCCTCGACCTCATCGGTTTCGGGATCATCGTGCCGATTCTCGGTCGGTACGCCGAACGATTCGGGGCGTCCGGTCTCACGGTCGGGTTTCTGTTCGCCTCCTTCTCGCTGGCTCAACTGCTGTGCGCTCCGCTGCTCGGTCGGCTCTCGGACCGGATCGGCCGCAAACCCGTCATCGTCATCTCGCTGATCGGTACGGCAGTCGGCAGTTTCATCACCGGCGCAGCAGGAGTCCTGTGGCTGTTGTTTGCCGGTCGAATCGTCGACGGCGCCTCTGGTGGCAGTCTGTCGGTCGCCCAGGCTGCGGTGGCCGACCTCGCGCCGGAACCGGAGCGGCCGCGCCTGATCGGGCTGCTGGGTGCAGCGTTCGGCGTCGGCTTCGTCCTTGGCCCCGCAATCGGCGGCCTCGCTGCACTCGGTGGACCGCACGTACCGTTCTACGTCGCAGGCGTCTTGGCAACCATCAACGCCGTCGCCGCGATCATCCGGCTCCCCGAGACCCGTCTGCCCGGTGATCGCGTTCATCGTCGTGGGTTCACCACACCGACGTCACCGATCCTTCGCCACCTCGCCGTCGTCGGCTTCATCACGGTCGTTGCATTCACCTCATTCGAGGCAACGTTCTCGTTGTTCGGCGGCCGTCGCTTCGGCCTGACCGAGGCGTCGTCTGCAGCGGTCTTCCTCGGTGTCGGGCTCGTGTTGGTGGGAATTCAAGGTGGCGCCTACGGGCGGCTGGTGCAACGGTTCGGCACGCAGCGACTGTTCGCGGTCGGCCTCGGTCTCTTGGTCGCTGGTCTCGCGGTCACGTCCGTGGCGAAGGTGTGGCCCGTGTTGATCCTCGCGCTTGCTGCTGCTGTCGGTCGGGCAAGGGTGCGCGTCGCCGTCGCTGACGTCACTGGTCACCGAGCACGCTCCGCCCGAGCGACGCGGCGAGGCGTTGGGCTTTCAGCAATCGGCCAACGCGGTGGGGCGCGTGCTGGGCCCGCCTGCGGCCGGCGCGATGTTCGACCGCGTAGGGATTTGGAGTCCGTACCTCGCTGGTTCAGTGTTGTGCGTGGTCGCGCTGGGCCTGGTGGTGACATGGGGCCTCGACCGCCGAATGTCGGATGCCGCGGTGATCGGCTGCGAGAATGTCGGCTGAATGACCGACATCCTCGAACACCGCGCGCTCGATCGGCTTGCCGACTTCGAGGCACGTTGGCGCTCCGATTCGCTGCCGACTCGTCGTCCGCCGAAGCCGATGGGCTATCAGCCGGGTCTCGACGGGTTGCGGGCGATCTCGGTCATCGCCGTCATCTTGTACCACGCCGGCTTCGGCTGGATGCCCGGCGGATTCCTCGGCGTCGAGGTCTTCTTCGTCGTGTCCGGGTACCTCATCACGTCGTTGCTGATCGAGGAGCGCGAGAAGAGCGGCCGAGTGAGGTTGCGCGCAGTTCTGGCTGCGTCGAGCCCGTCGCCTGTTGCCGGCCCTGTTTGCCGTGCTGATCGCCGTCGGCGTGTGGATCGCGCTGTTCGGAACCGGCCAGCAACAATCCGACCTGCACCGCGACTATCTGCCGGGAATCTTCTACTTCGCCAACTGGGGCCAGATCTTCGGGGGCGCGCAGTACTTCGGCAACTTCTCGCCGCTGCGTCACCTGTGGAGCCTCGCGGTCGAAGAGCAGTGGTACCTGCTGTGGCCGTTGGCATTCGTGTTGCTCACGCGGCGGAACAAGCGCAATGCGCAGGTCGGGAGATCGATCCTTGCGGCCGCGGTGGCGGTGATGCTCCTCACGTGGTGGCTGGCGAGCCCCAGCGCGTTGACGTCGGATCGCACCAACTTCTTGTACCTGTCGACGCTGACGCGATCGAGCGGCTTGCTGCTCGGCGCCGGTGCCGCGTTCCTGTGGCGTCCATGGCGGGCCAAGGCCGCGGCGTCGAGTCCCTCCGGCGTCGTGTTGAACATCGCCGGTCTTGGCGCCACAGCGTTGCTGGTGTACTTCTTCATCACGGCCCACCTCACGGATCGGTCGATCTATCGTTGGCAGTTGGCGGCAGTGTCGATGCTCTCGCTCGTGGTGATTGCTGCGGTGGTGCATCCGGCGGCGTCGTCGGCGAGGTCGTTCTTCGCATCGCCCGCGCTCGTCGGATTGGGCAAACGGTCGTACGGGGTCTATCTCTGGAGCTGGCCGATCTCGGTGATCTGTGGCGCGTACGTCGGCTCGTGGACGAGGTTCATCGCCGCGATGTCGCTGACGATCGTGGTGTCGGAGTTCTCGTACGTGTACATCGAGACGCCAATTCGCAAAGGCGCGCTGCGTCGCTGGTTCCAGCGCAGGCATGACTCCGATTGGTCGATGCGCACCATTGCCGCCGGCGTGGTCGGGGCGGTGGTGGTTGTCTCGCTCGGCGTGTTCTACTCCGGCGTCGACAGTTTCGATCCGGCCGCCGGTGGCGAGGATGTGGCGATCGATCTCACCAAGGTGCAGACCCCGGCGGCGGCTGCAGTCGTCGCGGCAACGACCACGGTCGCCCCGCTCGGCGCCACCACGACACCGCGCGCCGTCGTCTCGCCGTCAGCGACTGTGGCGCCGTCGACAGCAGTCACGCCCACGTCAGTCACCGTCGCGCCGGTGCAACCGGCAGGGCCCGCGCGCATGGTGATCGTGGGCGACTCGCAGGCGCATTCACTGGCCATCAACCTTCCTTCGGGCATCGAGAGCGCGTTCACCATCCGCGACGGCTCGGTCGAGGGATGCAGCGTGTACGACGACGGCGTCGTGCGTTCGCAACGAAGCGGGTTCAATCGATCGTTCGCCGACTGCGGCGGATGGGCCGAGGATTGGGGCAAGGCGGCCACGAAGGGCGATGCGCAACTCGCGCTCGTCGTGCTGGGGGCGTGGGACGTGTTCGACGTCGAGGTGGGCGGCCAACTGCTCACGTTCAACACGCCGGCTGCGGATCAGCGGTTCATCGACAACCTCGGCCTCGGCGTCGCCGCGCTGCATGCAGCGGGGGCAAAGGTGGCGTTGCTCGAGGTTCCGTGCATGCGACCGAAGGATGTCAAAGGTGCCGGTGTGCCGGCCCTTCCCGAGCGAGGCGACGATGCCCGCATCGCTCACTTGAACGACCTGCTCCGCCAGGTCGCGGCGACCGATCCCGCCAACGTCGTGTTCGTCAGCGGCCCGCCGGAATGGTGCAATGACCCGGCGATCGCCAACGATCTCGGCTACCGGTGGGACGGAGTGCACGTGTACAAGCCGGGTGCCAAGCTGATCTACGAGGCCATCGCACCCGCGCTCCTGTCGATTCAGCGGACTTGACACGAGCCGGTTACCCGGCGGTATAGTTACCCGCAGGTAACATTGCTGACCAGGAGCGATCATGGCTGATTTTGCACTCAACGAAGACCAATTGCAGATCCAGAAATGGGTGCACGATTTTGCCGAGGACGTCATTCGTCCTGCCGGTCACGAGTGGGACGAGCGCGAGGAGTTCCCATACCCCATCGTCGAGCAGGCCGCCGAGATCGGGTTGTACGGGTGGGAGTTCCTGCTCAACAGCTTCAGCGATCCCACCGGCCTCACGTTGCCGGTCGCGATCGAGGAACTGTTCTGGGGCGACGCCGGCATCGGCATGGCGATCATGGGTTCGGCGTTGGCCGCTGCGGGCATCAGCGGCAACGGCACGCCCGAACAGGTCCTGGAGTGGATCCCGCAGTGTTATGGCGACGCCGGCAAGGTGCAGCTCGGCGCGTTCTGCGTCAGCGAGCCCGATGCCGGTTCCGATGTCTCATCGCTGCGCACCCGGGCCGTGTACGACGAGGCCAACGACGAGTGGGTGCTCAACGGGACCAAGGCCTGGATCACCAACGGCGGTATCGCCGACGTTCATGTCGTGGTTGCTGCGGTCGATCCCGAGTTGAAGGGTCGCGGGCAGGCATCGTTCATCGTGCCGCCCGGTACCAAGGGTCTCAGCCAAGGTCAGAAGTACAAGAAGCACGGCATCCGCGCATCGCACACGGCCGAGGTCGTGCTCGACGACTGCCGCGTGCCGGGTCGCTGCCTGTTGGGCGGCAAGGAGAAGTTGGACGCAAAGTTGGCGCGGGCACGCGAGATGGGCCACAGCGGCGAGAAGCAGCCGGCGATGACGACGTTCGAGGCAACTCGCCCGGCTGTTGGTGCGCAGGCACTCGGTATCGCTCGCGCCGCATACGAGTTCGCGTTGGACTACGCCAAGGAGCGCAAGGCCTTCGGCAAGCCCATCATCATGCACCAAGCGATCGCCTTCAAGCTCGCCAACATGGCGGTCGAGATCGATGCAGCGCGATTGCTGATCTGGCGTGCGGCGTGGCTGGCCCGCAACGGCGGCTTCAAGAACGGCGAGGGCTCGATGAGCAAGTACAAGGCCTCGGAGGTCGCGGTGCGCGTGACCGAGGATGCGATCCAGATCCTCGGTGGATACGGCTACACCCGCGAGTACCCCGTCGAGCGCTGGCACCGCGACGCCAAGATCCACACGATCTTCGAAGGCACCAGCGAGATCCAGCAGCTGGTCATCGCCCGAGCGATCTCAGGCCTGCGTATCGAGTAGCACCGGCTCTGCGCGCCGGTCCCGTAAGAGCTGGTCGGGCGCGATTTCGGCCGTCCCAGGCGCATTTTCGCGCCCGACCAGGCTCGTCGGGTGCGGTATCGGCCAGCTCAGGCGTATTTTCGCGCCCGGACCCGACCGAGCACGCGCGCACCAGCGACTCATCTGGTGTGAGCCCGCTCGGCGATCGTGCCCGCCAATGATCGGGCCCGGTCCGATACCACGATGTCCTCGAGTAGCAGCGGTCGGCCGTCGTCATCGGTGAGCGGCACGCGCCAGTTGGGGTATTCGTCGATCGTGCCTGGTTGGTTGATCGTCCGACGATCGCCGATGGCGTCGGCGACGGAGACTCCGACGAGGCGTGCCGGGGTAAGCGTCAGCAGGCGGTGCAGCGCCTCGACCTGGTCTTGCTGGGAACCGTCGTCGGCAAGCATGCCCAAGTCGTGGCACTCGGTGAGCACCGCTTGGCGATCGGCATCGTCGAGTCGTCGTTCCTCATCGACCGGTCGGGTCAGCAACCCGAGTCGGTCGCGCAGGTCGATGTGCTCGCCGGCGAGATAACCGGCCGTCGGCGGCAAGTCGTGGGTGGTCACACTGGCGAGGCACATCTCCCGCCACTGAGCCGGGGGCAGCGGCCTCCCCGCCGCGTCCTTCTCGAACCACAGTACCGACGTGCCGAGGATGCCGCGTTGGCGGAGGTAGTCACGCGTCCACGGCTCGACCGTGCCGAGGTCTTCGCCGACCACCACCGCGCCGGCGCGGTGCGCCTCGAGGACGAGGATTCCTACGAGCGCCTCGTGGTCGTACCCGACGTAGGTGCCCTCGGAGGGCCGACAGCCCGGCGGCACCCACCACAACCGGAACAGCCCGATCACGTGGTCGATGCGCAACCCTCCGGCGTGGCGCAAGATGGTGCGCATCATCACGCGGTACGGCGCGTAGCCGACCTCTGCAAGGCGATCGGGCCGCCACGGTGGCATCACCCAGTCCTGGCCGAGTTGGTTGTACATGTCTGGCGGGGCACCGACCGAGACACCCCGCGCCAGCGTGCTCGACAGTGCCCACGAGTCGGCGCCCTCGGGATGCACCCCGACGGCCAGGTCGTGCACCACCCCTATCGCCATCCCTGCTTCGACTGCGGCGCGTTGGGCAGCGGCGAGCTGCTCGTCGAGGCACCACTGCAGCCACTCGTGAAAGCACACCCGGTCGGCCAGCTCCTCCCGCAGCGCTTCGGCCTCGCTCGACTTGGGGTCGCGCACGTCGTCGGGCCACGTCGACGTGGGCAACCCGAAACGTTCGGCGAGCGTGCACCACGTGGCGAAGTCGCGAAGTCCCTCCCCCTCGCGGGCACGGAACGCGTCGAAGCTGCGTTGTCGCGATTCGTGCCGTGGCTGGCGGTGGACGAGCTCGAGGGCGGCGCGTTTGGCCACCCAGACCCGATCGCGATCGAGGGTGTCGGCGTCGAGGTTGAGTGATCGCATCGCCGCGGCGTGCTCCTCAACCGCGGCACGGTCCACCGCCGAGAGGTAGGCGACCTCGGGCACGTCCTCGACTCGCAGATAGATCGGGTTGGCGAACCGCCGCGACGTGGGCCGGTACGGCGACGGCTCCATCGGCGCCACCGGCTCGGCGGCGTGCAGCGGGTTGACCAGCACAAACTCGGCTTGGTGCTCAGCCGCGCTCCATGCCGCCAGGTCGCCGAGATCAGCTAAGTCACCGAGTCCCCACGACTGCCGCGAGCGCAACGCGTAGAGCTGGGTCATGAACCCCCAGCTCTGCCGGTCGCGCAGCGTGGCGGGCAGTTCCAGGCGGACTGGGGTGACCACCAGCGGGCAAGCGCCTTCGCCGCCCGTGGTGCTCGGCGCGCACGGTGTGGTAGCCGATGGGCAACTCCGCTGGCAGCCAGAACGTCGCCTCACCGATGAGCTGACCGTCGATCAGCCGCGGGTCCGCCCAGCGATCGACCTGAGCGAGCAACCAACGGTCGCCGCCTTCGTCGAGTTCGACCCACACAGTCACCGAGTCGCCGTGGTGGACGTGCACCGTCAGGTTTGCGCCCGTCCCGCTGGTCATCACCACGGTGGCCGGCAGCAGACGGCGCCACGGTCGCTCATCGACGTCGACAGCCGCCGATTGGATCGCCTCCGGCGTACTGGCATCGACATCGAGTGCGCCGAGCGCGGCGACGATCGTGCCCACCGGTACCGAGCGGTGCTCGCCGCGCCAATCCCAGAAGTCGGTGGCGACTCGATGGGCTCGCGCCAGCTCGATCAACTCTGGCGATGGTGTTTCCCCAGGCCGTGGTCCGCTCCCCGGGTGCGAATCGCCGTCCACGCAGCAATCCTGCCAGACGCGTCTAGACGCCTCCGCTGTGTTGTGCCGACTGCTGTCGACCATCTTGCCTACTATTCGCGTGGAGACACCTTCGAGGAATGGAGGGCCATGATGGCCGGTCCCGCGGACGCAGACGAGGTATGGATTCCCTGGCGCGTTGCTAAGAAGTCGGGCTTTGAGGTGTGCGACCCGCTCGGCGAGGTCGGACTCGTTCAGATCGACAGGAAGCAGTTCTTGGTGTCGAAGAAGTTTCGGTTCACCAACAGCGATGTCGAGACGATGCTGAGGGAGCGACTGATCCGGGATGGAAAGAGTGAAGAAGAGGCTCGGCGCAGGGTTGACGATGCCCGAACCTTCAGTCCCACGACCGAGAACCCGACGGACCTGGCCTCGGTACCGCTGTTCATGCGTTGGTTCGAAAACTCCTACGGAGTTCACACCCTGGCGGCCATCCTGCACGACGAGCTCATCCAGGACAAGCCGAACGACGGAGAGCTCGGTAGTGACACGCTCTCGGATCGATTCTTTCGGGAGATGATGAAGACAGCAGGTGTGCCTTTTCTGAAGCGATGGATCATGTGGGCAGCGGTTGCGATCCGCTCACGCTGGGCGGCAGGTGGACCGAGACGAGTCTCGGTGTTGATCTGGCTCGTGTGCGCGATCGCCGGCATTGTGTCGTTCGCCGCGGCGGCCCTTTCATCCGTGTTCGAGTTGAGTCCGCCCGTCGACAATTGGCTGCTGTGGGTGATCGCACTTGCACTCCCCTTCGCTTCGGCGCCTCTCTGGGGGAGGCAGTACGGCGCAGGCATCGTCGCCGCAGGCGCCGCAGTCTGGATCCTGCCGGCAGCAGCCTTCGGCTTGTTGGGATATCTCATCTACCGAGCCCTCGAACTGATCGCCGGACGGATCTTCCGCCTCAACTAGTTGGCTGCCACAGGTACGCTTCGTTGAACACCGTGCCCTCGAGGCCACCACCGAAGACGAACAGATCGGCGCCAGCAGCGACGACGGTGTGCGCAAAGCCGTCACTGAGTCCGGACGGCAGGTCCGGAATCTCGAGCCACTCCCCACCGACGAGGTCCAGGACCTCACCTTGAACTCCGGTGAAAAACGCTCCGGACCGGCCGACAACGCCGCCTCCCGACTGGGTCTTCGTCGTTTCGCCTGGGAGATGACTCCACGTTTGAGTCGACAGGTCCAGCATCCCACCGTTGGGTACGAGCCGCCCCCAGTTGTTGACTTGTCCGCCGTCTGCACCGCCTCGGTAGGGGCTCACTGCGAACGTGCCGTCGACGAACATCGGTGCAGTGAGTTGGTCACCGTCGGGAAGGAGCACCCAGGTAGCGGTCGCTTCGTCGAGCCTGGCGGTCAAGAGGCGCGGCACCTGTGACGAGTCGAGCACTTCGCTGATCGGCTTGGCGAACAGGACGAGAGCTCCATCGACGCTGAGCAACTGCCGGTCGTATGACGCCTCGAACGGATCGTTGGGCACGTCGGACCAGACCTCGGACACGGGATCGAGAACCTGATCGGGAAGCTCTCCCTGTTCGTCAGAGCCGGCGTACAGAACGAGTTGGCCGTTGTGACCAGTGATCCGGGCCGAGGACGATGTTCGCTGAGGTACCGCCACCATCGTCCAAGCGTCGCGGGAGATCGAGTACCGCCACAGTGAGATGTCGGCCGACGCGTGCGACAGCAGAAACACGTCATCGCCGACGATGGCTGTGGCGGTGCTGTAGCCCGCCGCTTCTGGCGGAATGTCAGCGATCGGTCGCCACGCGTCCCTCGCGGGTGTGTACGCCGCCCCGTCGCGGCAGGAAGGGTGGCATTTCGGCGTAGTCGCAGAGCGGACACAGTGGTGTCTCAGTCCCACCAAACACCAGCACCTCCGATCCAGTCCATATGCCAATGGCTTGATTACGAGGTGAGAGTGGGCTCTGTGCGAGTTGCACCCATTCGGAGACCGGGTCCTCGTCGAGCGGAGAAGCACCCGTTGACGAGTCGAGCGGCGCTGTCGCCGGCGTGCCGCACGCCGCGAGGAACCCGACTGAAGCGATTCCCAACATGACTCGAGACGTTCCCATGACCCTTCGACGTTACGCGACTATGTCGGACTCCGGCGGTCGGTTGGTCGGTGGCGTAGCAGCGAGAGAAGTTCCGTCTGCGAGCGGACGCCGAAGGCCTGGAAGATCGCGGACAGGTGACTTCGCACGGTGCTGTTGCTGACGAACAGTGACGCTGCGATTGCTGGGGTCCTGTCACCTTGCAGGAGCGCGGCGACGACCTGGCGTTGACGAAAGGTCAGTCCGTCGAGGGTGGCGATGGCGTTCGGCGTTGAGTTGCTGTTGAACACTTTCGGTCCCGAAGCCGTCATGAACTGGACGAGATGCCCACGCGACTCCAGTGGCGGCGGCCGTGAATTCCTGTTCGACTCCGTCCAGCGGGAGCGGGTGGTCGATGGGAACGCTCATCTTGATGGCGACGGCGACGTCTTGGAGCTCGAATCTCCGTACGGACACCCACGCAAGATCTTCGTTCGGTGTGTCGAGGCGGCACCGAGCGGAGTAGCTGTCAAGTGCTCCCGCGGCCAGAGCGGACAGGGCGATGCTCGCGTGTACTTCGTCGGCACCGCGGTACAGGCTCGTCGCGCGGCGCCCGACCAACGTCTCGGCGGTCTCGCCGAACAGTTCTTCGGCCGAGTCGTTGACGGCGACGACCGTCGTCTCAGGCAGCCCGATCGCGAGGAGCGCCCGCTGCGACCGGGCCATCACGTCGAGCACATCGCCCATCGTCGCCGGGCGCAAGGCTCCATGTGGGCTAGGGTTGTGGAGATCTTGGACTATGTAGTCCATGATACGGGAAACTGGTCAGTCCAGGACAAGTTATTCTCTTCCGTATGGCCGACCGACGCCACTTCAACGACGAAGAAGTCGTCGAGGCCGCCAAGCAGGTGTTCTGGGAACGCGGGTACGCGGGAACCGCCATCGACGACCTCCAAATCGCGACGGGACTGAGTCGATCGAGCCTGTACCTGGCGTTCGGTACGAAGCGGGCAGTCTTCGACGCGGCCCTCGCCGATTATGTCGCGAGCTTCCTCGACCCCCGGCTCGGCCCCCTCGAGGCGCCTGGGGCCGGTCTTGGCGACGCGGTCGCCTATTTCCGATCGCTCGCTGAGTACTTCGCCAGACCTGACGCCTCGCGAGGCTGTCTCTACATCAACTCCATCTCGGAGCTCGCCGGACGCGATCCGACGTTCACACATGCCGCCTCGTACTTCACGAATCGTGTCCGCGCCGCCTTTGGCAACGCTCTTGGGAACTCTGCGGTCGACGGCACGATGGACTCGACGCAGCCGTCTCAGCGGGTCGAGATGCTCACGGCGGCACTGCTCGGCTCGTGGCTCGACGTCCGCTCCGACGCAGCGTTGGCTGCCGCCGGGTGTGACGAGATCGCGAAGGAGATCACGTCGTGGGGTCAGAAGCCGGCGAGTCAGTGAGTGCGAAACCGCTGAGCAAGAGGTCCTCGGGGCCCCGATAGCTGCCGCTCGCTGTCGTCGCTCTCCCACATGCGACCGCCGGATGGGTCGTGAGCGCGTCGGCGACGAATTCCGCGGGGAACGCTCGTTCGTCGTAGGTACACAAGATCGTGGCGGGCGATGATGCGAAGGCGAGGTTCACCAACGACTCATAACGGGTCCACGCGTGTATCCCGGGATCCGTACAGCTCCAGTTGGCTTCGCCCAAGACTCGGATCCACACAGAGCCACGTTCGATCTTCTGCTTCACGAACTCGCCGTAACGTCTCAGGGCTTCCTTGGGCGAGCGATACCAGTCAGCCCAGTCTGCGAACTCGACGAGGCCGGAGCGGTCGCCGAGCGCGTCGCGGACGAGCGTCTGCTTCGACTCCCTCAAGACGGCCAGCAGGCAATGGGACAGCTCCACTCCTTCGTCGAGGAACGGGATTGCAGCGTCGATGAACTCCTCGTCGGAGCGATACATCAGAACTCGATGTTCAAACAGCTGGGGAGCGGTCGTGGCCGCCACGCTACCGATCAGATAGTCGACGCTGACTCCGAGCGTGTCCGCGAGCGCCGACAAGCTCGTCAGGCGAACGTCCCTGCGCCTGCCGGATTCGATTTGCGAGATGGCTGACCAGCTCACGCCGGAGTGGTAGGCGAGGACCTCGCGGCTCCATCCAAGGCGTTCCCGAGCGGCCTTGAGTGTTGCTGCGATTCGGGATGCCTCCACGACGCCTACCTCCTCTTGTGCTGCACCTTACACCACCATCACCGCATTGCGTGCGTCAACTGACGCACTCACTTGACACAAGGTCTGATCAGCGCGAAAATGTTGAACTGTCACTCGACCAATGTCCTCCAACAGCGAAAGGGGGGATCATGGAGCCGGATGCTCGAGCGCTTTCCTGGCCGCAGGCATACGAGGCGACCTATCGATTCATCGTCCGCTACTACGAGCACGAGCGGCTGAAACCCATCTTGCGGTTGCTGCAGTCGACGTACGGAGTACCCCGCCCGGAACGAGCGGCGTGGAAGGCATGGGAGGCGTGTGTTCGAGAGACCCTCGCAGGATCACCGCTCCCCAAGATTCCACAACCGTGGGAGTAGGACGCAATGGTCAGTGCTCACGCATCGGGTCCTATTCAGCACACGGTGCGAGAATGTGCCGCATGGAGACACGTTCGCTCTCACCGAAGCATGCCGATGCACCGATGGTGCCGATCATCGGGATGGGCACGTCGAAGACGTTGGACACCGACGATCGCGCCCTCGCCGGTGAGGTGGTGTCGGCAGCGCTCGATGCGGGCACGACCTTGTTCGACTCGTCGCCGATGTACGGCAAAGGCGGAACGCACCTTGGGGGCCGCGCTCGAGAGTCGTCGTTCCGAGGCGGTCGTCGCCACAAAGGTGTGGACCGACGACGACGTGGTGGCCGAACATCAGATCGCGGCATCGCTGTCGTTCTACGGCGGCCACATCGAGCTGTTGCAGATCCACAACATGGTGCGCTGGCCCGAGCGGCTGCGGCGTATCGAGGAGCTGCGCGACTCGGGCCAGGTGACACTCGTTGGCGCGACGCATTGGAAGGCGGCGAGCTTCGACGAGCTCGAGGCGGCGATGGTCACGGGTCGCCTCGATGCCATCCAGATCCCGTACAACCCACGGGAACGGGAGGTCGAGGACCGCTTGTTGCCACTGGCCGCCGAGCTCGGGCTTGGTGTGCTGATCATGCGTCCGTTCGCTGCCGCCGATCTGATGCGTGCCTCCCCGTCCGCGCGCCGAGCTCGCACCGCTCGAGCCCTTCGGCATCCACACGTGGGGACAGGCGTTGCTGCAGTGGGGACTGAGCCACCCGGCGACCACCGTGTCGATCCCCGCCACGTCGAAGCCGAGCAGGGCACAGGAGAACGCCACCGCCGGCGACGCCATGCCACTCGACGACGAGCACCGCCAGTTGATCAGCCGGCTGGCCGGCGCCTGACTCGATCGAGGTCGGCACCGTGTTACATGTGAGCGATCTGGCGGGGGGCGGCCTTGCGGGATTCAAATTCATCGTCGACTTCTGGAGGAAATCGGCCATGCGCAACCTCTTACGCTGTGGTATCGCCACTCTCGTTGGCATCGGAGCATTGCTCGCAGCCAATGCACCCGCCACTGCCATCACCGGCGGGGTCGAGGACACTAACAACACGTATTCCAACGTGGGGATGGTCGTCTTCTACCAGCCCGACGGTCGTTTCCGGTGCTCGGGTACCCTCATCGCACCACGGGTGTTGCTCACCGCCGCCCATTGCACGTTCCAGGACATCGGACAGGTCGTTGTCACGTTCGACCCGGTGATCTCCCGTACCGAAGCGGAGGCCGAGGTCGACATTCCTCGCGCCGCCGACGACGATGGACCCGACGATGCGGTCTCGGCGGTCGGCTTCACCGAGGCCGACGTCACCGCCCCGGCGTACGAGGGCGAACAGGAGTGGTTCCTCGGGAACCCGGTCACTCACCCCCTGTACAGCGACTTCACGGATCTCAAGAACTGGAACGACACCGGCGTCATCATCCTCGACGAAGCCCCCGGGGTCCCGTCGGCACCGCTCGCTCCGGAGAACTACCTCGACGACTTCCGCCAGCCTCGCCTCAACAGCACCGCGTTCCTCACCATCGGCTACGGCACGGAAGTACGCAAGGCCGAGTCCGGACCACAGACGCCGACGCCGATGCGTCAGCCGATCGTCCGGCGATACACGACCGAGATCGGCCAGAAGCTCACCGACCAGATTCTGCAGCTGAACGGCAACGAGCATGATCCCCGCGCCGGCGGTGGCAGCTGCTTCGGCGACTCCGGCGGTCCGGCCATGCTTGACGGCTTTGTCGTGGGTGATACGAGCTACAGCTACACGAACAACTGCCGGTACCTCGGCGGCTACCAGCGCGTCGACATACCTGTGGTGCGCAATTGGCTGCTCGACTGCATCGAAGACTTGGCCTGCCCGACGAAGGAGTAGCCAGGCGCCCGCGACTCGACTGCGGTTCGTCTGGAGGACGTGGAGAAGGGAGTCATGATGAGACGAAAGCTTGCACTGGTGAGTGCGTTGACCGTGGTGGCGTTGGCCCACACGTCCGGGGCGTTCGCGGCCGCCTTCACTCCGGGATCGTCGGGTCTCGGTGACCCGTTCTTCCCGCTCGGGGGTAACGGTGGCTACGACGTCCGGCACTACGCGCTCACGCTGGCTTACGATCCACCGTCCAATCAGCTGACCGGAACCGCGGAGATCGCTGCGACGGCGACGCAGAGCCTGTCGCAGTTCGATCTCGACTTTCGCGGCTTCACGATCACACGGCTCGAGGTCAACGGCGCCGCCGCAGCGTTCGCACGTGATGGCCAGGAGCTGGTCATCACTCCCGCTCGCGGCCTGCTCGCTGGGAAGCCGTTCTCGATCACCGTCGGGTACCAAGGCACACCGACCGTGGTCACCGACCCCGACGGGTCGATAGAGGGCTGGGTGCCGACCGACGACGGTGCGGTCAGCGTCGGCGAGCCGCAGGGCTCGCCGGGTTGGTTCCCGTGCAACGACAACCCGCAGGACAAAGCAATGTTCGACTTCGCGATCACCGTCCCCGCGGGCCTCACGGCGATGGCCAATGGCGTGCTGGTGTCGAACGCAACGAGCGGCGACACGACGACATGGGTGTGGCACGAAGCCGACCCGATGGCGACGTATCTTGCCACGGCCGACGTCGGCGTCTTCGACTTGACGATCTCGAGCGTCGACGGCATCCCGTCGTATGTCGCAGTCGATCCTCAGTTGGCCAAAGGTGCAGGTGCTGTCTCAAGCTGCCGGACATGGTTCGCTTCTACAGCTCGATCTACGGGCCGTACCCGTTCACCGCCGTTGGAGCGATCGTCGACTCGGCGAAGAACCTCGGCTATTCGCTGGAGACGCAGACCAAGCCGTTGTTCCCCTATGTGCCGAACGAGGCCACGCTGGCCCATGAGCTGTCGCACATGTGGTACGGCGACTCGGCGACGCTGGGCCGCTGGCCCGACATGTGGCTGCACGAAGGCTTCGCCACGTGGTCAGAGTGGATCTGGAGCGAGTACTCGGGCAACAAGAGCGCGGCGCAGTACTTCAAACAGCTGTATTCGACCTCGGCCAAGGACCTGGCCTTCTGGAACCCGCCGCCCGGCGACCCCGGTGAGCCGGCGCTGCTCTTCAACGGCACGATCTACTACCGCGGTGCGATGACGCTCGAGGCGTTACGCGAGAAGATCGGCAACGACGAGACGTTCTTCCGCATCATGTACGCCCAGGCGCAGGAGAACCGCTTCGGCACGGTCACGACTCCCGGGTTCATCGCGATCGCCGAACGAGAGTCTGGGCTCGAGCTCGACGCCTTCTTCAACACCTGGCTGTTCACCCCGGGGAAGCCGACGAGCTGGTAGCGACCTCACGCACTGATTCTCGGGCGGCTGGCTGGATGTTCGACGCTGGCGAACGGATGCAGTCCGAACCACTTCGGGAAGGAGCGGACGAGAGCTCTGGGGCCTTCGAGTTCGATGGTGCGCGTGCTGAGCGCTGCGGCCACGCCGAGGTCTCCCATCCACACGGCGGTCAGCGTCTTCGGATCGCTGCGAACGGTGATGTCGACGCCGAACCCGGGGTCGCTCAGACACAAATCCGCCTCGGGGAGTACGAGCCAGAAGTAGCGCAGCTTCTCGGGAGCCCCGCGGAAGCGGAAGTGGATCACGGTGCGGCCGGCGGGCAGCGCGTCGGTCTTGACGGTGCCTCGCATCCACCACATGAGCAACCCGGTATCGGGCGTCTCCTCGAAGATCGGGCGTCTCAGCCAGCGCTCGCTCCAGATGCCCATTTGCGCGATGACCGGTCCGAGCTCCTCCCCGGCCGGAGTCAGGTGGTACTCGCTGCCCTTGCCGTCCGGCCGCGGTCGGCGCTCGACGATTCCGGCGCGCTCGAGCTGGCGTAGGCGCTTGGTGAGCAGCGAGGAGGACATCAGCGGGACGCCGCGCTGGATGTCGTTGAAGCGGCGGCTGCCGCCAAGGGCCAGCTCGCGGATCACGAGCGGCGTCCAGCGCTCGGTGAGCACCTCGGCGGCCTGTGCGATTGGGCAGAACTGTCCGTAGCCCGGCATGGCTCAATCCTCCATGAGCCGTCGGTGTCGATCAACTGCAGATCTTGCAGTTGATCGCAACTCCCGTTGCGATCACGTTGCCTCAACAAGGCCAATCGGCAACGGGCCGAGGCCAGGGAGAGGAGAGTCATGTACGTCTTCGCAATTCATTCGGTATCCGACCCGGACGCGTTCTGGGGCGGGAAGCTGGACCTGCCGGAGGGAACCGAGCTGCCGATCGTCGTGCCGAGCTCTGACGGCACCCGGGGCGTGTGCGTCTTCAAGTCCGACTCCGTCGACACGGTGAGGAACCTCGTCGACGGTGCAGCGGGAGCGATCAGCAACAACGAGTACTTCGCGATCAACGAAGGCAACGCGCAAGGGCTGCCCGTCTAGGAGATCCCTCGCCGCCTGAGGGAGAGGAGCTCACTCGCTGTCGCTCGTACTTGACGGCGATGACAACGGCGATCAGAGTGATCGCCGAGCCCTTCGAGGGTGAACCGCACATCTGGAGGTAGACCCATGTCCGATGAAGAGCGTCCGCTTCCTCCCGCGGCGGTGCTCGTTCGCCACCCCGTCGCAGACTTCGACACCTGGAAGGTCGGATTCGATGACCACGAGGATGCAAGACGGGCGGCGGGCATTCTGGGACACCACATCAATCGAGGTCGAGATGATCCGAACGACGTCAGCATCTTCCTGGCCGTAGGAGACGTGGAGCAGGCGAGAGCATTTGCTGCATCGGAGGAGTTGAAGACCACGATGCAGGACCTCGGTGTCACTGGGCCGCCGACGCTCACCTGGATGACCCCGGTACGCGAAGCAGCCGTGTGGGATCGGGAGCTTCCAGCAATGATCCTGAGTCATTCGGTGGCCGATTTCGACAGGTGGCTCCAGGGATACGACGCAGCAGCCGAGCTGCAACAAAGCAAAGGCATCATTGGCCACGCCGCCAATCGGGGACTCGACGACCCCTCCCTAGCCTTCATCTACCACCAGGCAGAATCGTTCGGCACCCTCGAGGCATTTCTCGCCGACCCGGCCCTGCAGGACGCGATGAAGGCGGCGGGCGTTACCTCCGAGCCCGAGGTCTCGTTCCACACTGGTGGCTGGGCAAAAACGTACTGAGCGCTCGCCGGGGGCGCAGCAGGTCAACCCGCGAGCGCTCCGAAACCTCCGCGGTCCCGCTCGAACGGCCGTGGGGGGTGCGCTCGTCGCCGATCACGCCCAGCTTGCACCTCGTAAGGCAGCAGTTCTCGATGAGCACTGGCGAGGGCGACGGCTGCCAGCTGCGACCGTACGCCGAGCTTTTGCAGCACGGCGCGGATCTGTGAGCGCACGGTGGTCAAGGCCACGAAATGGGCTTCGGCGATCTCGTCCGCGCTGAGACCGTCGATCAGTGCGCCGAGCACGAGGGCTTCGCGCTGCGTCAGCCGTTCGAAGGTGGCGTGGGCGCGCAGCGTGCCCGCCCGCTCGAGCCGCAGCTCGTCGAGCAGCGCGGCGCGATCGGCCCGCCCGATCACCGTCCCCCCGGCGAGGACATGGCGGAGGGTCGAGTCGACCTCGTCGAGCACGGCGCCCTTGCCGATCCAACCGGCGGCGCCGGCTTCGACGCACTCCGCCAGGACCATGCGGCGCGTCTCGGCGGTCAGCATCACGACCTGCGCTCCTGTCGACAACAGTGGTCCGATGAGCTCGATCCCGCTGCCGACACCACCGCCGAGGTGGATGTCCAAGAGCACGACACTGCGGCTCGAAGCGTTGCGCATGAGCGACCACGTCGAGTGCCGTCGGCCCGCTGATCGTCTCCACGTCCCAACAACGCGCGGACAACGCCAGCTGCAACCCGATCGCGACCAACGCATGATCCTCGACGACGAGCACCCGCCCGCTCATCGAACGACCGCCGCCTGTCGGGCAACCGCGAGGCCGCCGTTCCGACGAGCCCGATGGTGAGCTGGGGAGGCTCAACGCGAATGATGCGCCGCCGCCGGGTCGTGGATCGACCGTCAGCGATCCTGCCTGGTCGACCATCAGTCGTCGGGCGATGAACAGACCGAGCCCGGAACCGGAACTCGTGCGCGCCAGGCCGACCACGCTCTGAACATCGGTTGGCCACCGATGCCGGCGATCCCCGGACCACGGTCTTCGACGTACAGCGTGGTCGTCCCGCTCGCGCGACGTCGCTCGGACATCGACCGCCGAGGGGGCGGCGTGGACGCGAGCATTGTCCAGCAGCGCGAGCACGACCTGGGCGACATCGTCGCGGCAACCTTGCACCCACATCCCGGTGGGCACCGCGTCACGAACCACGACTCCCAAGGAGCGGGTCATGAGGATCGCCGGACGGATCGCTTCCGCCAGATCGAAGGCGGTGCGCTGCTTGGCCCGCGGCGCGAGCATGAGCCGCAACCGCCGAGCCTCCGACGCGATGGCCAGCGCCAGCTGATCGACATCACCGGACGGCAAGCGATCGCGCTGTTCGTTCAACGCCACCGCCACCGCCTCGATCCCGAACAGCGAGGCCCGCAGTTCGTGATCGCGCTCCAAGAGCTCGTCCGTACCCGTACCGCGAGACCCGCCCGTTCGGTCCACGATTTCCCGCCCTTCCTCGCCAGCGCACCAGCGCCGTGACATCCGCCCAAGACGTCACCGCGAAGTGTATAGACGACGTTTCTGGCGGGCCATGGGCCATATGGCCTAACGCGGCGAGACTCCGCTCGCAGCGCGGCTGACTGACCTCTAGGCGTGGAAGAGCACGACCGCCAAGGTCCCCGCGATCAGGGGCGGGCCGAACGAGTAGCGCATGTGCAGCTTCCGCTTGTGGATGCACGTGGCGATGGCGACCACCACCGCGAGGAGGTGGCCGGCGATGGCGCCGTACAGCACGTACGGCAGGCCGTACCAGCCCAGCAACAGCCCGAGCACCGCGGCCAGCCGCACGTCGCCGAAGCCGAGGACCATCATGCCGGAGAACTTGCGGGTGACGAACCAGATGAGGAAGAAGGCGTTGGCGAACAGCACTCCGCCGGCCACGGCCGTGGCCAGGGGAACCCAGTCCCACTCCACCAGCGAGGCGAAGACCAGCCCGGCGCCGACGCCGGCGAGCGTGAGGTAGACGATCCGGGTCGGGAGGCGCTGGACCTTCCAGTCGATCACCGCCAGGAGGACGCCACCGAAGATGAACGCGAGCACGGCGGGGAGCTCCGGGCTGAGGCCGAGTCGCCAGAAGGCGAGCCCGAAGAGCAGAGCGGTGACGGCGTTGAGCGCGTGCTTGTGCACGAGAGCAGGCACAGACATGGCCGCGACTGTACGAAGTGCCCGCGTCCGGGAATTCATCAATCTTGGCGATTCGCGCGTCGAGCGCTCGTCCTTAGTGTCTCCCCTGCCCACCCCGATCGGCGGGGATCGGGATCAATCAAGGAGCAAATGCAAATGCTGAACCTCGTGGAGAAGTACTCGGCCGAGGCCGCCGAGGAGACCGAGAGATGGCGTCGTCGCCATCGAGTACGTCCTCGTCGCCGGCGCTCGTCGTCGCGGTCGTCGGCCGTCCGCTGTCGGACCGGCCTGTGGACGACGCATGCACGACAAGCTCGACAGCAGCTCGTCGACGGCATCTGATCCGAACGGCGGGGAGGGCAACCTCCCCCCGACAGGGACCCTCCATGAGCCGCTCACTGCAATCCCACCGCGACGACCGAGGCGTCGTCGCGCTCGAGTTCGTCCTCGTCGCTCCCGTTCCTGCTCATGCTCATCATCGGCATCGTCGTGTTCGGGACTTCCTCAGCATGAAGGCTCAGACGTGCGAGCTCGCCCGCGACGGTGCCGCGCGCACGCTGGCGCTGCGTCGGAACGCCGACCTACCCGGCCGGCATGACGTCGTCGGGATCGCGACGTGTCCCGCCCGACGACACCACCAAGTCCGTCACTGTGCAGGCCACCATGACCGTCGCTACCCTTCGCAGCATCCCATTCATCTGCCGACTCGTGCCGCCGGCAATCGATCACAGAAACGGTGACCATGCGATGCGGCGGTTGACCCAACCGAGCGTGACGACCGAGGCGTCGCCACGATCTTCTGATCGTGCGTATGGCCGTGCTCATGCTCTTCGCGGCATTCGTGTTCGACGGCGGTCGCGGCGTCGTCGAGGCCCGCTCGGCGCAGAACAGCGCCGATGCCACCGCCCTGGCCATGGCCACCGACTGCGCCGCACGGGCATCCGATCGCCGACTACTCGCGCCTACCAGACCAATGGTGCCGGCCAAACGATCAACACGCCGGCGTGCGGCAGCGGCGACGGCGACCATCACGGTGACAAGGACCGATCGACGTCGGCTGTTCCTACCGGCGGCGGACGGCGACGTGACCCGATCGGCCACGGCGAAGTGGGGCACGCTCGGCACGGCGACGACCGTGCCGCTGATCATCTCGAACTGCGAGTTCTCGCAGGCGCTGCTCGACGGCACGACGGACATCACCTTCTACCTGGACGACGCCAAGCCCCAGAGCGGCTGCTCGTCGCTTCCCGGCGGGTTCAGTCAGTTGCTCGGCACCGGCTGCGGCGTGACGATCACTGCGGACGGCACCGCCGCCGGCGATCCCGGTGGCGACCTCAACAAGCAAGTCGACTGCATCACCAACCCCACGGCTCCGAAGCTGCCCCACGACATCCTGATCGCGTTGTACGACGCCGACGCATGTCAGGCGGCCGGCTGCAAGGGCCATGGCCCGTACCCGATCCTCGGGTTCGCCGCGCTCCACGTCACGGGCTACTCGTTCAACGGCAACAAGAACGACGGGACGTTGGGCAAGAAGTGCCCGGACGAAACCCGCGGCAAGTACTGCATCCGCGGGGATTTCATCCGCTTCGTGACCTCGCAGGGAACGCCTGGTCCGAGCACGGACTTCGGCCTCACCCAGGTCTACCTCTCCAGCTAGCACCGCAACCCTCACACAGAAGGACAACCCCACAATGAAGAACAAACGGCGGATCACCGGGATCGTTGCTGCAATGGTCCTGGCCATCATCGGCACGGTGGCCCTCGTGGGCTACGTGCAGTCGGCGAAGGACAAGGCGGTGGCCAGCGAGGCCCTGGTCGACGTCTACGTCGTCGACGAGCTCGTGCCCAAGGGCGCCGAGGCCGAGACGATCAAGTCCTCGGTCTCGCTCGAGCAGATCCCGGCCCGGCTCGAGCAGCCGGGTGCGATCACCGACCTCGACGCGGTGGGCGCCAACGTGGCCGCCACCGACCTCCAGCCCGGCGACCAGTTGCTGGCGGCGCGCCTGGTGCCCAAGGACGCAGGTGTCCGAAGAGGTCACCGACAAGGTGCAGATCTCGGCCCTGCTCGAGGCCGAGCGGGCCGTGGGCGGGTCGCTGCAGAAGGGTGATCTGGTCGGCGTCTACCTCTCGTTCGATCCGTTCGACCTCGACGACGGCCGGCGCAGAGCACCGACGATCGATCCGGCACGACCGGCGACTGACCCGGCGAGTGCCGCGATCCACGGATGCGACGTCGACCACGACCGAGGCGCAGAAGAAGTCCCCGAACATGACCCGGCTGGAGTTCCAGCACGTGCTGGTCACCAACGTGCAGACGACCGAGCGCGCCGGTGACCGTCGACACCGACGACGACGACGAGACGAGTCGTCGAGCAGGTGAGCGGGTCGCAGTACGTCGTCACGCTCGCCCTGTCGCCCGAGCAGTCGGAGCGCTTCGTGTTCGCCACCGAGTTCGGCCACGTCTGGCTGTCCAACGATCCGGCCACCGTCTCCGACGACGGCACGCGGCTGGTCACCCTCGGCAACGTCTACACGGTGGTGAAGTGATGGAGACCGACGAGATGCCGACCGTGATCATCGGGCACGACATGTCCCCCGAGCTCGCCGCTGACGTGTCGACCGCCCTCCAGGGGATGGGCGTCGTCGTCAAGGCCAATGGCTTCACACCCCAGCCGCGCCACACCAAGGTGATCGTCGTGATCTCGCCCAAGGGCGGCTCCGGCAAGACCGCAGTCTCCTCCAACCTCGCGGTCGCCCTCGCCCAGCGCCACCCGGGCCGGGTGGTCGCCGTCGACCTCGACGTCCAGTTCGGCGACCTGGCGACCGCGCTGTCGCTGACCCCGGAGCGCACGCTGGCGCAGCTGGCCCGCACCAGCCAGATCGACGCCACCACCGTCAAGCTGTTCCTGACCCCCTACGAGCACGGTCTGTTCGTCCTGGCCGGCGCCAACGATCCGGTCGACGCCGACTCGATCAGCCACGCCCACGTCTCGGCGGTGCTGCCGCTGCTGGCGCAGAACTTCGACTACGTGGTCGTCGACACGCCGGCGGGCCTCGACGAGCGCACGCTGGCCGCGATCGAGTGCGCCACCGACCTGCTGCTGGTGTCGAGCCTCGACGTGACCAGCATCCGCAGCCTGCGCAAGGCGCTCGACGCCCTCGACCACGATCGGTGTCAAGGCGGAGCGGCAGTTGGTCCTCAACCGGGCCGACGCCAAGGTCGGGCTCAACCCGTCCGACGCCGAGGAGGCCATCGGCATGAAGATCTCCTGCTCGATCCCGTCGAGCCGGGAGATCCCGCTGTCGCTCAACCTGGGCACGCCGGTCGTCATCAGCGAGCCGAAGTCGGCGGTGGCCAAGCAGCTGCAGCAGCTGGCGCAGCTGTACGCGCCCGTCGAGGCCGAGAAGGCACGGAAGGGCTGGCGGCGATGAGCCTCAGCGAGCGCATCAACCAGGCCCAGCAGGCCGCGGCGCAGCGGGGCGAGGTCGCCAGCACGTGGCGGCAGGCGCCGAACCAGACCCGTGACCGTCGACGGGCTCGGCGACTTCAAGGCCAAGGTGCACGACTCCCTGTTCGAGCGCCTCGGCACCCGGCTGTTCGAGGCGACGAACGAGGAGCAGCTGCAGTCGCTCGTGGTGGCCGAGATCGGCGCCCTGATGGACGCCACCGAGACGGCGCTGTCACCGCAGGAGCGCCAGCGTCTCGTGCAGGACATCGCCCGCGACGTGATGGGCCTCGGCCCGATCGAGCAGTTCCTCGACGACCCCACCGTCAACGAGGTCATGGTCAACGGGAGCAACCACATCTACGTCGAGCGCGCCGGCGTCATCGAGCAGACCAACGTGCGCTTCATCTCCGAAGAGCACCTGCGCCGGGTCATCGAGCGCATCGTCTCGTCGGTCGGCCGGCGCATCGACGAGGCCTCGCCCATGGTGGACGCCCGCCTGGCCGACGGCTCGCGTGTCAACGTCATCGTGCCGCCGCTGTCGCTGGACGGCTCGATCCTCACCATCCGCAAGTTCGCCAAGGATCCGTTCACGGTGCACGACCTGATCGCCATGGGGACGCTCACCGAGCAGGTGGCGTCGGTGCTGGCCGCCACGGTGGAGGGCGGCATGAACATCCTCGTCTCGGGCGGTACCGGCACCGGCAAGACCACGCTGCTCAACGTGCTGTCGAGCTTCGTCCCCCATGACGAGCGGATCGTCACCATCGAGGATGCCGTCGAGCTGCAGTTGCACCAGGAGCACGTGATCCGCCTGGAGGCTCGCCCGCCGAACATCGAAGGCAACGGGCAGATCACCATCCGCGATCTCGTCCGCAACGCCCTGCGCATGCGCCCGGATCGCATCATCGTCGGTGAGGTCCGCGGCGCCGAGGCCCTGGACATGCTCCAGGCGATGAACACCGGCCACGACGGCTCGCTGTCGACGGTGCACGCCAACGCCCCTCGGGACGCCCTGGCCCGGTTGGAGACGATGGTGCTGATGGCCGGCTTCGACCTGCCGACGCGGGCCATCCGCGAGCAGATCGCGTCGGCGCTGAACCTCATCGTCCAGGTCGAGCGCTTCCGCGACGGCTCCCGGCGCGTCAGCCATGTCACCGAGGTGGTCGGCATGGAGGGTGAGATCATCACGCTCCAGGACATCTACAAGTACGACTACAAGGCCATGGCGCCTGGTCCCGACGGGCGTCCGCCCGGAGTTCGTCGACAAGCTCGGCCGAACGCGGTGTCACCCTCCCCGGCGGGCTCTTCGGCGGTGCCGACGTGTGGCAGCGATGAAGCGGGCGCTGCAGTTCCTCATCCCGCTCGTGCTGTCCGGGCTGGCCGGCTGTCCTGTTCAGCGCGCCGGCCGACGCCCAGGTCGCCGGCGGACGACCTCGAGGTCATCCTCGCGATCGACACGTCCGGGAGCATGCGGCCGGCCATCGACGCCGCCAAGGCGGCTGCCAACGAGTTCGTCGCCGCGATGCCGGCGGACGTCCGCATCGGTCGTCGAGACGTTCGGCGACGACGTCACCGTGTTGACACCGCCGACGACCGACCGCGCCCTGCTCAGCGAGCTGATCAACGGCGATCGTGGCCGGCGGCGACACCGCGCTCTACGACGTCGTGGTCACCGCCAGCCAGCACTTCACGCCGACGGCCGAGCACAAGGTGCTCGTGCTGCTGTCGGACGGCAAGGACGACGGCAGCACGCGCAACACTGGACGAGGCGGTCGCCGCCGTCCAGGGTGAGCACGTCGAGGCCATCAGCCTGACCACGGCGGAGACCGACATCAACAGCCTCGATGGCCCTCGGCACGGTCACCTCGGCCGACGACGCGGCCGGCGTGTCGGCGGCGTTCGCCCGCGTCGCCGGCCTGCTCGCCGACGGTGGTCGGAACCGACCACCGCTGCCCGCCAGCCACGCCGACGCCGCGCCGACCACCACGACGTGCCGCCGACGACCGCGCCGCGCCGACCGCTGCGCCGCCACGCGCCGCCGCCACGGCCGACCACCGTCTGCACTCGCGTCCGCCGGCTCCCGCCGCGGCCGCACGGCATCGGACGGCGCCGGCCTCGTCCGCCGCGGCTGTGGCTGGGTGCGCTCGGCATCTTCGTCGGCCTGTTCCTGCTCGGGCTGCTGCTGTTCCCCCGCGCAGCGGGTCTCGAAGGCTCGGCTGGGCATCGACAAGCCGCGCAGCGTGTCCGACATGGGCAAGCGCACCATGTCGGCCGTCGAGGAGGCCCTCGAGCGGCACGGCAAGCGAGCCGAGCTGGCCACCGCGCTGGCGGTCGCCGACATCTCCATGAAGCCCGGCCGAGTTCGTCGCCATGGTGGCGGTCGTCGCCGCTCGTCGCCGGGCTCGTCGGCCTGCTGCTCGGCGGGCCGCTCATCGCTCTGCTGGTGGCGACGGCGGTCTGTCTCGCGGTCAGGTTCTACGTCCGCCGCACCAAGGCCAAGCGCCAGGCGGCGTTCGCCGACCAGTTGCCCGACGTGCTCCAGCTGGTCACCACCGCGCTGCGCAGCGGATACGGCATCACCCAGGCGCTCGAGTCGGTGGCCGAGGAGGCCGAGGAGCCCGCGCGCAGCGAGTTCGCCCACGTGCTCGTCGAGGCGCGACTGGGCCGTGATCTGTCCGACGCCATGCGCGCCCTGGCGCAGCGCATGGAGAGCAAGGACCTCGAGTGGGTGGTGTCGGCGATCGACATCAACCGGGACACCGGCGGCAACCTGTCGGAGATCCTGCAACACCGTGAGCGCCACCATCCGCGAGCGCCAGCGCATGGCCCGCCACGTCCGAACCCTCACCGCCGAGGGCCGCATGTCGGCTCGGATCCTCACCGCGCTGCCGCTTGCTGATGGCGTTCTGGCAGTGGCGGGCCAACCCGGACAACTTCGCCCTCCTGACGCACGGCGCCGGTCTCGTCGCCCTCATCGTCGCCGGGATCCTCATGGTCCTCGGCACGGTCTGGGTGCGCAAGATCGTCAACTCGATCGCTCTGTGACGCACTGACGACAGGAACGGAACCATGAACCTCACAGTCATCCTCGGCGCCGTGGCGCTGGTCGGCGCGATCGGCGTGTTCTGGTGGGGCCTCACGGCCCGACCGTCGGCGGCCCGCGCCAACCTCTTCGCCGGGTTGCCGCAGCCCGCCGCACCACCCGGCAAGTCGGCGCTCGATCCTGCGCCAGCTCGGCCAGACCACTCGCCGGCTGCTGCCCAACGCCGCTCGTGGACGGCCTCGAGGTCAAGCTCGTGCAGGCCGGGCACCCGCACGGGCTCGACCTGCCGCGCATCCTCGGGATCAAGATCATCGCTGGCCGGGCTGGCGGCGTTCCTGCTGCTCCTCGTCGGGCAGCCGCTGCTCGCGCTGGTCGCCGCCGCGGTGCTGTTCTTCCTGCCCGACTACTGGGTGGTCAGCATGCGGGACAAGCGGCAGGCCGCGATGCAGGCCGACGCCGCCGACACCATCGACCAGTTGACCATCTGTGTCGAGGCCGGCCTCGGTTTCGACGCCGCGCTCGCTCGTGTGGCGACGACGACCGAGGGTCCGTTGACCGACGAGCTCCGTCACACGATCAGCGACATCCAGGCCGGCGTGCCGCGCGCCCAGGCGCTGCGCACGCTGGCCGACCGGGCGCAGATCGTCGAGATCCGCCAGCTGGTCACCGCGCTCCTCCAGGCGCAGAAGCACGGCGTGCCGATGGCCGAGACGCTGCGCATCCAGTCGGCCGAGATGCGGCTCAAGCGCAAGCAGCGCACGGAGGAGAAGGCGGCCAAGCTGACCGTCAAGATGCTCTTCCCGATCATCGTGTGCTTCATGCCGGTCTTCATGATCATCTCGGTGGTGCCGGCGCTCATCAGCCTCTTCCGCGCTCTCTAGTGCAGGACGACATGCATCGGCCCAATCTCAGGACGGAGCCGAAGATCCTGGCCCACGAACCCGCCGCAGCCCAGCGCGAACGTTCGAGGACGAGCTCGGCGCTCCCGGCGACGCGGGGCCGTGGAGTCCCCACGTCGACGCGGGAGCGCCGGTGCAGTGCCGGCACCCGTGCGCGCCGGGCTGAGCAAATGACCAGCCCGCAGTCCGGGGGAGCCGAACCCGCTGACTGGGCGCGATCTGGCCAGATGTGGCGTATACCGCACCCGCGAGGATGACTGGGCGCGATCTTGGCCAGGTGTGGCGTATTACCGCACCCGCGCAGGATGACTGGGCGCGATCTTGGCCAGGTGTGGCGTCACCGCACCCGCGCAGGCTCACTGGGCGCGATCTTGGCCAGGTGTGGCGTATTACCGCACCCGCGCAGGCTGACTGGGCGCGATCTTGGTCAGATGTGGCGTATTGCCACGCCCACGCACGCTGCGGCAGGGCGATCGATCAGACGTTGACGACGGTGCCCAGGCCCGGGATCCGGCCGAGCCATGGGGCGTCGATGAGGCGATCCACGGCCTGGGTCGGCGAGCAACTGGACACCCGCATCTCCCGCACGAGCGCGCCGACCACGACCGGCGCCGAGAACGACGTGCCGCTCCACGTCGCCCACGATTGCGAAGTGGTCGATGTCGCGCCCACCACTCGGTGGCTGCCCCCCGTTGAACGTGGCAAAGAATGAACTGACCAGATCCATTCCGGGAGCGCACGCACGCACCCAATCCCCGTAGTTCGAAAACCACGCAGGCCGCATGGGCCGATTGCTCCCACCGACACGACGCCGGGGATCGCGGCAGGGAACGACGGACGGCACGTGCTGTCATTGCCGGCCGATGCGACCACGACGATGCCGTGTCGCTGGGCGCGCAGCACCGCTGCGCTGAGCAAGGGCGCCTCCTCGCCACACGTACCCGCCGAACGAGAGGTTCAAGAACTGCGGTCGAGTTGGTTGATCACCGGGCTCGTTGCCCGCCTCGGCCAACTGCTCCCGAGTTGGCCGCTCGGCGATCTCGTTGATCGCCTTGACGATCTCCGACTCGATGCCGTCGCCCTCTGGCTGGAGAACCCTGCGAATCTCGATCGCGCAGCCCGGCGCGATTCGCTCGATGATCCCGGCGATGAACGTGCCGTGCCCAGCAACCGGGTCGAGCCAGGTGTCGTAGTTCGAATCCGCAACGTCGATGCTCTGGGTAGCCCGCACCGGTCACATCGAGCGCGTCTCGCAGCATCGCGGGGATATCGCCGGCCAGACCTGTGTCGAGCACGACGACATGCGGCGTTCCTGGCACAGTATCGGACGCGCTCGTCGATGCGCTCGTGGAGTACCAATCGGGCGGATCCGCGGGGCGTGCGGAGCTGCGGGTGGGGCCGTTCGCGTCCGCCGAGTTCGCATGCAACGGGTTCGCATGCAGCGGATTCGCATGTAGCGGATTGGCGTGCAACGGGTTCGCATGGAGCGGGTTGGCGAGGAAGAATGGATCGAAGCAGGTGGCGGGGTGTGGACCGCAACAGCAGCACGTCATGTCGTGGGCGAACAGGACGTGGTCGGGTTGCGCATCGAACCCTTTCGCCCGGAGCTCGGCCACCACACGGATGGCGTCGAATTCGCCGCCGCCGATCGCCCGGAAGCCCGTCATCGGCCCCTCTATGAAGTCGAAGGTGTCCCCTTCGGCCCGAAGATCAGGGATGAAGGAGTCGTCGACAGGCGAATCGCGCACGAAGGCCACATTGGGCACGTATGCGAATCCGCCTGCGCGATCGAACTTCACTCGCGTGCGCCAAGGCGGATCTCCTAACACTGGGAAATCAGACATGTGTGTCCTTCCTTTCACGTTCGACGGTGGCAAAGAGATCGTCGGCCAGCACCAGCAACGAATCGAATTGGTCGGAGCGACCGCGTCGCTGCTCCGTTTCGAACTCGTCGGGGCCGAGTCGTGCCGCTGCCTCGGCCAAGACGGCGTCCGCTGCTTGACGATCTGCGGCATACATCACGCTGCCGATCGAGCGCCAGTTGTTCGTCTGCCGCGATCTGGAGACGTACCGCTGTCGGCCACAGGCCGTCGTCCGCGGCGAGGCGAGCGGCGACCATCAGCGAGTACGCGGTCATCAGCGGTTGCCCGTACCGCAGCGCCAGCTGCAGGCACTGGCGCTGGTGGTGGGCTGCACCTGGCCGATCTCCGAAGGTCAGCAGCGACTCGGCGATGTTGCCGTGGGCACTGACCTGCAGCGCTTCGAGGCCCAATCGCTGCCATGCCCCCAGTTCGAACTCGAACGCGGCGGCGGCACCGGCGTGGTCGCCCCCGGCGAATCGGGCGATGCCCAGGAGATTCCACATCCGACCCTGTCCGCGATCGGGCAGGGTTCGCTGCAGCACCTTCTCGGCCAGGCGTGCTGCGCGCTCGTGGTCGCCGGATCTCAGTGCGAGCTCGCCTTCCGTGCGTTCGACAGCGACCTCGTCCCACGGTGGCGGTCCGACTTCGCGCTGCAATGTACCGCGCATCGGCCAGCGCGCTCGCGGCGAGGTCGATCTCGCCGACACGGAGCCGGAGGTCGGCGAGGAGGGTCAACAGGCCGACGCGCGATGGCGTCGGTGCGTCGAGTTGCGCAACATGGCGGGCCACCTCCTCGATCCCGTGTCGATACGACTGCAGCAGGTCGTGGTACTGGCCGATCGACCACGCAAGCTGCTGGGCGATCGACGGATCGTCGTCGGCGAGGAGCGAGATCAGCCCACGCAGGTTGTCGACCTCCTCGCCCATTCGCGCGACCCATCCGCGATCGAGTGCGCACGCTGGACCGAGTCGGTCGAGGTACCACGCAGCCAGGCGGCGGGCGGCGCTGGTGATGTCGGCCGCCGGATCATGGCGTCTGGCGAAGGTTCGCACGGTCTCCGGAAAGCGAAAGCGGGTGCCACCTGCCGTCGTGTCGACGTTGAGCAACGACTTGTTGGCCAGCGACCAGACGAGGTCCGGGATCAGGTCAGCGTCGAGTGTGTCTGTGGCGACCGCGGCGCCCGCTGTCTCATAGCCGAACGCGGCGACGAACACGGCGAGGCGGCGCAACGTCGAGCGTTCGGTCCCGCTGAGCAGCCGATCGCTCCAGGCGAGGAGGTCGTCGAGCGAGTGATGACGTCCCGGAAGTGTCGGGTCTCGACTGACGAACGAGCGCGCCGCGTCGTCGAGGCCCAACAGGATCTCACCGGGCGTCAACACGCCGGCTCGGGCTGCTGCCATCTCGATCGCAAGGGGCAAGCCGTCAAGACGTTGACAGAGCTTCTCGATGGCTGCCGTGTTGTCGAGGCGATTCGCGCCGGCCTCAGCGGCTCGCTCGACGAACAGTTGAATTGCAGCTTGCGGAGAGCCAGGGGCGTCGACGGGGCCATCCCATGGCAGTGGACCGAGCCGCAACACGGTCTCGGCTCGCAAACCGAGTGGCTCGCGGCTTGTGCTGAAAACGCCAACACCCGGGCAGCTCTCGAGGATGGTCGCCACGACCCGTGCCGTGGCTTCTCGAACATGCTCGGCGTTGTCGAGGATCAGCAACGTGTGTTTGCCCTCGAGGAAGCTGACGACATCAGCGAGGGCGTCGGAGTCGGCCCGTGTCCGCACCCCGAGTGCACGGGCGATCGCGGCCGGAACGAGGTCGCCTTCGTCCAACACCGCCAGGTCGACGAACCACACGCCGTCGGGCCAGTCGTCGAGTGAACGAAGGCCGTGCTCGACGGCCAGCCGAGTCTTGCCGACACCACCCGGGCCGACCACGGTGACGACCTTCGAGGGCCGGGTGATCTGCGAGAGGTGGTCGAGCTCAGCGTTGCGCCCGAGGATCGACGTCAGCGGAGTTGCCAAGTTGTGCCGATCAGCCGGTAGCACCCGAAGTGCTGGGAACGTGTCGTCGAGTCCTTCACCGTGCACCTGCCAGAGCTCGACCGGGTCGTCGAAGTCACGCACTCGAAACCTGCCGAGCGACCGCAAGGACAAGTGAGGTGGGAGCTCGGTCCCGTTGGCGGCGTCCGCCGACACGACGATCTGGCCGCCGTGAGCGGTGTTGACCACACGCGCAGCCTGATGCACGGCGTACGCCACATAGTCGCGTTCGTGAGGAATTGCGACACCGGAGTGCACACCCATCCGGACACGCAACGGTGACCCGGTTGGCCAGGGTTCGGCAGCGAGCGCGAGTTGCCCGTCAGCGCACGCGACGATGGCATCGGCTGGAGCATCGAACGCGACGAAGAACGAATCACCCTCGGTGTCAACCTCGTGCCCGTCGTGTCGACGCCAGGCCTCGCGGAGGATCTCACGGTGGCGGTCAAGAGCCGACGCGTAGCTGTCGCCGAGGTTGCGGATGAGGCGCGTCGACCCTTCGATGTCGGTGAACACGAAGGTGACGGTGCCCGATGGCAACCTCGTTCCCCCAGCGACCATCTCCATAGCCTTCCACTCCCGCAGGGGGGCACGGGCAATTCGCCAGGGGCCCTCAACCCCGCGTACGCACAGGCAATAGGGTCGCGTCAATGGGGGATCGGCTGCAAGGGCGAGTGGTTGTCGTGGTCGGTGGTGGGCAGACGCCGGGGGAGACCATCGGCAACGGTCGTGCCTCCGCCATCCTGTATGCGAGAGAAGGGGCTCGGGTCGTGGTGGTCGATCGTGTCCTGATCTCTGCCGAGGACACGGTCACGATGATCCGCGACGAAGGTGGCGAGGCCATCGCTCACGCGGCCGACATCACCGACGCGTCGTCATGCGCAACTATCCCGACGGTCACGATGTCTTCCTTCGGCGCCCTCGACGTCCTTCACAACAACGTCGGCATCGGTGGGGGCGATCAACCAGCGACTCGCGTCGACGAGGAGTCGTGGCAGCGGATCTTCGACGTGAACCTCTCCGCAATGTGGCGCACGTGCAAGGCCGTGATCCCTGTGATGCGCGCAGCCGGACGCGGTGCGATCGTCAACATCTCGTCGATCGCATCGGTGTGTTCGACCAACACGGCCGCCTACCAGATCTCCAAAGCCGGCGTGAACACCCTCACGCAACACCTCGCGATGAATGTTGCCCGTCACGGAATTCGCGTCAACGCCGTACTTCCCGGGCTGATGAACACGCCGATGGCCATCGAGGGGATCTCTGCCGCGCGCGGCATCGACCGAGAGGATCTCATCGTTGAACGCGACGCTGCGGTGCCCCTCGGCCGCAAGATGGGTACGGCGTGGGACGTGGCCTACGCCTCCGTGTTCCTCGCATCCGACGAAGCCAAGTTCATCACCGGTGTGCTGTTGCCCGTCGACGGAGGCCAGTCGGTGCGGCGAGGCTGAGCTTCCGGCCGATGCTGCGACCTACGCCGCGACCAACGTCTTGTCGTCGGCCTGCGCCTTCATCCGGACCGCACGCGTTCCGTAGGCGCCGGCAGCGAGTGCTGCGATGCCGCCGATCACGACCCCACTTCTGGCTCCGAAGTGTTCAGACACGTAGCCGAGGATCGGGCCGCCGATGGGTGTGCTGCCGAGAATGACCATCGCCTGCAGTGCCAGAACCCGACCGCGCATCGAGGGGTCGGCACGCAACTGCATGAGCGACGTCGACGTCGTCATGAACGAGATGCTGGAGATCCCGACGAGAATTCCGATGGGATAGGCCAATGGCACATTGGGAGTGGCCGCGAGCAACAACATCGATGCGCCGAATGCATATGCAGACCACACGATGTGTCGAACCGAGACCGTCGATCGCCGTGCCGACAGCAGCGCGCCTGCCAGTGAACCAATGCTGATGACGCTGTAGATCAGCGTGAAGGTTCGATCGGTACCGTGCAGCGTGCGCTTGACCAGCAACGGCATGACCGTCTGGAAGTTGAACGCGAAGGTCCCGATGAGTGCCATCATCACCAGCGGTACGAACAGTTCGGGCATCGTGCGGACGTAGCGCAACCCTTCGCGGACCTGGCCCTTGCCCCGCGGTGTGACCAGGTGTGGGCGATTCTCGCTGGCGCGCATCATGAACAGACCGAGGATGACCGCGAGGTACGACACGCCGTCGACCGCGAACGTCCATCCGTAGCCGACGGTCGTGATGAGCAAGCCTGCCAATGCCGGCCCCACCACACGTGACCCGGTCATCAATGCGCTGTTGAGGCTGACAGCGTTCTGAACGTTGGCTTCCGGGACCATCTCCACCACGTAGGCGCGGCGAACAGGGTTGTCGAATGCCGTCGCGATGCCACCGAGTACTGCGACGATGTAGATCGCCATGACCGGCGGGTGGTGCATGAACGCGATGAATGCGAGCGCGAACGACTGCACCATCGCGAACACCTGCACGATGATCAACAGTTTGCGCTTGTCACTGCGATCGGCGACCAGGCCGGCCCATGCGCCGAGTAACAACACTGGCCCGAACTGGCACGCCGCCAGAAGTCCCAACGCGACTCCGCTGTCGGTGAGCTTGAGCACCAACAGGGCCTGAGCAATCAGCGTCAGCCAGTTGCCGATCTGGGAGATGAGTTGACCACTGAAGAACAGCCGGAAGTTGCGAACGCGGAGCGAATCGAACGTGCTCGGGCGAATGGGAGCATCGTCGATGCTGATCGGTGTGGCCTCCATCAGGTGGCTTCCTCCGCGACGTCGACCAGCTTGGCCAGCACATCGGCCGCGTCGGCCAGGCGCCGACGCTCGTCGTCGGTCAGCGCGGCCAACTGCGATGCGAGCCACGACGTGCGACGGCCTCGGACTTCGTCGAGTTGCTCGAGACCGGCCGCCGTGATGCGGATGCGGGTGACCCTGCGATCGGTTGTGCCGATCTCGCGGGTGACGAGACCGAGACTTTCGAGCTTGCCCACGACGGAGGTGATGGTCGGCGGTGCTACCTGCTCGATCGACGCGAGCTCGCCGTGCGTCGGGCCGCCATGCTTCTTGATCGAGCCGAGCGCTGCTGTCGTGGTCGGTCCGAGACCGCTGTGATCCTGCTGCCGTAGACGACGGGCCAGACGCGTGATCGTCGGGCGCAACGCGTTGGCCAGTTCCAGCGAGGAAGAATCGCGACGGGCGGACTTCTGCATCGTTGGCATGCAGACAGCCTATCCGTCGATTAGTTCGTTCGTCGAACTAACTGATCGCGTATTGCGACCCGCGATGGCCGGCCTCACTAGGGTGCGATCCGATGAAACTGGCAATCGTCGGAGCCGGTGGGATGGGTTCGTTCCATGCCCGCTCACTGGCGATGTTGCCGGGCGTCGAGATGGTCGCGATTGCGGATCTCCGCGACGCCGCCGCACGAACACTCGCCGATGCAGTCGGCGGCACACCCACGACGGATGGGCTCGCCGTGGCGGCGATGGCCGAGCTCGACGGGTTGGTGATCGCCTCGCCGGAAGACACCCACGAAGCCTTGGCGATGGCTGCCTTCGAGAAGGGCACCTCCGTGTTGTGTGAGAAACCTCTGGCGGTCGGAGCGACCGCGTGCAAGCGGATCGTCGATGCAGAGGTTTCGATGGGTCACCGATTGCTGCAACTCGGCCTGATGCGCGTCTACGACCCTGCGCATGTGCAGTTGGCGTCGGAGACTGCTCAGCTCGGAGTGTTGCATCACGTTCGCTGCGTGCATCGCAATGTGCACGAGGTTCGCCGTAGCGCACAACTGATCCTGAACCAGTCGCTCGTTCACGACATCCATTCGCTGCGGTGGCTCACTGGTCGCGAGATCGTGCGCGTAACGACCCTTGCCACGCCGAATCCCGAACATGTCGACCATCTGTTGGTGACGGCCGAGTTCGAAGGTGGTGGCCACGCCACCATCGAGTTCAGCGAGCACAGCTTCGCGTACGAAGTCTCCGTCGAGGCCGACGGTGAGCTGGGTGGCGCGGTCATGGCACCGGTGATGCGTACGACCGTGCGACGAGATGGTGGATCTGGTGTACACATCGGCACCGATTGGTTCGAGCGGTTTGCGGAGGCGTACAGGATCGAAGACGCGGTGTGGTTGCAGTCGATCGTGGCAGGAGCGACGGTCGGGCCGTCCGCATGGGACGGATTGGTCGCTGAGCGGGTCGTCGAGTCGGCAATCGCGTCGCTGCGAGAGCGTCGGCCGGTCGAGGTAACCGCGCTCGAGACCCCCAATCTCTACCGGTGACGTCTTTCACCCGGATATCGCCTGAAGGTCCTGGGTGTGACGGCGGAAACACGTTCCGGCGCGGTCGGCGATAGCGTTGTTCCCGCTCGCTGAATGTGGCGGGCCGTTTTCATGAGATGAGAGACAGTTGACTACAGGTACCGTGAAGTTCTTCAATGCCGAGAAGGGCTTCGGATTCATTGCGCGCGAGGGTGGCGAAGACGTCTTCGTTCACTATTCCAACATCCAAGGCGATGGCTACAAGTCGTTGCAAGAGGGCCAGAGTGTCGAATTCGACATTGCTCCCGGCCGCAAGGGCGAGGAAGCACAAAACGTCAGGCCACTCTGAGCACAACTTGCTCAGATAGTCGAAACGAACCGCTGGTCCTTCGGGAGCGGCGGTTCTTTCGCGTCCGGGGTCAGTTGTTCGACAGCGTGGAGCGCGGTGCAGCGCAGCGTCAGATGACGACGACCTTGGTACCGACCTGGGCGAAGTCCCACATGAACGCGGCATCGGCGTCGGCCTGCCGCTGGCAGCCGCCCGACAGGCGCTGACCCAGCTCCGAGTCCTTCATGTACCGCGAGCCGTCGGAGACGTGACGCGGGATGCCATGGAAACCGATGTTGCCGATGTCGGTCTTCAGCCACCGGATCATCCTCGGCAGGAACGCCTTGCCGTTCCAAGCCGTCGACACCTCGCTGCGGCTGAACACCTTGTGAGTGCCGGGCACCTCGTTGTTGTACTTGCTGCCGGCGACGAGCCACGAACGAAGGACCCGCTCGTTCTTGTCGACCGCCCAGACCCGTTGACCGGAGCGGTCGTAGACCACTCGCTTGCCGCTTCCGGAATTCGCGGGCAGGGGAGGTGCATCGGGGCCACTGGTTGCCACGACGGAGAGCGGGTACCCGAGCAGGTCGACCGCACCAGGGGCGGGCGCAGGTGTGCGAACCACGAGCGATGCTTCGTCGGGCCACACGTCGAGTGCCAACGCGGTCTCACGACCGACGAGACCATCGACGAAGAGATCCTTGTCTGTTTGCAGCTTGTTGACGGCGGCGAACGTTGCGTTGTCGTACTGCCCACTTGCCGAGCCGCTGAGGTAGCCATTGGCGATGAGCGCCTGTTGCAGACATGTGACCGCGGCACCTGAGTCTCCGATTCGCAGCTCGCGCTTGTCGAGCTTGCAACCGGTCGACGCCGCAACTGGCTCGTCGCCGGCGACGTCTTCGCCGTCTTGCGTCAGCTGAGCAGCGGCAACGGTTGTGGCGGTGCCATCGACATCGGCTGCCAGACCAGAGGCAACCGTCGTCGTCGCGGCGTCCAGACCTGCGGCGCCGCCCTGCGAGTTGGGAGCTGCTGCCGTCGCCGGAGACGGCTTGTGCTTGAAGACCGACTCGCCCAGCGAGATGACACCGATGAGCGCTGCCCCGACGGCCAGCACCGCACAGGCGCGCCGCAGGTCGCGCTGGGCGCGGGAGGTGGGGCGGTTAAGGCGGGGGGTGTGGTATGTCATGGGGTGGTGTCGGGTCGGGACGAACGCAGCATGCCGTCGGCAATTCTAGCGAACATCGCGCGCTGAACCCCGACACCGCTGCGACCGAGATGATCGAGCTGTCGTCCTGATGAGTACTCTCGATCCATGCCTGCAATCGCCAAGTTGACTGTGTTCGCGTTCGACTGTCCCGATCCCCGTGGCCTCGCCGAGTTCTACATGGGCATCACCGGATGGGAGTTGGATCACATCGGCGACGACGGCCGCTGGGTCGAACTGCGCAGCGACGCCGGGGCCACCTTGGCCTTCCAGCTGGCTCCCGACCATCAGCCGCCCGTCTGGCCGAGTGCCGACCATCCGCAGCAGGGACATCTCGATTTCGAGGTCGACGACCTCGACGCGGGCGAGTCGGCGATCATCGCACTTGGCGCGCGCAAGGCCGACGTGCAACCGGAGCCCGACGAGTTCCGGGTGTTCCTCGATCCGGCGGGTCATCCGTTCTGCTTGGTGCGCGCCGACTGATCTCGGCGATGTCAACTGCGTCAGGGCAGCAGACCGACGTGCGCCAACGCCAACCGGATCAATCGATCGTGCCCGCCGGTCATCTCCCGGCGTACCCGATCGCTCATGATCTCCGCGGGCGTGTACCACCCGAGATCGAGCGCTTCCTGCGTCGGCTGGCAGTCTCCCGACACGGGCACGACGAAGGCCAGACTGACGGCGTGGTGTCGCGGATCGTGAAACCCACTGATGTCGGGATCGGGGAAGTACTCGACCACGGTGAAGGGCGCGACTTCCGGCGGGATCCTTGGCAGGGCGACGGGTCCGAGATCCTTCTCGAGGTGACGCAACAGCGCGTCGCGAACGCGTTCGCCGTAGAGCACCCGCCCGGTGACGACCATTCGGCTGATCGTGCCGTCGGCCGCCTGGCGCAGCAGCAGACCGATCTCCGTGACGACGCCAACGTCGTTGACTCGTACCGGTACGGCGTCGACGTAGACGAGCGGCACGTTGGCGCGGATGTTTTCGAGTAGGTCGTTGTCGAGCCAGCCGGTTTTGGTATCGAGTTGGTCGCTCACTCTGTCCCCGTGAAGTAGCCGTTGGCATCGATGATGACATGTGTGGCGACGTTGACATAGGTATTCATTGCTCCACCGGCCGAAAGCTTCACGAGCGCGGCGTTGGCAACGGGTGTCGCGGCGACGAAGTTGAGGCTCGAGGCCAGCGGCAGCGAGCCATCGGACGGGTAGGCGGTGACGAAGCCGGTGCCGACCGCGGCGTCGGACGTGAGGTTCATGGAGATCGCCGAGGTGCCGGCAGGAAGCCCGGCGAACGCAAGCGTGACCGTCGAGTGGCCGGCGTGGATCGAATTCGGGGCGATGCGGCTGTCGTAGTAACGCGAAGGTGTCACCGGCACGAACCGTCCGGCGGCGCTGACGGGTGCTGTGCCGTCGGTGATGTATCCCATGACGTCCACCACGATGTGGGCCGTGTTGGACGTGAAGACGCTGATGGTTCCGTCGGGGCCAAGGGGCACGATCGCGTGGGTCGCCGCGTTCTCGCCGGCGACGTAGTTGACCGTTGACGTTTGGCCGAGCGCCCCTCCCGTCGGAAGCGCCTGTAGGAATCCTGAACCACCTGATTCGGTGGCCGTGACGTTGACGACCAGCGCACACACACCGGTCGTCGGCACGCCGATTCCTGAGGGCACCTCGACCCTGACGGACTCGCCGATGGCCGGTCTGTGCGCGGTCCATCCAGCGGGGACGGGTCCCGACTGCAACGGGCGGGTGTCGAGCGCGCGTCGGGGATTGATCGGCACGAACCGGCCGGCCGCCGTGGATTCCGACGGGGTGAAGTAACCCATTGCGTCGACAACGACGTTGCCGCCCGTGGGAATGAAGATCGAGATGGAGCCCTGCCCGAGCGGAACGATGGCGAAGTTCGGCCGGATCTGATCGGGCGCGGCGACGTTGATGGTCGAGAACGCACCGATCGAGCCTCCGAGGGTCGGCAACGCCTGCACGTAGAACTGGCTCACGGCGTCGGTCGACGTGACGTTGACCGCGACGGCGGTCGCCGTCGGCGGAATGACACCACCTGATGAGATCGGCAGATCGATGATCGAGAACTGTGGGTGCGGCCCGACCAGGCCCGCCGGTCCCATCAGCGTCTCTGGTCTCGTGTCGAGGAGACGAACCGGTGCAGCGAGCGCGGTGAACGTGCTGGGTTGGGAGTTCGCAACGGGTGGCGGAGGCGCCGGCAAGCGGATGACTCCCGCGCCGTACGCGTTGTCCGGACCCGGAGGACCGAGGTCGGTGACGAGGTGTTTCGTCAGCGCGGCCAGCGGCATGCCGGGCTCGGCGAGGCCCCGACTGAGCAGCAGTGCCGCCATGCCAGCTGCTGCAGGTGACGCTGCGCTGGATCCGTTGAAGCAGCTCGGCGCATAGACCGAGCTCTTCACGCACGACGGAGCAGAGATGTCGGGTTTGGTGCGGCCGTCGTTGGTCGGACCCTGCGACGAATAGAACGCAATGCCGCCCGAACCGTCGGCGGGGTCGATCGACCCGACAGCGAGCAGCGATGGGTTGCGCGAGTCCACCACCGATTTGGCCGCGCTGAACGCCACCGAACTGCGGCCGGGCTCGATCATGCCGAAGAAGGTGGCAACCTCGATGGTGTCAGGCGCAGACGGTACGTAGTTGGCGCCGGCACGGATGCGCAGGAACAGCGCCTGACCGGCAGTGACATCGAACTCTTCGTCGACCGCTTCCAGCGGCGGTGCACCGAGCGTCTGAGGATCGTCGAGGGTGAGCATCAACGTTGCGGACGATTCGGAGGTGCCCCGCCAGAGCTCGACCGAATAGTCCGTCACCGCGTCTGGCGGCAGGTACCAATCGTTGGCCCATCGGATGCCGTCGAAGACAACGCCACCGTTCTCTGGATCGATGCGCAACATCGTGTCGACGGCCGGACCGTTGAGGAAGTCGACGTAGCCGCTGGCGTCGACCCCGTCGGTGTAGCGGCCGTAGCCGAATGCCGCGTCGTTGCCGCCGGAGTTGAACCACGTGATCCCGTGCGCCGCGGCATAGTCGACGACGGTGTCGAGCGGGCCTGTACCGTCGCCGGGACCATCGTACGGAGAACCGAGCGATCGGTTGACGATGTGCACGCCGTTGAGCACGAACCAATCGATCGCAGCCTGGAGCTCCGCGGTCGTGTTCGTGGTCGCGAGGAACAGTTCTGCGCCGGGCGCCATGTCCTTGATGATCTCGGCGACCGCGACACCGTGGCGGTCCCCCATCGAGGGATTGATCTGTCCCGCTGAACACAGTCCCTCCGTGATGTCGGGGCAGAACTGATGTGCAGCGTCGGGAACTGGTCCCACCTCGGTGATGTCCCACTTCGTCAAGTCGAAGCTATCGATGATTCCGACGCGCACGTTGCCCATGATCCCCGCTTGCTGCCACGCAGCAGCGTTGGTCAGTTGCACTTCGGCTCCTACAACGGTTCCTGAACCGATTGCTTCCTGCAGCGGTACGCGATTGATGCGAAGGGGGCGCTGCACGTAGCGCACGGCGCTGTCGGTCGCGAGTTGTTCGACGGCGCCGGCAGGCACGAAAGCCTGGACGAGTTGCCCGTCGACGGCCCCTGTCACGGTGCCACCGAGCCGATTGATCGACCGCTCGACGGAGATGTTGTCGGCGGTGAGCACCTCGACGGAGATCAGTGAGTCGCCCCTGGCGCGCTCGATCTGCTGGCGAAGTTGGGGGTCGGTGTGCTCTCGACCGTGTGAGCGCGGCGACTGGGCGGCAGCACGTTGAACTGTGGCGAGGTTCAGCGTGGTGAGCAGAAGAAGAACGGCCCCCAGCGTTCGTCGATTCATCCGCTCGCTATCGTCGCTTTCTTCGTCGGCGGGTGGGAAGCGGATCCGATCTCGGCTGCGGCGGAGCGATCACCGAAACACCCTCGTCGACCGGCACACGGATGCCCTCGTGATCGATGTCGACAGGCTGATCGGCGGCAGCCATCACGATCGGCGCCTCCTCTTTCGGCTTGCGACCGAGCACTTGATCGAGTCCGAGCATGCCAGCAGCGACGATGGCGCCGGCAGCCCCGTGGCGCCGACGCGCGGTCTGGACGGGATCGAACGATTCCAAGGGCTCGACCGCGTCGTCGTCGGGCGCAGACATGGAGCAACGATACCGGCGACCATGCCGCGCCGGTTCGTGGGCCTCGGACTACCATGCGGCTGTGCCCGAAGGCGAAGCGATTCACCGCACGGCCGCCGCGTTGCGAACGGCCCTGGTTGGCAGGGCCGTGCTGTCGTTCGAAGCGCCGTACCTCGACGGTCCGGTGCCGGCGACGGGCCGCGTGATCGAGCTCGTCGAGAGCCGTGGCTGGCAGCTCGACATGGTGTGGGACGACGGCCTGATCCTGCACACCAACCTGCTGCTCGGCGGAGTGTGGCACCTGTATCGAGCGGGCGAACGGTGGCGAAAGCCGTCCACACAGTTGCGTGTCGGCCTGACCGTCGATGGCTTCTCCGCGGTCTGCTTTGGTGCACGTACGGTCGAGACGTATCGCGAGTTCGACACGCACCGTCATCCAGGATTCGGCCCTGCAGGCCCAGACCTGTGCGCTGCATCGCCCGATCTCGACGCCGCCGTCGACGCCCTCTGCGGATACAGCGATTTCGACGCCCCTATCGCCGAAGTGCTGCTCGATCAACAGGTGGCGCGCGGTGTTGGCAATGTGTTTCGCAGCGAGGTCCTGTGGGCCTGTCGGCAGCATCCGTTCGCTCCGGTGTCGATGCTGTCGCGTGCCGACATGCAACGAGTCGTCAAGGTCGCGGCCGAGGTGTTGCACGCTCACATCCATCCGGATCCCGAGGCGGCACCCGACGAGCGCGCTGGTCTCGCGGTGTACGGACGCAACGGTCAACGTTGCCCGCGCTGCGGCGACACGGTCGAGGTGCGCCGGCTCGGCGAGCCGAGTCGGTTGCTCTACTGGTGCCCCGGCTGCCAGGTGCATCGTGGCCCACGGGCAGCAGACGAGTCGGCCGACAATCGGCCCATGGATCCCCATCCCGCGGCCGCGAAGTTCCTTGCCGAACTGCCGTGGCGGCGCCGCGACACGCTCGCTGGCTGAAAGACAACTGCGTTGACCGATGCGGCGGACGCCCGGCTTCTGCTGCGACAGTCGCCCGACGACTACGTCGCTGAACGAACGCGTCTCGTCAAGCAGGCGCGCGCCGACGGTCAACGTGACACCGCCAACTTCTATCAGTCGCTGAAGCGTCCGACCCTGTCGACGTGGGCGGTGCTCGCGGCCGCGGACGACGCCGACGCGGTGAACGATGTGATCGCTGCCACCAACGACCTGGCGAAGGTTCAGGCCGGTGGCAGCAACGCTGCAGCTCTCACGAGTGCGACCAAGAAGCGAAGGTCGGCACTCGAGGCGTTGGTCGATCGCGCGGTTGGCGCGCTGCGCGAGTGGGAACCCGGAGCCGAGGCCCGCCGCGCGCGGAGATCCGCGGCATGATCGATCAGCTGTCGCGTCATCCCGAGCTCGCTGCGTCGTGGGTCGATGGAACGTTGCGTGACCTACCCGACGACGCCCTGGGCTTCGCCGCATTCGCAGATATCGAGGTGGCCGAGACCCCTGGCTCAGCTGCGAAGGAAGCCAAGCCCGCAAAGCCGGTCAAGGCGGCACGGCGAGGCCAGCGCGCATCGCCCGAGCCTGATCCGCTGCAGCCGGTGCAGCCGACAAGGCCCCGCAACGATCGGCTCGTGTCGCCGAGACGAAGCAGGCTCGACAGGATCTCACGGCCGCCGCTCGCGAGCTCTCGCTGGCGGAGCGACGAGTCGAGGCAGCTGGAACCGAGCTGCGCAAGGCGCAGAAGGAGTTGCAGCGAGTCGAAGACGAACTCGCCTCCGCACAACAGCGCCACGCCAAAGCCACCGAACGGCTCGAAGCCCTCCGCAACGAGTGAACCGCTCGTGCAAGCCGACCCGGGACATGCCGGTGTTGCCGGTGATCAGCCCCTCCCGAATCGTCCGTGACGATATGAACCCTTCCGGCAGAGGCGATCTGGGCGCCAAGCTCCGCCGAACTGCCTGGAGGACGGGCGACCGTGGCACCCAGATCGGTTGACCGGGCGATTTGAATCGTCACGGACGATTCGAGAGGGACGCGTGCCACGAACCCTCGACAGGCGAGCCGGCGTGGGCCGGTGAGTCAGGCGGCGAAGCCTGGGAGGTTGCCGATGACGGTGAGCCAACCGGCTTCGAGCTGGGTGGGCTGATCGAACGCGGGATGCGGGCGGCCGATGAGGTGCTGGTAGGCGTTGGTTGCAATCGCGATGGCGACGACGTCGCCGACATCGAGTGCTCGCACGACGGCAGCCTCGATCGCCAGCGTTGCCTGCGATTTGTCGTCGAGCTGGGTGTGGGCGCTGGCAGCGCCAACATATGCGAACACCTCGTCGAGGTAGGTCGCGCCGGCAGCATGTGCGACCTGCTCGGAGTACTCCAACGCCTCAGTGGGCGAGGCGACCGTTGCGTACAACAACGCGGCGGCAGCATTGGTGAAGGGGTGCGCGAGCGCCAACGGTTCGAGCTTGGCGAACGCGACCATCGCTTCGTCGACACGATCGAGCTGCAACAACCCGACCAGTCGGGCGACATGTGGTTCGAACGCTGAGCCGCTGGAGTCGTCGATCGCCGCGAGTGCCCGGTCGGCGATGGCAACCGCGGTCTCGCCATCGCCACGGTGCATGGCTGCACCCGCCACGGCCATCAACGGGAACGGACCCTGCACCGAGGTCTCGGCGAGCGTGAGGAGCTCTTCCGCACTGCGCTGCGCCGCACCCGCCTGCCCCAACGCGATCTGAGCACGGAGCAGCGGCGCGGTGGCCTGCATCACGCCGAACTTGTCGTTGAGCTTCTTGAATCGCGACCGCGCCTGATCCGCCAAGTTGGCGGCCTCGCTGAGATCGCCCTGCCACAGCCTGAGGTCGGCGAGCAGCGTCTGCATCATCCCGACTGCCCACTCGTCGCCGCGTTGATCGGCCTCGCGGATGACCAACTCGGCCAACGCCTCTGCTTCGGCGAAGTGGCGTTCGAAGAACTCGACGAACGCCAGCAACCCGAATGCCCAACCGACGCCGTTGCGGTCGCCGAGCTTGTCGAGCGCGTCAGCGGCATGATTGAGCCGGTCGCGCGCCAACGCCATGTCGCCAGAGAGGAACGAGATCCATGCCCGGTGCTGCTCGAGCCAGGCGAGGCCGCGTTGATCGTCGAGCAGCCGGTACAGGGTGTCGGCCTCGCCGAAGAACCACTCGGCATCGACCAGCGATCCACCGAACAACTCGATGAATCCACGGGCACGCAAAGCCCGGGCGAGCCGGTCGGGGCGATCCACGGTTCGCAGCAGATCGACGGCCTGGCCCAGTTCGAGTCGCGCCTCTTCGAGGCGGCTGGCAGCGTGATGCATGGTGCCGAGCAGACGACGGGCGTCACCCTCTGCAGCGACGTCTCCACGCTGTGATGCGCTGGCCAGGGCGGCGTCGAGATCGATGCGAGCCGCCTCGAAGTCGTGCATCTCGAGCTGCGCGCCGGCCCGGATGAGTTGCAGCTGCACCCGACGCTGTTCATGCACCGGACCACCGGGCAACAACTCCAACGCACGGGAAGCATGACGAACTGCGACGCGCATGTTGCCGTTGTCGTCGGCACGTTCTGCGGCTGTCGTCAGCAGGTCGACCGCGTCGGCGGTGATCGTGCTGGCCACGCCCTCCACCGGTCCGAGCTCTCGCACCAGTTCTGCCGCGGTGGCCGTGTGGTGGGCGCGATCGTCGAGGCCAGTCGGGAAGTCGGCCATTGCCTTCGCGACGCCGGCGTGGCGGCGCGCACGAGCGGCCTTCGTGAGTGTCTGATACGCGGCATCGCGAACCGAGTCGCTGCGGAACTCCCATCGCCGCCCACGAACCTCCAGCAGCCCGAGATCATCGAGCTCGCGGAGGTTCGACGGATCGAATTGCTGGCTGAGCTCGTCGGCGAACGTCTGCAGCGACTTGATGGATCCGGCCGTACCGAGGATCGCCGCGTTCTCGATGATCTGACGCTGCGTCGGCGACAGCTGATCGAGCCGAGCGATGATCAGTGCCCGCAGCGAGTTGGGAAGTTCGCGGATGCCACCGCCGGCCGCTGCCAGTGCGGCCAGTTCGTGGAGGAACAGCGGGTTGCCACCACTGCGCTCGTACATCGCCGTGAGCATTTTGGGATCGGCGCATTGATCGGCGAGCAGTTGTGCGGCGAGCTCCTCGGTGTCGATCTGGCCAAGGGGTTGCAGGTTCAACGAAACCACCGTGGCGCGCTCGGTGAACGGTGGCCACTCGACCTCGCTACCAGGACGCATGGCGGTGATCAACGCGAACTGATTGCGGCTGAGGGAGGTGACGAGGTGCTCGAGCAGGTCGATCAACGCCGAGTCGGCCCAGTGCAGATCGTTGATCGACAACACGACGGGCCGTTCGAGCGAGCGAAGCTCGATCACGCGGGTGACGGCGCGGTGTATCGATGCGCGCGCAGCCGGTGCCTCGAGCTTGTCGATCGACGACGGGTGGCCGAGGAGGTGCGCGAACACGTCGACCATTCGCTCGACCTCGGCGTCGTCGGCAGTGGAGAGCAGCACCGTCGCTCTTTGCCGAGCGACCTCGCGGATCTGCTCGACCGGCTGGGTCGGATCGAGGTCGAGATAGCGGCACAACGCATTGGCGATGGGAAACCAAACATTTGCTTCGCCGTACGGCACGCACGCACCCTCCAACACAGCGGCGTCGACCGAGTTGTGCAGATAGTCGATCAGTTCGTCGGCGAGGCGAGATTTGCCGACGCCGTTCTCGCCGGAGATGGCCAACAAGACGCTGCGATTGGCGATGGTGACGAGATCCAGCGCGGCGCGTCCCATGGCCAACTCGGGCTGACGGCCGACCAGCGGTCCATGACGACCTCGGCGTGAACGACTGCCGGGTGGTGCGGTGGCTTCGACTGCGAGCCACGTCTTCACACTCTGATCGCGACCACGCGCATCGAGCTCTCCGGCCGGCTCGAACCTGATGGTCTGCGATGTGAGGGCGTACGTCGTGTGCCCGACGAGGATCCCTCCGGGCGGCGCTGCGCTCTGCAGCCGCGATGCCGTGTTGACCACGTCGCCCATCGCGGTGTACTCGGTGCCGGCCAACGTACCCACCAGTACCTCGCCCGTGTTGATCCCGACGCGCATGCGAATGCCGGCGCTGCCGGAGAGGCCGGACGTGCCGACGAAATGGGCAAGCGTCGTCTGCATTCGCATTGCCGCCCGCACCGCTCGTTCCGCGTCGTCCTCGTGAGCGACCGGCGCGCCGAACAGGGCGAGGATGCCATCACCGAGGATCTTGTCGACCCGCCCGCCGAATGAGGTGATGTCGTCGACGAGCAGTTGGAAGCACGAGTCGATCAATCGCTTCACAGCCTCGGGATCGCGGTGTTCGGCCAAGGTGGTGAACCCGACCAGATCGGCGAACAACACCGTGGTGATTCGTCGTTCTTCCGACTGTGTTGCCGTGATCGCATACCCACAGGACGAGCAGAACCGGGCGTTTGCCGGAATCTGAGACGCGCACGACGGACACAACATGAACCACTGAGCGTAGGGCAGATCAGCCCTCAGATGGAGGTTGGATCCCGTCTCCCGGCCAGCCGGCAGGGCGATGTCCCGACGAACGTCACGTAATCCGGGGATGCACGCCACGCTCTGTGTTGATACAACTAGACCCCATGACTGAGACATTGACGGCTTATACGGCCGCGGGCGCGGTGGATGCGACGAAGATCTATGGCGAAGGGGACAGTGAAGTTCGGGCGCTCGACGGTGTGACCGTCGCATTCGAAGCGGAACGGTTCACGGCCATCATGGGCCCTTCCGGATCAGGCAAGAGCACGCTGATGCACTGCCTGGCCGGCCTCGATTCGCTGACCAGTGGCGCGGTGTACATCGGCGAGACATATCTGGCTTCGCTGAACGACAAGGAACTGACGGTGCTGCGCCGCACCGCAGTCGGCTTCATCTTTCAGGCATACAACCTGGTACCGACGCTGAATGCCTACGAGAACATCACCTTGCCGTTGCTGCTCGGTGGTACCGACGGGCGACCAGGAGTGGATCGACAACGTCATCGACACCGTCGGCCTGCGCGATCGGTTGAAGCACCGCCCGAGCGAGCTCAGCGGCGGTCAGCAGCAGCGCGTCGCCGTTGCCCGCGCCCTGGCCAGCAAGCCGACGATCATCTTTGCCGACGAGCCGACGGGCAACCTCGACAGCCGAGCCGGGGCCGAGATCCTCGAGTTCATGCGCCGCGCTGTTCGCGACCTCGGCCAGACGATCGTGATGGTCACGCACGACCCCAATGCGGCGAGCTACGCGGACCGGGTGATCTTCCTCGCCGACGGCAAGGTCGTCGACGAGATGCTCGAGCCAACAGCGGATCTCGTGCTCGATCGCATGAAGCGATTTGGTGACTGACGATGTTCAAGGTTGCGCTCAAAGGGATCATGGCTCGCAAGGGCCGGCTGCTGTTGACGTCGCTTGCCGTCATCCTCGGCACGTCGTTCCTGGCCGGCACGTACATCTTCTCCGACACGCTCACAAAGTCGTTCAACGACCTGTTCGCCGACGTGTTCGAGGACACCGACGCATACGTGCGCTCCTCGGTCGTCATCGAAGGCGACTTCGGATCCGAAGAGCGCCAGCGAATCCCGGATTCACTCGCCGCCGAGGTCGCCAAGGTGCCCGGTGTACGCGCCGCTGATCCCAGTGTGTTCGGATTCGCTCGAGTCATCGGCAAGGACAACAAGCCGGTGGGGTCGGATGGAAATGGCCCGCCGACGTTCGGGTCGTCGATCTCGGCGGACGAGGCGTTCTGGACCATCAGCGAGGGCCGACTCCCGGCGGGCGACAGCGAGGTCGCCCTCGACGCTGCAGTCGCCGACAAGGCCCACTACAAGCTCGGTGACACCGCGAAGGTGGTCGCCCAGGGTGGCTCACGCGAGTTCACCCTGGTGGGCATCGCACGCTACGGCGACGTCTCGTCGCCCGGCGGTGCCACGTTTGCATTGTTCGATCTCTCGACTGCGCAGTCCTTCGTGGGCAAGCCCGGCTTCATCGATGCGGTGGTCGTCACAGGTGACGGCAGCATCCCCGATGCAGAGTTGGCCGATCGAATCCAGGCGGCGCTCCCTGCGGACAGCCAGACGGAGACACTCACGGGCGCCGAGATCACCAAGGAGAACCAGTCCGCGATCGAAGAAGGGCTCAGCTTCTTCACCATCTTCTTGACGGTGTTCTCGTTCATCGCGATGGGCGTGGCCTGCTTCGTGATCTACAACGTGTTCTCGATCACCGCGGCACAGCGTCAACGGGAGAACGCGCTGCTACGCGCAGTCGGCGCGCGGAAGAGCCAGGTCACGCGGGCGATGCTGCTGGAATCGGTCGTCGTCGGCGTGATCGGCTCGCTGTTGGGGCTCGTCGCCGGTATCGGGGTGTCCATGGCACTGAAGTCGTTCCTCGGCGTTCTCGGCATCGACTTCCCGTCGACCTCGTTGCAGCTGCTCCCGCGCACCGTCGTGCTGACGTTGGTGCTCGGCACCTTCGTCACCGTCCTGTCGGCCGTGCTGCCGGCACTGCGAACCGGCCGCGTTTCTCCGTTGGCAGCGATGCGCGAGTCTGCGGTCGAGACTGTCGGCGGCAGTCGCAAGAGGATCCTCAGCGGGCTGATCGTCGCCGCAATCGGCGCCGTCGGGATCATCGCCGCCTTGAGCGGGGCGAGCTTCATCCTGCTCGGGATCGGTGTGCTGTTGATCTGGGTCGGCGTGCTGATCCTCGGCCCCGTACTCGCACTTGCGGCCGCCAAATTGATCGGTGCACCAGTTCGCGCGAGCGTTCAAGGTCACCGGTCGCATGGCCCGGGGCAACGCTTCACGAAACCCCAAGCGAACCTCGCGTGCTGCGGCACCGGTGTTGATCGGCGTTGCTCTCGTGACGGCCGTCGCGTTGCTCGCGGCGACGCTGAAGGCGCAGGTACGCGAGATCTTCGGCGAGCAGTTCGTCGGGGACTATGTCGTGAAGACGGAGGATTTCACCGGGTTCGGCGGCCTCAGCCCAGACCTGGCCGACCAGCTCAACGGCCTGCCCGAGGTGGCTGCTGCCGCCGGTATCGGGGTCAAGCTCGCCCAGGTCGACTCCAAGGGTGTGACCGTCACGCTGGTCGACCCGGCGACGGTCGGCGAGGTCTTCGACCTGCATCTCACCAGTGGCTCGTACGCGGACCTCTCGACCAATTCGATCATGGTCTCCGACAAGAAGGCCAAGGACGACAACCTGAAGATCGGCGATGTGCTGACGGTCACCCTCACCGGTCTCGGCGAACTGCCGCTGACCATCGTCGGCACGTACTCGTCCGACGAGTTGGCTGGCGGGTACGTCGTGAACCGCAGCCTCTATGCCGATACCTCCGGCAGCTACTTCGACTTCTCCGTGTTCATCAACACCGCGCCGGGCGTCAGCGCATCGCAGGCCAAGGCAGCGATCCAGCCGGTGGTCGATCGATACGGGTCGGGCGAACTGCAAAGCCGCTCGGAGTACATCGACGATCAGGCGGCGTCGATCAACACGTTGCTGGCCCTCATCTACGGATTGCTGGCATTGTCGATCATCATTGCCGCGGTCGGCATCGTCATCACCTTGCTCCTCTCGGTCTACGAGCGGCGTCGCGAAATCGCGCTGCTGCGCGCGGTCGGCATGACGCGTGGCCAGGTGCGGTCGACGGTTCGCTGGGAGAGCGTCATCACCAGCATGCTCGGCGCCGTGCTGGGGGTGGTGCTCGGCCTCTTCAGCGGATACCTGTTGGTGCTGTCGCTGCGCGACGAGGGAGTCACCGTCTTCTCCGTACCAGTGCTCAGCACGATCGTGATCTTGGTCGTGTCGTTCATCGTCGGTGTTATTGCCGCGGTCCTCCCCGCTCGCCGGGCTACCAAAGTCGACATCATCGAGGCGATCGCCACGACATGAATTTTGGAACGTGATACGGCTCGCTCTGCGGAGTGTGCGAGCCCGGTGGGGGCGTGTCGTGTTGACGGCGCTCGCCATCGTGGCCAGCACGGCGTTTCTGAGCGGCACCTTCATCTTCCGCGACACGGTGCAGCGCACCTTCAATGCCCTCTTCGCCGACGTCTTCGAGCGAGTCGACGGCTACGTGCAGTCGTCGAACTCGGTCGAGGGTTTCCTTGGGTTCGAGCGCCGTGATCGATTGCCCGTCGCGGTGGTCGATCAGGTCCGCGCTGTCGACGGGGTGATCGATGCCCAGGCCTTTGTGCAGGGTGATGCGGTGGTGATCGACAAGCAGGGCAATCCGATCGAACGACCGACCGCGCCCACGTTCGGCGCCACGGTCAACGAGGGCTCGCTGTCGGTGTGGCGGATCGCGCAGGGACGGTTGCCGAGCGGACCGACCGAAGTCGTGCTCGACACGATCACCGCCGCCGACGCCGGCTCCAGCGTCGGTGACACGGTCAAGGTCAACGCCGAGGGCGGGTCGCGAGACTTCACCCTCGTCGGGATCGTCGTCTACGACGACATCGTCTCGCCGGCCAACGCCACATGGGCGTTGTTCGATGCGCCGACGGCCGAGGAGTTCGTCGCCAAGCCCGGCTTCGTCGACGCGGTGTTGGTCAAGGGCGATGGCACGGTCAGCGACGAAGTTCTCGTCCAACGCATCGAGAGCGCGCTCGATCCCAACATCTCCGAGACGTTGACCTCCGCCGAGATCACCGAGCAGACACAGAGCGAGATCGAGAGAAGTCTCGGATTCATCACGTTGTTCCTGGCGATCTTCTCGTTCATCGCCCTCGGCGTCGGCATGTTCGTGATCTACAACGTGTTCTCGATCACGGCCGCACAACGTCAACGCGAGAACGCCCTCCTTCGCGCCATCGGCGCGAGCCGTCGCCAGGTGACGTGGACCCTGCTGATCGAATCGGCCGTGATCGGTCTGCTCGGCTCCATCGCGGGCCTGTTCGGCGGGATCGGCCTGGCGCTGGGGATACGCAACCTCCTCGACGCGCTCGACTACTCGATCCCTGCCCGGGGGCTGGCTCTGGAGCCGTTCACCGTCGCGCTCACGATCGTCGCGGGCACGGCGGCCAGCTTGATCGCAGCAATCGCTCCGGCGATCGGTGCAGGCCGCGTTTCGCCCATCGCGGCGATGGTCGACACCGCCTTCGAACGTACGGGATCTGTGCGCAGCCGCGTCATCGGTGCCGCGGTGTGCGCTGTGCTCGGCGTGGGAACGATCATCGCAGTGCTGCTCGGCGCAGAGGGCATCTTGCTGGCGATGGGTGTTGCGCTGTTGTTTGCCGCGATTCTGTTGCTCGGTCCGGTCATGGCTCGGCCGATCGCCCGGCTGCTCGGTAGTCCGATTCAACGATGGCGCGGCGTCACCGGAGCAATGGCCCGCGGCAACGTGCAGCGCAATCCGAAGCGCACGGCGCGTACTGCCGCACCGGTGCTGATCGGTGTCGCGCTGGTGACCGGCGCGTCGGTGTTCGCCGCATCGATCAAGGTGCAGTTGCGCCAGACGATCGGATCAACGTTCGTGGGCGACTACGTGATCAACAGCAGCAACGGTGGTTCGTTGAGCTTCGGTCAGACCTTCATCGACCAGCTCAACACGTTGCCAGAGGTGGGTGCGGCCACGGGCCTCGGCTTTGTACCGCTCGCCGACGCCGAAGGGGAACGGCGCGGGAGGCGCAACCATCAATCCACAGACGGCTGGTGGGTTGATCCAGTTCGTCTTCCTCGAGGGCTCGCTCGAGTCGCTGACTGCCGAGGGCATGCTGATCAGCGAAGGTGAGGCCAAGCGCAAGAACCTGTCGCTCGGTGACGGCTTCGACGTCCGCATCGATGGGCGAGTTCGCCCTCTGGCGGTTCAAGGGATCTACGAAACTGCCGACTTCATCCCGGCGCGGACCTATCACCGCGACACGTTCACCGGTACCAGCCTGTCGAACACTGCTGGCTTCGTCTCGCTGACCCGCGCCGACGGAATCGGCGACAGCGAATTTCGTCGAGCGGTGGATGCCAACGTCGAGGCGTACGGCATCGGCGAACTGCAGGACCGCAACGAGTTCATCGACAGCCGCGCCGACCTTGTCGATCAGAGCCTGGCGTTCGTCTACGGACTGCTGGCCCTGTCGATCGTGATCGCCATCTTCGGGATCGTGCTCACGCTGCTGTTGGCGGTGTACGAGCGGCGGCACGAGACCGGGTTGTTGCGCGCCGTCGGGATGACTCGGGCGCAGGTGCGCATCACCGTGCGGTGGGAGAGCGTGCTGACGTCGGTGTACGGCGCGGTCGTCGGGGTGGTGATGGGGCTCGTGCTCGGCTACGTGGTCATCGCCGCGCTCCGCGACCAGGGTTTGACCAAGTACTCCGTTCCGATCGACACCATCGCGGCGATCATCCTCATCGCCTTCGTGGTTGGTGTGGTCGCCGCCGTCGTGCCGGCGTGGCGTGCGACGAAACTCGACATCCTCGAAGCCATCGCCACAGAATGAGCCACGTGAAGGTGAGTAGCGAAGGTGAGTAGCGACGGTGATCAGTGAGGTGAGTCGATGAAGGTGGACGATGGCGCAAGACGGGCAACACCGGAGGGCGTGGCCCGACTCGTCGACAACGTGATGGGTCGAGCCTGATGGCCGGTTACTCGGGTACTCCGTTGCCGAAGAAGCTCGGCATCGTCGACGATGCCGTCTTCGTGATCGTCGACCCTCCCGAGGGATTTGCCGAGACGCTCGGTGACTACGGCGACGCCATCTGGCAGAAGTCTCTGTTGGCGCCACTCGATGTCGTCGTGGCCTTCTTCACGTCGCGATCGAAGTTGGCGGCCGCGTGGCCGAAGCTGACGAAGGCGGCCGCGCCCGACGGTGGCATCTGGGTGGCATGGCCGAAGAAGTCGAGTGGCGTACCCACCGACATCACCGAGGATGTGTTGCGCACAGAACTGCTGCCGAGCGGTTGGGTCGACAACAAGGTCTGCGCGATCGACGACACGTGGAGCGGGTTGCGATTCGTCCTGCGGAAGGAACTGCGCCGACCCGGCGACAAACGCCGCTGATCACCTTGACATGTGACCAATCAGTCACATATTATTTGACCCATGGACGAAGTGTTCAAGGCGCTGGCGGATGCCGACGAGACGCTCGATTCTCGACGCGCTCGTTCGAACGCGATGGTCAAACCGTGCAGGCGTTGTGCGACCGCTTCCCGGAGATGACCAGGTTCGGCGTGATGAAGCACCTCACCGTTCTTGAGGGCGCCAACCTGGTGGTCACCAAGCGAGTCGGTCGAACCAAACAGCACTTCCTCAACCCGGTCCCGATCGGCGAGATCGCCGACAGGTGGGTCAGCAAGTACGCCCAGCCATTCACCCGCGCGATGGTTGGTATGCGTCAAGAACTCGAGCGCGGCACGTCATAGGAGCGGAAGAGCCGACATGGCCATCACCAAGCACGTTTATCAGATCTACATCAAGGCCACGCCCGAGCAGGTGTGGGAGGCAATTGTCGAGCCGTCGTGGACGCGCCGCTACTTCCACGACACGTCGTTCGATTCGCCACCGGTCAAGGGCCAGCCGTATCGCACGACCATCGCCAGCGACGGCCGTCCGGCGATCGATGGTGTGATCGAAGAACTGGATCCGCCGAACCGACTCGTGATGACCTGGCACGTGCTCTACGACGCGGCGATGTCGGAGGAACCGCCCGGCCGCGTGGAGTGGATCGTCGAACCAATGGGCGAAGGCCTGACCCGATTGCGGCTCGAGCACGGAGACCTGGCGATGAGCCCGCTGACTTGGGCCAACGTGAAGGACGGCTGGGTGTACGTGCTCGACGGGTTGAAGACGGTGCTCGAGACCGGCGAGTCGCTGCCGCCCATGACGGCCGAGCCGACGACCATCGAGGATGCGTCGGGCGAGTGGCACCGGGCTCAGGGGATCGAGTGCAACAACTCGACGTGGGAGATGATCGAGGCAGAGCGAACGCCGGAGAACGACGAGGAAATGTTACGGCGGGCTTACGCTTCGGCATATCACTGGGCTCGCGCGGCGCGTCGTGTTCCGGCCAACGAGGCGCGCGCCGCGTGGTTGCTCGCCAAGGTTCAACTGCTCGCCGGTCAACCGGAGTTGTCGCTCCGCTACGCCGATCGATGCCTATCGCTGTGCGACGAGCACGGCCTCGACGACTTCGATCTGGCGTACGCCCACGACGCCCGCGCCAGGGCGTTGAAGGCGCTCGGTGACGACATCGCCGCAGGTGAGAGTTGGGAACTGGCGAAAGTCGGTGCCGATCGCTGACGCCGAGGATCGAGCAATTCTCGACGCCGATCTGGCCGTGGCGCTCTGACAGCGCGGCCGAGCTGGCGTGTGGCCCGGTGAGTCGCGAGCAACTTCGGCTCTAGTTCAGGGGGGAACGAGCCGATACTGTTCCGGCGGGCGAGCGGCTGTCACGACATCTCACGGAAGTTCACCACGGAAGCTCATACATGGTCTCCACCAATCGTTGTCATCGAATTGTCACGGTCCTGACCGCGGCAGCGCTGACGATTGGGATCGGCACCACGGCACTCGGCGACGCCCACGCGGCGGACACTGGACCAGCCCGTCTCGAGGTGGCGGCCACCGCGTTGAGGCCTGCGCTGCGCTTGAGCCAGACCGGCGTGATCCTGTTCCCGATCAATCCGCTGCCGAAGTGCGCGCTGAGCAAGACGAGCTTCGGGCAACCACGGCCCGACGGCCGTATTCACGAGGGCATCGACATCATGGCGTCGCTCGGTCAAGAGGTGTATGCGGTCGACAACGGAGTCATGTGGCGCCAGATCGTCAACGGAGAGACGAACTCGGTGCTCGCCGGCAACGCTTGGTACTTGAAGCTGCCCGACGGTACGTACTACTTCTATGGTCACCTGTCGGCGTTCGCTACCGGCTTGAAGCTGGGCGACCCTGTGACACGGGGCCAGTTGATCGGTTACGTCGGCGACACGGGCAACCCCGGGCCCGGCAACTATCACCTGCACTTCGAGGTGCACCCCAAGGGTGGCGCAGCGGTCAATCCGTACCCGTTGCTGACCATCCCCAAGTCGTGCACGGTCGTGCCCTGAGGGTTTCTCGCCACGAAGTAAAGTTGACGTCGTGAGCATCGCCGTCGCGCTCGAAGATCTGGCCGACATGCTGACCGAGTATCCGTGGTGCTACCTGGTGACCACTGGCGAAGATCGTCCGCACCTGCTCGCGGTCAAGCCGTCTCTCGCCGCGGGAGGCTTGCGGTGCGAAACCGGTCGGTCGAGCCGCGTCAACGTGGTGCGCAACGCCTTGGTGGTGTTGATGTTTCCGCCGTCGCAGACCGACGGCATGTCCTTGATCGTCGATGGCGAAGCCGAGGTCGATGGCGACGGGATCGTCGTGAAGCCGACGTGGGCGGTGCTGCATCGTTCCGCGATGAACGACGCGGCTGACGCAAGCCGGCGTCAGGCCGGTGAGATGTCGAGACCGAATGCTGATTCGAAGGCGGTGTAGTAGGCGTCGTCGTCGGTCAATGTGCCGAGACGCACCCATTCCTCGTCCGACATCGCCTCGCGACCGGCGATGAACTCCGGCCCCGCCCAACTGACCGCGTATCGCAACTGCGGTTTGTCGGTTGTGACGGCGCGATGGATGAGGCGTGCGACCTCGAACGGATCGGTGGCCTGCGCGTAGCCGGCGGCGTAGAACTGGAACATGCGTCGGTAGTGCGCGTCGTATGCACCGGTCTGGTTGGGAGCGTCGATGTTCTTGGCGAAGATGGCGCTCTTCGTGACACCTGGTTCGATGATCGCGACGCGGATTCCGAACGGAGCCACCTCCTGGGCCAGTCCCTCGCTCAATCCCTCGAGCGCCCACTTCGAAGTGACGTACGGCGATTGGGCGATGGCGGCGATGCGACCTGCGATGGAGGTGATGTTGACGATGGCGCCGCTCTTGCGGCTGCGCATGCCCGGCAGCACCTGCTGGAGACAGCGAACGGCCCCACACAGGTTGACGTTCATCACGTCGAGGTACGTCGATGGTGGGCATTCCTCGGCGACGGCGTTGCCGCCGATACCGGCATTGTTGACCAGCACGTCGACGACGCCGTCGGTCTCGCCGAGGATCTCGGCGAACCCGGCGCGGACGGATTCGTCGTCGGCGACATCGAGCTCGACGAGCTTGATCTCGACGTCTGCCTCGGCCGACATCGACCGCAGCTTTGCCGCCTTGTCGACGCTGCGGACGGTGCCGTAGACGGTGTGACCCTGCTGGGCGAGGTGGATGGCGGTGGCGCGGCCGATGCCACTGTTGGCGCCGGTCACTACAGATACAACAGAGACAGTCATGCGGCCATGGTAAGTCGCGACGTCGATGCGCCTATGCAGCCGATGTGGGGGCGAACTCGTCGAACCACACCGCGTCGCGATCGCATGCGATGGCGAGGCTCTGCACACGCTCGTGGTCGACGATGAGGATGTCGAGCAACTGCAGGCCCTGCAGCATGTGGATGCGACGCAGTTCGAAGTAGCCGATGCGATCCTTCTCGTCGGGCGCGGCGATCGGAACGTAGTCGGCGACGCAGATCATCATCGTCTGCGAGAACGGCACCTCGAGACCGGGACCGTCGCACCAACCGACGAAGAGGCCGAGCTCGGTGGGTGGGTCGGCGAACATCGCCGTGACCTGACGGCGCTCGTCGAGCAGCACCATCACCTCTTTCTCGACCGGCATGTCGAGCACGGCGGTGGCCAGGTTGGCGGCGTCGGCGAACTCGGCGACGATCACCGGGTCGTCAGGATTGGGCAGCCACACGTAGCACGGCTGATCGCCGAAGTGGATGTCGATGACATTCCTGCGACTACGCAGGCGAGGGCGGCGAAACGACATGGTTTCCTCCCGAACGAAGGATCGAGTTGAGGTTCGGGGGAAGCCGTTGTGGCGGACCCTATCGTCGGCGCCAGCGGGTTGCCACCCGACTCCCGACTTCGAGCAACGGCCAGGCGACGACGATGAATGCCGCTGCCATGCCGTACGCCCACGCTGCGGTTTGGGGCAGCTCGAACGTGTCTCGACCGGCCGGAATCAGGAACGCAAGGGCGAACAGGGCGATCATCGTAATCACCAGAGTGGCGCGCAGCTTGTTGAGGGGGCGGGCGACTCGGTAGAGGTTCATCAAGGCGACGGAGCCCGCCACCAGCACCGCGACTGTGCGGGCATGATCGGCGTCGATCGAGGTGTCGAGCTGGGCGATCGCGAAGACGCTCATGGTGACGACCGCGATCACGACACCGGCGGGCACGGCGCGGCCGAGCACGCGTGGAAGGAAGCCTTCGGTCACCCGCTCGTCGTTGGGCTCGAGTGCGAGGAAGAACGCGGGGAGACCGATCGTGAACCAGCTGAGGATCGACAGGTGGATGGGACGCAGGGGATAGGCGACCGCGACGATGCCGGTCATCACCGACAGGACGACGGAGTACGCGGTCTTGGCCAGGAAGAGGCTGGCGACCCGTTCGATGTTGTTGATGACGCGTCGTCCCTCGGCGACGACCGCCGGCATCGCCGAGAAGTTCGAGTCCATCAGCACCAGTTGGGCGACACCGCGGGTCGCCTCGCTACCGCTGGCCATGGCGACGCCGCAGTTGGCGTCTTTCAGTGCGAGCACGTCGTTGACACCGTCGCCGGTCATCGCCACGGTGTGCCCTCGCGATTGCAAGGCGCCCGACCATCGCCCGCTTCTGATGCGGCGTCACGCGGCCGAACACGGTGCTGCCTTCGACGGCGTCGACGAACTCCTCGCTGCCCTTCCTTGCGGCATCTTCGTGGCGTCGACGTTGTCTTCCCATCCGGCGAGCCCGGCGCGACGTGCCACGGCACCGACGGTGACGTTGTTGTCGCCGCTGATCACCTTGACGGTGACGCCCTGGTCGGCGAAGTACTTCAACGTCGCGTTGGCGTCGTGGCGCACGATGTCTTCCAGCAACACCAACGCGACCGCAGTGACCGCAGGAAGTGTGGCGTCGGCACCGTCGTTGAAGGTGCCGTCGGTCGTCGCCAACAGCAGCACGCGTCGACCTTCGTGAGCGTGGGTCTCGACGCTGCTCCGCAGACCACCGTCGTATGCAGAGGTCATCACGTTCTCCGGTGCGCCGAGCACCCAGCTGCCCTGCTCGCCGAAGCTCATCGCGCTCCACTTGCGAGCCGACGAGAACGGCACACGCCCGGTCACGGTCCACGTCGTCTGATCGGTGTACGCCTTCTGCAATGCACGCGAGCGTTGCGTTGGGATCAGGGTCGAGTTGGGCCAGCGCCGCCAGAGCTTGATCGACCGTGGCGCGGTCGGCGTCGGCGATCGTCTCGACCTCGGCGAGCGCCAGACTGCCCTCGGTGATCGTCCCGGTCTTGTCGACGCACAGCACGTCGACTCGAGCGAGCACCTCGATCGCCGGAAGTTCCTGCACGAGGCATCGCTTGCGTGCGAGGCGTACCACACCGACGGCGAAGGCAACGCTGGTGAGCAACACGAGGCCCTCCGGCACCATGCCGACCAGACCGGCGACGGTGCTGATGATCGACTTCCGCCAGCCCTCGTCGCGGCGCAGGAACTGGCTGCTCGCCAGCAACAGACCAACCGGGATGATGAGGTACCCGACCCACTTGACGATCCGGTTGACGTCGTTGCGCAACGGCGAGTTGACCAACGTGAACCGTCGGGCTTCCTCGGCGAGTTTGGCGGCGTAGTTCTCGGCGCCCACCTTCGTCACCAACATGCGGCCGGTTCCGGCGACCACGGCACTGCCGCTGAGCACGTCGGCACCGTCGTCTTTCACCACCGGGTCTGCCTCGCCGGTGAGCAACGACTCGTCGATCTCCAGGTTCTCGTGGGTCAGCACTGTCCCGTCGGCCACCACCTGCGCGCCGGTGCGCAACTCGACCACGTCGTCGAGCACCAACTCGTGCGTCTGCAGTTCGACCACCTTGCCGTCGCGCACGACGTGCGCCCTCGGCGCATTGACGACGCGGAGTTGGTCGAGCACCTTCTTGGCCCGGAGTTCCTGGATCACACCGATCGCACTGTTGGCGATGATCACTCCGCCGAACAACGCGTCCTTCGGCGAGCCGGCGATGATCACCAACGCGGCCAGGATGGCGACGATGAGGTTGATCGGCGAGAAGACGTTGCCGCGGATGATCTGACCGACGCGTGCGAGTCGGCGCGTTCGGGATCGTGTTGGTCAGGCCCTTCGCGACTCGGTCGGCAACCTCGGCGCTGCTGAGGCCCGTGGCAGGATCGGTGCGGGTCCCGGGTTCGATCTGGGTCACCCAATGAAACTAACCCGAGCGACGGCTTCACGGGCTCGGGGTACGGTTTCCACGTGGCGATCACCGACGAGAAGTACGTGCTGCTGACCACATTCCGCAAGAACGGCGAAGGTGTGGCGACACCGGTCTGGATCGCTCCGCTCTCCGATGGAACCGGTGGCTTCACCACGGAAGTCGACTCCGGCAAGGTGAAGCGGATTCGCAACAACTCGTCGGTCACGCTGCAACCGTGCAACCTGCGCGGCAAGATCACCGAGAACTCGACGGTCGTGGGTGCGACCGCCGAGGTGCTCGTGGGTGCAGACACTCGCGAGGTCCGCAAAGCCGTGCGTCGAAAGTACAAGGTTGCGATCCTCCTGCTCGATGTCGGTGGTGTGTTCCGCAAGCTGCTCCGTCGCGCGGAGGCGCCGGAGTGTGCGATTCGTCTTCGTTTCGATTGATCCGTTGCTCGCTTCGGCTGATCGCGTCTCATGCGGCGAGGACGTGTTGGTGGGCCGGTGGTCATTTGGGTGCCGTCGGGTTTGGTGATGGTGAGGTTGCGTTTGGTGTCGAGGGTGAGTTGCCAGCGGCCTTCGTGGGCGAGGTGGTGGTGTTTGGTGCACAACGGCAGCAGATTGTCGATGTCGGTCGTCCCGAGGTTGCGGAACCACTTCAGGTGGTGGATGACGACGTAGTCCCAGGCGACGCAGCAGCCGGGGATGGCGCAGCCGCGGTACATCGCCCGTAGGGCGCGGCGTTGCTCGCGGCTGGCGAGGCGTGTGGTGCGGCCGAGGTGGAGGTGGACGCCGTCGGCGCCGACGATGATCGGGGTGATCTCGGCGTAGCAGGCCATCCGGCGGAGTGTTTCGACGGGGAGGTCGATGCCCAGCCCACAGTCGATCACCGAATGCTCATGCACACCTTCCAAGAGGGTTTTGGCGTCGATCAGGACTGACATGTCGATCGACCCGCCGCGCCCGCTGCCCTTGCCGGAGGTCAACGACAACAACGCCAGGGCTCGCAAATGGTGTTGTTTGTCGAGCGGGTCGGTGGGACAGGTGTCGGGTGTGGTGTCGTGGAACAACGCCTCGACGGCGGCGTTGAGGCGCTGCTGCAAGATCGCACCCGACTCCGGGTCGAACTCGCCGCGCAGGCACCACATCCCGGTCTCGAGGTCGGTCCAGGTACGCAGTCGGGTGTTGCGCCGCTGCCGTTGGAGGCGATCGATCCCATCGTCGTGCTGGGCGCGGCGGATCTCGTCGCGCAAGGTTCGCCCGAACTCGGCCGGAGGTGGTTCGCGAGGCGATCTCGGTGAGGAACCCGTCACGAGCCGAGAGCCGTTCCTTGGTGGCCTGTGTCGAGGCCGGCGACACCGCGAGCCAACAGGTTGACGTGGTCGACGTTGACCGCGCCATCGGCCAACGCCGCACCGAAGGTGGGCATCAGCTCGACGGCTTCGGCCCGCTTGAATGGTTGCAACGCCTGGTTCAGCGAGACGCGGGTGGCGTCGGCGAGGATCTGTTCGGGGAAGATCCCGGGGCTCTGGTCGGCGAGTTCGTTGAGGCGTCGGGTGACGGCGAGCGTGCGTGATTCGACCCATGAGCGGAGCCCGTTGAGTCGGGCGAGGAGTGACGCACAGTGGGCGGTGTCGGACACAGCGAGACGATCGGCGGTCAGCTGTTCGACCAGCTCAGCGTACTCGTCCGGATTCATGTACGAACACTAGTTCGATGATGACTCGGTTGTCAACTCAAGCGATGAGATTTTTGATTTTTCCAACGATCACTGCACACCGACGCTGCGACCGCACTCAGGGCAAGCACCGCGGCCGCCGACGACCACCAATGCGCCGGCACCTCCGACACACCATTGGACAGCTGTCCGACGGCGAAACCGAACAACACCAGCGACACCGCTGCAACGAGGCGTAGCACCGTGGCAACGGCCGGAACCTGCAGCCAGGCAACAGGCGCGTGCACAGCCAGATTCAGCCGATCTCGTCGCGGACGAGTCGACTGAGCCATCAGCGCGCCGACCTCGGCCGCGTAACGATCGCGCCAGGCTCTCGGGTACAGACGCAGTAGGCCCTTCACGTCATCACCGCCCGCCGCGTCAGGCGACGGAAAAGGGCGAGGCCCTCCGCGAGCTTCGATCGGCCGGCTGCGGTGAGCTCGTACGGCCGTCGGCGATCGTCCGCACCGGTCGCGACGATCGAGCCCTCGCGCTCGAGCCGTCCAATTGCCCCGTAGAGCGTTCCGGGGCCGAGGCGCATCCCTGCGAACGACTCGATGTCCGCCTGGATCGCATACCCGTGCTTCGGGCCGTCCGACAGCGCCACCATGACGAGAATGCCGATGTCCTTCATACGTTCCACGATACTACGTGAGACGTAGTAGTCAACCCGGAGATCGAAACGCTCAGCCTCCGAGCCCCGCCAGGATCTCTTGGAACGACCTGAGTCCGGCAGCAAGTGCCTTGGAGAGCTCGGCCAGTTGCGTCTCGCTGACATCGACGTTGATCGGGATGTCGAGTTTCACAGGCACATTCGCGTCGATGGGGATCGTCTCGTGGATAGGCACCGTGACGGTGAGGTCGATGGGAACGTCGATGTCGACGGGCACCGTTACGTCGAGGGGGATGTCGATTCCGAACGGACCGGCAACCTTGATTGTCGTATCGAACGATTCGTTGATCGGCAGCGTCGTCTTGATCGGCACCTCGACCTCACGGTCGATCACGACGCTCGTCGCGAATTGGATGTCCTCGTCGATCGGAACATTGAATTCGACGGTTGAGCTCCCGAACGACTCGAGACCAGTGATCGCCTCGTCCAGACCAGCTGACACGTTCGGAGCGAGTTCGCTGACCTTGTCCTGGAAGCCTTGAACCTGGGAGGCGAAGATCGCCGCACCGGCCTCTACCCGTGCGAGGTCGTCTCGCGTCTCGCGGACTTGCGACATCAGGATGGCTATCCAGACGAAGGCGCCGATGAGCAGAAGTGCGAAGGCACCGAGCACTAGGCCGAGATGGCGATTCAACCATGAGGACATGGCTACTCCTGTCTGTTCGATCGGACGTTCCGGAGACGGTTCGCCCGTCGGTACGTCCGCTACATCGGGCCCTACATCGGGCGCGTGGGTCTGTCGGCGCATAGCCAGCGCTGCGCCGACGCCGATCACTGTCACTGCCGCTGTTGCCAGGAACGTCTCGGCAATGGCTTTCGCTGTCAGTTCCTCAGAGGCGTCGCGCAGGGCTGACTCGAACCCGGGATCAGTGATCGGAGGTAGGTCGATATCGCCGCGCAAGCTGTTGAAGCGCGCCAGTCCCCACGCCGTGAGGGCGGAGAGCCCGATGCTGAAGCCGAGGAGCCTGGTGACCATCACGAGCGCGGCCGCTGCCCCGCGCTGATCGGCGGCGGCACCGGCAATGACAGCCGAGTTGGTCGGTGCCACTGTGAGCCCGAAGCCGGCGCCGAGTACGGCGAGCTGTACCGCGATCAAGCGCGTACGAGGTGTCACCGTCCCACATGAAGCCCATCGTGAGGTACGCAAGCGTGGCGGCGACCAAACCGGCGACAACCGGGGGGCCATACCAGGTTCGCTCCGTGAGACGCCCGCCGACATATGCCGTGACGGCCATCGAGGCAGTCAACACCGAGAGGACCCAGCCAGAGACGAGCGCCGCCCGTTCGAGATCCACCTCCACCGCGTTGATGAAGATCGGGATGTCGACCATCGCGATCACGAGCGCCGCGCCGACCACGAGGTTGGCGAGCAGAGCAAGCCGCAGGTTTCGGCCACCGAACAGGCGCGGGTCGATCAAGGGGTCGGTCGCATGCCGCTGGCGCCAGGCGAACGCGACCGCAGCGACTGCAGCGATGGCGTACAACCATCGAAGATCTGGGCCTGATCCACCGGTGAGCTCATCGAGGCCCGTGACGCTTTGGATCTCGGCGTTGCCCAGCAGCGCCAGGTTCAGCGAGACCAAGAACACCGTGACCAACACGCCACCGATCCAGTCGATGCGTGACGAGCGCTGCGGCCGATCGTGGTCGGCCAGCACGAACCATGCGGCGGCCATCCGACGACGGCGAGCGGGACGTTGAGCCAGAACTGCCATTGCCACGACGAGGAACCGCACGAGCATCGCGCCGTACAGCGGACCCCACACCCAGCCGAGCGTCTCGATCGAACCGAGTACGCCAAGGGCCCGCCGGGCGATCCGGATACACATCGCCGACCACCGCCAGCGCCACAGGCACCATCGCCCCGCCGCCGAGGGCCGTCAGCACGCGGCCGAACAGGAACGGTCCGAGTGACGTCGAGAGTAGGGATGATGATCGTGCCGACGATGAACAGCGAGTAGGCCGCGAGGAACGTTCGCCGCCGGCCCACGATGTCGCTGATGCGGCCTGCGATCGGCATGACCGCTACGAACGCGATCAGGTAGGCATTGACGATCCACGCGGCTTCGTCGAGCCCGTCCGGCAACGTGAGACCGAGGTCGCCGATGATCGGGCGCAGCATCGTGGCGACCACCGTCAGGTCGTCGGCGGCAACGAACACTGCGAAGCCGACCACGGCGAGGACAGCGCGTGGAGAAGCGGGACGGCGCCCAACTGAGGGTCGCCCTGCGCCGTCACCCATCGAGGTCGGGCACCTTGATGTCGAAGTCGTCCCCGTAGTGGCTCAGCTCGAACACCCAGTCGGTGGTCTTGCCCCGGAACACCGTCGAGAACTCGGCCGCGGTGACCAAAGCGGTGTCGCGCTTCAACCAGAAATCGATCGTGACGTCCTGATCGCGCACGAGACCCGCGGTGATGATCTCCATACGTTCTGCCGGCGCGACTGCGCGCACGTGGTACCGCTTTCCGCCGCGATCCTCGACGCCGACCAGAACGGCGTCGGACAACTCGGTCATGAGCGGGCCCCAACCGATCTCTGGATCGAAGAACGTCGCCGGGTCGATTTCATAGCCGGTCTTGAGCTCCTCGAACTTGCCGGTCACCGGATTGGAAAGCCATACCTTCCCGCCGATCGCCACCGCGCCGAGGTCGGTCTTCAGCGACTCGTCGACCGTGACGGTGAGGACTGCGTCGGCGCTGCCGGGTGCCGAGAACCGGCCCTTGAGCTTGTCGAGCGCGATGGACTCGAATTCATCGATGAAGACGGCGGCACCGGACCGATCGAGCGCGAAGCGAACGCTCGTCACGTCTCCCATCGCCGCCGACGACGCAGTGAGGATGCGGTTCACCTCGGCCGGGAGTGGCTCACCTTCCGGCTCGCCGCCGCCGCATGCGGTGCCGAACAAGCCGCACGCCAGAACGAACAGCCAAGTGCTCGTGGTGCGCATCCCGCCTCCGATCTCGCGTCGGCGTGAGATTAGCAAGAGTCCTCTGGCCGATTCAGCTGCGCCGACAAGGGATCTCGGAGGACCTTCGGCTCTGGCGAATTGCCCACGACGAGCTGCATGATTGCGTCACCAAGCTTCACGGAACGGGAGGGCGTGGTGGCAACTGCGGCCGACCATACGCGAACTGCCGACAGCCAACGAGGCGGAAAATCGAGTTTCAGTCTGGGATCCGAACCGCTCCCGCGGCGCTGCGAAGAAGCCGCGCTGGCGCTTTGGTGTCCGTTCTGTCCTGATTTTGGTGGTCCTGGTCCCGATGATCTCGACCGGGTACCTCGTCGGCTCCCGACTCGCATCAGCGTCGGCGTTCCGCCAGCAGGCCCGCGTGGTCGCCAATGACGCCGCTGAACTGCAGGCGGTCGCATCGGCTCGTGCGCAACTCAACACGTTGTCGGCGCCGATCGCGGCCATCTCCTACGCCGCGGGTCTCGGAATCAGCACGACAGTCCTCGACTCGTTCCTCCTCCCTGCCGTTCCATTCGCGGAGCAGTTGGCCCAGGCCACCGCGTCGATCGATGTGTTTCCGGACTTCTCGTCGCCAACACTACGCGAAGACGTTGCCGAACTGAAAGCCCTCAGCCTCAAGGTCGTCGACAACTCCGTCGCGTATGCCGACGTTGGCACGTTCATGGCTCGGATGTCGCTCGACATCGACACCTTGTGGTACCAGACGTACGACCAGTTGCAGGCGGACGTGTCGGATTGGGGGTCACCGCGGATCGTTCGGGGTGCACGCCTCGACGCTCGTCCAGACCTACCAAGCGTTCCTCAGCGGTAAAGACTTGCTGGCGGGATCCGGTGTGGTTCTCCAGGGCGTCGGTGACGCCGCCGCGAGACAGAAGCTGATCGAGGCCGCCGGCGTCTACGACGTCGCGACGAGCCAATTCGTCGGCCATCTGAGCCCGCTGGCACAAGCGGCGTGGGAATCGATGCAGGCCAAGCCGGCGAATCAACAATTCGCAGCGACGATCGAGCAAGCACGTGACCTTGCCCTCACCGGCGTTACTTCCCCGTTCGCCGGCGATCTCGCAGGCGCCGGTGTAGCGCTGGCTTCCGGCATCGGCTACGTGGGCGACCTCAGCAACTTGGTCGTTGCGGCATCTCAAGATCTCCACGACGCAGCGTTGTTGCAGGCCGACGAAAGCCACCCGCCAATTCGCGGAAGAGCTCACGTCGCTGTAGTACTGCTCGTGGTCGTCCTCGCCGGAGTAGTCGTGGCGGGCCAGGTGCTGACCCATCCTCTGAGGCGGCTGGCCGACACCGCCGAGCAGGTCCACGTCGGCGACTTCGACCTCGAACGTCTGCCCGAATCCGGCCCGCGGGAGATCGCAGCCACCACCACGGCGTTCAACGACATGGCCTCGACCTTGAAAGCGGTCGAGGCCAGAGCTGTCGCGCTGGCCACCGAGGACTTCTCCCATCCGGACCTGGCGATTCCATTGCCCGGGCGCACGGGCCACGCCCTCCAGGCCACGCTCGACTCGCTCGCCGCGAAGATCCGCGAGCGCGAGCAGCAGCGCCAGCTCATGCACGAGGCCGCAACCCACGACCAACTCACCGGCCTGCTGAACCGCGCCGCTGTCATCGACTACCTCACCACCGACGTCGCCCGGCGCAGGAACGCCGGCGAGACAGTGGCCGTGTTGTTCATGGACCTCGACGGGCTCAAGCAACTGAACGACAACTACGGCCACGAACTCGGTGATGCCGCCGTCGCCGCCACCGCCACGGCCATCCTCGACTCCACCGACATCTGCGATGTTGTCGGCCGGCTCGGTGGCGACGAGTTCCTCGTCGTGCTGTGTGACAACCACAGTGGCGACGGTGATGCCGTGGCGACGCGGACTGAACGAGAACCTGGCCCGCCACAGCCTGTCGTCCAACGACCTCGTCGTGCCACTGCGGGCCAGCGTTGGTGTGGCGATCGCGCACTGCGACGCCGATACCGACCCGATGACGCTCGTCCGGCAGGCCGATGCGGCTATGTACCGAGCGAAGCGGATGGCCCGCGCGACCAGAGATCATCTGGCCGCCGCTCAGCTCTGAGCGGTCTCTCCCCAATCCTCCGAGAAGGCGACGGAGTTATTTGGTGATTGCGGTATGGAGAGGGTGGAACTCGCGGGTCGGGACGATGTCAGGCGGGAGGTTGGGTTTGACGTTCGTGTCGAACCAGTTCTGTCCGTCCTCCTCAGATTCCCACACCTCGACGACCCGCCAACCACCGGTCGGATTCGGCCCGGCGGCGTGGGAGATGAATCCCTTCGACGCCTTCATCAGCGGAGTCATCTGGGCAATCATTCCGCCGTAGATCTCCTCAGTGAGGTTTGGTACGTCACCGATCATCAACACGGGCATGGTGCGATCCCTTCGTCGTAGAAGCGGCCGAATACTATCGCGGCCGGCATGATCGACGCCGAGCCATTCGCCTCTCGTTGGAAACGGCGGTCGCGCACCATTCCGACCATGCTGGTCATCACGATCGTCAGTGTTGCCGGCGCACCCGTTCCTCGTTGCCTTGACGATGGTCGTTGACATCATCCGAGGAAGGCTGCGCTTCCCAAGCGTGCGCGTCGCGCTGTTCGCAATCCAATACATGATCAACGACAGCGTCGAGATCGCGCTCGCACCGATCCTCTGGCTGTGGGCCGGGTTCGGCACCAGACTCGACCAACTCGACTTCGGTCCGCCGCCACGAACGCCTTCAAGCTTGGTCGATCGGCGTGATGGCCCGTCGCGCCGAACGGCTGCTCGGCCTCCGCCTCGATCTCGAGACCGGCGTGAACGACGCGCTGATCCCGGGGCCCGTCATCGTGGTCTGCCGCCACGTCAACATCGTTGACGCCTCACTGCCGGCGTTGCTGTACCAGCGACTCGGCTACCGCACACGAGGCGTGATCATGGCCGAGCTGCTCGCCGACCCCGGATTCGATCTGCTCTACCGTCGAACGGGATCGGTGTTCATTCCCCGAGACGACGGACCGGAAGCGCGCAGGATGCTCCACCGTCTGCAACACGGGATCGACGCCTCGACGGCCGTTGTCATCTTTCCTGAGGGACGGTTGTTCCGGCCTGAACTCCTCGTCCGCTTCCTCACCAAAATTGCCGACACCAGCCCCGAACGCGCCGAGCGACTCTCGCCGCTTCGCCACGTCCTTCCGCCACGCCCTGGTGGAGTGCTCGAACTTCTCGACACCCTCCCCAATGCGGACGTCGTCGTCGTTGCTCATGCCGGTCTCGACCGGTTCGGTAGTTTCGGTGAGCTCGCCAGATCCGTGCCACTCCACGACGCGATCAAGGTGACCGCGTGGCGGATCCCCGCAGCCGACATCCCGATCGACGCCAACGACCGAATCACGTGGCTCGACGAACAATGGCTGCGCGTGGACCAGTGGGTTCACGAACGACTAGAGGTGACGGCGCCGCAGCACTAGCATCTGCTCCGTCGGGGGCGGATCAAGCGGCGCGGACTTTTCGGGGGACGAGATGGACGACAGCGGAGCGGTGGAAGTGCCAGAGCCGTCCCGGCTCGCCCGGGTCTCGATGGCGCTGGCCTTGGTGGTGTTGTCGGCGGTGGGTGGGGTCGCGTGCATCAATTCGGAAGGTTCACGCTGCCCCGACCCGAACCTCTCCGACGCTGTCTCGCCATCATCGACCTCCTCGACCGCTGCGGACTCAACCGGGTCGTTCCAGTTCCCGGTGGCAGTGAGCGGCAACGGGCGCTACCTCGTCGACCAGGCCGGCGCACCATACATGATCATCGGCGACTCCCCCCAGTGCCTGTCGGCGCATTTGACCACGCAAGACATGGACTACTTCTTCGCGAATCGGCAGAAGCGAGGCTTCAACGCCGCGTGGGTAAATCTGATCTGCGGCACCTACACGTGGGGCGTTCGTGACGCGCGCACATGCGACGGGATCACACCGTTCGTCCGCGACGGTGACCTTTCCACTCCGAACCCCGACTACTTCGCCAGGATGGACGAAATGGTCCAGATCGCCGCCCGCCATGGCATCACCCTCGTGCTCAATCCTGCCGAGACGGGAAGCTTTCGCGACTTGCTCAAGGACAACGGCGCCGACAAGAGCCGCGAGTACGGCATGTTCGTCGGCGAGCGCTACAAGGATGCTCAGAACATCATCTGGATGCTGGGCAACGACTACCAGATCGATCAATGGGAAACCTACGATCCCTTCGAGATCGCACTCTCGCAGGGCATCCGAACAGCCGACCCAGACAAGCTCCAGACGGTCGAGCTCAACCCGCCCGTGTCGACATCATTCGACGATCCCCCGTGGCCGCCCCTCATCGACATTGCGTCGGCGTATAGCTACACCCCGACGTACGACGTCGTCCTCAAGGCGTATAACGCGTCTCCCACGCAGCCGGTGCTCATGATCGAGGCGAACTTCGAAGACGAGAACAACGACGGCGGACCGGCGACGAGCGACCTCACTCTGCGAAATCAAGAGTGGTGGACCGCGTTGTCGGGCGCTGCTGGGCAGCTCTACGGCAACAAGTACACGTGGGGGATGAACAACAACGATTGGATCGACCATCTCGATACCAAGGCAGTGTTGGAACTCGGTATCGTCGTGCAATTCTTGAAGGATCGGCCGTGGCAGGACCTCGTCCCCGACCAGTCGCACACGTTCCTGACGGGCGACATGGGCACGTACACCTCCACCGGCGATGTCCTCGAGAACGATTACGCCACTGCCGCGGTCACGGCCGATCGCACGCTGGCCATCGCCTACACACCCACGGAACGCACGCTCACCGTCGACCAGACCACGCTGCCGCCCGGGGCGACGGCCAGGTGGTTCGATCCTACGGATGGCTCGTACCGTCCGGCGTCGGCTCCCTTCACGACGCCGGGTAAGAACGCGGCCGGTGACAGCGACTGGGTGCTGATTTTCGAGGCGCTGTCGACCCCGGGTTGAAAGTCCGCAGCGAAGGCATCACCAGTGAGGAGCAGCGAAGCCACCTGCCTCGAACCAGAACGCGATGCTCGGCCCGAAAATAGCAACAGTCCTGAGGGAGGGGTCTGGGCGTCGAACGCACGCGCTTCGATAGCGTGTCCGCAGCCGCAAGTAGGTGCACAGCGGCTTCGCTCCCGTAGCTCAGGGGATAGAGCATCGGTTTCCTAAACCGTGTGTCGTAGGTTCGAATCCTACCGGGGGCGCGTTCCCATCTCATTTCAGGCGCAAGCGAGGGCGAAGAGAAGCCAAAGACCCCCGTGGCATTTCAAGCTCCTGATGGTGTCGCTGGCGCTCTACCTCGGACGGCGAATCGTCCAACTGTTCAGGGAGCCGCAGCCTGAATGGTCGTACTGGCACCACCGCGACGTTGGGGCTGGCCTGGTTGATCGGGTCGTCGCCCATTGCTTTACTTGGCTGATGGAGTGTCGCGCGCTGCCGGGTTCGCTGCACCGTGTGCACGCGTCCGGATGAGCATCTTTGTACAGGTCGGACGCCTATGGCTGGCTCGCAACTGGCGGTCGTTCGTCTCGGCCGCAGTGACCATCTCTGTGTGCTTCGCTCTGGCGTTCTTCGCGATCGCGGGAGCCCGGAGGACTCAGTCGGCGTACCCGCGTTTTCTCGGGCACGCGCACTCATCGACCGTTGCAGTGTCGACGCTTGGGGCGTACAACGACGTGACGGACACGGCAATTGCTGCGATCCCCGAGGTCCGGGAATCGCGGACCTACGTTGACTTCATCCTCATCCCGCTCGTCGACGGTCGGCCTGACTTCGCTCAGGACTTCGAAGCCACCGGAACCTTCAACGGGCGATACTTCGATCAGGACAAGGTCACACCGACGAAGGGGCGGATGGCCGACGCCGGCCGGATCGATGAGGCGATGATCAACGAGTTCGGCGCCGAGCGATTGGGTTACCACGTCGGACAACACCTCGACCTCGGGGTGTACGACGTCGGGCAGATCAGTGAGCCCACGTTCCTTGCGGCGCCTCCACCGCCGGTTCAGATCGTCTCGGTGACGTTGGTGGGTATTGGTGTCTTCCCCGATGAGGTCTTGCAGGACGACGCCGACCGGACATCTCGGTTCCTCGTGACGCCAGCGCTCAGTCGGTCGTTGACGCCCATCGGGAACTACGGGCTGCAGGGCCTGATCCTGAAACATGGCAGCAACGATGTGCGCGCATTTCTCGATCACCTTGCAACGATCGTGCCGGTCGGTGATGTCGACATCCGCCTGACCTCGGTCGACGAGGCGAACGTGTTGACGGCGACCCACCCATTGTCGCTCGTGCTCGGGGTGTTCGGCGCAATTGCCGCGGTCGTCGGCGCCGTGCTGTCGTGCCAGGCGTTGGGCCGATCAATTCGCAGCACGCGCGACGACATGCGCCTGGTCGTTGTGTTCGGCGCCTCGAACCGCGACGTCGCCCTGTTGTCATTGCTTGCATCCGCGCTGGCCGCAACGTGCGGCGTCATCCTCGCAGGCATTGTTGCGATAGCAGCGTCGCCATTGATGCCGATCGGTCCTGTGCGCCGGGTCGATCCCGATCGCGGCTTCGACGTCGACTTCACTGTGATCGTGTTCGGTGGACTGGCAACAATCTCGGTCTTGATCGCATCCAGTGCATGGGTGGCGTGGCGCGAGACGAAGCCGGCGGCCCGACGTTCGACTGCCCGTGCAACCACTATGCCAAATGTCGGGCATACAGCGGGCGCACGCCTGTCACCGTCGGCAGCGACCGGCGTGAGGTTCGCGCTTGGCGATAGGAACAGGGTCGCGGCACGTTCGGCGATCATCAGTGCGGTGGCCGCAACCGTAGCCGTCGTGGCAGCTGTTACCTTCGCGGCCAGTTTGTCGCGCCTCGTGAGGGTGCCGGGTCTATTCGGTTGGAATTTCGACGCTGCAGTCATCTCGGGCGGCGGCTACGACAACCTCGACGAAGCTCGGGTCCACGACATCTTGGACAACGACGTTGCAGTCGCGACATGGTCCGGCGTGTACTTCGGCGCCGATGCAATTGGCGACGTCGACGTCCCGCTGATTGGAATGCAACCCGACAGCGCCGTGCGACCGACGCTGGTCGCCGGGCGGTTCCTCGACGACGACACCGAGATCGTTCTCGGGCAGGCAACCGCACGAGCTCTCAATGCCAACGTCGGCGACGAGATCGTGCTGAAAGGCGACGGATCGCCCCACAAGGTGCAGGTGGTTGGAGTCGCCGTGCTGCCCACAATCGGCAAGACCCATGCGCAGCACACCTCGCTCGGTCGAGGAGCGATCGTCGTACCGGGACTGGTGCCGGGATCCGATCTCGACATCCTCGGCGTTCCGGCAGGCAAGCCGCTTGGTCCCAACGCGGTGTTCGTTCGATTCATGCCCGGCGTCGCCGCCGGCACCGAACTGGCCCACCTCCGTCAGACAACCGCTCCGCTGACGGGATTTGCAGGCCTCGACGTCCTGGCGGTGCAGCGACCAGCGGAGATCGTCAGTTCCGGCGAGGTTGGTGCGGCGCCGGTGCTGCTTGCGATCGGCCTCGCCGTTGGCGCCACAATTGCATTGGCGATTGTTCTGGTCACCTCTGTGCGTTTGCACCGCAGAGAGCTCGCCGTGCTCACCGCACTCGGCTTCACCAGAAAGCAACGAGCCGCGACGCTGATGTGGCACTCGACCGTTGTGGTCGCCTTCGGGTTGCTCATCGGCGTTCCGCTCGGCGCAGTGGTCGGACGCGAGTTGTGGCGGATGTTCGCCGAACGGATCGACGTGCCTGCTCCAGCGGTGGCGCCGTGGGGAGCGACAGCGATGATCGTGTTGTGCGCCTTACTCCTGGCGGTCGCGCTCGGGCTGGGCCCCGCTCGCGTGGCGCGACGGCTGAACGTCTCTGCGACACTTCGCGATCAGTGACGATAACTCCCCTGAAGCCCACCGAACGCACCTGAAAGACTCGACGCGATGACAGACATACGCCGCATGGCGTTGCGTTACGCCGAGGTCGCCGCAGCTCGCCTGACCGACCATGTCCGAGTGCGCGTTCGGCCCGTGTTCGCAAGCACCTACGACGAGACGGCGGCGGAAGGTCCTTAACGACGTCTGCAGGTTTGGTTAGTGCCAGCGAGCTGCCCGAGGACTTCCGCCTCCACGCCCAGAGCGGAATCACGGTTCGTGGTAACGCCGTGGTAACGCCGCTCGCCGAATCGCACTGAATTTCGGCGAACGACGGCGGATTGAAAGGGCCACGAAGTCCCTGCTCAGACCGCATTTCTGCGAGCACGGGCGAACCGCGCCGAACCGCTCGAGGGCGTTTCCTAAACCGTGTGTCGTAGGTTCGAATCCTACCGGGGGCGCTCGCTGACCAGCGTCGCGTTGACACCGGTCGTGGCGGTCGCTATCTCGCGTCGACCAGCACGATCTCCCGCGTGCTCCTCGCGGTGAACGTGACGCCTCGGGCTGTTGCCTCGGGTTGCCGTTCCTGGGCGGCCGCGGCTGCGCGGTTCAGAGCCTCCTGGTCGGACCATGCGGTTCCGACGATCCCCTCGCCGGTCTCGCGGTTCATCATGTTGCGCAGTCCCCGAAATCCTTCGGAGGCTGTGATCCGAGGAGCCACGTCGCTCTTGAAGTACTCGAGGTTCTCGTCGACCTTTGCCGGATCCATGCTGATCCGCGTGACCATGAGGGCCGAACCCGGCGCCGGCGGTTCCTGACCGACCTCGGACACGAGAACCTCGTACTTCTCGACCGTCATCTCGCCACCGATCACCTCGGCGCCTTCCTGACGGGTCGCGGCGAGCATGCTGTCACTGCCCTCGCGATCCTCTGCGGTTTCCCACAAGGAGAGAACACCGAGGTCACCCGCGGCGCGATCGACGCTGGCGGAGAGACCTCGATAGCCCTTCAGGTCCCGCATAGCGGGGAGCACCTTCTCCTGCAGGAACGTGATCCCCGCATCGATGTCCTTGGCCCCGGTGAAGTTGACCACCCTGCTGTACATGGCTCCTCCGATCATTCGTCGTGTAGGTAGTTGTACACCCGTGCCGAAATGCTGAAAAGACCCCGGTTCGAGCCCTGACCTGGAGGGACTCCGCCCGCAGTTGGGATCCGAATCGTCCGTAGGCGGATGCCGGTTCGGGCAGGTCGCAGTATCGTCGGAGGGTGACTTGGCGTCAGCGACTCCTTGCCGACCTCGCCAAGCCGGAGACTCCTACGAGTCGCGACGAGCTCGGATTCCTGACGTTCGGTGCCATCGCAATTGTCGTCACCGCGCAGGTGAGCGATCCGGGCTCGCTGTTGGAGCTGGCCGTCGTGTCGGTGGCAATGCTCGGGTTCGTCTTGCGTGGTCTTCTCCCCGCGATGCCGGCGGAGTTGTTCGCCGCACTCGTCCTCGTGCCGCTCGCGGTGGCGCTCGGTCGCGAAGGCAATCTGGAAGTGGCGTTGTTCCTCAGCGTGATCATGGTGCTGTACGTGGCGTGGCACCTCGGATCGCTGACTCGGGCGGTGTTGATCGCGGTTGCGGCGGCGGTCCTGCCCTTTGCGTTGTCGCAGTGGCTGGTGCCCGACGAACGGATCGCGTGGACGCCGTGGGCGTCGGCGACGGTGTTCACGTTCGTCCTCGGGCGAGTGCTGCGGCGCCAGCAGGCGTTGATCGACCAGCTCGAGCAGGCGCGGGAAGCGTTGGCAGTGCAGGCTGTTGCCGAGGAGCGGCGTCGGATCGCCCGCGAGCTGCATGATCTCGCCGGGCACACCTTGGCGGCAATGCTGCTGCATGTGACCGGTGCGCGGCACGTGCTGCGACGAGATCTCGACGAGGCCGAAGGAGCCCTCTTGGACGCCGAGTCGATCGGCCGGTCGAGCCTTGATCAGATCCGCAGCACGGTCGCTGCGTTGCGCACCGACGAACGCGGAACTGACGCTGCACTGATCACCTCAGCCGACCTCAGCGAGCTGATCGACGAGTACCGGCGGGCGGGACTCACGATCACTGCGACAACAAGTGGGTCGATGTCGAGCTTCGACGGAGCGATGGGCACGGGGCTTCACCGGATCGTCCGCGAGGCCTTGGCCAACATCGCACGTCACGCTCCGACGAACTCCGCCGCTATCACGCTGGAGGTCGTTGCGGACGAAATACAACTGGTGGTCGTCGACCGTGGCCGGCCTGCTGCGCCCCCTGATCCGGACGCGGGACATTTTGGCCTGGTCGGCATGCGTGAACGGGCTCGAGCCCTGGGTGGGGAGCTCAACGCGCGACCGACCGCCGATGGCTGGATCGTCGAGGCACGCATACCAGTTGCACCGCGGGTGGCCGAAGGGATCCTCGGCGCATGATTCGTGTCGTGATCGTCGATGACCAGCCCGTGGTCAGAGCTGGCGTCGCGCGCATCCTCGGACCCGACGACGGGTTCGAGGTCGTTGCAGAGTGCAGCGACGGCGACGAGGTTGTCGCAGTGGTCGCCGACGTTCACCCAGACGTGGTCTTGATGGACGTCCGGATGCGCCGCGTCGATGGCATCACGGCAACACGAAGGTTGTTCGAAGCCAACGACAGTCCGCCTGTGCTGATCCTCACCACGTTCGACGACGACGACGCGTTGTGGGGTGCGCTCGACGCGGGTGCGGCGGGATTCATCCTCAAGGACGCTCCGGCCGAGGACCTGATCGCTGCGACGCGATCTGTCGCGCGGCGGTGCTGCGTGGCTCGACCCGCGCGTCGTGCCTCGCGTCATGGATGAGTTTCGGGCCACCGTGCGACCGCGTCTCGCCCAGGCGGCGCGGATCGACGAGCTGACCGATCGCGAGCACGACGTGTTGATCCACATGGCACGCGGTGCAACCAACAACGAGATCGCGTCGGCGCTCTTCGTCAGCGAAGCGACCGTCAAGAGCCACATCGGTGCGATCTTCGCCAAGCTCGGCGCACGAGATCGCGCCGCGGCGATCGTGTTCGCCTACGACCACGGGCTAGTAGGGCCTCGCCCGCGGACGGATGGGGGATAGCTTCTGCCGACCGAGGCGTGCGGTCGCTGCGTCGTGCACGCTGATCGGCATGTCCATGACAACACTCTCATCCGTCCGAGACCTACCTCGTGCGGGTACCAGCCTCCCGATCAGGGTTCGCGGGCTCGAGAAGCGATACGGATCGGCACAGGTTCTCCACGACATCTCCTTCGACGTTCATGAGGGTGAGCTGTTCGGTCTGCTTGGCACCAATGGCGCGGGCAAGACCACGACAGTCGAGATACTGCAGGGTCTGCGACGCGGCGACGGTGGCTCGGTCGAGGTGCTCGGCCTCGACCCGGCCGTTTCCGGCGACCGTGTTCGGCGACGGATCGGAAGCCAGTTGCAGGACGCCGCATTGCCGGATCGACTGCGCGTCGGCGAGGCACTGAAACTCTTTGCCAGCCTTCATCCGGAACCGCGGCCGCTCGACGAGCTTGCCGACGAATGGCAGCTCGAGGCCTTGTGGACACGACCGTTCGCTGCTCTGTCGGGCGGCGAACGTCAACGCCTCTTCGTCGCACTTGCGTTGGTCGGACGGCCACGGCTGGTCTTCCTCGACGAGCTGACTCAGAACCTCGACCCGGTTGGGCGACGGCGGACGTGGGACGTCGTGCGTCGAATTCGAGACGGCGGCACGACCGTCGTACTGGTCACCCACGATGTCGAGGAGGCGGAGCGACTCTGCGACCGCATCGTCGTGCTCGACCGCGGGCGAGTCGTCGCCGAGGGGACGCCCGCAGAGATCGTGAATGACCTCGGCGGTCAGGCCAGCGTCGTGTTCACCGATCGCGATGTCGATATCCAAGACCTTCGCAACATCCACGGCGTACACAGCGCCGAGCGCCACGGTGCGGAGGTCAGGATCATCGGCACCGGGCCGGTGCTGGCGCATGTCGGCGCCCACCTCGTTGCCGCCGGCCGCCCCGCACTGGATCTTCGGATCGAACGCCCAACGCTGGAAGACCGATTCGTCGCTCTCACCAGCGCCAACCGACAGGAGACACATTCATGAGCTCGACCACCACCGTGGACGTGCAGCCCGCCGACATCGCCGTCGAGGGGAGCGCCCGCGCTGTTCGATCTCGCACCCTTCGATCCGGCATTCGTCTCGTTGCCGTCGAGCTGCGGCTGATCCTCAGAGAACCCATGGTCGCAGTCAGCCTGATCGGCTTTCCACTGGCGACCGTGCTCGTGCTCGCCGGCGTCTTCGGGCAAGGGCCCGATCCCGACTTCGGCGGCGTCGCGCCGAGTGATCACTACCTCGCCGGCTACATCGGCGTGGTGCTCGCATCGCTCGGCCTCGTCACCATCCCGGTTCACCTCGCGACGCAGCGCGAACTCGGGGTCCTGCGCCGCTTTCGGGCCTCGGGCGTCAGTGCCGGCGTGCTCGTTGGCCGCGGCTCCGTTCTCGGCATCGTGCTCGGTACGGTGGCCAGTGCTGTCGTGATCGCCGGCGGCGCAGCGGTCTACGGACTCAAGATGCCCGCCGATCCCCTCGCAGTGTTCGGCTGGTTCCTCGCCGGTCTCGTCTGCTTCATGGCGATCGGGATCGTCCTCGGCTCGTTGATGCCAACCGCTCGATCTGCGGCCGCTCTCGGGAACCTCGTCTTCGTCCCGATGTTCCTGCTCGGCGGGGGCGGCCCACCGCGAGCCGTCATGACATCGACGATGCAGTCCATCTCCGACGCTCTGCCGCTCAGTCACATCATCGGTGGCCTGCGCCAAGGCTGGCTTGGGACGACCGACGACCCTCACGTTCTATGGTGGCCTGTGCTCGTTGCTCTTCTCGCCACACTGCTCGCCGTCGTACACGCGGTGGCGGCGAGCTCGATTGATATAGGTGAACGCGGAGGATGCTCTCGTTTGGCTGAAGGACCACGGCTCGCCCTCGGTGCTCGCAGACATGGGGCCGAAGTACGGCATTCACACGAGGAACGTGTTGGGCGTCTCGATGGCCAACATGAAGGTGCTGGCCAAGCAACTCGGCAAGAGCCACGGCTCGCCGAACGGCTCTGGGACAGCGGATGTTACGAAGGGCGCATGGTCGCCTCGATGATCGACGAGCCGGCCGCTGTCACAACAGAACAGATGGATCGATGGTGTCGAGACTTCGACAACTGGGCGATCTGCGACACCATGTGCTTCAACCTCTTCGATCGAACACCGCACGCGTGGTCAAAGGTCGAAGAGTGGGCAGGCGACCCCGCTGAATTCGTCAAGCGCACTGCCTTTGCGTTGCTGTGGAGCCTTGCGTTGCATGACAAGAAGGCCGACGACGCGCAATTCGTCCATGGTCTGTCGCTGATCGAGCGCGAGGCCAACGACGACCGACACCTCGTCAGCAAATCCATTCTCATGGCCGTGCGCGCCATCGCCAAACGGGGCCCGATGCTGACGGCCGCCGCCATCGAAATGACGCAGCGCCTCACGGTCTCCCAGCACGACATGTCACGCCGGCTCGGCAAGACCGCCCTCCGAGAACTCACCCGGCGTTGAGCTCGGCAACACCCAATCGACGAGCCTCTCAACGCTGTCACCGATATGGGCCGCTGGCGCCCATTTCGATGACAGCGATGGCCTAGCACAACTGCGTTGCCTGTGGGGTACTCTGCGTCAACGATTCCCTCGCGAACAAAGGAAGCTGCACGGCGATGGCCTCGATCGTGACACTGCTGTTCGTCGATCAAGTCAGTTCGACAGCGCAACTCTCACGACTCGGCGATGTTCACGCCCAACCGATTCCGCGAGGCGATGTTCGACGCGCTTCGAGAAGCTGCAGCGACGTACGGAGGACGGGAAGTCGATTTCACGGGTGACGGTCTGTTCGTCTCATTCGACGGCGCCGGACTCAGGGCGCCGACGCACAATCGAGATGCAGCAACTGGTCGGGGCACTGACCGTCGACGCACCTCTGATGTCGAGCATGCGGCAATCCGGATCGGCATCCACATCGGCGAGCCGTTGGCGAACGGATCCGGTGATCTTGGCCAAGCGGTCGTCGTGGCGCGACGACTGCTGTGATCGCGCCGACGCCGGCCAGATCTTTGTGTCCTATGTTGTGCAGTCGTTGGTCGCTCCACGCGGCACCCACGTGTTCAGCCGGCTCGGCGATCTCGAGCTGAAAGGCATCGCCGAGCCGGTCTCGTCCTTCTCGCTGGAGTACACGCTGGACGAGGGAATTTCTCGGCTGCCCGCTGAGCTCGCCGATCCACAGCCCTCCTTTGTCGGACGGCGGACACTGCTGGACGACTTCGAATACCGATGGAGGCGTGCGACTGATGGTCGCCGATCAGCCGTTGTCGTCGACGGTGACATCGGGGTTGGAAAGACACGCGTTGCCGCGGCGTTCGCCGCGGATGTCCATGACGCCGGCGGCATGGTGTGGTACGGGCGATCTGAACCGCACGCGCGGACTTTCAGCTGGGCGAGTGCTCTCGAGAGCTTCGCTGGCAACGTTCCTCGAGCCGAGTTGCGTCTTGGACTAGGGAGGCATGCGGATGACGTCGCCGAATCGCCCCGAGGGTCGCGGAGCGACTATCCAGCTCTGCACCCAGTGTGGGCTCGGACGCCGAGGCCGACGACTCCGCCGTTGATGCGCTGTGCGCGGTC
>CAVVBH010000002.1:0-34444 GCA_963746365.1 Ilumatobacteraceae bacterium | reverse complement strand
ACCGGTGGCGGGAGCGCGTGCGATGGTGCCGGAGCGGGTGCCGGTGGCGGCGCCGATGCAGTCGTGGATGGTGCCGGAGCGGGTGGCGGCGACGCCGATCCACTCGGTGAGGGCGGCGCGGACGGTGCCGGTGCCGGTGCCGGAGCGGGTGAGGGCGGCGCCGACGGCGACGGCGGCGGCGCTGATGGTGCCGGTGCGGGTGACGGCGGGGGTGAAGGCGGAGCGGATCCAGCCGGCGGGGGTGACGGCGGACCGGATCCAGCAGGCGGCGGCGATGCGTCGAGCGGTGGGCTCGCTGTCGGCGCCGCTCCCCCTGCCAGTGCCCGCCGCGGCGGTGGACCCAGCGCCCGCGGCTGCACCACCGCCCAGGAAGACAGCCAGGGCTACCGGTGTGAACGCCACAACACTGAACTGTTGGGCGAGGAGGCACAACGCGATGCCGACCAGCAGGCCCGCGGCGGCGCCCCACCACAGCGACGAGCGACCGCGATGGGCGCCAGCATCGAGACGATCAGGAGTGCGACCGCCAGCGGCGAGCACCAATGCGGCGCCAACACCGATCACCGTGGTGAACGGCGACCGGCCGTACACCTTGACCCAGAACGCCCCCGACAGGGACCGCTGCGAACCTCGATGTGATACCAACCGACGCCGATGTCGCTGATGTCGGCGATCCGCAACGACGCGGTGAATCGTTGTTCCTGCTGGGCCGGTGTCGCAACGTTCGCACCGGAATCGACGGATCCCCGATCGGCAGGTCCACCGCGATCCGGGTGACCGACGTCGGCTCCGCCGACAGCGCATCGATCCGCACGACGTCGTCGGCATCCAGTCGCAGGGCATCGTCTGGGTCCGCGTGCTCATGGATGTCGCGCCCGTTGATGGCCAAGAGGCATTGCCCAGCCCGACGGTGCGCCGTCGATTCCGGCACCGTCGCCGCAGCGGGCCGACGAGGCTCGACCATCCGATGAGCAGCGCCACGAGAATCACGGCACGGCCTCGTCGGCGGCAACGAGGAACACTGAATGCACCGGCTGGCGGTCACTGTCGGGTTCGGTCGCCGACACGGTCAACCGATAGTCGCCCGGTATCAACGGCGCCCACGTCGCTCGGTACGCGCCGTTACCGTTGACCTCGATTCGCGACTCGAGCACTGCGTGTCCGGTGGCGACGTCGACCACCACCGCATTGACGGTACGGGGCGGATCATCTCTGTCACGGCGGCCTAGATCGGCTCGTCGGCGGCGAACACTTCGTCGATCTCCAATCCGAAACCCCCCCCGCCGGCCCGGAAGGTTGACGTCGGGCATGGCCCAGAGGCGCCGATCACCTGCGTCAGCGGCCCGATTCCGTTCTGCAGCGAGCCGTGCTGATCCGGCGCATAGATCTCTCTCCCCTGGTCCGCGAGCTCCAGCGGCGTCGCCGACACCCGGGGCACGGTTCCATCGCCTGAGCTGTCGACGCCGGCGTGCGACGGCACCATCCGCACCGACCCGTTCTGGAACCGTGCCGACTGGCTCGTCGGCTGGAGGATCCCGACGATGGGATGGATGGCGTAGCCGTTGGCCTGCCGAGCCTCGACCGCGGCATCGATGTCGAGGTGGAACTGCAACGCCGCTTTGCGCGAGCCCGATCCACTCCCGGCAGATCCTGCGACTCCGCGATCCGGGTGAGATCACCGGCCCCACTGTCGACGACGGGATAGCGGGGCAGCAGCTGGTACACCGAGGTCAGCGAGCGCAGCAGCCGCGTCAGGTCGACGCCGAACGGACCGATCTTCTTCTTGAAGCCGTTGCACAGGAAGTCCAGTGCGTCCAGCGAACCGCGATACGGCGTGCCGAACGTGACGAGCAGCGCGAGTCTCGCCACCCTTCCAGCATCTCCAGGTAGCCGCGGAACGAGGCCGCCCATCGAATGGCCGACCAGGACCACCTTGGCGTCGTTGTTGCCGGATTGCCGCCGCCAGCCCGCAACCAGTCGGGCGCACGTTCAGCCAGGCGCCGTGCCGCTACTCGGTTGTCGCGGCGCCAGTCGTAGGGGAAGTCGAACCAGTTCTGACCTTCGACGACGTCGAACGTCGCGAATATCGAAGAGCGAATGTGCGCGTAGCCATCGATCCTCCAGAGCCCGGGATGAGGTGCAGGTCGGGTTGCAGGCGCGGCGCGTCACTCCGTCGCCGAGATCGTCGACCGACGGATCGTCGTCGTGCAGTTCGAGATCGTTGACACTGCCGCCGAGCGAGATCGAGCCGCGCCGCGGCACCCGGCGACATGGCCCACACGTCGCGGCCATCGCGCTCGAGCACGCTGCCGAGAATGCCGGGCAGCAGCACGACGACGTCGGGCATGGGTAGTTTCGACGGCATGCCGCCTCCTCTCGAACGGTTTCAGCTTGTCACTGAATGGGCCTGCACCGCACGTATTCGAGAGTCTCTACCGGGTAGCGCGAATACGCCTGCTGTCGATTCGCTCAGGACTCGACGGCGACGTCGCACTCGATGAACGCCAGTCCGATCGCCAGTTCAACCTCGTCGCTGGACTGGTCGGAGACCGCCAGATTCAGGTCAGCGCCCGTCACCTTGTCGACGAGGTTCGAGACGAGGCAACTCCGTTGCTCGTCGGTCAGTGAGGCACCCGTGCCGAGCTCGTAGAAGTCGAGGAACTGGTTGATGGCATCCTCACCTTCTCCGAAGTCGAAGATGGTGTCGCCAGGTGCGACCGTGATGTCAGGGATGATCGTGCCGTCAACCGCGATCGTGTCGTCAACCACAGTGGTCTCCTCGGTGTCGTCGGACGTGTCGATGCCGCACTTGTCGCTGAGGTAGGCGTCGAGTTCGTCGCCGGTCTCGGAGATCGAGTCGTCGTCCATCAGCGCCTTGCCTTCGTCGCTCGCGGCGAACTTCACGAAGTCGAAGTCGTTCTCCTTCAGCAATCCTTCGAGCTTCTCCTCGTTGGCCAACAACTCGTTGACCGTGTCGACGATGTCCTTCGGCGCCTTGGCTGCCATGGCGGTGAGCGAATCGATGGCCGCCGTCAGCTGAAGCTTCACCGCGGTCGGATCGGTGAAGTCGACGTCGTCCAGGGCGTCGTTGTCGTCCTTTGCGGTCTGGGCGAGCGTGCAGAACTGGCTTCCCTCCTCGGCGGTCGCCGCCTGACCGTCGCTGCTCCCGCACGCAGCGATCCCAAGCGCGACCAACGAAAGCAGTGCCAGGTTCTTTCTCATCTCGTGCCTTCCTATTCGCCGCGAACGCGCTTGACGATGTCGCTGGCGATGCTCGGCGGCACCTCCATGTACTGCGCAAATTGCATGGTGTACGTCGCCCGGCCCTGAGTTCGGGACCGCAGGTCTGTGGAGTATCCGAACATCTCGGACAGCGGCACCTGAGCCTTGATGACCTGGGTGTTGCCGCGGGCTTCCATGCCCTCGATACGCCCTCGGCGGCTCGACAGGTCACCCATCACGTCGCCCATGTAGTCCTCGGGCGTGACGACCTCGATGCCCATGATCGGCTCGAGCAGAACCGGCCGCGCCATCTCGGCGGCCTTCTTGAACGCCATCTGACCGGCGATCTTGAACGCCATTTCCGACGAGTCGACGTCGTGGTACTGACCGTCGACCAGCGTGGCTTTGACGTCGACCGTCGGGTAGCCGGCGAGCACACCTGAGTCGAGCGCCTGCTGCATGCCCTGGTTGGTGGGGTTGATGTACTCGCGGGATCTTCCCGCCGCTGATCTTGTCGACGAACTCGTAGCCCTTGCCCGGGTTCGGCTCGAGGGTGATCTTGACGACCGCGAACTGACCCGAACCACCCGACTGCTTGATGTGGCGGTACTCGACCGACTCGACGACCTTGGTGATCGTTTCGCGGTACGCCACCTGCGGCTTGCCGACGGTGGCGACGACGCCGAACTCGCGCTGCATGCGGTCGACGAGGATCTCGAGGTGCAGCTCGCCCATGCCCGAGATCACGGTTTGGCCGGTCTCGTCATCGGTACGGACGCGGAAGGTGGGGTCCTCGTCGCTGAGCGACTTGAGGGCCTTGCCCAGCTTGTCCTGGTCGTCCTTGGTCTTCGGCTCGATGGCGACGTGGATGACGGGCTCGGGGAAGATCATTCGCTCGAGGATGATCGGCTGGCTGCGGTCGCACAGCGTGTCGCCCGTCGTGGTGTCCTTGAAGCCGAGGCCGGCAACGATGTCGCCGGCCATGGCCACGTCGAGGTCTTCGCGCTGGTTGGCGTGCATCAACAGGATGCGTCCGAGACGCTCGCGGCGCTCCTTGGTCGAGTTGTAGACCTCGTCACCCTTGTTGATCTGACCGCTGTAGACGCGGAAGTAGGTCAACTTGCCAAACGGATCGGCAACGATCTTGAAGGCCAACGCTGCGAATGGCTCGTCGACCGACGGCTTGCGGTACAGGATCTCTTCCTCGTGGTTGGGCCTGGTGCCCTGCGTCGGCGGGATGTCGAGCGGACTGGGCAGGAAGTCAATGACGGCGTCGAGCATCGGCTGGACACCCTTGTTCTTGAACGCCGAACCACACAGGATCGGCACGAAGTCGAACGCCAGCGTTCCCGCGCGCAGCGCGACCTTGATCTCTTCCTCGGTGACTTCCTCGCCGGCCAGGTACTTCTCCATGAGGTGGTCGTCGCTCGTGGCGATGGTCTCGAGCAGTTGCTCGCGGTACTCCGCTGCCTGCTCCGCCATGTCGGCGGGAATCTCGACTTCGTCCCACTTGGCGCCGAGCTCTTCGTCGTGCCAGATCAGGGCCTTCATCTTGACGAGATCGACCAGGCCGACGAACGGCTTGTTGGACTCCGGTCCGCCTGCGCCGATGGGCAGGTGGATGACCGCGGGGGTTGCCTGCAGGCGATCCTTGACCATGTCGACGGTGCGGTAGAAGTCGGCGCCGATGCGATCCATCTTGTTGACGAAGCACATGCGCGGCACTTTGTACTTGTTGGCCTGGCGCCAGACGGTCTCGGTCTGCGGCTCGACACCTGCAACCGAGTCGAACACGGTGACCGCACCGTCGAGCACGCGGAACGACCGCTCGACCTCGATGGTGAAGTCGACGTGCCCAGGGGTGTCGATGATGTTGATGCGGTGGTTGTTCCAGATGGCCGTGGTCGCAGCCGACGTGATGGTGATGCCACGCTCCTGCTCCTGCGCCATGTGGTCCATGGTCGCCGCGCCGTCGTGGACCTCGCCGATCTTGTAGCTCTTGCCGGTGTAGTAGAGGATGCGCTCGGTCGTCGTGGTCTTGCCCGCGTCGATGTGGGCCATGATGCCGATGTTGCGGGTGCGCTCGAGTGGAAATTCGCGCTTAGCCATCTCTCTACTTCTCTCTTCTGATCTTCTCTCAGCTTGCGTCTGAGCGTCGCGGGTGCGCGCAGGGCCAAATTGGCCATAGGCACGGTGTTCAATGATATCGGCGCTGTGCTGGTGTTCGGCGGACCCCGAGCACGGTTACGGTGACCGGAATGCGCCCCGAGGAGTACCGCAGCCACGACGCACTGGGTCTGGCGGAGTTGGTGCGCTCGCGCCAAGTGACGCCCGACGAACTGCTCGACGCTGCTCTGCAGCAGACCGCAGCGACCGATCAGCAGATCGCTGCGGTTGTGCACATGCAGGTCGATCGCGCCCGCCGATCCATCGCGGCCGGGCTGCCTGCGGGCCCGTTCACCGGCGTTCCGTTCCTGATCAAGGACCTCGGGTGCGACGCGGTCGACTTCCCGACCTCGATGGGCTCCAGGCTGTACCGCGACTATCACTACCAGGTCGATTCCGAACTGTTCGCTCGGTTGGAGCGTGCCGGACTGGTCACCTTCGCACGGACCACCAGTCCCGAGTTCGGCATCGGACCGACCGCCGAAGGAGGTGCATACGGACGGCCGACCCGCAACCCCTGGAACCTCGATCACGTCGCCGGCGGCTCGTCGGCGGGGGCGGCAGCCGCCGTCGCAGCTGGAATCGTGCCCGTTGCACATGGCAGCGATGGCGGCGGATCAGTGCGGATCCCGGCCTCGTCGTGTGGGCTGTTCGGGCTCAAGCCGACACGTGCCCGCCTGCCCGACGGGCCATCGGCCGGCGAAGGGTGGGCCGGCATGGCCATTGACGGCTTCCTGACCCGCAGCGTGCGCGACGGCGCTGCGTTGATCGACGCGACGCAGGGTCCGGACCTCGGCACGCCGTACTACGCGCCTCCGCTCGAGGGAACGCTGCTCGACGCACTGGCCTCTGCTCCACGAAGGCTGCGGATCGCCTACTCGACGCTGTCGTTCACCGGTGATCCGGTGCACCCCGACTGCCGAGCAGCCGTCGAACACACCGCTGCGCTGTGCGCCGACTTCGGCCACGACCTGGTGGAAGCCGACCCGCGTGTCGAGATCCACCGCTTCATGCGAGCTTGGACCAACATCGTCGCCTGCGGAACCGAACTGACTGTGCGATCGCGACAGGAAGAGCTCGGTCGAGCTGCGCTGCCCGACGAGCTCGACGGCGTCACCCGGGGAGCGGTCGCCTTGGGCCGGACCATCTCGGGTGCCGACTATCTCGACGCCGTCGGCACCGTGCACGACATCGGGCGATCAATGGCCCGATTCCTTGCCGACGAGCGTGGGTTCGACATGCTGCTGACCGCGACCCTGGCCGAACCTCCGGCGCGGATCGGGAGGTTCCAGCCGGACAACGAGGATTTCGTCGACTATCGCATGGGCCCTCGCGGTGTGCTGGCCTACTCGCCGTTCACCGCGCTGGCCAATGGCACCGGCCAGCCGGCGATGTCGGTTCCGTTGTTCTGGAACAGCGACGGCCTGCCGATCGGCACGCATTTCATGGCCAGATCCGGCGACGAAGCCCTGCTGCTGCAACTCGCCGCCCAACTCGAACAAGCCGACCCCTGGTTCGACAGGCTCGCGCCCGCTCGACCACCGCTGCGTTTGACACCGGAGGCCCCGTATCGGTGCCGGAAATGTCAAACGCAACAGCGCGCGGCGGGTCGGCGTGCGAGCTAGCCGGCGGTGACGGTGGCTGCTTTGGCGAGGGCGATGCGGCGAAGGGGCGGCAGGGTTGGCGGCGGTTGCTTGCGTGGCGGCAGTTCGCGCAGAAGGGTGGCGGACGCCTGGGTGATCGTCAGTACGGCGCGCTCGAATGCGGCGTCGGTGGCGGGCGAAGTCTTCTGCACCCCGCTGATCTTGCGCACGTACTGACGGGCGGCTGCTTCGATCTCTTGGGGCGTTGCCAATGGCTCGAGCCCGCGGAGGGTGGTGATGTTGCGGCACATGTTCGCGATCGTACGGCGCGAATTGTCCGGTTCAGGACTCAGGTGAGGCCCCCGACGTGCCGATATGCACATATGACAGAGACGCCGGCACTCTCACCATGGCCGGCTCCGACGCTCGCAGACGCCGCCCCGGTGCAACCAGCGGCCCCGCACACCATCGAACCTCCGCATCGCCGGCCCGTCGCAAGTCTGCTCGACACCGCGCGACGGCTGAGCAGCCGAAGTGAGCGTGCCGAGCACGCCGCGCTGAAGGAGGAGCAGCGGATTCGCGACGACCTCACAGACCTGCCTGCGGGATGGTATGTGCTGCCGTCGTTCGCTGTTCCGGGACTCGAAGACAATGAGCCGTCAGCGGATCAGAGGCTTGAACACGTCGTGGTCGGACCGGGTGGAGTCTTCCTCATCCGACTCGAGCATCGGTCCGGCGCCAAGGTCTGGGTCAGCGAGCACACCGTGACCATCGACGGACGAGAAACCGATCGCCTCCGCCAAGCCCGCTTCGAGGCACGCCGCGGAGCGCACAGTTGACCGACACCTGCGGCTTCAACGTCACCGTGCAAGCGGTCCTGGTGCTGATCGGCGCCGCCACCGTGCAGACGCTCAGCCGGCCGGCCGAGGTGCACGTGCGCACTCAGCACGATCTCCGCGATTGGCTCTGCAAGCAGCCCTCACGGCTCGATTCCGACATGGTGCGGGCAGTGCACGACCACATGCAGCCGACCGTGCCGTCGACGATTGGGCCGTCGCTGATTGGCTGAGGCAACGGCGGTTCAGACCGAGGAGCGAGGTTCCAGCACGACGACAGGAATCTGCCGCGAAGTCTTGCGCTGATAACCGGCGTAGTTGTCGTGGTCGGCGGTCAGTGCCTCCCACAGGCGTGTGCGCTCGTCGCCCTCGGCCACGCGCGCCCGCATCTTCTTGTTCGAGCCATTCATCACGACTTCCACGTCGGGATTGGCCACGATGTTGGAGAACCACTTGGGATCGCGATCATCGCCTCCGTACGAGGCGACCAGGATGACGTTGTCACCTTCGAGCAACGGAGAACTCAACATCGTCGAGCGCGGCTCACCCGACTTGCGGCCGATGGTGGTGAGCTTCAGTACCGGCATGCCCAGCGCTTTGTCGGCCAGCTTGCCCTTCGAGAGGTCGAACACCAGCCGATGGAAACGCGTGACAACCTTGAATATGGCATCTTTCGGAACCATGACGTGCCTCCTACTTGCCCCGCAGGAAGCGTATCGCTGGTCGTGATGATGAATTTTGTGGACCGCGGTCAACTCACCAGCGGTAGTGCGCGAATGCCTTGTTGCTCTCGGCCATCTTCTGCATGTCGTCGCGACGCTTGATGGAAGCGCCCAGCCCGTTGCCGGCATCCAGGAGCTCGCCGGCCAGGCACTCGGCCATGGTCTTCTCGCGGCGGGCCCGGCTGAAATCGACCAGCCAGCGGATCGCCAATGTCGACGCTCGGCGCGGACGGACTTCCATCGGCACCTGATACGTGGCGCCACCGACGCGACGGCTCTTGACTTCCAACGGCGGCTTGATGTTGTCGAGGGCTCGCTTGAGCGTGGCGATGGGCTCTGCGCCCGACTTCTCTTCGACGATCTTCAACGCGTCGTAGACGATCTTTTCGGCGACCGAGCGCTTGCCGTGGAGCATGACCTTGTTGACGATCTGGGCCACGAGCAGCGACCGGTAGATCGGATCGGGAATCAATTCCCGACGCTGAGCAGGACCTTTACGAGGCATGGGTCGGCAATCCTTTACTTCACGAGCTTTGCGCCGTAGCGGCTGCGTGCCTGCTTGCGGTTCTTCACGCCGGCAGCGTCGAGCGCGCCGCGAATGATCTTGTAACGCACACCTGGCAGGTCGCGAACACGGCCACCGCGCACCAGCACGATGGAGTGTTCCTGCAGGTTGTGGCCCTCGCCGGGGATGTATGCCGTCACCTCGACGCCGCTGGTGAGACGGACGCGAGCGACCTTGCGCATGGCCGAGTTCGGCTTCTTCGGGGTGTTGGTATAGACGCGGGTGCACACACCTCGACGCTGCGGCGAACCCTTCAGCGCTGGAGTCTTCGTCTTGGAAAATTTGGTGCTGCGACCTTGCCGGACCAGCTGTTGAATTGTGGGCACGCGTCTACCTTTGCGAACGTATCGTCAACTTGCGCGCCGGGTGATCCAACGCAGGACCCTGCAATGTTAGAGGCGGCAGGTGAAAGGGGCAACACGCGGTTGTCGCGGGATCAACTTTCCTGCTCCGGACATATTTTCGCCTGCGAAATACCTTCCCGGCAGACCTTCAGGGAAGTGTCAAGGCTGCCGATGATTTCTCCGTGCCGTTGGCAGTGATTGGCGGGTACCTCGTGTGCCTCGCGCTTCTTGCGCGTTGGGGACGCGAATCGCTCGCGCACCGGCGACGGATCAACAAGCTCGATTTCCGCATCCACGTCAACGGCATCCGCGGCAAATCGACGGTCTCACGGATCATCGCCGGGTTGCTGCGCGAGGGTGGAATCGTCACCGTCGCGAAGTCGACCGGCACGGCCGCGGCGGTCATCAATCGTGACGGTGTCGACGAGCCGATCGAGCGCAAGGCCGCGCCGACGATCCTCGAGCAGATCGAGGTGACCAAGAAGTACGTGCACGGAGACGTTCGCGCCCTGGTCATCGAGTGCATGGCGTTGAAGCCGCAGTACCAGGCGGTCAGCGAGAAGATGATCGTCCGCTCGAACATCGGCGTCATCACCAACATCCGTGAAGATCATCAGGACGTGATGGGCGAGACGCTGCCTGAGATTGCGCGAAGTCTCCTCAACACGTGCCCCTACAACGGTGTCCTGATCACCTCCGAGCGCAACCCGGTGATCATGCCGATCATGCACGAGGTCGCGGCAAAGCGCGGTACACGGCTGATCGTTGCCGATCCGGAGTGGGTCACCGACGAAGAACTGGAGAAGTTCGACTACATCGCGTTCAAGGAGAACGTCGCGATCGCGTTGGCCGTGGCCGAACTGGCGGGCGTTCCCCGCGACGTCGCCTTCCGCGGGATGTGGGCGGCTGACCCTGATCCTGGCGTGCTCCGCATGAAGGAGTTGAAGATTCTCAGCAAGCGGGTCACGTGGGCGAACCTCTTTGCGGTCAACGACCGTGAGTCGATGACGGTGGCCATGGAGAAGCTTGTGCCGTTCATGACACCGCAAACGACGACGGTGGGGATCCTCAACAACCGCGCCGATCGCGAACGGCGCGCCGTGCAGTTCGCCGAGGTGGCCGTGCAGGACCTCGACTTCATGCGCCTGGTCACGTTCGGTGCGTTCGAGGGGCTCGTCACCGATCTGCTCGTGCAGAACGGCTATCCGCTCGATCAGATCATCAACCTCGGCGACACGCACAGCCCGCCCGTGGAGACGATCGTCGACAGGATGATCGGGCAGATGCCGACCGATCATGTGCTGGTGGTCGGCTTCGTCAACATCCACACGCACCAGGCCGAGATGATGCTCGACTACTTCGAGAACATCGCCGAACCGTGGGTAGCTGACCAGATTGAGGGTGCGTAGTGCACGACTACCTCTTCTCGTCCGAGATCGTGCGCTTCGCGTTCGTCTTCGGGATCTGCGTGTCGATGATGCTGTACGAGCGCCTGCACCTGACGACGGGATCGATCGTCGTGCCGGGCTACATCGCCGTGTTCCTCGTCTACCCGATGGTCGTCACCGCCACGTTCGTCAACGCGCTGCTGTCGTACGCGATCATGAACCACTTCCTACGCAAGCATTTCATGCTCTACGGCCGCGCCAAGTTCACATTGATGGCATTGATCTCGATCGCAATCCAAACCGCGATGCTCGAAGCTCAGCCCTTCCGGTCCGTGGCTGTGGGAGAAGAACATCCCGCTGTTCGTCGGCGCCGGGTACGTCGTGCCGGCGTTGATCGCTCACGACATGGGACGCCAAGGCGTCAAGCGGACCACCAAGGCCGTGCTGCTTGCGGGCGTCATCGTGGCGTTGCCGATCGGTCTGGCGCTCGTGCTGCGGTTGAGGGGAGTCCACGACCTCGCACCACTGGCGGGCTTCGGCACGATGTCGATCGACAGCCGCTGGATCCCCCTGGCAGTGCTGTTGAGCGCTGCGAGCTCCTGGGGTGTGTCGCAGAACTACGGCTTCAAGTCAGGGGGTTTCGTCGGTGCCGCGTACGTGGGAATGTTCATGGGCGACCCGTACCAGGTGGCCGTCGCGATCACCATCGCCCTCATCACGTACGTGCTCGTGAAGTACGTGCTCATGAACGTCTTGATCCTGTTCGGCCGGCGAAAGTTCTCGGCCATGCTGCTGACTTCGTCGATGCTGTCGTGGACGCTGCTGTGGGTCGGTCCGTCGTTCCTGAGCTCGCGCGTCACGAATCACCTCGACCTTGCTTCGATGGCATTGACGCCGTTGTTCGTACCTGGTCTGTTGGCGAACGACATGGACCGCACCGGTCCTCTACGGGTCATGGCCGGAGCCGGCCTGGCAGCTGCATTCGTGGTGCCCTCGACCTGGTGGATCCAGTCGCTCGTCGAGGGCCGGCCGCTCGCACTCCTGTGGATGGGCCTCGCGTTGGCCACCTTTGTCGCGATCTTCTGGAAGACGATGCGCCAGCTCTATCGCTACTACCGCCCGGCCAAGGTCGCCGAGGAGATCGAAGACGACCACTCGTCCGATGTGTCGGCCGACCTCGACACGGAGTTCGAGGAGCTCGTTCATGCCGCTGCCCAACACGGTTGGCCCGAGATCGAACGGCGCAGAGCCGGCAGACCGTGGAGCGATCGACCGGCGGTCAGGGTGCCCGACGATCTGTCGAAGCTCGACTGGACCGAACTGGTGCCGAACGTCTACTCGATCGACTCCACCGGCTGGAGCCTCAAGGGCAACCAGCGGTGGCAGGTCGCCCATCCCGACGCCTGGGAAGACGCCGATCGGTGGCTGGAAGAAGCGCTGTCGTCGCGCGAGCGCGACTCCCGAGTTGCCTAGTGCGTGGGTGAGCCGGCACGCCGAAGACGTGCCGGCTCACAGGGCTCACGCTTCGACGGCGTCGCCGGGGACGGCGTCCGTGGAGTAGGTGCCGTGGATGTTGCTCAGCCAAGCGGCCGGATCTTCGTCGACATCGCTGCTGAAGTACGCCATCGGCTGATACTCGGGCGCCTTCACATCGAACTCGCGGTAACGCATCATCCCCGAGCCTGCTGGGATCAGCTTGCCGATGATGATGTTCTCCTTGAGGCCGATCAGGTTGTCGCCCTTGCCGTCGATGGCGGCTTCGGTGAGCACCCTGGTGGTCTCCTGGAACGATGCCGCAGACAACCACGACTCAGTTGCCAACGATGCCTTGGTGATGCCCATCAGTTCGGGCCTGCCCTCGGCAGGCTTCTTGCCGTCTTCGACCATGCGACGGTTGGTGTCGCGGAAGACCTTGGCATCGGCACGCTCGCCGGGCAGGAATGAGGTATCGCCGGGCTCCTGCACGCCGATGCGGCGGGTCATCTGGCGGACGATCAGCTCGATGTGCTTGTCGCTGATCGACACACCCTGGTCGCGGTACACCTTCTGCACCTCTTCGACGAGGTACGTCTGGGTCTCGCGGATGCCCTTGATCTCCATGATCTCCTTCGGGTCGAAGGGACCGTCGGTGATCGGCTCGCCGGCCTTGATCTCCTGACCATCGGTGATGATGGCCCGGCTACCCGTCGGCAGGATGACCTGGTGCTCGTCGCCCTGGTCGTCGATGACGGTGACCGGGATGCCCTTGCCCTCGTCGTCGCCGATTCGCACGACGCCGCTGGCACGGGCCAGACGGGCCGAGCCGCGAGGCGTACGTGCCTCGAAGAGCTCGACGACGCGAGGCAGACCACCGGCGATGTCCTTGCCGGCCACACCACCGGTGTGGAAGGTACGCATGGTCAGCTGCGTGCCGGGCTCGCCGATGGACTGGGCGGCGATGACGCCGACAGCCTCGCCGAGCTCGATCGACTTGCCGGTGGCCAGCGAACGGCCGTAGCACAATGCGCAGACGCCCAACTCGGCGTCACAGGTGAGCACCGAACGGATACGAACACGATTGACCTTCGGGTCGTCGCGCAGCGCAGCCATCTCGATGTCGCCGATGATCGTGTTGCGGGCGATCACCGAGCCGTCGGTCAGTGTGACGTCTTGCGAGAGCGCACGACCGAACAACTTGGTCTCGAGGTACGCACGCTTGTTGGCGGTGTCGGGGGCCACATGCTCGAGCCACAGACCGAGGGTGCTGCCGCAGTCGGGCTCGCGCACGATCAGTTCCTGAGCCACGTCGACCAGACGACGGGTGAGGTAGCCCGGAGTCCGCGGTACGAAGCGCGGTGTCGACCAGGCCCTTGCGGGCGCCAGGCGTGGCGATGAAGTACTCGAGGGTTTCGAGGCCCTCACGGAAGTTCTTCTTGATCGGGACGCGGGATCATGTCGCCACGAGGGTTGGCAACCAGCCCGCGCATGCCGGCGATCTGACGCATCTGCGTCATGTTGCCGCGGGCGCCGGAGCCGACCATCATGTCGATCGGGTTGAACCGCTGCGCCTTGAACTCCAGCTCCATGGCCTTTTGCACCTCGGCGGTGGCGTCGGTCCAGATGCGCACTTCCTGCTGACGGCGCTCGCCGTCGGTGATGATGCCGCGACGGAACTGGTTCTCGACCTTGTCGGCGCGGGCCTCGTACTCGTCGAGCAGAGCCTTCTTGGCCTTCGGGGTCTTGACGTCGTCGATCGACACGGTCAGGCCGCTCTGCGCCGCGTAGCGGTAGCAGACGTTCTTGATCGCGTCGAGCGCAGCGGCAACGGCCGACTTGTGATAGTGGTCGCTGAGACGCTCGACGATCACACCCATTTCCTTCTTCTTGACCAGCTCGTCGATGTGGCCGAAGCGCAGGGTGTAGTCGGCGGGCAACGCCTCCTCGAACAGCAGGCGACCGGCGGTGGTCTCGAACGTGTCGGCCGGGCGGCCGTCGATCGAGGGACGGCGCAACGTGATGACCGCGTGGAGGTTCAGCGAACCCTCGTCGAGGGCACGCAGCACTTCCCACGTGTGGCGGAACACCCGGCCGGTGCCGACTGCGTCTTCCATGATCTCGCTGAGGTAGTAGCCACCGATGATCAGGTCCTGTGAAGGCGTCACGATCGGGCGACCCGGATGCCGGCGACAAGATGTTGTTGGCGCTGAGCATCAGCACGCGGGCCTCGGCCTGGGCCTCGGCCGACAGCGGCACGTGGATGGCCATCTGGTCACCGTCGAAGTCGGCGTTGAAGGCGGTGCAGACCAGCGGGTGGATCTGCAGGGCCTTGCCCTCGACCAGCACCGGCTCGAAGGCCTGGATGCCGAGACGGTGCAGGGTCGGTGCGCGGTTCAGCAGAACCGGGTGCTCCTTGATGACATCTTCGAGCACGTCCCACACCTGCGGGCGACGACGCTCGACCATGCGCTTGGCCGACTTGATGTTCTGCGACAGCTCGAGGTCGACGAGGCGCTTCATGACGAACGGCTTGAACAGCTCGAGCGCCATCAGCTTCGGGAGACCACACTGGTGCAGCTTCAGGGTCGGGCCGGCGACGATGACCGAACGACCGGAGTAGTCGACGCGCTTGCCGAGCAGGTTCTGACGGAACCGGCCCTGCTTGCCCTTCAACATGTCGCTGAGCGACTTCAGCGGACGGTTGCCCGGCCCGGTGACGGGTCGGCCACGACGGCCGTTGTCGAACAACGCATCGACAGCCTCTTGCAGCATGCGCTTCTCGTTGTTGACGATGATCTCGGGTGCGCCGAGATCGAGCAGGCGCTTCAGGCGGTTGTTGCGGTTGATCACGCGGCGGTACAGGTCGTTGAGGTCGCTGGTTGCGAAGCGGCCACCGTCGAGCTGAACCATCGGGCGCAGTTCCGGCGGGATCACCGGCACGACGTCGAGGATCATCGCCTTGGGGTCGTTGAGGCGGCGACCGTGGTCGTCGCGCTGGTTGAACGAGGCGACGATCTTGAGGCGCTTGATGGCCTTCTGACGACGCTGGGCCGACAGCGGCTTGCGGCCGCTGGCGTTGTGGTCGATGGCGCTGCGCAGCTTGACCTCTTCGACATCGAAGTCGATGCGGTCGATCAGCGACTTGATGGAGTCGGCACCGGTGCCGCCCTCGAAGTAGTCGCCGTAGCGGTCGCGGAGCTCGCGCCACAGCAACTCGTCGTCGATGATCAACCGGCTGTGCAGACCCTTGAACTCGTCCCACGTGCGTGCCAGCAGATCGAGCTCCATCTCGTAGCGCTCACGGATGCTGGTGAGCTCCTTGTCGAGCGCGTTGCGCGCCTTGCGAGCGTCGGCGCCTTCGGACTCGGCCTTCTCGGCCTCCGTCTCGGCGTCCTTGATAGCGACGGTCGATGGCCAGCTCGAGCTCCTTGCGGATGGCCTCGCGCTCTTCGAGGTACTCGGCCTCGAGGTTGGCGAGGTTCTCGTGGCGAGCATCCTCGTCGACCCAGGTGACCAGGTTGGCGGCGAAGTAGATGACCTTCTCGAGCTGCTTGGCCTTCAGCTCTTCCTTCGGCTCGATGCCGGCCAGCAGATATGCCAACCAGCTCCGGGTGCCGCGTAGGTACCAGATGTGCACGACGGGGGCGCTGAGCTCGATGTGGCCCATGCGCTCGCGACGCACCTTCGAACGGGTGACCTCGACGCCGCAGCGCTCGCAGATGATGCCCTTGAAGCGCACCCGCTTGTACTTGCCGCAGTAGCACTCCCAGTCGCGGGTCGGCCCGAAGATCTTCTCGCAGAACAGACCGTCCTTCTCGGGACGCAGCGTGCGGTAGTTGATCGTCTCCGGCTTCTTCACTTCACCGTGGGACCACAGGCGGATCTGGTCGGCCGTGGCCAACCCGATCTTCAACTGGTCGAACATGTTCACATCAAGCATTTACAAGTGGTCGGGACTGGCCTCCGCTTCGCTTCGGCTGCTCCGTGTGGCTCGTCGCTGGCGCTTCCCTCGCCACCTGCAATCGAGCCTCCGGAGCTGTTGTCCTGACGCTCCCCTTTCCTTAGGTCCTGGTCGTTCGTTCGTTCTTCGTCAGTAACTTGCGTTGCGGGCGGCGCGCTGCCTCGCGCTCGCGGTCGTCTTCGTCGGTGCCGCGCTCGTTGCGGCTGATGTCGATGCCCAGTTCCTCGGCCGTGCGGAAGACGTCTTCGTCCATCTCGCGCATCTCGATCTCGGAACCATCGTCGGCAAGCACCTCGACGTTGAGGCACAGTGCCTGCATCTCCTTCATGAGCACCTTGAAGCTCTCGGGGATGCCCGGCTCGGGGATGTTCTCGCCCTTGACGATCGCCTCGTACACCTTCACGCGGCCCAGCACGTCGTCGGACTTGATGGTCAGCAGCTCCTGCAGGCAGTACGCCGCGCCGTAGGCCTCGAGGGCCCACACCTCCATCTCACCGAAGCGCTGGCCACCGAACTGTGCCTTCCCACCCAACGGCTGCTGGGTGATCATGCTGTACGGGCCGGTGGAGCGGGCGTGGATCTTGTCGTCGACCAGGTGGGCCAGCTTCAAGATGTACATGTAGCCGACGGTGACCGGGTTGTCGTACAACTCGCCGGTACGGCCGTTGCGCAACGGCGTCTTGCCGTCGAGCTGGATCATGCGGGTGCCGTCGACGCTCTCGGCGTTGAGGTTCTCGAAGATCGACTGGATCGTCGGGTGCTTGCCGGCAGCCTCTTCCTCGTCCCAGTGGGCGCCGTCGAACACCGGCGTGGCGATGAAGGTGCTGGGCTTGGTGTTGGGTCGGGTCTTCGACTCGGTGCCGCGGATCGGTGTATCGCCGACCTGCTTGCCGTTCTTGACGTCGGTCCAACCCCAACGGGCGGCGTAGCCGAGGTGCGCTTCGAGCACCTGGCCGACGTTCATGCGGCTCGGCACGCCGAGCGGGTTGAGGATGATGTCGACCGCGGTGCCGTCGGCCATGTAGGGCATGTCCTCGATCGGGAGGATCTTGGAGATGACGCCCTTGTTGCCGTGGCGGCCGGCCAACTTGTCGCCGACCGAGATCTTGCGCTTCTGGGCGACATAGACACGGACGAGCTCGTTGACGCCGGGCGGCAGCTCGTGGCCGTCCTCCCGGGTGAACACCTTGACGTCGATGACCTTGCCGCTCTCGCCGTGCGGCACCTTCAGTGAGGTGTCGCGGACTTCGCGGGCCTTCTCGCCGAAGATGGCGCGCAGCAGGCGCTCTTCCGGAGTCAGCTCGGTCTCGCCCTTCGGGGTGACCTTGCCGACCAGCACGTCGCCGGGGCCGACTTCGGCGCCGACACGGATGATGCCACGGTCGTCGAGATCGCGGAGGATGTCGTCGCTGAGGTTGGGGATGTCACGAGAGATCTCCTCGGGGCCCAACTTGGTGTCGCGGGCATCGACCTCGTGCTCGTGGATGTGGATCGACGTGAGCACGTCGTCCTTGACGAGCCGCTCGCTGAGGATGATGGCGTCCTCGAAGTTGTAGCCCTCCCACGGCATCAGGGCGACCAGCAGGTTCTTGCCGAGCGCCAGCTCGCCATGATCGGTCGAAGGACCGTCGGCGATGATCGTGCCCTTCACGACCTTGTCGCCTTCCTTCACCAGAGCCCGGTGGTTGATGCAGGTGTCCTGGTTGCTGCGGCGGAACTTGCTGAGCGGATAGACCCGCTTGCCGACCGGCAGGCCATCGCTGACCGTCTTGTACATCACCGTGATCGACGAACCGCTGACCTCGGTGACCTCACCGTCGCCGGTGGCCTGGATGAGGTCGGCGGAGTCGCGGGCCGACGCGGTCTTCGATGCCGGTGCCGATGTACGGCGCCTCGGCGCGCACCAGCGGCACGGCCTGCTTCTGCATGTTGGCGCCCATGAGGGCGCGGTTGGCGTCGTCGTGCTCGAGGAACGGGATCAGCGCCGTGCCGACCGAGACGATCTGCTTCGGGCTGACGTCCATCAACTGCACTTCGATCGGCGGCACCGACGCGATGTCGGTGGTGGCGCCGAAGAAGCTCTCCGCCTCCAGCATCTTGCGCAGGTCTTCGAGGCTGGCGGCCTGCGGGCTGCGGCGCACGAGCACGCGCTCGTCCTTGAACGTGCCGTCGGGGTTGATCGGGGTGTTGGCCTGGGCGACGACGTAGTTCTCTTCCTCGTCGGCGGCCATGTAGCGGATCTCACCCGAGACCTTGCCGTTCTTCACGACCCGGTAGGGCGTCTCGATGAAGCCGTACGGGTTCACCCGGGCGAAGGTGCTGAGCGCGCCGATGAGGCCGATGTTCGGGCCCTCCGGCGTCTCGATCGGGCACATGCGGCCGTAGTGGCTGAAGTGCACGTCGCGCACTTCGAAGCCGGCGCGCTCGCGGCTGAGGCCGCCCGGCCCGAGGGCCGACAGGCGGCGGCGGTGGGTCATGCCCGACAGCGGGTTGACCTGGTCCATGAACTGCGACAGCTGCGAAGTCCCGAAGAACTCCTTGATCGCCGCGACCACCGGGCGGATGTTGACCAGCGTGGTCGGCGTGATGGCCTCGACGTCCTGGGTGGTCATGCGCTCGCGCACGACGCGCTCCATGCGGCTGAGGCCGATGCGCACCTGGTTCTGGATCAGCTCGCCGACGCTGCGGATGCGGCGGTTGGCGAAGTGGTCCTGGTCGTCGAGCCGGTAGCCCGGCTCCTGCTTGACGAGGTGGAGCATGTAGCTGACGGCGGCGACGATCTCGTTGGGACGCAGCACGTCGGTGTCGTCGGGATCGCTGTTCATGCTGCGCTTGGTGGGGTCGTCGCCCTCGCTGCGGAAGAACGAGCCGAGCTCGCGGGTGCCCTTGCCGAACAGCTCGTCGAGCTTGGCGACTTCGCCACCGAGCTTGCGGTCGAGCTTGTAGCGGCCGACACGGCTGAGGTCGTAGCGACGGTTCTCGAAGAACGCGTTGCGGAAGTAGGCGCGTGCGGACTCGACGGTCGGCGGCTCGCCGGGACGGGCACGCTTGTAGATCTCGACCAACGCCTCGTTCTGCGTCGGGGCGACGTGCTTCTCCTTCTCCCACTGACCTTCGAGGAAGTCGAACTGGGCGACGAAGCGCTCGAGGAAGCCGGGAGCGTGCTCTTCGTCGTAGCCGCATGCACGCAGCAGCGTGAAGATGCCCATGCGACGCTTGCGGGCGACGCGGGTGCCGGCGGTGACGTCCTTGCCGGGCTTGTGCTCGACGTCGAACTCCAACCACTCGCCGCGGTACGGGTGGACCGTGCCCTTGACGAGCTGATGCTTGCTGAGGTTACGAAGGCGGAACCGCTCGCCCGGCTCGAAGATCACGCCGGGGCTGCGCACGAGCTGCGACACGACGACGCGCTCGGTGCCGTTGATGATGAACGTGCCCTTCTCGGTCATCATCGGGAAGTCGCCCATGAAGACGGTCTGCTCTTTGATCTCGCCGGTGTTGCGGTTCATGAACCGGGCGCGCACGAAGATCGGCGCGCTGTAGGTCATGTCCTTCTCTTTGCACTCGTCGACCGAGAACTTCGGCGGCGGCCGCAGGTCTTCGTCGTCGGGATCGAACTCGAGCTCGAGCTGCAGCGGCTTCGCTGAAGTCCTTGATCGGCGAGATGTCGCGGAAGGTCTCGGCAAGACCCTCGTTCAGGAACCATTCGAAACTCTCGCGCTGCACGGCGATCAGATCGGGCAGCTCCAGCGGCTCGGAAAGGTTGGCGAACGAATAACGCTCGCGGGACGTGGATCGTGAGGCCACAATTACTCCTTGGCAGCAGGCGATGAGACGGCGAACAGCGGATCTGGGGCGCGCAAGGTCAAGTGGGCATAGCGATAGCAAGAGACAAGACGCACGGCAACGTTTGATGCTACCCGCGGCGCACGACGAAGTCAACCGCAGCTGGCACTTCTGCCAGACGGGTTTTGTGAGGGCGAACGGTAAGCCGGAAACCCGTTCCTGTCAAGGATCTCGCAACGAAACCCCAGGTCACAGCGAGGCCGGCGATCACTTGACCGGGCTTAGAATCCGAGCGGCAAGGATGTCGCACCGTCACCAGTGGGAGAACCGCATCCGTGACCGTTGTCAGCACCATACGCTGAGAGCGCTTCGACCAGAGAAGCCGGCCGGATGTTCCCGAACGACTTCCTCTGGGGTGCGGCCACGTCGTCGTACCAGATCGAGGGCGCGGTCGGCGACGACGGCCGCGGCGAGAGCATCTGGGACCGGTTCTGCACCGATCCCGGGGCGCATCATGGACGGCACCGAGCGGTGCCGTCGCGTGCGACCACTACCACCGGTTCGGCGAGGACATCGCCCTGATGCGACGCCTCAACTTGAACGGCGTACCGGTTCTCGGTCGCCTGGCCTCGCGTGTGCCGAACGGCACGGGGCAGGTCAACTCGCGCGGGCTCGACTTCTACGACCGGCTGGTCGACGCATTGCTCGCCGCCGGCATCCAGCCCTTCCCGACCCTGTACCACTGGGACCTCCCGCAGGCGCTGGAGGACCAGGGCGGGTGGCCGGTCAGGTCAACCGCCGAGGCCTTCGCCGACTATCGCCGAGGTGGTCGCGTCGCGGCTCGGTGACCGCGTCGGCGACTGGATGACGCATCAACGAGCCGTTCGTCATCGCCAACCACGGCTACCTCACCGGCGAACATGCGCCGGGACGACGATCCCTCGATGCCGACGCCTGGCCACGAGCCACCACCTGCTCGTCGGCCACGGCCTGGCGATGCAACGGATCCGCGCCGCGTCGCCCGATGCACGGTCGGCATCGTGCTGAACTTCACTCCCGTCGACACCGTCGGCTCGTCGCCTGCGGCGCTCGATCGCCAGGCCATCGTCAACGACCACGAGAACCGTGGTACGTCGACCCGATCGGCGGCCTCGGCTATCCGGCAGTACACGGTCGAGCGACTGGGCTGGGACGCAGGCACGAGGTCCGCGACGGCGACATGGAGTCTGATCGCCCGGCCCGATCGACATGCTGGGCGTCAACTTCTACACGCGCCAGATGGTCGGCGCCATGCTCGGCGAGCAGGACCGGACGTCGGAGCGACGACGGCGATGGGATGGGAAGTGCACCCCGCCGGCGCTCGGCGACCTGCTGCGCGGGCTGCACGAGACGCACAAGTTCCCCCGGTACCTCATCACCGAGAACGGCGCCGCGATGCCCGACAAGCGACGTCGTCGACGGCCGGGTGCATCGACGCACGACCGGCTCGAGTACATCGCCGCCCACCTCGGCGCAGGTGCATCAGGCCATGGAGGACGGCGTTCCCGTCGACGGGCTACTTCGCGTGGTCGCTGCTCGACAACTTCGAGTGGGCGCCACGGCTACGGCCCGAAGTTCGGCCTGGTCGCGGTCGACATCGAGACCCAACACCGCACCCCGAAGCACAGCGCCCTGTGGTACGCCGACGTCGCCAAGTCCGGCGAGATCCAACCCGCTCGCTAACCGAAACCTCAGTGGAGTGTTTCACGCCCGCCTGGGTGCGCTGTGGAACTCCACAGGCGGGGTGTGGAGTGTTTCACGCCCGCCTGGGTGCGCTGTGGAACTCGATCAGCCCTCGCCGAGGCTGACCTCGGCGGCGATGCTCTCGCGGCGGCCGGGCAACACCTCGATACCTCTGCGCATGTGGCGCAGTTCGCGTCGCACCTCGAAGCCGAGTCGCTGCAGCGTGGCGAGGTGACCGCTCTCCGGCGGAACGTTGATCCGCGGCGGCGATCGGCCAGTCGAGCCGTAGCGCCGCAGTGACCAGACTGGTCGAGCGACTCCGAGGTGTCGGCCACGACCGGCGCGAGCGTGGACTCCTGCGCGACGAGATACCCGGCGACCTTGCCGCGACGCCGCAACACCAGAGCCCGGCCGGGTGCTGATCGATCACCTTCGCCAGCAGGGCACGGCGAGTGGCTCCGAATCGGGGAGCGTCGAACCGCACGACCTCGTCGAAATCGTCGGCGGTCAGCGGCGTCGCATTCGTTGTCGTCGAAGTCGGCTCGTGGGGCTCCGCCGACGAGCGCCCATCACCGTGGTCAACCCATGGTCGGCGAAGCCCATCCGCTCGTAGACCGGCCCACCGGCGGCCGAAGCGTCGAGCACCGGTGCGCAACCGTGACCTGCAAGCACATCGCGCGAGGTGTTCGGTGATCGCAGTAGCGATGCCCCTGCGCTGAAAGCCGGGAGCAGTCGCGACGAGGCCGATCCATCCGAACTTGCCGTCGGGATACGCCACGCAGCAGCCGGCTCCGACGACGGCGCCATCGTGTTCGACCACGGCCAACCCATCGGTTGGACGGCGGCAAAGCGGTCGACGCTGGTACGAAACGACGACATGCCGTACGCCGCTGCATCACGGCATCCATCGCGTCGAGAGTCGCCGGCTCTGCGGCCGGGTCGACCCGTCTCGGCGTCACGGCGCCCGATCGTAACGGCGCACGATCCGTGTGGAGTGTCTCACGCCCACCTGGGTGCCTCGAAACACTCCACTCGGTCTCGGTCGGGACGCGGAACGGCCCGGGACGAGCCCGGGCCGTTGATCGCTACGTTCGGGGTGTTACTTGACTTCGACCGATGGCGCCGGCTTCGGCGAGCTTGGTCTTGGCTGCCTCTGCGGCTTCCTTGGTGGCCTTCTCGAGCACCGGCTTCGGCGCCGCGTCGACCAGGTCCTTGGCTTCCTTCAGACCGAGGCTGGTCAGCTCGCGCACGACCTTGATGACCTGGATCTTCTGGGCGCCGGCCTCGGTGAGGATGACGTCGAACTCGTCCTTCTCCTCCTCGGCCGGGGCAGCGGCGGCTGCGCCGCCACCGGCGGCAGCTACGGCCACCGGGGCGGCGGCGGTGACGCCGAACTTCTCTTCGAACGCGTCGAGCAGTTCCTTGAGCTCGATGACGGTCATGCCGGAAATGGCGTCGAGGACCTCGTCCTTGCTGATTGTTGCCATGGTGTTCTCTCCTTACGAATTGTTGTCGTGTACGAATTGGTGTGGTGACGAAGCGCTGCCTAGGCGGCTGCGCTTCCTTTTGATCGATGAGGGCCTTGAGGCCGTAGGCGAAGTTGCGCGGCAGGGCCTGCAACAGACCTGCGGTCTTGACGAGCGGGGCCTGGAAGGCGCCGGCGAGCATTGCCAGCAGCACGTCGCGGCTCGGCAGATCGGCGAGCGCTTCGATGTCCTTCGTCGGACATCGACTTGCCGCCCATCGCCCCACCCTTGATGATCAGGAACGGGTTGGTCCTTGCCGCATCCTTCAGCGCCTTGGCGACGCCGGCAGCGTCGCCGCTGACGAACGTGATGGCGCTGGGTCCGATGAGCAGTTCGGCGAGGCCGTCGATGCCTGCCTTCTCGGCGCCGAAGCGAGCCAACGTGTTCTTGTACACCTTGTACTCGCCACCGCTCTTGCGCAGTTGACGACGCAGTGTTGCGAGTTGGCCGACGCTCATGCCGCGGTACTCGGTGATGATCGCCGCGTCGGCTGCGGTCAGCTTGGCGGAGACCTCGTCGACCACGGCGACTTTCTCGGCACGGGGGTTCTCAGTTGTCATGTACACCTCCTCTCGCTTCTACTCGGGTGCTCGCTTTGCAGCGAACACCGCGAGGAGCGAAGGCACTGGTGCCATGCACTCGATCACGTGTTCACCTCGGCTGGTGGGCGAACCCATTGTCCCGAAGGACCAGCTGTCTTTGGCGAGCGATTGCTTTGGTTGTGCGGAAACGCTACCGGCCCATTCGACGAAGTGCGTATTTCACAGCAGGATATCCTGCCGAAAGTACGCACTTCGCTCGATGCGCGACCGTAGCGGCGGTGGTCGGGGTGGCCGACCTCGGGTCGCAGGCGGGCGGTGTCGACCTTGATGCCGGGGCCCATGGTCGACGACACCGAGATCTTGCGGAGGTAGCGACCCTTGGCCGACGCCGGCTTGGCACGCTGCAGCTCGTCGAGCACGGCACGGAAGTTGCGCTCCAGCGCGGCGGGCTCGAAGCTGGCCTTGCCGATGGTGACGTGCACGTTGCCGTAGCGGTCGGTGCGGTACTCGACCTTGCCACCCTTGAACTCGGCGACGGCGCGGCCGACGTCTTGCGTGACGGTTCCGGTCTTCGGGTTCGGCATCAGACCACGAGGGCCGAGCACGCGACCGAGACGACCGACGAGCGGCATCATGTCGGGCGTGGCGATGGCGAGGTCGAAGTCCATGTTGCCCTTCTCGATCTCCTCGGCCAGGTCGTCGGCGCCGACGATGTCGGCACCGGCGTCGCGGGCTTCCTGGGCGGCCTCGCCGGAGGCGAACACGGCGACCCGGACGTTCTTGCCGGTGCCTTCGGGCAGGGCGACGGTGCCGCGGACCATCTGGTCGGCCTTGCGGGGATCGACGCCGAGCCGGATGGCGATGTCGACGCTCTCGTCGAACTTCGCCTTGGCCTTGGCCTTGACCAGCGTCACGCGCCTCGGTCGGCGTGAACAGCTGGTCACGATCGAACTCCTTGACCGAATCTGCGTACTTCTTGCCTGACATTGTCTGTCTCCCTCGGTGGTTAGCGCCGCCGGGCGAGGTCGTCCCGGTCGAGCGATGTGCTTCGTAGAAATGATGGTGGAACTATGAGACCTTGAGGCCCATCGAGCGGGCGGTGCCGCGGATCTGCTGCTTGGCAGCTTCGAGGTCGTAGGCGTTGAGGTCGGGCATCTTGATCTTGGCGACTTCTTCGATGTCGGCCTCGGTGACCGTGCCGACGACGGTCTTGCCCGGCGTCGGTCGAGCCCTTGGCGAGGCCGGCCTTCTGGCGCAGCAGCACCGGTGTGGGCGGGGTCTTGAGGATGAACGTGAACGTGCGGTCCTCGAAGACGGTGATCTCGACCGGGATGATCGTGCCGACCTGCGACTCGGTGGCCGCGTTGTACTGCTTGACGAAGTCCATGATGCCGACGCCGTGCGGCCCGAGCGCGGTACCGACCGGCGGGGCCGGCGTGGCCTTGCCGGCGGGGATCTGGATCTTGACGATCGCAGCGACCTTCTTCTTTGCCATGACGAGTTTCCCTTAGTTCTCGTGATTCTTGGGTGTGTTCGAACGTCTGCTGCGGTTACAGCTTGGAGACCTGGCTGAAGTCCATCTCGACCAAGGTCTCGCGACCGAAGATGTTGACCAGGACCTTGAGCTTCATGTGATCGGCGTTGATCTCGGCGATCGTGCCGGCGAAGTCGGCGAACGGGCCTTCCTTCACGCGCACGCTCTCGCCGACGTCGTAGTCGAGCTTCGGCTTCTTGCGATTCGGCAATCCGCCGGTGCCGTCGCCCTTGGCCGCCAGGAACGTCTGCACCTCTCGGCGCGACAGCGGCGTGGGCTTCTGGCCGTGCTGGCTCTGGCCGACGAAGCCGGTGACACCGGGCGTGTTGCGGATGCAGTACCAGCTCTTGTCGTCCATCTGGCAACGCACGAGCAGGTAGCCGGGGAAGACCTTCTTCTGCACGGTCTGCTTGCGACCGTTCTTGAACTCGTCGACTTCCTCCATCGGGATGACGACCTCGAAGATCCGGTCTTCCATGTTCATGCTCTGGATACGGGCATGCAGGTTGGCGGTGACCTTCTTCTCGTAGCCCGACTGCGTGTGCACGACGTACCAGGCACCCGGGCGGGTCCACGGGTCGTCGACGACCTCTTGTTCGACCACTGCCTCGTCCGCAGCGTCTTCGCCCTCTGCATCTTCGGTGAGGTCGAACGTGGCGTCGACGGTGTCGTCGATGTCGTCAGTGTCGGGTCGCCTCGGCGTCGGTCGCAGGGGCGTCGGTTGCTTCGGTCTCGGTGGGCGCATCCGCCTGCGGCGGCGGCGTCGGCCGTGCCTTCGGGGGCAGGCTCCTCGATCGCCCGCTCGTCGAGAGGCGTGTTTTCCGGATCGGTTTCGGTGAGTAGGTCGTCGTTCATGATCAGTTGTCGTACAACCAGCCGGAGAGCACGCCGAACAGCGAGTCGAGGCCGAAGACGTAGGCGGTGTAGATGATGACCGTGACCAGCACGATCAGCGAGAAGCGGCGCACCTCGGGCCACTTCGGCCAGGCAACCTTGCGCATCTCGTCGCGCACCTCGCGGAGGTACTGCAACGGAGTCGATGCGCTCCTTGCGCTGCCGGGCCTGCGGCGCGGGGCGCGCGTCGGCCTGCCCTGGTCGTTCAGGGCGCCCATCTTCTTCAGCGAGCGCTTCTGCTCACGGTTCAGGTCATCCAGTGACATTGGTTGCTCCCGTAGGGATGTGGGCAGGGCAGGAGGGACTCGAACCCCCGACCGTCGGTTTTGGAGACCGATGCTCTACCAACTGAGCTACTGCCCTCGGAAGGGCGACGGTAACGCTACCAGCCACCCGTCAAGGTTCGACCCGCGGTCTACGGGTTACCGAGTCACCGTTTCGATTTTCCGAGACTCGTCACCGAGTCTCTTTGTGCGTGGTGTGGCGACGGTCGTGGGAGCAGTACTTCTTCATCTCCAGCGCTCGCGGTCGTTGACCTTCGACTTCATCGTGATGTAGTTGCGCCGCTTGCACTCGGTGCACTCGAGGGTGATCTTCACCCTCTTGTCGTTCCTGGCCATTGGGCCGGCTCCCTTGTTCTGATCGCTACTCGCGAACGTGCTTGTGATCGCTTACTTGATGATCTTGGTGACGCGGCCGGCGCCGACGGTACGGCCACCCTCGCGGATCGCGAACCGCAGACCCTCGTCCATCGCGATCGGCTTGCCCAACTCGACCGTGATCGCCACGTTGTCACCCGGCATCACCATCTCGGTGCCCTCCGGCAACTGGATCGTCCCGGTCACATCCGTCGTCCGGAAGAAGAACTGCGGCCGATAGTTGTTGAAGAACGGCTTGTGCCGCCCACCCTCGGAGGCCGACAGCACGTACACCTGACCCTCGAAATTGGTGTGCGGCGTGATCGACCGGGCTTGCACAACACCTGCCCACGCTCCACATCCTCCTTCTTCGTGCCACGCAACAGCGCACCGATGTTGTCACCCGCCTGACCCTCATCGAGGATCTTGCGGAACATCTCCACACCCGTGCACACCGTCTTCTGCGTCGTGCGCAACCCGACGATCTCCATCTCGTCACCCGTGTGCACCTGCCCTGCTCGACCTTGCCGGTGACCACCGTGCCACGACCGGTGATCGTGAACACATCCTCGATCGGCATCAAGAACGGCTTGTCCAACTCACGCACCGGCTCCGGGATCGACGCATCACACGCATCCATCAACTCCATGATCTTGGCCTGCCACGCCTCGTCACCCTCCAACGCCTTCAACGCGCTGACACGCGCACCACCGGGGCGTCGTCACCAGGGAACTCGTACTCCGTCAGCAGCTCGCGAACCTCCAGCTCGACCAGCTCGAGGAGCTCCTCGTCGTCGACCGCGTCGGCCTTGTTCAACGCCACCACGATGTACGGCACACCGACCTGGCGGGCCAACAGCACGTGCTCACGGGTCTGCGGCATCGGACCATCCGTCGCCGCCACCACCAAGATCGCCCCATCAACCTGCGCCGCACCGGTGATCATGTTCTTGATGTAGTCCGCGTGACCCGGCATGTCGACATGCGCATAGTGCCGATTCGCGGTCTCGTACTCGATATGAGCGATCGAGATCGTGATCCCACGCGCCTTCTCCTCCGGCGCCTTGTCGATCTGATCGAACGGCGTGTACTTCGCCAACCCCTTCCCCGCCAAGCGTCTTCGAGATCGCAGCCGTCAACGTCGTCTTGCCATGGTCGATATGACCCATCGTGCCAATATTGACGTGCGGCTTGTTCCGCTCGAACTTCGCCTTGCTCATGCGAGACGCTCTCCTGTTTTCGTGATGTTGATGTTGATTGATGTTGGTAGCGGCGATCGGTCTCGAACCGATGACCTTCCGATTATGAGCCGGATGCTCTGACCAACTGAGCTACGCCGCCAGGGCTTTGCTGACCGATTTCGTCTCCCCGGAGGAAGGCTGACCGTTTTGGTCGAGCCCTCTGTCGGAATCGAACCCATGACCTACGCCTTACCATGGCGTTGCTCTACCTACTGAGCTAAGAGGGCGATCGTGCGCGCGGTTCTACCCGCAAGCCAGCCGAGAAGCATAGCCCGCGCCTCGTGCTATCTACCACGGGATTCCCGGCGTTTCCGCACTACCATCGGCGCCTGTGGACGAGGCCAGGACGCAGTCGATGACGCTCCGACTGGCGTCGCCGGGCGACGCCGAGCAGATCCGCCAGATCTACAACCACGAGGTCTCCAACACGGTTGCCACGTTCGACCTCGTGCCGAGGACGCTCGAGGATCAGAAGCACTGGCTCGCCGAGCGCAACGGCGCATTCGCGGCGATCGTCGCCGTCGATCCCGCCGACGCCGATCGGCGAGGTCGTCGGCTTCGGCTCGCTGTCGCCGTACAAGGAGCGCGCCGCCTACCGAACCAGCGTCGAGGACTCCGTCTACGTCCGCCGCGACCGCAACGGCCAGGGGATCGGCAAGCTGATCCTGACCGAGCTGCTCGCGTGGCTGCGGCGTCGGGCTTCCATGCCGTCTTCGGCCGGATCGCGGCAACGAGCGAGGCCTCGATCGCCCTCCACCGGTCGTGCGGCTTCGAGCTCGTGGGCATCGAGCGCGAGGCCGGCCGCAAGTTCAACCGGTGGCTCGACGTCGCCCTCATGCAAGCCCTCCTCTGACCCCGCATCGCGAGCCTGGGCGCGAAACTTGCCACCGACGGCGTGATCCGCACGCTAACCACACGGGCGCGAAACTTGCCACCGACGGCGTGATACCGCACCCACTCGAACCACGCGGGCGCGAACTTGCCACCGACGGCGTGATACCGCACCCACTCAACCACACGGGCGCGAAATTTGCCACCGACGGCGTGATATCGCGCCCAGGGAACGTGGGCTAGGGGGTGAGGCCGAGGGATTCGGCTTCGGCGGCGAGGGCGAGCCACGCCTCTTCGGCCGCGGTGACGTTGGCCTGGGCGGCAGCCAGCTGCTCACCGAGCGATGAGAGCTCCCAATGGGCGTTCGTCGAGCTCATCTGCGCCGCCAGCTGGTCGCGGGCCGCGACCGCTGTCGCCACGGCGCGCTCGGCTTGGCTCAGTTGGCGCCGCACGGTCGACGGGCTGCGAGTCGACGATCGCGATGCCTGCTGCGGCAACGCTGGCAGCGACACAAGTTCGAGGGGGCCGACGCTGTTGGTGCGGCAGCTTCGGCACGTTGTAGGAGCCAGGCACGCCGACACCGCCTCGGATCCAGCGCACGCCACCGTCGCCGTCGAGCGCCAGGAGCTCGTCGGTGACCCGGTCGAGGAAGGCGCGGTCGTGGCTGACGGTCACGACGATGCCTGGCCAGTCGTCGAGGAAGTCCTCCAGCGCCCGCAGCGTGTCGAGGTCGAGGTCGTTGGTCGGCTCGTCGAGCAGCAGCACGTTCGGCTGCGGCACGAGCGTGAGCAGCAGCTGCAGGCGACGGCGCTCGCCGCCGCTCAGCGTGCTGATCGGCGCGAACTGCGCGTCGCCGTCGAACCAGAACCGCCGCATCAGGGTCGACGTCGGCCAGCGACGGCTCGCCCTTGTCGCCGGCGACCGCCTCGCGCACCCGCTGGGTCAGATCGAGGTCGCGGCCGAGTTGGTCGTAGTAGCCGATCTGCACGGTGGCGCCACGCTCCACCGTGCCCGATGTCGGCACCAGACGGCCGGCGATCGAGGTCGAGCAGGGTCGACTTGCCGGCGCCGTTCGGGCCGACGACGCCGACGCGGTCGCCCGGCTCGAGCACCAGCGAGCACGGGTCGAGCACCCTGCTGCCATTTGGCGTGCCGTCCGGCCACGAGAACGACGACGTCGCGTGAGCTCGATCCCCTTCGTGCCGAGTCGCTTGGAGCCCATCGCCAGGCCCAGCTCGCCGTCGCGCGCGCGCGGCCTGGGCCTTGCCTTCGACCAGCGCCGTGGCCGTGGCGATGCGGGCCTTCGGCTTCGTCGTTCGGGCCGGCGCACCCCGGCGCAGCCACGCCAGCTCGCGTGTTGGCGAGGTTCTTGCGGACCTGTTCGGCCACCTCGGCTCGCTCCTCGCGCTCGGCCCGACCGGCGAGGTACGCGGCGTAACCGGACCCGGCGTGCCAGCCGGTCGGGACGTGCAGGTACGCGCGTCCACGATCGAGTTCGAGCACCTTGGTGGTGACCTTGTCGAGCACGTGGCGATCGTGGGTGACCAGCACGAGACCGCCGCGATAGGCGGCGAGCCACTCCTCGAGGAACTGGATCGCGTCGAGATCGAGGTGGTTCGTGGGCTCGTCGAGGATCAGCACCTCGTGCTCCCCGACCAGCAGACGGGCGAGCGCGACCCGCTTGGCCTGGCCGCCCGACAGCTCGTCGGTCGGCGCATCGATCAGTGGCGTCATTCCCAGCCGGTCGAGCATCGCCTCGCCCTGCCACTCGCGCTCCGACGGCTTCGCGGACCGTGCCCGCCGGCAGCACCGGATTCTGCAGCAGCAAACCGACCCGGGCACCACGCCCCCAGCGGACCTCGCCGGACTCCGGCCGCAACTCGCCGGCGAGCATGCGCAGCAGCGTGGTCTTGCCGGACCCGTTGAGACCGACGACGCCCAGGCGGTCACCGTCGCTGATGGTCACCGAGACGTCGGCGAACAGCGGTCGGTTCGGCCGGCTGGCGGCGAGTCGTTCGGCGTCGATCAGGATCATGGGACGGTGTCGTAGAGAAAAGTGCAATCGCCAGGCCCCAGTGGGGAGCCTGGCGATCAGAGGGGTGGGCCGGGAAGGATTCGAACCTCCGTAGGACTATGCCAGTTGATTTACAGTCAACTCCCTTTGGCCACTCGGGTACCGACCCATCTGCGGAAACTGAGGTTAGCGGCGCAACTAGTCTCACGACATGCCCAGTTTTGATGTTGTCTCCGAGGTCGACCGGCAGGAAATGCGCAACGCGATCGACCAAGCCCAGCGCGAGATCGCGACCCGCTTCGACTTCAAGAACACCGACTCGTCGATCGAACAGACCGATACTGATCTTGACGTTGCGGACGGCCAGCGAGGACCGGCTGACCGCGTTGCGAACGGTGATCGAGGAGAAGTTGGTCAAGCGTGGCGTGTCGCTGAAGGGTCTCGACTACGGCAAGATCGAGGAGGCCACGCAGAACACGGTGCGTCAGGTTCTGACCATCAAGGTCGGCATCTCAGCGACAAGGCGCGCGAGATCAACAGGATGATCAAGGAGAAGGGCCCGAAAGGCGTCAGCAGCCAGACCCAGGGCGACACCGTGCGGGTCACCGGCAAGAAGCGTGACGACCTGCAGGCCGTCATCTCCACGCTGAAAGGCGCCGACCTCGGCATCCCGCTGCAGTTCGAGAACTTCCGCGACTAGATGTTGTGCTCGGCCTGGCCGCTCAGCCCGGCGTGCCGACGCAGCCGGCCGCCAGATCGATGTTGGCGGCGACATAGGCCGGTTTCCAGTCGACTGCGAGGACCGGAGCATCGTCCGCAGGCGAGGTCAATGGCTGAGCCCGCAGGCGTGCCGCCGTGACCAGGCACGTTGCGTCGACCTTCGTGTTGCCCGCTGCACTGACGGCTGCTTGCACGAGGGCTCGCTCGACACCTGCGCCACCGAACGCCACAGGGACTTTCACGGGCAGGGGTGCCGTGATCGCTGCACCGGGATCGCATGCGTGAATCTTCACCTGGTTGGCCTCGATCGGCACCACGGTGGTCGCCGACTCAACCGGTGCCGTAGCTGCCCACGACGTGAACGCCGCGAGCAGGACCGCTGCGCCGTTGGCATCGGGGGCTCCGACTTGCGCATCGACACAGAGAGCGGATCCGGGCGCTGTCGTGATCGAGTCGCTCGCCCAGTGGATCGCGGCTGACCATGCTTGGCCATCGTCGATCCGGCTGGCGAGCACGTAGTACCAGAACATCATTCCCTGGGTTCCCCTCAAGGATGCGGGGATGGCCCCCGACCGTGCGGGGTCGAGCAACCCGTCGCTGCTGGGCACGGCTCGCTCCAGAGCCGACAGCGACACCGGATCATCCGCCATCGCGGCGATCGTCGGGCGCATGGCGACACCGGCGCGACCGATGATGGTCGCCGCGTATTGCGACGGCGCCAAGGCGGTCGCATTCGCTTGGACGAACGAGAACAACTCGGGCGAAAGCTGATCGGCAGAGTCGTCGGCAGCAAGTGAGTTCGCCACCGCCAACGCGTCGCCGTCGATCGTTGCGCGGATCGCCAGCGACACCGCCGGCGTCGCAGTGGCAACGCGCGAGCTCCAGTCGAACTGCTGGTCGAGCAGCGCGGTTGTCAGGGCACGACGCAGGGCGAAGCGATAGAGGTGCTCGTAGGACTTGAGGTCGTCGGTGACCAGGATCGTCTTGGTAGCCGGCTCGTAGAACGCGGGTAGGTCGTTGACTGCCTGGCGTCCCACGAGATCGAGGTCGAGCTCCCCGTTGACCAGCCCGAGCGCTCGCCACACCGGCGCATCCGTCTCTGGAGAGTTGATCGCTGACGCCACCAAGCGCTGCGCATAGTCGGCGACGGGGAGCTCGATCACTTCGACCGAGAGCTTGAACTGCAAATCGCGGGCGGCGGAGACCTCGTCGGCGAGCGGCTTCAGTTCCGCGGTCCATTTCGGTTCCTGAAGCAGGTACTTCTTTGCTGCGAAGGCGCCTCCGGCCAGGAGTCCGAACAGCACGACCAGCGTCATGAAGGTTCGCAACAGGTGGCGCTTGGGCTTCCGGCTGGCGGCTTTGCGGTGCCGCGGCTTCTCGTCGGCAACCATGGCGGCAATGGTCGACGTGACGCGCACCTGCGGTGGTGGTATGTACAGGGTTTCGGCGAGCACAGGGCTGTAGTGGCTCTGCGGATGCGCAACGACCGAGCCGGACGGAGTGATCGGCGGCAGCTCGATCAGCGAGTCGTCGTCGTCGATCAGGTCGGGAACCGAGCCCAAACGATTGACCTCCTGTGCGGCGACCGGTGTCGGGGCTGCAACAACCTCTGCGGCGGCCGGCTCGAACTCCTCGTCAGGATCGTCATCGTCGTCGTCCGGCTCGTAGTCCAGCTCGTCGTCATCCTGCTCGAGGTCGTCATCGAGCTCATCGACATCAACGACGGCATCGTCCTCGGCGATCGGCTCATCTTCGACGACTGGGGGAACGATGTCCGCGTCGGCGACCGCATCAGTCGGGCTGCGCGACCGGCGCGGGAGGCGGGGGCTGGAAGGAAGAAGTCGGTACTGGTGGTGGCGGAGGGATGCGACGCGGTGGCGGCAGCGGGAGCGTTGTGGCCTCAGTCGGCGCGGACGATTCCGGACGGTCCGATACGACGTGTTCCCAGGTCAGCTTGCGAATCGCGGGGCTGTCGAGATTGGGCAGCGGTTCGGCGTCGTGGACAACCAGCAGCTTCGTTTCCAGGTTGAGGCGGAAGTCCTTCGGTGAGAACACGTGCTCCGCAACGGCGCCGTCGGCGTCCTCGTCGGAACGCGTCGCTACCCCACCGGGCTGACTCGCCACTTCCTCGTCCGTCACCTACCGTGTATCGGCACCCTGTGTCATGGGCTTAAACGCGAAAACCGGCTGACACCCGGGGTTAGTCCTCGCCGGCGGCCTCGGCGGCTCGCCGCTGCAGTTCGCCGACCACCGATGCGTCGGCCAGCGTCGTCGTATCGCCGAGATTGCGGCCCTCCGCAACGTCGCGCAGCAGCCTGCGCATGATCTTGCCGCTGCGGGTCTTCGGAAGATCGGGCGTGAAGTAGATCGTCTTCGGCTTTGCAATGGCGCCGATCTGCGTGGCGACGTGGTTGCGCAGGTCCTCGATGTCGACCTCGCTTCCGCCGCGCAGCGTCACATAGGCAATGATGGCCTGGCCGGTCGTCGCATCGAGCGCACCGACGACGGCGGCTTCAGCGACGGCTGGGTGCGACACCAGGGCCGACTCGACCTCGGTCGTCGAGATGCGGTGGCCGCTGATGTTCATGACGTCGTCGACGCGCCCGAGCAGCCAGAAGTAGCCCTCCTCGTCGAGTTTGCATCCATCGCCGGCGAAGTAGCGGCCTTCGAACCGACTCCAATACGTGTCGAAGTACCGCTGAGGATCCCCCCAGATGCCACGCAGCATGCCGGG
>CAVVBH010000001.1:0-17664 GCA_963746365.1 Ilumatobacteraceae bacterium | reverse complement strand
CCACGGCTGGGTCAGCGTGAGATAGCCACCGCCTTGTTCGACGACGCGGCCCTCGTCGTCGACGACCTCGGCGCCGATTCCCGGGAGTGGGAAGGTCGCAGACCCGGGCTTCGTGGTGGTCGCGCCGGGCAACGGGCTGATCATGATCCCGCCCGTCTCGGTCTGCCACCAGGTGTCGACCACCGGGCATTTTCCACCGCCGATGTTCTCGCGGTACCACATCCAGGCTTCGGGGTTGATCGGTTCGCCGACTGATCCGATCAGCTCGAGCGACGAGAGATCGTGCTTGGCCGGTTCCTCTGCCCCCCACTTCATGAACGTGCGGATTGCCGTGGGCGCCGTATAGAACTTGGTGACCTTGTACTTCTCGATGATCGACCACAGGCGATCGTTGGCGGGGAAGTTGGGCACGCCTTCGTAGATGACGCTGGTTGCCCCGTTTGCCAACGGGCCGTACACGATGTAGCTGTGGCCGGTGACCCAGCCGACGTCGGCGGTGCACCAGTACACGTCCGTGTCGGGATGCAGGTCGAACACGTACTTGTGAGTGAACGCGACCTGCGTGAGGTAGCCGCCACTGGCGTGCATGATGCCCTTCGGTTGCCCTGTGGTGCCACTGGTGTAGAGAAGGAACAGCAACTGCTCGCTGTCCATCGGCTCCGCTGGGCACACGGGGTCGGCAGCCGAGATCAGGTCGTGATACCAATGATCGCGTCCCTCCTGCATCTCCACGTCGTTGCCGCCACGCCTCACGACCACGACATGCTCGATGGTGGGCGCCGACGCGATGGCCTCGTCCGCAGCGGGCTTGAGGGCGAACACCTCGCCTCGTCGATACCCGCCGTCCGCGGTGATCAGCACCTTGGCCTCGGCGTCGTTGATGCGATCCGACAGCGATTGGGCGCTGAAACCGCCGAAGACCACACTGTGCGCGGCTCCGATGCGTGCGCAGGCCAGCATCGCCACAGCGGCCTCGGGAATCATCGGGAGGTAGATGTTGACCCGATCCCCGCGCTGTACGCCGAGCTGCTTCAAGGAGTTGGCGAATCGTTGCACCTCGTCGAGGAGGGCGGCGTACGTGAGCACCCGGGAATCACCCGGTTCGCCCTCCCAATGGAACGCCACCTTGTCGCCGCGTCCAGCTTCGACATGGCGGTCGAGACAGTTGTAGCTGACGTTGAGCTGACCGCCGACGAACCACTTGGCGAACGGCAGCTCCCATTCGCAGATGGTGTCCCATTCGGTGGACCACGTCAGGAGGTCGGCGGCTTGACGTGCCCAGAAGCCCTGGTAGTCCTCGGCGGCGTCGTCGTACAACCCCGTGTCTGCCACCAGCGCGTGGCGCTTGAAGTCGGCCGTGGGCGGGAACTTGCGGTTCTCCAGCATCAGGTCGTCGATGGTGTTGTGGATGTCGCTCATGTCGTAACCCCCACGGGGCACGTTAGCGAAACGCTCTCTGACTCACCCTGTGCAGCATGACGTTGCCAGCCCTCCGTCCCGAGGGGTCGGCAACGTCACGCTGACATCTTGTTACGCCGTGGCGAAACGGCGTCGCCGAGCAATGATCAGCGACAGAACCCCGGCGCCGCACAAGAGGCCGGCGAGGCTCAGCGACCAACCAAGGGACCTGTTGCCGGTGGCAGGCAACTGAGGACTGACGGCCGGGGGCTGCGCAGCCGGTGCCGGCGCTTCGCTGGCCACGGCCGTGGTGGTGATGGTGATGGAGGCGGTGTCGCTGTTGTTACCGGGAACTGAATCCGGCGTCTCGGCCGTCACTGTTCCCGTGTTGGTAACCGGTCCGATCGCAGCGCCGGCGACGACCCTGACTTGAACCTGAACCGTGACCGTCTTGTCGATCAGCAAACTGGTTGCCGTGCAGTGAACCGTGCTCGTCGTGTTGGTGCACGAGACACCGGCCGGTGGGAACACGCCAACCACCTCGAACTGCGCCGGCAGCGTGTCGTTGACCACGACGCCGGTTGCCGTGTCGGGACCGTGGTTGGCAACCGCGAGGAACCAGTTGAACTGGTTACCGGCAGAAGCCGTGCTCTGCGAGACCCACTTGTCGATCGACAGATCAGCGTCACGGACAATCTGCGCTTGGGGGCGCTCGATGGTCGTGCTCTCGCAGTCGACGTTGTTGCTGTAGCCGTCGCAGACCGGTACACAGCCGTACTCGTCGCACGCCGGGTCTTGTGGGGTCTCGACGTAGGCCATGTTGGTGTACGCGTCACTGGCTGTGTCGTCCGGAGCCCTGACAGTGACGGTGATCTCGACGAGACCACCGTAGACATCGAGGTCGGCGGGGTCGATCGAGCACGTCAGGGTCTGGCCGGCTTGCGCGCAGTTGGCCGGGAACGCGACAAAGACGAGGCCGTTGGGCAACTCGTCGGTCACGGTGACAGGTGCATCGGCCGACAGATTGCCGGTGCCGACGTTCTGAACCGTGATGGTGTAGTCGAACGAGTCGCCGCCGGCCACCTTGACGAGGCCGTCGTCACTCTTGGTGAGCGCCAGATCCACGAGAGCAGGCGCGGCCGCGCTCGCGCTCATGAGGCCTGGCGCGGACACGACGAATCCGGCCATCAACACCAGAGACGTGGCCATCAAGGCCACAACCGGCGTCTTGTGGGTGCGTCGCCGTGTCAGCGAACCGCCGTTTCGACTGACGTATGACATGTTGTTCCCTCCGTCGGTCACCGAGTGTCGGCGACCCCCGCGCTTGTGGTGATATCAGGGTAAGAGATCACCACAATTCGTGGCTATGAGCCATTCGGCCCACTCACCGTGGGCGCATGGTCCGATACTCAGTGTGGTTCTTGACAAGTTCCTCACGATGCGTGGTCCGACGGTGCTGTGGTTGCCAGCACAACGCGGTGAAGCCGCCGAGGCCCGATGGGTCCGACAGAGCCTCCGCCTCGCTGACTCGGCTGCGCATCGTGAGAGCACTCACGTCGGGACGCGCTGCCGCCTCGACCCAGGCACGTCGACCTTCCTCGACGAGTTGGTCGATACCGAATCGCCGCAGGAAGTCGTGCTGATATTCGATGTTCGACGGTGTCGGCAACTGGTCGATGCACACCTGCACGGTGATGTCCTGTGAACCGGGGTTGCGAAGGTAGTGCTCGCCGCGGCCGTTGTTGCGATACGTGCGCAGCCACTCCCGCCAGGGGCGACCAACCAGCTCGGCGCTGTGCCGCGCACAGTAGTCGAACGCCATGACGGTTCCTTGACGAATCAGTTCCTGCGCTGCCGATACCCACGACGACGCAGTGGTCTGCACGGGCAGCCGTGTGCCGTGTGGGGGAGCGGTCGGCAACCATGACCATTCCGGGTCGGGTGCAATGGTGCTTTCGACCAACTCGGAACTGCGCCCGAGCGACACGACCACCTCGCGCCAACCCCCGTCGAAGACAGCGAGTCGAAACGGAAGGTTGTCGAGCAGTTCGTTGGCGATCACCACGCCGTGCTCGAAGGCCGGCAGCATGACCTCCACCGACCGCACACCGTCCGGATGTTGCTGTCGCTGCTGCTCCGAGACCTCGACAGCCACGTATCGACCACGCCATTGCGGGGCGGCGGCGAGCACCGCCCGAGCAAGAGTGCCAGGCCCGGCGCCGCATTCGACGACGATGAAGTCGTCGGGTTCACCGAGACGAATCCATTCCGCCTGGATCCATCGGGCCACGACGAGGCCGAACAAGGGACCGATTTCGGGCGATGTGATGAAGTCGCCGCGCCGACCCGCCTGACCGCCGGTCGTATAGAAACCGTGGTCGCCGTACAGGGCGATGCGCATGAACTCGTCGAAGCGGATCGCTCCGCCGGCAGCGACGATTGCTGCCTCGACTTCGTCAGAGGCCGAATGCACCGGCAAGCTCGGTGATGCCGCCATAGCCGGTGAAGCCTGGCAGCACGCCGAACACCAATGTGGCGACGCCGGTGATTGCCAGCGCAGCCTTGATCGAACCAGGGACTCGCACCGGCGTGACGTCGCCATCGGGCGCCGGCTTCATCCACATCTCGCGCATGATCGTGACGTAGTACGCGGTGGCGATGACGGCATTGACGGCACCGATCACAGCGATGCTGTAGCCCCAACCGCTGCGTGCGGTCAGCACCGCGTTGAACGATCCGAACTTGGCGTACCAGCCGCCGAGCGGTGGGATTCCGGCGAGCGAGGCGAGGAACGCCGTCATCAAGACCGCGAGCCCCGGCGCGTAGCCGAACAATCCGCCGAAGCTGGAGATCTCGCCACTGCGGGTCTTGCGACTGACGGCGATCACGACGGCAAACGCGCCGAGGTTGGTGGCCGCGTAGATGATGAGGTACACGACGATCGCCCGCAGCGAGGTCTCGGCCGACCGAGCAGACCCGGCGACGACGAGTGGCATCAGGATGAACCCGCCCTGGCTGATGCTGGAGTATGCGAGCAGGCGCACGATGTTGCTCTGGCGGAGCGCCAGCACGTTGCCAACCGTCATGGTCAGCGCCGCCAGCACCCAGATGAACGGGCGGTACACGCCAGTGGCGTGCGGGAACGCGAGATAGACCATCAAGACCAATGCCACGAAGCCGGCCGCCTTCGATCCGACACTGAGGAACGCTGTCACGGGCGTCGGGGCGCCCTCGTACGTGTCGGGCGCCCAGGTGTGGAACGGCACCGCACTGACCTTGAACGCGAACCCGACGATGATGAAGACGACCCCCATCACCTCGATGCCACCGAGCTTGCCCTTGCCGGTGACGATCTCGCCGATGGTCGCGAGCTTGGTGCTGCCGGTGGCGCCGTACAGGAGGCTCATGCCATACAGCATCACGGCGCTCGCGAACACGCCGAGCAGGAAGTACTTGACGCCGGCCTCGTTGCTCTTGCGGTCACGCTTGCGCCACGCCGCCATCATGTACGCCGGGATCGACAGGAACTCGAGGGCGACGAACACGCTGACCAGGTCGCGCGACGACGTCATCATCACCATGCCCAAGATGCTGGTGAGCAGCATCACGTAGTACTCGCCCTGGTAGTAGCCGCCCTCTTCGATCTCGTGCGTCGACAGCAGCACGACCACATAACCGGTCAGCAGGAACAGAGCCTTCAAGACCAGGCTGAAGTTGTCGATCACGTAGCGGTCGTCGAACATCGGTCGCACCTCGTCGCCGATCACGCCGAGGGTGACAATCGGCAGCAGCGCACCCAGCAGCACGAAGCCCGACAGCGTCGCCAGGATCCAGCGCTTGCTCTCCGCAACGAACAGGTCGACCAGCAGCACCAGGCAGATGCCGGCGCCGAGCACGATCTCTGGCGCGAGCGCGTGATAGTCGACCTTCGGCGACACGAAGCCGCCAGCGGCGAGAAGCGACGACAGCATCCGTTACTTCCTGAACACCGCGGTGAGTTGCTCGACTGCGGGATCCATAGCCTTGAACAGCAACTGCGGGTACACACCCAACACGACGATCGCGATCAGCAAAGGGGTCCACGCGATCCACTCGAAGATGGTGACGTCGTGGATGTCGTCGTGGTGTTCGTCGTTGGCGGCAGCACCGGCGGCGTGGGCGTGGCCACCGTGACCTCTGAACTCCTCGGTCGGCTCGCCGAACGCGGTGCGCTGGTACAGCCACAGCAGGTAGCTCGCAGCGAGCACCGTGCCGACGGCGGCGACGACCATCAGCGTGCGGAACAACGGTTGGCTCAGTCCCGGGGCCGGGCTGTACGCACTGAGGATGGCCGGGAACTCACCCCAGAAGCCGGCGAGGCCCGGCAGTCCCAGCGATGCCATCGCGCAGAAGCCGAGGATCCACCCGAGCCGCGGTACCTGCTGCAGCATGCCGCTGAGCCTGCTGATCTCCAGTGTGTGATAGCGCTCCTTCACCGAGCCGGCGATGAAGAACAACATGCCGGTGATCAGGCCGTGGGCGACCATCCCGAAGATCGCGGCGTTGATGCCGAGAGTCGTCAGCGTCGAGATGCCGAGCATCACGAAACCCATGTGTGCGACGGACGAGAACGCGATCAACCGTTTCATGTCGGTCTGGGCCAGGCAGCCGAGCGCGCCGTAGATGATGCCGACCACCGCGAGGACCCCGATGATAGGCGCCCATTTCACCGCGGCCTGCGGCAGGAACGGCAAGGCGATGCGCACGAAGCCGTACGTGCCGAGTTTCAGCAGGATTGCGGCGAGGATGACCGAACCCTGCGTGGGTGCCTCGGTGTGGGCGTCGGGCAGCCAGGTGTGGAAGGGGAACATCGGCACCTTGACGGCGAAGCCGATGAACATGCCGGCGAAGATCCAGATGGCCGTGTTCTTGGCGATGCCGCCGCCGTTCTCGAGGAACCACTGGAACTTGAAGCTGGCAAGTTCGGGGGTCGCACTGTTGTTCTTCGTGATGACGAACAGGGCGATGAACGACACCAGCATCAAGGCCGAGCCGAACATGGTGTAGAGGAAGAACTTCAGCGAAGCGTATTGACGGTTGTCGCCACCCCACACGCCGATCATGAAGTACATCGGCAGCAGCACGAGCTCGAAGAAGACGAAGAACAGGATGAGGTCTTGGGCGACGAACGTGCCGGCCATGCCGGTCTGCAGTACCAGCATCAGGATGAAGAACGCCTTCGTATTGCCAGGCTCAGGAACGTGGTCCCACGAGTAGACCATCACCAGCAGCGTGATGACCATCGACAACAGGTACAGCGGAAGGCTGATGCCGTCGAGGCCGACGGTGTAGGTCGCCTTGATCGGGCGGATCCAGTCGTTGGTCGTGAAGAATTGCTGCTTCGCCGCTTGCCCGTAGTCGAACTTCGTCAGCGTGTAGACACCGACGAGCAGGGTCGCCGCAGCCGTGACGATTGCCGTGCCTTTCACCAGGGCCTCGTCCCGCTTCGGGATGAACAGCATCACCAGCACGCCGGCCAGCGGCAAGAACGTGCCGAGGCTCAGCAGCCATTGTTGATTTTCGAGTACTTCCATGGGTACCTCTAGCTGTTGACGAGTACGAGTACGAGCGCACCGACTGCCGCGCTGCCAAACAGCAGCGCTCCATACAGACTGACCTTGCCTGACTGCACCGGCTGCAGTGCACCACCCGTGCCCCGTGCAACCGTGCCACTGCCGTTGACGACACCATCGACCAATCGCTGGTCGACGTTCTTGTAGATCCAGTCACCGGTCCTGCGGCCGCCGATCCCGACGGCGTTGACGACGCCGTCGAGCACTTTCTGATTGGTCCAATACGCCGCCTTGGCGATGGGGTGGGCGATGCCGTGCACGATGACCTTCTCGTACAGGTCGTCGAGGTAGTACTTGTTGACCAAGAACCGGTACCCGGCCCTCAGCACCGGGTTCTCGCGAGCGAGGCCCTTCAGCGGCGACCGTGCCTTGCCGAACAACTGCTTGCAGATGGCCAGGCTGATGACGAATCCTGCGAGCACGAGCGCGATCGACGGCAGCGCGTTGACCCACTTGAACTCCGCGGGCTCCGGGATCCCACCCTCGCCGATCGGCAGCCCGATCGAGGATTCCAGCCAGTGTTCGAAGTAGTGGATCTTGAACGGCGCGGCGTTGATGTACCCGGCGACGACGGCGAGAAAGCCGAGGATCATCAACGGCACGGTGAGAAGCCACGGCGAATCGGTGGGGGCGAACGGCAGCGGGCGGGAAGGAACGGATTCAGGCTGGTGCACGTGTCGCGTCGTGCGCGTCGTGGGTGTCGTGGGCGGCGACGTGATGAGCGTCGCCGTGCACGAAGTGAGCGGCAGCTCCGCGCGGCTCACCGAAGAACGTGAGGTACGTGGCGCGCGTCATGTACGCGGTGGTCAGGAACGCACCGATCAAGCCGATGATCATGAAGGTGCCATAGCCGAAATGGCCGGCGGAGTCGATGATCTCGTCCTTCGAGAAGAATCCGCTGAAGAACGGCACCCCGCACAACGCAGCGGTCGATGCGATCCACGTGATGTACGTGATCGGCATCTTGCGGGCCAGGCCACCCATGTCTTTCTTCATGTCGAAGCTGTGGTGGCTGGCGGTGTGCGAGACCGAGCCGGCACACAGGAACAGGCAGCACTTGAAGAACGCATGCGTGAAGATGTGGAACACGGCCGGCACCCAGGCCCCAACGCCCAGGCCCATCATCATGTAGCCGAGCTGGCTAACAGTCGAGTACGCCAACACCCTCTTGATGTCGTTCTGCACGAAGGCAAGCCCCGCCGCGATCAAGATGGTGATGCCGCCGATCACCGCGATGAGGTTGAAGTGTTGGCCGGCGACGTTGATCAGGAAGCCGGCGTGGAAGACGGGATACAGCCTGGCGACAAGGAAGACGCCGGCGACAACCATCGTGGACGAGTGCAACAACGAGCTGACGGGCGTCGGACCGGCCATCGCATCGGGCAGCCATGTGTGCAGGGGGAACTGACCGCTCTTGCCGATACATGCGATGAACAGGGCGACCGCCGCGACGAGCAGCACCGTGTGGCTCGTCGATGCGTCGTTGGCCCACTCATGCAGACCGCGGATGGTGAAGGTGCCGGAAGCGCCGAACATGATCGCGGTTCCGACCAACATGCCGATGTCGCCGACGCGCACGGTGAGGAACGCTTTGACCGCAGCCCGGGCATTCGACTCTTCCTCCCACCAGTGCCCGATGAGCAGGAACGAGCACAAGCCCATGATCTCCCAGCCGAGGATGAGCTGCACCATGTTCTCGGCGAGCACCATCGTCAACATGCCGGCGCTGAACAGCGTGATCGAGGCGAAGAAGTGGGTGTATCGGCGATCGCCACGCACGTACTCGAGCGAGTAGATCTGCACGAGCGTGGATATGAAGGTGACGAGCAGCAAGGCCATGACGGCGAGACCGTCGATGTGCTCGCCCAACCCGAACTTCACCCCGCCGATCTGCCACCACGTCCAGGCCTTGATCACCGGTTCGGCCTCGTGGGCGTCGCGCGACATAGTGGATCCACTGATAGGCGGCACCGATGGCCAACGCCAGCGACACCATCATGCTGCCGAGGCCGATTTCGGCTCCGGCCCACCGCAGGACGCGCTTCCCATTGATCTCGAACTTGCCGAACAGGATGATGACGGCGAACGCGACACCGGGGATCAACGGGATCAACCACGCGTGTTCGAGGAACCAGCCAGCGGCATGGACGGTTTCTTCAGCGAGCATTCGCTCAGCCCTTCATTTCCGACAGTTCGTCCAGTGAGATGCTCTTGCGATTGCGATAGATCAGCAGCACCATCGCCAGGCCGACGCCGACCTCCGCGGCAGCGACAGCGATGATGTACAGCGCGAACACGTTGCCGTCGAGGTTGTCGTGCAACTGGCTGAAGGCCAACAGGTTGATGTTGACCGAGTTGAGGATCACTTCGATCGACATCAGCACCATCACCGCGTTCTTGCGGGCGATGACGCCGTAGACACCGATGCAGAACAGCACCGCGCCCAGCAACAGGAACTCGTTGATCAGCACGTCTAATCCTTCCGAGCGAGAACGATGGCGCCGATGACGGCGGCGAGCAGGACGAACGACAGGGCCCAGAACGGCAACAGGAACGGCTTGAAGATGCTGTCGCTGAGCTCGGCGGTGGAGACCTGAGCTGCCGGCTCGAGGTGATCGTCGCCGAACCCGTCGATCAACACGTACGCCATGATCCCGAGCATCAGCAGGGCAACAGGGATGCCGAGCGCCCAGCTCTTGTTGTTGAGATCGGTCTCCCGGCCGACGCGTGCGCGGGTCAGCATCACGCCGAACAGGAACAGGATCATCACGGCCCCGATGTAGACGAGCACCTGCGTGACCGCGACGAACTCGGCGGCCAACAGCAGGTACAGAGCGGCTGCGCCTGCCATCACGGCAACGAGCGACAGCGCGGCGTGAACGACGTTGCTGCTGCGAACGACATTGATGGCGGCAGCGATCATGAACGCGGCGATGATGCCGAACCCGATGTTCTGGGCGACGTTGAGATCTGTTGCAGCGAGCATCACTTCTTGCCCTTCTTGTCGGCGCCACTTTCGAGTTCGGGAGCCTCAGGCACGGTCTCCATCCACTCGCCGAGCTTGGTCTTGTCGTGCAGCAGATCGGCAATCCGCGGTTCGCTGTACTCGTACTCCGGGCTCCAGAACAACGCATCGAACGGGCAGACCTCGACGCAGATTCCGCAGTACATGCACAGCGCATAGTCGATGTCGAAGCGGTCGACGATGTTGACCTTGCGCGGCGCGCCGCCGGCGCGGCGGGGTGGAGCAAGCGTCTTGTGGGCCTCGATGTAGATGCACCAATCGGGGCAACTGCGTACGCACAACATGCACGATGTGCAGTTGTCTTCGCGCAACGCGATGACACCGCGAGATCGAGTGGGCGGCGCCTCTTTCTCGTGCGGGTACTGCACCGTGTTGGCGCCGCCACCCATGCTCTTCGGCTTCACCGTGTGGGCGAGCGTCTTCAACGTGACGCCGAGGCCCTTCATCAGTCCCGGAACTTGCGGCTTGCCGGCCATCAGAAGACCACCTTCAAGACCGCGGTGACCATGATGTTGAGCAGTGCGACCGGGATGAGGACCTTCCAGGCGAATCGCTGCAGTTGATCCTCGCGGAAGCGCGGGTAGCTGAACCGGATCCACATGATCAGGAAGGCCAGCACCATCATCTTGGTGACCATGATCAATGGACCGGCGACGTTCATCCAGTTGTCGACGTCATCGATGCTCGTCCAGCCGAACCAGCTGAACGGCACTCCCCAACCACCGAGGAACAACACGCTGGCGATCAACGCGAACACGCCGGCGGTGGCGAACTCGGCGATGAAGAAGATGAGGAAGCGGAACCCGCTGTACTCCGTCATGTAGCCCGAGACGAGCTCGGACTCGGCAATCGGCATGTCGAAGGGCGTCTGCGTGAGCTCTGCCTGCACCGCGATCATGAAGATCACGAAACCGACGAACTGGGTGAGGATGTACGGGTTGCCGAGCCCGTCCCAACCGAACATCTCGCCGGCGTTCTGGCGCACGACGATCCCCTGCATGTTCATGGTCTCCGCCTGGATGACGACGCCGAGCACCGCCAACACCATCGGCAGCTCGTAGGCGATCAACTGGCCGGCGGCGCGAAGGCCACCGAGCAGCGAATACTTGTTGGCACTTGACCAACCGGCGATCAGGATGCCGAGGGTGCTGATGCTGCTGACGGCCAACATGTAGAAGACACCGGCGTCGAAGTCTGTGAAGTATGCGTCGGGCCCGAAGGGCACGACGGCGACGAGCAGGAACGTGCTGACCAACACGATCAGCGGAGCCAGCTTGAAGATCCGCTTGTCGGCCTTCTCCGGCTGGATGTCCTCCTTCTGCAGCCACTTGCCGACCTCGGCGAACAGCTGCATCGAGCCGTATGGTCCGGCTTCCATCGGGCCGAGACGGCTCTGCATGAAGCTCATCATCTTGAAGAGGAAGACGTACACGATGGTTCCGGCCGGCAGCAGCACTGCAACGGTGCCGCCGAGCACGCGCAGCAACGACTGCGCCCAATACGGCAGGTCAACGGCGATGATCATGTGACCACCGTGAGTCGAGACGCCGACGAGCGACCGCCAGGGAGCCGGAGGCACAGAGCGAGTAGCCGAAGCGAAGCGGAGGTGATCGAGCTCATCATCAACGGTCGATGTCCCCGAGGATGAAGTACAGCGATGCCAGGATCGAGATCACGTCGGGCACGTACACGCCACGCAACACCCACGGCACGATCGAGATGTTGTTGAAGCTGGCCGAGCGGATCTTGACGCGGAACGGGCCGAGATCACCCTTGCTGACGACGTAGTAGCCCATCTCGCCGAGCGGGTTCTCGGTGCTGACCCACGCCTCGCCTTCCGGCACCTTGATGATGCGCGGCACCTTCGCCATCACGGGACCGCTCGGCATGCCGTCGAGCAGTTGGTCGACGATCTTGGTCGCCTCGCGGGTCTCTTGCAGTCGTACCCAGCAGCGTGCGAAGCAGTCGCCGTCGGGGTGCGTCCACACCTTCCAGTCGACCTTGTCCCAAGCCATCGGCAACTTCTGATCGCGGCGCAGGTCCCAGTCGACACCGCTGGCGCGGAGGTTGGCGCCGCTGAGCCCGTACTGCTTGGCAACGTCGCCGGGAATGACGCCGATACCGCGAAGACGGCTCTGGAAGATCTCGTTGCCGAACAACAGATCGTCCATCTCGTCACAGAACGTGCGCAGCTTCTTCATCACCTGCTTGGTCTCGGTGATCCAGCCGGCAGGGAGATCGTCCTTCAAGCCGCCGATGCGGTCGAAGTTGGGATGGAATCGACCACCGGTTGCCGCCTCGATGAGGTTGAGCACGTACTCGCGGTCGCGGAACGCCATGAACACCGGCGTGATCGCCCCCAACTGCACGCCGAGATCGCCGAGGAACAACCCGACGTTGGCGATGCGGCTGAGCTCGAACAGAACCGTGCGGATCCACTGAGCGCGCGGCGGTGCCTCGATCTGCATCAACTTCTCGGCCGCGAGGATGAATGGCACCTCGTTGGCGAAGCTGCCCAACCAGTCGATGCGGTTGATGAGCGTCGTCACCTGCGGGAACGTGCGGACCTCGGTGAGCTTCTCGTAGCCGCGGTGCATGTAGCCGGCGCTGGGCTCCGCCCACACGACCTGCTCGCCGTCGAGGCGCACGATGATGCGCAGCGTGCCGTGTGTTGCCGGGATGTTGTGGCCCGATGTTGAGGGTCATGCCCTCGGTCTCGAGCTCGACGTTGAGACGCGCGATCGGCAGCTTGCGCGGCGATGTAGCTGAGCTTCTGGCGATCGGCGAGATCGGTCACGTCTCTGCCTCGCCCTCAGTCGCTTCAGGTTCGTCGTCGTCGCCCGGCATCTGCTCGACATCGACGATGCCGGGCCACGGCTTGACGATGCGCGCCAGCAGCGGAAAGTCCTTGCGGAGCGGATGGCCTTCGAACTCCATCGGAAGGTAGATGTTGCGCAGATCGTTGTGCCCGGCGAAACCGATGCCGAACATCTCGTGCGCTTCGCGCTCGTGCCAGTTGGCGCCGGCGTACACCGTGATCCAGCTGTCGACCACGAGATCATCGTCGGGTATGTCGGCCTTGATGGTGACGCCGAAGTGTTCCTTCAGGTTGGTGACCCTGGCGAAGATCTGCATCCGGGTTTCCCCGCCGGCGTAGCCCTGGCGGATGGTGTCGTCGCGCTCCGGCGGCGGTTGCGTGGGATCGTCTTCGCCACGACCGTACGGGCTCGGCATCCAGTCGATGGCTGACAGGAAACAGAAGTAGTCGCATCCGATGACATCGCGCAACGCCATCCCGGCTGCCCGCCAGGAGTCGGTCTTCACACGCACCCAGACATCGTCGCCCGGCTTCACCAGGCTGTCGACGACGCCATCGCCCAACACATCGCGCAGGCGCTGGACGATGCCTTCACGCAGCCCGTCGCCCGGCAACGCGGGAGTTTCGGTCTCGGTCGTTCCGGCGTCACTCAATGCGACCACCACCAACCACGATCGGCTCGCGGATCGACACGTCTTTGACCATCGGCTTGGTACCTTCGCCGCGCCAGCGAGCGCCCATGTCTTCGTTCTTGATCCGCTGCTGCAACAAGACGATGCCTTCGAGCAAGGCCTCGGGCCGCGGCGGGCACCCTGGAACGTACACGTCGACGGGGATGATCTGGTCGACGCCCTTCGTGACCGAATAGCTGTCCCAGTAGGGACCACCGCAGTTGGCGCACGAGCCCATCGAGATGACGTACTTGGGTTCAGGCATCTGTTCGTAGAGCCGCTTCACGGCCGGGGCCATCTTGTCGGTGACGGTCCCCGACACCACGACGAGATCGGCCTGGCGTGGGCTGGCGGGCAGCGGGATGACACCCAGTCGCATCACGTCGTATCGCGGGGACCCGAACGCGGCACCCATCTCGATCGCGCAACAGGCCAGGCCCCACTGGTAGACCCACAGGCTGTAGGAACGCCCGAGGTTGAACAGCGACGTCAGTGGTTTGGGCATGCGCCCTTTGTCTACGAATCCCATGCGGTCACACCCAACGCAGCACGCCCTTGCGCCACGCATACACGAGGCCGAGGAGCAGGACGAAGACGAAGACTCCCATCTCGACGAGGCCGAATCCCGCATAGCGCTCGAGCTGCGTGGCCCACGGGAAGATGAATACTGCCTCGACGTCGAAGACCACGAAGAGCAGGGCAAAGATGTAGTACCGGACCTGGCTCTGCGACCAGCCGTCGCCCACCGGATCCACACCACTCTCGTAGGCCGTGAGCTTTTCGACCGACGGCTTGTTGGGCCGCACCAGTGCCGAGATGCCCAGCAACAATCCGGCCAACAGCAGGGCGATCGCCCCGAACCAGACGACCGTGAGGTAGTCGCGCAAGAAGTCCGACATCGCATTCGACGCTACTACGCGGCGTGAATCGCCTCACAAAAGCGTGCTCATCTCGAAACTCTCGCGATGTTGTCATACACAAAGGTATAGTTCGCATACATGAGTGAGCTTTCTGTCGTACGCACGATTCGGGTCGACTCCGACATGGATGCCCGGATCGTCGCACTGGCAGAGGAGCGCAACATCACCGTTTCGCAGTTCATCCGGCTGAGCATCGAAGAAGTGATCGCATCGAACGAGCGGCACCGACGACTTCGCGCTGCGCTCGACGCCGCCGATCAATTCGGTCCAATCGCTCTCGATCGTGCTGAGGCCTGGAATCGGGCAGAAGATCGTGTATCTCGTTGACACGTCGGTACTCACCCGACTGCGTCACGCGAGGATCGCCAACACGTTGCTGGGGCTCGGTCAGCTCTTCTACTCGCCGGTGTCGGGGCTCGAGCTTCGCCATTCGGCATCGAACGAGGCCGACTACCGCAAGCTCACGACCATCCTCGAAGGGTTCGACCGACTCCCAGTGGTCGACGCGGCGTTCGACATTGCAGATCGCACGCAACGCCAGCTCGCGAAGGCCGGGTTGACGGGTCGTCCCGTTCCTGATCTGGTCATCGCCGCTCAGGCGGAGTTGGCCGACCTCACGGTGTTGCACTTCGACGCCGACTTCGAATTGATCTCGTCGGTCACGGGTCAACGAACCTTATGGGTCTCCCCGCCCGGCTCGATCGACTGACGCCGCGAGACTTCACGAGTTGCTCAAGTTCGCCAATGTCGGGTGGAGCGCGACCAGGCGTCGCAACGCCGCGTCCATCCCACTTCGGTTGGTCGGATCCGGTTCGCGTACGGCACGCGTGTGCAACAACGAAGGCACGTCGGCGATCGACAGCATCCCGAGCGTCGCAAATGCGAGAAAGGCGGCGCCTCGCGCGTTGGTGGCCCGCGGTTCCTTCAACTGATGGATCGGACGATCGAGCGCGTCGGCCAGCATCTGCGCCCACAGGTCGCTCTCCGCACCACCTCCACCGAACCGCAGCGAAGCGAACTCGTTGCCCACGAACGACTCGACCGCCGGGCGCAGCCACGCGAGGTTGAGGGCGACTCCCTCCATCACCGCGCGCACCATGTGCCGCCGGTCGTGAGGCAACGACAGGCCCACGAAAGCACCGCGGACGTCGTCGCTCGGTTGCGGCGCGATCGACCCGAGCAACCACGGGAGGAACTGCACGCCTTCTGCACCAGACTCGATCACGTCGGCATCGGCAGTGGCGGCGGCAAAGTCGTTGCCGTAGCCGAACAACCGCATTGCCCACTCCAGCCCTCGTCCGCCGACACCGTTCTCGGCCATCACGTAGTACTTGCCCACCAGTGGGCTCGGTACGGTGAGGATCCCAGCGCCGAGATCACCGCGAAGTTGGTCGATATGCGTCACCAGCACCGACGTGGTTCCGATGATGATCGACGCGTCGCGCTGAGCAAGAGCACCGGTGCCGATTGCCGATGTGATCGAATCGATCGTCCCAGTCGTCACAGGGATTCCTTCGGTGATGCCCAGGTCGGCAGCGGCAACGGCGGTCACTGAACCGACGATTCCGTTCATCGGCTGAAGCGGCGGCAACTTGTCGGGATCGAGGCGAGTCGATGCGACCAGGTCGGCGTCGTACTCCGTCACTCCCCAGGTGCGGTTGTCGCACACCATCTGGCCGTACATCGTCGATTGCGTTGCAGCGACGACTCCCGTCAATCGGGCGTTGACATAGTCCATTGCCTCGACAAAGGCGGCCGCAGCCGCGTAGGCCTCGGGGTGGAACGTCTGCAGGACATGAATGTGGGCGACGTTGTCGTTGCCGCTCGGCAGTGGGATCAGGCCGTGCCGGTCGACGAACAACGCGAAGGACTCGTCGTTCAACAGCGAGAGGTTGTGGTCGGCGCCGCGAGTGTCCATCCACAGCACACACGGGCCTGTCGGCATGCCGTCGGCCGCGACCGGGATCACGCTCATGTACTGGCTCGTGACGGCAACGGCGACGATCGGCGGAGCCGGTCGTGCAGCGCCCAACGTCTCGCGCGTCGCGCCCGCGATTGCCGTCCACATTTCGTGCGGATCCTGCTCTGCACCGCCCCCGGCAATGAACCGCGTCGCCACCGGCCGGCTCGCCCACGCCACCGTCGCACCGTCGGCGGAGACGAGCGCAACCTTGGGTCCACCGGTGCCCAGATCGATGGCCAGCACACATTCAGACGCCACGCGGCGAGGTTACGACGTGATACACCGGTGGTTGTGAACGAGAGGGCAGGGGTGGAGCGGCTCGTACGCGACAGCAGTCTGTTCCCCGACGAGGCCATCGAGATCCGGCCACTCAGCGGCGGGATCACCAACAGGAACTTCGTCGTCTCGACGGATCACGGCGAATACGTCGTGAGGATTCCCGGTGAGCGCACTGCCCTCCTCGGCATCGACCGCGCCTACGAGGCCGAGGCCGCGCGCCGCGCAGCGGAACTTGGGATCGGTCCCGCGGTGCTCGGCATGTTGGAGTCGGTCGGCACGTTGGTGACCGAACTGGTCGAGGGTCATCATCTCGAGCCGACGCCATTTGCCGAGCGGCTCGACGACGTGGTCGACCTGATCCATCGATTCCACGACAGCGGTCCGCTGGGCGGTGCCTTCCCCATCCATCGAGTCGTGGAGTGGCACGCACGCGATGCGTCTGCCCATGGGGTGATGGCTCCGCCCGCGTACGAGCGTCTGCACCAGCAGAGCCGGCGGATCGAGAACGCATTCGCCAAGTCGCCGATGCCGACCGTTCCCTGCCACAACGATCTGCTGCCGGGCAACGTCCTGTTCGCCGCCGACAGGGTGTGGCTGCTCGATTTCGAGTACGCCGGGATGAACGACGTCTTCTTCGACCTCGGCAACCTCAGCGTCAACAGCGAACTCAGTCACGAGGCTGAGGAACGCCTGCTCACGCTGTACTTCGGCCAAGTGACCAAGTCATCGTGGGCACGGTTGCAACTGATGAAGATGATGAGCGAGTTCCGTGAGGGGATGTGGGCCGTGGTGCAGCAGGCCATCAGCTCGCTCGACACCGACTTCGTGACGTACGCCAACGACAGACTCGGAAGCTGCGAGCGATTGGCCATCCGTCCGGAGTTCGAGGACTGGCTCGCCGACGCCGCGAGCTCCATCGACTAGACACCCGCCGAGTCAGAACACGAGACGGGGCCGCCTCCCCCCAGAGGCAGCCCC